>CAVWPT010000001.1:0-199878 GCA_963756965.1 uncultured Solirubrobacterales bacterium
CTGTTGACCTCTCATCACTACTACGTCATCTTCGACCTACACGTCAACGCCCCCGGTGCGCTGGTCTCGAATGCAGAGCAGCCGATGGCCGACGTGGACCACGCTGTCGCCTACTGGACCTCGGTGGCAAACACGTTCAAGCGCAACCCTGCCGTGATCTTTGAGCCCTACAACGAGCCTCACATCACATCAGCCAACGCCGCCACCGCTGACCCCTGGGAGTGTTGGCTAAAGGGGTGCGAGGCCGCCGTCGTTTACACCGCTCCGCGGCAGTTCCAGCCGCAGACCTGGCAGCTGGCGGGGATGCAGCGGCTCGTGGACGCCATCCGGGCGACGGGCGCGACGAACGTGATCACGCTGTCGGGACTGAACTTCGCCAATGACCTGTCCGGCATCCGCTCGCACCTACCCCGTGATCGCCGCCGCCAGCTCGCCGCAACCTTCCACAACTACGGTGCCTCCGCTACGCAGAACGAAGGGTGCGGACCCTCCTGCTGGGACACCACGATCGCGGCCGTGGCAGCGAAGATGCCCGTCATCACCGACGAGATGGGCGAGCCGGACTGCGCCACCAGCTACGTCACCGAATACATGAACTGGGCCGACGCCCACGGTGTGTCATATCTGCCCTGGGGATGGGAGCTGTGGGGTTGTGCCAGCCACGCCTACGGCCTGCTCTCCGATTGGTCCGGCACCCCGAACTCGTACGGCCTGACCTTCTACCAGCACTTCGCCTCACGCGCCAAGCACGAGCAGGGGTAGAGGCCCTAATCCCGCGGCTAGGCGTAGTCCTCGAGGCTGTCGCACAAAATAACCGCGGTTGGGCGACTCACACCAGCCGGAGTGAGGCCGACCCACAGCGGCCGGAGTGCGAACTTTGGCAATTCAGATGTCATATGGTCACCTAGATGGCCAAAGTTCGGGCAAGCGGCACGCGCCCGAGCGAGCCCGGCTAGCCGTGGCGCTCTCGACGATTGGCTTGCGCGCCGGAGGAGTTGTGTTAGGAATCGCGCGGGGCCGGACGTTCGAACTCGCCTAGCGAGGCATCTAGTGCAGATCATGAGGGATTTTGGGGCTGTGGGGCGGTTCCTGATGCGAGTTGGGTGTCGGTCGGTGTTAGTCGCGACCGCGGTGCTTCCGGCTTTGCCTCGGTTGCTTGGGCGGGGGACGGCGTCGTTGTCCGTGAGCGCGATCCCACCGGCTAAGTGCAGCTGTGACTATGGGAGCTACCAGGTGACCGTGAGCGGGACCTATAGCGAGTTCCCGTCTGAGATCGACGTCTACGTGCACCGCGGAACGAACGCCTGTCCCAGCACCGACGCGGCGGAGAACAGCCAGGTTCAATCCCAACAGCCAAGAACGGAGGCCAGAACGACTCCGGAGAGCCGATCAGCATGGAGTTGGGTAACAACAACAGCAGCTCCGGGAGTTACAGGCAGCCAGTTCTTCTGGGGGGTCAACTCGTCGAATGGGACCTACTGGGCGTGCGCCTACCTGCTCGGGCCGCAGCAGGGGCCCTTCGGGCCAGCCCAGCGATCCACCGGAGGCCACCGCTTCGGCAAAGATGGTCCTGCCGATACACGTGGGAGGCGGCAGCACCGTCCGCAGAGGATGCGTGGTGCCCTCGTGGCAAGCGGCTGGACGCGGCAAAGCTCGCACGAAAAGAGGCCGGGTGTAGGCTCGGCCGGGTGCGAAGGCGGGGTATACCGAGTCACGCGAGAAAGGCCGCGTGATCGCACAGAGCCCAGCGCCGGGGGCTCACCGACCACGAAACGCCAAGATAAATGTCGTGGTGGGGCGTTGAGCGTCGGGGACGGCGGGAGTGCTTGATGTGAGGTCGCGCCTACAAGCGGCAGTCGGGAATTTGCTGTCGGGTCTGATGCTGTTGTTGCCTGGGGTCGCGAAGGCGGGGGACGTTCTGACGATGTCAGGACCGGGTCAGGCAGAGCTCGGGAGCAGCGTGAGCGTTTACGTTCGCGGTGTGGCGCCACCCGGCGGCGATTACCTGGTGATCTTCGATCAGCCAACTACCAATGCCTGCCAGGCAACAGCGCTGGAGGAGGGAAATGTGCCTGGCGAACGCAGGGCGCGGAGGCACAGACCCCTGGAGGAAAGTTCTCCGGAAACGTTACGGTCGGTTCGCGGGCGACCCCAACTCCGGCGCGGGCGCCGGGCAGCATCGCTTGTGCGGCTACCTGCTCAGTCAGGGGCCTGACGGAGGGTACGACTACAGCAATACTGCGGCTGCCGCGGATATCGTGATCGATCAGGAGCCGGCAGGCCACTTTCGCGCACGGAATCCGCGTCGCCGAGCGGGAGATCATCGCCGTGATCAATGAACACCGCGGTCGCCGTCACCTCAGGCGATTGGTCGCGTCCGCGAGGATGCGAGAAGATCGTCGAGCACCGGTTTCACGAGCCCCAGTGTCCAAACGACAACTATCCGGGTTGCGATGTGATCTTCGACCTGCGTCGCGCGCACATCTGTGTTCGTCACGCCCGCGAGTACGAGTTTGGCGGCCCGAACGACCTCTCGGTGCCGGGCAGCCGCGCTAACGGTGAGGGTCTGTTCACCATCCCTCCCTTCAGGCACGACGCGCTGCTGCCCTACTGGCGCGAGATCGGCGTCGGCTTAGGCCCGCACGGCTACGGCCTCATCATCGACTTCTTAGACCCATGCTGAGCCGTGCAGCAGCCGTGGGTGTCCGCTTGCGCTAGGCGACGCACCTGACAGCAAGAGGGTAAGCGGTGCTCGCACGCCGCTGCCAGACGCCGCTCCCACTTCCAATTTATACCGGACAAGGACTCTCATGAGGCCTTGATCCGTGCCGCATAATCGCCCGCCGCACGCTGGAACCAAGAACGGAGCGGGTTGACCGGGTCAACTTCGAGGGAGGTGAGCGGATGGGCGGCTACGTGTTGGATTTCCAGGAGATCGACCAGACCCAGGTCGCGGTCGTTGGCGGCAAGGGCGCGCACCTGGGGGAGCTTTCGCGGATCGAGGGCATCCGCGTGCCGGCTGGCTTTTGCGTGACGACGGACGCCTTCCAGCGGATCCTGGCGGAAGCGCCGTCGATCGACGATCGGCTCGATCGGCTGTCGCGCCTGAAGCCGGACGACCGGGAGGCGATACGCGCGCTCAGCGCGGAGATCCGCCGGGCCCTCGAAGGGATCGCCATCCCCGAGGATCTGGCGTCGGCGATCACGCGCTCGCTCGCCCGGCTCGGCGAGCAAGCCGCCTACGCCGTCCGATCCAGCGCGACGGCGGAGGACTTGCCGACCGCCTCCTTCGCGGGCCAGCACGACACCTACCTGAACGTCGTGGGCCGGCGGCGATCCTCCAGCACGTCAGCCGGTGCTGGGCCTCGCTCTTCACCGAGCGGGCCGTGACCTACCGGCTGCGGAACGGCTTCGACCACCGGAAGGTCCAGCATGGCCGTGGTCGTGCAGCAGATGGTCTTCCCGCAGGCGGCCGGCATCCTGTTCACGGCCGACCCCGTCACCTCCAACCGGAAGGTCGCCTCCGTGGAGGCCAGCTTCGGCCTCGGCGAGGCCCTGGTCTCCGGCCTGGTGAACGCGGACGTCTACAAGGTGCGCGACGGCGAGGTCGTCGCCAAGGCGGTCGCCACCAAGCAGCTCGCCATCCACGCCTCGCCGGCGGGCGGGACGCGAAGAACAGGCGATCGAGCCGGAGCGGCAGGAGCAGCCGGCGCTGACGGATGCGCAGGTCGTGCGGCTCGCGCAGCTGGGCCGGCGGATCGAAGCGCACTTCGGCCGTCCCCAGGACATCGAATGGTGCCTGGCCGAGGACGACTTCTGGATCGTCCAGAGCCGGCCGATCACCACGCTGTTCCCGATCCCCGCGGCCGCCGACCGAGAGAACCACGTGTACGTCTCAGTCGGCCATCAGCAGATGATGACCGAGGCGATGAGGCCCCTGGGGGTCTCCGTGTGGCAGCTGACGGCCATGGCGCCGATGCACGAGGCCGGTGGCAGGCTGTTCGTCGACGTCACCCAACGACTGGCTTCGCCGACGACTCGGGTCGGTCTCCTCGAGGTCATGGGGAGAGGCGATCCGCTGATCGGGGACGCGCTGCAGACCATCCTCGAACGCGGCGACTTCCTCCCCTCGCTCCCGGACGAGGCCCCGGGCGGGCCGCCGGTCGGGCGCGCGCCCGCTCAGATCGACACCGATCCGGCGATCGTCGCCGAGCTGATCGAGCGCAACCAGGTCTCGATCGCCGCCCTGAAGCGCGACATCCAGACGAAGTCCGGGCCGGCGCTGTTCGACTTTCTGCTGGAGGCCTTCGAGGAGCACAAGCGAGTCCTCGGCGATCCGCTGAGCCATCAGGCGATCATGGCGGGGATGCAGGCCACGTGGTGGCTCAACGAGCAGCTTGGAGGCGTGGCTGGGCGAGAAGAACGCGGCCGACACGCTCACGCTGTCCGCCCCCGGCAACGTCACGTCTGAGATGGGGCTGGCGCTGCTGGACGTCGCGGACGTGATTCGCCCGCATCCGGACGTGGTGGCGTTCCTGCAGACACGTCGAGGACGAGCGGCTTCCTGGACGAGCTGGCGAAGCTCGCGGGCGGGCGGGAAGCGCGGGACGCCATCCGGGCCTACCTCGAGAAGTACGGCATGCGCTGCGTCGGCGAGATCGACATCACCAGGCCGCGATGGAGCGAGCGCCCCACCACGCTCGTGCCGCTGATCCTCGACAACATCAGGAACTTCGACGCCCGGCGAGGCCAAGCGGCGCTTCGAGCAGGGGCGGCAGGCGGCCCGGAAGCAAGGAACAGGAGCTGCTGGAGCGCCTGCGGGCCCTGCCGGACGGGGAGCGGAAGGCCGAAGAGGCCAAGCGGATGATCGACCGCGTCCGGACCTTCAGCGGCTACCGGGAGTATCCGAAGTACGGCATCGTCAGCCGCTACTTCGTCTACAAGCAGGCGCTGCTGGAAGAAGCCGAGCGCCTCGTGCAGGCCGAGCGTGCTTCGTGAGCAAGGAAGACATCTTCTACCTCACCTTCCACGAGCTCCACGACGTCGTGCGCACCCGCCGAGTGGACCAGCAGCTGATCCGCCAGCGCAAGGACGCGTTTCGCTCCTACCAAGCGCTCACGCCGCCCCGCGTGCTCACCTCAGACGGCGAGGTCATCGCCGGGGCCTACCGACGCGACGATGTCCCCACGGGCGCGCTGGTCGGCCTACCGGTCTCCGCCGGGACCATCGAAGGGCGCGCCCGCGTCATCCTGGACATCGCGCAGGCCGACATCGAAGCCGGCGACATCCTCGTCACCACCTACACCGATCCCAGCTGGACGCCCCTGTTCGTCGCGATCAAGGGCCTGGTGACGGAGGTGGGGGGCCTGATGACCCACGGCGCGGTGATCGCACGCGAGTACGGCTTGCCGGCCGTCGTGGGGGTGGAGCATGCCACCCAGCTGATCCGGGACGGCCAGCGGATCCGCGTGCACGGAACGGACGGGTACGTCGAGATCCTGGCCTAGCCGCCAGGGTCCGAAAGGAATCCGCAGGAGGATGCGCTAAGAAAGGCAGCGCTATGGCGTTCTACGTTTCGGTTCTTTCGAGTGTGTAGTCGACGTTGAAGTCGTGCTCCCAGGTCGCCCCCTGATCGGTTGACTTCTCCCAGCGCCCTCGGATCACGCGCCCATCCCTATCGAGCTGTCCATCGAAGCGTTGCGAGATGCGAGCGTGTCACGCCACAGCTGCCAATGGACGTCCTCGAAGGTCATTCGATAGACGCGCGCCACGCCGCGGGCGTCTGAGTAGAGGACCGAATATTCGACATCAGTTTCGTCGCGGCCGATGATCCAGACGGCAGCGGGAGGCTTCTCCCGTTCTCCCTGGCGGATCCGGAGGGTGGACCCATCCTCGATCCAGCCGATCTCGACCGACCCGCTCGCTCGGGCCTTGGGATCCGAAAGAAACGCTGCGTTGTAAAGGTCCATCCGCCATCGGCCCACCAGCGGCTCAAGGTCGGAGAGTGCCGGGTTGATGGTCACGGAGCGACCATGCTGTGGTGGCGACGAATCCGGGGCTAGGACGCGACGAAGTTGTGCAGCTGGACGATGTGAGGCTCGGCCTGAGGGAGCCCAACCTCACCGAGGATTGGCATCAACTTCTCGCCGAAGCCCTGGAAGGCCTCGGCAGACTCCCATACGTCGAACACGGCCGAGCGCGCCAGACTCCTCGTGCCAGGCGGCGTGCTCGAGGCACCCTCCGCCTGGCCAGTCCGAGAGCTTGGTCATCAGCTGCCCGTTGTTGAGCTTGCGACAGACCTCGTCGTACTGCTCCGGCGTCGTGTTCTCGAAGTTGAAGTACACCCCGATCGCCATCCGCTCTCCTTTCCGAGCTTTCTCGCCAACGAACGCTAACCGGGGCCGGGCAGGGCAGTCAATGGAGGCGCGGCCCGCCATCGTCTCGCCTTGCGGATGGCGCGGTCTCTTACCCTGACCAGCTCGGCCAACCAGACGGCATGCTCTGGTTCGGCGGGTTGGCCTGCAGCAATCCGGATGGCGCACCAAGCGACACCAGCAGCGGGTTCATGTTCCGCCCGTCGATGGTCGACCAGTCCCGGGATCGCTGCACGGGCACTTGTGTCCGTCCGCCATCGCCAGCGACTCGGGGCCAGGTCCAGCCGCCCAGCCCCATTCGGACCATGGGTATCCCGGGTAGAGCGTGGCGATCTGCTGTCCGGCCCTCACGGTTTGTCCGGCGCTGACGCTGACAGTGATGTGCTCTGCCACATATACGTACTTGCCGGCGAAGGGACCGTCCAGGAGCCGGTAGACGACGATCCCGCCGCCGGGCCAGCAACTGATCGCCCAGCAGCTCGGCGGACCCGAGTCCGTGTCGCTGGCCAGCGTTACCCGCCCCGTGCCGAGCGCCAGCAGCGGCCCGGTGCCCGGCGTAGTCCACGCCGAGATCGATGCGTCGAGGCGTCAGGCCGCTCACCTCCCGGAGGGGGTTGACATATTCAAGACGATGTAGCGGACTGTTTCGGGCCCGGTTGCCGCTCTTGTCGATGGCCGTGACCACGAAGCGGCACCGTGCCGACCCGCCCTGTCCTGATCGCGTGGCCGCTGTGCGATGCTGCCCGTACACGTCGCGATGGTGCTCGGCACGCCTCCCTCGTCGCAGCCGAAGCGGGCAAGGATCCGCGAGCCGCGCTCATAGAAAGCCCTGCGGAATGGCGCGATGATCGTGATCTCCGGCGTTGCGAACTCATAGGCGCCGATGTCGCACGCCCGCCCCTCGGGGCGACGGACGCCGCGTTGATCGTTCGGTGGGCAGTCGACCGCTCCTGGGGGGATTCGGTCGATGGCGGCGCTTCCCGCCCCGATCGCCATCGTTTCGGTCGGGCCACCGTTGTCCTTCAGGGGGCCGAGCTCGGATTACCGCGCCGGCCTGGACAAGTGCCGTCGCCGTAGCTCAAGTCGTGGCCCCCGTTCTCAATCGCCGAAGTTGCGCTCCTGGCGCAGTTCGAGCCACGCTCGAGGCCACGATCGAGTTCTGCAGGTCCATTCGGTCCGTCGCAGTGGAGGCCTGCACATACAGGCCTCCGCTCAATCCACTCGCACCAGGGATTCCTGCGGTCAATCCGGGAGCACCGCCGCCGCCGACCCAGTCGTCAGCCACGGTCGCGTTGCGCACGACGCTGGGCCCAGCCGCGACCGCGATCCCGCCCCCGCTGCCGCCTTCGCCGCCGGCACCCGTGACACCACCGCCGGCGCCCCCGGCGCCCGCGATGTTGAGACAAGGTGCTGTTGGTCACCGCCAGCCTCCCGAGCGAGCTGAAAATGCCGCCTCCCGACGCGCCGTTGCCGCCGCCGCCATCAGGGCCGCGTGCGCCGATGCCGGCTCCGCCCTGGCCACCGGCCCCGCCGGCTCCGGCGCGATTCTCATAGATGATGGAGGCGGTTATCGACAGCCTGCCCTGGTTGTAGATACCGCCTCCGGCGCCGCCCGCTCCGCCGTTGCCGCCAGGTCCAGCCGCCTGCACGGGATTGGCATCCCCGCCGCCTCCGGCGCCGCCCGCGCCGGCGACGTTGCCGCGAACCGTGGAGTCGATCAGTGTCAGCGTGCCGCGGTTGTAGATCCCACCGCCGCTACCTCCCTGGCCGCCATTTCCACCGCGGCACCCAGCGCTTCCGGCGTTCCCACCTGCACCCCCAGCACCCGCCGTGTTCATGGTCACGGCGACCGCATCGAGAACCAGCGCTCCGCTGTTGAAGATGCCCCCGCCGTCGCCGCCATCGCCCGCATCGAGGCCGTCGGCCCCGGCGCCACCCGCCGTGCAGCTACTACCCGCGCCTCCGCCGGGTCCCCCGCGAGCGTCGAGCGCCCGACCACCGGTGATCCTCAGGCTTGACCAACGTGAGCCTGCCGCCGCGCGCCACCGATAGCACGCGATCCGCGAGCCCGCGGGCATCGATCACGGTGGCTCCAGCTCCCGCGCCAGTGATCCTCAGCGGCGCGGTGCCGCTGACAAGCAGGTCACCGCTGGAGTTGGTGTCCTGACCCACAGGCGGGATCGACAACCTGTAGCGCCCGCGGCCGAGCACGATCACGTTGGAGCGACGACTCACGCTCCCGCAGTCGGTCCGGCTCCGGGGTGCGTCGACCGCCTCGATCGCCTCCCGCAACGAGCACCTCCTGTCATGCGGAACAAGCTCGTCCCGGGTCGTGTTGACGGTCAACGTGGCTGCCCCCGCAACCCCCGGGCTCGCGAGGGACACAGAAGCCACGATGGCCGCGGCAAGCCGCACGAGCGCGCGCGCCTAGGTCTTGCCGGCCAGGGAGAGGTCTCTTGCCTGCTGCGTCGTGAGGTGCGCCTCGACCCAGTCAGTGATCGTCCCGACGACGAGGCGGGTGTTGTCCCACATCGGGACGTGCCCGACGTGGGGGAGGATCCGGAACTCGACGTCGGGAATCTCTCGCTTAAACCTCGCAGAGCACGTCGCGAGCGGGAGGATCCGGTCGAGCTCGCCCCAGGCGATCAGCGTCGGCGCGGTGACCTGATCGAGGTCCTCGAGGTGTCCACGACCGGCGCGCAGACTCCCGAGGACGTCGTCGACGACAGTGCAGCCGAGCGGATCAAGGCTCATGTCGACTGCGTCCGCCGGAGGGATCAGCTCCCCGTGCCGCATGATGTCTCGCATGGCGAGTCTGCGCGTGCCGGGCCGGCGCATGAGACGCGGGATCTGCTTGCGCGAAGCGCGAACCATCCGCATCTGGCGTGCGAAGAAACGCGCAATCCGCTGCGGATCGGAACCGCCGGGTTCCCAGCCACCGCCCGGTGAGAACGCAACTATGCTGCGTGCCCGGCCGCGCTTTGCGAGTTCGAGCGCGAGTGCTCCGCCCATCGAGTTACCGACGAAATGGGCCGTGCCCACGCCGAGCTGGTCGAGATGGCGCTCGAGCGAATCGCCGGCGTCGGCGACCGTCTCGAGGCCGATGCCGCTCGGGTACGCCGGTCCGCCGTTGTGGCCCGCCAGCGTCGGTGCGATCACTTCGTAGCGCGCGACAAGATCAGCGAGCACCGGCCTCCAGTGGCGCCAGTGGCCGGTGAATCCGTGCAGGAGAACCACTGGCTCGCCCGCCCCGGCGCGGTACAAGGAAGATGAGATCTCCGCCATGAGAGAGATCCTAGACCGAATCTTTTGAGGTGGCGCGGCGGATCGGCGCCACAGTCGTAACCGGGTCCTCGATCAAGAATCGGAGGATGACGTCGTTGCAGAGATCTGGCTTTTCGACGAGCAGCCCGTGAGACGTCCCCGGGACGACCATCAACTCGGAGTCGGGGATTCCGCGGTACATCGCGATTGCATGCTCGAGGCGGACCTCGTCGTCGTCGCCCACCATCACGAGCGTTCGGTTTCTGAGCTCGCCAAGATCATCAGCGGCGAGCGTCGGTTCGTAGAGATGCATCCGGGCCAGCTTGTCCACGACCACCTGGTAGTGGTCGGCCCCATCTGGGGAGACCTCCGCGTAGAGTCGAGCCAGAAACTCCGGTGGCTCATTGCTGGGATCGATGACCTGCGGAAGCCAACCGTTGAAGTGGAATACGCCAGCGACCAGCACCAGCCGATCGATCAGGTCCGGACGTCGCAGCGCGACCTTCAGTCCGACAACCGCACCGTCACTGGACCCGACCACGTGCGCCCGCCGACCAACCACGGTCTCCAAGAACGCGATCGTGTCCTGTGCCATCGCATCGAAGGTGATCGGACCCGATACATCAGGCGTGTGGCCGTGCGCTCGCCGCTCCGGTGTGTACACGCAAAAACGCGCGGCCAGCGGCTTGAGGTTCGGCCCAAACGCTCGTGCGTCGACCCCGGCGCCGCCGGGATGGAGCAGCACGAGTGGATCGCCGCTCCCGTGCTCCTCGTACCAGGTACGGAGACCACCGAGCAGCACATAGCTAGCCATATCGGAGCTCTTCGGTAGTCGGGGCCGGGATCACGGTCCTAGAGACCGACGAGATCATCGGAACTCATCGCCGCGTTTCGCCCCGCGCCACACGAGCCGGTGCTCACGCTGTCAGAATCGTTCGCCGAGGGCGACATACCACGCCACCAGTGAGGCCGCGACTCAACACCTACCCCGGCTACAGCGTCGGCTGCGCCGCCGTCTGGGGCGTCATCCTGCTGCTCGCACGGCGGCGGCTGGATTCTCAGGCCCGGAACACGCTTCGGCTTGTGTGCGGCGGTTGGTGGATGGGGTGGACGTCGGCCACCATCGCCCGGATCGGCCTTCCACCGCCGAAGCAGCTGACTCCCGCCGCCAGGAGGGGGCTCCGCATCGTGTCGATCGTGCTGATCGGGCTGGGTCTCACCAGCACCATTCGCATGTTTGCCAGCGCCAAGCGACCACAGCGAAGCGCGCCGGATGCCTGAGCAGCTGCGACCGGGCACGCGCGGACCCTACTTTTTCAGTGCGGCGTGATGCTGAGTTCGAGTTGTCCGAGTCGCTCGGGGTCAAGGAGGGCATCGATCTGGGTGATCTTTCCGTTGGTAACCGTGAAGGCCATCACCGAGAACAATCGTCCGCCCGGGGCTACGACCGCTCCGGCCGCGCCATTGACGAGCGCCGCGCGCACGAACGGATAGAGGTTGGAATACGTGGTCGTGTGCCGTGCCACAGCAGCGGCCCCGCGAAGCAGGAGCGAGGCTTCCTCACGCAGTACGCCTCCGTCAATCCGGAGTTCGACGTCGGGATCCAGCACGGCAACGAGGGCGTCGAAGTCGCCGTCGCGCGAGGCGGCGAAGAACGCGTCGACGATCTCCCGCTGCCTGGCAAGGTCAGGATCGGGCTCCGGGGATCCCTGGACGCGGCGCCGGGCGCGGCTGGCCAGCTGCTGCGCGGCGTTTTCTGAGCGGTCCAGAACCGAAGCGATTTGCGCGAATGGCACAGCGAACAGATCGTGCAGGACGAACGCGAGCCGCTCAGCCGGAGTCAACGCATCGAGGACCACCAGCAGCGCCAGCCCGACCGAATCGGCCAGCAGGGCCTCATGCTCTGGGTCGACATCCTCATCAAAGCTCACCACAGGATCCGGAACATGAACTGAAAGCTCCTCCCGCCGTGCTCGTCGGGAGCGCAGCATGTTCAGACACACCCGCCCGACAACCGTGGCCAGCCAGGCCCGCGTGTTCTCGATGCTCCCTGGATCCTGGTCGCGGATCCGAAGCCACGCTTCCTGCAGGGCATCATCGGCTTCGCTGACCGACCCGAGCATCCGGTAGGCGACCGCCCGCAGATGCGATCGATGATCCTCGAAGCGCTCGGTAAGCCACTCGCGCTCATCCATGATCAGCGCACGGACGATGTCGCGCCGGTCTCGGCATCACAAGTGGTTGTGATAGCCAAGGCCTGCGATGAGCGCGGCGACGGCCAGCACGAGGAAGCTGGCTGCTCCAGCAATCTGGGGGTCCCGCACCCGCAGGTGCGCACCCAGAGCACAGATGAAGTAAACGACGAGACCGATCCCGGCGGCCGTGCTGAGCGCGGGCACGACGAAACCGATCAGGAGCCCGAGCGCGCCCGAGGCCAACAGCATGCCGAACGGGATCATCCACTTTCGTGACACATGCACCTTGTCCGCGACGACCTTGACCGACTCCGCGCCGATGAAGTTCAAGCCGGCGGCGTACCCGTACGCGAGCGCCGCCAGGATCGTGATTACGACGTAGGCAGTGTGCATATCCCTAAGACACGCGCGGCCATGAGAACCTGACAGCGGGCGCGAGCGCCGAGTGGCCTTCAGTGCCGGACCAGGCGATACCAGCGTCGCGCGATCTTTCCGAGAGGTCCAGGCGGGGCAGGCCCGCTGTCGGTCTCTGCGGAGGACAGCTTCCAGTTGGGGAATGCCTTGACGATCTCTGACTCGTCGACGCCCGCAGGCCCGACCAGAACGTTGTTGCGTACGAACGCCATGATCAACAGTGTCGCCCCAGGTGCGGCAAGCTCGCTGACTCCGGCTGCATATGCCGCCTGCTCGGTGGGATTGAGGCCGTGAAGGCAGCCGCGATCGAAGAACAGCGTGTAGCCAGGCGTGAGCCCGAGCTTCGATAACTGTGTGACGTCGCCGCGGAGCCATTCGACCGACACGCCGTTCGCCGTTGCGCGAGCGCGCGCCTTCCGCAGCGGCTTCTCGACCGCGTCGATTCCTGTGACCTGCCATCCCTTGCCGGCAAGGTAGGCGGATTGGGTTCCGGTCCCGCACCCGATGTCAAGTGCCCGGCCGTGAGGTAGTGCGTCGTCGCCCTCAATGAGCTCGACGAGCTCGCCGGGAACCTTGCCGGTGTCCCAGGGGGTGAACCCAACCCCGTATAGGAGGCGGTAGACCAGCGACACGCGCCAACCCTACTCGCCAGAACGCAGGGCGACCCTGAGGGAGATGGAGGCGTTCGCTGACTGGCTGGTGGAGCGGACCCTCACTCTGCAAGAGGAGTGGGAGGCACGCCGTGACGCCCTGCGCGCATCGGGCGAGCTCCCCGGAGAGGCCTGAGGGGCCTCGAAGTACCAGAACAAGTTGGGGTGGCGCCTGCCTCCGACGGACACGTCGTGGTATGACGCGAATCCTTTATAGGGCAGCCGGTTTGAAGGTCGCTGTCGCTGAGTGGCGCGAGCGCTTACCTCGCCGACGGGCGGTCACCGGAGGCGGCCGCCGAGAAGCGGTACCTCGAGGTACGACGCGTGGCTTGTGTTGCGCTGGACCTCGTAGATCCCGCCGGCGAGGTTTTGCGCCTGGTTGGCGCTCGGGAGGAGGTGGGGGACGTCGGAGGTGGTGATCGTGAGCCGGAGGCGATGGCCGACGGCAATCGCGGCGTCGATCGGAAAGATCTCGATGTCGTAGCGGACGACCTTCCCGGCCGGCACCGGCGAGAGCGACGACTCGGTATAGGGGTGGTAGGGCAGAAGGAATCGGTCTGGAGCCCCGTACCAGCTGAGACTCGGGCTGGTCTGGCGGAGCGATCCCAGCAGGGCGCCGCTCGTCAGCGGGACGGCGTGGCCATCCGGCGCAACGTCTTCCAGGGTGGCGACGAGCTCCACGTCGGGGCGGGTGGAGGTCGCGTAGATAGTCGCGTCAGTGGGACCGGCCAACTGGACGGGGGTGTGCAACGGCGCGGTCGTATAGGTGAGCGCACCCGGGCTGGCTTCGTAGGCGCGGTCGTCGGTGCTGCAGGGATCGGGGGGGAGGTGGGCAGTCTCTAGCGCGAGCGCGCCGGCGCCGGCGCCCCATTGCTCGAGCGATGCGTTGCACGGATTGCTGACCGTGCTGTAGAAGGTCTGGTCGGCCGTCGTGGCGTTGCTCGGCCGGGCACCGGTGAGCGCGCCGTCATTCGTACTCGGCGCGCCGCTGCCGCCGGGACCGGCGAGGTACAGCGTCGTCGCCCGGGTGCCGGCGAGTGGCCAGCGGGCGACGTTCGTCCACCGGTTGGCACCGAGTTCGTAGAGATGGAGCGGGCTGCGGGTGCGATCGATCCCGGTGGGTTCGTTCTTTAGCCAGCGGTCGAACCACGCCAGCTGGAGCGCGTAAAAATCGTGGCCAGGGTAGCTACCGGTTGCGGTGAGGTGGTACCAGGGGCCGTAGAGCAGCTGATAGCGCCCGGTCACCGCCTGCCGCGCGGCCATTGGAGCGCCCAGAGGGCGGTGTGCCCAGAGATTTTGGAGTCCGGTGTAGTTGAGGATCCCCCCACGCTGGTAGAGGTCAGACCAGCCGCCGACCATGAACGCAGGGATGCGGTCGGCGACAACTCGGGCCAGCATGGTCCGAGGGCTTCGGGCCTGCCAGTAGCTGCCGTCATAGGCTTCGTCGCCGCCGAGGCCGATGTTCGCGAGCTGGCTGGCGTTGTAGCTAATGAGCGCCGGCGCATGCTGTTCCTCGACATTGACCAGATCGCTTGGACCAGCCGACTCGGCAACCGGGTTGGCCTCCTCGAGCGGGCCGAAGATCGTGGTGATCGCGACTGAATCGAACTCCGCATCCAGAAGTCCGCCGTCGAACGCGATATCGCGGTAGCTGTCGTTGCCCGCAACGATCGGAAACAGCGCCTTCAGCGGCGAGTTTCTGCCGAGGTGCGTAGCCGTCATGAACTGGTCGTCCGCCATGTACGACGGTCCATACAGTCCGACCCGGCCGTTGGAGCCCGGCAGCCGCGCGGCCCAGCGCACCAAGGCCGCGCCATCGGCGCCCTGCTGTGGAGCTAGCAGGTCGAAGGTCCCGCCCGAGTCCCCGGTCCCGCGAACCTCGGCCACCACGTCGATGTAGCCGCGCTCGATCAGGTAGGGAACCTCAGCTGTTTCGCTCGACGCCTCCGGGCCGCTCTGCTGTCCGCTCGCTGCGCCCGCCGTGTCCTTGCCGTATGGCGCTTCGACCATCACGACCGGGAACGGGCCGCGAGCCGGCTGGCCGGTCTTCGCGTCGGTCGGCCGATAGATGTTGGCCCGCAACACGGTCCCGTCAGGCATGGTCACCGGCACGTTGTGCTCCTCGGTGATTCCGTACACAGCGCGCTCAGGAACCCAACGGGCAGCGCGCGCGGGAGTCAGTGCCGGTGAGAACGTGAGCGCCAACCATACGGCGAGGCTGGCCGCTGTATGGGCCCTGCCGTTGATCCTCACTCCCTAAGCAACGAGCCGCGCTCATCGAACTTTCTGCAGCATGCGGGCTGAGCCGCTCACCGCACGCACGCGGTATGACAATTGCCTTTCCCGGGGGGAGATCGCTTGTCCCTACGGATCTAGCCGCTGTCCGAACGCGATGTCATGGCCGTCGGGGTCTTGGACGCCGAACTCGCGAAAACCGTGCGGAGCGTCATAGATCGTGTAGTCAATGCCGGCGCCTCGCTCCTGAACTTCAGCGTAGATCGCATCGGCATCGTCGACGCGGATGTACGCGTCCCACATCTTGTCGACGATCTGCCAATGAGGCACCAGGCGTTCAGGCTGATCAGAAAGGGCGATGAGGATCACAGCGGAGTCGCGGGCAGCGGTGGCGAAGTTCGGCGGGTCGCCGAACACGTGGCACTCGAACCCCAATCGATGGCTGAAATAGTCCACCGAGCGTTGAAGATCCGCCACCAGAAGAACGGGCGAAACGCCGGTGAGCACTGCCATCGGCCGATCCTAAACCGCCAACTGATTCACCTCCAATGCTCCAGGTCCCATTGACGGTCCTCACTGGCTCAGCCTCCGGTCGGCTAGGTACGGACTCGAGCGTGGATTGCGTGGTCAGCACGCTCGTCTTCCACCATCTGCCGCCGAAGGTAAAAGCGCGGCGCACTCGCCGCGGGCGCTTTATTGCCTGCTCGCCAGCCTTGCGTGCTGGCCGAGCGGCGGTCTGTGCGACGCTTGTTTGGTGGCGGTTGAGGGTTTGGAGCTGTTGGGGCGGGGGTTGGAACTGGAGGCGCTGCGGTCGTTTGTGGCTGCCACTGTGGGGGGCTCGGGGCGCTTGGTGGTGGTCGAGGGGGAGGCGGGGATTGGGAAGACCGAGCTGATCCGGGCGACTCGCGACGAGGCGACGCGGCAGGGGATGCGGGTGCTCCCGTGCCGCGGCAGCGAGTTTGAGCGTGAGCTGCCGTTCGGGCTGGTGCGTCAGCTGTTTGAGCCGGCGCTGCGTGAAGCGAGCGAGTCGGAGCGTGCGGAGCTGTTGGCTGGAGCTGCCGCGCCTGCTGGCGCGATCGTCTCTGCGGGAGGCTTGAGCGAGCGGCCGGACGGGTTCGGCGAGCCGCTGTTGGGTGCGTCGTTCACAGCCCTGTATGCGCTGTTTTGGCTGGCGTCGAACCTTTGCGAGGCGCGACCGATGGTGTTGGCGCTGGATGATTTCCATTGGGCTGACGTGGCGTCTCTGCGTTTCTTGCAGTTTTTGGCGCCGCGGCTTGAGGGACTTCGGTTGCTTGTGGTGATGGCAGTGCGGATCGCTGAGGGTGGGGCGGCGGCGCAGTGGGCTGCGGGGCTGGGTGCCGATCCGGCGGTTGAGGTGCTGCGTCCGGGGGCGTTGAGCGTCCGCGCGGTGAGCGAGTTGGTTCTTGCGAGGCTGGGCGAGGGCGTTGACGACGGGTTCTGTAGCGCTTGCCATGAGGTCAGCGGCGGTAACCCATTCCTGCTGCGCGAACTGCTTTCTTCGCTCGATGAGCTGGGGGTTCGGGGGACGCGCGAGGAGATCACCCAGGTACGTGAGATCGCACTCCCCGCCCTACGTCAAGTCGTGCTGGTGCGGCTCGCGCGGCTCGGTCAAGCGGCGCAGGGGCTAGCGCGCGCTCTGTCTGTTCTCGGCGACGGCGCTGAATTGCGAGCTGTCGCGGCGCTCGCGGGACTGGACTTGGATGTGGCTGCCCGGTCGTGGGACGCAATGGTTGCCGAAGGGATCTTCGAGGCTGAGCGTCCGCTGCGCTATCGCCATCCGTTGTTGCGTACGGCTGTCTACGCGGATATCCCGCCGATGGAACTCGCCGGTGCTCACGCCCGCGCCGCTGAGCTCCTGGCTGCGGCGGGAGGCTCGCCGGAGCGTATCGCTGCGCACCTGATGCACACCGAGCCAGCTGGTTCCGAGGCGACGGCGCGCACGCTGGCGGTGGCCGCGAGGCAGGCGCTTGAGCGGGCCGCGCCCGACGCGGCCCTGCGGTTCATACGGCGGGCTCTTGAGGAGCCGCCGCCCGATGGTTTGCGTGGCGAGCTGGTGCAGCTGCTGGTGGTCGCTGGCTGGCGGGCTGCTGATCGCGCTGCGGTCGAGGCCGTCGGCGTTGATCCGCTCGCCGAGCTTGGCCGCGACGAGGAGCTGCTGTCTGCCTCGGCTTGGCATCTGGCGATGTTCTTGCTCGGCACTGGGCGCGCGGACCAGGTGCCTGGGCTTCTTGAGCGCGCGGTCGAGGCCGCCCGCAGTCGCGGAGATCTGGAGCAGGCGCTACAGCTCGACACGCTGCTTGTGACCTTCGGCATCGTCCCGCCGGCCCAGGCGCACGCCCGTGTCGAGCGGTATGCCGCGGCGATTCAGCCGGGCAGCGCGAGCGAGCGGCTGTGGCTTGCGCTCCAGGCCCATTGGTCCTCGCTCCTTGGCGAGTCCGCCTCGCACGCCGGCGAGTTGGCTCGGCGTGCGCTCGCCGCCGGCCGCCTGCTCCTCGAGCAGCGTGACACGCCGGTTCCCGAGCAGGCCATTCTGGTGCTTGCGCGATGCGAGCTACTTGACCTTGGCGCCGACGAGGTGGAGGCGATGGCCGCCCAGGCGCGTGAATCGGGCTCCGTTAGCAAGCTCATGGGCGCCACCTGGCTCCGCGCATACCTCCAGTGGCTGCGTGGTGACGTGGCGTCGGCCGAGATCGAGGCTCGCGGTGCGTTTGAGGCCGCCCGGGGGGCGGGCGTGATCGCCGCCCTGCCGATGTACGCGGCCGTGTACGTGGATGCCTTGGTGGAGCGCGACGAGCTCGATCGAGCAGACGAGGAGTTGGCGGAGCTGGGCTGGACGGGCGCGCTGCCTGAGAACTACTGGTGGTCGCCGGTTCTGTATGCGCGGGCGTCGTTGCATCTGGCACGCCGTCGCTTTGCGCAGGCCGCCGCGGACCTGACGGCGGCGCAGTCGTTCAACGAGAAGCACGGCATCAGCAGCCCCTCCACCCTGCTGGGGTCCCGTCTCGCGCTGGCGCTGGCTGCGCAGGGGGACCTCGAGGAAGCGAGGAAGGCGGCTCAGATCGAGCTTGAGCATGCGCGCAGATGGGGCACAGGAAGCGCTGTCGGCGGCGCCCTTCGTGTGATCGGGCTGCTCTCGCCGCCCGACACCGCGCTTGACGCGTTGAGCGAGGCCGTGTCGCTGCTTGAGCGATCTGCGTACCGGCTTGAGCACATGCGGGCGCTGGCTGACTATGGCGCCGCGCTTCGCCGCGCGAATCGAATCGCGCAGGCTCGCGAGCCGCTGCGCCGCGCGCTGGAACTGGCTCGCCGCGGCGGGGCGATCGCGATCGGCAAACGCGCCCACGCCGAGCTTGAGGCGACGGGCGAGAGATCGGCGCCGCCGGAGGCGGTCGGAGCGCAGGTCCTCACACCGAGTGAGCGGCGGGTCGCGGAGCTAGCAGCGCAGGGTCTCAGCAATCGGGAGATCGCCCAAAGTCTCTTCTTGACAGTAAAAACCGTCGAAGGCCACTTGACGCACGCTTACCGCAAGCTCGACGTGCACTCCCGCACCGAGCTGCCAAAGGCACTTGCCGAGTAGCCACCCTCGCCTGAACCGGCTACCAGACTCAAGGGTCAGGTCAAGGGTCGAGCCCCGTTGCCGCAGCCGCATCCGGCCGCCAAGATGGCGAAATGCATTCAGATAGCCAGCTGCGACTGGCCCTTACCCCCGCCCCGGGACAAGACCAGATCGCAGGAGTTCTGTTCGACGAAGCGGGCGATGGGCACCCGTTCTCAAGCTGGCTCGCCCTGCTATCCCTCCTCGAAGCCGCCAGGGGGCGCACCTGGAGCCGCGATGCGACCGGCCGCCCGGCGAACTCAACTCCGGCTCGCCAACACGAAGGGGCCCGCTAACGATGGCGCGAGCTGATGCTCGGCGTGCGAGGGCGGAAGTCATGCCGGGGACATGACCAGCGCTGCCGCATTCCTCGGCTACCGGCCCGGGATGGAGTGACGATGCCGCGGAAGATTCGGAGCCTGGCCGACGAGGAAAACTACGTGTCCGTGAACATGCCGCCGATCGAGCACAGAAGCCTGATGGAAATGGGCATGCGCCGCAGGACTACGCGCTCGGACATCGCGATCGTGGCCGTGTTCTTGATCCTGCTGCTCGCCGTCCTCGCCTACTTCGTCTTGTCATCAGTTCGCTAGTCGGGCAGGTTGTGCGCCGCTACACCACGGGGCATACTGCAAGTATGCGCCGGCTGGCCATCGTGTCGGTGTTGGGAGCGGTGGTCTGCGCGCCCGCTACCGCTGGTGTCCTGACGGCGGGCGCGCACAGACACGCAATGCCTGCTCGCCCGCACGCCGGGGTCCCGCCTCTTGTACATGCGCAACTGCTGAGCCAGCTCCAGCGATTACTCCAAACGCACCCAATCCTCGGATCTTCGCTGCGGCATCGACCTCTCGTCCTTGGCCTTCCGAGACAACCGGGTTCCTCGGCATGCCTCGTGGCTTCGGGCTTGCCCCGTTGTGAGGAGACGCCTTGCACAGTGTTCGCCAGTGGTAGCGAACCGCAAGCTTCGACCGCATCCGCGGTCCTGAAGGCAGCCATCGCAGTGAACGTTTCCGGCGCATCGCCGAGAATCGCCCCCGCGGCGACGACTGGATCTGGCGAGCCCTCGCCGGCGGCAACGTGTCAGCCGCATTCGTCGGTCTCACGCGGGCTTCGCGTCTCCGGACCTTAGGACTTGGTCGCAGCGCCGAGCGCCTCGTGGAAGACGCAGCCGCCCGCCGAAGCTTTTCCCACAGGCCGCAGCATCGCTGATAACTTGAGGATCAAGGCGCGGGGCCGCCGGGGCGATTGGAGGGGTGTGATGGGGTTGGGAATATCAGCATTTGGGCGTTCGTTCGTCGGTGCGCGGGCTGGCGTGTTCCTGGTCGTGGCGTTGACGATCGGCCTGGGCGCGCCGGCGGCTGGCGCGACGCCTGACCCGAACCGGAACCCTGCACATAACTTTGACTATCGTGACCTGCCGGCTGCCTGCGACAATCAACCGACGGGCAAGGCGTGCATCAACGTCTCCGTGTACTGGCTCGATCAGGCACGAGCGAGCCTCGGACTGGGGCCGTATTTGTTGCCGGCTGATTTCGTCTCGCTAACTCCGGCCGAGCAGGCGTTCGTGCTGACCGACCTCGATCGGACGCTGTACGGGCGTCCGCCAATCGGTGGCTTGACGAGTGCGCTGAACGCCGATGCCGCTCGTGGGGTCCAAGCTGACGACGATCCCTCGCCGAGCGATCCGAACGTGGGGGGCGCGAGTAACTGGGCCGGGGCCTTTCCAAATATGCCTCTCGCCTATCTGGAATGGGTGTACAACGATGGCCCGAACAGTGGGAACCTGGACTGCACCGCCACGAACATGTCCGGTTGCTGGGGCCACCGACTAACGGTTCTCGGCGACTATGGCCCCGGCCCGATGGGAATGGGCGCTGCCGCGGGAACGGACCCAGAAAACCAAGCGGGTTACGCGATGCTGGTCGTTACGGGCGACATGTACAGCCCGGTCTACACCTATACGTGGGAGCAGGCGAGAGCGGCTGGTGCGGGTACGAACAACTACAACCCTGGCTCGTCCGGGAACCACTGGAACGGGAAGCGGTGCAGCATGGCTTACCGCGGCTGGTTGGCGCACCACAAGCACGCCACCGCCGCGAAACGAAAGGCATATAAGAGGCAGCTCCAGAGGCAGCACGGCTGCAAGCCCGGCTCCTTCTGACCGCGTTCGCTGAGTCGGCCACGCGAAGCGGACGTACGAGGGACGACGGCATGGGAGAGCACCGGTGCTCGTCGTTGGCTGAGCGGATTGATTGGAGGTTCGCGGGTATTCGTGGGCCTCGGAGACCGGGGTCATCGGGTGATGCGGGTGTATTTATGGTGGATGCTCGCGAAACCGGGTCCGCGTCGCGATGCGACGCGGACGCTTGAACTCCTCAGACGTCCTTCCTGGCTCAACCGCCGAGTTCCACGCTGTGACTTCGCTTATTCCTTTTAGGCCTGGCCGCACTCCTTGCCAAGCAGGTCGCGGTGGCTGGCTGCGTAGTCAGCGACGCTCTCGGGGTCACCAAGCACCAGGTACTTCATGAGTACCTGTTGGCCCAAGCTCCCGGGAATGAAGAAGAAGATCGTGCCCTTGGGCACATCCACCCTGACAGGTGCCGTGGTAAGGAACTGGAATTAGGCTCGATGTGAGGTTGTTCCGATCGCCGTTGCCGTTCTGGACGCCGAGACCCACCGTCGTCGGATCGCCGGCACTGGCGCATATCCAGCAGCGTATTTGGGTACACTGCTGTATGTGAGACGTGTTGTGAAAGCGATCTGGGTGCTCCTTGCTGCGCTCGCGTGTGCGGCCGTGTTTGGGGTGGGAATGCCGCTGTGTTGGGTGTGGCTGGGCGCACAGTTTCAGAACACGTCTGGTCCAAATTCAGGGGTTGGCATGCTCACCGCGGCCATCGTGATCCTGGGGCCGCTGGCCAGCTACATCGCCTTGGTGACGTTCGTGAGCCGCTTTCGGTTTACCCAGTCGCCGGACGCCCGCCCCGAGCCCCAGCGAATGGCGTGGACCCGCAGCCGCGATGAGATTCGCCAGAAGAATCTCTCCACCAGTACCTTCGAGGAGATCGTGCTCATGGCCATCTTCATCGTCGGTCTCGGCTTTGAGGTTTGGTACTTCTTCCTCGCTAACTGTCCGTCGGCTGCGTGCTTCGGCTGAGTGCTCAAGCGGCGACTCACCCGGGCAGAACGCCAAGCGCAGACGCGCCAAGAGCTCCTTGACGCCGCGGCCCGCGTCTTCGTCAAACGCGGGTTCACCGGCGCGTCGGTAGAGGAGATCTCAGCCGAAGCCGGATACACGCGCGGAGCGTTCTACTCCAACTTCAGCTCCAAGAACGAACTGTTCATCGAGCTGCTGCATGATCGCGTGTATGCCCGCTACACCGAGATGACCGAGGAAGGCTTACATGACCGCCCACCAACCCTGGAAGAAACCGGCGAGCGCCTAGCCGCGATCCAGGCCAATCCCGAAGGTCGCTGGCTATGGCGACTGTGGTTCGAGTGCCTAGCTCAAGCCGGCCGCGACGAGGAACTGCGCAAACTGGCAGAAACGTTCTGGCGGGGCAACCGAGAGCGCACCACCAAGCTCATCCAGATCGCCTGGCCTCACCACCATCCCCAGGCCAAAGCCATCGCCACCGCACTCATCGCCCTGGACATCGGACTAGCCATCCAACACTTCGTAGACCCCAACGACGTACCCCTAGGCCTATACCCCGAGCTGTACGTCCTGCTGTTCAGCCCGCTCGCCCGGCCAGAAAACGCCAACGGCGGATAGAACACCCGATCCGGGCAACCAGCGTGCGTTGCCGGTTCGCAATCCCGCAAACCAGCATTCCGCAGGACCCCAGCCGAACTGCCGCCCGGGAACGTCGCTCACAGGCATGAGGTACTCACGCGACCGCTTTGTCGACTCGCAATCGCAGGTTCACGACTTATCTGGATGACGACACTTCGAGTGTCTTGAGCGAGGCGCGAAGCGTCGAGGAGTCGAACAGCCGGACCCCTTCCCCGATGAGCTCCGGCTGTCAAGGCCGGTTGAAAAGCTGTCACAACGACAGCTGGCTGCCCTGCTCCAACGCTGCGCGGGGTCAGACCACTCGCCGCCCGGGAGGTAGCAACGCTAGGCCGCGCGAACGAGTCGGTCGAGTTCTCCTGGCCCAGAGATGGACCAAAGCAGGAACGACGCGGTTCCGACGGCAAGCGCGCTGCGCTGTGCCGGAGCCGGTGATAACCCGTTCGTCTGCTACCGCGACGAGGGCTGTGGTGAGCGTGCCGCCAGATGAGCATGGACGAGCTGTACCGCCCACGCCCCTTCGCCTACGGCGGTGGCGCATCGCTTTGTCGATCCGGAACGGACGTCACCAGCGGCGAGGATTCCCGGGACGGATGTTTCGAGCAGCTTCTCGGCGCCGGCGGCCGCGCCGGTGAGGATGAAGCCCTTATCGTCACGCTCCACCGTCTCTCCGAGCCAGTCGGTGCAAGGAACGGCCCCGAGAAAAAGGAAGAGATATGAGAACGGCAGCCGCTCGCCGCTCTTGAGCGTGACCGAGTCGACCTGTCCGCCGGTTCCGTGCAGTTTGGCGATTTCAGCCCGGTCGCGGATCGCGACGCCATAGCGCTCGAGTTCATGCAGCAGGTAGTCCGACATCGTCTCGCGTAGGTCGGCGCGGCGATGGAGCAGCGTCACGAGAGCGCCGCCCCGGGCCAGCCACACGGCTGCCTGTCCGGCTGAGTTGCCTCCGCCGACCACGCCGACGCGCTCGGCGCCGCACAGTTGCGCCTCGGGCGGACCGGCGGCGTAGAAGACGCTGACGCCCTCGTACTCGTCGAGATTGTCGATCGGGAGCCGCCGGTATTGAGCGCCGGTGGCGATCAGGACGGCTCGGGCGGCGATCTCGTGGCCCTCCTCCAGCCGAACGATGTGCCGTCCGTCCCCGGGCTCCAGCGCGATCGCGCGGTACGGCGTCGCCAGGCGGGCGTCGAACTTGCGGGCTTGGGTGACGGCGCGGCTTGTCAGCTCCGAGCCACTTATTCCGGCCGGGAACCCGAGGTAGTTCTCGATCCTGCGCGACGCGCCTGCCTGCCCCCCGAGCCCGGTGCTGTCGAGCACGAGCGTGTCGAGACCCTCGGACGCGCCGTACACCGCGGCGCCGAGCCCGGCGGGCCCGGCGCCGACCACCAGCAGGTCGGCCTCTTCCCGCGGCGCCAGCTCCCGGCCGATCCCCAGCGCGCGTGAAACCTGGCCCGCCGAGGGGCCTTCGAACTCCACTCCGCCCGGCAGTCTCACCAGCGGCAGCCTGGCTTCGTCGAGACCCGCCACCAGAGCCGCAGCCTCTGGATCGTCAGTGTGCTCAGGGTCACGCCAGGTGAACGGCATGCGATTGCTGCGCGCGAAGTCGAGCATCCTCATCGTGGCCTTGGACGAGCGCGGCCCGACGATCTCCACACCGAGTCCCTGGACCCGCTGGAGCGCTTCGCGCCGCACGATGAACGCCGACAGCACGAGGTCGCTCAGCGGGCCGTCCTCGTACAAAAGCGATCGCAGCACCCCGCGCTGTACCGCGATGTAACGCAGCGGCTCGGCGACGACCGCCGTGACGAACACCGTCTGCCCCGAGAGCAGATTCAGCTCGCCGAGAAAGCCGGCTGGGCCGTGGCGGACGATCTCGTTGCCGGCCGCGTCGAGGATCGCGACCTCGCCCTCGACGATCGCGATGAACGGATAGTCGCGATCGCCGACGCGGTAAAGCACCTCGCCGATATCAGCGCTGCGCTCTTCGCCGAGTCCAGCCAGCATCGCCAGCTGCGAGGCGGACAGAGTTGGGCTCGGCGGCGGGACGAGCGGACTTGAGGATTGCGGCATAAAACTGATGCTAGGAGGCGCCGGTAAGGCCAGCCGTACAGAGGGCCGGTACCCCTAGGCTCGTTGACAGGTTCTGGGTCATGGCGGAAGACTAGGAGCTGCCGAGTTCCGCGCCGAGGGCGTCGAGCAGGGTGTTCGCGGCCGCCGGTGAGAGTGCGGTGGTCTTGCTCGGCTCGAAGAGCTCATGCTGCTCGCCGCTTCTGCGCGAAGGCGAGCTCGCGGCCAGCGGCTTGCTGGAGTTGCTTGGCTTCGGCGGCGATCGCGCGCAATGCGAAGCGCAGCGCGCCGGCGCCCAGAATGGCGTTGGTCGCGCGCGAGGCAAGCGCCCCGGTCATCCCTGCGGCTTGGGCGAGCGTGATCTGGGCGTCGATCAGCGTTCCGGAGCCGGAGGGTGTGAGCTGGTAGTTGACCTCGAGCCGAACGGGACCGGTCGCGCGGAGAGACAGGCCGCGCTCATCGGCGGCGAGGACGTCGACCTCGAACGTGACATTCCGGCCGGCGATTCGGCCCTGTAGTCGGGTTCGGCTGCCGGCGTGCAGGTATTCGCCGGACGCCTGGTCGGTGCTGAACTCGATCGGCGCCCAGCGCGCGCACGCTGCAGGGTCGATGAGCACCTGCAGCACGTGCGCGGGCTCTGCGGTTGCGGTCTGGATTGCCGTGTGGGTGCTCATCTCAAACTCCTGGTTGAGCGTTTGGTGAGACGCTCATGCTGATTGCGCGCCGCCATGCTGTCGTCGTCCACCGGTCGGCTTTTGGGATGCTGCGATCGGCGTAGGCTCAGTCGTGCCGTACACCAGCAGGAGTAGTTGGCAGGTATCGCTGTGAGCGCTACACGGCGTTCGCGGAGACCTGCTGCGCCACCTGGGAAGGCATGTCGGAGCCACGGCCGCTGCTCACTCGCGCAGTCGCGCCTTCCGGTAGCCGGCAAGCCACTCGCGCATCTCGGCGACGTGCCCATCGCTCGCCACGGCGCCGTCGTTTCACCACACTCTCCCGGGTCGGCCGATCCACGGGCGCATAGGCAAGCGGCATGTTCAAGCCCAGCGTTGCCTGGCGTATCAGACGCTCGGGATTTCGCCTGGCGCCACCAGCCCGCTTTGGTAGGCGATCACGACCAGCTGCGCACGGTCGCGGGCGCCGAGCTTGAGCATCGCGCGGCTGACATGAGTTTTCACGGTCAGCGGGCTGAGGAACAGCTGGCCGGCGATCTGGTCGTTCGATAGGCCTTGGGCGACCAGCGTCATGATTTCCCGCTCTCGGCCGGTCAGCTCCGAGAGCGCCGGATGGGCACTCGGGCGAGATGGACCGCGCGCGGCGACGTCGGCGATCAGGCGACGCGTGATGCCCGGGGAGAGCAGCGCGTCGCCGCGAGCGACCACTCGGATCGCGCGCAGCAACTCCTCCGGTTCGGTGTCCTTGACCAGAAAGCCGCTGGCGCCCGCTTGGAGAGCTTCGTAGACATACTCATCGCTCTCGAAGGTGGTCAGGATCAGGACCTTGACCCCGGCCAGGTTCTCGTCGGCGGCCATCCGGCGTGTCGCCTCGAGTCCATCCACCGTCGGCATTCGGATGTCCATCAGCACAACGTCGGCGAGACGATCGCGCGCGATCGTGACCGCCTGGGCGCCGTTGTCGGCCTCACCCACCACCTCGATGTCCTCGGCGGAATCCAGGAGAACGCGAAAGCCGGCGCGGATCAGCGCCTGGTCGTCGGCCAGCAGAACGCGGATCACGGCGCGCTCAGCGGTAGCCGGGCCTGGACGCGAAAGCCGCGCTCGGGGCCCGGGCCGGCAATCAGCGTGCCGCCCACGGCTTCAGCGCGTTCGCGCATTCCTGCAATGCCGTGTCCGGCGCCGTGCGGCGTCCCGTCCACACCGCCGCGTCCGCCATCGAGGACCTCAACCTGGAGCTGGTCATCGGTGTAGGAGAGCGTCACGCTGGCACTGGTTGGGCCGGCATGGCGCAGGGCGTTGGTCAGCGACTCCTGCACGATCCGGTAGGCGGTGAGGTCGACGGTCGGGGCCAAGGTTCGTGCCCGGCCGTGGATGGTTACCGAAGTGGGGAGGCCCGCGCGCGTCGCGTTCTCGACGAGTTCGTCGAGCTGCGCGAGGCGCGGTGCGGGCGAGCGCTCGTCTTGCTCATCGGCTTGCCGTAGGACGTTGAGGATGCCGCGCAACTCCCTGAGGCCTTCCTTGCTTGCCTGCTTGATCGCCTCGAGCGCCTGGGCGGCCTGGTCAGGTTGCTGGTCGATGACATGCGCCGCGACACCGGCCTGGACGTTGATCGTCGACATCGTATGCGCCACCACGTCATGCAGTTCGCGGGCGATCCGCAGCCGCTCGGCATCCACTGCACGCCGGGCCTGCTCTGCGCTCTCCCTGAGCGCGGCGCGGCGGCTGGCTCCCCACAGCCCCAGAAACAGGGCCGCCGCGACCTCGCCCGGGATCAGGACAAACCCGCCGCCGGTGCCATAGGGGCCGAAAGCCGCGTTGGCCGCCATCAGCAAGAGCATGGTGATCATCGATAGGCCGATCGCGCGAGCGACCGGGACCGCGACGGCTACCGCGTACAGAGCGAACATCGGATTGAGGATGACCGCGCCGTCGAAATAGCCCAGGCAGGTGTAGAGAAGCGCGGCGCCGAGCGACACCGCGAGTACCAGGACTGGCCGGCGGCGACGCCAGATCAGAGCCAGCGCGCTCACGGCAACCAGGAGATAGGCGGCCGCCGGCGCTGGAGTGAGGTGAACGCCCGCCGGCGGCTTGTCGAACCGCTGGTTTGGGTGACTCTCACCCACCGATCCGGCCAACGTGACCAGCGCCAGCACCACCGCCAGAGCGACGTCAAAGGCGCGCGGCGAGCGCCGGAGCCGCCCCCACGCGCCCGCGAGCCCCGACCAGCGGCGGCGGGCGTGCACGACGGCGGGCGGGATGCTCATCGCCATGCGAGGGTAATCGCCGCGGCGGCCGCCGTCGTCATCCGAACGGAGTCCCAGGAGCTACTCCAACGGGAGTACACCCAGCCCGCGAATGCTGCAGATCCCGTAGCGCCGATCACTCCCCCCAGCCGACGACACGCCGGCCTTCACGGCCGATGCTTCCGGAAGTCAACTTCGCCCCGCTTCAAGGAGGATCTGCAATGCCGACACTCACGCGATTCGTTCTCAAGCACAAGCTTCTGGTCGTCGCGGCCTGGCTGTTCCTGGGAGTGGCCGGCGGGATGACCGTGGCCGCCACCGTCAACCGCCTGACCAATAGCTTCGCCATGCCAGGCGCTGCATTCCGCACCGACGCACGGATCCAAGCGATGTACCTCCACAACGGAGCGCAGGACCCCATCGTCCCGGTCATCACCCTGCCGGCCGGAACCACTATCCACACGCCCGGCGTCGCCGCCCGGCTCGGTCTTGCCTTTGCCACCGCTCATCGGGTCATTCCCACGGCGCGGGTGACCGATTATGCGACCACGCATGACGCGGCCTTCGCCACCAGTGACGGGCGCACAACTTACGCGCTCGTGTTCGGACCCCAGCAGAATCCCATGTCTCCGGACGCAACCACCGCCCGGATCCAGCGCACGATCGACTCTGCGGTGCCCTCCTCCTGGCAGGTCCGGATCAGCGGGATCCAGGCGCTCACGACCAGCACGCCCGCTTCCAAGGGCGCCGGCGTGCTCCTCGAGTTGATGCTCGGCGCGCTCGGTGCACTGGTCGTGCTCGCCTTCGTGTTCGCCAGCTTCCTGGCCTTCGTGCCGATGGTCATGGCCGCCATCTCGATCCTCACCACGTTCCTGGCACTGAACGGACTCACCCACATCACCGCGGTCAGCCAGATCGTCGAGTTTCTGATCGCCCTGATCGGATTGGGCGTCGCGATCGACTACTCACTGCTCGTGGTCACCCGCTGGCGCGAAGAGCGCGCCCACGGACGCGACAACGAGCAGGCTGTCCTTGCGGCAATGACCTCGGCCGGCCGCGCCGTGCTGTTCTCCGGCCTGACCGTCGGAATCGGCCTGCTCGCGCTGGTCGTCCTCCCCGTCCCGTTCCTCCGCAGCGCAGGCATCGGCGGCGTGCTGATCCCGCTGATCTCGGTCGCCGTCGCCCTGACGCTGCTCCCGGTCATTCTCGCCAGCATCGGTCCGCGGCTGGACTGGCCGCGGATCCGCACCGACAACACCGCGAGCCGCGGCTGGAGCGCTTGGGCTCGCTTCACCGCTCGCCGCCGCGGCCTCGCCGCGATCGCCGGCACCGCGACGCTGATCGTGCTCACGCTTCCGTCACTGTCCATGCACGTCGGCGAGCCCAGCAGCGCGGCCCTCGCCCAGCGCGGTCCTGCGCACGCCGCGCTCCGCACCCTGGAGGCGGGCGGGGTGCCGTCAGGCACGCTTACCCCGATCGACGTCCTCGCCCGCCAGACCGCCGCCCCGGCGATCACCCACCAGCTCGCTGAACTGCCCGGCGTGCACGCCGTGATCGCACCCACCACCCCGCAGTTCCGCCGGCACGACACCGCGCTGATCACCGTGCTACCGACGCCCGAGACCAACATCCCGGCCGGGCAGAGCACGGTCGACACGGTCCGGCACGCGCTCGCGCATACCCCGGGCGTTTTCGGGGTTGCCGGCTCGGGCGCCTCGATGGCCGATTTCAGCCACGATGTCTACGGCAGCTTCCCGCTGATGCTCGGGCTGATCGCGCTGGCGACGTTTGTGCTGCTCGCCCGGGCGTTCCGCTCGCTGCTCCTCCCGCTCAAGGCAGTGGTGATGAACCTCGCCTCGCTGGCTGCCGCCTACGGCGTGATGACCTGGATCTGGCAGTACGGTCACGGCAGCCAGGCCGTGTGGGGAATCCCCGCCACCGGGGCGATCACCATGTGGGTCCCCGTCATGGTCTTCGCATTCCTGTTCGGACTGTCAATGGACTATGAGGTGTTCATCCTCGCCCGGATGCGCGAGAGCTACGACCGGAGCGGCGATACCCGCCAAGCCGTCATCGAGGGAATCGGCCGAACCGGCCGCCTCGTCACAAGCGCGGCGCTGATCCTCGTGCTCTCCTTCCTCGCGATGTCCACTACACCGGAGACCGACATCAAGATCCTCGCCACCGGTCTGGGCGCCGGCATCCTCGTCGACGCCACGCTGATCCGCTGCCTGCTCGTGCCCGCGTTCGTGAGCCTCTTCGGCGCCTACAACTGGTGGCTGCCCGGCTGGGCCGCGCGCCTGCTCCGGGTCAAGCCATCGCCGCTGCACGCTACTCACCGGCCGCGGGCGGCCACCGCAAGCGGCGCCGAGCCCGAACCGGTGCGCGCCTAGCGCCGCGATGCCGGCCCGCCGCCACGGACGCCAACGCGGACGGTTCCGGCGGGGGTGGTGGACTCTCCGGGTTACCGCGCGGAAAGGCCAAGTCCGAGGAAAGGCAGCCCACCGCGGTTGGGTCGAGCACGCGCACACGGCGCGAGACGCGGCCGCCGCCTCCGCCACGCGAGGAAAGCGAATTGCTCGCCGAACTCAAGGCACTGACTTAGCGCGTCCGTGCCCGCCCGCCTGGTCAGGCGAGAGCGTAGACCTGCCAGTCCTCATCGATGCCCTTGAGGTGTTGGATCCCGCGGTCTTTGAATCGGAGGCCAGAGCCGGCGCTGAGGTCGCGCACCGTGCGCGACACGAGGACCTCGTCCGCGTCCGCCTTGGCCATGATCCGAGCCGTCACATGGACAGCGAGGCCCGCGATGTCGTCGCCCAAGAGTTCGATCTCGCCGACGTGGACCCCGGCGCGAGCATGGAGGTCCTCTCCGGGTAAGGCCTCGAGGATCCGGCGCGCCGCCTGAGTTGCGCGCGCGGGACCGGAGAAGACGGCGAGGACGCCGTCGCCGGTGGATTTGATCAGACGACCATCGAAGCGGTCAAGCGCGCCGCGGACGATCTCGGCGTGGCGGTTGAGCCGAGCGGTCCACGTCGCATCCCCAAGCCTGGTGAGATGGTCGGTTGACCCTACGAGGTCGGTGAACAGGATCGTCGCGAGCACTCGCTCCGTGCGCACAGCGGGCGCCGGAGCCCCGACAAAGCTGCGTAACTGCGCGAGCACCTCCGCGGTGTCCCCGAGCCACGGGAGATGCTCGGTGCCGGGGAGCTCGACCAGCTTGGCGCCGGGAATCCGCTGCGCAGCGACACGGGCGGCCTTGATCGGCACTACATGATCATCGGCACGCTGTAGGACGAGCGTCGGCTGGTGGATCGCGGGTAGCACGTCCCAGGCCGTAAGACCTTCCACCCAGGAGTTGTAGTACGCCCGCGCGACAGCGGGTGAGGCACAGGCACGCTGTAGCAGCCCCCACGCAGCGTCGGCGTTGGGTGTGCCGGCCAGCCAAACGTCGCCGTCGCACCCCTCGCCCCAGGTGGCTGCAGTCCGGCCGATGAAGGCCAGCCACTCGCCGTGTTCCTGGTCACTCATTTCGCCCTTGGCCCGCGGATCGAACAGGCAGGCGGTCGCGTCAAGCATGACGAGCCGCCCAACGCGGTCGGGCCTTGAGGCGGCAGCCAAGCACGCTGTCACACCGCCCTCCGAAACACCGATCACAGTCGGGGAGCTCAGGCCCGCGGCGTCCATGACGCGAACGAGCTGATCGATCCGTTCCTCAACTGGCGGCGCGACGTCGACGGGGTCGGAAGCCCCGGTGCCGGGCTTGTCGTACACCGCGACCCGCCCGAACGCCGCCAATTCAGTGAAAAACTCCCGCGGCTGCGGATACTGCCAGAACAGGTCCACGTGGGAGACCCAGCCGGGAACGAACAGAATCTCGGCCGGACCCTCACCAAAGACCTGCCAAGCGATCTTAACGCCGCCGTGCTCGATGTAGTGGGTCCGTGGCGTATCCACGTCTCCGGTTCTACCGGATTACGCGACGTCCGAACCGGCGCCAGATGACCGGCTAGCGGTTTGGCGACCGCGCGGTCGTCGCGATCCGACGGTTCACGCCGCAGCGCGCTTTCGGAATGCCCTAAGCGAGCGTCACGGCATGGAGGAGCCGGCTTATGGTTTGCGGCCGCGCGGATCGCGAGCGGCTCTGGGCCCCGTTGACGCTAGCTCGCCGAACTCGACTCGGGCCCTTCGCCCGGACGAACACTCGCGTGGATTGCGTCGAGCACATCCTTGATCCCCCCGGCGGTGTGGACGTCAAGGCGGTCGAGGATCGTCTCTGTGTCAGCGAACTCTTTCGCGGCCCGCGCGTCCGATGCTGCGGATTGCACCGACTGCCCGACCATGATGATGCTCAGCAGCACCAACTGAAGGAACGTCTGCGCGATCCACGCGACGATCACGATCACCTGCCCTGAGTTGATCGCGGCAGGCAGGCTGATCAGAGCGATCACTGCGAACACATAAGCGCACGCCATTGTGCCCACGCTGCGGGTGATTACCAGTGCAAGCTTGGCGTTGAACCCCTCCACCTCGCTTACCGCCGCCTTGATCTCCTTGGGATTGAAGCGCACGACGCGCGGGAGTTGCTCGCGAACGTTTACCGGTGCATCCATACGACAGCCTCCAATCGGAACGAACCTAAGTCGATGACAAAGGCTACGGGCGCGCACTGACGCATACCCGGGAGCGCCCGTCGACGGTACGGTCAGGTGGGAGAGAATGGCTGCGCCCGGTGCATCGTGGGGGGGTGCGGCACTGCGAGGTCTGCCGACCCGTTTGCCACAACTGGGACGCCCGTCCTTCGCGAGGAGCCCTCTCGGTGGGGCAGCGAGGTGCACGCCCGTCACCACTCATACGACGAGCTCACGGCTGCGATTGGGCGGAGGTCAGCAGCGCGAGCTTCGCCGGCCGCGTCAAGCGCTTGATGCGCGCCTCCTCTCGGCGGGCGGTGGCACGGTCGGCCATTGGGATCGCAATGGCGAGCTCCACGGGTAGCCGGCTGGCCGTATAACGGCTCGCAGCGCCGGAGCGGTGGCGCGCAAGTCTGCGCTCGAGGTCGACCGTCCAGCCCGTGTAGAGCGACCCATCGCCGCAGCGCAGCAGGTACACCCAGGCCTCGGACATCGTCCTAGAGGTTCGCCGCGACGACCACACACCCTGCGCACTCGCGGGACCTCACGCACCGCGCGGCGCACCTTGGTTGGGCTCTGGTTCGTCGGGTCGTTGTCGCACCTGTCGGCTTGGCCCTCCGGAGTAGTCGTAGCCACTGAGAAGCCACGGGTCGAGGTGATAGCCAGGGTCGGGGACAGCGGAGGCAGTGAGAGTGACGGGCTCGGGGTAACAGAACGTCATCGAGACAAACGGACCGTCAAATGTCTGCCCCGGCGGAGTGAGTGAAGAGACCGCCCTGTTTCTGGTTGCGAGGAGGGCCGCTCGCAAGCGGCCCCCTCGATCCGACTTCGACTCGTGTAGCTGCTAGACCCGTCTTTGTCCGAGTCGAACTATTTGCACTCATCCTGACGCTGATGGAGATGATTCTTGTCGCCGCAGCCCTTGCCGGGCTTCTCCGTGGACGTGTCGATCGTTCCGTCCTCGGAGCCGGTGAAAGGCGACGTTTGGGTGGGCTGGAACGTGTTCACGGTCCCGGTGCCGGCGGCACCGGAGTAGATCCCGGTCCCGCCCGTGATGTTGTAGTTGCCGATGAACGTGTACGACCCGCCACTACCAAAGCTCGACGCACACACCTGGCCACCCTCATCCTTGGTAATGGTGTTGTCAGGATTCGTAGCATCCACCAGCGTCGCGTTCCCGTTCGCGGGCGCGCAGAACGCATAACCAGGATGTCCTGTCGTGTACTGCGTGTAGAAGATCGTCAACGTCGACGTGAACGTTCCCTGAGCGATCGGCGTACCTGTGATCGTCCCCGCTGATTGAATCGTGCAACCCGCCGCCTCGTTCTGACAATTGGGCGCCCCAGATGAAGTCTGCTGACCGGCCGACTGTTCACTGAAGGTCGCGGCCAACGCCGAGCCGGACATCCAGGCCAGGCTCGTGACCACGACTGCGGCCGTACCGCCAAAACGGATCATGCTGCGCATATCGTTACCTCCTCGGCATCCCTGGCAAGGCAGCATCCGGACACCGTTTCATTTTGTTGGGCCGTCGCGCTCCCGCCGCTAACTGCAGAAGTGTTCCTCGTACGTCCCTAAGCGCGACGATAAGTCGCTACTAGGATGCGGACCACTCTGAAACTTGCCCGGAAGTCTCCGACCGCCTTGTCCGACAGCAAGCTACCTATGTCCAATGAGCTTCGCCCCAGGGTTCGACCCCAGGATTTCGCGCACATGTCAGGGAAGTGACAGGGCGCCACCCGTACGACTGGCTAACAGCCGCACTACTCAATGTTTCCCGGCGAGGCAGCTGGCCGAGTTTGAGCCGGACTTCTTCGACGACTCGACCGCTGGCAAGGTTGCCATTGTTTCCGCTCACGAGGCGAGTCGCGTGGTCGGTTTACGAGGAACGCATCAACTCGCGATACGCGCGCGGCTCATGGTTCATCAGGTTTGACCCAACCTCGATTTGAAACAACCAGTCCGCTTGTACGCGCGCCGCAAACTCATGCTCGAACGTCATGACTGGTGCGAAAACTCTACGGCCTCGACCGAACCCAAGCCCCCACGCTTCACCTCCGACAACGACAAGACGATGGCATCTTCACCCAATACGCCGACCACTTTGGCCGCGTCTGGAACCACCCATCCGAACCACTCGAGCTCGAGACCGACGTTGATGAGGCACCCATCGCATCAGAAGCAGAAACCGCACCGCAGCTCGAGCAGCCGAACAGCGCTCCCACCCCAGACCAAGCGCAACAAGCGCTCCAACGCCTCCGCACCAATCAGCCAAGATGATGACATCCTCGCGGCTCCAACCACGCGAATGCGAGTGCGGCGCATGTCGTGCCTGGCCGCTCCCTCGTCGCCATTCCGATCGTCGCCACGGCGAGCCTCACGGGGATCAAGGCAATCGTTGCGGGGCCGTGCTTTGCGACCAAGCTCGCCTGGACGTAGAATTTCTCTTGTCTGCGGCTGAACTCCCTGCTCTATCCGTCGTCTGTCGTCTGCGCGCTGGCCGCTGTCTCCTTGGCGGTCGCTGCGGAGCCTGCCGCTGCCGCCGGTAGCTCGTCGTTGCCGAGCGTCGCCTCGGGCGCGCGGCCGGGCCCGGATCTGCTCTACGCGCCGCCTACCACGGTGCCGCAGCTGGAGAACACGGGCGTTTGGAAGGCGCCGCCGATTCTCGTCTCCGGGGGCGAGGCGTACCGCGACGGCGAGTTCGTCTACCAGGACTTCCTCTACGACGACTTCGGCGGCGCCGGGACTCCTGATCCAAACGCCCCATTCAACCCGGTCGCAAACTTGTTCTCGCCCAACCACGGGACGCTTTCCTATCCCACCAACACTGATGTCTACGGCAACAACGCTGCCGATCTGGTGGAGTTCCGGGTCAAGCCGCTGAGCGACGCCACCGCGTTCCGCGTGACTCTGAACACGATGCTCGATCCGAGCATCGCCGCTTTCACCGTCGCGCTGGGGGATTCCTCGACGGAGTACCCGTGGCCGTTCTCAGCGGGCGTCAGCTCGCCGGCGCAGTACTTCCTGACCGTCCACGGCAGCACCGGCAGTTCTCACCAACGCGGCCACGGGAGCGGTGATAACGCCGGCACCGACTGTGACGCGTCGATCAGACCCGGCGCCAGATCCAGGTGCTCGTCCCCCACGCCGCGTGGAATCCGGGACGCTCGACGGTGCGGATGGAGATGGGGACGGGTCTGTGGGACAGCTCGGCGAACAGCTACGACATCCCTACCCAGACGGCAAGCGCCAGCCAGCCCGGCGGCGCCAACTCCGACAACGAGGCGATCTTCAACCTCGCCTTCCGCACCAACGAGCCGGTCCCGAAGATCTACTCGCCGGGCACCGCGAACACGATCGTCGAGGGTGGGGTGCTGGTCAAGGAGGATGGCTCGTGGTGGCGTGAGCGCGACCAGGCCGACGCGCTGGCCAACGGCGACGTATCGCAGTTCAACGCGGAGGTCAACTTCTCGAAGTTGCTCAACGGCGTTGACGACGACTCAGGCGTGCCCAAGACGGGGGACATCGATCGCATCTACGCCTCGCGCTTCAACCTCGGGCAGGGCGTCGACTACAACGACACCTGCATCGGCGGATTGACGGCGCAGAGTGTCTGCACCGGGCGCTACCTCGGTCAGCTCCAGCCTTACGCGCTCTACGTACCCAACAAGCCGGTGCCACCGGAGGGCTTCGGCGTCGTGATCGCCATGCACGGCCTGTCGGCGAACTACAACGAGTATCTCGGCAGCCACAACGCATCCCAGATGGCCAACCGCGGCAGCGGATCCATCTTCGCTTCTCCGGAAGGTCGCGGACCGGACGGCAACTGGGCCAACTACGCCGAGGCCGACGTGTTCGAGATGTGGAACGACATCGCCCAGCACTATCACCTCAACCCCAGGCTGACCGACATCACGGGCTACTCGATGGGCGGCGGCGGCACCTACAGCCTGGGCAGCCGCTGGCCGGATCTGTGGGCGCGCGCTTTCCCCATCGTCGGTCCTCCCACCTCGGCCGGCTCGTTCAAGAACTTCCGCAACATCCCGATGTTGGCCTGGTACGGCCAGAACGACGAGCTGGTCGGTCCCGAGATGAGCGAGGAGGCGTTCCAGAACGCCCTGAGCGCGGGCATCCGCTACGACCACTGGCTGTTCACACCGGCGGGCCACATCACCGAGGGCAACAACGACCAGTACGCCCCCGCGGCGGCGTTCTTCGGCGATGCCACCGTCGACATCAACCCCCGGCACGTCACCTACTACTACGACCCCTCGACCGACAACCGGGTCCTCGGCCACTCAGACCATGCCTACTGGCTCTCGTCAATCCAGCTCCGCGACTCGACTAGCGCGGGGACGCTCGACGTCCGCTCGCTCTCTAGCGGCTATGGGGACCCACCCGCTGAGCCGGTGTCGATCGGCTACCACGTCTTGTATGGCGGCTCACACGGGCCGATCCCCTACCAAGAGCGGACGCTCGCCTGGGGTGCGGCGCCTCTGCAGACGCCGGCCGACACCCTGGTGATCAACGCCACCAACGTGAGCGCGGTCACGATCGCAGCCAACCGCGCCGGCGTTAGCTGCAATCCGAAGCTCGAAGTCACCAGCGACGGACCGCTGCACGTCAGCTTCACCGGCTGCAACGCCGCGCTCACGCAGCCAGGCTGCCCTGCGGCGACAGGGCGCCTGGCCGGCGAGCGGATCGGGCAGATGCGGCTCGGAATGACGCGCGCTCAGGCCCGTCGCGCCTACCGCCAGAGCGCGACTCGCGGCAAGCGCTACGAGGAGTTCTTCTGCCTAGCGCCGGAAGGCGTACGGGTCGGCTACGCCTCGCCAAAGCTGCTGCGAACGCTTTCCCGCTCCGAGCGCCGCCGCTACCGCAATCGGGTGGTGTGGATCTCGACCGCCAACCCGCACTACTCGATCCGCGGCATCCGCCCGGGCGCCCGGCTCGCCCTCGCCCGTCGCCGCCTCCACCTTGGCCGCGGCTTTCACATCGGGCTGAACTGGTGGTACTTCGGCCCGGGCCGCGCCGCCGACATGCTGGTCAAAGTGCGCCACGGGGTCGTGGAGGAGATCGGTATCGCGGTGCGCCAGCTGACCTCCACCCGGCGCGCGCAACGGGGGTTCCTCAAGAGCTTCTTCTGAGGAAGCATCCACATCACATCGCATGGAAACATCGACCTGTCAAACCCGGAGGGCACGAGTGATCCTGTCCTGGGCCGGGCTGGCGGATCGATAGACGCGTTCCAGAGATCAGCGGGCCGGTAGCGCGCGGCCCCCAGCCCCCTGGGTTGGGAGAGCACTGCTCACGCTCGCAACCCGGAAGTGGCCCCGCGTTGGTGCGCGTCGTTCGTCGCCGATCCAATCGTCGCCATTCCGATCGCGGGACTCGAGGCCGGCGCCGAATCGCGAAAGCGATCGCGTGGTCTGCGACAGCCGGATACAGCACCCGCGGCCCTGCCTCCGGCAGAGTCTTCCGCTTCGCCGGCAAGGAGCAGTGCGGCGTCACCGCTGGTCCTCGTCCTTAACGCTAGAGATTTTCGGCGCGCTGACACTTGTGCTTCCCCACATCGCGCCGCTTGCTCGCCTGCCAGTCGGTGGCTAGCACGGACTTATGCTCAGTCGGGAAACCGAGCGTCCGGCGTGGATGTCGGTTCTGGTGCTCGGCGTAAAGGGCGGTCAGCCCTGGCTCGTGAAGGTCGAAGGGAGCGAAGGCTCTTCCGGTGGCGCCGCTCATGCATGGTGTGGCCGTTCCAACGCCGGTCGAGCGCGTGACAATCGCGCGCGGGGCGTCGAGGCTTGTCCTTGTGGGGCGTGCGCTTTTTGTTTAGTCTTGACGGCTGATTAGGGGGATATGTGAGGACTGGGCCGACACCGTGTACTGGACCCTGGATCGGAAGGTGGTTGCGGGTCGCTGGTGCGGTCGGGGTGGCCTGCGCGCTGGCTGTGTCCGCGGCCGCGTCGGCGTGGGCGTCGGTTGGGCCCCCGAGTTGCGCAGACGTGTCTGCGTCCACCCAGGAGAACCAGTCGGTGACGGTGAGCTTCTCCTGCACGGGCTTGATCTCAAGCTACTCGATCGTCGGCTCGCCATCGCACGGGAGCCTGGGGACGATCGACCAGTCGAACGGAACGGTCACATACATCCCCGACTCCGGATATGTCGGCTCTGATTCGTTCACCTACGAGGCCTGCAATAACCAATTCCAGCCTCCGTGCTCGCAGGCCACCGCCAATATCACGATCGTTCCGCCGCCGAACTGCTCGAACGTCTCGGCTTCAACGTCCGCAAACCAGGCAGTAACGGTGTCCTTCTCCTGTACCGGATCACCCAGCAGCTACGTGATCGACACCCAGCCTCTACACGGGACCCTAGGACAGATAGACCCGGTTAACGGAAGCGTCGTCTACACGCCGGACGCAGGCTACACGGGCCCGGACTCGTTCACCTACAGCGGCTGCGATGGCACCGTCTGTTCGAACGCGGCGACGGCGAACCTCGTCGTCAACGGGACGGCGCCGCCGGTCTGCTCGAATGTCTCCGCTAGCACGCCCGTGGACACCATGGTGACCGTGAGCATCCCATGCACGAACCACCCGACGAACTACGTGATCCTTGCCCCCGGTTCCGCCCATGGGACACCGGGCCTAAGCGGCCCGGTGTCTTCCGAGAGCGCCAGCTACACGCCGAACGCCGGCTACATCGGATCCGACTCGTTCAGCTACCGCGCCTGCAATCTGGGCGGCTGCTCGACGGCGACCGTCACGATCACCGTCATCGGCCCACCGCCGCCGCTCCCCGAAAGGGTCATTAAGCCCGCCCTTGAGGCCATTGTCACATCGCTGCTCGGTCCGTCGCACCCGGTCAAATTCGGCCAGGCCGCGATCCTGAAGGTCTTCTTGAAGCGCTCCTCGGTGATCTGGCGCGCGGGGCAACCGGCGTTCCTGCAGCTGACGATCACCGATCCGCCCTCCCTCGACACGGGAGCATCGCCGGCGGCCGCCCGCCGCTTCCGCAAGGTGACGCTCCTCTTCCAGGCCCACCCAGGCAAGAACGTGATTCACATCCGGAAGGTCAAGGGACACTTCCTTTCCGCAGGGGCACTACAAGATCACGATCCGCGCGCTCTTGGGCAAGCTACGCGGCCCCGCCCACACCGTCAAGCTCAAAATCGTCAGCTAGAGAGCCCGAGGGCGACGGCGGAGCGGCTCTCCGTTGGAACCATGGCGCTACGACGTTACTTCCGCCTTCGCAGGGCGAGCATCCGCGGCGACCAGCGCCAAACCGGAGTGTCCCAGCGAACGAGGCTGGGCACTCTACTCGGCTGCAGCGGTTAGACGCCTCGTTTCCCCGACTGAGCATAAGTCCGTGCTAGCCGCCGACTGGCAGGCGAGCAAGCGGCGCGATGTGGGGAAGCACAAGTGTCAGCGCGCCGAAAATCTCGCCCGCTTGGGACGAGGACCAGCCATCTCGTCGTCGGCGCCGGACTGCCGCTCGAGCCCGAGAACGCAGAACTCTGGCCGCGAGACCCCACGACTGCGCGGTCGCCATTCCGATCGTCCGAGACAAGCGGGAACCTGCGCGAAAGCGATCGCGCACATGTATGGCGGCGGGGAGCACGAGATCACGTGACAGGAGGCGCACGGCCGTTTGACCAGCGAGCGGGATCGGCATATCCGACTCGTCAGTCAGGTAGCCGACAGAGACGCAATCGTTGCTTCCCGTGCAGGCGATGCTGTTCAGCACCCCGCGAGGCACGATCGGCTGCGCCACAGCCTGCTGCGACCACTCCGCCGCCCAGGCAGAAGTACAGACGGTAAGCCAAACACCCGCACTCACCACCACCGCCGCAAACAGGATTCGACGCCTCATCTATCTACCTATGCTCCTGCCGGAGACTAGGGCTATGAAATCACGCTGCGGAACCTCCGGCTGTTCTGCTCGCCACGCTGACCGGCAGCCCGTGAGCAGCCCGTTGGTCGACCGTTCGGTCACCAACAGCGCTAGTGCCCTCGTGGCAATCCGATCGCGCACCGGCTCGATGTGGAGACGTTCGAGGCGTCGCCGTAGGGATCACGGGACGGCGTGGTGGAGAACGACGAAAGCGATCGTGGCTAGGCCGGCTCCCGGCCGAGGAAGTCCTGGAAGAGGGCCGGCGATTCGTGGATCGCGACCACCAGCAAAGGTGCCTCTCCGGTGTTGCGGAATCCGTGCGGAGTCTTGGCGGGCACGGAGATCACCCGCTCAGCCCGAACGTCAAGAACCGTGTCGCCCGCCGTCCACCTTCCAGCGCCCTCCAGTAAGACGAACGTCTCGCGGTACGGGTGGACATGGAGCTCAACGAAGCCGGCAGGAGGCGTTCGCACGATGAACATCGTGATGCCAGCACCGGCCCGCGGGCCGCCCTCGAACAAGGCAGCGGTCGGGCCGATACGGAGTTCCTCGAGGTCGAGCGAGGCGACTGTGTGCTCGGCGACGCGATCGATGTTTGCGTGCGACGACATTGCGTGATCCTTTCGTCGGGGCTGGGGCATGGATGAGACCGGCGCCGTCCCACGTTCTCATCGCACAGCCGGCGTGATCCGATCCGATGCTCGACCACGTGGCTGCCGCTTCCACCCAGATGCTGGGCTCGCCAGCCTGGCAGCAGACCATTCCTTTGTTCCGCCCGCCGGAGCTCACCATCGTGTTGGCGACGACCGGGCTCTCTCGACGGGGGCCGCACTTGTCGTGGTCTACCGTGGGCACGATGGGCGAGCACGAACACGGCGAGCAGCATTTCGGCGCGGCGGTGCAAGCCGCGGCGTGGGACGCGAGGTACCGCGAGCGCGATGGGGCGATGTGGAGCGGACGACCGAACGGGCGGCTCGTCGCCGAGGTCGGCGCGCTAACCCCGGGCCGGGCGCTCGACGTGGGTTGTGGCGAGGGCGCCGACGCGATCTGGCTTGCTCGGGGCGGCTGGACCGTCACTGCGATTGACATCTCCGAGGTCGCCATACGCCGGGCGCGGGAGAGTCCCCATCCGGCTGGTGCCTCCGTCGAGTGGATCTCGGGCGACGTCCTCCAGACACCGCTCCCCGCCGCTTCGTTCGCCCTCATGTCGATGCAGTACCCAGCGCTGCCCAAGGCCGCCGGCGAGGCCGCCGTGCGGAGGTTGCTCGACACCGTGCGGCCGGGCGGGTTGGTGCTAGCCGTCTACCACGAGCTCGACGACGAGCACCGCGAGCACATGAAGTCCCGGGGTGTCGACCCGGCGGACTATGTAGGTGCCGACGACCTTGGCCGGCTGCTCCGCGATGACTTTACGGTCGAGCTGCACGCGGTTGAGCCGCGGATCGACCCGCCACCCCGCTCCCCGCACGTCGCCGACATCGTCCTGCGCGCCCGGCGTCGCTGACCGTCGGCCGCCCACAACGTCGACCTAGACCGACTGGCATGAGCCGGACGAGCGCTTTCCCGATCTCGGCCCCACCCGACGGACGACTCCAACGGCGACATTCGAGGCACCGGCGGGTGCAGCAATGCGATCATCGTTCTGGGCTCGATGCCGACGAGCGGTCGGTCGCCAATGCGGTCGTGCGTCGGCGGCAGTCAGCCTGACGAAAGCGATCGTCCGGGCGACTCCGACGACAGGAATGCCAGGGGCAGGCTCATCCGACGATCGGATGCACGCTAGAGCGATCGCGCCGTATCAAACGGCGCTCGGCTGCTCGGTCAACGCCTTGAAGTTGAGGAGAGCTTCTCTAAGGGCCTTGTCGTTCATGCGCCTAACGATGAGCACATCAGCGACTCTGCCGAACGCGCCGCCCGGAAGCTTGTAGTCGAACGTCGTGGTGAGACGTGTCCCATCGCCTTCCGGGGTGAGCTCCCAGCGAGCGCGCCCCGACAACATACCCTCCATCTGGAAAAGCTGGAGCTTGTCGGGTTGGTAGTCGAGAACTGTCTCGGTGATCGGCATCGACATGCCCGCCGACTTCACCTTGAAGGCGACCGTGCCCCCTTCGAGGGGAAAGGGAGCAGTGATGCTGATGTCGGTCATGCCCGGATACCACTCCGGCCAGCGGCTGGCATCGCTCAATAGCGCCATGGACTCCTGCGGCGAGGTCTTGATCTGGACGTTGCGTTGCACGATTGCCATCTTGAATCTCCTCGCGTATGAGTGGGCATCCTGCGTTGACAGGGGTGGCGCGACTAGGCTAACCGGGGACGGAACTGATTACGCCAGCGACGCTGATCGCAGCCACCGGCCGCTACCGCGGGGTGCACGGAACGCTGTCGTACACGGTCTCCACGAGATCGAGCGGCGAAGGCATGAGTTCTGGCGCATCCGTCTCTCGCCTGTTCGGAACATTCCGGTTCTGACCCACACGTGAGGCGGACGCGTTCGCCTCCGACGGGCTGAAGATCGTCGTGGCGACCGCTGAAGAGCGCGGCGACTTCTGCGGCGCCAATGGCGCGACGAGATTCAAGCCGGCTTCGAATATCAGAGTGCAATCCGCTCAGGAGGCGGTGCGTGTGATCGGTTTCGCGTGAATCCGCGCGTCGGCACGCACGGGGACCAGCCCTCGCTCCGCCGGCGCGCCCGCGCGATCGCTATCACACGCCGCGACGCTGAAGATTGACGATCGGGTTTGGCGACGCGGCGACGCCGCTGGCGTGGCTGCTCATGTCCGACACCGGCAGCCTCGGAGGCCAACTCGTGCTGCGGGATCGTCGCTGCTCCTAGCCCGACTGGGAAGGCTGGCGCCGATCAGCCGTCGGGCGCCTTGCTTGGCGCGGACAGCAGGGACATGGTCCGCACCGTAGTCGGTCCCCACCCGCCGCTCGCTCGGTAATGGAGTGAAGCCGAGCGCCCCGAGAGTTAGTCTGCTCTGCGCTCGTCGCTGGGCGCGGCCACCTCAGGCTGGTCCACGATCTCACGGAAACGAGGCCGCCAGCGTTGTAGTCGCATGGTCCTCAGTTCTGGGTCTTTGGCGGTGAGCTCTTCGCATGAGCACGACCCGATCGGCAGTCCCAGCCTCCGACTTCCCGGAAGTCATGCGGTGCTTGTCATCCGCCAACTGCGGTCTCGTGATCGGGGGCTTGTCATGCTGATCTTTGAGCGTCTCGGGCCGGAATCGCGAGTGCAGCGCTTCCTTGCCCCGAGGCCGGTGCTCTCAGAACATGACCTCTCCTTCATCGGAGATGTCGACGGCGGAGATCATTCGGGCGTAATCGCGTTCGCCGGCTCGCCGGCCTCGCCTATCGGAGCCGCTCACTACGCCCGGACCGACGACCCCGAGGTCGCGGAGATAGCGATCGAGGTGGTCGACGGCTGGCAGCGGCGCGGCGTCGGCCACCTGCTGATCGCGGAGCTGCACCTGCGCGCGCTGCTCGCAGGAATCCGTCATTTCGAGTGGCTCGCCTTCGAGTCCAACCGCGCGGTCGCGGCGCTCGCACGCGACTTCGGCGAACTGCGCGGCAGTCGCCTCGGAGGTGGTGTAGCCAAATACTCGGTCGCGATCGCTAACGAGGGCTGAGTCCCGCTTCAGTCCTCCCGCAGGCACTCGGCCGTCACTCAATGAGTGCCCGCACGGCGCGGAACCCGAGCATCTTGCCGACGATCGCCGCCATGATCCAGTCGCCGGGGATCGGGCGATCGAAATGGCGACATCTTGCAACGGTCAGTCGGGCGATTGCGGGTCTCTCAACAATCGCACGGGGCCACTCTGAGACTGCTCGGTCTCGAGACGGGAGAGTCAGGTCGCGACGGCGTGGCGCGGCGAAGCTCCCGCATGGACCCAGACGAGCGAAAGTCCCGTCCCGCCGGGCGTTATCGCACAACGCAACAGTCGGGCCATTTGATGCCCAGTCGTGATGCCCAATTTGGAATCGGTCGTCGCGATCCCGACTAACGAGAAAGAGGAAGTCACTACTTTCCAGCTACTTCCTCCGATGGAGCTAGCCGGACTCGAACCGGCGACCTCCTGGGTGCGATCCAGGCGCTCTCCCAACTGAGCTATAGCCCCGAGCGGCGGCGATTACCGCGCGGTGTTGCGCCAGTTTAGCCTCGGTCGAGGAGCCGTTACCCACAGCTGAGAGCTCGCAGGAGCTCCGCCGCAGGGGGCGAAAGCCCAGACAGCCCTTCGTTGGCTCTGTCGCCGAAACCTGGGATTTGGCCGGGATTCACCGATACGCTGACGATGATCGCGGATCGCGCATGAGCTTTCGCACCCGCCTCACCAGCTTTTTTGTACTGATCGTGGTCATCCCGTTGGCGGCGGTCGGTGTCCTGATCTTTCGGTTGATCAGTGACAGCCAGCAGGGAAAGGCCGACGCGCGCGTCAATGGTTTGGTCTCGATTGCGACGAGCTTGTATCGCAACGACAGCCTCACGGCACGCGGCGATGCGCGAACGCTCACCCAGGCGCTGGCCTCCTCGCAGGCCCGGATCACCCAAGCCCGAATATCTGGGATCGCCGGTCAGCTAGGCCTCATCCGGGTGACCGTCCGGCTCGGCTCTCGTGTCCTCGCGGATGTCGGCGACCGCGATGCGCTGGCGCCCGGGAGCGCCATCGCGGGTCTCGGTCCGGGACGCAGTCCGCTGATGGTCACGGTATCCGAGCTCAGCGCTGCGCAATACGTGCGTGCGCTTACGGTTCCTGGGGCGGAGGCGGTCGTGACTCAGGCAGGCCACGTACTTGCTTCGACACTGCCCAACACGCCGCAGCTTCCACGGCGAGGAACGGTCAAGGCCGGCGGGAAGACCTACCGCACAGTGACGCAGCAGTTGCCGGGCTACGACGGGCGACCCCTGTCCGTGTCGGTTCTATCGGACCTCGCTGCAAGCACAGGTTCGGTTACCGGAAGCCGAATCATCGCGGCGGCTTTCATCGTGGCGGTCCTCCTGCTGGCGGGTGCCTTCTCGATCATGGCCTCGCGCGGCTTGCAGGGCCAGCTGAGCCGCTTCCTCCAGGCAGCTCGCCGACTGGCTGGCGGAGATTTTTCCTCACGCATCGAGACTGTGGGCCATGACGAGTTCGCAGCTCTGGGCGATGAGTTCAACAACATGTCCAGTCAACTCGCTCATCGCTTGCAAGAGCTCTCGCAGGAGCGCGCACGGCTGGCCGAAGCGATCCAGCGCATTGGGCAGACCTTTGCGTCGAACCTCGACCGTAGCGCGCTGCTCGGGCTGGCCTTGCAGACAGGACTGGATGCCGTACAGGCCTCAGCGGGCAGGATCACCGCTCGCAACGGCCCGGCCGAGCCCTTGGCCGAGGTGGTCAGCGAAGGGAAGATCGCGGAGCTACAGGACGCAATATATGAGGCAGAGCGAAAGGCACTAACCACCCGCGACTGCGGCGTGGCCGAATCGGCGAACGGAAGCGTGCTCGTTATACCCCTGGGGCCGTTCGAAACCAACGGCCGGGTCCACGGACTGATGACGGTGGCTCGCCAATCGGGTGTCTTCTCCGCCGATGACCGTGAGGTTCTGCGTTCGCTCGCTATCCAGGCGAGCTTGGCGCTCGAAAACGTCGACCTGCACGTGCAGGTGAGCCGTCAGGCTGTCACTGACGAGCTGACTGGCTTGGCGAACCATCGGCGGTTCCAGGAGCTGCTCGAGGTAGAGATGGAGCAGGTGCGGCGCTACGGGCACCCGGTGGGGTTGATCATGCTCGACATCGACGACTTCAAGGCGGTCAATGACAACTACGGGCACCAGCAGGGAGACGTAGTGCTGAAGCGGGTCTCGCGAGCGCTGGCCGACAGCTCCCGCGAAGCCGACCTTCCAGCCCGCTATGGCGGCGAGGAGCTGGCGCTGATTCTCCCGCATACCGATATCGAGGGCGCTTTTGCGATCGCCGAGCGCATCAGAACGGCTGTCGAAGCGCTCCGAGTTCCGTGCGCAAACGGAGACGGACCGCTGCGCGTAACAACGAGCCTCGGGGTGGCCTCGTCACACGAGGGCAGCAAGGAGACGCTGATCGCCGAAGCGGATGGCGCTCTGTACGAGGCCAAACGACAGGGAAAGAACCGGACCATCAGAGCCGGTGTGCGGGCTGCGAACGTGTCCGGCGCCGAGTAGCCTTTGCGCTGATGGGCATACTGGACGACGCGATCCGCGAGCACCTAGAGCTCAAGCGCCGGACAGGCGCTGATCCTGCGGAAATGGAGCGGCTCGAACGCGAAGCGCTAGGTCCGATACGACGCGGCCCAGAGCAGCCTGACGACAGCTCCATGCACGAGCAGGACCTGGAGGACTCCGAGTACCTGGATGAGGCTCCATCCGAGCTGTCCGAGCCATTTGACGACGAGCCGGACATCGAGATCGAACCGTCGGAGGTGACCGAGCTCGAGGAGTCGACGCCTCTCACCGAGCGGGCTCTATTCGATCACGAGGCCAACGAGGTTCCGCCCGCCGATGCTACAGCCGCTCCGCCGGCCGAGCCCGCTCCGCCAGAGCCGGCTCCTGAGCCAGTAGACCACTTGAATACAGAGACCGCCGAGTACGACGTGGAGGCCGAACACGCCAAAGAGCCGCAAGCACCGCCGGCTGAAAAATCCGGCGAGGATGTACTCGAGGAGACTCCTGAGTTCCTCCAGGACACGCCCGATCACGATCGTCTCTGGTTCGAGCAGCGTCCCCCACGAGACTTCGACTTCGACGAGTAAAGCGGCCAGCCGGCCGCCGTTACACTCGGTCCGCGTTCAGGGGCCATAGCTCAGTTGGGAGAGCGCCTGCTTTGCACGCAGGAGGTCGCCGGTTCGATTCCGGCTGGCTCCACTAACAGAAAGTCCTGGAAAACTGAAGGATCCTTGTGTCGTATCCGGCTTGGGCTCAAAGGGAAATGCCAGTCCGCCTGTTCCAAGCAAGCGCCCCGGCCCAGGTCGAGCTCCGCGCTTGTGAATCTGGACGGACATTTGGCGTTGTCCGCTACAGGTCAAGCAGCTGTGGGGTGTCGCCGATTTGGCGAATATGACTACCTTGCAGCTGTCTGAGGATGCCGCGATTGTGTACGGGCTCGCGAGTACGGCTCTTCCGTTTGCTCAGTCGCGCGACGACGAGGTCGAGAGATGGCTTCGCCCGTTACGGCTCTATGGCGATTCGGCGGCTGTCCTGCGCCCTCTCGGTATCGGGGAGGCTCCTCTAACCGCCGCCACGGGTCATCTCGATGAGTGCGCTGGTCGCTCGTCGAACGAGGCGCTGGCGGCGGTTGCGGCAACCGCGTCGGCCTTTGCTACCAAGCGGGGTATGCCGGCCATCGGCACGGTTGACCTGTTGGTGGCGGTGATGCGAGAGTACCCGGAGCCGTTCGAGCGCGCCCTGCGGAGCCGCGGAAGCGACACGGCCGAGCTCATCGATCAGATTGCTGACCGGCTCCAGATGGCCCTTCGATAGGCGCGTTTAGGCGTTGGAGGCGAGTCGGTGCGGCGGGATCCGGACGCCGGCCGCGAGCGCATCCGCTTCTTTCTCGCGCGTGCTCAGCGGCGCCAGCACCGGCGACTTGGGGTTTGGCGGCGTGGCTCCCGACGTTGAGACCGTAGCGGTCGAGGAGGTCGGGCCTAACTCGACTCTTAGCAGCGCGGTCCCGTGCCTTGCGGTTACCGCCCGTGCAGCTACGAGGATGGCGGGGATCTCGTCAGGTGCCACTCGGCAGGCAGTGAGGAAACGCGTCGCCTGATCGTGCAGGTCGCTCAGATCCACTTCGAGTTCTTCAAGTGACGTTTGGAGTCTGGGGGTACCGGAGGCTGCTTCGATGATGCAGGCCGCCATGTCGTCACGAACCTCGCGGGCGTGCCGTTGCACCCGCTAAGCAGCTCGCCAGCTGATGGCTCTAGCTCGACGAGTTCTGCGAACAGCTCGGAGAGGCCATCACGTCCCAGCATGAGGTCCTGACCGCGGGCCTCGGTCAGACCGTCGCTGAAGAAGCAGGCTCGCGCGCCCCGTGGAAATGGAATCGTGGTCTGCCGTCGGCCGGTCGGTGCCCCCCAACCGAGCGGAGGAGACGCGCAGCCCTGGACCGTGGCGTGAGGCGGGGTTCCCCGCGTGAGCGGGGGTGGGTGACCAGCGGACGCATACGTCAAGGTTGCGGTGCCGGCGTCATATACAGCAATGGCCACGGTACTGAATAGATCATCTTGATCCGCCGCGAAGACCTGACCGGCAACGTTGAGCGCGGCACGGGGTTCAAGCCCTGCTTCCACGTAGGCGCGCAGCGTGTAGCGCGTGTGGGTCGCGTGGGCCAGCGCCGCCCGGCCATGCCCCGAGACGTCACCGAGGATGACGGCGACTCGCTCGTCGTCAATCTCGAATACGTCGTAAAAGTCACCGCCCGCGGCTGGCCCGGCAGCCGGGCGGTAGGCGACCGATACACGTAGTTCGCCAAGCCGGGCGAGAATCGCGGGCACCAATGCGAGTTGCAACGTGTCCACGTCGTCTGCGAGTCGCCGCACTCGGCGCGCAGCGAGCCGCGCACGCAGTCCAAATCCACCGGCGAGCAGCAGGAGGAAGGCGATGATCGGCTTGCTCCAGTCTGGCACCGGCAGCGGAAACGGGATCAGGCGACCGATCCGGTCCAGCAGGCTTTGCCGTCCGGTCGCCGACCCACCGGACTGCGTCTGTGCACGTCGAGCTGTCAGGGCCGGCGTGGCGACTCTCGGAACGCCGAGACGAACGGCCGGCTGCGGGTGAGACCCCGAGCGGGGCCTCTGGCGCGCTTGGGGGGTAGCCACGTGTGACCGCGCTTCTGCTCGCATTCTGGCGTACGGGGCCTGGGTTTGTGGGGGCGCGGTGGGCCGTGACGGTGGTCGGCCGTGCCGGTGGGTGGGCCCCTGCCGAAGGCGACGATGTAGTCGACGGAGAGGCCTGGGCGGGAGCCGATGTCGTTGGCAGAAGGTGGGGTATCGACACGGTTGGGAGCCCGCCAATCGATGGAACGCTGACTTGGGGGAGGGGGGGTACAGTCAGGTGCGGCGCGCTCGGTCCACCTGCGACGTTCGGCTGCCCGAGCGTGCCGAGACTGGCGCCGCTGGCTGCGGCAGCGATCAGCCAGAAGGCGATAAGCCCGCTGACGGCAGTCCGACGCGAGCGTGAGCTACTCGTCCGCCAACTCACGCTGGCGCTCCGATGTGGAGGATCGCCGCTTGTGTAGGCGCACGGTGGTTCCGCTGACGCCGGTAGATATTTGAGTCGCGTCTACGAATTGCTCCATGAGGGCCAAGCCACGTCCGCGCTCTGCGAGTGGGTCGGGTTCTGCGGGGTCAGAGACGAACTGGCCGTTGTCGCAGATCGAGCAGACCAATGTGTCTCCGCATGCATCAATCCGCAACGCGATCGTCCCGTCTTGATAGGGCCGGCCGTGTTTGATTGCATTGGTCGCCGCTTCATTCACGGCGACTACCAGCTGATAGCGATCGCGGGGCGCAAGCCCAAACGCGGCGGCTGCGTCATCGATGTCGCCGCGCATCCCGGCGAGGCAAGGCGGACTGGCAGGCACCTTGAAGTAGCGCGGGGCGAAGTTACCCGCGGTTGACATCGGTTGCTCGGGTTCGTCAGGCGGGCTGGGCGAGCGCAGCGAGCGCATCCTCACGAGAGCGGTAAAGCGAGATGACGTTCTCTAGGCCAACAATCTCGAAGATACTCGACACGTTCTCGTTCGCGCAGATCACCGCGAGGGCGCCCCCGGCTTCGCGCAGACGTTTGAGCGCGCCGACAAGCACCCCGATGCCGGTCGAGTCGATGAACCCGGCTTCCGAGAGATCAACCAGGATCACTCGGACACCTTCTTCGATGCGCCGAACGAGGCACTTCTTGAGACGCGGCGCCACGTCGAAATCGACGTAACCACCGACGCATACGACGCAGACCTCGTCGTCGACGAGATGATCGGTCATATAGAAAGAACTCACCAAGCCTCCTGGACGTGGGTTGACGAGAGGATTCCTTGAACACTCATCGTCGGCCAGCGGCTCAGGAGCCGCACAGTCGCACCACAAACTAGGCAGATGTTCGATTTCCCGCAAACCTGGGTCAACTTGTCATGCCGGAGGGTCGATAGCGGGGCGGTATGCGAGCTTCGCCTCCCCAGGCCCCTCGACAACCGTCCAGGGATCTAGCCGGCGCAGAGCGAACGCTGTGCAACGGCGAGCACCGCCTGCGAGAGATACTCAAGAGCGCGCCGGTAGCGTTTATCACCCTCGATTCCGAAGGCCTGATTCTCGACTGGAACCCCGAAGCCGAGGTCATGTTCGGCTGCCGGCGGGACGAGGCTGTTGGGTGCAATTTCGCCGAGCTGGTTCTCCCCGGGCCGATTCGCCCCGGCTACGAGCGCCAGCTCGCGCAACGGCTCGCGAATGATTCGCAAAACTCGAGTGGTCACCTCGAAGTGACGGTCCTCCGTCGTGATGGTCGCGAGTTCGTCGCGGACATCAACATCTCCGGCGTGCGTACAGCTGACAGTTGCTTGGTTGACGTTTTCGTCAAGGACATCAGTGCGCAGTGTCAAGCCGATGAGGATCGACGCCACGCCGAAACGCAGCTTGCCCATCAAGCCCTGCACGATCGCCTCACCGGATTGCCGAACCGGACGTTGCTGCTAGATCGCCTCGGAGGCGCGCTGTCGCTGACTAGGAGAAACGGCTCGGTTGCCGCTCTGATCTATGCAGACATTGACCAGTTCAAGCTGATCAACGACAGCCTCGGGCACCAGACCGGCGACGAGCTGATCGTCCAAATCGTTCGCCGACTCAAAGATGTGCTGCGGGCGCAAGACACGCTAGTGCACTTCGAGCACGACTCCATGGCCCGACTGGGGGGTGACCAACTGGCCGTGCTATGCGAGTCGTTGTCAGTGGAGCAAGACGCAGTCGGAATTGCCGAACGAGTCCGATCGGCTTTGACGCAGCCGTTCGTGGCGAGCGATCAGCGCGTGTTCGTGAGGATGAGCATCGGAATCGCGCTGACAACCACCAGCGCGACTCCAGGCGCCTTGATGCGCGACGCCGAAACGGCCATGTATCGGGCCAAGGCCCGCGGCGGAGATCGATGCGAAGTCTTCGATACACAGACACGTGCTGGCTTCGTTGATCGGGTGCGAAGGGAAAACCAGTTGCGTGACGCCATCGAAGGGCAAGAGTTGCGCGTGTTCTACCAGCCGATCGTTTCATTACAGAACGCAAAAATCATCGGAGCCGAGGCGCTCGTACGCTGGCAACATCCCGAGCACGGCCTGCTTCCGCCAGCCCAATTTATCTCGCTCGCCGAAGAGAGCGGCTTGATCATCCCGCTGGGTGAGTGGGTCCTAAGACAAGCCGCGACACAGCTGGCACAGTGGACCATCATGTCCGAGCTTTCGGGAGCACCGTTGCGGGTCTTCGTCAACATCTCAGCCCGTCAGCTCATCGGCGACGGCATCGCCACGCTCGTCGACGGGACTCTGCGAGAGAACGATCTGAGTCCGTCGCAGCTCATTCTTGAGGTCACTGAGAGCAGCCTGATCGATGAGGCCAGCGAACGCCTAGGTGCCCTCAACCAGTTAGAGGCACTCGGTGTGCGCCTGGCGCTCGATGACTTCGGGACCGGCTATTCATCCCTCAGCTATCTCAGGCGCTTGCCGTTTCATTGCCTCAAGCTGGATCGTTCGTTCGTGGCCGGCCTCGGTGCGGCCTCGACTGACCTGCAAATCGCCGCTGCGGTAATCGAAATGGCCCGAGCCCTATCGATGACCGTCGTCGCCGAAGGTGTGGAAACCGAAGCCCAGATGACCTGCCTGCGCCGACTCGGCTGCCACCTCGCTCAGGGTTACTACTTTTCCGAGCCGCTGCCCCCGGAGGAGCTGCCGGCGCTCGTACTGGCCGGTTCGTGGAACGGCTCGGTAGCCGTCACCTCATCAATCTCAAAACTTGAGTAACGGCGGCAAGTAACCGATAACGAGACCACGACGAAGCGCGCTCTAGCGCGTTCCGACCGGCTCAAAGGGACCATGAGCGAACACACAGCACAGCGAGACTACGAACGCGCGGTTGCGCTACGCCAGGCGACATTCGAACTGGTCTGGCAGCACACGCGGTGCGGCCCTCAGGCGTCCGACCCCGACGTCATCACCTGCTTGCAAGACGCCGCCAACCGCCTTGGCACAGCAGAGCGGGCGCTGTTGAAAAAGCTCGCTGACAGCAGAAACGTTCACCGCGCAGCCACCTCGGAAAAGCCGCCGGTGACCTCGAACGGTGCCCCACCGAATCTTCCGGTCAGCCGAGAGGCGGCAATCATCCTGGCACTGGCGGAAACGCTCGTGCCCCTAGCGCCCTCACGGGAAGACGAAGCCGAGCGATGGCTACGTATCATGCGAGAGCACGGCAATGTGGGAAATGGACTCGAAGAGCTCGGGATGGCCTCCCGAGAGCTCTCGACACCCTCGCTTGAACCTCGGCAACTCGACTCAACCCGCGACGATCCAGTCACACCGGTAGCAGAAGACGCGGCCCGCTTTGCCCGCGAGCGCGGCGCGCCGTTGATCAGCACGGTCGAGTTGCTGTTCGCGGTCATCCTGCACTACGGGCGGCTATTCGACCGGGCGCTATACAGAGCCACCCGCAAGACCCGCAGCGAACTCCTCACCGCTCTGAATCAACTCGAGCCGGTCGCACAACTACGGGATTAATCCCCATCGACTAACGCAGAGCGCCGCGCCGCTCGCCATCGCCCAAGTTCGCGTCGTCCGAAGCAGCGTCCTCTCCTGTTTGTCCAGGCAATCCGACTGCGTCGCCGGCGCGCCCTACTGCTGTGGGAGCGAGGGGGGTGGATGGGATGAGCCACCAAAACATAAATTGTTTCGTCCGGGCATCGACCTTAGCAACCAGCGCCCCGGCCAGGCGGTGACGTAATCCCGTGATCAAAGCTTCCAATCGGAGTCGGCGCCGTGCCCTGCTGTCCCCGCTGGGCAAGGCTGTCGCCGGCGCCGCCCAGGGCGGTGCGGTCGAGTGAAAGGGGGGGGCCACGGAGAGTGCGCGGCTTATGCGTGGAGCGCCGCGAGCGTGATTAGGATGAACCCGGCGACATCGAGCGGGATGCGGATGTTGTGCAGGCGGTCCCAGCGTCGGCGCAGTCGTCGCCATTCCTGCGGGTCTCCGCGATCTTCGTCCCAGCGGAAGACGCGGAGGTTGATCGGCATGTTCCCGATCAGCGTGATCCCAAGCATCGCCGTATAGGAGCCGCCAGCTGCAAGCGCCAGCTTCGCGGATCGGCCGTGAAGGCCGGAAGCGGCGACGAAGGACGCGGCGGTAGTGGCGGTCATGAGGAACGGGTCGATGCTGCCGAATCGCTTGTACATGAGCTTCTCGGCCTGGACCTGCTCTTTGTGCTCGAGCTTCCACAACGTCGGGTGGACGATCGCCCAGGAGGTCAACTCGCTGCCGGTGAGCACCCCCGAGAGCGCGACTGCGGCAAACGAGCGGCCATCCATCGGTTCAGTTGTACACCGTGCTCAGCATCAGGGCCCGACCGACAGCGCTTGGCAGGAGTGCTCGGTACCGGTGGCACAGTCGACGAGAAAGTGAGCGAGGTCCGCGCGGACGACGTGCCCAAGCCGCCCTGACTCGCCCTCAAGCAGCACTTGAATATCGTCGCGGGGACTGCCACGGTGAGTCGCGGCGGGCGGATTAGGACCCAATCGAGCGGGCTGCCTCGAACTACCCCCTCCTGCGCCTCTTTGTTAGGCAGCATTGGTGCCAGGACTCGCAAGATCAGCTCGCGGTACAAGGAAGCGATCGTCAGCCGCAGACGCGCTTGCCGCGCGCATTGCGAGACCGCACCGGACGGCGTCGAAATGCGCGTCACGCGAGCGAAGCAGGTCTCACCAACGCCGCCTGCGCGGGGAGCGCTCCTGCTCCCAGGGAAACCGGCGGTCAAGCGAGACCGCCGGAGCTCGTTCCGCAGCAGCAGAGCGGTCGGGAACACTCGCTTCCCCGGGGCGAGCGCGAGCATTCGGGCGGCATCGGCGGATCGCGCTGGGTCTCGCTAGCAGAGAGAGCGGCACTCTGCTCAGGCGATCCGGAATCGCCGCTGGGCGAGGAGGCGGTCTCCGTTGCGTACGCTCAGCACATAGTGCCCGGGCGGCAAGCGTCGCTTCCGTCGGGCCAGGACGACGGTGCGCCATCGGGGGCCGAGCCTGCTTAGCGTTCTGCGGGCCACGATGTGGCGCCCGCGGCGCAGCTCGATCGTCAGCTCGCCCAGGACGCCGGCCGGCTCGCGGAGCTTCACGAGGACTGTGCGAGCGGTATGACTCATGCGCAGGACCAAGGTGGGCGCACAGCGCGGACTGCGAACCACCTCCTCGATGGCGTGCAGCGCCGGCTTGGCGCTGGCTATGGCGCCTGACTGGGTGAACCAGCTCATTGGCGCCCAGGCCGAGTTGTTGCAGAAGTCCGGAGCCCAGGGCCGCAGCCCCTGGAGGCGCCCCGATTCGACGCCCCACGCGACTAGGTCGCGGGTGAAGTCATGCTGACCCTGGGGGGTCTGCGGGTAGCCGGATACCGTGTCGTTGAACGGGTAGGGCGGCTGCATCAGATCGCGAGGGGTAGCCGTACTCGGCGATGAACAGCTGCTTTCCGAAGGCCTGGGCCAGGCCCGTCGGCCACGCCGTGCAGCCAGGGCCACGGTGTCGAGTGGCGCCGGTCGGTGCGTCTTGCCGCTGGTGGGGTAGTACGAGGTGCCGAACACGTCGGGCTCGTAGCCGACTTCCTTGACCCCCTGCCAGAAGGCCAGCGACACCGCCGTGGTCTTGTGGCCAAAGCCCGAGATGTGGGTGCTGAACTTGGCGTCGGGCACGACCGAGCGGATCCCGTCGCGCGCTGCTTTGAGCAGCTTGGCCCACGTACGGCCACAGGTGTGCCTGGCACGCACGCGATCCGGCTCGCTCTCGGGCATGCGCTACCAGCGTGGGGACGCTCATCAGCCCGATCTGCGGGTCGACGTTGTTTGGCGCCTGGTAGGCGGCTGTCCGGGAACAGCGGGACGACCGTGACCCCGGAGATCCCGTTCTCCACCTCGTTGCCCAGGTCCCAGTACTCGACCCGGACGCCGGTGGACAGGATCCGCCGGGCTACTAGCGCGCTGTATTGGCGCATCGGGCGGGATCATCTGCTCGATCGTCAGGGTCACCCAGGGTCCCGGCAGGCGGATCTCGGGTAGTCGGAGGAAGTCGGGAGGCTCCTGGTAGGTCGGCGCCGTCGCCGTAGGCGGCAAACAAGCCCAGCTCCGGGTTGAATGGCAGGCCCAGATCGCGAGCAAGCCTCGCCCGCTCCAGGCTGCGCGCTCCAGTCCGCTCTCAGCGTTGCCGGCGGTGTTGTCACCGGTGTGATCGAGCGTGCCGATCCGGGCGTAGACCTCGGTGGCTCCATGATGGACGTAGAGCTGCTGGACCTGTTTCACGGTTTTGGCCGTCCGCACACCGTCGCTCAGCGCCAGTGGGGTGGCCAGCACCTGCTCCGTGAATGGGCTGACCGACAACGAGGTCCGAAACGAGGGTGCGGCGCAGGCGGCGGTGACCTGCGTGGTTGCCGCCTGGGTGGCTGCGGTCAGGGTCGGGTCGAGGATTCCGGCAAAGCCCGCGGCGAGGCCAAGGCGCAAGCCTCGGACTACAAACGCCCGGCGATCCAGCCTCTCCTGGGCTTGGGGATGCGTCGTCAAAGCGGTCTTCCGGGTGGCGATGAGCGCGGGCGACCCGCGTCAATAGGGAACTACAGCGTGACATGAAACCGGCGGGATTAGGAAACCATGTGCCGCTTGGCTCGCGGCAACCCGGCAGCGATGCGATCGCTTCACGCACAGCACCTCTGCCCCTGAGACTCGCAACAACGTGTTGCGATGGGCTGCAGGCGGATGCCAACAATCGGCGGTGCCGGATAAACCTTGTGGCCGCAGTCGATTTCCGGAGTCTCGAGATTGGGGAGCGGCAGCGAGGGACCTCGGCCGTCGAGGCCGAACAGCTCACGTTCGTTAGCGCGGTGTGGCGGCGGCTAGCTCGGCGACGTCGCGCTCCCCGCTGGTGCGGTACTTGGGGCCGTGGTAGGGGCCCGGCTTCGCGCGCGGCTTGCCGCCTGGAAACGCGAGACGCAGGATCGATCGCTGCACCATCGCCAGCTGCTTGTGCAACGGGCCGGTGTTGTACGGAAGGCCGTAGCGCTCGCAGATCTCGCGGACCTTGCGGGGCGATCTCGCCATAGCGGGTGCTCGGCATGTCCGGGAAGAGATGGTGCTCGACCTGGTAGCCGAGGTTGCCGCTGATCACGTGGAACAGCGGGCTGCCCTCGATGTTCGCCGCGCCGAGGAGCTGGCGGACGTACCGGCCGCCCTCGGTCTCGGTCTCGAACTGCTCGCGCGTGAACGTGAAGGTCTGATCTGGGAAGTGGCCGCAGAAGATGATCGCGTACGCCCACACGTTGCGGACGATGTTCGCCGTGAAGTTCGCCGCGAGCGTGGTCAGGAACGAGGGCCCGCTCAGCAGCGGCCAGAGGACGTAGTCCTTGACGATCTGCCGCCGAGCCTTGCCGAGGATCCCGCGGAAGTCCTTGGCCACCTGCCAGCCACGACTTCTCTCCCGCGCGGACGGCGGTGAAGTCCAGGTCGTGCAGCGCGACGCCCCACTCGAAGAACGCCATCAGCAGAAGGTTGTACAGCGGCTGTAGCAGATAGACCGGATGCCACTCCTGCTCGGGGTCGATCCGCATGATCTCGTAGCCGAGGTCACGGTCCATCCCTAGCACGTTGGTGTAGGTGTGATGGATGTAGTTGTGCGAGTGCTTCCACGCCTCCTTGGTCGAGGCGGTGTCCCAGTCCCACACGCTCGAGTTGATCACCGGATCGTTCATCCAGTCCCACTGACCGTGCATCACGTTATGGCCGATCTCCATGTTCTCGAGGATCTTGGCCAGCGAGAGCACGATCGTCCCCGCCAGCCAAGCCGGCGGAAACAGCGACGGCAACAGCAGCACCCGGCCGCCGACCGCGAGCTTGCGGTGAAGCGCGATCAAACTGCGGATGTAGCGCGCGTCGCGGTCGCCAAGGCTGTCGAACACCTCGTCATGCAGGCGCCCGAACTCGCGACCGATCTCTTCGACCTCCTGCGGCGTCAGCCGCTCGAGCGGATCTGCGACCTCCATCGCAATCAACATACCCGCCGAGGCCAGAACCGCCACACCAAATCTGCGGCCATCGTGAACCAGCGCTCGCCGCCTCACCCGCCGCCAGGACCGCGCGGACGACTGCCCACCCCTGACGACTCATGGGCAGCCGTTCCCTCGGGCGCATACCGCGGATTCTGCCCAGTTCCCCGCGACGGCCCGGCCCTGCTTTGACCGGCGTCGGCCGTACAAAGACGACGCCCGGTCGCATCTCCCTTTTGCGCGAAAGCCGCGCATCCCGCCAACGAGTGCTTTCGCGAGCCCGGCGATCTCAGACGAGACGACTCCTTCGACGACCGCCCGATCGCGACGAACCTCCTCGCGGAGCCGCCCCGCTTCTGCGTTGTCGGGGTGCAGCACTCTGACTGGGGTAGGGGGAGCGTGCGAGATTCGATCATTGTGGGGGCCAGCGAAGCCACCATTTCCTGCACTTATTAGCGTGGGCGGTTCTACGATCCCGATTTGTATGTGGACCAACGTGGACGTGGCCAACGCGATGGTGCATGCCGTGATGCGACAGGACGCGGATGCATTTGCCGGGTTCTGTACGCCGGATGTCATCTGGGAGGAGAACACCGCTCTCTTCCCCGGGCTTCCTGCTGTCTCTCGCGGCCAGAGCGAGCTTCGCAAGTGGTTCCGGGAGGCGATTGTCGAGACCTGGGCGGAGGTGGAAATGTCCAGCACGTTCGAAGAGATGGGACACGAGTGCTTGCTCGCCACTCATGAGGTGCGAGCCATCGGCCGCAAGAGCGGAGTTAAGACACGCCTGCAGTTCTGGGAGGTCGCATGGTTTCGCGGCGGGATGGTCCGCCGCCGCCGACTGTTTACCGATGAGATCGAAGCCCGCACGGCCGCGGACAGTGAGCCGGCTACCCCAGATTGATGCTGCGCCGACATGCGGTAGTAGCCACAGACTCCGAGCGACTTAGCACAGCTTTACAGTCGGCGCCGCTCGGACCGGCCGGCTGCTCGTAGGTGCCGCAGCGACCCGTTGCTGCGTCTCCCGTCGCACGGGCACCGCCTCCTTCCTCAGGATGCGCGGCTCGAAGATGCCCCTGAACCGCACTGCGGCCGTGGTGAGCCAGTCGATCGCGCGCAAACTCACGAGCGCTCGGCGACACGTCAGCGCTCGACGGCGACCAGGCCAGCCTGGAGCTCACGCATGATCGCCCCGAGGAGGCCCGATGACAGAAGTCCAGGCCCCAGCGGACCGGAGCGATCCTCGCCGACTGGTGGAAGCTGCCGGAGCGCAGCTCTGGCCGGAACTGACTGATTGCTGAGCTGCCAATGGACCTCCTCGCCGACAGCCTCTGGGCGGTCGGGGGCAGCAAGCCCGGTCGCCTTTGCGGCGTACGCGGCTGCACCTAGGGCGTGTGCGCCCATGTGAGGGACGGCGGCGGCCTGCCCGGCGGCTCGCGCGGCAGCGGCCGCAGCCGGGTTGCTCACCTCACGTTTAGCTCCACCTCCGACGAAGCGGCGGCGGATCTCTGCGGCGACGTCAAGCTCGCCACGGGCAAAGGCGCGCGTCCGAGCGATGGAGTCGCGAGGACGGGTGTCATGTGGAGCTTCGGCCTCGAATAACCCAAGCACTCGTTCCGCGCAGTCCGCCGCCCACGCGGCGACCATCCGACGTTCGGCTTCGCTCAGCGTCTGGGGAGAACCCACACTCGGAGTCTCCCATGGCCGACGATCGCATTCGCCCTCCCGTGTGGCCGGACGGGACGACTGCTCATAGGTCTGTATGCACCCCGGGCACATAGCCCAACCCTGGAAGAATCCGCGGATGCAGAGTCGCTGCGAATGGGCGACGCTGGCCGGGTATGTGGTGTCCACCGACTTGGCTCGCCTTGACCTCGATCGCATCCACCGGTTCCTCTCGACCGCCTACTGGTCGACGGGGATCCCGCGTGACGTAGTCCAGCGCTCGATTGCCAACTCACTGCCGTTCGGGCTCTATGCGCCCTCCGGTCTGCAGGCCGGGTTTGCGCGTGTGGTGACCGATCGCGCGACCTACGCCTACCTCGGCGACGTCTATGTCGAGACAGACCACCGCGGTCGCGGGCTGGGCAAGTTCCTCATCTCCTGTGTGCTAGCCCATCCTGAGCTCCAGGGACTTCGTCGCTGGGCGCTCGCGACCGCCGATGCACACGGCCTTTATGCCCGCCACGGATTCAAACCGCCAGCGGACCCGGACATCCATTTGTTCATCGAGCGGGCACCGGCTGATCTCTGGCCACCGCAAGCAAAACGAGAAGGAACCCGACCGCGGCGAACGACGCGGGAATGACGGATCGCCTGCGGAAGCGGCGGGGAGGGCGGGTTGGTGAGCGGGGGGTTGCGCTGGTGTAGAGCCAGAGAAGTAGGCGCCGGTTTTCCGCTGGTCGGGCGTTGTGTGTATGTGTGTGTGTGCTGTATGTCGAAGGTCTCTCGGGGTGACCCGGTGCAGGATCGCGGCTTATGAGTAGGCGGTATCGAAGGTGGATTCTGGGCCCTTCGGTGCTGCTTGTGTGCTGGCTTGCGGGGGTGCCGCTTGCTGAGGCTGGATCAAGCTCCGGGCCGTGTCGTCAGTGCCACCCGCGTCGGCCGATTGGTTCTCGGGGAGTCATCGGGGGGTGCCGTCCGTGGAGTCCTAGGTGCACCGGCGCAGAGCGGGGATGGACACTTCGGCTACGACTGCCGGCGGGGTGTCTGTAGAACGAACTTCTTTTTCGCCAGCCGTGGTCGTCTGAGAGGTCGCCTGGTCGCCGCCGTCCTCGGGGTAGCACGTCGCCGCTTTCGAACACGCGGCGGAATCACGATTGGGATGAGCGTCGGCGAAGCCGCGCGGTTGGACCCTCCGCGGGCAAATACCTCAGTGTGCGGTCACCGGGCCTTTCGCTACTCGGCACCGGCCGGCCGGGCTGGGAGGTTGGCGGGCCTAACACTTTTCATTTCCGGTGGCAGGATTGTCTCGATCGTCGTCATCAGCCCTAGCGTCCGCACGCAATGCCGGACTGGTGGCTATCAGCTCAGTTCCTAGATCCCTGTGTCAAACCCTCCGGGCGCCATAGGCGTCGTGAGCGATCGGTGAGCTCCGTCCATCGGCTGTGAGAGTCGTCCACGCCTTGTGCAGAGTGGCGCTCCTTGCCGCTGGGATCGGGATCGTTGGCGCCGGAGCCACGGCCCAGGCGAGTGTGCGTCCCCCATATGACCCGCTCCAGTGTCCGGCAGGTGCGAACGATCGCGCCTTCGCACCGAAGATCGTCGATGTGTATGCGCCTCCGTCGGATGTCCTCATCGCCTGCATCGGTAACCGACCGATCACTGGGCGTGATTTTTCGCACTGGCTCAGGATCGCGGAGAGGTCGAGCGAGCGGGGAGCGAACCGTCGCCTTCTCCACGCAGTCATGGATTTCCTGATCCGAGCAGATTGGTACATCGGCGAGGCCGACCGGGATGGCATCGCCGTCTCCAAGGGTGAGGTTCACCGCGCGTTCGAGCGCGAAAAGCGCCAGCAGTATCAAACCGAGAAGCAGTTCAGGCAGTTCCTCCGCTCAACCGGCCAAACCGTCGCCGACATTCTCTACCGCGTCAGACTGAACCTCGTGTTCAAGCTGCTCCAGACCCGGTTCCACATAACGGGCTCACAATCGACCACGCAGACGCGCCTTGATCGGTTGCTCGCAAAGCGATGGAGACCCGCAACCGACTGTCGAGCGCGCTATGCCGTAAGCAGCGACTGCGGCCACTAAGTCTGACCCGGGAGCACGCGACGCTCAAGAACTGATCGATCAGCTCAATCATCTGCGCTAAGACGCGCAGTGAGCCGAGCGCCAAGCAGTGTCTGGCCTGCCGCGATGCTCGAGCGACTGTTTCGCTCGTCGAGTTTGCCGACGCCGAGCTCGAGGTCACGTTCTTCGCAATCGGCACACCGTGAGGACCTCGGGATGCTCGTTCGTCAACCCTCCTCGAGCTACGCAGCCCTCGCTCGGAGGGCCGCGGCGATCGCGATCAAGGTGGCTCCAACCGCAATGGCCGGCTTCGCTGCTGATCGTCGGTGGTCCAGGGTCGGGTGATCGCCGTATCGCCGCTCGGGGAGGGCACCGGCGGGACCGTTGGGACCTTCGTGCAGCGCCATCTGGATCACTTGGGCGAGATGAAGGGCACCGCGGTCCGTCCGCTGCTCAATCTGGGAGGCGCAGCTGAAACCGTCGGTGACCACCAGCGTGTGCGGTGAAGCGTCTCGGATGGCAGGCAGCAGCTTCTGCTCGCCGACCTTGATCGACACGTCGTAGCGCTCGCCTTTCTCGTAGCCGAACGAACCGGCCATTCCACAGCACCCTGTGTCCAGCACCTCATAATCGAGGCCAAGGCGATCCAGCACCGCTCGGTCGCAATCGGTGTCGCTGGTCGCCCGCTGATGGCAGTGGAAATGCACGAGCGCCTTGCGCTCCAGGCGCGGCATCTCCCACGTGTCAGACCTCCCAACCGGGCCGCGTTAGCGATCGGACCACCGGGCCGTGACCGTCGCGAAGGCGCGCCGTCATCTCACGAACCAGCCCGGTGGCGGAAGTCCCTCCGCGGTAGCTTGGAGGGATCTATGACCGACTAAGCGAGGTGACCCAGTGGGAGTTTTGAGTACGACCAGCAAAGCGAAACTCGGCGCCAAGGCGGCCAAGGCGGCGATCGACCACCCCGGCGTAATCAGGACGGGCGCACAGGCGGTCCGTCCAGCTGGGAAGCTCGGCTTCAAGCTCGGTAAGCCTTGGTCTAAGCGCCGGGCGCGGCAGAAGGCCGAGACAATTGGTGACGCGGCTCGGGCGCTCGGCGAGAGCCTTGCCCTATATGTCCCGCAAGCGGCCTACGGCCTGGGGCTGGTCGAGCCGCCCAAGCCGAAACGAACCGCGCCGCGAGTGATCGTGGGCGTCGTGATTGGTGCCGCAGCGGTTTACTTCCTTGAGCCAGAGCACGGCGCCGAGCGGCGGCACCAGCTGGCCGAGATCCTGGGCTGAGACTGAGGCAGCCGGGACCGGGACCGGCGGCGATCATGGACCGCACACCGCCGCCCGGACGTGCCCGTCGAGGTGACGTCGCACGTCCGGGGCGGTGATGGTTGCTCCGGCCGTTGACCGCTATGCCTGGCCTTGGCGCACGCCGGGATCGCCGGCCAGGTACTCGCTTGGGAACTCCAGCGGCGTACCAGGGATGTTGCTCTCCCGGTTGAACTTGCCGATTTCAACTCCGGCCACCGGACGCTCCTACGCAAGCCACCCGGCAGCGCCAATCGTCGGCGGTTCCCCAGCCATCGGGGGGCCGGCGCTTGCCGCCCCGCCTCAGGTGCCCGTTGGACCGCGCCCGGATCGCTCGGCCGCTCGCACGGAACGAGCCATCGATCTGCGGTGCTTCGCTTCAGACCAGCGAAGACCGAGCTTGTGCACGTTGCTCTTTGCCGCCGCCAACCTACTACGTGCCATCTCGCTGCGAATCTGGGCGTCCTCAGCCTCCGCGTTTAAACGCTCGACGTCGGGCATATCCCCTCCTCGTGGATTGTGGCGGGGAACGTGAGTGGGCGTCGCGCGACCTGCTGGCGAGGAAACGACGACAGGCAGAGGCGACCCGTCTGATGTACCGGCTGACGCTAGCGCCTTAACGGTGCTTGTCAACTGCTCCCGAGTACCCGATCAGGGCCACGGATTGGAAACCGGCCCTAGCGTTCAGAGCGTCACGCGACCCGGCTGAGACGTTGCGTCGGTTTCTCACGCACGATGCTCTGGGTTCTCTGCCCTCCGTATTGGAGGTCTCTGGTGCGCGTTTCAGGGTGCAGTTGATGTAAATCGCGCTCAGATCGCTGAAGTCCCACTGTGACTGCTCCCAGAGCAGCTTGTCCCTCTCATGCCCCGCCGGAAGCCGTCGAGCAGCTCCGGGTGCTTGCGCCCTTCGACGATCATCGTCCCGGCCAGCTCGATCGCGAACCGGCGGCGTGCGAATTCGAGGTGTGAACGACGCGCTTGCAATTCCCTTCGCCAAGCCTTGCGGTCAGGTCCGCCGCGGCGTATATAACGCAGGGCTCAGCGAAGGCGAGGAGAGACCATGCGAAAGGTTGATATCGAGGGCATCTGCGAGCTTGCCGGCGGGGCGCTTGCCGCGGGCGGAGGATTGATCCAAAAGATGCACGCGGGGATCGCCGAGCGGCCATTTGGGATCCTCGGCCCTGCCGCGGCCCCTGTGCGCGTGATCCACGACCGGATTGCGGGTTCCGTCTACGACGGCCTGCGCGGAGCCTATGGAGCGGCTGCCCGCACTGCCGCCTCGCTGTGGTCGGAGGCTGCGGACGACGGCGGCCCTAACCTCGCCGCAACCCCCGGCGGCGCTCTCGGTTTGGCCGCGCTCAACGGGCTGTACGGGAACCACCTCGAAGCGGCCGGCAACGGGCTGACCTTCAAGATGGAGGTCCGCCGAGACGGGGCCGAGGTGTCGCTGTCACCCGGGGCGGTGGCGGAGACGTTTCCTGCGGCCACCCCACGGCTTGCGGTGTTCGTACACGGCCTATTCGAGACCGATGACTCGTGGCGCCACTTTCCCCTGGGTGGCGATGCTGCCCGGCGCCGCACCTATGGCGACCGGCTGGGCGAGGAGCTCAGTTTCACGCCGGTTTACATTCGGTACAACACCGGCCTGCACGTGTCCGAGAACGGCCGGGAGCTGGCGCGGCTGTTGCAGGACCTCACGGCCGCCTGGCCCACGAGGGTCACGGAGATCGTGCTCGTAGGCCACTCAATGGGAGGGCTCGTTGCTCGCAGTGCCTGTCACTACGCGGCCGAGGACGAGCAGGGCTGGACGCAGCACGTCCGTCACGTGTTCTGCCTCGGTACGCCTCATCTCGGAGCTGACCTGGAGAAGGGGCTGAACGCTCTCGGCGCCGCTCTGGGAAGACTGCCGGAGACGCGCGGGCTGGCTGCGTTTGTCAATGCGCGCAGCGTCGGGATCAAGGACCTGCGTTTCGGCTCATGTGTGGAGGAGGACTGGTGCGACTGTGATCCAGACGAGTTCCTACGCGATCGCTGTCAGGAAGTTCCGTTCCTGCCGGACGCCAACTACTACTTCATCGCCGCGACCATCGCGCGCGGAAGGCTGGGGGCCACGATGGGTGACCTGCTCGTGCGCGTTCCCAGCGCCTCGGGACGAGGAAATGGCACCGGACGGCGGATCCCGTTTGAGGTCGACAACGGCTACGAGATAACCGGGCTTACGCACTTCCATCTGCTCAACCATCCGGCGGTGTACGACCAGATCCGGACCTGGATCACGTGCCCGGCGCCAGTCGAGCATCAATCCGTTTAGCGGGGTATCGCGACATCCGCGGACAAGACGTGATTCTCTTCCGTTCAATGACGGGGAGAGGCGTCTGCGCACTCATCTTCGTGATGGCGTGCATGGCCGGAACCAGCAGTGCTGCCGCGGCGAGCTTCAACGTGCAGGGCAGCGCCGACCAGGTATACGTCACGGGCCTGAGGGCGAACGAGCGGATGTCGCTGATCACGCCCAAAGGGAGGACGCTGGCCACGCAGCGCGCCGACTCGCTGGGAGGACTGCTGTTCCGCAACGTGGCGCCCGGCGCCGGCTACCGCGTGCGGGTTTATCCGCACGGTGAGCAGTCGGCTCCCCTAACCGTCCATTCCGGCGCTGCTGCGCCGTGGGATCCCGGTGTCTACGACCAGTCGATCCCCGACCACGGCTACGGCTATCTGACAACGCGGGACGGCACCAAGCTCGCCATCTATGTGCACCCGCCCCAGGACGTGTCGACCGCAGTGCTGCCGAACGGCGTGAGTTTGCCGCCCGGACTCCCGGTCGGGGGCGGGCCGCCGTATCCCACGCTGATCGAGTACTCGGGCTATGGCTATGCGCGCCCGCCTTCCGAGGGGGGGGCCGAGAGCAGCATCGAGCTCCTGGCCAACATCATGGGATTCACGGTGGTCGACGTGAACATGCGCGGCACGGGCTGCTCTGGCGGGGCGTTTGACTTCTTCGAGCAGCTTCAGAATCTCGACGGCTACGACGTGATTGAGACGATTGCGCGCCAGCCCTGGGTCAAGGATCACAAGGTAGGGATGATGGGCATCTCCTACGGGGGGATCAGCCAGCTGTTTACCGCGCAGCTTCACCCTCCGGACCTGGAGGCAATTGCGCCGCTTTCGGTGATCGACGCCACGGCCACGACGCTCTACCCAGGCGGCATCCTCAACACCGGGTTCGCCGTCGCATGGGCCGACGGCCGGATCCATGACGGCATGCCGGCTGGGCCCAAGACGGGGCAGCCCTGGGCTTATCAGCAGATCCAGCAGGGCGACGAGACGTGCAAGCAGAACCAGGTCCTCCACGGCGAGGCGGCCGACCTGAAGGCGAAGATCCGCCAGAACAACCACTACGTTCCTTCGATAGCGGACCCGGTTGACCCGGTTACGTTCGTGAACAAGATCCAGGTGCCGGTATTCATGGCCTGCCAGTGGGAAGACGAGCAGACCGGCGGACACTGCCCAGATCTGGTCCAGCACTTCACGGGCACCGACAAGAAATGGTTCACGTTCACCAACGGGGCCCACATCGACTCGCTCGACCCGTACACCTACGACCGGTGGTACGACTTCCTGGAGTTATTCGTCGCCCACCAGGCGCCGATGATGAACCCCAACCAGGCGGCCGTTCAGGGCAGCGCTCCGGTGGTCTACCAGGCCGCCATGGGCGTGCCCCAGAGCGACAACATCACCTTCCCGCCCGATCCCATCCAGCAGGATCCGACGTACAGCTCCGCTCTGGCCGACTTCGAGAATCTGCCGGAGGTCCGGGTGCTCTTCGACAGCGGGGCCGGAGCGTCGCCCACCGGGGACATGACGCCCGGCAATCCGTACCCCGGCTTCGAACAGTCCTTCTCGACGCTCCCAGTTCCCGGCACCCAAGCTCGCGTCTGGTACTTCGGACCCCACGGCGCCCTGAACGACCGCCCGCCCCGGCGCAAGGCCATCAACGTCTATACGTCGAATCCCAAGGCGCTGCCGCTGAACGACTACGCCAACCCCAGCAGTGAGGGCGGCGGTCTGTGGGGTATCGCTTCCCAATGGCAGTGGACTTGGAAGCCGAACCCGCCCGGCACCGCCGTTTCCTATGTTTCGGCTCCCCTGAAGAGCGACACCACGGTTGTGGGCGCGGGCGCTGTCCACGTCTGGATACGTGCCTCACGGCCCGTCGTCGATCTCCAGGCCACGGTCAGCGAGGTGCGTCCTGACGGCAACGAGACGTTTGTGCAGAACGGATACATGCGGACCAGCTGGCGCAAGCTTGCCACCGGGACGAACAACATCTTCAAGGAGCCGAGCACGCTCCTCGCGCCGATCCCCAGCGGACGGGTGCTTCAGCGGTTGCCGAGGAACCGCTTCGTCGAGGTGGTGATACCGCTGTACTACGAGGGACACGAATACCGGGCGGGTTCGCGGATCCGCATCACCATCGCCGCCCCAAACGGAGCGCAGCCAGTGTGGGCGTTCAGCCAGACCAAGCCCTCGCTGGGGAAGACGGCGAAGGTGTCAGTCGCCTTCTCCAAGCGCATGCCCTCGAGCCTGATCCTCCCGGCCGTTCCCGGTGTCACCGTGACAAGCGGGCTACCCCCGTGTCCCGGTCTGCGCAACGAACCCTGCAGGCCATACCAGCCACTCGTGAACCGCACGGGTAGCTGATCGCACAGTCGGCATTCCGCCCCATCACCGCCGTCGTCTTCGACCTCGACGGAGTGTTGATCGATTCCGAAAGCGTCTGGAACGCCGTGCGCGAGGACGTTGCGCTGCGGCATGGCGGACGTTGGCCAGCCGAAGCGCAGCGCGTGATGATGGGCATGAGCTCGACCGAGTGGTCCACGTACATGCACGAGGAGCTGGGTGTGGCGATGTCGCCTCCAGAGATCTCGGACGTGGTGGTGGCAGGCCTGATCGAGCGCTATAAAGACCACCTGCCGCTGATCGATGGAGCTGGCGGCGCGGTCATCGAGCTTGCGCGGGATTGGCCGCTGGCGCTCGCATCGTCGGCCAACCCTCCGCTCATCCAGCTGGCCCTCGATTTCGCCGGGCTGACCGCCTGCTTCAAGGCGGTCGTGTCCTCCGAGCAGGTCCCTCGTGGCAAGCCTGCTCCCGATGTGTATCTCGAGGCCGCACGCCGGCTCGGTGCGCCGGCGGACGGCTGCGCCGCCGTCGAGGACTCGAGCAACGGCATCCGCAGCGCGGCCGAAGCCGGGATGACCGTGTTCGCCATCCCGAACCGCGAGTTCCCGCCAGACGACGACGCACTGGCGCTCGCCACCGACGTGCTTGATTCGATCGCTGAGCTGACGCCAGATCGCGTTCGGCGCGCCGGCGGGGAATGGGTTACTTCACGACCTTGCCCGCCCCGGTGATCCCGTACCAGAAGCCGCCGGACTGATTGAATCCAACGTACTCGGTCTGGCCGGGTCCGGAGTCGCCGATGTAGTGGTACAGGGGATGGCCGGCGTAGGTCACCTGCCGGACGCCGCCAGAGAGCTTGATGGTGCCCAGCAAGCCGGCGTTGACGCCCGCTCCTTTGATCACCTGGCCGCTCGCCTTCAGCACAGGCCACACCGACGCGCAGCCTGAGATGCCAACGCACGCGTCATGGTTGCGCGAGTCACGGCTGAAGACGTACAGCGTGAACCCGCGGCTGTCGACCAGGAGCTTCCCGCGCCCGGTCTGGTGCACCTGCACCGTCGGTTTGGCCTTCCCGCTCGCCCACGCCCTGGCCGCCATGGGCGCCAGGACGAGGCACGCAGCAGTAATGAGCACGATCAAAGGACGTCGCATCGATATCACCTCTATTGGGAGTGGCAGCCCCAAGCTGCCGTCAAGGTGATTGACGCTCTTTCCTGGTGAACCTTCCCTCGCGGAAGTCGGCGCGCAGCGGTCCGCCCACTAGCCCGCCGACCCGCGGCGCGCTACTTCACAGTCAGAGTTCCCATCATGCCCGCCTGGCGGTGACCGGGAACGCTGCAGAAGAACGTGTACGTGCCGGGCTTGAGGTTTACTGTCAGCGTCTTGGTGCCGCCCTGAAAGGTGGGCGTGGCGCCGACGATGGCGCCGCTGGTCCCCTTCTGAATGGTCAGGTTGTGACTCAGGGACGCGTGGTTGGTGAACTGGATCGTGACCTTCCCCGCCTTGGCGGTGAGCGAGGTCTTATCGAACTTCAGCGCTCCGCCTGGGTCTGAGGCCAGCGCAAGTCCGCCCGCTGTCGGTGCGGCCGAAGTGCTGGACGTGTTGGCCGGTGTGGAGGCAGCCGACGCTGGCGTCTTGGCTGCCGGCGAGGTGCTCTTGCTAGAGCTGCCGCAGGCGGTTAGGCCGACCAGCAGGATGACGGCGCTGAGGGCAACGCCAGGAAGCTTGGGCATAGGGGACGTCTCCTTTCAGGTCCGGGGAAGGCTATCGCGGGCATCGCCTGGAGGCATCTCGTCGGCCTTCGCCCGCACGCACCTCATCAGCTCCTCGGCGTAGGGGAGCGCCACCAGCAACGTAACCGCCGCCAGTACGCCCGCTCGATAGCGAGTGCTCAGCTCGCGACGCTTGGGCCGTATGCGCCAGTCGGGGCGATCGCCGCCACCGAACACGCTCCGCGCCTGATCCCAGTGAAGCGTGGTCAGGAGCACGGTCGCCATGAGCGGCACACGCTCGAGGAAGCCATGCACGTGTTGCTCGGCTGGCGTCACGCGCCGCCGCCCGTCCGCATAGGCGACGTCCACGATCGCGGTCAGTTCGTGCGTGGCGAGATTCACGTAGGTGACGGCGAGCGCCCCGGCGTTGACCTCGCAGAACAGCCCCAGCATGGCCGGGAGCCCAGCCTCCAGCATCATCATCGCGTGGACCAGCGACTCCGTGGTTCCGGCAGTTCGCTCGATCTCCGTCCGGCGGTGACACCACCAGTCGGCCAGGCCCGCGCCGAGCCAGATCGGCATCACGAACCATTGCAGTGCCCGCCGGGTCGCCAGCTCGACGCCTCGCCGGCGCCGTCGCTCAGCCGGCAGCAGGTCCCGTGCGCTCACCCCTCGCTGTCTACCCGTCGCCGCTCCGGGTAAGCGCATGACGCGGTCTCGAGCCGAGGCCGCCAGGGCCTGGTTAACGGTCGTAGGTGGCGATCACGCGCAGCGATAGCGAGATCAAGACCAGCCCCAGCACCCCCGTCACGAGCAGGCAGATCCCGATCTTCCCCGCATCCCAGCCGTTGATCACCAGCGAGCGGATACCCACGATCACGTAGCTGATGGGATTGATCCGCGCCAGGGTCTCCATCACCGAAGACAGGCGGTCGAACGGAACGAAGTTAGGGGTCAGGAACAGTGCCGGGAAGAACAGCAGGAAGCTCGACTGCGTGGCCTGCACGTTCCGCGTGCGCAGCGCGACGAGGATGCCAAAGCCCGCATAGGCGACTCCGAACAGTGCCGCGAGAAGCACCACCACGACGGCGCCGAAAAAACCACTTCGCACATGGACTCCGAACGCCAGGCCAACCAGCAGGACCAGCGTTGCGGCGGCGATGCCCCGCACCAGGTCGGCTGCCAGACGTCCGAAGATGATCGAGGAGCGGCGGATCGGGGCAACCAGGAGCTTGTCGAAGTAGCCCAAGTCGATCTCGGTAACCAAGGCCATGCCGGAGGTGGCGGTTGCCACCGCGAACATCAGCGAGACCGGCAGCTGGAACGCGGCATAGCCCTGGCCCCTCAGGAAGAACGTGGAGCTGGGGAAGGTCTTTGAGACCTGCCCGATGTTCACCGCAAGGAAGAACAGCGGGATAAACAGAGTCGGAATCGTGGCCTCGGGGTAGCGCACCACCTCGCGGATGGCGCGGCGTCCGAGCAACAGGACCTCGGTCATGAAGCCTTTCCCTCGGTGTCGGCGGGCTGGTCGGCGCCCTCCAGCCGGCGGCCCGTGGCTTTCAGGAACACGTCATCGAGCGACGGGCGCGCGATTGAGATCGCGCCGACCTCCAGCCGGTCGCGGTCCAGCCGGCGGACAATCTCGGCAATCGAGCTCGCTCCGTCCTCGACGTAAAGCGCTAACGCGCCAGGCTCAACGGCTACTCGCTCAAGCCCCGTCAGGCCCGTAAGCGCCGCCTCGGTCGCTGCGGGGTCCGCGCCGTTGAGCGAGACCGAGACGACGTCATGACCCATCTCTGCTTTCAGGTTCTTCGGCGTCCCCTCGGCCACGATCCGTCCCCCGTCGATGATCGCGAGCCGGTCGCAGAGCTGATCGGCCTCCTCGAGATACTGCGTGGTCAGGAAGATCGCTGCGCCGGCGGCGTTGATCCGCCGCACCTCGTCCCAGATCGTGAGCCTCGACGCGGGATCCAGACCGTTCGTCGGCTCGTCCAGGAACAGCACCTCGGGTGAGTGAACGAGAGCGCTCGCGAGGTCAAGCCGTCGCTTCATGCCGCCCGAGTACGTCTTGGTCCGTCGATCGGCAGCGTCGGTCAGGCCGACCAGCTCAAGCAGCTCGTCGGTGCGCTGGCGGGCGTCACGGCCGGTAATCCCGTAAAGCCCGCACTGGAGCTCCAGCAGCTCGCGGCCAGTCTGTACCGGGTCAAGTCCGATCTCCTGGAGCGCGACGCCGATCCGGCGGCGCACGGCGGCCCCATCGTCGACTACGTCATAGCCGGCCACTGCGGCCCGGCCCGAGGTGGGGGGAAGCAGCGTGCACAGCATCCGCACCGTGGTGGTCTTACCGGCCCCGTTCGGGCCCAAGAACCCGAACACTTCTCCGGCGGACACGGTCAGGTCGATTCCCTGAACGGCTTCGATTCCGCCCTTGAAGGTACGGCTCAGTGAGCTGGCCACGATCGCCGCCCGGTTTGCCGAAGCTGCGATCGGTTGCTCTTCAGGCGTGGTATCCGATACGAACATACGTTTGGAAGATAGCTGGGCTTCCCGACCGAATGTCCCCCAGACCGTCCGATGCCGAGGAACTCATCGGTGGCTAACCCAAGCGCGACGCTGCCGACGAGGATAGGGTGGGCGAGATGGCGGACGTAAAGGGTCAATACGACCAGCGGTACACCCCAGTCGTCGAGGCTCTCTCGCACAGCCTTGACTCCGGAGCTGACATAGGTGCATCGGTGGCCGTCGTGCTTGACGGCGAGTTCGTGGTGGACGTATGGGGTGGCTATCTCGACAGCGAGCGGACCGAGGAGTGGGCACAGGACACGATCGTCAATGTGTGGTCGACGACCAAGACTATGACCGCACTGTGCGCGCTGATCCTGGTCGACCGGGGCGAGCTCGAGCTCGAGGCGCCGGTGGCTCGGTACTGGCCGGAGTTCTCACAGGCCGGCAAGGAGCGCGTCGAGGTGCGGCATCTGCTCAGTCACACAGCCGGTCTGGCTGGGTGGGACGAGCCAATAGTGGATCGGGATCTGGCCGACTGGGAGCGCTGCACCTCGCTCCTGGCGGGTCAGGCTCCCTGGTGGGAGCCGGGGAGCGCGTCCGGATACCACGCGGTCACACAGGGCTACCTGGTCGGGGAGGTGGTGCGCCGCATCACAGGCATGTCGCTGGGCGAGTTCTTCGCTGAGACCGTCACGGGGCCGCTTCAGGCCGACTTCCACATCGGCCTGGACGCCAGTCAGGACGGGCGGGTGTCCCCGCTTCACATGCCCGAGCCGGTCAACCTTCGGGAAGCGGGCCTTCCCGAGCTCGGGATCCGGACCTTCAGCAATCCGGTGGTTGGCGTTCACTCCGCACTCCAGGACTGGTGGCGCCGGGCGGAGATCCCCGCCGCCAACGGGCACGGAAATGCCCGCTCGGTCGCCGCCATTCAGTCAATCGTGTCCGCCGGCGGCGAGGCCCGGGGCACGAGGTTGCTCTCAGAGAAGACGGTGACCAGAATCTTCGAAGAGCAGTCAAACGGGCGGGATCTAGTGCTTGACGTGCCGCTTCGCTTCGGGATGGGCTATGGCTTGGCGAGCGAGACGATGCCGATGGGACCTAGATCGTTCAGCTGGGGCGGCTACGGTGGCTCGCTCATCTTCAACGACCTCGATGGGCGCCTCACGGTGGCCTACGTGATGAACCGGATGGAGGCAAACCTCCTCGGTGACCAGCGCGGCGCCTCGATGGTGTTGTCCAGCATCGGGGCCCTCGCCGGCGGGTAGCTGCTGCAAGTTTCGGCGACGGCGGGCCAGGGTAACCAGAAAACCGGTCTAGTGACAGAAGCGCCCCTGGGAGGAGTCGGATGACGCGGCGGCGCAGGCTCGCGGCAGTTGCGGTGGCTGTGGTTCTGAGCGTGGGGTTTACTGCCGCGCTGTGCGGCGTCGCTGCAGCGGACGTTCTGTCCTACAACGGCAACAGCCAGGCCACCAGCCAGACCCCAGCCGGCTGGAATGAGCCCTCGGGCATCGCCGGATCCGATGGCGAGCTCTACATCGCCTCGCAGAATCCCAATGTCCCCAAGGGCAGCGCCGATACGACGCTCTCACAGTCAGCAGATGGGATCACCTGGCACGAGAACACCGCGTACTACAGCTACCTGAACGGCCGCGCGGAGGGCCAGACCGGGGACGTAACGATGGCGGCCGATCGCGCGGGGACGGTGTTCCTCGGCCATCTCACCGCCGCGCTCCAGGCCGACATCGACTACACCCGTGACGACGGCAAGAGCTGGCAGACGGCCAACGACGTGGCCAGTGTCGCGTCCCCGGGGGCGGCCTCCAGTGAGCCGCTCCTGGTCGACCGGCCATGGATCGGTGTCTTTAGCCCTGATTCCAACTACAAGGACACCAAGGTCTACCTGGAGTACCACGACTTTGTCACCTCGGACGTATACATCGTGACGTGCTCGATGACTACGGGGTCGCTCCAGTGCGGGACGCCGGTGGCGGTGTCCAACCCGCAAACCGCCTGCAACTCGATTCCCGGCGGGGTGGCGGTATCGCCGCCCGGCTCCTCGCACCCCGGGCGGGTTTACGCGGTCTGGACTACAGCTGACCCGCAGACGAACGTAGCGAGCGGGTGCAACTACACGCAGCTGGCTCCGTTTTACCAACTCTATGTGGCGTGGTCGGACGCTCCCACGGATTCCTCGAGCTGGCATCAAGTCCCGGTGTACATCGGGCCCCACGGCAGCAGCGAGAATTGCCCGGCCACCGCGCCCGTGCAGGGCGTCAGTACCAACACATGCGCCGACATGTCCGAGCTGTTTACGCCGCTCGCGGTGGACAGCGCCGGCAATGTTTATGTCAGCTTCATCGACTACGTCGACACGATCGACAAGCACTACGACGTGTACCTGGAGCGCTCCCTCGACGGCGGGAGCACCTGGGACGGCAAAAGCGACGGCTCCGGCCAGCCGGTCATGGTCAGCGACGCCGGCGGCACCCACTACATCCCCAACCTGACCGCAGGCAGCGCAGGCCGTGTCGCGGTGGTCTACTACCGCACCGACTACGCCACGCGGCCGTTCGAGAACGGCGATACCTGTCCGCCTCCCGGCGCTCCGCCGGAGACCTCCTGCCAGGGCAAGAACCAGCCCGAGCCTCCGTCCGCGGCGTGGACGTTGGACGTGGCCCAGAGCACCAACGCAACCTCAGTCCATCCCGATTTCAACCAGGTCCAGGCGTCTGACCCACGCGTCGTCGTTCACTACGGAGACGTCTGCAACCTCGGGATCTACTGCGATGGCTCGAGTACCGGCAACCGCAGCCTGTTTGAGAACAACACCGTTTTCCCGGACTCCCGCGGCCACCTGGTGGCGGCCTGGGGCGATCAGCGATTGGATCCCAAGGGCGCGCAGGATGCTGCCCAAAGCAATGCCCAGAATCTCCAGCTGATGTACGGCGAGATCTTTGCCACGAGCCAGCGATCGGGATCCCCGCTCTACGTCGTGCCACCTGGGGGTAGGCCGGGCAAGCGCGGCGCGCGCTGTGCTCAGCCCTCTGGCCGGCTACAAGGACTGCGACTGGGGCCGCTGGCACTGGGGACCTCGCGAGCCCAGGCTCGGCGCAAGTTCCGCCATTTCTCCACCCGTCATCGCCTTTACATGGATTTCTTCTGCTTGACCCCCACCGGGATACGGGCCGGCTATCCGTCGCCACACCTACTCAGCCACCTCGCGCTGAAGCGGCAGCGACAGATCCGGGGCCGGGTAATTCTGATCCTCACCTCGAGCTCTTACTACAGCTTGCGTAATTTGCGGCCCGGAGCAACGCTGGCGGCTGCGCGACGGGTCCTTCGGCTGACCGGACAATTCCATATCGGGCTCAACTACTGGTACCTGGCGCCGTTTGGGGCCAGCCGGGCTGTGCTGAAGGTGCGCCACGGGGTCGTGGAAGAGATCGGGATCGCCTACCGCTGGCTGACCGGTAGTCGAAAGCAGGACTTCACGTTCTTGCGGAGCTTCCGGCCGTAGCTCCCGGTCGGTCCCGGTACGGCGTCTGGAGAAGGACCTGCGGCTGTGAGCTATCGCTGGGTAGAGCACACAGCCGAGCTGCAGTTGGAGATCGAGGCCGAGGACGAGGCGGGTGTGTTTGCGGACGCGCTGCACGCGGTGGGTGAACTGCTCTCCGATGGCGGCTCCGGCGAGGAGGTCGTACGCCGGCTTGATCTGAGCGCGGCCGACCGTGGCGCGCTCCTTGTGAGCTGGCTGGACGAGCTCGTCTACCTGGCAGAGACTGAGGATCTGGTACCGCAGACCGTCCGGAAGATGGAGTTGAGCGCGCGATATCTCAGCGCAGCCGTGGCGTTCACTCGCTCCGCACCACGCCACCTGATCAAGGGAGCCACATACCACGGACTCGCGTTCGAGCCGACCGCCGGCGGGTATCGGGCTACGGTGGTGCTCGATGTCTGAGAGCGACGTCCGCGGCTTTCGCCAGGTCGGAGAAGTGGTCTGGGAGCTGCCCTCGGACGCGAGGGCGGATATGCGGGTCCCCGCGCGAGTGTTCGCTGATCGCGGGCTGATCGAGCAGATCGCCTCCGACCACTCGCTTGATCAGGTCCAGAACGTGGCCACCCTTCCTGGGGTCGTGGGAGCTGCGCTGGCAATGCCTGACATCCACCAGGGATATGGGTTTCCAGTCGGTGGCGTCGCCGCCACCGAGCCGCCCGACGGGGTGGTCTCTCCGGGCGGCGTGGGCTACGACATCAACTGCGGCGTCCGGTTGCTGGCATTGCCCCTCAGCGGCGGCGAGCTCGGCCGGCGAGTTGAGCCGCTGCTGTACGAGATCTCCCGTCGAGTTCCGGTCGGCGCGGGACACGGAGGCGCGCTGATGCTCGACCGAGCCATGTTCGACCGGGTCCTGACCGGCGGGCCGAGGACGCTGTCGGATGACGCCGGCCTGGGCACCGACGACGACGTCGAGCACACCGAATCGGAAGGTTGCCTGCCCGAGGCCGATCCCACGGCGGTGTCGGCCCGAGCCCGGGAACGGGGAGCGGATCAGCTCGGGACGCTCGGATCAGGCAATCACTTTCTGGAGGTGCAGCGCGTCGCCCGGATTCTTGATCCGAGCGCCGCCACGGCGTTCGGCCTGGATCAGGATCAGGTGACCGTGCTGATCCATTCCGGCTCGCGCGGGTTCGGGCACCAGGTCTGCACTGACTACGTCCGCATGATGGATACGGCGCTGTCCAGTCACGGCATCGAGCTACCGGATCGTCAGCTCGCGTGCGCACCGCTGGGCGCGCCCGAAGGCCAGCGTTACCTCGGCGCCATGGCGTGTGCCGCGAACTTTGCGTGGGCCAACCGCGCCGTGCTCGCGCACCGGGTCCGCGAGTCCATCGAGCAGGTGCTTGGCGCGGCGGCAGCTTCGGCGACCAGACAGGTCTACGACGTGGCGCACAACGTCGCCAAGCTGGAGGAACACGGGGGGCGCATGGTGTGCGTGCACCGCAAGGGCGCGACACGAGCGTTTCCGGCCGGCTCGCGCGCAATCCCGCGGGCCTACCGCGAAATCGGCCAGCCGGTGTTCATCCCGGGCAGCATGGGTACGTCAAGCTTTGTCCTGGTGGGCCGCCAGGGCGCGATGGAGCGCTCTTTCGGGACCACGTGCCACGGTGCCGGGCGGCGGATGAGCCGGACCGCGGCGCGGAAGCGGGTGACCGGAGCCGAGCTACGCCGACAGCTCGAGGCCGACGGCATCGTGGTGCGCTGCCCGTCCAACCGCGGACTGGCCGAGGAGGCTCCGTTCGCCTACAAGGATGTCGAGAGGGTCGTCGAAATCGTCGCGCGGGCCGGTCTCGCTGACCCGGTGGCTCAGCTGACCCCGCTCGGAGTGCTCAAGGGGTGACCGAGCCTGCGCCGACCCCGCCACCCTGGACGCTGACGAGGAGCGGCTTCTCGAACTCCCTCCCGTACTGCTCGCCGACGTTCCCCTGCTGCCCGGGCAGCATCACCATTCGCTGCTCCGAGACGATCTCGTCGATCGGGACCTCCTGGCGAGCGTTGTCGGACTCGACCTGGAACATCAGGTGAAGGCCGTGGGTGCCGATGTCGCCCTGGAGGAACCGCTGGTCGCCCGGCTTCGGTATCCCGTCGGCCGGGGTCCAGCACTTACGGGGCTGGGTGCTGCCGTCCGGCGCCTTATACGTCCGCGGCTCGTTGCTTGACCCGGGGTTGACCCGTGGGCCCGGGTCCGACCCCGTTCCGTCGTCGAAGCACGAGTCATCGCGATAGTAGGGGAGGGCGACCATCGACTGGGCCAGCCCGCCCGGGGTGAGATCCTTGACGTTATCGACCTGGTAGCGGTCGACGATCGTGCCCCACGGACCGGCCGTCTCATTCCACTGAAGAGACGCGTTCAGGCTCTCGAACGTAGGGTCGGCCACATTGATCGACTGGTGATAGGGCCAACCGGAGCTGCAGATGCCGGTGCCCTGGTAGAGCTGGCGGTAGGTCTGGTTGGGGTCGGTGCCGTCGAGCGGGGTCCCGGTGCCCTGGATGCCGGTGCCCTCGTTCGTGCCGTTGTAGTTGCTGTTGCAGGGGTCGTCGAGGTTTCCGAAGACGGTGTCGTTGCGACCGTCGACTGCGACGCCCCCCGGCACGTTGGGGTTGTAGTACCTGGTCATCCGCCCGGCCCGGAAGTCCCACTGCGCGTAGATCCCGTCCAGCGGCGGAATCACGTGCACCCGCAGCCAGCTCTTCATCCGAACCTGGTCCGCATAGAAGGTCTCCATCCGGACCACATTGGTGCCTGAGTCCGCCCCCCACGTGGCGCGGATCGCCCGCACCGGACCCACGCGCTCGCCCATCAGCGTGCTGGATCCACCCCAGTGGGTGTCCTCCTCCTCAAACCCGCAGCACGGCGTCTTCGACGATGGGTCCTGGGCGAAGGCCCTCGCCTTCCAGCGATCGACCAGGTTGGGGCCGAAGTTGCCGGCCCTCAGGCCCCTGTCGTTCGGGGAGATGCCGATGCCCGTCATCAGCCAGCGACCGTCGTAGCGGAACGTGTAGCGCTGGGTGCTCACGGTCGCCGTGTCCAGCGGCCGGTGGCGCGCTATCACGGGCTTGCCGCTTGCGTCCAGGATCGGTGTGCCATATGGGTGCCCGGGCGATGGGGCGCCGCAGGTCACACCCGTGGGGGCGTTGCCGTAGTTGGAGTAGCTCGACTGCGAGAACGCGTACTCGTCAGCTGGCGTCGCCGAGCCCGCGGGGTCGCGCATGTAGCGGACGTAGCCATTGGACGCGTTGTAGGCCGGCTTTGGACCGCCGGGTCCGGACACCAGCACGTACACGTAGCGGTCGCCGGCGGAGGGGTTCAGGGGATCGCTGATCCGAACCGCGCGTTCGCCGATGATCCCCTTCGGCATCCGGGCATCAGTGGGCGCCTTCGGCCCGCTGTCCGAGTACATGAACGACACCTCGTCGTTGGTGTCGAAGTAGGGGATCGGGTCCTTCGCCGGCGGCTTGTACAGCGCGTGGCACGGATCCTTGGGGTCAGGGTAGGCGCGGAAGCCTTCGTTGTCCCACTGGTAGGTGGTGTGCTGGTCGGCTCCCGAATAGATGGCGAACCCGGACGCGTCGTTCTCGAGGTAGCGGGTGAACACCTTGTCCACCTGGAACGGGATCTGGCGGTAACGATGGTGGCGCGCGTCCCACTGATAGCCGAGCAGCTGGTTCGGGTAGACGCCCTTGACCGGAAGCTGGTTCTGCGCCCCACTTGTGTCGAGTTGAGGCGGTGAGTACTCGTTGTGGTTGCAGTTGTCCGTATTCGAGCCTGGCTGGCAGGAGACGAGGTCGGTGAGGGGTGCTTTGGCGGTCTCGTTCTGAGGTACGGCGATGCCCGGGAACTCTGCTCCCGTCATCACGATCGGCTCGACCGCGCGGTTCGCGGGCACGGTGGGATCGACCACCGGCAGCGACGCGGACAGCGATGCGGAGGCGCCTGGCACGCAGATCGCGGCCACCACGGCGGCGGCTCCGAAGACCAGCTTTCGGCGATTGGGGTTGCGCAGCACTCCGGGCCATATAACGCGGGCGGTATGCAGAGCTTTTGTATCTCAGCGCTGCCGCTCAGGCACGCTCAGCGGCGATCTCCTGCAGCCGGCGGCGCAGGCCGCCCACCGTAACAACCGACAGCAACGCCACCACGGCCGGCAGCCAGAAGGTGAACACCCGAAACGTGACCGCCGCCAGCAGCGCGCTCGACAGGGAGATCCCCGCCAGCACGAAGCCTCCGGTCAGCGCGGCGTCGACTCCTCCCGACCCCCCGGCAGGAAGCGGGATCATCTCCGAGAGCAGCCCGGTGGAGTAGCCGACGATCAGTGGGACAGCACCGACATGCGCCCCAAAGGCGCGTAGCGCGCCCCAGGCGCAGATGATCTCCCCCGCCCAGAACGCGGCGGCACCGAGGACGGCTCGGGCGCGCAACGAAGCGGGCGCGCCGGCCAGCTCACGCAGATAGACCAGCGCTCGAACAGCCACCGCCAGGGCCCGGCGGAATATCCCCTCGCCGACCATGAAGCGCTCGCGACGAGCCGGGGCGCTGAACCACCGGGCTGCAATGAAGCAGGCGGGTGTCACGACCAGCCATCCGGCAGCCACCCCCCAAGGCGGCCTGTGGGCTACCCGGGCCAGCACCAGCACGGACGCCACGCATGTGGCCAGCGCCAGCACGGCCCACCGCAGCGTCTCCAGCGCGATCACTCGGGCGCTTGCCCGATCGGCTGGCTCACCGGCCTCGCGGAGTACCCAGAAGTCGACCGACAGCCCGCCGACGGTCGTCGCAACGCTGAACGCGCCAAACGCCAGGAAGATCACCCGCAGCACGACCGGCACTGGGATCCGCGGGCCCTCGGACAGCTGGGCTATCGCCTGGTAGCACGCGACGTAGCCCGCATAGGAGATGACTTGTCCGGCCGCGCACACCACGAGCCAGCCCAACTCGGCTCGGTCGAGCCGGTGCGCAAGCGTTCCGAAATGAGCCGCCTGCCCGATCAGCGCAATCACGCCTGCCGTCGCAACGATGGCCAGCGCCATCAGCAGAAGCAAGCGCCGGTGCATGGGCTGGTTGAGCCTACCGTCCGCCGCGGACCTGCCACGATTGGCCGGTGCGGGTGCTCGTGCTATGCGCCGCAATCGGCGAGGGTCACGTCACCGCCGCTCGCTCATTGGCGGCTAGGCTCGAGCGCCGGCCTGAGGTCGAAGCCGTAATTCTCCGAGAAGATCTCTCGGTGCTGGGGCCGCGGCTAGGCGGCTTTCTCACCCGGGGCTTTCACACCCATCTGGAGCAGGCGCGGTGGACGTACGAGCTCTCCTACCGCGTGTTCTTCCAGCTCGATCTTCCTCGCCGCGCAGCCCAGCGGGCGCTAGGGATCCTGGGCGGCGGCGGGCTCCGCTCTGCGATCGATGAGCACCGCCCGGACGTGGTGGTGACTGAGTTCCCGGTTCTCAGCGCGGCGCTCGGCGAGCTGCGGGCCCGCGCTCAGCTCCGTGTCCCAGTCTGCTCGTCGATATCGGATCCCGCCGGGCTCTACTACTGGGTGCACCCGGGGATCGACATGCACCTGCTCTCCTGGCCGGAGGCGAAGGCCGAGGCTGAGCGAATCGGGGGTCCGGGCCGGGCCGTGGTGGTGCGGGCAATGGTCGACGAGCGCTTCTACGCTAGGCCCTCGCTAAACGCGGCCCGGGCGCGGCTTGCGCTCCCGGAGAGCGGCGAGGTGATCACCGTCTCCGGTGGCGGCTGGGGCATGGGCGAGCTGGCGCAGGCGGTCGATGTGGTGCTCGCCGAGCGCCCTGAGGCCGTGGTTGTCGCGCTTGCCGGGCGCAACGAACCGCTTCGGTCCCGCTTGGCGAGTGAGCACGCCGGATCAGACCGGATCCGCACGCTTGGCTTCACCGAGCAGATGCCCGAGGTGATGGCGGCATCCGACGCCCTGATCCACACGACGGGCGGCACCACAGCGCTCGAGGCGCGGGTGGTGGGCTGCCCACTGATCAACCTGGGCCGCGGAGTGGCCCACGTGCGGGCGCACGCGGCGGCGATGGAAGGCCTCGGTCTGGCCGCATGGGCGCGAGACCTCGGCGAGCTGCCCAAGGCACTTGAGCGCACGCTGTGTCGGGAGCGGCCGGCGCCGCTCGATACCCGCGGCTATCCCGACCCGGCGGAGGTCGTTCTCGCCGTGGGCCGCAGGACGGCGCGGCGCGGAAGCGACTCCGCAAACCAGCTGGCGGCGGCGGTCAGCGCCTCGGCGGCCGGACGCGGAGCGTAGCCCAGCTCGGTACGGGCCTTATCGGAGCTGAAGAACAGCGGGAGCCGGGCAAGCCGCACCTCGTCGAGCACGAGCAGGTCGGGCTCACGCCTCGCCGCCCGCCCCGCCAGACGCGCTCCGAGCGCCGCCGCGTACGCCATCCCCCACGGAACGGGCAGCCAGGGGGCCCGTACCCCGCCGGCCCTGGCTGCGAGGGCGAGCGCCTCGCGTAACGCCAGGTTCTCCGAGCCCAGGATGTAGCGCTCGCCGCGGCGGCCGTGCTCAAGTGCCAGGCGATGGCCACGGGCGACATCGACCGCCGAAACGATGTTGAGCCCGGCGCCCTCCAGATAACCGAGCATCCGGCCCTCCACCACGTCCTTGACCATCTTGCCGCTGGGAGTGGGCTGCCGATCGCCCGGGCCCACCACGGTCGTCGGATTCACAAACAGGACGTCCAGCCCGTCGCGCGCCGCCGCCAGAGCCAGCTCCTCGGCAGCCACTTTGGTGCGCTTATACGGCACGCGAAGCTCCCAGCCTGGCGGATGGTCGGTCTCGGTGGCCGGACGGCCGCGGACCGGACCACACGTGGCCGAGCTGGACGTGCACAGCACGCGGCCACTCCCCGAGCGGGCTGCCGCGTTGAGCACGTTGCGCGTCCCCCCGACGTTGATTTCCTCCATCGCGTCGGCGTCAACGCGCCTGTAGCTGTAGAGCGCAGCGGCGTGAACCACCGCATCGCACCCCGCGAAGGCGCGTCTTACGGCGTCCGCGTCGCGGACGTCGCCGGGCTGCCAGTCATGGACCCTCGCCTCAGGTGGCGGCTCGCTACGGCAGAACGCGCGGACATCGGCCCCGCCACGCCGCAGCTCGGCCGCCACGTGGCTCCCGATGAAGCCACTGGCGCCGGTGAGCAGTACACGCACCGCAGGTCAGCCGCGTAGCGCAGAAAGGAGCGCCTTGTGCGGCGCACGGACGGCGTGCTGGATCGCCGTCGGCTCATACCCGCAATGGGCCATGCAGTTGTCGCACCGTGGATCCTGGCCACGGCCGTAGCGCTCCCAATCGGTCTCCTCAAGCAGCTCCCGGTAGCTCGACGCGTACCCGTCCGACATCAGGTAGCACGGGCGCTGCCACCCGAAGATTGAGTAGCTGGGGATACCCCATGCGGTGCAGCGAAAGTCGATCCGCCCCTCCAGGAAGTCGAGGAACAGCGGCGAGTGGTTCAGGCGCCACTTCTTGCGCCGGCCGTCGGCGAACGCGCTCCGGAACAGCTTGCGCGTCTGCTCCACACCCGGGAAGTGCTCCTGGTCAGGCGCCTTCTCGTACGCGTAGGCCGGCGAGATCATCATCTGGTCGACACCGAGCTCGTCGTTGAGGAAGTCGAGCACCTCTCTGACCGTCTGAGGGGTGTCGTCGGAGAAGAACGTGGTATTGGTGGTCACGCGGAAGCCCTCCGCCTTGGCGGCGCGAATCGCATCGATCGCCTTGTCGAACACTCCGTCCCGGCACACCGACTTGTCGTGGCGCTCACGCAGCCCGTCCATGTGCACGGCCCACGCGAAGTAGGGGGAGGGGGCGAACTTGTCCAGCTTCTTCTCGAGCAACAGCGCGTTGGTGCAGCAGTACACGAACTTCTTGCGCCTCACGAGCTCGCCCACGATCTGATCGATCTCCGGATGGACCAGCGGCTCGCCGCCCGCGATCGATACGACCGGAGCCCCGCATTCCAGGACCGCCCCCACGGCGTCCTCCACCGACATGCGCTGGCGGAGAATGTGATCGGGATGCTGGATCTTGCCGCAGCCCGCGCAGGCCAGGTTGCACTGGAATAGCGGCTCCAGCTCCAGGACGAGCGCGTACCTGTCGCGCCGCGCCAGGCGCTGGCGCAGGATGTAGGAGCCGACCTTGACACTCTGACGGATTGGTACGGGCATCTTACGTAGAGCTTACCCGCGCACCTCGCGGGGCAGGGCGAACGAGACCGACTCGTCAGCGATTGTCTCCACGCTGACTTCAGAAGGGCCTAGTATCCCAAGGGCCGCGATCACCCGCTGGACTATCCGTTCGGGGACCGATGCCCCCGCCGTTATGCCGATGCGCTGCGCCCCACGCAGCCAGCTGATCTCGATCTCAGATTCGTCGTCAACCAGCCGGGCCGAGCACCCGTGGCGTTGGGCGACCTCGACGAGCCGGTTCGAGTTCGACGAGTTGCGGGAGCCCACCACCAGTAGCAGATCGCACGTGCGGGCCAGCTCCTTGACCGCATCCTGGCGGTTCTGGGTCGCGTAGCAGATGTCCTCGGAGCTGGGGCCGACGATCGTTGGGAACCGCTCTCTGAGGCGAGACACGATCCCCTGGGTCTCGTCGACTGCCAGCGTGGTCTGCGTGAGGTACGCGACGCGGTCAGACTCGGCAACCTGAATCTCCTCCACCTCCTCCTCGGAGGCGATCACGCGGATTCGGCCGGGGACTTCCCCCGAGGTCCCTTCGACCTCCTCGTGGCCTTCGTGGCCAACCAACACGATCGTGTAGTCATCCGAGGCGAACCGGCGGGCTTCGGCATGGACCTTGCTCACCAGCGGGCAGGTGGCGTCGATCACGTTTAGCTCTCGGGCCCGGGCCTGCTCGCGGACAGCGGGCGACACGCCGTGGGCCGAGAACACCACCGTGGAGCCCGGAGGCACCTCGTTCAGCTCATCCACGCATACCGCGCCACGGCGCTCGAGCTCTGAGACGACGTGCCGGTTGTGCACGATCTCCTTGCGCATGTAGACGGGTGCCCCGAAGTGGTCGAGCGCCCGCTCCACCACCTCTATCGCCCGCTCCACTCCTGCGCACGATGCGCGGGGAGCCGCCAGCACCAGCTGTCGCGGCCCGACTGCGTCCGCCCACTCGATCAGCGCACTCCCCAAGAGGGCGAGGACCTGCGCGGAACGCCTGAGGCCGGAGATCGTCGCCAGCGGCTGGGTCAGCTCGCGCTCCGGGGTGTCGAGCACGACCCGGACGACGGCGAAAGGCCGGTCACCAGCGGCGACCGTCAGCCAGGCCGACTCCATGTCCACCGCCAGGGCGCCGGACTTGGCAAGACGTCCGCGAGACGCGCCGAATGCCGGAGCCCTAACGGAGACGATTGGGCCGGTGTGGGTGAGAAACCCGCGCCGCGCCAGCATCCCCGCAATCACGCCTGCTCCGTGGCACCGAGCCACCGTGCTTCCGTCCCGGCGGCGAAGCTCGGTTGCCACGACCACATCTCCGGGCTTGAGCTCCGGCGTCAGCGCACCAGCGAAGCCGACGACCGCGACCGCCGGCTCCTCTCCTCCGGCCACACGAGCCGCGGTGGCGCGGGCCCGGCGAGGCCCCATTCCGGTACGCACGATGCGGGCCTCGGGAGCCCCCCGACGGAGCGCTCGAGCCTCTAGCCCCATCGGGGCGAGCAGCAGCAGCCGGCTCACGCCGAGGCCCCCGCGAGCGCCCGCTCGGCCCCGAGCGCGCTCAGCGCGGCCTCGGCGGCGGCGTGACCCGAGCGCACGGCGCCCTCCATCGTTGCGGGCCAGCCGGTGTCCGTCCACGCGCCAGCCAGCGCCAGCCCGGGCTGGTCGGTACGCGCTCCCGGCCGCAGGCGCCGCGCTCCGGGAGCCGCTCTGAACGTCGCAGCGTGCTCACGCGTGACGACGAAGCGCTCGATCCGAGCCTGGCGTGCGGCCGGCAGCAGCTCAGCCAGCGCCGATTCAAACCGCGTGCGGAGTTCCTCGGCGGGCGCGCCGGCTTCCTCATCGGCCGCCGAGAGCGAGACGGCCAGGCATTGACCCCGCTGGAGCCCCGAGGACTCGGTGCGGTCGAACACGAACTGCACCGGGGAGCGGATGACTCCGGCGAACTCAAGCTCCAGGACGGGCCGGTCGTAGACAACGTGGAGATTCACGATCGGAGAGGTGCCAAGCTCCGGCCACCGGGCCTCGCCCGCTCCGGACGGCATGAGACTCGCTGCTCGATCATGCGGCACAGCGACAACGACGGCGTCCGCCTCGAGGCTCTCCGCGGGCCCGGCGACCGAAAAACGCGGGCTGTGAAGATCGATGTGTTGCGCGCGCCAGCCCAGCCGTACGTCGATGCCGCGGGCCTGCAAGACCACAAGCGCGGCGTCGCCGTGGATCGCCTGAAGCGGCTCCCTTGCGTAGCCGAGATCACCGGCATCGGCCCGTCCCAGGAGACCGACGCGGAACACAAAGGCGGCGGCGGCCAGCGAGGCGTCGGCAGCCCGCAGGTTCAGCGTCGGACGCGCGATCAGTTCCCAGAGCGCTTCGATGGAGCGCGCGCTCTGACCGTGCTGGTTCAGCCAGTCGGCAAAGCTCCGCTCCTCGGCGGCGGGGTCGTCGGGGTCCACTCGCTCCAGCGCCAGGGCAGCACGGGCGCTGGCCACGCGCTCTCTCAGCGACAGGTGGCGGTAGCGCAGCAGCGAGCCGGCGAGGTGCATCGGAGCCGGGAGCCCGCCGCGAGCAATCCTCGTGGCGGGGTGGCCGGGCGCCAGCACCGGCACGCTCAGCCGCCTCTGGAGGACGGTCTTGCCCGCGGTGCCAAGGCGATCCAGGAGGTCCCGGTAGGCGCTGCAGCACCGCATGAACACGTGCTGGCCGTTGTCAAGCCACAGCCCATCGCGCTGAAACGAATAGGCAGCTCCACCGAGACGGGGACGCACCTCTACCAGCGTGACGTGGGCGCCAGCATCCGCGCAGTCGAGCGCGGCGGTGATTCCGGCCAGGCCGCCACCGACGACCACGACGCGTCCGCCGCTCATGGGCTCACCCGTGCCAGGCTTCGCACGGCCACCCAGGTCTTCTCCCAGGGCGGTAGCGAGACACGCTGGTGCAGGACCGAGGCCGGTTGGGCGGCGATGCGCTCCAGGATCCGGCGGTAGATCCCGGTCATCGCCGCCACGCACGCCGCGCTCCGGCCATCGATCAGCTCGAGCAGCCCCAGGCCGCGGTCAAACCACTCTCGCGCGCGTGTGACCTCGAAGGAGATCAGCGCGGCGACGTGCCCGGGCGGCGCGGCGCGTAGGTCCTCGCTGTCGAACCGCCGGCGATCCTCGGCGGGCAGATAGACGCGACCGCGGTCGAGATCCTCACGCACGTCTCGCAATATGTTCGTCAGTTGCATGGCGATCCCTAGATCATCGGCCAGCGGCTCGGCGGCGGACGGATCAGAGCTGCCAAAGATGGCCAGGCACAGGCGACCGATGGTGCCGGCAACCCGGCGGCAGTAGACCACGAGTTCATCGAAGGTCTCATAGCTGATGCCCCGGACGTCCATCTCAACGCCGGCGATCAGATCCTCGAGCGCGTCGTGCGGAAGGCCAAACCGCCGCTCGGCGTCGGCTAGCGCCAGCCGCATGGAGTCGCCTTCCACCTCCGCAAGGTTGGCGCGCGCCGCGGCCAGCTCCGAGAGCTTGACCTCGGGGGGTGCCTCGCCGTCGCCGATGTCATCGATCCTGCGCGCGAAGGCGTAAACCGCGCACATCGCCCGTCGCTTGGCCGCCGGAAGCAGTCGGATGCCGTAATAGAAGTTCGCGGCCTGCGAGCGGGTCAGCGCCTCGCACGCGCGATAGCCCTCGAGCACCTGGGACTCGGCGGCGGAGGCCAGCGTCATCGTGGGCCACCTCGCAAGAGCTCCAGCATCAGCTGGCGAGCCCGCTCGGCACGTCCGGCGCGAGGCCGCGTGGCGAGCACGTCATAGTCGGCGCGTTCGATCGCCCGCAGAGCCGAGCGCCCGCCGGCCACGAACGCGCGGACGGCAAATGCCGGGCGTCCCCGAAGCGTGCCCGCAAGCGGTGCCCCCTGGTCAAGCAGCTCACGGGCTCGGCTTACCTCGAACGCCATCAACGAACGCAGCTCCGGCGTCGCGGCCGGCGCGTTGAAGTCGGCCTCGCCAACGCCAAACCGGTCGCGATCCTCCGCGGGCAGGTAGATCCGGCCGGCGGCGTAATCCTCGGCCACGTCCTGCCAATGCTCGACGAGCTGAAGCGCGGTGCACACCTTGTCCGACAGCGCGATCCGCTGCGGGGTGGCGGCGTCAAAGATTCGCAGGACCAGCTCTCCGACCGGATTTGCCGACAGTTCGCAGTAGGACTCGAGCTCCGCAAACGTCTGGTATCGGTGGACCAGCTGGTCCTGGCGGTTGGCCTCGATCAGGGCTCGGAACGGCTCGAGCGGCAGACGGTGCGCGCTCACCGCTGCGCGCAGCCTGGCGACCAGCACTTCTTGGGGCTCCTCACCGGCCCACAAGCGCTCCAGATCGGCCTGGACCTCGTCGAGCATCGCCAGCCGGTCGCCGCTGGCCTCGTCCCCGATGTCATCGACGAGGCGAGCGAAGCCATACACCGCAAGCAGCTGCGCGCGGACGCTCCGCGGCAGCAGCCGGCTGGCCACCGGGAAGTTCTCCGCTCGCGCCTGCCCCATCACCGCGGCCGGGGTTGGCATCGACCGCGCCCCCGTCGTCGTCACCCCCGCCGCGCTCCGGGCCGGCCGAGCGCACCGCCGCGCTCCCCCGGCCGAGCGCCATCATGACCGCCGCGCTCCGAGGCACCGGCCGAGCGCCATCACCGGGAACACGAGCCGATATAGGTGGTAATTGATGTAGAAGTCGGTCGGAAATCCGGTGCCGGTGAACTGCGGCTCATCCCAGGTGCCGTCGTCACGCTGTGTGTCGCACAGCCAGCGAATTCCACGAGTGACAGCCTCAGATCCAACCTCGCCGGCCTCGTACAGCGCGATCAATGCCCAGGCCGTCTGTGACGCCGTGCTGTCCCCCCGGCCGATCCACGCACGGTCCGTGTAGGAGCGGATGTCCTCGCCCCAGCCACCGTCCGGGTTCTGATGCGCCTTCAACCAATCGGCGCCCCGTTTGATCATCGGATCCTCCCGAGAGAGTCCGGCGGCCACGAGCGCACACAGTACCGACCAGGTCCCGTAGACATAGTTCACTCCCCAACGCCCGAACCACGATCCGTCACGCTCCTGCTCTCCCCGCAGCCAGGTGATCCCACGGGCGGCGCTCTCGCTGGTGCCGGGATACGGTTCGGCCGCCAGCAGTTCAACCGCGTGGGCGGTCACATCAGCGCTCGGAGGATCGATCACCTCTCCGAAGTCACAGAAGGGCATGTCGCGGCACAGCCCCCGCCAGTTGTCGACGTCGAACGCTCCCCATCCGCCGTCCTTTGACTGCATCCCGATCATCCACGTCGCGGCCCGCTCCAGCGCCTGCTCTGCGCGGCCGGTGTCGGGATGGCCGAGCCGTCGGAGCGCCAGCGCCACCACCGCCGTGTCGTCGGTATCCGGATAGTTGCGGTTGTGGTACTCAAATGACCAGCCGCCCGGCTCCAGGTGTGGCCGTCGCACTGGCCAATCCCCGGCGCGGTCGGTGATCTGACGGTCCAGTAGCCAGTCACCGGCGCGGACGAGATCAGGATCAGCCGCGTCGACCCCGGCGTCGAGGAGCGCGAGAATCGCGAGCGCCGTGTCCCACACCGGCGACTGGCACGCCTCGAGCCAGTTCACCTCGGAGTAGTGGACCGTGAATTCATCGAGGCCGGCCAGGCCGGCACGCATCACGGGGTGGTCAAGCGGATAGCCCCGTAGCGAGAGCGCGATCAGCGAGTACACCCACGGCGGCTGGATCCCGCCCCAGCTGCCGTCGGCCTCCTGCCGGGCGATGACCCAGCGTTCCGCGGCGAGCAGCGCCGCCCGGCGCGCGAGACGCAGCGGCCGGCGCTCATAGGCCCGCGCGATCTTGTCCAGCACCACGAGGAGGCGCCCGTTGAACGTGCTCGGCCGCACGGGCGCAGGAGGCGCGCCCGGTCCGAGTTCGTCAAGGTTGAACGCGAGCGGGCGCACCGGCCGGTAGGAGCGGACGATCGTCAGCGCGACGATCGTCTGGCGCGCCCAGCAGGCGAAGTCGTAGGGATTGAGAGGGACCCAGCTCGGCAAGAAGATCAGCTCGGGGGGGAGGGCAGGGATCTCCTCCCACGGCCAAAGTCCGAAAAGCGCCATCCAGATGTGTGTGAACACCCGCGCGGCTCTCGGCCCCCCGTGCGCCCGTGTCCACGCCGCAGCCCGTTGCATGTGCTCGGCCTGTGGGTCATCCCCGGCCAGCCGCAGCGCCCAGTAGGCCTCGATCGTGGTCGAGACATCGCCCGGCCCGCCGAAGAACTTGGGCCAGCTGCCGTCGACGGACTGGTGGCCGCGGATCCAGCGAGCCGATCGCTGGGACCGCTCCGGATCGCGTGCGCCGAGGAACTCTCGGACCAGCATGTCCTCGGCATCCATCGTCACGTTCGTTTCCAGCAGCCCTCGCCAGTGGCCGTCGGCATACTGGAGCGAGCGCAGGTGCGACGTGGCTCGGGAAAGCGCATGGTCGGCCGCTCCGGTTACCGACTGCTGGGGCGACGTCTCATGCCGAGCGGTATCTACAGCTGCTGGCGCTGCCTCCGCCAGCGCTGGCGAACCAGCTGGATTAGACGTCCTCATCCGAAGCTTGACCTTCCCCTACGAGTACCAGAAGAAAGGCACGGTATCCAAGGCGACGCAACGGCGTCATGCGAGGGGCGCCCCCGGCCCGCAGGCGTGCGATCCTGCGTTCGTGATTTCGGCCGCGGACCCGGCATGGCCCCACACTGTGACACCGATCAATGTCTCATCGTTTGGTGTTACGTGCCGGGGGCGCTCGGGTACACGTCCTGAAGGGCGTTTTGATGGCTGAGATCGGCGCAAAACCCAATGTTCCCCGAGTCCAGCGGGCGATCCTGCGCGCGGTGAGAGCGTTCAGCACCCCGCTGCTTCCCGACGACTACCTCGAGTTGATCAACCCGCTCTGGTCCACCCGCGAGCTGCGCGGGCGGATCGAACGGATCGACCAGGTGACACGTGACGCAGCGACAGTCATGATCAAGCCCGGATACCGGTGGGAAGGGCACCAGGCAGGGCAGTACTGCCGGATCGGCGTGGACATCCGCGGCGTTCGTCATTGGCGCGCCTACTCGCTGACGTCCGACCCTGATCGCCGGGACGGCTGCATCTCCATCACTCCGAAGCTCGTGGAGAAAGGTGCCGTCTCTCCGTACCTGGTCCGCCACGGCCGCCCCGGAGCGATCGTCTCGCTGGGCGGCGTGGAGGGCGATTTCGTCCTTCCCGATCCCCCGCCACACAAGCTGCTGTTCATCAGTGCGGGCAGCGGCATCACTCCGATCATGAGCATGCTCCGCCATCTGGCCAGCCAGGAGCAGCTTGACGATGCGGTGCTGCTGCACTCGGCCAGAACCCCCGACGACGTGATATTTGGGGGCGAGTTGCGTGATCTGGCCGAGCGATTCCCTGGTTTCCAGCTACATGAGCAGCACACGTCGACGATGGGCCGTCTTGCGCCCGCTGACCTTGACCGTCTGAGCGAGGACTGGCGCGAGCGCGAGACCTTCGCGTCCGGACCTGGGCCGATGCTCGACGCCCTCACCGATCACTGGGAAACGGCGGAGATCCTCGATCGGCTGCACATGGAGCGGTTTCAACCCAAGCTCGAGGGCGAGCCAGGTGCAGGGGGGAAGATCACGTTTCTGAAGTCCGACTGCACGGTGGAGGCGGACGGGACCAAGCCGATTCTGGTGTGCGGAGAGGAGGCTGGGCTTGAGCTTCCGTTCGGCTGCCGCGAGGGGATCTGTCACACCTGCGTCGGTACGTTGCGCTCGGGACGGGTGCGAGATCTGCGCAACGGCAATGTCTGTGGCGAGGAGGGGCAGCCAACCAGGACGTGCATCAACGCGCCCGAGGGACCTGTCGAGATCGAACTCTGAAGGAGATAGATGGCCACCGGATACAAGACCCACGACCACAACGGCAACCCGAACCCGCTGGCGGCGCTCAGCGACGAGCAGTTGGCTGAGATTGGCAAAGAATTCGACAAGCTCCACGACGAGGTGCGCGCCGACCTAGGCGACCGGGACGCGCGCTACATCCGCGGCCTGATCGCGCTACAGCGCCGGCTGGCGCTTCTCGGCCGCGTGGAGCTGTTCGGCAGTCGCTGGACCCCCGCCTGGTGGCTGGGGATGGCCACTCTTTCCACGGCCAAGATCCTGGAGAACATGGAGATCGGCCACAACGTCATGCACGGCCAGTGGGATTGGATGAACGACCCGGTGATCAACTCGCAGGTGTGGGACTGGGACACGGCCTCGACCAAGGAGGCGTGGAAGCACTCACACAACTACATCCATCACACCTACACGAACATCCTGGGGAAGGATCGGGACCTTGGCTACGAGATCATGCGGATCGACCCGCAGCAGAGATGGCACCCGGTCTACCTGCTCCAGCCGCTGTACAACATCCTGCTGATGCTGACGTTCGAGTGGGGCGTGGCGGTGCACGACTTGGACTTCACGGCGATTCGCGCGGGGGAGAAGCCGATGAAGGACGTCCGCAAGGAGCTGAAGGGGATTCTGGGAAAGGCCGGCTCCAGATCCAGAAGGACTACGTGGCCTGGCCGGCGCTGAGCGCCGCCGTGGATACGGGGGTACAGGCCCTGGTAACGGCCTTGACCAACCGGAATCGTCCGCGTCGCAAGCGCACGAAATTCGACCCGGTGAAGACGTTCATAGGCTCGTATAAGTCCGCGGCAAAGGCCAACTTCACCGCGAACATCGTGCGCAACGTGTGGTCGAACTGGATCATCTTCTGCGGTCACTTCCCGGACCAGACCTATGTCTTCTCCGAGGAAGAGGTACGGGACGAGACGCCCGGCGGTCGCTTCGTGCGGCAGCTGATTGGGGCCGCCAACATAACCGGCGGCCCGCTCTTCCACGTGATGAGCGGCAACCTCGGCTACCAGGTGGAGCACCACCTCTATCCCGACATGCCCTCCAGCCGGTATGGAGAAATTGCGCCGCGCGTACGCGACATTTGCAAGCGATACGGCCTGCCCTACAACACAGGTCGCTTCTCCAAGCAGTTGGGCGTTGTGCAGCGGACGATCCTGCGCCTGGCGTTTCCGGGCGGCAAGGCTCGGCGCAAGCCCGGCGCATGGACGGGTGAGACGTTCATCAGCCGCGGCGAGCGGGAGCTTGCTGCCGCGGCGGAGGCACAGCGCGCCGCGCTCGCTGAGGTCTACTGAAATACGACCGTGGTCTGGCCGTGGAGTAGGACCCGGTCCTCACAGTGCCACTCCACGGCCCGGGCCAACACCGCCCGCTCGATGTCGGCCCCACGGCGTCTCAGAGTCTCAAGGCCGTCGCGATGCGTGACCCGGATCACGTCCTGTTCGATGATCGGGCCGGCGTCGAGCTCCTCGGTCACGTAGTGGGCGGTGGCGCCAATCAGCTTCACCCCGCGTCGCTTGGCCTGCTCATATGGCTGCGCCCCGGGAAAGGCGGGGAGGAACGAGTGGTGGATATTGATCAGCGGCACACCCAGCCGCTCCAGAAACTCGCCCGAGAGGATCTGCATGTATCGGGCCAGTACCACCAGCTCACAACGTCCCGCCAGAAGTTCAAGGAGTTCCGCCTCCGCGGCGACCTTTTCCTCAGCTGGGATGTGGTGGTAGGGGAGACCGAACGATTCCACGGCCTGGCGCAGGTCTTCGTGATTTGAGGCCACCAGCCCGATCTCGGCCTCCAGCTCGCCGCGCTGCCAGCGCCACAGCAGATCAAGCAGGCAGTGATCCTCGCGTGAGACCAGGATCGCCACCCGCTTGGGCCGGCTCCCGTCCCAGAAGCGCCAGCGCATCCTGAAACGCTCGCCGACGGACGCTGCAAACCGCTCGTCCAGTCCGGCTTGCGCCTCCGGCGCAAGCGTGAACTCCATGCGCAGGAAGAACGTCCCTCCTTCGGGATCGGTCGAGTACTGGTCCGAGCGGACGATGTTGGCGCCCGCCTCGAACAGGAATGTCGAGACTGCGCTGATGATCCCCGGCCCGTCCGGACAGGAGATCAGGAGCCGCAGCACGCCTCAGGCGCTGTTGGCGGTTGCCAGGCCCCCCGCGGCATCGCTGACGCTGACCCGCAGGCGAGCGCCGCGTGGAGCCGCAATCGACGGGCCTGCGTCTGCTTGGCGACCGTTGACACTCCAGCGGTAGGAAAGCACCCCCTGGTCGCCGCCGTTGACCTTTGCCACTGCGCGGCGACCATGCCGGAGGATCCGCACACGCAACGCGGGATACACATGGATGGGCAGCGTCATCGAATCTGACTGGCCGTTCTGGTCGCTCGCGGAGACCGTGAGCTGGTAGGTGCCGGGCTTTGTGTAGCGGTGGTGGATAAAGGGGGAGAACCATGCCCGCGCGAATATCTGGGGCGGGGTGGTTGCCGTGGTCCCGTCGCCAAAGCTCCAGTGGAAGCCACCCATCGGCGCCGGTGGGAACGGGCAGGCTCCTAGGGGGTCGGCCACGCAGGCGCCGGTCGAGGACACTCGGGCCGCCTGCGAGATGCCCTCGATCGTCGGGGTGAAACCGCTCCCATCGGCACCCAGGTCGCCGGAGGCTGGGAACGACAACACCTGCACCCCCGGCTTGAAGGGGCGCAGATAGTCGTTCTGGAGCGCACTCACCTCTGCGTTTGAGGTGAAATCGACGTTGAAGCCGAGCTGCTGGGCGTCCTGCTCGCCCGCCGTGACAACCTGGTCGCCGAGCGTGACGCTGGGGTTGAAGATGTGCTCATCGGACCCCTCCAGCGTGAATGGGAAGGCGTAAGCCGGATACTCGTAGCCCAGGAAGTCCTGGGCCGCGCCGACCACGAAGTTGCCCGCAGCGCCGTGGATGCCCTGCTGCCAGGCTGCATGGATCTCCGGGAAGAACTCACCCGGCATGCTCAGGAAGAGGAGATCGCCGATCCGAAACGCGGTGACCCAGGTATCGAGCGTGGCCCCCGCCCCGTAGGGTGGGGTGTCGGCGCGGTCGGCGGGATAGAGCTGCCCGCCGGTGAGCGTCCCGAAGAGCTGCTCGCCGTCGACCTGCTCGGCGTAGTTGATTCCGATCAGGGCCGCGTTGTCAACCGGGGTCTGCACGTACTGTTCGGCAGCGCCAAGCTTCGGCGTCGAGATCACGCCGCCGTGCGCCAATGAGCCGATCACGAGGTTGCCGATCAGCTCGCCCATGTGAATCGAGTCATCGAAGGCTCGCGTCTGGCGCAGTCCTTGCTGCGTGGGCAGATCGGGGCTGGGAACGTTGTCGGTCTGAAGCGCGCTCGTCTGATTGCCCAGGGTCCCCTCGGTGACGATCGCGACGCCACCCAGCCGGTGCTCGATGTACTGGTCGGCGTAGTTGGGGAAGTCGCTGGACAGCACGGCCCTTGCCGTTCCGTCCGGGGCGATCATGTCGCCCGGGCCGTAGACGATGTTCGGGTAGCCGGGCTCGCTGGCGTAGGTGGCGATCGTCCGGCCCGTGCGAGCGTCGCGAGCCCACAGCGTCCCAATCGACCCGTCACGGGGCCAGCCTTCGAACGCGTTGCCCTCGGCTATCACTCTGGCTGCGACCCACGGCGCGTCCCCCTGCCCCCAGGTGATGGTGGCCCGCCGCGCGGAGGTGTACGCCTGCTCAAGGACATAGGTCAGCTGTGACGCGATCTGTTTGAGGTGTTGCAGCTGGTGCGTTGCCGGTCCCCAGATGCCGATCACGGTTGGCGCGGCGTGCTCGTGCTCGGCCGAGATGATCACGTCCTGTGCCGATGCCCCAGGAACGCCATGGGCCTGCAGGTATTGGGCGACGGCCGCTCGAACGTCGGAGATGCCGTAGGGGCCCTCCTGGTACCCGGCAAAGTAACCCTGGGTGTCGACGGTCGCGAACTCCAACACGTGACTCCCGCTCGCGATCGCGATCGCGCGGACGGTGAAGTCTTCGGGCTTGCCGGTCAGCGGGTTGATGTGCCGCGTCGCCGTTCCAGGTCCACCCCCGTAGCCGCCCATGTACACCGGGTATGTGGGATTGATCGTGGCTACGGCCGCGCCGACCCGGAACGTCGCCGGGGCTGCAAGCGCGCCGCTGGGTAGGACCAGCGCCGCAAGCAGCACAGGGACACTCGCGATCAGCTGGCGTCCGACGAACCTCATTGCTCTTAACAACGCAGGCAAGCGATGAAGCTTGTAATGGCGACCGTTGCGCGCCAGCCGCTCAAGCGGCGGCGCAGGCCGAGGATCGCTCAGCTGAGCGTCATGCTGCGGTCCCGATCAGCAATCGGGAGCGGCCAGGACGGTGGGCTTCCGACCTCAAGCAGACGATCGATCAGCGCGAGGACTTCCGCGTGAGTTTGGTCGGTGTGCTTGGGGATCGTGTGGACCGCGTAGGTCCCGATTGCGTGAACCGAGGGCTGGCGACGCAGACCGATGGCGCGCAGGCGGGAGAGCGGGAGGAATCGCGTCCACCGCCGCTCGTGCATCGCGATCGCCCAGCTGGTAAGTCTCTCGGCCCGCTCACGCTGTATCTCTAGGCTCCCGCGCGTGCCCACAACCTGCGACGCATACGCGTACAGGTCCTGCCTTCGCTCGTCGCCGATCGAATCGTTGTACGCGCGCAGGAACGAGCCGACGACCGGACACACTGACGCGGGGTGATCGCTGAACGGCTCGCCCGCGAGCATCGAGGCGAGCTCCATCACGCAGGCTCCCTCCTCCGGGGAGCTGTGCTTTCCCTTCGACAGCTTGATCGTTTGGTGAGTCACGGGGAACATCGAGGCCTTCCTGTGGTTGTGCCGAAACGCCGGTCTTTCCTGAGGGATGCTCAACTCGACAGATCGTCAAACATGGTCGGTGTCGAGCGGGTTGCGCGCGAACACCTTCGGGTAGTTCTCCGCAAGATGACGGTGCTGGAGGCCGACTCGCTCCAGGCGGCCTATTCGCCCCAGGAGCGCCAACCGCTGCGTGGACACGCCGCGTTGGTCGCTGCGTTCAATGGTTTGGTAGCGGGAATAGCACTGGTGCAGTGGCGGTCCCGTGAGCCGCTCCCCGAGCGCCTGCCACCAGGTGACCTGCTGCTCATGTCGGTCGCCACGTACAAGCTCAGTCGTCTGATCGCCAAGGACCGCATCACCGGGTTCTTCCGCGCTCCTTTCACGCGGTACAAGGGTCCCTCCGAACGGCCGTCCGAGGTCTCAGAGGAGCCACGCGGCGAGGGTCTACAGCGCGCCATCGGTGAGCTGGTCGTATGCCCGTATTGCCTCGCTCAGTGGGTTGGCACGGCTTTCATCGGGATTTACCTTCGCAAGCCGCGGCTGGCGAGGACCGTCGCCGGGCTGTTCACGGTCGTCGCCGGATCCGATCTGCTCCAGCAGGCCTGGGTCGCCGTCGACAAGCGGGCCTAGGCCTGCGCTCCCAGCTGCGCGAAGGCCGCGTCGAACAGGTTCCGCGCCTGCGTCGCCGTATCCGCTGAGTGCAGCAGTACCAGTCCCAGCCAGCTGTGGCCGCGGCGAACTGTGACCACCAGGCAATGGCCGGCCGCGTTGGTGTACCCGGTCTTGACTCCGTCCGTTCCGGGATAGCGGAGCACGAGGAGCGGGTTGTTGTTGTACAGGTAGAGCTTGCCGCCCTTGATTGGGAATGGCAGCACCGCGCTGCGCGTGGAGACGATTCGTGCGAGCAGGCGGTTGCGGAGCACCGCATGGGTCATGATCGCCATATCTCGCCCACACGAATAGTTGTCCAGGTCGATGATTCCGGAGACGCTGTTGAAGTGGGTGCACCGCAGGCCCATCTGACGGGCGCGGGCGTTCATGAGGGTGATGAACCGCTCACGGCTGCCGGAGACGTGGTCGGCGAGAGCGATCGCGGCGTCGTTGCCCGAGGGCAGCATCAGTCCGTAGAGCAGCGTCAGCTCCGGGACCCGCTTCCCAAGCGGGAGCAGCCCGATGCCTGAGCCGCTGTAGTGAATCGCGTCCGGCGTGATCAGGACCTGATCGCTCGGCTTTGAATGAGCCACGACGACCAGCGCCGTCATCATCTTGGTGAGACTGGCGATTGGCAGGACCCGATCCGGCTGGTCACCCCACAGGACCGTTCCGGTTTGCACATCGAACAGGAGCCCGCTGCGAAGCGGAAGCCTGACCGTGAAAGAGAGCAACTGCCCCGGCGTTCCGAGCTTGTAGCCATACGTTGGGATTGCACGCGCATGCGCGCGCGAGGCCGAGCTGAGCTTCTGCTGGGGCGGGGCTGTGGAGTTGCTGGTTCGGGAAGCAAATGCAACCAGCAGCGCGGCGAGCCCAGCGATCAATCCAGCCACGATCAGCACGGCCGCGTGGCGGCGCCGCCGACTCCGGCGATGACGCTCTCGAAGCCGAGCTCGTTCTCGCGCCCCCAGTCGATCGCCTTGCTGAAACGTCACTCTCGCGGTGGGGGTTTTTGAAACAGGGCGCCAAGTATCCCGATACCGACGATCACTACGACGATCAGGCTCACGACGCCAAGCCCCGTGATCCCGTACTTGGAAAAGTCCATTACGGTGAAAGTCGCTCCGGCCCCGACGAAGAGCACCGCAACTATGGTCACGAACAGACGCCGCATTTGGTCAGTGGACCACGGCCGGCGGCGGTAACCGCCTGCGCCGCGTGGCCAGGAGCTTGATCGTGAGCAGGCCGAATCCAAAGCCGCCGATGTGTGCGAAGTAGGCAACGCCCCCGCTCGAACCGGTCGGTGTTACGAGGTTCGTGGCGCCGAACACCGCCTGCTCGACGAACCACAGCCCAAGCACGAGCAGGGCGGGAAGCTCAATCACGGTAACGAACAGGATGATGATCACGAACGTCAGCACCCGGGCCCGCGGATACAGGAGGATGTAGCCGCCTAGCACCGCAGCGATCGCCCCTGACGCCCCCAGGGTGGGCGCCGCTGAGTTGGGAGCCACCGCAACCTGAAGCGCCAGGGCTGCCAATCCCCCGACGATGTAGAAGGCGAGGTACTTCACGCGCCCCATGGCGTCCTCGACGTTGTTGCCGAAGATCCAGAGGAACAGCATGTTGCCGGCGATGTGGATGATCGAGGCGTGCATGAACATCGCGGTGAACGGGGTCTGCCATGCCGGGATCGTCCCAGGGCCGCCATGCACGCACGCTACTCCGTTGTCTATTACGCGCAGGTCGCTCCCCAGGCAGTGCGTCAGCGCGAAGGGGACCGCCCCGTATTTCACTTCCTGAGGAGCACTGGGGCCGCTGAGGAAGCTCCCGCCGTGGCTGATCGCCAGGATGTAGACCGCCACGTTGGCCAGGATCAGTCCCACCGTCACCAGCGGAAACCTCTCGCTGGGGACGTTGTCCTTGATCGGGAGCACGCGCCGGAGAGCTTATGCGGCGCGCGTGCGGGCCCTGACTCTAGGTGTGTACCAGCGGTGCGCTGGCCGACGCTATCCGCCAGGGGTGCTGGGGATCATCGCCTAGCGCAAACGTCCAGCGCTCGGTGAAGCTGACCCGTCGTGAGCGGCTGCCGGCGAGCACCGTCGTGGTATCCCGGTCTTCCAGATACCGCCGCCCTTCGACCTCCAACACGAGAGTCATGGTCGGTGGCTTGGCGGCCGCGTCGAGCGCCGCGATCCGGATCTGCTTGACCCTCGGTCCGCGGACCACGAGACGGGTCTTCGCGCTGGGATCGCCGGGGTGGAGGAGATCCTGTACTGCTTGCTGGGAGGCGAGGGCATGCAGCTCTGCGTCATCGCCGTCAACCGCGTGCGCCCACGCCCCCACCGCGCGCCTGGCTGCTACCGCCAGCACGTCAGGAGCAAATCGCCCGTCTGCCACGCTGAGGTCGTTCGCCGCCGACCGCGCGTCGCCGTCGAACTCCAGGTCCGCCACCTCGGCCACTTCTGTGCCTTGTGGGACCGCCTCCGCCAGCGCTCCCTCCACCAGCGCTTCGTCGCGTAGCGCCTGCTCGTCAGACCAGGGCGTTGCGACAACCTGCTCGTCGAGAGCGTGCTCGCCCTCGGCGCCCTGCTCAATCGAGGCCAGGACCCACCGCCCCGCCCGCTGGCGGAGCGTCCAGAACTCTCTGACCTTCACGGTTTCCGCCAGCCGGCCGGCGCGCTTGATGTGATTGCCGTATTGGTCCTCCACGTAGTCGCGCAGCTTCGCCTCGATCCGGACGACGACGTAGTGGCCTTCGCCACCGGTGCCGCGACGCGATAGCCCCACGTATTCGACCGTGGGTTTACCCAACAGCTCCACCCGGTTTCGCCAGCCACGGAGGGCGAAATCATCCAGCCGCCGCTCCCACTCCGCGAACAGGTCGGGCGCCACGAGCCCTCGCAGACGAGCGCGGGCGCCGGCAGTCCAGGCGCTCTGGATGTCCATGAACAGCTGCACCGCCGCGGGCTTGACCACATCGGGGGCAAACGCTGGGTCGTATTCGGCCGCCTCAGCGGCCGCCAGCTCGACGCTTCGCTCTCGTCGGGCCGTCCGGCGGCTTGCAGTGTGTCCGGCCGTCTCATGAGCCGTCCAGAACGCCCGGGCTCGGGGCGCAACGCGCGCAAGCAACACCGCCATCACGATCAACCCGATCAGGACCAGTGCGCCGACCCCGTGTCCGAAGATCGCGATGCGAACCAGGATCTGGATGAGGATGTAAAGGCCCGCGCCGCGGCCCCCACCCCCGCCGCCTCCACTGAAGCCGCCCGACCCGCCGCCCGCGGCTGCCAGCGCATCCGGCGCCAGCATCAGCGCCAACGCCAAGGCGAGCAGCAGCAAAAATGCGCCACGCCTTCTCATTGCCGCGCGGCCTCTCGGAGCGTCACGTGCTCATCGGCATGGTAGGAGCTCCTGACCAGTGGGCCTGCCGCGACGTGCTCGAACCCCAGCCTGTACGCCGCCCGCTCCAGCTCCTCGAACTCCTGCGGATGCCAGTAGCGCACGATCGGTAGATGGTTCTCGGTCGGTCTCAGGTACTGGCCGATCGTGAGGACCTGGACGCCGTGCTGGCGGAGGGTGCCAAGCGCATCCAGCATCTCCTCAAAACTTTCGCCCAAGCCGACCATGAGCCCTGACTTGGTGACGACCTCGCCGCCTCCCATCTCCTTGGCGTTGCGCAGGACCCGGCACGAGCGGCTGAACCTGGACCCACGGCGAGCCAATGGATACAACCGTGGCACGACCTCCACGTTGTGGTTGAACACGTCGGGTCGCCCGGCGATCACCCGCGCCAGCGGCATCTCCTCGCCACGGAAATCAGGCGTGAGCACCTCAACCCGGCAGTCCGGAGCCTGGCGGCGAATCTGCCTGATCACGTGGACGAACGCGGAAGCTCCGTAGTCCGGCAAGTCGTCGCGGTCGACGCTGGTGACGACCGCGTGCCGGAGACCCATCCGCGCAACGCTGCGAGCCACCCGAGCCGGCTCCAGCGGATCGTTCCACGTGGGCTTTCCCGTCTTGACGTTGCAGAACCCGCAGCGGCGCGTGCAGGTGTCGCCCAGGATCATGAACGTCGCAGTTCCACGCTGCCAGCACTCACCGATGTTTGGGCACGCCGCCTCCTGGCAGACCGTGTGCAGGTTCTCCGAGTCGATCAGCTGCGCGACGCGACGGTAGCCGGGGCCGCCGGGCGCCGGTACCTTGAACCACGGTGGCTTGCGGCCGCGATGCGGCTGAACCTCCTTCCCGAGCAGCGCCGCCACGTCCGCTATCCCGCCCGGATTGGCGCGGGACCGGGTGGCCTTCGCACGCGTGCTCACGCCATCAAGGCTAGCGCGGCTCTGCGCCGGATCTGACGCGGATGCGTGGGATTTGGGGGGCGTCTTAGCGGGCGCCGGCGGGTGCTCCCACCGCGACGATTCGCCAGGGCTGCTCGCCGTCTCCGGACAGCCCCATCGTCCAGTGCTCGGTGAAGTGGGCTTCGTGGTCCTGGCTGCCTGACACGATGTCCGTGGTGTCGCGATCCTCGATGTAGCGCTTGCCCGACAGCTGGACCTCGAGGCTCATCGTCGGCGGCTCGGCCTTGGGGTCGAGGCTCATGATCCGGATCTGCTTGACCTGCGGCCCGCGCACCACCAACCGAGTCTTCGCGCTGGGATCACCCGGGTGAAGCAGCTCCTGCACGACCTGCGAATTGGCGATGCCCTCCAGCGGCCCCCGGTCCTCGTCGATCCCTTGAGCCCAGGCTGCGACCGCCCGCCGGGCCGCGATCTCCAGCACGTCAGGGGCAAAGCGGCCGTCGGCGACGCTCAGGTCGTTCGCCTGTGCCCTGGCGTCGCCCTCGAAGTTCAGATCTGCCACTTCGGCGATCTTGGTCCCTTCGGGAACCGCCTCCGCCTTGGCCTGTTCGACCAGAGCCTCGTCGCGGGCGGCCTCGTCGTCCGACCACGGCGTCGCCACGAGCTTCTCATGGAGCTCGTGTGCGCCCTCTCGCTTCTGCTCTATCGAGATCAGAATCCAGTCCAGCTCGGCGTCGCTCTGCTTGTTCGGGTTCTTGCCCAGGGTCCAGTACTCGGCCATGCTGCTGACTTCCGACTTGGTGCCCTTCTGCGTCATGTGACGCCCGGAGCCGTCCTGGACGTAGTCACGCAGCTTCGCGTCGATTCGGACGACGCAGCGGTCCTCGCGTGAATCGGCGGCGTTGTGCAGCCCCACGTAAGTAACCATCGGCTTGCCGACTGGGGTCACGCGGTTGTGCCAGCCCCGTCTTGCGAAATCGGTGAGACGCCGCTGCCACTCGACCCACAGCTCGGGACCGACCAGCTTCTGAAGCCGCGCTTGGTCGTTGGCGCTCCATGCCTTCTGGATGTCGATGAAGAGCTTTGCCGCTTCCTTGTGGACCGTGTCGAAATCAAACGCGGCGTCCTCGTCCGCGGCCTCGGCGGCCGCCATCTCGACTCTGTGCTCGCGGTGAGCCAGGCGCCGCCGGTTTTCGGCCGCCGTGAACCTCCCCCACAGCCAGATCAGGAAGATGATGAGCAGGAACCCGACGATCAGCCCGCCGATCACCGCCCCGCCGATCGCACAGCTGTGGCCTGTGCAGCCAGAGCCGCCGCCCCCGTAGAACCCGCCACCTCCACCGCCGCCAAAGCCCCCGCCGCCGCCTCCGCCGCCAAAGCCCCCGCTGCCACCACCGCCGCGCGCCATCGCGGGCGCCGCGAATAGGGCTGCGGCCACCGCCGCGCCAACGGCTGCGACGAGCGCGTGCGTGGCGCGGCCGCGGGCGCGCGTGCCGGCGCGTATGCACGCGCGTGTGGGCGGGCGTCCGTGCGGGCGCGGCTGACTGGGCGGAATGCGATTGCGGATCATGCTCACCCCTTCTTCAAAGTCATTTCCCCTTCAGCGGATCATCGCGGCCCTCATGACCCCGAACCCCTGGTACGCCCCGCAAACGATACTCCGATGGGGTGCGGGCGCGAAGGTGTGCCGGGGGGCGTGCCGGAGGCTGCCGGAGGGCGTGCCGGAGGGCGTGCCGGAGTGCCTCACCTCACTGCCCCCCGCGACGGGCTGCGCCTAAACAGAGATGTTTCAGTGCGTCACACACGCGCCGGAATTTGGGGGTCAGGATGGAGTTGGTGGCGAGGCAAGGGCGGATAAGCGAACGTAGCGTTCGCTCAGCCGCCCTTGCCTCAGCAGACGGCGCGGTTGCCACGCTCGCACAGAACCAGCATGGCGTTATGACGCTGAGCCAACTGCGGGCAATTGGCTTGGGCTCACGGGTTATCCAGAAGCGCGCCGCCACCGGGCGCCTTCACCGCCTCTACGCCGGTGTCTACTCCATCGTCCCTCCGAACCTTCTGTCGCGCGAGGCGCATTGGTTGGCGGCGGTCATGGCCTGCGGCGCCCGTGCGGTCCTTTCGCATCGAACCGCCGCCGCGCTCCTGGGCCTTCGTCCCACCGACCGCAGAAATATCGACGTGACGATGGCGGGTCGCTCCCGCCGGCAGCTGGCCCGCATCGAGATCCATCGCTCCACGACCCTCACCAAGGCCGACGTCACTACCGAGCGGGGAATCCCGTGCACGACAGTTGCTCGGACGTTGCTCGACCTAGCCGCGGTCATTCCACGCCGGGCCCTTGAGCGGGCCTTCGACCAGGCGGAGATCATGAAGGCGTTCGACCTTCGGGCTGTCGAGCGCCAGCTGAACCGCAACCCCAACCACCGCGGTGGCCGGGCCGTTCGCGTGATTCTGGCCGAGCACTACATCGGGACGACTCCGACACAGAATCAGCTCGAGGAGGCTCTCCTCGGCATCTGCCGCCAGGCGGGCATCCCCGATCCGCGAGTCAACGAATGGGTCGACCTTGGCGACGGGGAGCCTCCGATCTGGGCTGACTTCGTGTGGCCTGATCACCGCGTGATCGTGGAGACGGACGGCCACGCCGTGCATGGCACCAATCAGGCACGTCAACGGGATCCCCGGCGTGATCAGCGCGCGCTAGTCGCAGGCTGGCGACCGATGCGCGCGCCTTGGCGTCAGGTCATGCAGCGTCCGAACGAGCTGGCGCGGACGCTCCAGCGGCTAATTCGCCTGCCGCCGCCCTCAGGCGGGCCAGTCCCACAAGCCTCTGACGCCGTCCCAATGCCTCTGCAACAGCAAACGCGCTTCGGCGCCGGAAGCACCTCATCTGGCCGGCTCCCCGGCCCGTCTCCTTGATGAGCGATGTCATGCGCACGCCTTCCAACCCGCACGGCACGATCCACCCAAATGGCTGGAGGTCGTTCTCGACATTTACCGCGAAGCCGTGAGTCGTCACTCCGTGCTGGACGTGTACGCCGATCGACGCGATCTTGCGGTCCTCTACCCACACGCCGGTGTAGTCGGGCCCTTCTTCCGCGCGCGCGCGCGCGAGAACCCCCTCTTGCTCCAGGGCGTCAACGAGCGCGTCCTCCAGCTTGCGCACGTAACCGACGACATCGTCAACGGCCACGATCGGATAGCCGACCAGCTGACCGGGCCCGTGATAGGTCACCTTGCCGCCCCGGTTGGTATCCACGATCTCGATCCCTTGCATCAGGTACCAGTCCTCGCCCATCGGAAGCTCACCGGAACTGGATCGGCGACCGCGCGTGTACACGGGCCAGTGCTCGAGCGTGAGCAGGACGTCCGGAATCTCACGCCGCTGGCGAGCAGCGCGCAGGCGCTCCTGTAGCGCGAGTGCGTCGCGGTACTCGGTTACCGGGAGATGACAGACCCAAAGCTCAGGCGCAGCAGCCTTCACAGCCCTACCGATTCCAGCTGCCGCTTCACCTTCGCCAGGAACTGAGCAGCGAGTGCGCCATCGAGAGCCCGATGATCCCAACTGAGCCCAAGGATGGTCATCGGACGCACGGCAATGGAGTCGGTACCGCGGTCGTCGCTGACCACCACCGGCCGTTTGACGATCGCCTCCAGGTCGAGGATCGCCACCTGCGGCTGATTGATGATGGGCGTCGCCATGATCGAGCCGTACTGGCCGGGGTTCGTGATCGTGAACGTTCCTCCCGCAACCTCGTCGGGCGTCAACTCCCGCGTTCGGGCCCGCCGTGCCAGTTCTTTGATCCGCACGGCGAGACCCTCTACGGATAGCTCGTGGGCGTCGCGGATCACCGGAACGATCAGTCCATCGTCGCCCAGCGAAACCGCGATGCCAAGGTTGACCTGGCGATGCTGCTGATACCGCTCGCCATCTAACCACGCGTTGAGGGCCGGATACGCGCGGAGTGCATCGATCGCCGCGCGGGCCACGAACGCCAAAGCAGTGACGCCGAGCTGCTCGCGCGTTGCCTCTACACCCGCCATGTCAACCTCGATCCAAGTGGTGCAATGGGCAGCGGTCTCGAGCGAACGTTTCATGTGCTCGCCGATCTGGCGTCGCATCCGAGACAGCTGCCCATCCGGATCCGGTGCCGGCTCCGGCCGGTATGGGCTCTCGATGTGGAGGGGAGCCTCGCTCGCCCCGGCCGCCTCCAGGAAGGCCAGGACGTCCTGTTTTCTCACCCGGCCACCGCGGCCCGTGCCGGCCACCTTGGTCAGGTCGACGCCGTGCTCGGTTGCCATGCGCCGTACGACAGGGGAATACCGCGTGGCTCCGTTTTGTGGTGCATCGGTGGGAGGCGGGGACGCGCGTCAGTGGGAGGGGGCGGCGACGCGTCAGTGGCAGGGCGCCGGGGGGCATCAGCGGGAGACGCGGAATGTCGCGAGGCCGCGGGGGTGGGAATCGGCGCCGTGGCGGGCGAGTCAGCGCCGCCTTCGCCCTCGAGCGCTATCCGGGCTAGCACCGTCCCTACTGGCACGGTGGTCTCGGTTTGGACCAGGATCTCGGTCACGACGCCGCCGACGGGCGCTGGTACCTCCGTGTCGATCTTGTCGGTGGAGATGTCGCATATCGTCTCGTCCGCGGCGATCCGGTCCCCCGGCTGCACCCGCCACCCAATCACGGTCCCCTCCGCCACCGACACGCCCATCTGAGGCATGGTGACGTCCACGAGCGTGGAGGCAGCCACCGCGCCCGTGCCCCCAGCGGCGCCCGCGCCCGCCACCGCGCCCGCGCCCCCAGCGGCGCCCGCGCCCGCCACGCCCTCAGCGCCCGCGCCGCCCCCCGTGCCCTCAGTACGCGAGGAGCTCACGGCATGCCTCCTTCACCGTCTCGACGTTGGGAAGAACCGCCTGCTCCAGCGGGGGCGAGAAGGGGATCGGAACGTCTGGCGTGGCCACCCGGACCACGGGACCGTCCAGCCACTCAAAGCCTCGCTCGGCGACCAGCGCCGCCACCTGTGCGCCGGCCGCGCATGTGGCGTTCGCTTCGTCGACGATCAGGACCTTGGAGCAGCGGGATACCGAGTCGAGGATCGCTTCCTCATCGAGCGGCACCAAAGAGCGAAGGTCCAACACCTCGACCGACGCGCCCTCGAGATCGGATGTCGCCTCCAGGGCAACGTGCACCATTGCGCCGTAGGCGATGACGACGAGGTCCGATCCCTTACGCGCTACCCGCGCCCGCAGCGGCGTCTCGTAGATCCCGTCCGGCACCTCTCCCTTGATCCGTCGATAGAGATGCTTGTGTTCCATGAAGCACACCGGGTTCGGATCGTGAATTGCAGAGTGCAGCAATCCCTTTGCGTCCTCGGCGGTCGAGGGCGCAACCACCTTGATCCCCGGCGCGTGCATGAACCACGCCTCGGGATTCTGCGAGTGGAATGGCCCACCGGAGAACCCACCGCCCGACGGCAACCGCACGGTGATCGGCACGGCCAAGCCCTGCCGGTAGTGCATCTTCCCGGCCACGTTGACCAGCTGGTCGAAGCCGCACGAGATGAAGTCTGCAAACTGCATCTCGCAGACCGGCCGCATCCCAACGACTGCCGCGCCGATGGCGGTGCCGATGATCGCTGACTCCGCTAGCGGGGTGTCCATGATCCGCCCCGCGCCGAACTCCTCGATGAAGCCATCGGTGACCTTGAACGCGCCGCCGAAGACCCCGATGTCCTCGCCCATGAGCAGGACCCGCTCGTCGGCCCGGAGCTCGTCGCGCAGCGCGGAGGAGATCGCCTGTAGATAGGTGAGCGTGCTCATCGAACGGCTCCGCTCCAGGGCGCCTCACCGTCACCCAGCGGCTCGGCCTCGCCCTCGCAAAAGACACCCGAGAGCGCACTATCGGGATCGGGCATGGGCGCAGCCAGGGCGCGCTCCGTCGCCGCGTCGATTTCCAAGTGGACCGACCCCCTCAGCGAGTCGATGTCGACGCCCAGCTCACGGAGCCGGGCCTCCTGGCGCTCGACTGGATCACGTTTGCGCCATTCCTCCACCTGCTCCTTGGGGACGTACTTCATGTCGTCATGAGCGGCATGCCCGTGCATCCGCATCGTCACCGCTTCGATCAGCGTTGGCCCGTCGCCAGCCAGCGCGCGTTCGCGTGCGGCGTATGCAGCGTCGAACACCGCCTCGACGTCGTTTCCGTCCACCGTCAAGCCCGCAAAGCCGTACGCCGCGGCCCGCTCCACCGGGTCCACCGCGAACTGCTTGTCGAGCGGAGTCGAGTAGGCGTACTGGTTGTTCTCCAGCACGAAGATCACGGGCAGCCTCTGGACGCCGGCCCAGTTCATCGCCTCGTGGAAGTCTCCCCGTGAGGTTGAGCCATCCCCGAACCACGTCATTGCGCAACGCCGCTCGCCGCGCAGCTTGAACGCCATCGCCATCCCGGTCGCCACCAGCATCATGTCGGGAAGCATCGACACCATCCCGACGCACCCGAGGCGAAAGTCGCCGAAATGCACGTTGCCGTCGCGCCCGCGTGTGACGCCGGTGTCTCGCCCCAGGTACTGAGCAATGATCCGCTCGGCGGGGACCCCGCGGATGATGTGCGCCGCGAGGTCACGATGCAGAACGCAAAGGCGGTCCGCGGGCCCCATCGCGAACGCCGCGCCGGCCGAGACTGCCTCTTGGCCGAACCCGTCGTAGAAGGAGCCAGGTACCTTGCCCTGGCGGTAGAGGGTCATCGCCCGTTCTTCCAGGCCCCGCATCATCAGCATCGCGCGCAACAGCCAGATGCGATCTTCGATCAGCAGATGCGACGTCGACCCGGTCGGTTCGCCAGCCTGCGCCTCAGCGATATTGGTCGCCATCGACTCTCCCTTCATGGCGGTTTCCGGGATCTCCGGATCCGGCCTTCTGGGGGGCCGTACCGGGATCTCCGATAAGGCCCCTCTGGGTAGCTTCGAGGTTACTCCACCGTTCGGCGCCCGAGACCCCGCGCAACACCCCGCCCGAGACCCTGCGCAACACCCCGCCCGTGACTGCGCCCGAGCCCCCGCCCCTGACTACCCTTAGGCACATGGACGCTGGCTGGGTCGCCCGCGTGCGGTGGCGTCGTAGCGGCGCCTGGCTGTGGCCCGCTTTCATTGCCCTGACGGTGGCGGATGGCGTCATCGGGCACTTTCTTCCGTTCTCAGGTCAGACCCAGAATCTCGCCACCGGGGCGGTGGCTGGTCTGTGCCTGAACGTGGTCGGGGTGATCCTGCTCTCACGGCCGCTGGGATTGATGATTCGCCGCATACGCCCGGACCTGCCGCACGTGGTGGCTCGCAACTACGGCGGCACGGTGGTCGTGGCGGCCGTGTTCGTCGCGTTCGCCTCCGCGGGGTTGGTACACCGTGGCTCGGTGACCGCAAACCGGCGCGCCATGCACGAGGCGGTGGCGCGGGCGCAGGCCTGGATCGGCGACCGGGCGCCGGCACAGTTTCGTCGCAACGTCGCGCTGGTCGACACGTTCGCCATTGAACCCGGCAGCGTGTACCGCAGCTGCGTTCCCAGCTTTGGCCGCGCTCCAGCCCGTGACTACTGCGTGATCGTCAACCTCAGCGTGCCGTTTCCGCATGGAGTGCGGTTCGCTGGCTCGGAGCCGAATTCGCTGTTCTCAGAAGGGATCGGATAGTCCTCAGGCGGCGGCCGGGGTCAGCGAGGTGGGAGCCAGCACGGCCTCCACGTCCTCGGGCCGCAGTGGCCGGGCGAAGTGGAAGCCCTGCCCTAGGCCAGCCTGCATCCCTCGTAGCGCAGCCGCCTGCTTGAGGTCTCGATCCCTTCGGCGACGGTCTGCAGGTTCACGCCGCGAGCTAGCTCAATGATGCCGTTGACCAGGCGCGCCTGACCTTCATGCTCGTCGAGCTGGTCGATGAACGACTTGTCGATCTTGAGGATGTCCATCGGGAAACGCTGCAGGTAGCTGAGCGCCGAGTATCCGGTGCCGAAGTCGTCGACGGCGAGCCTCACCCCGAGCTCGTTGAGCTCCTTGAGACGTTCGATCGCTTGATCGTTGGTGTCCAGCAGGACGCCCTCGGTGATCTCGAGGACGAGGTGCTGCGGTCGAGACGCCGTGTCTTCCAGCACCTCCATTACTGAGGTCACCAAGGTCGGCTCGTGGACCTCTTGGGTCGACAGGTTGACGCTGACGTACAGCTCACTCCAGCGAGGGTCGGCAAGCTGCCACCGCCTCAAGTTGCGGCACGCCTCGCGCAGAACGCGGCGACCGAGTTCGATCATCAATCCAGTCTCCTCGGCCAGCGGGAGGAAGGACGCAGGGCGGCAGCAATCCGTGCTCAGGATGCTCCCAGCGCACCAGTGCCTCCAGCCCCACGATCGTCTCGTGCTGGAGCGAGACGATCGGCTGATAGTGGGCTGAAAACTGCTCATCTTCGAGCGCCCGGTGTAGGTCGCCGAGCAGGTCAAGGCGCTGGACGGCGGCGTGGTACATCTCGTCGGCGAACACCATCTCGCGGCCTGGGCCGGCCTGCTTCGCCGCATACATGGCCAGGTCAGCATCTCGGACCAGAGCCTGGGCGTCCTTGGTCGGCTCGCGCGCTCCGCCGATGGCCACGCCGATGCTCACGCTGGCCAGGATCTGGCGGCCGTCGACGGTCAGCGGCGTGCGCAGGGACTCGCGAATCCGCTCAACAACCACCTTCCACCCGTGGTCGTCCTCGATCTCCGGCAGCAGCACGACAAACTCATCGCCCCCAAAACGTGCCAGCGTGTCCTCAGCGCGCAGCGAGGTGGACAGACGCTGCGCCACCGCCAGCAAGACCTGGTCGCCGGTGGTATGGCCCAGCCCGTCGTTCACTCGCTTGAAGTGGTCGAGGTCGAGGAACAGCACGGCCAGGGAGCGTCCGTGGCGGCGCGCCGTGGCGAGGGCTCGGGCCAGGCGATCCTCCATGAGGACACGATTCGGCAGCGTGGTGAGCGAGTCGTGGAGAGCCTGGTGGCGGATCTTCTCCTCGGTGTGGCGGCGGGCGATCGCCGCGGCCAGGATGTTGGCGATAGCGCGGAGGAACACGGCGTCCTCGTAGTTGAACTGGTGCGGCTCCGCGGCCTGCACGCTCAGGACGCCGAACACGGTGGGAGTCGCCGGCAGCGGGACGGCGATCCCGCTGGCAATGCCATGAGTGCCGAAGAAGCTGGCCTCGACCAAGCTTCGCTCTGCGTTCCAATCAGGAACGATCAGCTCCCGGCCTGAACGCAGCGTTTCGCCGAGCTGCGAACCTTCGGCCGAGATCGCGGCGCCGGTGCGCCGGAACGACTCCAGCCCGACTCCCGCAAACAGCACGAACGCATCCCGCGCGGCGAGATACTGATGGACCCCCACGAACTCGGCGTCCAGGGTTTGAGCGACCATTGACGCGGCGTGCGACATCAGGTCCGCCAGCTCCTCTCCCTCCAGCGCGCGGGCGCCCAGAGCTGCCACGACCTCCTGCTCGGCAGCCTTGCGGCGAAGCTTGCGCTCGGCACGCTTGCGCTCCTGGGCATCCCGCGTGGTCAGCACCAGGTGAAGCGCGTCTGATTCGAGCCTGACTGCGGTCTCGGCGTCAATCCAGCACCCGGAGCGATGGCGCAGCTTCAGCTCCACCGGCGCGGCGGCCACGCCGTCCGCGGCACCAGCACATGCCACACGCAGCTTTCTAAGGCCTGTGGAATCGACCAGTTCCGAGAACTTCGTGCCCTCGAGTTCCTGCGCGGCATAGCCGAGCAGTTTCGTACCCGAGCCCGTCTGCAACACGATCGTCAGGTCGGGTTCGACCACGGTGATCATGTCCGACGCGTTCTCGATCAGCGACCGGTAGCGCCCCTCTGGCCCATCATCCGTCCACTCCATGTTTTCGGGGTATCGGCCCGGCCATCCTCTAGCTATAGCCGGCGCGGGGAGATTCCTACCCCCGTCCACGGGCGCACAGAGCCTCCGCAGCCCCCCGACCCGCGCCGCACCCCCCGACCCGCGCCGCAGCCCCCCGACCCGCGCCGCAGCGGCCCTACTCCTGGAGTGAGTCGATCTCCGCAGTATCGAGCGGCAGGATCGATTCGCAGAAGTCTCGGCCGAACGGTGTGAGACCGATGCTCCGCTGGACCGTCTTGGCTCGCCCCGCGCGCTTGATCGCATCGAGGACCGCGGGCTGGGCCTCGAGCACTTGATAGGCGATCGGGTCCTCGATTGGATCCTTCGAAAACCAGATCAGCCCGAGGCGATAGAGGTTGTTGAGATACGAGTGCACGCGGTCGACGTGGCTGGCACCCGCCCGCTCGCCGATCATGTTGAGCCCCTCGGCCACGCTCTGCGACCCGATCCCCATCAGGTGAAAGGTGCGTACGTCAACCGAGGCCTGTGCTCCCTGCGTGGCGATCAGCCTCAGGATCCGCGCCTCGTCGGGAGCGAGCTCCTCCAGGATGCGGGTGAACGCGGGATGGATCGAATCAGGGCTGTCCACCTCGCTGGACTGCCGCAGCAGCTCCGCGCCCGCGGCCCGCAGGGCGTCGCTCTCGGGCGCGAGTCCGTTCGAACTCTGTTCCGCGGCGCCCGCCGTTGGCATCAGCTGCCCCAGGCGGTGGTCGAGATCGGCCACGCCCAGAAACTCCCGCGCGTACCCGCGCACGCTCTCGCCCAGCTCCTGGCTCAGCCTGACCGCTTCGCGAGGATCAGCGGCGGCTCGGGCCGCTCTGATCGAGACGCCAAGTCCCCACGAGGCTGTCCTGATCCACGCGCCGGCGGCCACCCGGGCCAGCCCTTCCACAGCGTCAAGTCTGGACCCCGGGCGGCGACCGTCGGGGGTCACTCCTTGCCTCCATCCTGTCGCCGATTTCCCCGCAGTCTCCTCTCATCCTCCCCGCAGTGAATCCTTCGCTTCTCCGCTCATCCGAAGATTGCCAGGTGGACCAACCCGCCCGCGAAACCCAGGACCGCTCCGTGTAGCAACAACAGCCATTCGTCCTCTTTGGTGGCGGTCCGCAGCATCTCGGCGAAATCCGTGGGCGCCATCTCGCGCATGCGATCCGCGATCAGCTTACGCATCGTCGCGCTCTGGGTGCGGCTGAACTCGGCGTCTGACAGCGGCACCATGAGCTGATCGACCGGCTCGCTGGCGAACGCGCTGCGTATGGCGTCGTACTCACGCGCTCCCACCGCCACGCGGACGGCCGGGCGAAGCGGCCCGGCGGCGCGATCGATCGCGGGCCGCATCGCCCGCTCAATCAACGCTCGAGTCTTGTCGGAGCGCGGCCCGTGCAGAAGCTCTTTACCGAACTCCGAGACCGTGAGGATGTCCTCGGCGACGATGGAGGCGTACACGTCCGCTACCTCACGCTGGCGGCGGACGAACAGGCCCTTCCAGCGAAACAGCCCGTACCGCCGCCACTCAGGCGGCTCGAAGATCATCCAAAGCGCCATCCAGTTGGTCACATACCCGATCGCCACGCCGAGCAGCGGCAGCAACCACCAGAAGGTGACGAAGTGGGTCAGGGCCGCCACGGGAATCCCCAGGGCGAAGCCGAACACGAAGCCGAAGTTCTGGATGAACTTCAGCTCGCGGCGACCCATCGACAGGAAAACGCGGTTAGCCAGCTCAGGCTCGAACCGCTTGATCACCATCAGCTTCACGTCGATCAGCTGGTCGATGTGATCGGCCATCTGGTCCGTGAGCGAGCGCACGATCGTGGGTAGCTGCTGCTGGACGCGCTGGATCACCATCCCGCGCGCTCTTGGCGGTAGGTTCTTCCACAGCCGCGGGTCCTCCCGCTCCATCACCCGCGCAACGATTGTCGGAATCTCGGGCTGTGTCGTGAGAACGATCTGCTCGGCGATCTTCTCGGGATCGAGCTGCTTGAAGAACTCTCTCGGAGTGCCGAGCTTGGCAATGCCCGAGTCAACCGACAGGCTGCCCATCTTGGCGGCCCGGGACGGCACGATTCCCTGCCAGCCGATCCCCCCGACCATGATCCCCGGAATCTGCCTAACCTTGTGAGGCAGGAGCCGAGCCAGCGACTGGAGCCACTCCGCGCGGAGGCCGCGGAAGTGCACCGGATAGAACAGCATCAGCACGCCCGTCCAGTTGGTGGTGTAGCCGATCACGCCCGTGACAACGGGGACCGTGATCAGAGCGATAGTGCTGGTGCTCACAAGCAACCAACGCTATTGCACTGGGTACGCTTGCGCGCAGCGGTGTAGCGCCCGCGCCAGAACGGTGAGGGCCCGCGGCGGGGCGGGCGTGGGGCGCCCGTGCCACGGCGTGGAGCGCCCGCGCCAGGACGTGACCGCCCGCGCCACAGCGCGACCGCGTAGCCTTCGCCCGCCGTGAGCGCGAGCGAACCGTATGTAGCCCTGGTCACGGGCGCCTCCAGCGGGATCGGTGAGGCGACCGCGCGGCGCCTGGCGCATGAGCCGGGTGCGCGGCTGGTGCTCGTGGCCCGCCGCCACGAGCGGCTGCAAGCTCTCGCCGAGGAGCTGGGCGGCGCCACCGTGATCGCCCTTGATGTGACAACGCCCGACGCTCCGAACACGATCCGCGAGGCGATCGAGCGTGAGCACGGCCGCCTCGACCTGCTCGTCAACAACGCCGGCGCGGCCTGGCGCGGCCAGTTCGGGGACACGGGGTGGGCCAACGTCGAGCGCCACATGAAGCTCAACTTCGAGGCTCCGCTGAGGCTGATCGAGGCGTTGCTGCCGATGCTCCGGCACACGGCCCAAGCTTCCGGCAGCCGCCGCGTCGCGATCGTCAACATCGCCAGCACCGCCGCGCGGGTCTCGCGGCCCAACTCCGGCGCCTACTCGGCGAGCAAGTTCGCATTCGCCGGCTGGAGCGATGCGCTCCACAATGAGGAGGCCCCCAACGGCGTTCACGTAGGCCTGGTCCTGCCCGGCTTCGTCAAGACCGAAGGGTTCCCGGCCAACGAGCTCCCCCGCTGGATCGTCTCGAAGCCGGAGCTGGTCGCCGAGGCGGTGATCGAGACCGGCCCTGGCGGCAAGGCCGAGCGGTACGTGCCCCGTCCCTACTGGCTCGCGGCCGCGCTGCGGATCCTGGCCCCGCGGATCACACGGCGCGCGACGGCCGGTGGTGCGTTTACCACCGCGACGGGTACTAGCGACACATGAACGGCCGCAGACGCGTCGCGGTGCTCGGTGGCGTCCGCATCCCGTTTGCGCGGCAGAACGGGCCCTACGCGCAGGCGTCAAACCAGGACATGCTCACCGCCACGCTCGACGGCCTCGTCGATAGGTTCAACCTGGAGGGCCTGCGCATCGGCGAGGTGGCCGCGGGCGGCGTCCTCAAGCACTCGCGTGACTTCCAGCTCACACGCGAGTCCGTCCTCGGCTCGAAGCTGGCCCCCGACACGCCCGCCTACGACGTGCAGCAGGCGTGCGGCACCGGGCTCGAGACGACGATCCTGGTTGGCAACAAGGTGGCGCTGAGCCAGGTTGACTCGGCGATCGCAGGCGGGTTCGACACCACCTCCGACGCCCCGATCGCGGTGGGAGAGGACCTCCGTCTCCTCCTGCTGGCGCTGTACCGCGCCCGCTCGGTACCCGAGCGGTTGCGCGCTGTAGCCCGCTTGCGACCCCAGCAGCTGATGCCCGAGATTCCGCGCAACGCCGAGCCACGGACCGGCCTGTCGATGGGCGAGCATCAGGCGATCACGACCAGGGAGTGGGGAATCGGGCGACAGGAGCAAGACGAGCTTGCGCTGGCGAGCCACCGCAACCTCGCAGCCGCGTACGACACTGGCTTTCAGGACGACCTGGTGATCCCCTATCTCGGCCTCGAACGCGACCAGAATCTCCGTCCCGATACCAGTCTCGAGAAACTCGCCAAGCTCAGACCCGTGTTTGGAGGCCCCGATGGAACGATGACCGCGGGGAACTCCACGCCGCTCACGGACGGCGCCTCCGCCGTGCTGCTGGCGAGCGAGGAATGGGCGGCCCAGCGCGATCTCCCTGTTCAGGCCTTCCTGGTTGACGCGGAGACGGCGGCCGTTGACCACGTGCACAGGCGGGAGGGCCTGCTGATGGCGCCGACCTACGCGGTACCCCGACTGCTCCGCCGCAACGACCTCGCCCTCCAGGACTTCGACTTCTATGAGATCCACGAGGCGTTTGCGTCGCAGGTGCTGTGCACCCTGCGCGCCTGGGAGGACCCTGTGTACTGCAAGGAGCGCCTCGGCCTGGAGGAGCCTCTGGGGTCGATCGACCGCGCCAAGCTGAACGTCCGCGGCGGTTCGATCGCGGCCGGGCACCCCTTTGGGGCGACCGGCGGCAAGATCGTGGCGGTGCTGGCAAAGCTTCTCTCCGAGAAGGGCTCCGGCCGCGGACTCATCTCGATCTGCGCCGCCGGGGGCCTGGGCGTCACCGCAATCATGGAGGCCCCCGCCTAATGGACCGATATCAGCAGCTGGTCAACACCCCCATCGGGCGCGTCGTCTCCAAGCAGATCGGCCTCCCCGCGCCGACGCCGCTCGAGCGCTTCCAGCCCGGCCAGCCGGTCATCTCCGGTCCGGTGCTGCTCGGCGCCGCACCGGGCGAGCGGTTGCTCGACGCCTCCAAAGCGGTCCTCGAGCGCGTCGGTGCTGAGGTGGCGGTCCGGGGAAGCCACGAGGGCGACACGTTCAAGGCGCTGGTGTACGACGCCACGGGAATCTCCGAGTCAGGCCAGCTGAGAGCCGCATACGAGTTCTTCTCGCCAACCATCCGCCGCGTCCGCAGCTGCGGCCGGGTGGTCGTGCTCGGCACGCCCCCCGAGGATTGCGAGGACCCGCTCGAGGCGATAGCCCAGCGAGCCCTCGAGGGGCTCGTCCGTTCGATCGGCAAGGAGGTTCGCAGGGGGTCCACCGCCCAGCTCCTCTACGTGCGCCCCGGGGGTGAGGACCAGATCGAGTCGAGCCTCCGCTTCTTTCTCTCCCCCAAGTCGGCGTACGTCTCAGGTCAGGTCGTTCGGGTTGGTCCCGCGAAGGAGGGTCCCCAAGACCTCGACTGGGCGCGCCCGCTGGCCGGCCGGACCGCGCTGGTGACCGGAGCGGCGCGGGGAATCGGCGAGGCGATCGCCGAGGTTCTCGCCCGCGACGGCGCCCACGTGGTGGGAGTGGATTTGCCCGGCCAGCCGGTGGAGCTGGAACTGGACATCACCGACGCCGACGCCCCCGCCACGATCGCGTCGCATCTGCTCGACCAGCACGGTGGCGTGGACGTTGTGGTGCACAACGCCGGGATCACGCGCGACAGGACGCTGGCGAGGATGGACCCCGAGCGATGGGACTCGCTGATGGCGATCAACCTGATCGCGCCGCAGCGGATCGACAAGGAGCTGTTCAGCCGCCAGGCCGTCAAGCAAGGCGGCCGGATCGTGTGTGTGTCCTCGATCAGCGGGATCGCCGGAAACGCGGGCCAGACTAACTACGCCACCTCGAAGGCCGGCGTCATCGGGATCGTCCAGACGTGGGGGCCCAGGCTGAGCGCGAACGGCGTCACGGTCAACGCCGTGGCGCCCGGCTTCATCGAGACGCGTATGACCCAGGCGATGCCGATCACCACGCGTGAGGCGGGCCGGAGGATGAACAGCCTCGCTCAGGGCGGACTGCCGGTCGACGTGGCCGAGACGATCGCCTGGTTTGCCAGTCCCGCATCCGGCGGAGTGACCGCCAACGTCGTGCGCGTCTGCGGCCAGAGCCTGATCGGGGCATGAGCGAGTCGGCTGAGCGCGTGCTGAAGAGCCCGCCGGGGATGCTGGGGCTGTTCGCCCGGGCCGGCGCGGCGATGATCCCGGGCGCCTCGAGGCTTCCCGTTATCGGCGGAGGCGCTCGTCAAGACGACGTCCCGCCGATGACGCTCGCGCTGAACGAGGTGGCGGTCGACCGCGAGCGGCTGGCCGCCTACGACCGCGTGTGCAGCTTTGCGCTGCGTGATCAGCTCCCCGCCACCTTCCCCCACGTCCTGGCGTTCCCCCTCCATCTCGCGCTGATGACCGATTCGCGGTTCCCGTTCCCAGCGCTCGGGCTGGTCCATGTGGCCAATCGGATCGTCCAGCGGCGGCCGATCCTGATCACCGAGCTGTTGGACATCAAGGTGTCGGCCGGGCCGCTTCAGGAGCATCCCCGTGGCCGCCAGTTCGAGCTGCGGACGGAGGCGCGGGTCGGCGAGGAGCTGGTGTGGGAGGAGTGCTCGACGATCCTCAAGCGTGAGAGCCGACCGGAGTCAGGCGGATCGCGCGAGCGCCGTGAGCCCGAGGCGCTCCCGGTTACCGCTACCTGGAGGCTCCCGGGAGACTTGGGCCGCCGCTACGGCCCGGTCTCAGGCGACCTCAATCCAATCCACATCCATCCGGTGAGCGCGCGGCTGTTCGGCTTCTCCTCAGCGATCGCCCACGGGATGTGGACCAAGGCCCGGTGCCTTGCCGCGCTTGACCCCCGGCTGCCCGCGAGCTTCACCGCGGAGGTGGAGTTCCGCAAGCCGATCCTGCTGCCCGCGACGGTGGAGTTCGGCGAGGACGCAGACTCAGCGGGAATCCGCTTCAGCGTGCGCGGCGCGGGCAAGGGGACGCCGCACCTCGACGGGCGAATCAGCTTCGGCTGACCGCTCATCGAAGAACGCCCGGACGCGGTCGAGCACCGCGATCGCTGTCTGGAGCTCATCCTCCGAGAAGTCGCTGAACGCTGCGCGCCAGAGGGGTTCGAACATCGCCCGGCGCTCCTCGACCAGCGTCCGTCCGTGCTCGGTGAGCGAGACAAGCACCACACGCCGGTCTCGCTCAGAACGCCGCCGCTCGACCAGCCCGGCCGCGGCGAGCCCTTCGAGCATCTCGGTGGCGGCGGCGGGGCTGAGGTTGGCGGAGAATGCCAGCTCGCCAGTCGAGAGCTCACTGCACTCCTGCAAACCAAACAGCAGGCCGTACTGCGCGTTGGTGAGCTCCCCGGAGGATTCCCGGGCGTGCAGGCGCCGCATCGCTGCCAGCGCGGCCTTGAACGCGCCGCCCAGCTGCGCCAGCGCTTCAGCCCTGCTCATGCTGCCGCCGCCTCGAGCGCGGCCTCGGCGCCGGGCTGCTCCTGCACAGGGCGGGCGCGTCTCGCCGCCCGCTCGGCGCGGAGCAGGATGATGCAGGGGATGAAACCTCCCGCGGCCAGCACGGCCGAGGCCCAGAACGCGGTCCCGTAGGCGCCCGCGAGCGCCGCGCTGGTGTGCGCGCCCACTGAGGCCCGCTGGAGGACGACGGCCAGCACCGCGGTGCCGAGCGATCCGCCGATCCGCTGTAGCACGTTCAGCTGCGGCGTTGCATCGGAGAGCTCGGAGCGCTCGAGCGACGCAAACGCCGCGGTCATCGCGGGCATGAACCCAAAGCCGATGCCGGTGCCGCGAAAGAACATCGCGACCGACAACCACACGATCGAGGTGTGGGCTCCGACAAGCCCGAACGGGATCGTCAGCACCGCCGTGATCGTCACGCCAACCAGGGTCAAGGGGCCGCCGCCGTAGCGGTCGGAAAGCTTGCCGGCGATCGGCATCGTGAGGGCCGCGCCAATCCCCTGCGGCGCCATCAGCAGACCGGCGTCGATCACGCTCTCGTGGCGGACCTCCTGCCAGTACAGCGGCAGCAAGATCATCCCGCCGAACAGGGCGGCGGCCAGGCAGAACATCGCTATCGAGGCCGTCGAGAAGGTGGGGCGGCGGTACAGGCGCAAGTCGAGCAGCGGCCGCGCGACGCGCAGCGAAATCAGCGCAAACAGGGCCACCAGCGCCAGGCCCCCGAAGAGCGGGCCGAGCACCTTGGCGGCCGTGAAGCTGCCGGTGCTGCCGATCTCCGCCAGGCCGTAGGTCACCAGCGCGGCGCCCCCGCTCATCAGCAGCAGCCCGCGGACGTCCAGGCGATCCGCCTTGGCGGGCTTGTCACGCGGAAGGATGCGAAGCGCCGCCACCACCGCGATCACGCCGATCGGGACATTGACATAAAAGATCCACCGCCAGCTGGCGTTCTGGACGATCAGCCCGCCGATCGTCGGACCGAGAATCGGCCCCAGCATCACCGGCACCGCGACGATGCTCATGACGCGGCCCATCCGCTTTGGCCCAGCCGCCTCGGCCATCATCAGCTGGCCGATCGGCAGCAGCATCCCGCCGCCGACGCCCTGAACCAGCCGGAACAGGATCAGCTCGGTGGCGGAGGTGGCCAGGCCGCACAACGCGGACCCGCCGGTGAAGAGGACCAGCGAGACCAGGTACACGCGCTTGGCGCCGAACCGCCTCGCGGCCCAGCCGGTGGCCGGGATCACCGCCGCGAGCGCGAGCAGGTAGCCGGCCACCACCCACTGGATCTGGCTGATGCTCGAGTTCAGCTCACGCCCCAGGGTGTGAAGGGCGACGTTGACGATCGTGGTGTCGAGGACCGACATCACGGTGCCGAGCAGCACCACTGCGCTCAGCCGCCACACCCGCGCGTCAATCCGGTCCGTTGCCTCGCCCACGATCAGAAGATCTTTAGGAACCTAATCATTCGGTTCCGAACTATAGCAAGCGAGGCGGAGGGCAAGCCCGGCCACGTTACAGCGCACGATGCCGGGCGCGTCCGCCGTGGGCGCGCGGGTGGGAGGCGTGTCCCCGCGCCGACTGCCCCCGCCAGCCCGCCCCCCCGCGCACCGCACAGCTATCTTCATCGCCGTGCCCGCTTTCGACGAGCTCGGCTTGGCGCCGGAGATCCTCGCCGCGATCCACGACGTCGGCTACGAGGTTCCCAGCCCCATCCAGGAGCAGGCGATTCCGCCGCTGCTGGAGGGCAGGGACGTGATTGGGCAGGCCCAGACAGGCTCGGGCAAGACGGCGGCGTTTGGCCTGCCCATGCTCCAGTACGTCGATCCCGACGAGGGCGATCTCCAGGGTCTCGTGCTCACCCCGACCAGGGAGCTCTGCATCCAGGTCACCCAGGCGCTGCGCGCCTACGGCAGCAGGAAGGGCGTCGACGTGGTGGCGGTGTTCGGCGGCGCGCCGATCCGCAGCCAGCAGTCTCAGCTGCGCGCCGGCGGCCACGTCGTGGTCGGCACGGTGGGGAGGGTCAAGGACCTGATCTCCCGGCACATACTCCTCCTGCACGACTGCCGCTTCGTGGTGCTCGACGAGGCAGACGAGATGCTGGACCTGGGGTTCCTGGAGGACGTAGAGCGGATCCTGTCGCTGACGCCGGGGAGCCGCCAGACCGCGCTGTTCAGCGCGACGATGCCGCCCGAGATCCGCCGCCTGGCGCAGCAGTACCTGTACGACCCGGTGACGATCAAGATCAAGACGGCCACGCTGACCGTGGACACGGTCGAGCAGTTCGCGCTCGACCGAAAGCCGCGCGAGAAGGTGAGCGGTCTGATCGAGGTGCTGGAGTCCGAGCGGCCCGAGCAGGCGATCGTGTTCGTGCGCACCAAGATCAGGTGCGAGCAGCTTCACCGCGAGCTCCGTGACCGCGGCATCGACGTCCGTGCGCTGCACGGCGACATGACCCAGGGCGCACGCGACGGCGTGATGATCTCGTTCAAGTCAGGCCGGCTACCGCTGCTCGTCGCCACCGACGTGGCGGCGCGAGGCCTCGACATCTCCGGCGTCTCGCATGTCATCAACTTCGACGTTCCGGTCACGCCCGACGTCTACGTCCACAGGATCGGGCGGACCGGGCGGGTGGGACGGAGCGGCCGCGCGATCACGCTGTTCGAGCCCCGCCAGCGCAACGAGATCGATGCCATCGAACGGCACGCGGGCGTCAAGCTCGCGCCCTGGGTCAAGGACGCGCACGTGGCGCCGACGCCCGTCCAGGCCCGCCCGCGGCGGCATTCGAAGCCCGGTCTCCACGCGGATGGCGACGGCCCGGCCCGCAAGCTGATCGTGTCCGCCGGCCGCGCCGCCGGGCTCGAGCCCTCGGACATCATCCACGCGATCACCGCCGCCACCGGCCTCGACGGAGAGGCGGTGCGGAACGTGCGGATCCTCGACCGGTTCAGCTTCCTCGAGGTGCCCGCGCGCGACGCCGAGCGCGTCGTGGAGCTGGTCAGCGGCGAGGAGGTCCGCGGCCACCGGCTGAAGTTCGAGCTGGCGCGCGGGTAGGCTGGCCCAATGACCACAGCCAACATGAACACAAACCAGGGCACGATCGGGCTCGAGCTGTTCGACGAGGACGCGCCCGAGACCGTGTCCAACTTCCGCAAGCTGGCCGGCGAGCACTTCTACGACGGCATCACCTTCCACCGGGTGATCCGTGACTTCATGATCCAGGGCGGCTGCCCGCAGGGCACCGGCACGGGCGGCCCCGGCTACACGTTCAAGGACGAGATCAACGAGCACAAGGTGGAGCGCGGCGCGCTGGCGATGGCCAACGCCGGCCCCGACACCAACGGCTCCCAGTTCTTCATCGTCACCGCCGACAGCGCGCCGTGGCTCGATGGCAAGCACACCGTGTTCGGCCGGGTGACGGCGGGGATGGAGGCGGTCGACGCTATCGAGGCGCTACCCACCGACTCACGGGACCGGCCCACCGAGCCGGTTGTGATCGAATCGATCGAGCTGGATCCTGCCTGAAGATGTTCGGGGTGGCGCATGCGCCACCCCGCGGCGCGGTGCATGCACCGCGCCGGGCCGGGCCGCATGCGGCCCGGCCTTGCTGATTTGAGGAGGTAGCCTTGGGGGCTCACCAAGGCGAGAAGGAGAGGGACATGGCGAGCGTCACCCAGCAGACCCCGGCTCAGACCAACGGCGGAGGCTCGGCCAGCACGATCGCGGTGGAGAATCCGGCCACGGGGCAGCTGATCACCACCGTTCCGCTGCTCGGCGCCGACGAGATTGAGCAGATGGCGGCGCGTGCCAGGGAGGCGCAGCCGGGATGGGCGGCGCTCTCCTTCGAGGCCCGCTCGCGCGTGTTCCTGCGGGCGCGCAAGTGGATGGTCGACAACGCCGAGCGGATCGTCGAGGTCGTGAGCTCCGAATCGGGCAAGACGTACGAGGACGCCTCGGGCGCCGACCTTGGGTACACCGTGGCCGCGCTGGACTTCTGGGCGAAGAACGCCGCCGGCTACCTCGAGGACGAGCACGTGCCCTCCTGGAACAACCCGTTCGTGGCAGGCAAGAAGCTGATCATCCGCTACGCGCCGGTCGGCGTGGTGGGAGTGATCGGGCCGTGGAACTACCCGATCGCGAACTCGTTCGGCGATTGCATCCCCGCGATGATGGCCGGCAACGCCGTGATCCTGAAGCCGAGCGAGGTGACGCCGCTGAGCTCGCTGCTGATGGAGGAGATGGTGCGTGAGTGCGGGCTCCCGGAGGCCGTCTTCCAGGTGGCCACGGGCGACGGCTCCACGGGCGCGGCGCTGATCGAGCACGTCGACTGCGTGATGTTCACCGGCTCGACCAAGACCGGCAAGACGGTGATGAAGGCCGCGGCGGATCAGCTGATCCCGTGCTACCTGGAGCTCGGCGGCAAGGACCCGATGATCGTGTGCGCCGACGCCAACCTGGATCGCGCCGCCAACGCCGCCGCCTTCTACTCGATGAACAACGGCGGCCAGGTGTGCATCTCGGTCGAGCGCTGCTACGTAGAGGAGCCCGTGTACGACCAGTTCGTCGAGAAGGTCACCGAGAACATCCGCAAGCTGCGACAGGGCCCGCCTGGCGAGCCCGCGTCGGTGGACATCGGCGCGGTCACCTTCCCGCCGCAGCTGGAGATTGTCGATGGCCACGTCAAGGACGCGGTCGAGAAGGGCGCCAAGGTGCTGATCGGCGGCCAGCCGAAGACGGGCGAGGGTCGGTTCTTCGAGCCCACGGTGCTGGTCGACGTGGATCACTCGATGAAGATCATGACCGAGGAGACGTTCGGCCCGACGCTGCCGATCATGAAGGTGAAGGACACCGAGGAAGCCGTCCGGCTCGCCAACGACACCACCTATGGGCTTCAGGCGAGCGTGTTCACTCGCGACACCGAGAAGGGCGAGCAGCTGGCGCGGAGGATCGAGGCGGGGGCCGTTTGCGTCAACGACGCGCAAGTGAACTACATGGCGCTGGCGCTGCCGATGGGCGGCTGGAAGACCTCGGGCCTGGGCACGCGCCATGGCGCCGGCGGGATCCGCAAGTACACCAAGGTGCAGTCGCTGCTGATCACCAAGATGGCGCCCAAGCGCGACCTCCACATGTTCCCGTACTCGAAGTTCCGGACGAACGTGATGGGGAGGTTGACCCGGCTGCTGTACGGGAAGGGGCCGAAGGAGTAGCTACCGGCTAAAGCAGGCCGGAATGTCGAGCGCCCGCCAGGCGTTGTCGGCATCTGCCTCCAGCGGCGCCAGCTGGGCTTGCAGCCCGCGGAAGGTCGCCACCGGGTCGGCGCCGCGGTCGAGCTTGTCGGTGGCCGCTTGCAGCGCGTCAAGCTCGCCGGAGAGGGACTTGATCGCCGACTGATAGACGACCGAGTCGTCGGCCGGAGGGACCAGTCCCTTGAGCTGCGCCAGCTCGGGATCCAGGGCCGCGACGCCCTTCTTGAGGAAGGGGTTCCCCGCGGCCTGTGAGCTGGGCGCGGCGATCCGGCCGATCTGGCGGTCGGCCCTTGAGCAGATGGCGCCCGCCTGCTGGCGCAGTGCGCTGGGCGACAGCGGCGAGGTGCCGCAGCCGACGGCTATCGCCGCCGCCCCTAGGGCGAGCGCCGCTGTCCTTGCCGTGCGCCTCACCGCAGCTCTACAGCGAGGAGCCGCTCGAGCTCGTCGATCGTCTGGGCGGCCTGCGTGTGGTGGACCGTCGCCATTCCCAGCTTCTCGGCCGGCTCTAGATTGAACGGAAGGTCGTCGACGAACACGCACTCGGCCGGGGGCAGGCCGATCCGCTCGGCGCCGAGCTCGTAGATCTCCGGTGCCGGCTTGCGCATCATCACCTCGCCCGAGATCACCACTCCATCGAACAGCTCGGCCAGCTGCGCGCGGTCGTACCGTCGGGTACCCCAGGAGTTCGAGATCAGCCCGGTGCGCACTCCGGCTGACCTGGCGCGCCGAATGGCGTCCAGCATCTCCTCGTCGGGCCGCGATCCCGCGAAAAGCCGGTCGATCAGCTCGGGAGCCTGGACACCCAGGACCGCGGCGAACTGCGGTTCAAAGTCCTCCTCGGGCAGCTTGCCGGTCTCGAGATCGATCAGCAGCGCCCGGCAGGCGCGGTCCTCGCGGAACCGGCGCAGGACGGTGTCGGGTTCGAGCCCCTCGAGCCGGCAGAACGACGCAAACGAATCGAACAGGTTGCTGGTCAGCACGCCGCCGTAGTCGACGAGCAGGCCCCGGTAGCGGCCGTTGGCGGCTGGCCCGCCGCCTTCAGAGGCCATGTTGGGAGACGTATTTGGCCCGCTGGGCGATCTCGATCACGCCGTCGCCGAACGCCTTCAGGTACGGATCGTCGGTCGACCCTGACACCGCCCGCTTGTAGTTTCCCTCCATGAACACGATCGCCTTCCAGACCGCCAGCGTGACGTACCAGTTCAACGCCTGCATCGAGCGACCCGAGCGCTCCTCGTACAGCGCCACCACCTCTTCGCGGCTCGGAAAGCCCTCCAGGCTGGTGACCGAGTGGAGGCTGAACTTGGTGACGGGATCGCTCGCCTGAGCCCAGTGGGTGAGCATGTACCCGATGTCGGCCAGCGGGTCGCCGATCGTGGCCATCTCCCAATCGAAGATCGCGACCAGCCTGGCCGGGGCTTCCGAGGAAAACATCGTGTTGCCGAGCCGGTAGTCCCCGTGGACGATCGTGGCCGGGGGAGAGTCGGGCAGGTTGTCGGCCAGCCACGCGCCGACCTCCTCGACCTCAGGTATCTCGCGGGTCTTGTTGACCTCCCATAGCCCATTGAAGCGCCGCAGCTGGCGCTCCAGGTAGCCGGAGGGCTTGCCGAAGCCCTCGAGCCCGACCGAGGTCCAGTCGACCGAGTGCAGCTCAACCAGCGCGTCGATCAGCTCCTCGGCGATCGCGCCTCGCTCGGCGGGATTGTCGAGCGCCTGGGGCATCGTGTCGGTGATCACCTCGCCGAGCTTGCGCTCCATAACGTAGAACGGGGCGCCGATGACCAATTCGTCGTCGCATACCGCCAGCACCTTGGGGACGCGGACCGGGGTGGATTCGAGCGCACGCAGCAGGCGGGCCTCCCGCAGCACGTCATGAGCGCTTGGGGGCAACGGCGGCCGCGGCGGGCGCCTGAGCACGACGTCCGTCGAGAGCATGAACGTGACGTTGGAGTGCCCCTCGCCGACGGGCACCGCGTCTAGATCGCTCGGCGACTCCAGCCCCTGAGACCTCAGGAACTCGGTGAGCGGCTCGATGACCAGCAGCGGCTCGCGCTCGTTGGCCGACGCCTCCTCGGGGGTCCGGACGATGTCGTCGGGGGCGAGCGTGGCGGCCATGGCGCCAGGGAGGGTACCGGCGCCTGGCTACCCTCGACTGACCACCGCGATGCCTGAGTTACCTGAAGTCGAGATCACGGCGCGGCTGCTGGACCGCGCCCTGGCCGGAGCGTCGGTCGAATCGGCCTCGGCGCCGGGCGTCAATGCACTGAAGACCTTCGATCCGCCATTGGCGGCGCTCGAGGGTCGCCACCTCAAGCGGGTCGGCCGGCGCGGAAAGCTGCTCACGATTGAGGCGGATGGCGGCCTAATGGCGCTCATCCACCTGATGTCGGCAGGTCGACTTCAGCTCTTCGACACGCGCGCCTCGCTACGGGACCGGACATCGCGGCTGCTGGTCCGGCTGGCCGACGGTCGGGAGTTGCGACTGAGGGAGTTCGGAACCAAGCAGCGGGCCTGGGTGAAGTTGCTGCCCTCGGAGGAGTTGTCGGAGGAGGAGACGATCGCGTCGCAGGGGCCGGAGGCCTGGCCTGATCCGCCGCCGCTGCCGGAGCTCCTTGATCATCCCCGGCCGCTGTACGCGTTGCTCCGGGACCAGCACGTGATCGCCGGTATCGGCCGGTCCTGGGTCGACGAGATCCTGCACACCGCGCGCCTGTCCCCGTTCAAGCGCGGCTCTGACCTGGAGCCCGACGAGGACGCGCGATTGCGTGGGGCGATCGTGGAGCGCCTCGGGGGGGCGATCGCGCACTACGAGCTGGTGTTGGCGCTTCCGATCCCGGACAAGCTGCCGATGCCGCTGACGGTCCACCGGCGAAACGGCGAGCCGTGCCCGCGGTGCGGCGACAGGCTCGAGGCCGTGTTCTACGAGGACTACGTGATGTGCTACTGCCCCAGCTGCCAGACCGAGGGCAAGGTCCTCAAGGATCGCCGGCTCTCGCGGCTTCTCAAATAGTTAGCCGCGGTGCCGCGGGCGCCGCGCTTGCGGCCGACGAATAGGCTGGCGCCGCCGGGGGAATGGATAGGCCTAAACCATTGGGCGACCAAAGGAGGAATCGTATGCGTTACCTACGGGGACACGCACGCATTGCCGTGGCGCTGGCCGGAGTGGTCATTGCCGGTAGCGCCATCGGAGCGGTTGCAGCCCCCGGGGGAGGCGGAACGCACACGCGCGGGACCGTCTACCTGGCGTCCACACCCAAGCCCGGATCGCTGGTCTATGCCGCCGGCGTAGCTACCGACAGCGTTCTCGGGCCGACCGCCGTGACCTACACGATCAAGGCCACGAGCCAGAGGACCGGCACCGTCCTGGCCAACGCAAAGAAGGTCGTCGTGTGGACGAAGAACGGGACGCTGAGCGGCACCGGCAGCGCCACACTGACTGTCACCAATCACCCCAAGGCCGGCGACGTCACCGTGAGCAAGGGCAAGTTCTCGCTGAAGCAGGGCACGGGGGGGCAGCAGGGGCACTCGTTCGTGGGAGCGTTCACCGGTCAGGGCAACATCCTGAACGGCGTCTACGTCTTCAACTACAAGGCCATCTACAAGTAGCCGTTGATGCGCGAGCGCGTGGGGGCCCGCTATTGCAGGCCCTCGCGGGCCTCGCGCACCAGCGTGACCGCCTCGGGGAACACGTGCGCCATCACCGCGCGCAGCTGCTCGGACTGCTGCTCGGTGGTCCCCTGGATGTTCACGCGGTTCATCGCCGCCACCGTCAGATCGACGGCCAGCTTGATGGCGTTGTCGGCCCAGGCCAGGCGCTGTGCTCCCTGCATCTGCTCGGCGAATTCCCCTAGCCGCCGCTGGAGCTCGTCTGGGTCCCCGAAGAGGCCGCCGAAGCCACTTGATTCCATGACTCCATGCTACCCCTCGCGCCGGGCTAGCACAGCGATCGTTCCGCCGCGCCGGGCCAGGGCTGCGCCGAGCTCCACCAGCGCCGCCACCGGGAGGAGCGGGAGCGCTCCGATTGAGAGCGCGAGGTCTGGCGTGAGCAGGGGGGCGTTTCGCTTGAGCAGGTTGTAGATGTATGACGGGTGGCGGGTGAGGCGGCTGAGCAGTGACTGCCACATCCCGAACGGGTTGTGCTCGGCCATCAAGTGGTGGGTCCGCTGCACCGAGAAGCCGTGAGAAGCCAGCAGGACCTCAAGCCCGGAGGGCGTGAAGTGGACTCGGTGGCGGGGCACGTCGAGGTGGTACCAGTACTCGCCGCCGAGGCGGGCCTGGAGGCTGTTCAGGTTGGGGACTCCGACGAGCAACCCGCCGCCAGGCCGCAGCCAGGCTGCGGTTCGCGCGAGCGCCGCGGCGGGGTCGTCGAGGTGCTCGAGGACGTGCCACATCGTGATCACATCGATCGAGCCGGCCTCGACCTCGGCCTGCTCGATTGCTGCCCGAGCGATTGCCGCGCCGCCCTCGGTGGGGCGGTTCGCGGGCTCGATCCCGAGAGCCTCATAACCGGCCGCTCGGGCCGCGGCCACGAAGCGGCCCCGGCCGGCTCCGACGTCGAGTAGTCGCGCCGGCGGCCGAACCAGCGGCGCGATGAACGAGAGGCGTTGACGATCGAAGACCGCCAGCAGTGGCTGGGCGGCTTTGTGCAGGCGTGGTGTCTGCGGGCCATACGCGCCGATCTCGTGCAGCTGGGCTGGTGCCTCCCCGCCGGTGACAGCAGTTCCGCACCGTGCGCACCGGCTCAGCGGCAGCGGCTGGTCGCCGAGCGCAGGATCGGCCGGGCGCGCGGAGCACCAAGCGCGCAGCGGTCCCCCGCAGGCGGGGCAGGCTCCCAAAGCTGACACCGGCCGGACCGTACACTCCGGCGGCGTGGCTGGCCCAGAGCCGAACCGTGAGCTCCAGCGACGCATCGACGCGCTGATTCGCGCGCTGGCGCCGGTTCTCGATCTGGTGATCCTGGCGGGCGAGCAGACCTCGCGATTTCTGGACCGCGGACCGCGCAAGCCGGATCTGGATCCGGTGTCCGCTGACCGCCAGCTGCCCCCGCGCGCGGCACCGGGCCCGGAGCGAGCGCAGCACTAGTATTGGCCGGCCCATGGCTGCGCATGCAGACCACGAGCGCGAGCTTCGGCTGCGCCTACCGTATGCCGTGATTGCGGCTGTCGGCGGGGTCGCCCTCCTGGGCGCGGCCGCGCTGCAGGCGGTTGGCCCGCAAGCGAAGGTGAGCGAGCTCACGCTGGAGCTGATCACGTTCCACAAGCGCGGTGGCCTGGAGGTGGTGGCTGCCGTGGTAAACGGTCTGGGTCTGGTTGCGCTCGGCCTCACGCTGAGCTTCCTGGGGCGCGCGACCCAGGCTCGGCGCAAGGAGATGACCCAGGGCCCGCGGATGGCCGCAATCGCCGGGGGCGTGGTGGGGGCGGTAGGCGGGATTGCGTACGGCGTTGCGATCACGATCAAGGCCCACCAGTTCGTCTCCAATGGGGCGCAGACCTACGTCCAGGCGAACAAGCTCGTCGGTGGCGCGGTGCTCGCGGCCATGCAGTACCTGGGTCTGGTCGGCGCCCTCCTGCTGGCGATCGCGTTCGTGCTGATCTCGTTGAACGCGATGCGCGTGGGCCTCCTCACGCGGTTCCTGGGGTACCTCGGGATGGTGGCCGCGGCGGCTTCGCTCCTGCTGATCGGGAGCGCACCGGCCCTGCTCGTTCAGGTCGCGTGGCTGGTCACGATCGCCTTCCTGCTCTCGGGCCGCCAGGCCACCGAGCCAGAAGCCTGGCGCCGAGGCGAGGCCGTGCCATGGCCGAGCGCGGCACAGACCCGCGAGCAGCGCCAGCGCGGCGCGTCAGGACGCGGGGACGGGCGCGCCAAGCCCGCTGGGCGACCGCCCGCCACCCCGCCTGCCGAAAAGGCCGAGCCGGTGACTACCACCGCCCGCAGCCGCTCGACCACGCCGAAGCGCAAGCGCAAGCGCCGCAAGTAGGGGGGCGAGGGGCGGGGGCGCGGGCGCGGGCGCGCGGCGGGCGCCCACGGCGGGCCGCGGGCGGGCGCCGCTCGTCGCACCTCAGGCGCCGCTCGCCGCCTTCCAACCGCCGTCAGACGATCTGGCTTGGCTTTCTGGGCGGCTTCGGGGTACCTAGTCACCGATTACAACCACCAACTAGGAGGCATTTATGGAGGCTTCTGGAGCCGCTGGGCGCGAGGCCGACGTCAGGCCCGCACCCCCGGACCCCACCGCGGGGGCGACGGCGGGATGGTGGAGGCCCGCTGATCCGGGACCACTTGGGCTAGCCGGCTTTGCCCTCACGACGTTCGTGCTGAGCATTTACAACGCCAACCTGGTCAGCAGCAAGGGGCTGCCCGTCGTGGCGGGTATCGCGCTCGCCTACGGCGGTATCGCTCAGCTCTTAGCGGGCATGTGGGAGTTCCGTACCGGCAACACGTTCGGCGCGGTGGCGTTCAGCTCGTTCGGCGCGTTTTGGATCTCGTTCTTCTTCCTGCTCCAGGCGGCGGCCGCCAAGCAGGTCGGACCCAACGACATCGCGGTGTACCTGTATGCGTGGGGAATCTTCACCACGTACATGTTCGTGGCCTCGCTACGCACCACGGGTGCCATCGCCTTGGTGTTCATCCTGCTGGCCGTGACGTACTGGCTGCTGGCCATCGGCAACTCGGATCTGGCCGCACAGGCCGGCCCAACAAACAACACGATCAAGATCGGCGGCTACGTCGGACTGGCCACCGCGGCAGCGGCCTGGTACGCGTCGTTTGCGGCGGTCGTGAACTCCACGTTCGCCCGAACGCTGCTACCGGTGATCCCGCTGAACCTCGTCGCCCGGCGCCAGCCGTGAAACGGAGGCATTGCGGGTAATAAGGTAGTAGTGACATAGCCGTAATTCTGCGCAGGCTCGGGCTCCCGCAACACCCGGCGAACCCTGAAACATCGGGCTCCCGGGACCGCCGGGAGCCCGGCCCGCGCGGGCGATGAGGGCCGGAAGGAGAGGGTTTTCAATGGCAGATTCCACTCAGGCCGCCGAAGAGGAAGTCGAGTATTCCGAGGACAAGATCGCTGTCCATTGGCGCGAGGAGGAGTACGTCTCCCCGCCCGAGGCCTACAAAGAACAGGCCAATGCCGGCGATGACTCGATCCTGGAGCGCTTCAAGCCCGAGAACTTCCCCCAGTGCTTCGAGGACTATGCCGAGTTGCTCACGTGGGACAAGCGGTGGGACGAGATTGTCGACACCAGCAACCCGCCCTTCTTCAAGTGGTGGGTCGGGGGCCGACTAAACGCGTCCGTCAACTGCGTCGACCGCCACCTGGAGTCGCGAGGCGACAAGAACGCGATCATCTGGGTGCCGGAGCTAGAAGAAGACGAGACCCTCGAGATCACCTATCGGGAGCTGCACCGGCGGGTCAACGAGTTCGCGGCGCTGCTGAAGGACTTCTGCGGTGTGAAGCAACAGGATCGGGTCACGTTCCACATGCCGATGGTGCCGGACCTGCCGGTGGCGATGCTTGCGTGCGCGCGCCTCGGCGTGATCCATTCCCAGGTGTTCGGCGGATTCAGCGGCGGTGCCTGCGGGCAACGGATGGGGGACGCCCAGAGCACGATCCTCGTGACGATGGACGCCTACTACCGCGGTGGTGAGCTGATCGACCACAAAGTCAAGGCCGACGAGGCGGTAGAGGCGGCGAAGAAGGAGGGGATCGAGGTCGAGAAGATCCTGGTGTTCCGCCGGAAACCTGGCGAGTACCACTCTGAGAGCGAGATGGTTGACGGCCGCGACTTCTTCGTCGACGAGCTGCTCGACAATTACTCGGGCCAGGAGGTTGAGCCCGAATCGATGCCAGCCGAGGACACGCTGTTCCTCATGTATACGAGCGGCACCACCGGCCGCCCGAAAGGCGCCCAGCACTCGATCGGCGGGTATCTCAGCTACGTCACCGGGACGTCGAAGTACTACCAGGACATCCACCCGGACGACACCTACTGGTGCTTCGCCGACATCGGTTGGATCACGGGGCACTCCTACATCGTCTATGGCCCGCTGGCGCTAGGTACGACCACGGTGATGTACGAGGGGATCCCCACCTACCCGGATGCTGGAAGGCCATGGCGGATCGCCGAGAAGCTCGGAGTGGACATCTTCCACACGGCGCCGACGACGATCCGGATGCTCAGGAAGGTCGGACCGGATGAGCCCGGGAAGTACGACACCAACTTCAAGACCATGACCACCGTGGGCGAGCCGATCGAGCCCGATGTGTGGCGCTGGTACTGGAAGGTCGTAGGGAAGGGCGAGGCCGCGATCACCGACACCTGGTGGATGACCGAGACCGGAGGCTTTCTCGGCTCCACGCTGCCGTTCCTCCAGCCGATGAAGCCCGGCAGCTGTGGCCCGGAGTGTTTGGGCATACAGCTCGTGATCTTCGACGAGAACGGCGAGGAGATCCCGAAGGGTTCCGGTAAGGCCGGCTACATCTGCGTCCGGAACCCGTGGCCCGGCCGGATGCTCACGGTATGGGGCCAGGACGAGCGGTTCGTCGACACCTACTACAAGCGGTTCAACAAGGACTCGAGCAGCAAGGATTGGCGTGACTGGCCATTCATGTGCGGCGACGGGGCCGTGGAGGCCGAGGACGGCTACTTCAGGATCCTGGGCCGGATCGACGACGTGATCAACGTCGCCGGGCACCGGCTGGGCACGAAGGAGCTGGAGTCGGCGGCGATCGAGGTTGAAGAGGTCGCCGAGGCGGCGGCCGTGCCGGTGGTCGACGAGACCCGCGGCAAGGTGGTCGAGATGTACGTGGCGGTAAAGCCCGAATACGACGCCAGCGAGGAGATCGCGAAGAAGGTCTCCGCGCAGATCGAGAAGGACATCGGCAAGATCGCGCGGCCCAAGAACGTATGGATCGTTCCCGACATGCCCAAGACGCGGTCGGGGAAGATCATGCGCCGGGTGATCGCCGGCATCTCGAACTTCACCGACGTCGGTGACATTTCGACGCTCGCGAACCCCGACGTGGTCGACCAGATCCGTGACCAGGTGCAGGGCACCAAGAAGGAGCGCGGCGAGGATGTCCAGGAGCTCTCCAAGAAGGAGCAGGAGGAGATCGCGACCTACGGGTCTGGCTCGGAATAGCGTCCGTGCTTGCGGTCCGCGCCAGGAAGGGCGGCGGCCTTCGGCCCTAGCCCTTCCGGAGCGGGCCGCAGGCCGCCTCCTCTGCTCTAAGCAGCCAGGCGGCGGCCGAGGTCCGCGATGTTTCGCCGAGCGACCGGCACCTTCACCCCGCCTTCCAACACGAGCTCAGCCGTGCCGCCGAAGATGGGGCGCAGCTCGACGGCTTGGTTTAGGTTCACCAGGTACTGGCGATGCACGCGAACGAAGCCGTACGGCTCCCAGCGCCGGGTCACGTCGGTCAGCGTGGCCCGTAGCAGGTAGCGACCTTCAGCGGTCACGATCCTCACGAAGTCCCCGTGCGACTGGACGTACAGGATCGAGCTGCGGTGGATCAGCCTGGTGGTGCCAGACCGGACGTTGGAAGCTGCCACCACGTCGGACTCTGCACCGTTGGGTCGGGGATCCTTTGCCGCGCCGTTCTCTCCTGAATCCACGGCCGATGACACCCGCACCAACGCCTCCTCAAGCCTCGCACGGGCTACCGGCTTGAGCAGGTAGTCGAGCGCGTGCAGCTCGAACGCCTCGACCGCCGCATCTTCATGGGCGGTGACGAATACCAACTGGGGCGGAGCTGCGAACCGGCGGACCACACGTGAGAGCTCCAGGCCATCCAGGTCCGGCATCCGCACGTCCAGGAAGATGGCGTCGAATGGTTCGGACGATGCTTTCACCAGCGCCGCCGGTCCGTCGCTGACGCACTGGACCTCCTCCACCATCGGCGAGGCGCGGAGCAAGCGCGCCAGGTCCTGAAGCTGGGCCCGCTCGTCGTCCACCGCGAGGATCCTCAATCCACTCACGCCGCTGCCACCTTTCGCGCCACCTCGCCGCGGCCACCGCGCAGGTGAGGCACGGTCATCACCACGGTAGTTCCGTGGCCCGGCTCGGACTCGATCCGCAGCGCGTAGCGCTCGCCGAAGCTTGCCCTGAGGCGACCGTCGACGTTCGAGAGCCCGATACCTCCTCCCGCTCCGGCCAGCACGGCGGGGACACGCTCGGGCTCGATCCCAGACCCGTCGTCGCTCACGCGAAGCTCCACGTCGTCGCCCACCACCCGGGCGGAGATCGACAGCATCCCTGATCCCGTCCGCCGTTCGACCCCGTGGCGAACGGCGTTCTCGGCCAGTGGCTGGATCGACATAGCTGGGACCACCGCGTCTTTGGCCTCCTCGGGTACCTCGACCATCACCGTCAGATCCCTGAACCGCGCCTGCTCGAGGCGGAGGTACCGCGCCACATGCTCTAGCTCCTCGCCGACTGTGACGTAGGACCGCCCGTCCCGGAACAGGTAGCGCGTGAACTGGGCGAAGTCGATCAGGAGCTCCCGCGCGTCCTCAGGGCGAGTGTGGATCTCGGCCGCGACGGCGGCCAGGGCGTTGTAGATGAAGTGCGGCGAGATCTGGGCACGGAGCGCGCGCAGCTCGGCTTGGGCCAGGCGCTGCTCCTGTTCGGCGATCAGCGAAAGCTCGACCTGGGCACACACCAAGCTCGCGGCTTCGCCGACCACGCGCAACTCGTCATGACTCGGCCACCCGCGGCTGCGGTAGAAGGCGATCAGCGTGCCGACGCGGCGACCGTGGACGACCAGCGGCGCCAGCGCGGCCGACCGCAGCGGGCACTCCGGGTCCGATGAGATCAGCCGTGGCTCGATGTGCATCCGGTCATCCGGCGTGCGTTCGAGCAGGCGAGACAGCAGGTCGCCCGGCCGCACCTGCTCGCGTCCCTCGCCCTCGATCGCCAGGACGGCGCGTCGATCGGCCAGGGCAATCGCCGCCGCCCGCGTGAGCGCGCGCAGATACGGAACCGCCTGCTCGGCCGTTTGCGGGTTGAGCCCGCGGCGGAGGTGCGGGAGCGTGGAGGCGGCGGCGTGCAGCGCTGCCTGCGTGCCCGCGGCCTCGGCCGCCTCGTCAACTCGCCAGCTGCGGCGCATCGCTCTCCAGGCGGTCAGAAGGATCGCCGCAAGCCCGATCCCTAGCAGCACTCCCAGGAGCAAGTCCATGGAGATCCGCATAGAGGTTACTCCGCTGCCCGGCCGGGCCCACGTGATCGCGTGAGATGATGCGCGTATGAGCTCCACCACCATCGCTTCCTACGAGGCGGCGCGTGACGGTCACCGCTGGGAGGTGCCCGACCGCTACAACATCGCGGCCGACGTCTGTGACCGCCACGCCCGTGACAAGCTGGCGATGATTCACGAGGACTTTCGGGGTGAGGTCCGCCAGGTCTCCTGGGGCGAGATTCAGGACGACGCCTGCCGGCTCGCCAACGTGCTGGTGACCCACGGCGTGGAGCCGGGAGACCGGGTGGCGATGCTGCTTCCGCCCACGCCTCAGACCGCGGCGGCGTTTTTCGCGGTGTGGAAGACAGGGGCGATCCTGCTGTCGATGTCAGTGCTGTACGGCGACGAGGGGATCCGACACCGCCTGGCCGACTCGGAGCCGAGGGTGCTGATCACCGATGCCGCAAACGCCGACCGGATCGACCGCTCGCTGGTGGAGCAGCTCCTGATCCTGGACGGCGATCTGCTGGACCGCGGATCGACGTCATTCACTTGCGCTGACACAGCCGCCGATGACCCGGCGCAGCTGTACTACTCCTCGGGCACCACCGGCCTGGCCAAGGGAGTGCTCCACGCGCACCGCTACCTGCTGGCCCACGAGGAATTCATTTACTGCCACGACGTCCAGGACGGCGAGCTGTTCCACGGAATGGGCGAATGGGCGTGGGCCGCCGGAATCGTCCCGCTCCTGGGACCGTGGCGGATGGGCGCGGTCCAGACCGTCTATCAGCGAGAGGGGGGCTTCGATCCGCACAAGCAGCTCGACTTCCTCTCCCGACACGGCGTGCCGAACGTCTTCGCCACCCCAACCGCGATCCGCTCGATGATGGCGATCGACGATGCCCACGAGCGCTATCCCCAGAAGTTCCGGATCGTGTGCTCGGCGGGGGAGCCGCTGAACCCCGAGGCGATCAGGTGGTTTCGTGAGCAGTACGGCATCACGGTGCTCGACTTCTACGGGCTCACCGAGTCCTACCCTCTGTGCGCCAACTTCCCGTTCATGGAGGTGCGGGAGGGCTCGATGGGCAAGCCGATGCCCGGATGGGAGGTGGCGATCCTGGACGAGTCGGAGCGCCCGCTGCCACGCGGCGAGCGCGGGGAGATCTGCCTCAAGGCCCGCTCCAATCCCCACTATCCGCTCGGCTACTGGAACCGACCCGAGGACTCCCGGGAGGTCTTTGGCGGAGAGTGGTTTCACACCAAGGACGCGGCACGCGCCGACGAGGACGGCTACTTCTGGTACGAGGGCCGCGCCGACGACGTGATCATCTCGGCGGGCTATCGGATCGGGCCGTTCGAAGTCGAATCGGCCTGCCTGGAACATCCCGCGGTCGTCGAAGCGGCGGTGGTTGCCTCGCCCGACGAGCGGCGGGGGCACGTGGTCAAGGCGTTCGTGGTCCTGGCTGAGGGACACGAGCCGTCGCCCTCGCTGGCGGAGGAGATCAAGAGCTTCGTCCGGGACCGCCACTCGGCGTACGCCTATCCGCGCAAGCTCGAGTTCGTCGGCGATCTGCCCAAGACGCTCACGGGAAAGATAAGGCGGATCGAGCTGCGCCAGCGCGAGCTGGAGCCGCCGGACTAGCTGCTTGACGCTCAGGTGGCCGTCGAGTAGCGTCGCCCGCCTATGGGGCGCAGAGGGGGATTGCTCGCGACGGTCATCTTGCTGAGCCTGGCGGCGAGTGCGCCCGGCGCCGGGGCGGCGACCAAGTTTCACCCCAGCGTCCGGGGGCGGCTCGGGTTGATCCCCGTGTTCGGCCGGAACGGCCGACCCGCCCGCGTCGACCTCGGGACGAGTGCGGCGACACCGGTCGTCTACCACGGCGGTCAGGTGAGCGCGGGTGGGATGACCGTCCACACGATCTTCTGGGCTCCGCCCGGGTACTCCTTCCAGGGCTCTCCCGGGGGGAGCGCGCCGTCATACGAACAGTTGATCCAGCAGTTTCTGGCGGACGTTGCACACGACAGCGGTGCTGGCGGAACCTGCACGACGAGTGAATGCAACGCCTTCACGGTGCTCCCCCAATACGCGGAGGGGACGTCGCCTGGCCACATCACACCGGGGACCTATCAGGTCACCTACTCCGCTGGATCGAACTCGGTCAATGCGACCGATCCGTACCCAGCCAAGGCTGACCAGTGCAGCTCGCCGTCCGGAACCGGGACCTGCGTCACCGACGGACAGGTCAAAGCCGAGATCGAGCACGTCATCGAGACCACGCCCGGCGCCGCGCGGGGACTCAACAACCTCTGGTACGTGATCCTGCCGCCCGGGGTCGATGAGTGCATCACGAAAGGAGTCTGCGGAACCAATTCGTTTGCCGCGTACCACTCGTCTGCAAATCCAGGTGGTCAGGGCCTAACGCTGTATGCCGTGTCAATCGACCCCATCGTCGAGGGCCCGATTGGCCAGGGCGCGGACCCTCAAGGCTTTCCGGACGCCGAGGCGGCGCTCGACGGCGTAGCCCACGAGATCGTGGAGACGATGAGCGATCCCGAGGGGGCCGGATGGATGGACCCGAATGGATTCGAGGTGGGGGACAAGTGCGAGAACGGCCCCCAGGTGGGCACGCCCCTCGGTTTTGCGCCCGACGGGTCGCCATACAACCAGGTGATCAACGGCCACCAGTACCTGATCCAGCAGATGTGGGCGAATGTCGATTCCGTAGGCAACACGGGGTGTGTCCAGGCCTCCACAACGACGAGCAACCAGCTGCCGCTGCCGCAGGTCAACCTGAGCCAGTTCAACTCTCGCGTGAGCGGGAACGTGAACGTCTCGTCGGGTGGCGGCATCGGGGTCAGGGTGAGCCTGGTGCGCGCGGATCCCACGGGGGCGCCCGTCGTGGTGGCCCAGGGATCGACGACGACCGCGGGCGATGGGAGCTGGTCCGTGTCGCTGGCGCCCCACGCGGTCGGCGACGATCGTGACCAGATCAACGTGGATTACTCGGGCGCGTCGGCGCCGAAGCCTGCCCACCAGGTGATCCTCGCCGGCAACGGTGGGAACCCCGTCGCGCAGGCGGGATGGACCGGATGGACTTTCCTCGACGCGGGGAGCAGTGTGATCACTTCCGGAGGCGCATCCACCCTGACCCTGGCGCCGTGCGGACAGACAGGAGTGCTCTCCTACACGTTCAACGGTTCCGTCGGCTCGCAGTCGCCCACGGACTTCTGCGACACCCAGACCGATGCCGCGACCGTAAACACGCCCCCGATCGGTCCAAGGGACTCACTTACCGCCAGCTCCAATGACAACCGCGCCTTCTCCCCGCCGGACGGATCGACTCCCAACGCCCTCGGCGGTCTGGTCAGCCTGACGGTTCCATTGGGGGAGCCGAACTCGGCGTCGGCGTTTGCCAACCCCCTGTCGCCAGTATTCACCCCCACGGGCATGCCCATGTGCAGCGCCGATTTGGAGTTGGCTGAGGTCCTGTGCGTCGGCCTGGTCCCGAACGCGCGTTATCGGGTGACCGCTGGGAAACGGCGGGCCTCCGACACCGCGGATGGGACGGGGTCGCTGCTGGTATCGCTTCCAGTTCGCCGCGGCGACGCCGTCGTCCTTTCAAACGGCTCCAGGACGCTGACGACCTTGCACGTCGCCCAGCTTCGCGTCGACATCCTGGGCGAGGGCACCAGTCTGGCTGGTGGTGCTTGCCAGCCGGGCGACTATTACGGAGCGCCGCCGAGCAGCATCAGTCCGAACACCTCTGCCGGGACCCCGACCAGCGACGCCACCGGGGGTATCGCCCTGACCGGGCAGATCTGTCCCGTGAACGGCGACGCCACAGGTCTGTCCACCTCGAGCATCTCGCAGACGGACGACTTCAGCGGTGGGCAGACCCAGACCGAGGTTCCGGACGTCCAGGACACCTCGCCGATCGAAGGGGAGACGTTGCGTGGAACCTTTAAGGCGCTGGCGGAGTCAGGGCTGACCCTTCCCGACAACGAGATCGTCGCCACGGATGCATCCACGCGGATCTCGTTGAGGATCGTCACCGCCGCGCGGGGCGTCACCGTCTTCACAGCGCGCAACGTGGACACCGCCAAGGGGGTGACGGTGCCGGCGCTCGCGCCCGGGAACTACATCGCGGTGTGGCTGCTGACCGACTCAAACCGCGACCGGCGGCTGGTGTCCACGCGATTCATCGCCCAGGCGGGGCCCACCGGTTTGGCTCCCAAGACCCGCCTCGCGTGTCAGCAGTCTGGCGGGCAGCGGGTCACCTGCAGCGTGACCTTCCCGCGCAACCCGCAGTTCAGCGGGAAGCTCCGAATTCGGCTAAGCCGCGGTGGGACCTTGGTGGCCCTGGGGCATGGGCGCGTCAGGCACGGTCATGCGCGAATCGGCCTACGTGCGGTGCAGACCGTGAACAGCGGTACCTCGCAGGCGACGCTCGTGCTGACGCGTCCCCACCTGCTCCCGGTCACGATTCACCTGCCGGTGAACGTGACCTAGATCGCTCAACCGGCCCGCGCTTGTGTGCGCATCTCCGACAGGATGCGCTCTAGCCGCGGCTCCGAGGTGCGGTCCACGTGAGTCATCGCCGCCGCGACCGCGGGGTGAACGGCCGCGATCTGAGCGTGCATCTCGTGAGCGACGGCACGGTAGCTCGGGTGGCCTTCGCGGCCGGAGCGAAGCTCAATCAGCTGCATCGCCTCGCGAGCGTTGAGGTCGAGGATGAACCGGATGCGGAAGCCCAGGCACAGGGCATATGGTGCGGCGCTCTGGAGCCCGCGTTCACGCAGTCGCTCGTACTGGAGGGCCGAGGCCTCCAGTGCCCGGCGGTAATCGTCACCGCAGCCGGCCTCCTTTACCTGTTCGGGAACGCCGGCGCCGAGATCGGGCGTCAACGCCTGCCATTGGATCGTGAGCATGCGGTGGCGCTGGAGGTCACGGAAGGCTCCGTAGTCGGCCACGATCTCAAACCGGTAGCGAAGTGCCTCAAATCCGCGGCCCGGCCGGTACCTGCGGTTTGCGCGCTCGCCCACCAGATCTGCCAGCAGCTCGCTCCTTTCCTCGGAGCCGAGCGGGTCCAGCGCTTCGCGGATCGAAGCCTCCGAGGTGCCCGCTTCTTCGAACAGCAGCGCCGCCAGCAGGTCGTCCTCGCTACCGTCGTGACGCAGGAGCTTGACCGATGGTCCATCGCTGTGCTCGAGCTCGAGGCCGAGCCGCTTCGCCCAGCGACTTCCCGCGCGCGCGCGCGACTCTATGTATGAGATCCATTCGCCTCCGCGATCGGGCCGCTCGACGCGAGCCACGAAGCTGGGCATCACCGCCTTCACCTCCCGCAGAATCATCTCGCCGTAGGTTCGGGCCTCGGGGAGGGGGTGGGCAAGGAGGTGGAGGACCAGCTGCTCATAGCTCTGGCCGGTGGCGAAGATGCCCATGTGCGAGAGCGAGCTCGCAGGAAGCAGGCCACGCAGGAGGTCGAGAGCCTTGGCCCTGATGGCACGCGCGTGGGCGGCCTCGGGCTCGCCCTCGGCGCGGGGGAACTCCCCCTCAGCCCAGGACCGCACCCGCGGGAGCGCCTGCGAGTAGGTGCAGAACAGCTCGTCCATGGTGCGCTCGTAGTCGACACCGAGTTCGGGGTCGCGGTAATAGCGGTATGAGCTCAACCCCCCCTCGGGGCCCGAGCCGGGCATCGGCGAGTCGTAGGCGATGTAGCGCGTGGACTGCTCCAGGTAGGCGCCCAACCGTGGCCGCTGGAGGATTTTGGTGAGCACGTTCGACACCCATTCGCAGGCCACGTGTGCGCCCCCCAACTGGGCTACGGAGTCGTCACCGTAGCCGAGGAAGATTCGCTCATAGAGCTGCGCGGCCCGCGTACCCTCCTCGCCGTCGCGAGCGGGGGCTTCGGCGGGGACGTCGTCGGCGAACTCGTCCAGGAACAGGCGACGGAGCGTCCCGGGGTACCGGGAGTAGCGAGCAAACAGCGCGCCCTTCACCGTCTCAGGCAGATTGACGAGCGCAAACACCGGCCGATCTAGGTTGGTGAAGTGCGCCTTCAGGCGCTCTTGCTCAGCGTCGGTGAAGTTCTCGACCGGGTACCGCACGGGGCTGCCGATCGTACCGCCGCCCTCGGCGGCGCCCGGGTCTTAGCCGGCGTGCTGGGGGTGGCCCGTTGACTGGCTGCCTTCCTTGGCGGCTCCGGGGTCGTCCGTGGAGTTGCGCTCGCCGCCTGGGTCGTCGGTGGAGGTGCGGTCGCCGGCGGGATCCTCGGTGGAGTCCTCGCCGCCCCCACCACCGCCGCCACCACCGTGCGGGGCCGACGGCTCCTCGCGGTTCTGGTCGGACTCCGTCGGCGGGGGCTGCTCGTCGCCGAAGGTCTCCTCGGTGTCGCTGCGACGTTCTTCCATGCGGTGGGCCTACCCGGGTGGGCGTCACACGACACACCCCCGTCGGTTCAGCGAGGGGTGACGCGCTACGCCCAGCATGCGGGCGCCAGACGGCACACCCCCGGCGAGGGCCGGGGGGTGTGTCAGAACAAGCCCGGGATCGCCTTGCCGGCGTGCTCGGCGAAGTGGAATAGCGGTGACGGGATGATTCCGAAGAAGATCGTGGCCGCCGAGAACACCGCTCCTACCGCCAGGATGCCCTGGTGGGGCTTCTCAGGCGCCAGGGTCGGGTCAGGTGGCGTCTCGTCCTTACGTAGCCGGGGGCCGGCGACTGGCGGCGGGGGGTCGGCCTCGGGCGACCCGCCGGTGATCGGGGGCAGCTCGGCCTCGGGCGACCCGCCCACGATTGGGGGGAGCCCGGCTGCGGCGGCTGCGGCGGCGGGTGCAGGGCCGCGGGGGGCCACCATGGGCAGCGGTACTGGTTGGCGCATCCACATGGTCGCGACCACGCGCAGGTAGTAGCCGAGCGAGATCATCGAGCCGATGACCAGCACGATCGCGAGCCAGGTGTAGTCGCCGCCGACGAGTGCGTGGATCAGCTGGAACTTGCCGACGAACCCCACGGTTCCCGGGATCCCTGCCAGCGCCAGCATGCCGATCGTCATCGGCCAGGCCAGCCAGGGGTCGCGGGCGCCCAGCCCGGCCAGCGATTGGATGTCGTCGCCGAGGTCTGGCCGCGCACGCTCCTGGGCCACGACCACGGCGAACGCCGCCATGTTCATCGCCAGGTATGCCAGAAGGTAGAGAACGGTGGCCTGGATGCCGAGCTTCGTGCCCACCACGACGCCCGAAAGCATGTAGCCCGCCTGCGCCACGCCCGAGTACCCCAGCATCCGCTTGAGGGAGGATTGGCCGAGCGCCCCGGCGTTGCCGACGACGATCGTGATCGCGGCGATGGCGGCGATCAGGGGACCCCAATCGTTCTGGGCGCCGATTGCGGCAACGTCGAAGAAGCGCAGGAACACTCCCAGCGCCGCGGCCTTGGTGGCGGTCGCCATGAATGCGGTGATTGGGGTGGGCGCGCCCTCGTAGACATCGGGGGTCCACTGGTGAAACGGAGCTACCGAGGCCTTGAAGGCAAACCCAACGATCACCAGACCCAGGCCGGTGAGCAGCATTGGGTCGCCGAGCGACCCGCCGGCAAGCTTGCCGGTGCTGACCGAGGAGGCGATGGCGCTGAAATCGGTGGCGCCGGTGATGCCGTAGACGAGCGCCAGCCCGTAGAGCAGGGTGGCTGAGCCGACCGAGCCGATGACGAGGTATTTGAGCCCTGATTCCAGCGAGCCCTCGCGCCGGCTCTCCGACCCGCACAGCACGTAGAGCGGGATCGACAGCGTCTCAATGCCGAGGAACACCGTGATCAGGTTCTGAGCCGAGACCAGGACCGCCATCCCAAGCACGCTGAGCAGCAGCAGGGCGTAGTACTCCCCCTGGCCGGCCTGGCGCGGAGCCGGTGTGCGCAACGACAGCAGTACGGCTGCGATCGCCGACGCCGAAAACAGCATGTCGAGCTCTAACGCCAGGTCGTCGATCCGCAGCGCGCCGGAGACGATCGACGCCGGGTGGTGCAGCCGCCAGATCTCCAGCCCGATCGCGCCGAGGAGCAGAACCACCGCCAGGGCTGGAACCAGGCGCTCTCGCACCAGGCGGCCGGGCAGGAGCCCGAACAGCAGGACGCCGACGCCGCCGGCGGCGAGGTCAACGAGCGGCGCAAACGACTTCCAGTCGATGTGGGGACCCTGGAGGTGCGCGGCCGCCAGGACGATCGTCATCGGGCCACCTGCGCCGAGGCGATCGTGGCGTTGAGCGATGCCTCCGAGCGCCGCAGCCCGAACTGCGGGAAGAACGCCAGCGCCAGGATCACCAGCACGATCGGGACGATCGCGACCACGTCGGGCAGGGCCGCCTCACGCGAGCGGACGTCGGGTCTCACCCGGTTGTGCATCGAGCCGATGAACACCCGGAGCGCGTAGAAGGCGGCGCCGGCCACCCCGGCGAACGCGATCACGGCGATCGCGAGCTTCGAATTGAACACCCCGAGCAGGATCATGAATTCGCCGATGAAGTTCGAGGAGCCGGGCATGGCCAGTGTGGCCAGCGCGACGATCAGGAACAGCCCCGCCAGCACGGGTGCTCTGAAGGCGATGCCGCCCATGTCCCGGAGCATTTCCGAGCCGCCGGATCGTGCCGCCAGCGCAGCCACGATGAAGAACAGCGGCGCGGTGACCAGCCCGTGGTTGAGCATCTGGAGCAACGCGCCCTGGCCGCCCTGCGCGCGCAGCGAGAAGATGCCCAGCGTGATGAAGCTGAGCTGCGCCACGCTGGAGTACGCCACGACCAGCCGGGCGTCGGGAGTGGTGAACGCTTGGGCGGTGCTCCAGATGATCGACACCAGGACCAGGACCAGCATCGCCATCTGGAAGTGCGCGGTGCCGAACGGGAACAGTGGCAGCACGATCCTCAGGAACCCGTAAGCGGCGACCTTGGAGACCACGCCTGAGAACACCGCCACCGCCGGTATCGGCATCGACTTGTACCCGTCGGCCAACCAGCCGTGGAACGGGACCAGCGGCATCTTGATCAGGAAGGCGAGCGCGAAGCACAGGAAGATCCACTCCTGGCTGGTGTGAGACAGCGGGAGCTGCTGGAGCGAGGAGATCACGAACGTGAGCGGGGTCCCGTACTGGTTTGAGGCCAGCACGCCCGTGGCCACCGCCGCGGCGAGCATGAAGAACGAGCCGACGAGGGTGTAGACGACGAGTTTGGTGGTGGCGCGCACACGCTCGCCAGTCCCCCACATCCCGATCACGAAGTAGAACGGGATCAACATCAGGTCGAAGAAGGCCACGAACAGCGCCAGGTCCTGGGCGCAGAACGCGCCCAGCACGGCACTCTGCGCCACCCCGAAGTGGAAGTAGAAGATGCGCGGCTTCTCCCAGGGGCGCAGCGCTGCCCACACCAGCGCGGCCGAGAACAGGATGCACGTGAGCAGCACCAGTGAGACGTTCAGCCCGTCCAGACCGAGCTTGTAGTGGATCCCCAGCGAGGAGATCCACACGCGATCGGTCACGAACTGAAGGCCCGATTGCCCGAGCTTGAACCGCGCCATGTAGGAGATGGCGACGCCAAGCGTGGCGAGCGAACCCAGCGCGGCCGCGCGGCCCACCCAGCGAGTGGGAAGCAGCGGAGCGGCCAGCGCGCCGATCGCCAGGGGGAGCCAGATGAGGATCGAAAGCGTCATGAGCTAGAGGCCAGGAAGTAGGCGGCAACACCCGAGATGCAGACGATCATCAGCGCCACGTAGTAGCGGAGGAAGCCGCTCTGGGCGCGGCGCACGATTGCGGAGCCGGCCCGGACGAGGGTCGTGGTGCCGCCCGTGAGGGCGCCCCCGATCACGGCCGGCTCGAGCACCGCGTCAACCACTCGGCCGAACCACAGCACGGGGCGGACGACCGCGAAGTCGATCAGCTCATCCATGTACCACTTGTTGACCAGAAACTGGTAAATCGGGGAGAGGATGGGGGTGGTGCGGGCGCGGGTGGCGATCGCCGGCTCACGTAGCCAGATTCGCGCCGCGATCCCGATCCCGATGACCGCAGTCGCGGCCCCGATGATCAGTCCGACCCAGGCCGGCCCCTTGGGGACCTGCGCCGCGAACAGGTGCGAGCCGGCGAACGACGGATCGAGGAACTTCGTGACCTCGTCGTCGACCCCGGGGATCTGGATGGCGCCGCCGACGAGGGCCAGCACCGCCAGCGAGCCCATCGCGATCTTCATCGGCCACTCGCGCTCGGCGATGAAATGCTCGGGGCCGGGGAAGCCGACGTCGGTGTCCTCCTCCTCGCCCGTCATCGGATTGCGCGGCACCTCGGCGTGGGCGAGGTGACCTTGCTCTAACTCCCGCGCTTCCTCGACGGGCTCGCCGTAGAAGGCTCTGAAGATCATCCGGAAGGTGTAGAGCGCGGTGAGGAGCGCCCCGATGTAACCCACGACGCCGAGGGCGAGGAAGCCGCTGCCGCGGTGATCGAGGTAACCGAGAATGTCGTCCTTTGAAAGCCAACCCGAAAAGGGCGGCAGGCCCGACAGGGCCAGGCCGCCCACTACAAACGTCACAAACGTGAATGGCAGCGCCCTGCGGAAACCGCCCATCCGGTCAAGCGACTGCGCGCCAGCCATCGCGCCGATGATCGAGCCCGCGCCCATGAACAGAAGCGCCTTGAAGAACGCGTGCGTCATGAGGTGGAACAGCCCTGCGGAATAGGCCCCCACCGATACGCCCATGATCATGTAGCCGATCTGAGACATCGTCGAATAGGCGATCACCCGCTTGAGGTCGGTCTGCGTCAGCGCCACGGTCGCGGCGAGCACCAGCGTGATGCAGCCGCCGATCGCGGCAATGTCAGCGGCGGTCGGGGCCTGCTCAAACAGCGGGTGCATGCGGGCGATGAGGTACACGCCCGCGGTGACCATGGTCGCGGCGTGGATCAGAGCTGAAACCGGGGTGGGGCCCTCCATCGCGTCGGGAAGCCACGTGTGCAGCGGGAACTGGGCGGACTTGGCGAAGGCCCCGACCGTGAGCAGCAGGCATCCGGCCACCAGGTCTCCGTCGTTGTGGGCAAAGACGTGTGGAACCGACGCGAACGTCTTCAAGAAGTCCACGGTGGCTGTGTGCTTGAAGATGAAGAACGTCGCCAGGACCAGGCCGATGTCGCCGATCACGTTGATCACGAACGCCTTCAGCCCAGCGCGGGTGGCGGTGGCGCGCCGGTACCAGAAGGAGATCAGCAGGTACGAGGCCGCGCCCACGAACGCCCAGCCGACGATCAGCAGCAGGAAGTTCCCGGCCAGGACCAACAGCAGCATCGAGAACACGAAGTAGTTGAGGTAGCTGAAGTACCTGGCGTATCCGCGGTCCTTGTTCAGGTAGGAGACCGAGTAGAGGTGGATCAGCGCCGAGACCCCGGAGACGACCAGGATCATGAACACCGAGAGCGGGTCGACCAGGATCTGCATCTTGGCGTCCACCCCAGCGCTGAAGTCGTAGTTCCACAGCGTCGAGGTCAACTGGCGCTGAGATGGGTCGTGGCCAAGCAGGCTGATCAGGACAGCGACGCTCAGCCCGAACGAGATCGCGATGGCGCCCGTTCCGATCCAGCCTGCGGTGCGGCCCGGCAGGCTCCGGTACCCGAGCCCGATGACGACCGTCCCGAGCAGCGGGAACAGGAGGACCAGCCAGGCCAGGGTGGTGGTGGTCACCCGTGGAGCTCTGAGAGCTCGTCCACGTCGACGGGCAGCCGGCGGCGATAGATCGCCACGATCAGGCCGAGGCCAACCGTCACCTCACAGGCGGCGACCACCATGACGATCAGCGCGAACACCTGCCCGTCCTCGCCGCCCCACATCCGCGCAAACGAGACCAGCGCCAGATTCGCGCCGTTGAGCATCAGCTCCAGGCAGAGCAGGACGACCAGCGGATTGCGGCGCGCCAGCACGCCACCGGCGCCGATGCAGAAGATGATCGCGGAGACCGCGAGGTACCAGCCGATCGCCACTACCAGCCTCCTTCAGAGGGCCTCGTGCCGACGATCTCTGGCTCCGGTGCCTCTTCGCCCGCCGTGGGACGCACGCCCGCAGCCTCGGCCATCGTGCCGGTGTAGGCGGGGCGGACCGTGCGGACGACCAGATCGAGCTCGGGATCGTGCTCCAGTCCGCGGCGGCGCCGAGCGAGCACAACCGCGCCGACCGCCGCCACCAGCAGCAGGATCGACGCCAGCTCGAACGGGAACAGGTACTTGGTCAGGAACAGCGAGCCGATGTGATTGGGGGTGCCGAAGCCCGGGACAAACGGAGCGCCCTTGCCCTTGACACCCTTAAGCGCCGAGCCGAGGGTGGCGATGAACAGTTCAATCGCCAGCGCCAGCGCAAACAGCGGCCCCAGCACCCTCAGCACCGGACCGCTGGGAAGCTGCTCTCCGCCGCCGACGTAGGAGACCACGAACACGTAAAGGACCATCACCGCTCCCGCATACACGATCACCTGGCCGAACGCGACGAACTCCGCCCGCAATAGCAGGAACAGGCCGGCGAGCGAAACCAGGTGGGCCGCCAGGGCCAGCACCGAGTAGAACGGGTTGCGCAGCATCACCACGGCGACAGCGGCGGAGATCGCGCCGATTGAGGTGATGAAGAAGAACGCGACGCTCACCGCAGGCGCCTCATTCGTCCTCTCTCCTGAGCGGCGTGCGCTCGATCGCCTCGGCCAAAAGCATCTCCTTGGTGAAGATCAGGTCCGAGCGCGAGTAGTCAGAGAGCTCGTAGTCGTGGCCCATGGTGATGGCGTCGAAGGGGCAGGCGACCTCGCAGTACCCGCAGAAGATGCAGCGGCTCATGTTGATCTCGTACACCGCGGCGTAGCGCTCCCCCGCCGAGACCCGGTTCTCAGGCGTGTTCTCGGCCGCCACCACGCGGATGCAATCCGCCGGACAGGCAGCCGCGCACAGCGAACAACCCACGCACTTCTCCAGGCCCGTGTCCTCGAAACGGTGCAGCTTGTGGCGACCGCGGAACCTGGGATAGACGGGCGTCTTCTCCTCGGGGTACTGGATCGTCAGCGGCCCCTCGGCGATCCGGGCAAACGTCGTCTTGAGCCCGCGCAGCGTCTCGCCGAATGCGCGGTAGGCACTTGCGACGGGGCCCGGAGCTGGCTCGCGGATGACCTCGATGACGTCATCGGAGGGGATCCCGCTCAAGTCGCCACCAAGATCGCGGTGACCAGGAGGTTCAGCGTGGCCAGCGGCAGCAGGATCTTCCAGCCCAGGGACATCAGCTGGTCGTAGCGGAGCCGCGGCAAAGTGGCCCGGACCCAGATGAAGAAGGTCACAACCAGCAGCATCTTGGCGATCACGATGATCGGGTCCACCCATCCTGGGACGGACGGGTTGCCGGGCAGCAGCCAGCCACCCAGGAACACCGTGACCGCGATGCCCGAGACCACGACCATGTTCACGTACTCGGCGAACAGGTAGGAGACGAACGGCGCGCCGCTGTACTCGGTGAAGAAGCCCTGGACGAGCTCCGTTTCCGCCACCACCAGGTCAAACGGGGCCCGGTTGGTCTCGGCGAACGACGCCAGCATGAAGATCACGAAGCCGACCGCCTGAGGCACGATGTACCACATGCCCTGCTGGGCGTGGACGATCCCGGTGAGCGACAGGGTCTGCGCGGTGATGACCACGCCGACGAGTGCGAGCCCCTGGGACACCTCATAGGAGATCAGCTGGGCCGCGCCGCGCATCGCCCCCAGGAATGAGTATTTGGACCCGGAGGCCCAGCCGCCGAGCATGATCCCGTAGAACGAGATGCCGGAGAGCGCGAACGCATACAGCGGCCCGATCGACACGTCGATCCCGTAGATCCCCACTCGGCGCCCGAAGATGTTCTGCACCGGGCCGTAGGGGATGATTGCGAGCGCGGCGATCGCGGTCAGGATCGCGATGAAGGGAGCCAGCCGGAACAGGAAGCCGATGCTGGTCCCGGGACGGAAGGGCTCCTTCGTGGCGAGCTTGATGATCTCGGCCAGTGGCTGCATGAGGCCGAAGGGACCGACCCGGTTCGGGCCGTAGCGATTCTGGAAGCGCCCGATCAGCTTGCGCTCATACACCGTGAGCATGGGAAGGATCGCGAACGCCACGATGAAGATCACCAGCGCCTTGACGATCTGGATCCACCACGGCTCGAAGTAGAAGACGTCGCCGGTGATGATCATCGCTTGGAGACCTCGACGTCCGGGGCGGTCAGCGCGTTGGCTGAGTCGACGGCGATGCCGGTGGCCAGGAAGACCGTGCCCGGCGGGACCCCGCTGCGGACGGCGGCGGTCGCTGTGAGGCGGGTCCCATTCTGGCTCACAGTCAGCTGGTCGCCGCTGGAGATGCCGAGCCGCTTGGCGTCCTCGGGCGAGAGCTCGGCCTGCTGCGTGGCGATCGTGTACTGAAGTGCCGGGGAGATCTCGACCTGGGGGTCGGCCCAGATCGGGCGATAGGTGCCTAGTCGGAGGGCGGCGTTGGCGGGTTGTTGGGCGATTTCTCGGTCTATGTCCCAGTTTTCTCCCACGCCGTCGGGCGCGGGGGCCGCGTCCGGCGCGGGGGTCGCGTCCGGCGCGGGGGCCGCGTCCCGCGCGGGGGCCGCGTCCGGCGTGTCGGGGAACGCAGCCGCCTGCTCCCGCTCCGGCCACCGCACCCCGCGGCCGCCGATCTCCTCGAGCGTCAGCCCCTCGTAGAACGGGACCGCATCGACGAGCTGGCGGAACGCCATGGAGGAGGTGAGCACGCCGGTGTCGAGGCCCACTCGCTTGGCCAGCTCGGCGATCACCCACCACCCGGGGCGCACCTCGTGCGGGTGGGCGATGGCCGTGCGCAGCCGCTGAAGGCGCCCATCGGGGTGGACGACAGTGCCCTCCTTCTCCGCGTAGGAGTCGGCGGGGAAGACGACATTGGCGTGCTCGGCCAGGCCCTCGGTCAGGACCGAGGCATGGGCGACCACCAGCCCGGCGCGGTGCAGCGCGCGCTCCCAAAGCCCGCGGCCGGGCTGGTCACGCAGCGGATCGGTCTCGAACAGGTACAGCGCGGTGATGTCATCGGCGTCGGCGAGCGCCGCGGCGCCGCGGCCCGGCTGCTCCAGGGCCTCGTAGCCGGGGCCGCAATCGGGCAGCACGCCCGCCTCACGCAGGCCGCGGCCGTTGGCGGCGGCGGGGACCTCGAGCAGGCCCGCGCCCTGACGCCCGGACAGGCCGAGCTCACCCGCCAGGTGGAGCAGCTGCGCCAGCGCGTCGGCGCCCAGGGCCTCCCCCCAAACGATCACGACGTCCTCTCCGCCTTGGCCGAGCAGCTCCCGCAGGCGATCGAAGCACCCGGCCTCCTCGCCGGGCGTGTAGCGGATCGACGTCTTGGCGTTTGAATCCAGCGCGCTGGGACGCGCGGAGGCGACGACGAGGCGCACTCCACGGCGACGGACGCCCTTTCGGATCCACAGGTCGAGGATCGGAGCGTCGTCGAGCGGCTCGCAGCCGAGGACGCAGACCGTGTGCGCGAACTCGAGGTCGGAAACGGTGGCCTGGAGCGCCGGGTTGGCTAGCGCGCGGGTCAGCTCGGCCGGGGGGCCGCCCCGGGAGCGGCAGTCGAGGTCGCTCGACCCCAGGCCCTCACGCATGAGTCGCTGCACGAGGAAGCCCTCCTCGTTGGTCGCCTGCCCGCCTACGAGCGCGCCCACACGCCCGCGGTGCTTGGCCAATCCGGCCGCGGTCTCGAGCGCGCGTTCCCACGACGCCTCGCGCAGCTCGCCGCCGTCGCGCACGAGCGGCGCGGTGATCCGGTCGTCGACGTGCATCGCTTGGAAGGCGTAGCGGCCCTTGTCGCACAGCCAGCCATCGTCGATGCCGGGGTTACCCTGGTATTCGCGCGCCAGCACTCGCGTCACCTTCTCGTCGCGAACGGTGAACGTGACGTTGCACTGGGAGGGACAGAGCATGCAGACGCCGCCCGCGTCCTCGTTCTCCCAAGGGCGCGCGCGGAACCGGTATGTCTTCGAAGTGAGCGCTCCCACCGGACAGAGCTCCGTAATGTTGCCGCTGAACGGCGCTACGTACGGATGGCCGTCGTGGGTGGCCACGAAGGTGTCGGCGCCCCGCTCGGCAAAGATCAGCTGGTAGTCCTCGGAGACCTCCTGGGAGAAGCGGACGCACCGGTAGCAGAGGATGCAGCGCTCCCGGTCGATGGCGATCAGCGGGGACAGCGACAGGGGCTTGACGAAGTGGCGCTTGGGCTCGATGAACCGGGAGCGGCCGAGCCCCCATCCGAAGGTGATGTCCTGGAGTGGGCACTCCCCGCCCTTGTCGCAAACCGGGCAGTCCAGCGGGTGGTTGATCAGCAGGTACTCCACGACAGCGTTCTGGGCTTGCCTGACGCGGTCGGTCTGCGTGTGGACCACCATCCCATCCTTGACAGGCGTGGAGCACGAGGTCTGGAGCTTGGGGATGCCCTCGATCTCGACCAGACACATCCGGCAGGCGCCCACCGGATGGCCGAGCTTTGGCTCATAACAGAAGTAGGGGATCTCGATGTCGCCGTGCTTGGCCGCGTCCACCAGCATCGCGCCGTCGCTCGCCTCAATCTGGAGACCGTCGATCGTCAGCTGAATGGTCTTCTGCTCCGGGCGCGGCATCGGACTCTGGTCAGTGGACCGGGAGCGGGCCGGCGTGCGGATCGGCCACGCCGAGTGGGATGACGTCTCCTAATGCGCCCGATCCGGCCTTCAGTCGCGCCGCCTCGATCTCCTCCTCCAGCTCGGCGCGGAACTTCTCAATCATCGACCCGATCGGCATCGCCATCGCATCGCCCAGGACGCACAGGCAGTTTCCGATGATGTGGGTCTGCACCGAGGCCATGAGGTCGAGGTCCATTGGCGTGGCCTCGCCGGACTGGATGCGCTGCAGCATCTTCACCGTCCAGTTGGTGCCCTCGCGACAGGGGACGCACTTGCCGCAGGATTCATGCGCGTAGAACTTGGCGACTTTCAGCGCCACCTCCAGCACGGTGTGCGAGTCGTCGACGACGATGATCGCGCCGGAACCAAGCATCGACCCGGCTTTGGCCATGGAGTCGAAGTCGTAGGGGAGGTCGAGATCGTCCGCCGTGAGCACCGGGGCGCTTGACCCTCCGGGGAACCAGAACTTGACCTCCCGCCCCTCCGGAGGGCCGCCGGCCATCCCGTAGATGATCTCCCGCGAGGAGATTCCGAGCTCGACTTCGTAGTTGCCCGGTCGCTGGACGTCTCCCGAGACGGAGACCAACTTTGTGCCCGTGGAGGTCTCGGTTCCGATCTTGGCGTACTCGGCCCCGCCCATACGGATGATGTGCGGGACCGTTGCCAGCGTCTCCACGTTGTTGATCAGCGTCGGGCCGTGATAGAGCCCCTCGATCGCTGGAAACGGCGGCTTGAGCCGCGGGTTGCCCCGCTTGCCCTCGAGCGAGTCCAGCAGCCCCGTCTCCTCGCCGCAGATGTACGCGCCGGCGCCGCGGTGAAGCACCAGGCTGAGCGAGTGGCTGGAGTCGAGGATGCGCTCGCCCAGGAGCCCAGCTTCGTACGCCTCGGCGATCGCCGCGTCGAGGATGTTCGCCTGCTCGTCGTACTCCCCGCGGATGTAGATGAACGCGTGGTTGATGTCGGCTGCCCACGACGCGATGGCAATGCCCTCGACCAGCAGGTGCGGATTCTTCTGCATCACCTCGCGGTCCTTGAACGTCCCCGGCTCGGACTCGTCCGCATTGCAAACGAGGTACTTGTCCATGTGGCCGTGGGGCAGGAATGACGCCTTCTTGCCCATCTCGAAGCCCGCGCCTCCGCGGCCGCGGATGTGCGAGTCGGAGATGTTGGCCAGCACCTCGTCGGGCGGCATCGACAACGCCTTGCGCAGGGCCTCGTAGCCGCCAGCGCGCCGGTAGACCTCGAGCGTGTTCAGTCCCGGCTCGTCGATGCCATCGAACAGGATCGACCGGGAGTCCTCGGCCTGCACGCAGGGGCGCTTGATCAGCTGCTTCTCCTCCAGTACCGGCCGACCCGCGAGCAGGTCCTCGACGATCCGCCCCGTGTCGTCGTCGTTGAGCGGGCCGACGTAGACGCCGTCCACCGATGCCATCGGCGCGATGTCGCAGGCGCCCAGACACTCAAACGAGCGCACGTGAATGCCTTCCTGGCCGGCCGCCGCCGCGATCATCGCCTCGTAGAGATCATCGGCCCCTCGCAGCGAGCAGGAGATGTTCGTACAGACATAGACGTCGTGATGCTTCGGGCGGGGCTCGGTCTCCAGCATGTCGTAGAAGGTCGCCACGCTCGTCAGGTAGGCGGGTGTGACCTGCATCACCGCAGCCACCTGGTGGATCGCCTCGGGGGAGCACCAGCCATGAACCTGCTGGGCCGCGTGGAGGGCGGGGATAGCGGCCGAGTGACGATCGGGATATCTGGCCATGGCTTCGGTCACAGCTGCCCGTAGTCGCGCCGGGACAGGGGTCGTTTGGAAGTCGGGGATGACCGACGGGCCCTTGTCCAGATCGACTTCCTCGTCCCATCCGGGAACGCGCGAGCCGTGTCCGAACCGAGGAACGGGCGCGGTGGTGCGCCGGCGGTCAGGCGGTCCGGATGCGCCGGCCGAGGCCGCTGGATCGCGGCGGGGGTCTCCAACCACGCTCACCGGTCGATCCCTCCGAGGATGGGGTCGAGCATCGCCAGCGTGGCGATTAGATCGGCGATGTAGCCGTCCCGGACCATGTTCGGAAGCGCCTGGAGGTTCACGAAGCTCGGGTCGCGCATGTGGACTCGCGCCGGCTTGGCTGAACCGTCGGCTCGCACGAAGCAGCCGAGCTCGCCCCGCGGCGACTCAATCGGGTAGTACGCCTCGCCGGGCGGGACCCGAAAACCCTCGGTGACCAGCTTGAAGTGATGGATCAGCGCCTCCATGCTGGTGGCCAGCTCGTGTCGGGGCGGTAAAGCTACCTTGCGATCGGGTGTGATGAACGGCCCCTCAGGCAGCCCATCGAGCGCCTGCTGAATGATCTTCGTCGACTCGTAGAGCTCGGCGTGCCGGACGCGGTAGCGGTCGTAGTTGTCGCCGACGGTTCCGACCGGGATTTTGAAGTCGAAATGGTCGTAGCTGGAGTAGGGCTCGGCTTTGCGCAGATCCCATGGATGGCCCGTGGCGCGAAGCAAGGGCCCGGTCACTCCGAGGCCCAGCATCGTGTCCTGGTCGACGATGCCGGTTCCGCGTAGGCGCTCGATCAGGATCTGGTTCTTTGAGAGCAGGTCTGCGTACTGGTCGGCGCGCGCCGGCATCTCGGCGACGAACTTGCGCAGCTTGGCGTCGAAACCGCTGGGGATGTCCTCCATCACGCCGCCTACCTGGAAGTAGCGGGTGTGCATCCGCTGGCCTGAGGTCATCTCGAACAGGTCGAGGATCTTCTCCCGCTCACGGAAGCAGTACCAGAACATGGAGATCGCGCCGAGATCGAGCGCGCTTGTTCCCAGCCAGACCATGTGAGAGGCGATCCGGTTCAGCTCCAGGTGGATGACTCGGAGGTACTGGGCGCGCGGCGGTATCTCGAGGCCGAGCAGAGTCTCGACCGCCCCGCAAAACGCCATCGCGTTGAAGTAGTAGGACACGTAGTCCATCCGCTCCACCACGGGAATGACCTTCCAGTAGGACTTGTCCTCGGCGGTCTTCTCGATGCCCGTGTGGACGTAGCCGATGATCGGCTTGACATCACGCACCACCTCGCCCTCGAGCGTTGCAACGAGCCGCAGTACGCCGTGCGTGGCGGGGTGATGGGGACCGATGTTGAGCGTGAAAAGCTCGTGGGTCTCGCCTTCGCCGGCGGGCTCGGAGGAGATCGTGATCGACTCCTCGCGGCGGCGATAGTCCTCCGTGAGGGAAGCCACCGTCACACGTCCTTGCCGTACGAATCCTGCTCGTTGAAGGTGAAGAGCACAGGCTCGCCGCCGACCGGAAAATCACGCCGCTGGGGGTGGCCCTCGTAGTCCTCTGGCATGAGGATCCGTCGCAGGTCGGGATGGTCGATGAACTGGACCCCGAACATGTCGTACACCTCGCGCTCGGGAAACTCGGCGCCGGGGAACAGGTCGACCACAGAGGCAATCTCTGGGGCGTCAGTAGGCACGCGCGCCTTGACGCTGATTCGATCGACCCGCTTCATATCCAGCAGCTCGTAGAGGACGCCGAGCCGCGGCTCGTGCGGGTAGTAGTCGACGCCGTGGAGGCTCGCGAGGATCGTGTATCCCTTGCCTTGGAGATGGGCCAGCACGGGGCTGACCTTTCCCGGATCGATCACCAGCACAGCTCGGCCGCGGTGGAACTCGGTGTCGAGGACCGAGTTGCTGTGTTGCTCGCGCAGCTCCTGGGCAGTCAGTTCGAGCCCGGTCGCGTCAGGCACCAGCGGTGTCTCCGGGCTTGAAGATGTTGATCTCCGGGGATTCGAGCGCCGCGTCCCCCGGGAGCACCTCCTCAGTCCCCTCCGCGTCATAGCGCTCCCGCCAGCCGGGGGGTGGGTTTCCCTGGACCTTCGAGCGCAGGCGAAGGATCCCGTGGGCCAGCGCTTCTGGACGGGGCGGGCAGCCGGGCACGTGTACGGAGATCGGCATGAACTTGTCCGAGGGGACCAGCGCGTAGTTGTTGAACACCCCCATCGACGAGCAGCAGGCGCCCATCGAGATCGCCCACTTCGGCTCCAGCATCTGGTCCCACAGCCGCCGGATGACCGGCGCCATCTTGATCGACACGCGGCCGGAAAGGATGATCAAGTCGGCCTGCCGCGGCGACGCCCAGGCCGCCTCGTAACCGAAGCGCGCCATGTCGACTCTCGAGGCCAGGATGTGCATGAACTCGATTCCGCAACAGGCCAGGCCGAATGTGAGCGGGAAGAACGAGTTGCCCCGGGCCCAGGCGACCGCCCGGTCAATCGTGGTCATCCCGACCTGCTCCTGGGCGTAGCGCTCGAGCTCCTCGCCTTCGAGGTTGCCCCGCAGCATCTCCCGAGCCTTGAGCTGGCGCGAGCGGAAGTTCTCAGGCAGCGGCTCGCGCCTTATTTCCACTCCAGCGCCCCCCGCCGCCACACGTACACGAACGCCACCATCAGGAGCACCACGAACACGATCGTCTCGGTCATCGCGAATGTCCCGAACGCTCGGAGCTGGACCGCGATCGGGAACAGAAAGATCACCTCGATGTCGAACAGGATGAACAGCATCGCCACCAGGTAGAAGCTGATGCCGAACCGGAACCCGCGCTGGATCTCTGAGGGGAGGCCGCACTCGTAGGGCTCCTGCTTGGATCGGTTTGGGACGCGGCGCCCGGCGAGGATGTTCAGCACCGAGAACAGTCCACCGACCACAGCTCCGAGACAAACGAACACGAGCGCAGGCAGGTAGTCACGGAGCACCTGGCGGTTATACCACTACGGCGCGGAGTTTGTAACAAAGTGTTACTTAGTGCGGAATGCGGCTATCTTGGCGGCTGTGAAGGAGGTTCACCTCGCCGTCGGGATCGCCGCGATCGCGCTCAACTCGGCCGTCGCGTTGTACGGCGCTTGGCAGTGGCGCAAGGGCGCGATGAACCGATGGTTCTGGCGGCTCCTGCGGACCGCGCAGGGTGTGGTCGTGGTCCAGGTTGCGCTTGGCGGCATCCTGACCCTCACCGGGCACAAGCCGCCGGGACTCCACGTCCTCTATGGGCTGCTGCCGCTGCTGGTGTCGGTGCTCGCCGAGTCGCTGCGCGCATCCTCGGCGCAGATGGTGCTCGATCAGCAGGGCCTGGAGTCGGCTCAGGCGGTCGGCAAGCTCCCAGCTGAGGACCAGCGCGCGATCGTGGTAGCGATCATCAAGCGGGAGGTAGGGGTTATGGCGATCACGGCACTAGTTGTGGTCGCGCTCCTGGTGCGTGCCGCTCAGACTCACGGCTGATCGCCGCCGTTTTCTGAGCCCGTGGTCGGCCAGGGGTGGTAGCGGCCTGCGTAGAAGAGGAGCGGCCTACCACGGCCGAGCCCCATCTGGATCACCTTGCCGATCGCGATTGTGTGGTCGCCTCCGGCGATCAGCTCGCGCAGCTCGCATACGGACCAGGCGAGCGTTCCGTCGATGATGGGCACCCCTCCGCGAAACTTGTGGGGCACACCCTCGAGCTTTTCGGCCTCTGGCAGCTTGGATGCAAAGACCCCCGCAAGGTCCTCCTGCTCGGAGCTCAACACATTGACGCCGAAGCGGCCCGCCTCGCTGACAATCGGCAGCGTCCGCGCCTCGTTCTCGAAGCAAACCAGCATCAGCAGCGGCTCTAGAGAAAGCGAGCACAGCGCGTTCGCCGTCATGCCACCGATCCCCGCCGGCCCGGCGCTGGTAATCACCGCGACCCCCGTGGCGAAGCGGCCAAAAACCTCGCGGAACACCTCTGGGCTGGTGTCGGTGGCCATCCCGGAGACTTTATTTCCCCGGCACCGGCGCCTAGGTTGCCGCCTTCGGGACAGTCGCGCAGTGAAGCTGGAGCGACCGCCGCGTCGGCCGGCGCCGGGGACCGGCATCAATTCGCCATTGGGGTGCGTTTACCTGCCTTGGGGGGGCGGGGCGGTGGGGCGCGGGCGCGGCCGAGGGGGCCTGGGGCTGGGCTGCGCGCGGGGTGGGCGCGCGGCCACGTACCCCCGGGGCGCGGCGTGCGGCGCGGCGCGGCTTCCCGGGTCGGCGTGCGGCGACGGCGCGGCGCCCCCGGGTGGGCGTGAGGCGACGCACCCCCGCTTGATCCAGTGGGCGCGTCATCTGGCGCCCACCATGCGGGCGCGAGCCGACTGACCCAGCGGCCACGGCCGGGGGCGTGTCGCCAGCGCCCGCGGATTGCACGCGAGCGTCGAGCGCCCGCGGGTTCGCACTGCACCCCTCGGGCGGGGCGCGGCCGGGGGGCCGATGACCCGCCGCCCGCCCGAGGATGCGACCTACGAAGCGGTGACGACCAGCGTCCCGTACACGCCGAGCGCCTGGTCGGAGAACAGCGTCGAGTGCAGGTCGTAGGTGCCCGGCGGCAAGAACAGAATCAGTTGCGCACGCGCTCCTGGGGGCAGAGGCGTCGTCTGCGCCTGCACCTGATCGCCTTGCGCAATCACGAAGTTGTGGGTCAGACGTCCGACGTTTCGCACGACGAGCTTCAGCAGTCCGGTGATCACACGCACGTGCTGCGGGTTCATCCGGTACTCGGTGAGCGCAAATCGCAGGACGCGCGTGTGGCCGAGGTTCGTCGTCTGTCCGCACGCAGACATAGCCCCGGCCAGGCACAGCCACACGGCCACGCCCGACAGCATCCTTCTCAGCGGTTGGAAACGGGACACCGATTGCGATCGTATTGGCGACCCGCGTGACGCGGCGGTGTTGGCGACCCGCGGGCGCGGCAGTATCGGCGACCCGCGGGCGCGGCGGTGTTGGCGACCCGCGGGCGCGGCGGGTACTGGCGACCCGCGGGCGCGGCGCCTCACTTCCGTATGATCTCCGCCCGCATGAGCCGGGTGGCCAAGGGTTTCCTTAGCGTCTGTGCCTTGACCGTCGCGGCGGCCACAATAGCCGCCTGCGGCACACAGCAGATCAGCGTCTCCAGCCAGAACGCCGACGCGCATCAGGGCGCCGTGCTGTTCAACCAGCGGTGCTCGGGTTGCCACACCCTGTCCTATGCGGCGACCCATGGCTCCGCGGTGAAGGTAACGACCAAGCAGTACAACAACGGCCCGGACTTCGACGTCCGCTGCGAGCGGCCAGTCACGCGCGTGCTCTATGCGATCGAGAACGGCGGCTTCTCGGGCGCGATCATGCCCCAGAACGTCGTGGTGGGCCAGGACGCGATCAAGGTGGCTCAGTTCGTTGCCACGTACGCCGGTCGCCAGTCGCCCCGGGTCCCAGGCGTGGTGTCGTGTTCTCAGCAGCCGATCGGCACTGGGCCGGCGCTGACACCGGCGGGGACGGCGACTTCGACCACCGCGCGGCCGGCCACCAAGAAGCCAGCGACTTCCGCGCGGAAGGGTAAGCCGGCTCCCAAACGTCCGTAGCGGGAGCGGAGTCGTTCTCGACATCCGTCTGATCCGACGCGATCCGGACGCCGTCCGCGCTGCGCTGGCGCGCCGCGGGCCAGAAGACGTGGCCGTGCTTGCGCGCGTGCTCGAGCTCGACGAAAGGTGGCGCGCGATCCGGACCGAGCTGGAGGAGATCCAGGCCGAGCAGAACCGCGCCAGCCGTGGGCGCAAGGGGCCGCCAACTCCGGAGGAGCGGGAGCAGCTGGCCGAGCTGGCGCGCCGAGGACGCACGCTGAGCGACGAGGAGAGTGCGCTGGCCAATGAGCGCGAGGGCCAGCTGTCGCTCCTTCCCAACCTTCCCGCGCCAGATGCCCCGGACGAGGACACCGTACTGCGGGAGGTCGGCGAGGCCGGCAGGACCGGCCGCGACCACCTGGAACTGGCCGGAGAGCGGATCGATATGGAGCGCGCCGCGCGACTGTCAGGGTCCCGTTTTGCCTTCCTGCGCGGGGAGCTCGTGCTGGTCGAGCTGGCGCTCGTGCGATATGCGTTCGAGCGGCTGTCGGCAGAGGGCTTTGAGCCGGTGGTCCCGCCCGTGCTCGTGCGCGAGCGGGCGATGTATGGAACGGGCTTTCTACCCGACACCGAGCAGCAGATCTACCGCCTGGCCGACGACGACCTGTATCTGGTCGGCACGTCGGAGGTGGCGCTGGCGTCGCTTCACGCCGAGGAGATCCTCTCCGGCGAGGAGCTGCCGCGGCGCTACGCCGGGTTCTCCACGTGTTTTCGGCGTGAGGCCGGGGCCGCGGGCCGCGATACCAGGGGCATCTTCCGCGTCCACCAGTTCGACAAGGTTGAGATGTTCTGCTTCGTGCCCCCCTCGGAGAGCGCGGATGAGCACGAGCGGCTGCTGGCCATCGAGGAGTCCATCCTCGCCGAGCTTGCGATTCCCTACCGCGTGGTGGCGATCGCCGTCGGCGATCTCGGAGCCTCGGCGGCGAAGAAGTACGACTGTGAGGCGTGGCTGCCAGGGCAGGACCGCTACCGCGAGCTGACCTCGTGCTCAAACACCACCGACTTCCAGGCCCGTCGGCTGGACATTCGATTCCGCCCGGCGGACGGTGCCCGCCCCGAGCCTGTGCACACGCTGAACGGCACCGCCGTTGCCGTGGGCCGCACGATCATCGCGCTCCTGGAGAACGGCCAGCAGGACGATGGCTCTGTGGCCCTACCTGAGGTCCTCGCGCGGTTCGGAGCCCCGGAGCGGCTGGCGCCGGCGGGGTAGGCGGCGGGCTGCCGGCGGGGCCGGGCGCGCGGCACGGCCCCGTGAACCCCCAAGCCCCGAGCGGGGACAGAGCCCGGCACGGCCCCGTGAACCCCCAAGCGCGGCCGGAGCCCCGCCCCGCCCGCGCACAAACCCAAGCCCGGACCGGCCGCCCCACCCGCCCCCGCCCGCACACAAACCGAAGCCCGGACGGGCCTGCCCCCGCGCGCCCGCACCCGCACCCCGGACCCCGGACCCGCTAGATCGGAGCCCCGCCGGGCAGCATCGCCAGTCCGCTCATTGCCCCGCGGTTTCGATTGCCGGCCTGGCCGGCGTGGGGACGCGCAAGAGACGCGCAACCGGACGAGGGAACCACCAATTCCAACGGCCGAAGAGTGACACGAGCGCCGGTACGAGCAGTGCGCGGACGATCGTGGCGTCGAGCAGGATTCCCGCGCCGAGGCCGGTCGCCAGCACCTTGACGTCGGTGTTGGGCGCCGAGGCCAGCGAGGCGAAGGCCAGGAACAGGATCAGCGCCGCGCTCGTCACCAGCCGGCCCGTGCGGCCAAGACCCTCGACGACCGCCGCGTCCGTCGAGCCGGTGCGGTCGTACTCCTCGCGCATGCGGGTGAGGATGAAGACCTCGTAGTCCATCGACAGCCCGAACAGGAACGCGAAGACCATCAGGGGGATCCAGAACGTGATCGCTCCGGTCGCAGGGATGCCGAAGACAAGCGATGGAGCCGTGGCCCTCCTGCCAGAACCAGGTGATCACGCCGAACGCGGCCGCCAGCGAGACAAGGTTCAGGAGGACAGCCTTGACGGCGAGGACGACCGAGCGGAACGCGCGGGCCAGCAGCACGAACGTCAGCAGCGCGATCACCGCGAACATCAGCGGGAAGCTGCCGAACACGGCGTGCTGATAGTCGAGCTCGATCGCGCCCTCGCCGGCGACGCCGATGACGCCCGGGTCGCCCTGGAGGGCTGGCGCGACGGCGCGCACGGGCTGCGAGCGAACTGGCGTTGACTGTCTCCGTCTGTGGGATGGCGAGCACGACGGTCGTGCCCGCGCGGTTGCTGTCGGGCGCAGTTGAGCGCGACCGCGGTCGCGATCCCGGGCACGCGCTGCAGCTCTGCGCCTGACCCCTGGCGCGTCGCCGCTGCGGGTCGAGCACCTCGATCGGCGTCAGCACCCCGCTGGGGACGCCGCCGGCCAGCAGCTGCTGGTAGGTGTCGTGCGCGCTGGCCGTTCTTGGCGTAGCGCTCGCGCGCTGGTCTCGCCGACGTTGTAAGGCTGAAGACCGGAATGATGAGCACCGCCAACAAGATCAGCGCGAGCGCTGCCGCCAGACCGCGGCCGGCGAACGACTCCGCGGGCCCACGCGGTCCAGCCGCGGCTGGCCCGGGACTCTTGGCGAATCCGTGGCCAGTCGACCCGCGGGCCGATGCCGCCGAGCAGCGCCGGCAGCAGCGTCAGCGCCACGCCGGTCGAGACAGCGGGATCAGCATCCCGCCGTAGCCGACGCTTCGCAGACCGGGCACGGGCAGCACGATCAGCGCCAGCAGGCCGATCGCGACGGTCAGGCCGGAGAGCAGCGACGGCGCGGCCGGCGGTGGCCATAGACGCGATCACGGCCTCGTGGTTGTCGCGCCACGCGCACGCTCCTCGCGCCAGCGCGTGACGAGCAGCAGCGAGTAATCGATGGCCACGCCGAGCCCGACCAGCGACACCAGGAACTGCACGATGAACGAGACGTCCGCAAACGTAGGTCAGGCCGAGGACGACCAGCAACGTGGTCAAGATCGAGACGGCGGCGATCAACAGCGGCACGAACGCGAGCATCGAGGCGAACACGAACGCCAGCACCGCCAGCGAGCCCGCCGCGCCGATCAGCGTCTCGACGAGGACGCCCGGCCCCTTCGACGAGCCGCCGTTCGCGAGCTGTTGCAATCCGGTCAGCCCGACGTGCGAACCGGGTAGCGCCGCACTCAAGGCGTGCTCCACCTGAACCGGGATCTTCGGCGCGCCGAACGTTTTCTCTATCGGCGTGAATACGAGCGCGAACGTAGCCCGGCCACCACCCGTGATGAAGCGCGAGTCGCGCGTTGCGCCGTAGTCGACGATACGAGCGCCCGGAACCGCGGCACGTGCGCGGTCGAACGCCGCCTTGAGCCCGGATTGCTCGCGGGTCACAACCTGTCCAGCGGGCAGGCTCACCAGAACGACAGCCGGGTTGGTGTCACCGCCGTTGCCGTAGAGGTGAGTGATCTTCTTGGCGGTCTCGTAGCCCGGCTGGCCGGGAAGCGAAAAGTCGAGCTTGAGCCGCTTTGAGACGTGGCTGGCCCCATAGATCCCCGCCGGAAGCAGCAGGACCCAGAGCAGAAGGATGAGCCGCCTATGAGCTAGCACGAGGCGTGCAAGGCGGACGGTGGCCCCGGTCTCTGGCAAGGGAGGGAGAGTTGAGATGGCTGGCATCGGCTGACCTCTCTGAAAGCAGGAGTTAGTTGCGAGCTGGAATGATTCTTATCATAAATTATTTTGGGCCGCTATGATCTTTCGCGTGAAGAGAGACGGATCTCCCGCTCAGGGCCCGGCGGCTTCCCAGTGTCCGGCCCGGCGGCTTCTCAGCGCCCGGAAGCTTCTCAGGGCCCGGCGGCTTCCCAGGGCTCATCCGCCGAGCCGGTACCCCGTCTCTGGCCGGCCAACTTCACGGCCGATGGCGGTGGCTCGCCGCGCGCCGCCGGTCCCTTCCGTTCGGTCGGCTTCACGATCTCCACCACCGGATACGCCATCGGTCGCCGGTTCCGCGAGCTTCTGGCGCCGCTCGGGCTAGAGCCGCGCGACTTTGCGCTGCTTCAGACAGTCGCTAGGACTGAAGGCGTGTCGCAGCACGCGATTGGTGAGCGAATGAACGTCGCGCCGAGCAGGATGGTGGCTTTCGTCGATTCGCTCGAGGAGCGCGGGTTTCTCGAGCGACGCCAGAACCCCGATGACCGACGCGCCCGCGCGTTGTTCCTGACACGCCGTGGTCGCCGGGTCCTGGAGCGCGCCATCAGCGTCGCGGCCGAGTACGAGCAGGGCCTCACGAACGAGTTGAGCAGCGAGCAGCGCGAGCAGCTGCTCGACCTGCTTGCGAGCGTGGGGGCGCAAGTGGGCATTCCGCCGGACGTCCATGCGGGGATGGGCCACTCGGCGATGGCCGACGAGTAGATGGAATCGATCGACGCGCACACCTGCGTCGTCGGGGCGGGCCTCTCGGGTATCGCGGCAGCGCGAAAGCTTCACGACGCCGGCGTGGACGTGCGCCTCCTGGAAGCGCGAGACCGGGTCGGCGGCCGGGTCTGGAACCGAGAGATGCCCGACGGCACCGTGGGCACCGTCGTCGTCCTGCGCGTCGCTGATGTCCCGTGGAGCTCGCCTCAAGCCGCGGCCGCCAGCGGAGAGGGGGGGATTCGAACCCCCGAACGAGGTCAACCCCCGTTACGCGATTTCCAGTCGCGCCCGTTCAACCGCTCCGGCACCTCTCCAGGTGGGGGAGCTAGCGTGCTCCCAAGCGGGGACAAGCGTAGCTCTGCACGGTGCGCCGCTGTCTACCCGACCGGGATCAGCACGCCCGGGTTCATGATCCCCGCGGGATCGAGCTGGGCCTTCACCGCCGTGAGCGTCGCGATCCCGAGCGGGCCCACCTCATGCTGGTACCACGGCACGTGATCCCGCCCCACCCCGTGGTGGTGGGTGATGGAGCCGCCGGCGGCGAGGATGGCGTCGCTGGCCGCCGCCTTCGCACCGCGCCACTGGGCCACGGATCCTCTGTCTGGGCGCAGGCGACGGTGAAGTAGAGCGATGCGCCCGACGGATAGACGTGGGAGATGTGGCACAGGATTACGGGCGGGGTCCCCTGCGGCCGTCAGCGACTGGCGCAGAGCGCTCGAGACCGCCTCGTATAGCCGGCTCAGCGATGACCAGAACGTCACCGTCTCAAGCGTTTCGACAAGGGCGCCGGCATCGAGCAATGCATCCCGCAGGTAGGGCCCCCGGTAGCGGTCGCGCTCCCACGCCTCGCCGGCCTCCGGAACAACCTCGGCGCCAGCCGCAGAAAGGAGCTCCGTGGCCCCGCGCGCGCTGGGCCTCGACGTCCTGCGCAGCCCCTCATAGCCGACGATGGCCAGGCAACCGCCGCCCCGCCGCCCCCGATCTCTCCCGGCCGAGCCAGGTTGATCGCGGTTTCCGCCTCGTCCGACAGGCGCAGGACCGTCGGCCGCGGCCCCTGCTGGGCAAGGCGCCGGAGTACCGAGATGCCCTCGTTGAACGATTCAATCCGCCAGCCCTCGTACACCCGGCGCTCCGGGAACGGGCGCACCTGAACGGTCAGCGAGGTGATCACCCCGAGGGCGCCCTCGGAGCCGAGAATCAGCTGGCGGAGGTCGGGTCCCGCCGCCGACTTCGGAGCGCGACCCAGCGACAGCGTCCCCGCCGGCGTAGCCGCCCGCAGACCAACGACGAGCTCGTCGAACCGACCGTAGCCCGCCGAGGCCTGACCACTGGAGCGGGCAGCGGCGAATCCGCCGAGCGTTGCGTACTCAAACGACTGGGGGAAGTGCCCGATCGTGAAGCCACGCTCGGCCAACAGTGCCTCGGCTTCCGGGCCGCGCAGCCCGGGCTCGACCGTCGCCAGCCAGGACTCCTCGTCGAGCGCCACCAGCGCGTTCATCCGCCGCAGGTCTAGCGCCACCACTCCGCTCAGCTCACGAGCGTCCGGTTCGAGGCCACCCACGACCGAGGTGCCGCCCCCGAATGGCACAACCGCGATCCGCCGCTCGGTGCAGATCGCAAGCACCTCCAGTACCTCCTCGTGCGAGCCTGGGAGCAGGACCAGATCTGGGGCGTCGCCCACATCGCCCGCGCGTATGCGCAGCAGATCTGGAGTCGATTTGCCACGGGTGTGGCGCACGCGGGACTCGTCGTCGGCACAGACGTCTGCGTCGCCGAGGATCGCGCCAAACAGACCGGCGTCGAGGCGGCCCGGCGAAAGCCTGATCGCACCTATCGATCCGGGTGGCCCGGGCGCGGAGCGGACCCCGAGCCCGTCCCGGAGGAGGGCAAGGACGCCATCGGGGAGCTCCGGCTTGCGCTCCGGATCTCCCCACCCCGACCATGAGGTGTCAGGGTGTAGACCGGAAGGGCGCGCGAGAGCCACGAGAAGGACCGTATCCTGTGGCGCGAGCCGAGGAGATACGGATACGGAGGAGAGCATGACCCAGGCGATGAATGGCCTGATGATGGATGACTATCCGCTCACGCTGACGGCCGTGGTTGAGCGTGCCGAGCAGCTGAGCGCAGGCCGGAAGGTCGTCTCACGACGACCTGATGGCTCGATCCACCGATACGACATCGGGAAGGCCGGTCAACGGGCCCGGCGGCTAGCCGCGGGCTTGAAGGAGCTGGGCGTCGGTGACGGTGATCCCGTGGCCACGCTGCTCTGGAACCAGCCGGAGCACATGGAGCTCTATTTCGCGGTCCCGCTGATGGGGGCGGTGCTCCATACGCTCAACCCCGGCTTCATCCCGATGAGCTGAGCTTCATCGTCTCCGATGCCGAGGACAGGGCGATCGTGGTAGACGAGACCCTGCTCGAGGTCTTTGAGACCTTCAAGTCGGCCCGTGACTTCGACCACGTAATCGTTGTCTCGCACTCGGGATCGGTGCCGGAGGGAATGATCGATTACGAGTCGCTCGTCTCCGGCAGCGAGCCGATGAGCTGGCCGGAACTCGATGAGCGTCGCGCGTGCTCGATGTGTTACACGTCGGGTACCACCGGCCGCCCGAAGGGAGTTCTGTACTCCCATCGCGCCCTTGTCCTGCACTCGCTCTGCTCGGCGCTGCCGGATGCCCATGCAATCTCCTCGCGGGACACCATCCTCCCGGTGGTCCCGATGTTTCACGCAAATGCTTGGGGCTTGCCGTACATCGCGGCATTTGCGGGCACCGGCATGGTGCTTCCGGGGCCGAAGCTGGACGCCGAGAGCGTGCTGGAGCTGCTGGCCGATGAACGCGTGACGATCACTGCTGGCGTCCCGACCGTGTGGATGGCCATCCTCCAAGCCCTCGAAGCTGAGCCGGAGCGATGGGACCTGAGCGCGCTGCGCCTGATGATCGTGGGTGGCTCGGCAGTGCCCCGGGCGATGTTCGAAGGCTTTGACCGGCATGGCCTGATGATCCTCCAGGCCTGGGGGATGACCGAGACCTCGCCGATGGGCACGATCAACAGGTTGCCGCACGAGCTGGAGGAGAGCGCCGAGGACGAGCAGTACGAGTACCGGACCCGCCAGGGCCGGCCTTCTCCGTTCGTAGAGATCCGCGCGCGGGGCGACGAAGGCGAGCTGATCCCATGGGACGATGAGACGATGGGCGAGCTGGAGGTCCGGGGCCCGTGGGTCGCCGCCTCGTATCACCGCGGAGAGGGCGCGGACAAGTTCACCGATGACGGCTGGTTCAAGACCGGCGACGTCGTGAAGATCGACTCGCGCGGGTGCATCCGGATCTGCGACCGTTCCAAGGACCTGATCAAGTCAGGCGGGGAGTGGATCTCCTCCGTCGATCTCGAGAACCACCTGATGGCTCATCCGGCGGTGGCCGAGGCCGCCGTGATCGCGATCCCGGACGACCGATGGGCCGAGCGGCCGCTGGCCGTGTGCGTGCTCCGAGAAGGACAGGATGTGAGCCCGGAGGACCTGCGCCAGCATCTGTCGAGCAGGTTCGCCAAGTGGCAGCTGCCCGACCGGTTTGAGTTCATCGACGAGATTCCCCGCACCGCCACCGGGAAGTTCAGGAAGACGAAGTTACGGGAGCGTTTTGTCGAGAGCCCGGTCTGAGGAGTAGCCTGGGCCATGGCGTAGGGGCGCGACCATGATCCTCGAACAGCACTACCTCGGCTGCCTCGCCCATGCCTCCTACCTGGTGGCCGACGAGGAGAGCGGGATGGCCGCGGTGGTGGATCCCCAGCGAGACGTCGAGCGGTATCTGGAGGCGGCCGATCGAGCCGGCTGCCGGATAGCCCACGTGTTCCTGACCCATCTGCACGCCGACTTCATCGCCGGTCACCTCGAGTTACGTGAGCGCACCGGAGCGGAGATCCACCTCGGCGCGCGGGCGACTGCGTCCTACGGGTTCACGCCGATGGCCGACGGAGCGACGACGCCCTTGGGCAAGGTGCGCCTCCGTGTCCTCGAGACCCCCGGTCACTCTCCGGAGTCGATCAGCATCCTGGTGCTCGACCCCAGGCGCAGCGAAACCGAGCCGTACGCCGTGCTCACCGGCGACACGCTCTTCATCGGCGACGTGGGCCGGCCTGACCTGCGGGCGGCGATGGGCTTCTCGGCCCGAGAGCTGGCGGGCATGCTCTACGAATCGGTGCACCACAAGCTGGCCGCGCTCCCGGACGACACCCTCGTGTATCCCGCCCACGGCGCAGGATCGCTGTGCGGGAAGAACATGTCCAGCGACACCGTTTCCACGATGGGTGTTCAGCGCGAGTACAACTACGCGCTCCAGCCGATGGACCGCGAGCGGTTCATCGAGATGGTCACCGCCGACCAGCCAGACGCGCCGGCCTACTTCACCTATGACGCGGTGCTGAATGCCCAGGAGCGGCCCACTCTCGAGCAGGCGCTGGAGCGGGAGTTGCGGCCGCTGACCGTGGAGAACACGCTGGAGCTGGCCGAGCGCGGGGCGCAGCTGCTGGATACCCGGGACCCAGCTCTCTACGAAGGTGCGCACCTCCGAGGGAGCGTGAACGTAGGGCTCGGCGGGACCTACGCCACGTGGTGCGGGACGATTCTGGATAGCGAGCGCCCGATCGTGTTGATCGGCGAGCCCGGCGACGAGGGCGAGGCCGCCGTGCGTCTTGGACGGATTGGGTTCGACAACGTGAGCGGCTACCTGGACGGGGGGATGGAGGCTCTGGTTGGGCAGCCGCCGGAGCTCGTAGATCGCATCGAGCGGATCACCGCGGGCTCGCTAGCCGAGCAGCTGTCGGGATCAGCGCCGCCGATGGTGATCGACGTTCGCACCCCAAATGAGTGGGAGAGCGACCACATCGAGGCGGCGGTCAATGTTCCGCTATCACGGGTTCTGGCCACCGCCGAGGAGCTGCCCCCCGAGCGGGAACTCGTCGTCTACTGCGCGTCTGGCTACCGCTCCGCGATCGCCGCCAGCCTGCTGCGCCGCGAGGGGCTGGATCGTGTCAGCGATCTAGTTGGTGGGCTACCCGCGTGGCGGGCTGCGACCGGGTAACCGTTCGGTGAGCGAGCTGCCACGGCGATACAGCCGCCGCACCGTGCTCCGGGCAAGCGGCGGCATGGTCGCCCTCGCCGCCGCGTCTCCATACGCCCGCCTGCTTGGCGCGGCGCAGGCCGCCGCCGGTGTCCGCCCGCCGAACACCCTGCCTGACCCCAGCCGGCCGGCCGGCGAGCCTACCGCAGCGATGCCGTTCGACCACATCGTCGTCGTGATGCAGGAGAACCATTCCTTCGACAACTACTTGGGGATGCTTCCGGTCCGTGGGCAGCCGCTGGCCGATGGCTTCGCCTTCGATCGAACGGGCCGGCCCGCCAACACGAATCCGGTAAAGGGCGGATACATCACCGTTCAGCGCGCCCGTTCGCTGTGCACTCCGGACGGCAGCGGCAGCCAGTCCTGGAACGACACGCACCTGCAGATCAACCACGGCCGGATGGACGGCTTTGCCGGGACCGGCGAGTCCTCGATGTGCTACTGGGACGAGCCCGACCTTCCGTTCTACTACTCGCTCGCCAAGACGTTCTGCCTCGCGAACCGGTGGTTCTGCTCGGCGCCGTGCCAGACCTATCCAAACCGGCGGTTCCTGCTAGCCGGCACCGCCTTCGGATTGATCTCCACCGACACCTCGAGCATCACCCAGAACCCTCCCAACGGGACGATCGTCGATCGCCTGAACCGCTACGGCATCAGCTGGACCGACTACTTCACCGACGTCCCGGCAACCGGGGTGATTGAGTCGATCCCCCAGAACAATCCGAGTCACCTGGCGCATGTCGACCAGTTCTACGTCGACTGTGCGGCCGGCTCGCTGCCGGCGGTCAGCTTCGTTGACTCGGACATCGGGGCGGCGCCGGTGGCCACGGGCTTCGCGCCATTCGGCCAGGTCAGCGGCTCCGCGGATCCTCTCTCCAACCAGAATCAGGACGAGGAGAACGGCGACCTGAGCCTGGGGGAGAACTTCGTCAGCCAGGTGGTGACGGCTGTGCTGCGCTCGCCGGCCTGGCCGCGGATCCTTCTGGTGTGGCTCTACGACGAGCACGGGGGCTGGTATGACCATGTCCCGCCACCAGCGGCGATACCCCCTGACTCGATTCCCCCCAAGCTTGGTCCGCACGACCCGCCCGGCGGCTATGACATCTACGGTCCACGGGTGCCAGCGGTTGTCGTGTCCGGTTACGCGCGTCCGAACTCGGTCACCAACGTCGTCCACGATCACACCTCGGTCCTGGCCACGATCCAAGCCAAGTGGAACCTGCCGGCGATGACCTATCGCGACGCCAACGCACCGACGATGCTCGACTTCCTGGACTCGCAGGTCACGTTTCCCGGAGCGCCCGCGCTTGCGGCTCCTTCGGATTTGCAGTCAAGCGAGTCCACGTGTGACAGCACCGCGCTGAAGTTCACCGTGCACCAAGGGCGCTCCCTCGTACGGCAGCGCCTGCTTGTCAACTTCGGCGTCAGACGGGGCCGTCACAGCCTCGTGATCGGCCTGCGCACGACTCGCGGCGCGTACAACCAGCTGAGGGTCGAGCTCCTGCGCCACAGGCGCGTGGTCGCGAGCGCGCGCGTGCGCCGGGTCGGAACGGTGCCGCATCAGGTCGTCCTGCGTCCGCACAACCGCCGTTCGCTGATCCCAGGCCGTTACGAGCTGCTTGTCCGACGCGGCCGCCGCGTGCTCGCCAAGCGGACCGTCACAATTCGCTAACCGGCGGCGAAAGCCCCAAGAGACTCACCCTGGGGAGCCACCTCGGTGCGTCCGCGGCCGAGGCGCTTGGCCCGGTACAGCGCACGATCGGCTGCGTCGAACAGCTCGGTCAGCCCGATCGAGCCTGCCTCTGCGGCCACAACCCCCGCAGACGACGACAGGAGACCGTCGGGCAGATCGATTTCTGCGATCAGTGCGCGGGCGCGGTCGGCGACTGCCTCGGCTTCATCCGCGCCGGCGCCCGGCAGCAGAATTACGAACTCCTCGCCGCCGGCGCGGGCGACCGTGTCGTGTCCTCGGACCGCCCTGCGCATGGCCTCAGCCACCGCAACCAGCACCTGGTCGCCAAACGGATGCCCATAGCGGTCGTTGACTTGTTTGAAGTGGTCGAGGTCCAGCACGACCAGGGCAAGCGGAGACTGCTCTCGCGCAGACCGGCTCAACTCGGCCTCGCAGGCCAGATGCAGCGCCCGCTTGTTGGCGAGGCCGGTCAACGGATCCTCTGCGGCCTGGCGGCCAAGGGCATCGACAAGCCGCGCGTTCGAGAGTGCGATGGCGGCGTGGCGGCCGTAGGTCTCGAGCGCCCGGACATCCGCTGCCAGAAACGTTCCGGCGCCAGGCGCCAGCGCGATCAGCACGCCGAGCATGCGCTCACCGAACACCAGCGGAACCGCGCAGGCCGACCCAAGCGGCACGTCGCCTGCTCCACTGAGGAGCTCCAGCGACGAGTCTGCGGCTAGGTCGTCGATCACCAACGGATCGGCGGCGAGCCTTGTTCGTTCTTCATGCGCCCACGACTCGAGCGCCTGCAGGGCCTCCGCGGGCAGGCCGGAGTGCCGATCAGCGCGCATCCGGCCCGCCTCTGCGAGAAGCAGCGCGAACTCAGCTCCGCCAACCGCGCTCGTCGCGCTCGCCGTGATCCGGTCGAGTACCTCATCAAGGCGCAGGTCAGATGACAGAGCCGCGAGTGAGCTCAGCTGGGCTTGTGCGGCGAGATCCTGGTCGCGCACACGCGTCTGGAGCGCATCGATCCGCCGGCGCATGAATAGATAGGTCCGGATCGCTGCGGCGCATGTAGACAGTCCGATCAGGGCTCCTCCTGCCTCCAGGAGGACGGGATCGATGATCAGCCCGGTGCCGATCAGGACCGCTCCGGCGACGCCTCCGAACAGCGGAGCGCGGTTCACGTGCTCGACGTCCGCCGTCCAATGAACGTCGAACTCGCAGCACTCGTCCCCACGGGCTCCGCACACGGGGTGAGCCACGCGGGCCGCGGGCAGGCCGAAAAGCCGCGGAACCGTGCTCAGAAGGCCGATCGTGTAGTCGCAGTCGTAGTGGTGGTATCCGACCCCGGAGACGTCGGTGTAGCGGAGGCGGACGCGCCCCGGCTCCCGGTCGACCAGCTCGAGGCTGTGGGCCCAGTTGAACTTGCTGTTGGCGCGGGCGACGTTCCGGTACACGAACTCGGGACTGCCCAGCGCTCGTAGCGCCCGCTTCAGGGTCAGGGCGACGCTGAAGTCAAGCGCGCATTCACCGATTCGCTCCGCCACGGCGGGATCGCCGGTGACCGCGACCGCGGCGTCCCATAGCCGGATCTTCTCCTCAAACGAGAACCAGGTGTTCTCGTTCTGCAGCTCGCCTTCGCGGTCGGCGAGGCCCGCGCGCGCGAGCATGTCCTGAACGCCTTTTCGGCCGGTCTCCCGCTCCAGGTAGGAGAGGATCAATCGTGATGTGAGCCCGCTGCCGGCGCGTGCCCTACGCCACTCGGCGGTGCCGGCCTGGCAGGCGGAAGCTGACGTGTGAGCGCCCACACCGACTTAAATCGGCTCAGGCTCCGGGACCCATTAGAGATTCGCCACCAAGGCGGCGGAGTTCTTGCCTGGGAGCACCGACTGCCCCCGCACAGGGCAGAGCAAGCAATAGTTTTGGTAGGCTTGACAAAGAGTTTGGCAGGCCTAAAATACTGTTGCGGTAAACCATGGAAACGATCTCTGCCCACGTTCAGGATTACGCGAAGGCCGTCTATGCGCTCGAGGAGCGCCAGGGAGAGGCCGTGTCCACGAACGATCTCGCCGATCGCCTGGGAGTCACCCCCGGGTCGGTCTCCGGGATGGTGCACAAGCTCTCGGATCTCGGCCTGGTCGAGCATGAGCCCTACCGGGGCGTGCGACTCACGACTCAGGGGCGCAAGGTGGCCCTCGAGGTATTGCGCCACCACCGCCTCATTGAGCTGTTTCTTGCGAACGAGCTGGGGATGTCCTGGGACCGCGTGCACGCGGAGGCCGAGGTGCTGGAGCATGTCCTGTCCGAAGATCTCGAGCGGCTGATCGCCGAGCGGTTGGGGAATCCCACTCTCGATCCTCATGGAGATCCGATCCCAACGCCTACGTTCGAGATCGACGAGCCGGACACGAGCAGCCTCGACGAGTTGGAGGCCCGTCACGCCGGTCGCTTCGTGCGTGTGTCCGACTCCGATCCGGAGATGCTTCGGTACCTGGCCGACCAGGGAATCGGCATCGGGGATCGCCTCGAGGTCACCGGTCGCCAGCCATTCGGAGGTCCGACGTTCGTCCGGTCAGGAGACCGTGAGCTAGCTCTCGGTGGCAAGTTGGCAAAGGCTATGCGTATCGAGGTCGAGGAGCCGGGTCAATGAGCGCACTGCGCCGCGCCGCCGTGCCCGCCCTGGAGGGAGCGACCGACGCGGGCACGGTTGTCCTGCCGGAGCCCGGCGTCGCGGTCCCAAGCGCGCTTGACAGGCTGCTGTCGAAGGGGAGGGTGCGCGCGACCCTGTTCATGCTCGGCCCCGCGTTTGTGGCCTCGATCGCGTATGTGGACCCGGGCAACTTCGCCACCAATGTCCAGGGTGGTGCGCAGTATGGGTACCTGCTGCTGTGGGTGGTGCTGGCCGCGAATCTGATCGCGATGCTGATTCAGTACCTCTCCGCCAAGCTTGGGATCGCGACCGATCGCAACCTTCCCGAAACGATCCGCGCGCGCTGGCCCCGCTCGCTCACGTGGGCCATGTGGGTCCAGGCCGAGCTCATGGCCATGTCGACCGATATCGCCGAGTTTCTCGGCGCGGCGATCGGGTTGAACCTGCTCTTCCACGTCCCGCTGCTGCCGGCGGGGCTGATCACCGCCGTAATCGCGTTCGCGATCCTCGAGTTGCAGTCGCGCGGATTCCGCCGGTTCGAGCTGGCGATCACCGCGCTGCTCGGGATCATCTTCCTCGGATTCCTCTACGAGACCCTTCGGATCGGGCCCTCCACAAGCGGCTCGCTCCACGGTTTGATCCCTGGGCTGAGTGGAATGAGCTCTCTCTACATAGCTGTGGGGATCATGGGCGCAACCGTCATGCCCCATGTGATCTATTTGCATTCGGCGCTGACCCAGGGCAGGATGCCCTGCCGCGATGACCGGGAGCGAGCGCGGGTTCTTCGGTTTGCGCGGCTGGACGTGGTCGTTGCGCTCGGGCTGGCGGGCCTGGTGAACATGGCGATGCTGGCGATGGCCGCCAAGCTGTTCCACAATCCGGCGCTCAGCGGCCTGAGCACGATCCAGCAGGCTCACGCCCAGTTAGGCCACCTGATCGGCGGGACCGCCGCCCTTGCATTTGCAGTTGCCCTGCTCGCTTCAGGGGCGTCGTCCTCGAGCGTCGGTACCTACGCCGGGCAGGTCGTTATGGCCGGCTTCATCAACTTCCGCATGCCGCTGATGCTGCGTCGGGCGCTGACCATGATCCCGGCCATAGTGGTAATCGCCATCGGGATCGACCCAACACACGCTCTCGTGCTGAGTCAGGTTGTGCTGTCCTTCGGTATCCCACTTGCGCTGGTGCCGCTCGTGATCATGACCGGTCGCCGCGATGTGATGGGCGTCCACGTCAATCGGCGAATCACCACGGTGGCGGCGTGGACCGCCGCCTCGCTGATCACAGTGATGAATCTCTTCTTGATCTGGCAGCAGCTGTTCACGCAATGACCGGCGCCGTCTGAGCGCGCCGCCGCGCTCCTAAGAGGCCGCGGGCGACCTGCATCCCCGCGATCCACCGATCGTGGTCGCTCGCCTTGCGCGCGAACAGGCCCTGCACCTCCGGGTGGGGGAGGATCAGAAACCGCTCCTGTGCCATCCCCTCCACGACCGTTTCGGCGACCTGCTCCGGGTGGAGTACCGGACCCGCCTGTGTCACCAGCCCAGCAGCGGACGCATCGAGAGTACGTTCAGTGCACCTGGAATGCCTGCTCATCCCGTCCCTCCCGTCATATTGGACGTTTATAGTGATTGTCTAGATCCTTGTCAAGCTCGTGGTTTGTCGATAAGATGGTCATCCAATGCCAGCTGAGCCCCAGACCGCTCTCGAACGTGCCGTCTCCACGGGAGAGCCCGCGCGGCGCCCGACCCCGCTTGACGCGCTGCGGGCCGCTCGCCAGATGTGGTTGAGCGATCAGCGGATCGACATGGGAGCACTGGCGTCCCGGCTCGGGATCAGCCGTGCGACGCTCTACAACTGGGTCGGCGACCGTGAGCGTCTGACTGCTGAGGTGATCTGGTCGATCGGTGAGCGGACGATTGCGGCGGGTCGCGAGCAGGCCACTGGCTCCGGCCCGGCCTACGTAGCGGATGTCAACCGGCACTACCTCACCGCCCTCGCGGGGTTCGAGCCGACGCGGCGGTTCATCGAGCGCGATCCCGAGTTCGCGCTTCGGGTGCTGACCGGCAACCGGACGCCGTTCCAGGGCCGACTGATCGCCGCGGTACGCGACTTGATCGAGGAGCAGGTGGCGGCGATTGGCTGGGAGCCGCCGCTCGACCCTGAAACCCTCGCCTACCTGATAGTGCGCATCGGCGAGTCCTTCATCTTCAACAATCTGATCACCGGGACGGAGCCCGACCTCCAGAAGGCGATCCAGGCCAGCCGTGTGCTGCTCTACGCGCCGCCGCTGCCGGACGAAGACTGATGACGTTTGGCCTCGTCCTGGGTGCCGGCGGAATCCAGGGCGCCGCGTGGCTGGCCGGCGCACTCTCGGCCCTGCGGGAGGCGGGTCTCGATCCTGCGGCCGCGCGATCGATCGTGGGGACGTCCGCCGGATCGATCTTGGCAGCCGGCGTCGCTGCCGGTCTGACGCCCGAGGAGGTCATCGCGCTCGAACCGGCCGAAAGCGACAGGTCCCGGGCGTCGCGCACGCCGGTTCCCTGGCCTGGTTCGCCGCGTCTCGCCGCGCTGTCGGTGCTGCGGCCGCTGAGCCTACGGCCTGGCGCCCGGCTCGCCGGCTGGCTGCCGTCTGGTGTGGCATCCACCGGCGGGCTCGAGGAGATGATCGGCCGGGTCGCGCCGCGGGGCTGGGACCATCACGCGGGCCTTCGGATCGTGGCGTGCGACTTCGAGACGGGCCAGCGTGTGTGCTTTGGCAGCACCGAGGCGCCCCGGTCATCGCTGCCGCGGGCGGTGGCGGCATCGTGCTCGGTTCCCGGCGTGTTCGAGCCAGTCACCATTGGCACTCGTCGATACATCGACGGCGGACCCCACTCGCTCTCGAACCTGGACCTGCTCGCAGGAAGCGGCCTCGCCCTTGTGATCTGCCTGAACCCCACGTCGAGTCCCTCGCCGACAGTCCCGGCCGCCCCCGCTGGCTGGGTTGGGAACGGTTTCCGAGCGGCGGCTGCATGGCAGGTCCGCCGGGAGTCCGCCCGTGTCCGTCGCAGCGGCACCGAGGTGCTGCTGCTTGAACCGACCGCGGAGGACATCGAGCAGATGGGCGTCGATCTGATGAGCCCACTTGGCCGCGGCTACACAGCGCTCCTAGCCAGGCGCACCACGGCGGACCAGCTACGAGCGAGCGGCACAGCGCTCAGCGACTACTTTGCGGTCCCGGCGTCCTCCTGACGAGGAGCGCCGAGCGGACCCAGGATGAAAAACAGGCGGCGCGGCGGGATGATGAGGCCATGGCCTCCGACGCTTCTGCGGTAGAAGATGTGCTTCGCAGCCTGGGAGTACCGGAGGACGCGATTGCGAGAGCGGCCGAGCGCGGCGATCTCCTCAGCGCGTTCTTCGAGTCGCTGCCGCTACGGGGTGCGGTCCATCGGACCGTCAGCGCCGCCGACATCCACGCTGACTGTGGCATGCCGGTGGCCCAGCTCCAGGAGCTGATGCTGGCGTTTGGTCTGCATCAACCCGACCCAGATGAGGCTGCTTTCACCCTTGATGAGGCGCAGGCGTTCGGCGAGCTTTGGCGGCAGCAGGAAATCTGGCCTTTCGAGCTTGGGATACAGATTGCGCGTCTCTACGGCCGTCTTCTGGCCAGGATCGCCCAAGCGTCGGTGCAGCAGTGGTTTGCCGTGGCTGAGCCGCGCCTGCGTGCCGCCGCACCCGACGAGGAACAGCGCACGATCACCGCTGCCCAGACGTTTGACCGGCTACTCCCAGTGGCCGACGCGTTGCTGACCGGAGTGCATCGGCGGTGGCTGGAGCGAGAGGCCGCTCAGATTGCCATGCGTGCTGCCGAATCCACGGGAGCCGAAGGGATGCTGACTGGCTCGGCCGAGGTGTCGATCCTGTTCTGCGACCTCAAGGACTTCACTGCGTTTGCCGACCGTCAGGGGGACGGCGCGGCGGTCACGATCATCGACCATTTCGCAAGCACGGTGATGCGCGAGCGCGGCGAGGAGGCCGGACTGACCAAGCTGCTGGGCGATGGCTTCATGATCGTCTACCGCGAACCCCTGCCCGCGGTTCATGCGGCCACGCGGATCATGGCCGCGATGCGTGTTCCGGACAAGCCCGCCATCCATGCAAGCGTCCATCATGGCCGCGCCGCGCTACGCGAGGGCGACTACTTTGGTTCAGCCGTAAACCTGGCTGCCAGGCTGCTGGCGCTGGCCGATCGGGACGAGCTGCTGGTCACCGCACCTGTGGTCGAGCGATGCCCCGATTTGGACTGGGAGCATTGCGGGAGCGAGCGCCTGCGTGGCGTGTCCGACGAGGTCGACCTGTTTCGCCTCAAGAGCTAGGTGGGCGGGGCGATCCACACCAAGGGCTCGCCCGCACAGGAGTTGTTGACGGGCTTGCGCGTCGTCGAGTTCTCGCAGCTGATTGCGGCTCCTTTCTGCGGGTTGACGCTCCTCGACCTTGGCGCCGAGGTGATCAAGGTGGAAGCGCCCGGCGGAGATCCGATGCGCGGCTTCCCGCCCCACCTGGACGACGGGGAAAGCGCGCTGTTCGCGGCGCTGAACCGAGGCAAGCGGAGCGTCGTGGCCGATCTCACCGCCGCCTCTGGGCGTGAGCTGGCCGGCCGCCTGATCTCGAGCGCCGACGTGGTGGTCGAGAACCTCGGCGACGCGCGCCACATGCTCGGGACATCGTTTGAGGAGGCGGCATCGCGGCGGCCGGCTCTGGTTTGGTGTGCGATCACGGGCTGGGGCGCCGCGGCGTCCGGCCGCGCGATTGACCCAAGCCTGCAGGCGGCCATGGGCTTGATCTCGATCACCGGCGAGGAGCGCGGCGGACCGGTGAGAATCCCGGTGCCGCTGGTCGACTTCATGACCGGGATGTATGCCGTCCAGTCCGTGCTATCGGCAGTGTGGCGGGCCAGCCTGCAGGGCGCGGGCAGATTCCTGGACTGCGCGATGGTCGATGCGACCGCAACCCTTGCCAGCACCAGCGCGCTGCTGGCTGCCGGCGGGCATTTCACGCCACGGCGTCTGGGGACGGAGAGTCCGCTGGCGGTGCCCTCTGGCGTGTTCACGACCAGCGACGACAGAGAGGTGCAGATCATCTGCGTCACGGAGCGACATTGGCGTGCTCTGTGCGAGGCGCTCGGTCATCGAGAGTGGACGGCGGATCCCGCATGCGCGGACAACGCCGCGCGCATCGCCAACAGACAGTTGGTCCGCGAGAGGATCGCCGCGGTCGTTGCTTGCGACAGCGCCGACGCGTGGGTTGAGCGGATCTCGAGCCGCGGCGCGATCTGCGAGCACGTCCGCGATATCGGGGACGCGTGGGAGGACGAAAGGCTCGTTGATCGCCGACTCGTGGGCTGGCTGGCCGACGAGCCCGAATGGGCGGCGCGAATGCCGGTGGTCTCTCTGGCGCGCACCTGTACCGAGCTCGCGCCCGCACCGCGGCTCGGGGCCGACACCGAACTCTTGCTCCGGGAGCTAGACGTGGGATAGGAGCTACACGCTGGCTGTTGCGGCTGCGCTCTCCGCGTCGCAGGTGCTGCCAGTCACCTTCTGGAGTGCTGCGCTGATCAACCCCGCTTCCTCGGCCGTGAGGATGCTCAGATGCTGTCCAAGCTCGGTCTCGTAGACGGCCCGCATCTCGCCAAGGATCTTTTCGCCAGCCGGGGTCAACTCAGCCTGGAGCGATCGGCGGTCCTTGGTGCAGGACACTCGCTCCAGGTACCCCGCCTCCTGCAGCCGGTCGACGAGCTTGGTGATCCCGCCGCGGCTCAGCGTCAGCCATTCGGCGAGCTCGCTCATCCGCGGCCGGCCGGTGGGGCTGCGCTCGACGGCCAACAGAACCTCAAACCAGCTGAGCGGGGGGAGGTCGGCTGCGACCAGCGCCCGCTGTACGCGGTCGGTCACCGCCGCATGGCTGGTGACGACCGCCCGCCAGGCATCGAGTAGCGCTCCGTCGCAGCTCATAGGTTAGATGGTAGCCGCGCAAATAGTTGACAGAGAAATCATATTTGCTATGATACTTGACACGACAACTATTTCCGTAGAAACGGAAGGAGAAGCAATGAGCACCACGACGACGATTCAGCAGCTTCCAGCGGGGACCTACAGCGTGGATCCGGTCCACAGCACTTTCGGGTTCGCGGTTAAGCACAACGGCGTCTCCCTGTTCCGCGGTCAGTTCGACCAGGTGGAGGCCAAGCTTGAGGACGGCGTCCTGACCGGAATCGCGCAGGTGGAGAGCGTCAAGACGGCAATTCCCGATCTCAAGGCCCATCTGCTGACGCCGGACTTCTTCAACGCCGCACAGACGCCGACCGTCACCTTCCGCTCGAGCGACATCCGGGTCGCCGAGGACGGGAGCGTCGAGGTCGACGGTGACCTGACGATTCGTGGCATCACCAACCCCGTGACGGCAACGGGTAGCTATGCGTACGGCACCGGAATCTCGGGAAGCGAGGTCGTCGGCCTCGACCTACAGGCGAGCGTCGATCGCCGCGACTACGGTCTCAACTGGCAGGCTGAGCTGCCCAAGGGCGGCAACGTGCTTGCCTGGGACGTGAGGCTTGAGGTCCACCTCGAGCTCACAGAGGCGTAGCGATGCTCCGGATCCTCGGTATCTCCGGCAGCCTCCGCCGCGGGTCCCACAACACGAATCTGCTCCGGGCGGCGGCCGAGCTGCTGCCGCCGGGAGTGGAGCTCGTGATCTACGAGGGGCTGCGGGCCCTACCGCCCTACGACCCCGACTTCGACACCGAGCCGCGTGATCATGCCGTTGCGGAGCTCCGATCGGCGATCGCCGACACCGACGGCGTACTGGTCGCAACGCCCGAATACAACGGCTCGATTCCGGGTGTGCTCAAGAACGCTCTCGACTGGGCGTCGCGGCCGTTCCCGGACAACGCGCTGCGTGGAAAGCCGGCCGCGGTGATCGGCGCATCCACTGGGCTGTTCGGCGCAGTCTGGGCCCAGGCGGAGGTGCGCAAGGTGCTCGGCATCATCGGCGCCGACGTCATCGACCACGAGCTTCCGGTCGGCCAGGCCGACACCGCATTCGCAGATGACGGCCAGCTGGTCGGGCCCGAGCAGCGCGCCGTACTGGCCAACCTTGTCAATGTGCTGGCCGCCCGCGCGGGAGCCCGGGAATCGCAGGTACTGGACGTGCTTGCGGCGTGATGCCGGGTGGCGCCTGGAGCTGGGCATCCGATCGAGCACTATCGGGACGCAACGCCACGTCTTAAGCTCTGAAGATGGCCACTCACGCGACCGAGCCGATGCCGGATGAGCTGAGCCCGCGTCGAATTCGCCGCAGGCTGGTGCAGATCGCGGTGATCGTGGGTGCGATCGTGGTGTTGGTGCTCATCGGGCCCGGGCTAGGAAGCTTGCGAACCCGGCTGGCGGACGCCTCGGCCGGCTGGGTGGTGGCAGGAGTGGCGCTCGAGGTGTTGTCCGCCCTGTCGTATGTAGTGATCTTCCGCGCGGTGTTCTGCCGGCGGATGAGCTGGCGGCTGAGCTACCAGATCGGGATGGCTGAGCAGGGCGCCAACTCTGTGCTCTCGGTGGGTGGCGCAGGCGGACTGGCGCTCGGGGCGTGGGCGCTGCACCGGGGTGGGATGAGCTCTGCGCATATCGGCCGCAGGACGGTGGCGTTCTTCTTCCTGACGAGCCTTGCCAACGTGGCGGGCGTGATCTTGTTTGCCCTGCTGTACGCGGTGGGCGCTCTGCACAACGACCGAAACCCGGCGCTGACGTACGCGTTCGGGGGCGTTGCGGCTCTCGCCATCGCAGTGGTTCTTGCCCTTCCGCCTTTGCTCGCGCCCGAGCGAGCCGACAGGAGGTCGACTCGGAGCTATGGGAGGCTCGCGTTCGCGGTCCACTTTGTGCGCTACTCGCTCGCCAACGGAGTGCGCGACGCTCTGTTGCTGCTCCGGCAGCGCTCGATCGGGGTGTTGGCGGGCTCGGTCGGGACGATGGCCTTCGACGTGGCTGTGCTGGGAGTGTCGTTCAAGGCGGTGGGATATTCACCGGCCTTCGGGATGCTCGTGCTGGGCTACCTGATCGGGCAGCTCGGCGGAAATCTTCCGATCCCGGGCGGGATCGGTGGCCTGGACGCCGGCCTGATCGGGGTGTTCGCCCTCTACCACCAGCCGCTGGCACCAACGACCGCCGCGGTGCTCATCTACCACGCGATCGCGCTCTGGATACCGGGCTTGCTCGGCAGCGTCGCGTTCGTTCAGCTTCGCAACACCCTCCGTCGAGAGATCCAGCCGGCGGCGATGTGCGCGCCGCTCGCTGAGCCGCTCGAGGTCGTTCGTGAGCCGGCGCTCGTCAGCTGAGCGCAGTAGGCTGAACGCGTCATGAGATGGAGCGTGCGCGCAAGCGGAGTCCTGGTGGTTCTGGCCGCGATCGCGGTAGCCGGCTGCGGCAGTAGCAGCTCCAAGACGGCGGCCACCACGCCGGCCGCGACCACGACCTCCACCACTGCGGCCAAGAGCTACATGCTGAAGGCGACGCTCAAGCCGGGCATCGAGGTGCCCAGGACGAAAGACGCCGTTGGCGCCAGCGGAACCTTCACCGCAACGATCACCCTCCACGGTACGAGCGGCACGCTCACCTGGGTCCTGAGTTTCTCCCACCTGAGCGGCCCCGCCACCGCCGCGCATGTCCACATTGGGGCCCCCGGAAAATCGGGCCCAGTTGTGGTTCCGCTCTGCGGTCCGTGCAAGTCGCCCAACAAGGGATCGTTCACCGGAGCGGTCGCCGGAAGCTCCCAGCTCCTCAACGCGCTGCTTCACGGCGGCGCCTACGTCAATGTTCACACCAAGCTGAACCCGGGAGGCGAGATCCGCGGGCAGGTCAGCGCCACGCCAGGCGCGGCCAGCACGGCTCCGCCGCCAAGCACCACAACGAGTTCGTCCTCCTCGTCCTACTGAGCCGGAGGACGCTGACCGGTACTCCGGAGGCCGTCGCTCCGCCGAACCTGCACTAACCGCCGATAAAGCGCAGGGATCACGGCGCCGATACTCGCCGCATGCGCTCTCGAGCCGTGTCGGCGGTCCGAACCTTGAATGGGTCGTACCAGCGGCTTCTTGCGGGCATCAGCGAGCGTCACGTGAATCGCTGGTTCGCCGTCTCGGTATTGGTCACTTTGCTGGCATTTTCCGCGGCGACCTATGTGATCGTCCGCCGGCAGTCGGTCACCCGTGAGGTACAGACGGCCCAGGCGCGCGTCGAGCTCATTGCCCAATCGGTGCTTGGCGACAACCTGCGTTCCTCGGACGTTCGTTTACCCGTCGCGGGCAAACGACGCCGGCAGCTGGACCAGCTTTTCCAGCGTGACGTCCTCCTGGACGATGTGGTGCAGGCAACGGTCTACGGAATCAAAGGCCAGAGCACCTACTCCACGGACCCCTCGCTGATAGGCCGCGCGGCCATCAGCCCGGGCCAGCTGAGCGCGTCCGAGACCGGACACACCGTGAGCGTTGTGACTTCGCTGCCAGGAATTCCGGGAGGGCAGCAGGCGGTTCTTCAGACCTACGTTGCGCTGGCGGTTGGCGGCGGCCGGCCGGATGCAACTCTCGAGCTATCGCAGAGGTATCCGCCGATCGTCGCAGCGGGACAGCAGAATGCGCTCCAGGTGACCAAGGTCGTTGCGGTCATCCTCCTGGCGATCTGCGCGTGTTTCTTCATGGTCCTGCGGCTGATGACTCACCGGATCCGACGTCGGATGAGAGCCATGGAGGACCAGGTCGAGCAGATGGAGCACTATGCGTACCACGACACGCTGACCGGGCTACCCAACCGTACGCTGTTCTACGACCGGATGGAGCAGGCGCTCCAGACAGCTCAGCGCTCCGGCGTAACCGTGGCCGTGATGGTGATGGATCTCGACCGGTTCAAGGAGATCAACGACACCTTCGGCCACGACAGCGGGGACCAGCTGCTCCGCGAGGTGGCGATCAACCTCCGTGGCGGGCTGCGACAGAGCGACACGGTGGCCAGGCTCGGCGGAGACGAGTTCGCGATCCTGGCGCCGTCGGTGGCCGGCCCTCTCGGAGCGATGACGCTCGCCGATCGCGCGGTCGAGGCGCTTCAGCGACCGCATCAGGTATCGGGGGTCGAGGTCGATGTCGATGCGAGCATCGGCGTGGCTCTATACCCCCATCACGGCCAGGGCGTTGACGCGCTGCTCCGGTGTGCGGACATCGCCCTATACGTGAGCAAAGCCAGCCGCGAGCCGGCGCTTTATGCGGTCGAACATGATCACCACTCGGCGGATACGCTGGCCCTCAGCGCGCAGCTCAGGCGGGTCATAGCGCAACGGGAGATAACGCTCTACTACCAACCCAAGGTTGACTTCAGGACCGGTCGGATCAGGGGTCTCGAGGCGGTCGTCAGGTGGGAGCACCCCACGCGCGGTCTGCTGATGCCTGGACAGTTCGTGCCGCTGGCCGAACGCACAGGGCTCATCCGCGCCATGACCTCGCTGGTCCTTGACCTCGCCCTCGAGCAATGTTCTGCCTGGGGCGATGCCGGTCTGAACGTGGCGATTGCCGTGAACATCACCGACCGCGACCTGCTTGACCAGCGGTTTCCGTACGAGGTACGTGACCTGCTGGAGAAGTGGCAGGTCCATCCGTCGCTGCTCGAGCTTGAGATCACCGAAAACACGGTGCTCACCGATCCCGTCCGCGCGCGATCGGTGCTCGTATCCCTCAACGAAATGGGTATCCGTCTGGCCATCGACGATTTCGGCATCGGCAGCTCTTCGCTGGGATATCTCAAGCGGCTGCCGGTCAACGTGCTGAAGATCGACAAGTCGTTCGTCCTTCAGATGCTCGTCAACGAAGACGACCGGGTGATCGTGCGCTCGACAATCGATCTCGGGCACAACCTGGGGCTGGAGGTTGTCGCCGAAGGAGTCGAGAACTCCACGACGTGGGAAGAGCTGCGCGAGCTTGGCTGTGACATCGCGCAGGGGTTCTACTTCAGCGCACCGATGCCCGGCCCCAGGATCGGCAAGCTGCTGATGGCGATGCCAAACCAGCCGGAGACGCGCCCCGCGCGCCCGCTCGTCCTTGCCGCCGGGCAAAGCGCGCTGTCCTAGCCTCCCGCCGGGAAAATCGACTAACGCCGGGCCAGCGGAGCAGGCTTCCGCGTGACCCGGATCACCGCACACGAGGAGGCACGTAGATGACGCCCATTGACTCTGGCATCCGCTTTCCCGGCGAGTCCGAGGAGTACCGTCGAGAGCGCAACCGTCTGCTGGAAGCCGAGGCCGGGCTGCGGCGGGTGATCGAACAGGTGGCGGAGCAGCGGCGCGCCCTGCCGCTCGGCGGCGTCGTTCCCGATGACTACCGCTTCGAGGAGGCCTCCGACGGCCGCGAGGTGCACTTCAGCGAGCTGTTTGAGGCGGGCAAGGACGCGCTGGTCATCTACAGCTTCATGTTCCCGAGGTATTCGGGCGATACGAGGCCGGGACCCGAGGAGGGCGAGACGGCTCGGCTTCCACTGTCGGAGACGCCGTGTGCTTCATGCACCTCGATTCTTGACTCGCTCGACGGCGCCGCGCTCCATCTCGCCCAGCAGGTGAACCTCGCCGTGGTCGCGAAGTCCGATCCAGACCGGATCCGCAACTTCGCGCGCGAGCGTGGCTGGCGCCACCTGCGGCTGCTGTCATCGCGAGGCACCGCGTACAACCGCGATTACCACGCCGAGACCGCAGAAGGCGAGCAGATGCCCGTGCTGAACGCGTTCATGCGCGACGGCGACACGTTCCGCCACACCTGGGCCTCGGAGCTCATGTACGCGCCGCGTGAGGAGGGTTTGGAGGCCCGCCACGTCGACTCCATCTGGCCGGTCTGGAACGTGCTGGATGTGACGGCGGAAGGCCGCGGGAACGCGCCGAGCTTCCCGGCGCTGCGCTACGACTGAGGAGCGCTCAAGCCCGCCTCATCGCGGACCGACTGAGGCTGCCGACGGCCCACCGGCGACGCCGGCGCTCGACCCCGGCATCTCGGGCCCGCCCAAGACTCCACACGCCTTTGCCGGACTTGTCTTCAGTGCGTCTTACTAAAAGCGGGAACAACCACCAGGCTCGCGGCGTCGATTCCAAACAGAAGCGCACCTGCGCAGCCGCGCAGCGGCGCCACAACAAAGGACGCACCAATGAGTGGAACAAAGATCCAACAACACCGCTGGCGGGTTGCCCTCGTCGGCCTCGCAGCCGCCGCGCTCGCGGTGCTCGTGATTGTGCTCGCTACCGCTGGCGGCTCGAACGGCGCCCAGGCCGCACGCCCCGCACACCCCGCGCCGGCGGCAAAGAGCTACACAGCGGCGCCAGCAGCAAGCAAGCCCACCAAACCTGCGGCACCCGCTCCAGTAGTCGCCAAGCCAAGCTCCTCCATACCCCAGGGGAACGGCGGAGATGGTGACCCCGACAACAACGGCGGGCCCGACGATGGCGACGGAAACATCTAAGCGAGACCAGCCTCCGTCACGCGCCTCGCGGCAATCCATCACCACTTAGCGCCAAGCGGGCCGCCCGGCGACCAACGTCGTGGCGATCACCTCCGAGGCCGCCGCCGCCGCGTTCCTCGTGCTCGCACTAGTAGTCAGTCGTCTGGCTGGCCGACCCGTGCTCCGTTCAATCGCGCCGCCGACCGATCATCCACCGCGGAGCACCACGGCATCGCGATACCAGAGCGACAAGAGCTCCGCCGCCATGTCCCCAGGGCACGACGACCGCAGGGCTCATCCCCCCCGGCGGCCTACCGACGACGCGGTTCGCCGTGGAGTGCGACCATCCGCGCGCGGGTAACCATCTAGGCATGGCGCTCCGAGACACGCCGCCCTTCCGCGCCGACCACGTTGGCAGCCTGCTTCGACCCCCGCAGCTGCTGACCGCCCGTGAGAAACACGCAGCCGGGCAGATCGACGACGAGGAGCTGCGCGGCGCCGAGGATGAGGCGATTCGTGAGGTCATCAGCCTCCAACGTGACGTCGGGTTGCGCAGCGCAACCGACGGGGAGTTCCGCCGCGCCTCGTGGCACATGGACTTCATCTACTCGCTCGAGGGCGTGAGCAAGGCGCCGGGCGAGCTCACGGTCAAGTTCCGCAACGCCCAAGGAGAGCTCGAGTTCACCCCGGCCGCGATGAGGATCGATGGGAAGCTCGGCGTCTCGGAGACGGTCTTCGGCGACGCGTTCGAGTTCCTTAAGCGATGCGCGTCCACCGGCCAGACGCCGAAGCTGACGATTCCCTCACCGAGCATGGTCCACTACAGAGGTGGGCGCGCGGCGATCGACGAGTCGGTCTATCCGGACATGGACGGTTTCTGGTCTGACCTAGTCGCGGCCTACCGCGAGCAGGTCCGCCGCCTCGGCGAGCTCGGCTGCACCTACCTGCAGTTCGACGACACGAGCCTCGCCTATCTGAACGATCCCGAACAGCGCGAGCACATCCGCCAAATCGGCGGAGACCCCGCGCACCAGCACGAGGCGTACATCGCCCGCATCAACGAGGCGCTCGCGGACCGGCCGAGGGACATGTCGGTCACGACCCACATGTGCCGCGGCAACTTCCGCTCCTCGTGGGTGGCGGAGGGCGGATACGAGTTCGTTGCCGAGGCGCTCTTCACAGAACTCGATGTCGACGGCTTCTTCATGGAGTGGGATGACGCTCGCTCGGGTGGTTTTGAGCCGCTGCGGTTCGTACCCAAGGGGAAGATGGTCGTCCTTGGCCTTGTCACCACCAAGCGTGGCGAGCTTGAGGACCGCGATCTACTCAAACGCCGGATCGAGGAGGCCTCGCGGTACGTAGACATCGAGCAGCTGTGCCTCTCGCCACAGTGCGGGTTCTCCTCGACGGTCGAAGGCAATGACCTGACCGAGCAGCAGGAGGCGGACAAGTTGAGGCTGATTGTCGAGCTCGCGGACGAGGTGTGGGGTTGATTCAGAAGTCCGGTACGGCAGGAAGCCCGGCGTAGTTCTCGGCAAGGCTGGTGGCCGCCGCCTCGGAGCGCTCGAGGTACTCAAGCCGTGCCAGCTGAAGCGACCGCCCGAACTCTCCGTCGCCGAGGTCGTGCAGGAGCTGGGTCATGTAGTTCGAGAAGTCCTGGGCGCGCCACACGCGACGGAGAGCTCTCTCCGAATAGGCTTCAAGACCAACGGCGCTGCCCCGCGTATACCACTGGACAAGTGCCGCGCTGAGCAGCCGCACGTCATTGACCGCAAGATTCAACCCCTTCGCACCGGTCGGCGGCACGATGTGGACCGAGTCACCTGCGAGGAACAGCCGGCCGTGCTGCATCGGCTCGCAGACGTAGCTGCGCATCGGTGTGATCCCCTTGTCAAAGATGGGCCCGACGTTGACTTCGCCGATTCGCGTGCGCAGCTCGGCCCAGATCCGCTCGTCCGACCATTCCTCGATCGGGGTGTCGTTGGCCACCTGGAGATAGAGCCGGCTAACCGAAGGCGACCGCATTGAGTGCAGCGCAAAGCCGCGTTCGTGCCAGGCGTAGACCAGCTCGTCGGTGCTGGGTGGCGCCTCAGCCAGGATTCCGAGCCAGCTGAACGGATAGACGAGTTCGTGCGCGGTAAGGACTCCGGCTGGAACCGACCGACGACACACCCCGTGAAACCCGTCGCAGCCCGCGATGAAGTCGCACACGAGCTCCTGCGCACCGGACTCGTCGACAAATGTCACACGTGGGCGCTCGGAGCCGATGTCGTGCACGGCCACGTCCTGAACGGAAAAGTTCAGCGGAACACCGCGCTCGAGCACCGCGGCGATCTCGTCCTTGAGCACCTCATGCTGACCGTAGATCGTCACGTGGCGGCCGGTCAGCTCAGCGATTGCGATGTAGATGATCCGCCCCTGGCAGCGGAGCTTGATCCCGTTGTGCTGAAGACCCTCGCGCGCCAGTCGCTTCCCGACGCCCAGTTCGTGCAGAAGGTCGACTGTGTTCTGCTCAAGCAGCCCCGCGCGCGCACGGGCCTCGACGTGTTCGCGGCTTCGATCTTCGAGGATTATCACCTCGATGCCCGCCCGCTGAAGCAGCAGAGCCAGCGTGAGCCCGGCGGGCCCCGCGCCGATAATCGCTACGTGTGTCCTCACCTCTCGGAAGCGGGCGGCGGGTTGGCCGCCGGGGTGGAGACCTGACCGTGTGCCGCGGTTGACCTCTGGGTCTGCGTTGCGGCGGCAGGGGCCTGCGAACCAAGCAGCTGACGAAGCGTGTAGCCGACCGGGACCAGGCGGATGTTGAAGCGGTCGACGACCGCCCCCCAGAGGCCTCGAGGGAAGATCAAGGTCACGGCGATCGCCACCGCACCCAAGCCCACGAGATACCAGCTGCCGTCGTTCCGGAACTCCTGTTGGATCCCGAACAGCACCAGCGCACCCAGTACTGGTCCCTCGAACGTCCCCAGGCCTCCGACCAGCACCATGAAGATCATGAACGCGCTCCATTGCACGCTGAAGATCGAGGCCGGGGTAACGATCAGCGTGTTGGCGATCGTGATCGCTCCCGCCGCACCGCATCCCACCCCGGCCAGCAGGAAAACGACCCGCTTGGCGCGGGACACGCGCACTCCAAGCGACTCCGCCGCGCGCTCGTCGTCACGGATGGCCTGAAGCGACGCGCCCAAACGGCTGCGCAGCAGCACCAACACCAGTACCAGCAGGACCGCCATCAGTGCCAGCGCGACCCAGTAGGTGTAGGCCTGACGGTCGGCCGGTGCATAGACGTTCAGCGCATTGAGCGAGCGGCCGGTGCCGCCGCCTACGGACTGATCGTTGGTGACGAGCAGCCTGAAGAGTTCGGCGACCACCCACATGCCGATTGCGAACTGTCCACCACGAAGCCGAAACACGAGCAGCGAGGTCGGCAGCGACAGCAGCCCACAGAAGAGCGCCGCTAGTACTACCGCGACATACCCATTGATTCCGTGGTCGGTGAGCACGATCACGGCGTAGGCGCCGATTCCTATGAATGCTTGCTGCCCGACTGACACGAGCCCTCCGTAACCCGCCAGTACGTTCCACATTGCGGCAAGGATGATCAGCACAAAGAGCTCTGTGAGCTTCTCTGTCGTGTTGGGGCCGAACCAGTAGGGGACGAGCGCCAGTACGACGGTCAGTCCGATGGTCGCCGCGACGAAAGCGACCGACACGCGCGTCCAGCGCTGTACTCGGGGCGTACCGGGCTTGACTGACCGAGAAGAGGCGATCGAGCTCAAGCCGCCGCCTCGCGCGCTGCGAAGATTCCCTGGCTGCGGAACGCCAGCACGGCTAGGAACAGCGCATGCCCGCAGAAGATCGACCATGACGCGCCGAACGCCTGGGCGCCGACCGTCTGGGCTACGCCGAGAGCGATTCCCCCGACGAGGGTTCCCCACAAGGACCCCAGCCCGCCGATAACGACCGCCTCGAAGGCGAAGATCAGCTGCGAGGGCCCAAGCGTCGGGTCAAACGAGGAGCGCATGCCGAAGAATGTCCCCGCAAGCGCGGCCGTGGCGAGTGCGATCGCGGCCGCCACGGCGTAGACCCGCTTGGCGTTGATCCCGACGAGCTCGGCCGTGGCCGGATCGTCCGCAGTCGCGCGCATCTGCCTGCCGAGCTGCGTGCGAGAGAGCATCAGTTGTAGGCCAACGAGCACCAGCACCGCTACGCCGAAGATGACCGCGCTCAACGCCGAGATCGAGATCTGGCTCGAGATTCGCCAGCTGGCGGTGGTGAGCACACCCGCACTCAGTGAGTGTGTATCGGCGGAGAACGCCTCCAGCAGCACGTTGCCGATCACAATGGACAGGCCGAAGGTCGCGAGCATCGGCGAGAGCTCGCCGCCGCGGAGGCTGCGGTTGAACATCAGGTACTGAAGCGCATACCCGGCCAGGGCAGCGCCCGGCAGCACGATGACGAGCGCCGCGAACGGCGACAGGCCGGTGTGCTCTGAGGCGAGCAGCACCATGAATGTCCCCAGCAATGCGAGGTCCCCGTGCGCCAGGTTGATGATCCGCATGACTCCGAACATCAGCGAGAGCCCGCACGCAAACAACGCGTAGAGCCCACCGAGCAGAACGCCCTGGATGATCGCGTCGAGGTAGGTCACGCTGCCACGCGTCCCAACCCGAAATAGGCATCGGTCACCTGCTCGCGCGTTAATTCGCGGGAGCTACCTTCCAGAACCAAGCGACCTTCGAGCATGCAGATCACGCGCTGCGCGAGCCCCATCGCGCGTCCTAGATCCTGCTCCACCAGCAGCAGCGCGGTCCCCTGTCTCAGCACCGTGTCAAGCGAGACGTAGAGATCATGGACCGCCACGGGCGCCAGGCCGAGCGAGACCTCGTCCAGCAAAAGCAGCTTTGGATTTGTCATCAGGGTGCGGCCGATCGCGGTTGCCTGCCGCTCGCCGCCTGACAGGTTGACCGCACGGCTCCGGCGACGCTCGCCGAGCAGCGGGAAGGCCTCTAGCACGCGTTCGACCGTCCAGTACCCGGGCCGCGCGGCTACGCGTAGGTTCTCCTCGACCGTCAGGCTCAAGAAGAGGTGCCGTCCCTCGGGCACGAGCCCGACGCCGAGCCCGACCCGCTTGTACGCGGGCATGCCGGTGATATCGACCCCGCCGAGGTGGACGCTCCCGTCGGCTGGGCGGTGAGCGCCCGCGATCGTCCGCAGCAGCGTCGACTTTCCAGCACCATTCGCTCCAACAAGCGCCACCGTCTCGCCGGGCTCGATCGTCAGGTCCACACGGCGGACCGCCTGGAGCAAGCCGTGACGCACATCGAGCGATCGCACCTCGAGGAGGCTCACGCCGCGCTCCCCAAGTAGGCACTCACGACGGCCTGATCGCTCATCACGCGCTGCGGCTCGCCGTCGGCGATGATCCGGCCGGCGGCCAGACACACGAGCCGCTCGGCAACTCGCAGGAGCGCGTGGACGACGTGCTCGATCCAGACGATCGTCAGTCCGCCGGCGTGGAGCTGCTTGATCTGCTCGACCAGCTCGAGCGTCTCTGGCTCGGTCAGACCGCCGGCGATCTCATCGAGCAGCAGCAGCTGGGGGGCCGTGGCCAGCGCGCGTGCCAACTCCAGCCGCTTTCGATCGAGGAGGCCGAGCGTCGCCGCAGGGCGGTTCCCTAGATCCAGCATGCCGGTCAGCTCGAGTGCCTCGAGCGCCTTATCGTGCGCCTCGGAACCACGCAGTCTCGCCCCCATTGCGGCGGCGACGAGCGCGTTCTCAAACACGGTCATGCCCGTGAACGGCCGGGGGATCTGGTGGGTGCGACCGATCCCCAGCCGGCAGCGCGCCGCCGCGCGCATCGAGCTCACATCGCGTCCGTCGAAGAACACCGCGCCGTCGTCGGCGCGCGTCGCGCCCGAGACCAGGTCGAGGAGCGTTGTCTTGCCCGCGCCATTCGGGCCCCACGATCCCGACGGCCTCGCCCAAGCGCACGTCGAGTGTGACGTTCTCGAGTACCTGGAGCGCTCCGAACCGCTTCCAGACGCCGCGCGCGGTGAGCAGCGAGTCGCCGACCGGCGGGCCATCGCCCACCTGCTGCGCGGCGGCTTGCGTCAAGCCGATCCGTAGCGCACGAGCTTCGCCTGGATCGGAATGCTGTGATCCTGGGCGTGTTCGGTCATCAGTAGATCGAGTGGGAACTGTGAGCCTGGCTTTGACTTGAACCACTGGCAGCCCGGGATAACGGTGTCGACGACATTCTTCACCGGTCCCTTGGTCCAGTCCAGGTGTCCCATCGGCGTGTCGACCTTGAGCGTCGCGATCGAGTTGGCGAGACCGACCTTGTCCTTCGGGTTGGGGGCGTGCTTGAGCGCAGCGACCCCGACGTCCCACAGCGCGAAGTCGGCGCCGAGCTGCTGCGTCCATTGCTTGCCCGTCGCCTCATATCCCCCCTGCATCTGCTTGCCGTTGAGTCCGGTCAGCGACGAGGAGTAGGGCCAGATCGGATGCCAGTAGGCGCCGGTGGCGAGTGTCGGTCCGAGGTTGCCGAGCGCTTCGACCTGCGACGGGAAGAGTCCCGTCTTGGCGATCTGGGCGATGATCGGCTTATAGCCCTGCTGGATCGCCTGGCGCCAGAACGTCGCGAAGTCCGGCGGGAGGGGGAATGTGTTGAGGATCTGGCAGTTGTGGGCCTTGAAGGTGGCGATTTGGGAGGAGAAGTCGTTCAGGCCGTCGTTGTACGGGCCCGCGTCTACCACCTTGAAGCCGCCCTTTTCAAGCAGCGGGATGAGGCCCATCCGGATCGCGTTGCCGTCCGAGTCGTTTGGATAAAGCGCGCCGACCACCTTGTTCGTCGGCAGCAGGTGCCACTGGCTGATGTAGGTCGCCGCGAAGTTCTCGACGCCGAAGGAGAAGTGGTACGTGTACTTATAGGCGGCCTTGTTGCCCGGCTTGGCGCCGCGACCGTAGTACCACGCCTCCCACGGGACCACGGTTGAGATGCAAGGGGTCCCGGCCGCCTCGCAGGCGTCCGAAACGGGGTTTGTCACCTCCGGCGTCGAGGTCGTGAGCATTAGATCGACCGCGCTGCCGTTGATCAGCTCGCTGGCGACCGAGGCCGCGGTCTGAGGGCTCGACTGGCTGTCCTTCTGGAGGATCTCGATCGAGTATTGCTTACCGTCGCCGCCGGTGATGCCGTTCGCGATGGCCTTGCGGACCTGGCCGAGGACGTACGTGTCAGGCTCGCCGAACGACGCCGCCTCGCCCGTGATTGGGCTCACGTAGCCGATGCGGATCGTGTTCGAGCCTCCTCCGGAGCCGCTCTTCTTCACACCGCATGCCGCGAGCGCACCGCCACTTGTCAACAAGAGCCCGGTCACGCCGGCCCGCTTGACGAACTCACGGCGACCCAACAACTCGTGCTGGTTCTCGGTCATCACCTGTCCTCCTGATTGAGCTGGCTCCACAGGTTGCGTCACCCGCGCCCAGGCTATACCGTGGTGCGCATCGCAGTCAAGCGTTCGGATAGCGCACAAATCTGGCAGCGCCATCGTCGCAGGCCCGGACGTCGTGGCTGAGCTGCTTTCGCTCCGCGACGCAGTGCACGAGCTGGTCTCAGATGGTGGCAGTGTGGCGCTCGAGGGCTTCACCCACTTGATCCCGTTCGCCGCCGGACACGAGCTGCTGCGCCAGGGCAGGCGTGAGCTCGAGCTGATCCGGATGACGCCCGACCTCCTCTACGACCAGCTGATAGGAATGGGTGTCGCGCGGCGGCTCGTGTTCTCCTATGGAGGCAATCCAGGCGTGGGTTCGCTACACCGCTTCCGCGACGCGCTCGAGCATGGTTGGCCGCGGCCAATAGAGATCGAGGAGCATTCGCATGCGGGGATGGCGAACGCCTACATGGCGGGCGCCGCTCGGCTGCCGTGTGCTCTGCTGCGCGGATACCGCGGGACCGACCTCGTCTCCCGCACTCGCGTCGAGCCGATCACGTGCCCCTTCACGGGCGAGCAGCTCGTCGCGGTACCCGCGCTACGGCCGGATGTCGCGATCGTCCACGCGCAGGAGGCGGACCGCCATGGCAACGTGCAGCTATGGGGGATCCCGGGTGTCCAGAAGGAGGCTGTGCTGGCCGCCCGGAGGAGCCTCGTCACCGTTGAGCGGTTGATCGACGAGCTGGAGCCGCGGCCCGGGGCGATCATCATCCCCGCGTGGGTGATCGACGTCGTGGTCGAGGCGCCCGGAGGGTCGCTTCCGTCCTATTCGCAAGGCGTCAGCGACCGCGACAACGACTTCTACCGCTTCTGGGACCGCCTCAGCCGCGACCGCGACGCGTTCACGGCCTGGATGACCGAGCACGTCCTCGGCGGCGTCACGGCACGATGAACGAGGCGCCGACGCTCGACGAGGTGCAGACGGTGGTGGCGGCGCGGCGGCTGAAGGGCGCCCGCAGCGTCTTCATCGGCGTCGGGCGGCCGAGCACGGCCGCGATCCTCGCCCGGAACGTCCACAACCCCGAGCTCGTGCTCGTGTACGAGTCGGGAACGGTCGGTGCCAAGCCAACCCGGGTTCCGCTGTCAATCGGCGACGGCGAGCTGGCCGAGACGGCCGACTTCATCGTCTCGGTGCCGGAGATGTTCAACTACTGGATCGGTGGCGGGCGGGTCCAGATCGCCTTCCTGGGCGCCGCTCAGGTCGACCGCTTCGCGAATCTCAACTCGACGGTGATCGGCGACTATGGGCACCCCCGGGCCCGGCTGCCCGGCGCCGGCGGCGCGCCCGAGATCGCCGCCTGCTGCGAGGAGGTGATCGTCATCGTCCCCCACGCGAGGCGCACGTTCGTCCGCCGGCTGGACTTCCGGACCACTGTGGGGCACGGCGAAGGAGCGGGATCGCGGCAGCGGCTGGGTTTCCGCGGCGCCGGACCGACGGCGGTGATCACCGACCTGGGCGTGCTAGAGCCCGATCAGCACACCAAGGAGCTCGTGCTGACCGCGGTGCATCCGGGGGTCGAGGCCTCGGCGGTGCGCGCCGAGACCGAATGGGAGCTCCGGGTGAGCGATGATCTGAGCCACACCGATCCGCCCACGGAGGAGGAACTGACATTCCTGCGAGAGCTCACGAACCGGTGAGCGGCGAGACGCCGGTCGGCTATCTCCGCGAGCCCGAGGGCACCCACCCGTCGCTCGACTATCCCCCGTACAAGTCGACGGGGCTGCGCCATCCCAAGCAGCCGCTCGTGTACCTGCCGCACACGATCACCGAGATCACGGGTCCGCAGCTCGGACCCGAACGGGTACGGGAGCGCGACAACGACCTCCTTGTCCAACATCCGGGGACCCCGATCGGCGAGCGGATCACGGTCTCCGGCCGCGTCCTCGACACGGAAGGTAAGCCGCTGCGCGACACGCTCGTCGAGATATGGCAGGCCAACGCCGCGGGACGCTACCGGCACGCCGCTGATCGGTGGGCAGCGGAGCTTGACCCTAACTTCTCGGGCGCCGGCCGCGCGGTCACCGACTCGGGCGGCCGTTACAGCTTCACGACGATCAAGCCGGGCCCGTACCCGTGGGGCAACCACGACAACGCATGGCGACCGGCCCACATCCACTTCTCACTGCTCGGCCGGGCATTCGCGCAGCGGCTCGTCACCCAGATGTACTTCCCGGGCGATCCGCTGTTCGCCTACGACCCGATCTTCAATTCCGTCCGCGACGCCGCCGCGCGTGAGCGGCTGATCTCCCGATTCTCGATCGAGGACAGCGTCGATCACTGGGCGCTCGCGTACGAGTTCGATATCTGCTTGCGCGGCCCGGGGGCGACGCCGTTCGAGGAGGCGCGTTGAGCTTCGGCCCCACCCCCTCCCAGACGGTCGGGCCGTTCTTCGCTATCGGTCTACCCTGGGACGCCGGTCCGCGCGCCGTCTCCCGGGACGCACCCGAGGCCATCGCGATCTCGGGGACGGTGTACGACGGCGCCGGCGAGCCGGTGCGCGACGCGATGATCGAGACCTGGCAGGCCGATTCCGAGGGCCACTTCGCGGACCTGCGCGGCGATGGTGGCCCGTCGGAGCTCGATGGATTCCGTGGCTTCGCCCGCTGCAGCACCGAGCTCGAAGACGGGCGGTTTGAGATCGTCACCGTGAAGCCGGGCCGAGTGCCGTGGCCCGGCGGCGGCAAGCAGGCCCCCCACATCGACGTGTCGGTGTTCGCGCGCGGGATGCTCCACCGGTGCGTGACGCGGGTCTACTTCGCCGACGAAGCCGCCGCAAACGCCTCCGACCCCGTGCTCCAGAGCGTTCCGGCCGAGCGTCGCGCCACGCTGCTGGCGCAGCCGGGCACCGGCGGCTATGTGTTCGACATCCGCCTTCAGGGCAGCCACGAGACCGTGTTCTTTGACGTCTGATGGCGCAGGTCCGCGCTCACGGAAGGCAGTTCGTCCAGTCGCTCGAGCGTGGCCTCGACGTCATCCGTGCGCTCAGCCTCCCGGGTCCCGGGCGGACGCTCTCCGACGTGGCGCGGGACACCGGTCTCACCCGGGCCTCGGCGCGCCGCTTTTTGCTGACGCTCGAGGAGCTCGGCTACGTGCGCGCGGACCATCGGCGGTTCGTGCTCACGCCGCGCGTGCTCGAGCTCGGGTACGCGTTCCTCTCGAGCCTGACGCTTCCGCAGATCGCCCAGCCACACCTTCGCGAGCTCGTGGAGCAGGTCCACGAGTCCTCATCGGTGTCCGTCCTCGACGGTGCCGACGTGGTCTATGTGGCGCGCGAGCCGACGCAGCGGATCATGACCGTCGCGATCTCGGTCGGGACACGGTTTCCGGCGTACGCGACCTCGATGGGCAGGATCCTGCTCGCCGGCCTCGCCGACACGATGCTCGACGCGCTGCTTGAGACGACCGAGCTCACGGCGCTGACGGCGACGACCGTGACCGATCGTGCGCGGCTGCGAAAGTTGATCGACCAGGTGCGACAGCAGGGATGGGCGCTCGTAGACCAGGAGCTCGAGGACGGGCTGCGCTCGGTTGCCGTCCCAATCCGCAGCTCCGCGGGCGAGGTCGTGGCCGCGATGAACCTCTCCACCCACGCCAGCCGCCGAACGGCCGCGGCGATCCACAAGGAGCTCCTTCCGCCGCTGCGCGAGGCGGCGGCCCGGATCGAGCTCGACCTCGCGGCGGGGCGGGTGCCATAAACCGAGTACCGAAAGGGACAGTTATGACCGCACTGCGAGACACGTGGCAACAATTCGTTGGGGGCGGATGGGCCGATGCCAGCGACGGCGGGCGCTTCGGTGGCACCGCTGCAATCCACGAGTTCACCGATCTGCGCTGGATCACCGCGCGGAGCGAGCCGCACCCGTTCCCGTTCTAGCGATGCCGGACTTCGACCTTGATCAGCTCGTGGCGATCGATGTGCACGTCCACGCCGAACGCAACGAGAACCAGCCCCAGGATCCGGTCACGACCGAGGTGCTCGAGGCCGCCGCGCGGTATTTCGGGGGCAGCCCGCCCCAGCCCACTGCTCGCGAGGTTGCCGACTACTACCGGGAGCGCAGGATGCTGGCGGTCGTCTTCACGGTCGACGACGAGGCTGGGATGGGACGCCGGCGGCTCGGGAACGACGAGGTGCTGGCAGCCGCACGGGAGAACCCTGACGTGCTGATCCCGTTCGGAAGCGTCGACCCGCACAAAGGCAAGCTGGCGGTAAGGGAGATAGAGGGGCTGATCGAGGCCGGCGTGCAGGGCTTCAAGTTCCATCCGAACACCCAGGCGTTCTGGCCCAACGATCGCGCCTTCTACCCGCTGTATGAGGCGATTGCCGGTGCCGGCTTGATCGCGCTGTTTCACTCCGGTACGACCGGCATCGGAGCCGGGATGCCGGGCGGCGGGGGAGTGCGCCTGAAGTACTCGAACCCGATGTGCGTCGACGACGTGGCCGCGGACTTCCCTGACCTGAAGATCATCCTCGCTCACCCGTCCTTCCCCTGGCAGGACGAGGCGCTGGCAGTGGCCGTGCACAAGCCGGGCGTGTACATCGACCTCTCCGGGTGGTCGCCAAAATACTTTCCGGAGAACCTCATCCGCTACACGAACACCCAGCTCAAGCACAAGATGTTGTACGGCTCGGATTACCCGCTGATCACTCCGGACAGGTGGCTGGCCGATTTCGAGAAGCTCCCCATCAAGGACGAAGTCAGGCCGCTGGTGTTGAAGGAGAACGCCGCGCGCCTGCTGGGACTCAGGGAGTGAGCGGCGGAGATCTGGCCTGGCCGCTGCGCCGCGCCGCACGCCTCTACGCGGGCTCCGTAGCGGTGATCGAGGGTGAGCGTTCGCTCACCTACGCGGAGCTGGCCGAGCGCGTGGCCGGCCTGGCCGCCGGACTGGAGCAGCTCGCGGTGCAGCCGAGGGGACGCGTCGGCTTTCTCGGCGTCAACTCCATCGCCCACCTCGAGTGCTGGCTTGCCATTCCCGCCGCGGGCCGGGTGCTGGTTGACCTCAATTTCCGCCTGTCAGCCGCCGAGCTGGCGTTCATGGTCGACGACTGCGAGCTTGAGGTTCTGATCGCCGACCAGACCCAGCTCGACGTAGCGCGCGAGTTGCGCAGGAGCTGCGCGAGCGTGCGTGAGCTGGTGCTGGACGCGGCTGGCGAGTGCCCCGAGGACTGTGTCAGCTACGAGCTCTTGTAAGTCGAGCACCCGCTGAACACACCGACCTGGACGAACAGAGCTGGCGACGATCTCCTATACCGGGGGGACCACTGGCCGTCCAAAGGGAGTGATGCTAAGTCACGGCAATCTGCTGGCCAACGCCCGCCACAACGTGATCGCCACCGGCCACCGCCCTTCCGATAGGTGGCTGCACGTCTGCCCAATGTTCCATGTGGCCGGCACCGCAAATGTCTTTGCCTGCACGTGGACCGGCGCGTGCCAAATCATCCTGCCGCGCTTTGACGCCGCTGCTGTGCTGGAGACGATCGACCGTGAGGCGATCACGCACACCGTGCTCGTGCCGACGATGCTGGCGATGCTGCTCGATGAGCTGGGCGCCGGGCCGGATCGCGGGCTGGGCTCGCTGCGGCACATCCAGTACGCGGCTTCACCGATCTCGCCTGCGCTCCAGCGCCGGGTGCTCGAGCGCTTCGACTGCGACATCGTCCAGTTCTACGGGATGACCGAGGCAGCACCAACAGTCACGTGCGTGACCGCCGAGGATCACCGCCGCGGGTTGGCGGGAGAGCCCGGCTACCCCGAGCGGCTCGGCTCGATAGGGGCGCCGGTGATCGGCGTCGAGGCCGAGGTACGAGGCCCTGACGGCGGGCGGCTGCCGGCTGGCGAGGTGGGCGAGGTGTGGGTGCGCGGCCCCAACGTGATGCTTGGGTATTGGGGGCGTAACGAGGAGACCCAAGCGGCCTTGGTGGACGGCTGGTACCGGTCGGGCGATGCCGCCTACCGCGCAGAGGATGGCTACCTGTACCTGGTAGACCGGCTCAAGGACATGATCATTACAGGCGGCGAGAACGTCTACTCAGTCGAGGTGGAGGCTGCCCTCGACGAGCACGCGGCCGTGCGTGAGGCGGCGGTGTTCGGCGTCCCGCATCCGCGCTGGGGCGAGGCTGTCCACGCGGTTGTCGTCCTCGAGGATGGACACGAGATCGGTGTCGAGGAGCTGACCGCGCACCTGCGAGGGCGCTTAGCCGGCTACAAGGTTCCCCGCACGATCGACCTACGCCAGGACCCGCTGCCGAAGTCGGGCGCCGGAAAGCTGCTCAAAAACGTGCTCCGCGAGCCGTTCTGGACCGGGCAGGAGCGGCGGGTCAGCTGATGGAGCTGTTCGGCGGCATGTACGCACGCGGCGATGCTGCTGCGGAGGTGAGCGATGAGGCGTGGGTACAAGCGATGCTCGACGTTGAGGCGGCCCTTGGCGGCCCTCAGCTGTCGGCCGCAGAGATCGGCATCGGGGAACTGGGGGAGGAAGCCGCCGAGCATGCTTCACCGGTGGTGCCGCTCGCCCGTCGCTTCCGCGCCACCCACGAGGGCGCAACCTCGCAGGACGTGCTCGACACGGCGATGATGCTGGTTGCCAAACGGGCGCGGGAGCCGATCCTGCGTGACGCACGGGCTGCGGCGGCGGCGGCGGCAGGGCTTGCGGATCGCTATCGCAACACCCCCGTGATGGCGCGTACGCTTCTCCAAGACGCCCTGGCAACCTCGTTCGGCCTGAAGGCCGCGGGTTGGATGACGGCAATCGACGCGGCGAGCGCCGAGCTGCAGGCCGTGCCGCTCGCCGTGCAGATGGGCGGACCGGTCGGGCACCGGGATCCGGCCGTCGCATCGGAGGTCGCACGGAGGCTCGAGCTGGAGGAGCCGGTGTTGGCGTGGCACACCGACCGGGTGCGGCCCGCCCGGCTGGCAACGGCGCTTGGGGTTCTCGCGGGCGCGCTGTCCAAGGCGGCGCGAGACGTAACGCTGTCGGGCCAGGTGCGCGAGGGTGTTCCCGGGCGGGGCGGTTCGACCGCGATGGCGCACAAGCGGAACCCCGTCGCGGCGGTTTCCGTTCTGGCGTGCGCCCGTCGGGTCCCTGGACTCGTGGCGACGATGCTCTCCTGCATGGAGCAGGAGCATGAGCGCGCGGCGGGCTCCTGGCAGGCCGAATGGGGGACGATCACCGACCTGCTGCGACTGACCGCGTCGGCCGCCGCATGGGCGCGCGACATGCTCGAGCATCTTGAGGTCGACGCCGAGGCGATGAGGGCCCTCGCCGGCACCGAGCCCGACCTAGGTGCCTCGTCGGCCCTGATCGACCGTGCGCTGAACGCCCACCGAGGATGATTGCGTCAGTGGAGCAGCCCGAGATCGTCTACGAACTCATTCTGGAGCAGCTGTTGTGAGCCAAGACGACTACGAGGAGGGCATGAAGGTTCGCCGCGAGGTGCTCGGAGACGAGCATGTGGAGCGCGCGACCGAGAACGCCACGCCACTTACGGAGCCCTTCCAGGAGCTGATCACGCGCTATGCGTGGGGCGGTGTCTGGGCGCGGCCCGGGCTCGATCGTCGGATGCGCAGCGCCATAACCCTGGCACTGCTGGCCGCGCTTGGCCGCGAGCGCGAGCTCGAGCTACATATACGGGCCGCGGTGCGAATCGGACTGAGCGAGGAGGAGATCGGCGAGGTCCTACTCCATACCGCTGTCTACGCGGGGGTTCCCGCCGCCAATGCCGCGCTGGCGATCGCTCAGCGGGTGCTCAGCGAATGAAAGTCGCGGACACCCGGTAAGCAGCGGAGAGGGA
>CAVWPT010000002.1:0-1123790 GCA_963756965.1 uncultured Solirubrobacterales bacterium
AGCGCGGGCCGCTAGGAGATCGACTCGGCGGGGCTGGGGTCCGGACTTGGGTCGGGTGCCGGCTCCTGATCAGGACCAGGCTCGGGCACAGCCGGGGTGGCCGGCTCCTCGGGGGCCGGGACGGTCGCCGGCTCCTCAGGGTCGGCAGGCGATCCGGGATCCGGCACGGCGGGTGATACCGGCGCGTCTGGCACGGCGGGTGTCGCGGGCTCGCCGGGCTGTGGGACTACGGTTTCCACACCTCAAGGAATACCCGGAAGGCCAGTGTCCAATCAGCGGGCGCCAGCTGCGCGGCCCCGAACCCCGTGGAGCATGGGCGTTGTATGGTCACAGCGCCGTGCGCCGACTCGCCGTCCTCCTGCGCCGACCCTGGGTCGCGCTCGCGCTCGCCATAGTGCTGTCCGGCGGCGCCGGGGCCACTCTGGCGCTCGCTGACACCGGGGATTTCTTCGGCGAAGACGAGCACGAGGCTGCGATGCCGCTGCCGATGTCTGATCCCAGCGACCGACTCCAGCCGGTTCCGTGGGGTACCGGCGGAGTCAACATCTATGCCTACACGCGCGCAGGGATGCTGAACGCAGTCACCAAGCGGGCCCGATACCTGGTCTACGCCCCGGACTCGCAGGGCAACGGCGTGTACGTGATCGATCCGATCCACTATCGGGTGATCCGCTTCATTCCCACGGGCGATCAGGTCCAGCATGTGGTCCCGTCCTGGGACCTGCGAAACCTTTACGCCACAAACGATCTGGGCAACAGCCTCACGCCAATCAACCCAAACACGGGCCGGCGAGCGGGTCCGAACCTCCCGGTGACAGATCCCTACAACATGTACTTCACGCCCCTGGGTCGCCATGCGATCGTCGTCGAGGAGGCGCAGAGCCTGCTGGCGCTTCGTGATCCCCACACGTTCGCGATCCAGAAAACGATCCACGTGAATTGCTCCGGCATTGACCACATGGACTTCTCAGCGGACGGGTCTTTCGCGCTTGCCAGCTGCGAGTTCTCAGGGCAGCTGGTGAAGATCAACCTGTTCACCGAGAAGGTGGCGGGCTACGTCCAGGTCGGCGGGAGCCCTCAAGACGTCAAGCTCTCCCCCGACGGGCGCACCTTCTACGTGGCAAACAAGTACCTGCCGCAGAACGGGTCGAGCGGCGTCCAGATGATCGATGCTCGTACCCTGCGGATCGTCGGCTTTCTGCCAACCAAGCTCGACGCGCACGGGCTCTACGTTTCCCGCGACACCAAGGACCTGTACGTAACCAGCCGGGCGGGCGGCGCTATTTCGGTGATCGATTTCGCGACCCAGCGGATCATCGCGGTGTGGCCAGTTCCAGGCACGCCGGACATGGGTGGAGTGAGCCCTGACGGGAAGACGCTGTGGTTGGCAGGTCGCTACAGCGGCGCCGTGTACGCAATCTCGACCACCAACGGCCGCCTGCTGGCAAAGATTCCGGTCGGGATCTCGCCACACGGGCTCTGCGTATGGCCCCAGCCGGGCCGCTACTCCACCGGCCATACGGGCGTGATGAGGTAATACGACGGTCCTACCCGGGATACCCGGGGGTCTGGAAATGGGTAGATCGGGGGCATGAGCGCTGCCGTTGCTTACCGTGCCGTGGGCCTCACTGCCGCACTGGTCATCGCCGGGCTCCTGGTCCAGCAGCTGGTCACGTTGCTGCTCGCGCTGGCGCTGACTTTGATCATCGCGATGCCGTTGGCGGCCGCGGCGGACATGGCCGAGCGCCGCCATCTGCCACGCACGGTTGGCGCGCTCGCCGCCCTGGTCGGGGTGCTCGGGGTGATCACGCTGCTGGCTTATTTCATCGTGCCCGCGTTTGCGGACCAGGCGAAGCGGTTCGCCGACCAGCTGCCGCATACGATCGCCCAGGCTGAGCGATACATCCACGGGGCGACCGGCGTGACCAAACGTGCCCTGTCCACCGAGGTGGGAAGCTTCGTCCAGGGGTACACCCAGCACCCTCAACGGCTGATCGCGCCAATCGAGGCCGTCGGACTTGGCGTGGCGGGAATTCTCGCTGCTCTGGTCGTCGTGCTGATCACGGCGCTGTTCATCGCGATCAATCCCCGTCCACTGGTTGCGGGCGCCCTCAGCCTGCTGCCCCTCCCCCACCGTGATCGAGCCCGTCAGGTGATGACCCGGATCCGCACCGCCTGGCTGGGATGGCTGCTGGCCATGGGTATCGACATGCTGGTGCTCGGCGGGTTGCTGTACCTCGGCATGTTGCTCATTGGCCTGCCGTTCGCAGTGGGATTTGCGGTGTTCTCGGCCTTGCTAACCGTCATCCCGAACTACGGCTCAATCATCAGCGCCATCCCGCCAGTTCTGTTTGGCCTAGCGCAGTCGCCCGAGAAGGGCCTCCTCGTCCTGGCGGTCTACGTGATCGTCAACCAGATCGAGGGGAACCTGATCCTGCCCCTGGTGATGGCCAGGACGGTAGATCTGCACCCCGCCATCGTCACGATCGGCGTTCTCGTGATGGCCCAGCTGTTTGGGGTGGTCGGGGTGATCATCTCGATCCCACTGCTGTCGCTGACGATCATCCTGGTGCAGGAGCTGTGGGTTGCGCCGATCGAGCGAGCGCATGCGCCAGAGATCGCGACACCAGCCGCGTGACCGTCGCACCCGGGGACCAACTCCTAACCGACGGTCAGGAGGGCCGCGCTGAGCCCCGGAAGCGTGAGCTCGTACGTGTCGCCATGGGGGCTCGCGACGCTGGTCGTCTCGAGCTCCGGAAAGTGGCCAGTTGCGGTTTGCATCCCAAGCGTCTGGCCGCCGAGCGTGGTCAGGCGGCCGCCGGGAGTGGCCACCGAAAGCAGCCGCTCCACAGTGGCGCCGACGTTGGTGGGAATCCCGCGCAGAGCGACGGTGCGTGCGCCGCGGCCGTCGTTGATCACCAGCACACGAAAGGTTTCACCGGGACCGCGCGTGGCCCAAGCATGCAATGGCTCGGGAGCCTGGGAAAGCGGCACTAGGCTCGAGCCAGCGGGAGCAGCTTTGGCGAACATCAACAGGCCGTAGTACTCGGGCGCCACCTTGGCCACCCATCTGCGGCGGCCGAACCGAAATTCGAACAGATCCTGGGTGCTGCCCGTGGAGGTCTGCACGTTGACCCCGTCCACGCCCACCCGAGCCATCGCGAACAGATAGTCCATCACCCATAGCGCGGTCGCGATCGATCCGCGCAATGCCAACGCCTGATGGGGGCACGGCGTGGCGTTCATCTCGTCCAGGCGTAGCGGAAGCTTGTGGGCGCGCGCGATTCGGACGAGGGGGGCAACGGTGCCGACGAGCTGCGTCGTCACCGCCCCTCGCAGGAGGTTGTTCACGTTGGGGAAGTACGGTGACCGCCCGTTGGAGCAGATCCAGAGCGGGTACCGATGAACGGTGGCGATCCGCAGCTTCCGAACGTCGGACAGAAAGCGACCGAAGTGGCCGTCCCAATACAGGTTCCCCGTCGTCGGTCCAGCCAGAGGCCCAGCTGGGAGCGAGGACCCGATCGACCTGAACTCGCGCTCGAAGATGCGAAAGCCCCACTTCGCGGCGCGTGCGGGAACCTCCTTGCCCCGGCCATCCTTGTAGCCGAATGTGTGGTAGAGCTCGGGCTCGTTGCCGAGTTCAAGCGCATCGATCCTCGCTTGGCCCAGCCTACGAATCAGCTCAGCCGCCTCGACACGAGCAACCGTTCTGCTGTCGACCTGAAAGTTGATGCCCAGGATCAGATGCGCGTTCAGCCTCTGCGTGAGCGACCGAGCCACAGCCGCCCACCGCGGGGTCAGCGAGTAGGAGACGCCCGGCGGGGCGTGCATCCCGCGAACCGGCCACCAGCTCCAGTCCGTGGTGTCGCCTCCGATCCTCAGTACCGGGATCTGACCCGGGGTGAGGTTCTGCACGAGCTGCTCAAAGACGGGGTCTACCGCGTTCGGATCTGTCCCGGTGTAGAGCGGCAGGGTCTGGTACTCGATGCCCAAACCCAGGAACTGAGGAGGGATCACTCGGCCCGCGGCTCGTGCGTCGACGGTGACCGTCACGGGGCCGGTAGCAGCAGCACGACTGCTACGGGATGTGGTTGCCGCGAGCGCGCCCGGGGCCGGAAGGACCCACGCCAGCACGATTGCCGTCAGCCCCGCAGCAGCGTTCCCCCGTAGCTCGCGGTGTGGAAAGCGCACCCCGGCCGCATTGTCGCATTCTCGACGGGTGCTCGGCAGGCCTGCTGGCGACCCCGGCGAACGTCAGGACCGGAGCTCGGCCCAGACCGTCTTTCCCTCGCTGCCCTGCTCGATTCCCCAATCGGTCGCGATCACGTCCACGAGTCGGAGTCCCATACCCAGGCCGGTTCTTTGCCCGCGAGCCGAAGGCGTTGGTCGGTGCGGACTGAGGTCGCGCACCGAGACACGAACTGACGACCGCTCGCACCGGACGCCGACAAACACCGAGGAGCCGGCGTGAAGCACCGCATTTGTCACGAGCTCGCTGACGAGCAGCTGGGCGTCTTGGGACAGCTTCGGGTCGTCCCGACCAGCTTGATCGAGTGCCTCGACCAGCAGCCGGCGCGCCGCACTCGGCGCCTGCACCTCCGCGGGAAACTGGTCCTCCACCTCGACCGTCCCCGGTGCTTCTCGTGCGTGGCGAACCGAGGTGTGGAGGTGGCAGACGCGCCGCAAAGCCTCGCTGTGCTCGGGCCCGGCCACGGCGGATTGGCGGTATCCGCACATCAGCGAAAAGCGGAGGTCCTCCGCGAGCGAGTTCCAGAACTCCTCGAGCTCGATCGCGGCGAGGACGTCCCCGGCCTCCCAGAGGAGCGAGACCATCTCGCCGTAGGCATGGACCGGAGCGCCCCGGGAAGCAGCACTGCGAACTACCTCGCCAACCGTTCTGTCAAATGCTTCGGAGTTGAGTCTCCCGCGTGAGGTAAAGCTCGCCAGGGTCTCAGCGGCGTCGAGCAACACCAGCTTCCCGGTGGCCTGCGCCGCGCCGACGTCCACGCCCACGCTCAGCTCTTCGACAAACGCCCGCGAATGCGACGGCGTCGCTACGACAATGGCGACTCCGCCGGCAAGAAGTGCATCCAGCAGATAGCTGCCGACGCTGCAAGCCAACTCGTCATCACGCTCGTAGAACTGGACGACGTGCTCGCCGCCTGGTGGGGCAAGCTCTCCAGGGCTCGCTGTTAGCGCCAACGGAAACTCCTATCGACTACCACGCCCGGCTCCGAAGCCTGGACGGGTCCTGCAAACCTCCTACTACCCAAACCGAGTGGGTACTGCACCACATCTGCGGTCTGCTCGCGTGTGCGCCCGGCAGGGAGTCATTATTCGGACCAACAGGCGGCGAGTACCCTCAGCCAGTTGCGGCCGGCGATCGCCGCAAGCTCGTCAGCGTCGAACCCCGCCGCGCTGAGGCCATCAAGCAGCGTGGGGACCCCAGCTGCGTCGCCGATCTCGCCTGGGATCGTGGCGCCGTCGAAATCAGATCCCAGTGCCACGTGATCTACACCTATCCGGTCGGCTACATAGCGCACCTGCTCGACGATAAGCGCGAGTGGAGTGTCCGGGTCATCGGCGAAATCAGGCCGCAGGAAGGGGCACGCGAACACAATCCCGACCAGACCGCCGGATGAGCCGATTGCGTCGAGCTGGGCGTCGGTGAGGTTTCGGGAGGCCGGGCATAGCCTGTGGACGCCGGAATGGCTGGCCACCAGTGGCGCGGCATCAAGACGCGCGACATCCCAGAAGCCGGCTTCGTTCAGATGGCTGACGTCAATGAGGATTCCGAGGTCTAGGCAGCGGGTGACCAGCGCCCGGCCGGCATCGGTGAGTCCTGGGCCGGTATCAGGTGCAGAAGGAAAGACGAATGGCACGCCATGCCCGAACTCGTTCGGGCGGCTCCACACCGGACCCAACGACCGCAATCCCGCAGCATGCCAGAGCTCGAGCGCCTCAAGCGAGGGGTCAATCGCCTCCGCGCCTTCCAGGTGGAGCACCGCAGCCGGCGGGCCATCATCGGATAGCGCACCGTCCAGGTCAGCGATGGTCCGTGCGATGCGAACGCTCCCTGCCCGCTCCCATGCCAAGAGCCGGCCTGCCGCCGCGGTCGCGTTGGCCGCAGCTCGATATTGACTCACACGCGAAGCGAGTTGGAACTCCAGCACTCCGTCGCTCCGTTGCACAGGCTTCTGTGGCGAGCGGCGAGACTCGGTGAAAACGGCAAAGACACCTCCGCGTATGCCGCCTTCCCGCATGCGTGGCAGATCAAGATGGCCCTTCGGGCGACCCGTCAAGAACCCGCCGTGGTCCGGACGGGTCAGAACATCGTTGTGGCCGTCGAACACGGGCAACATGAGCCGACCCTACTGCGGCGGGTGCCGGGCGTCGGACGCTAATGGCTGTTCACTGCCCGCGGAACTGCTGGGCGCAGGCGATTATGACCTGCCTCATGACCGGTGGGAAAGTGATGGTTCCACTTGACAGGAAGGAGCGCCGCCAATTTGCCACGACCGCTGCCCAGCTCGACTGTGTGTTGAAACCCGCCTTGGCCAGCCGGTCAAAAGCGCACTTGCACGCTGCCACCTTGCTTTGGTCGCCATTGGCGCAGCTATTGACGGCCTCCGCCTCGGCTGCCGGAGAAAGGCCCGCGGCCGCTTGTGTGCCGCCGCTAGAGCCAGAACCGGTGCCCGGCGAAGAGCCGCCGCTGGATCCCTGCTGGACGGAACTGCTCGGGTCGTAGCGGACCGCGACGACCATCGCTGCAGGCGCGAAGCCGCTCGCCGTGGCCTCGATTCTGATGCGGGTGAGGCCCTTGGGCAGGGACACCGGCAGCTTGAAAGCGCCGTCGACGATGTGGACGGGCTTTCCGGATACACGCAGCCGTGCGCTCGTTGGCGCGATTGTTCCTGCCACGTAGATCCTCGAGACGCCGACCACCGCCCCATCCACTGGGGCCGTCAGCGACACCTGCACCTGACGCGCTGTAGATCCGTCCGTCGTGGAGCCAAACCCGCAGCCCGCCAGACATACGCACGCGGCTAAGGCGATGCCCCGCCAGACCCGGGGAACCGAGCGTTGAGTGGAGCTTCCCGTTGTTGATGGATGCGTTCCCGGCATGCCCGAGCGCGTATCGGCATCACGTAGGCATCGCTGTAGCGGTTCGGAAACCGGGCCAACGGAGGTCGTGCCCGTCTCGGGAGCAGGGTCGCCGCGGGCCGGGGTGGCTTAGTTGGAGCCCGCCCGACCGCCTGCGTGATCGGCCAGCAATGCCCGGGAAAGGGCGTTGGTGAGCCAGGCCTCGGCTTCCTGCCATTCCAGCTGGTGGCCACGGATGAGCTCACGCCAGGCTTCGTGGCTGGTGCTGAGCGCGAATAGCGCTTGGGCATGCGCAGGCGACACGCCTTTGCGGAGTCCGCGGAGCTTCCGGATTCGGTCGATCGTGATGCGGGCTCCCTCTCGGTGTCGGCGCTGACCCTCGGCCACCGCCTCCGTCAGTTCCGGCTCGGCGCCAGCGGCTGTGAAGAGCGCTTCGATGATGTCGCCGCAGCGCTCTTGGAATGCGCGAGTCAGGCAGACGCCGGCTCCTAGCGCGGCGCGGGGAGTCGTGGCATTGATCACGTATAGGGCGAGCTGATCCACGCCGGCCTCCTCGTCGATCAGGTCGATCAGCGCCAGCAGCATCCCGCGCTTTGAGCCCAGCCGGGCGTAGATCGTCTGGATCGCCACGCCTGCCTCCTCGGCGATGTCGGTGATCGACGTCCCCGCGTAGCCGTGCTCTGCGAAGAGGCGCCGCGCTGCGATGAGGATGTCCCGGCGGGTTTGCTGGGCCATCTGCTCGCGTCGATCCACTCGGGTTGAAGCCACCTTGACAGAATAGCACTCTGCTGAATAGAATTATATTCTAGTCAGAGTAAACCCTATCTACCTGAGAGGAGCACCATGTCTATCGCCACCCTCCCCACCAACATCGATATCGCCATGCGGACGCAGCTCGAGTACTTCGGCTCGGGCCGGTATGACCTCGCTGAGCACGTGGTCACCGCCGATTTCGTCGATCACGAAGCACCTCCGGGGACACCGCCAGGCCCGGAGGGCGCCAACGCCGTGCTCCGCTGGCTGCGAAGCGCCTTCAACGACCTCTCCTACGAGATCGAGGACGCGTTCGCTGACGGCGACCGCGTCGCAATCCGGCTCATCACCCGCGGCACGCATACCGGCGAGTTCATGGGCAAGCCCGCCACCGGACGGCGTTTCGAAATCGAGGCGATCCACCTCTACCGGATCGTGAACGGACGGGTCGCCGAGCACTGGGCAAAGCGAGACGACGTCGCGCTCGCCCGTCAAATCGGGCTGTACGAATGAGAGGAGGACTGGGCGGGGAGGCCGAGGATCGACCTCCCCGCCCACGGTGTGGGGGAAGCCGGCTCAATATGTGCCCGTGTGGTAGGACTTCCACGGGCAATCAGACCCGGAAGGGAATATGTCGCGAGTTGTGGGTTGGATCGTGGTGCTGGTGACCGTCGGGGTTGTCGTGGCGTGTGGTGGCAGCTCCCAACCGGCGAAGGAAGGCGATTGCATCGATGCCCAGCACAACGTTGTCAGCTGCAACTCCTCAAGCGCGCGGTTCAAGCTGCTGTCGCTCAATGACCCTGGGCCTACAGAGACAGCCTGCCTGGTCATCGACAACCCACCCCAGGTCCGCCTGAAGGTCGACGGCCACTACTTCTGTGCCCAGCCGACGAAGTAGCGCACGGGGTGGAGTTCAGCCGCGAGTTGCGCAACGACGTCCTGGCCGGAGACATCACGCTGTCAGTCCGACTGTGGAGGCGGGCGCGTGTCAAGGAGGGCGGCCGCTACCGGGTCGGTCTCGGTGAGATTGAGGTCGACGCCATCGAGCTTGTCCCCTTCGCGGCGATCGACGAGGAGGATGTCCGACGCGCCGGCGAGTCCGATCGCGAGACGATGCGTCGTCGCGCGGCGCACGCCGGGCCGATAGACGAAGACACGCTCGTGTACCGAATCGAGTTCCATGCGGTGGGTCCCGACGATTGAGACATGCCAGGTTGATGACCCCGCACCGTCAACCTCGGACGTGACGCTGGCCGGTCAGCGGCTTAACAACCAAGTGGAATGGCAGGGCAGGGCGCGACTCGAGACGATCAGCCCCAGCTCGAAGGGATATGTCCTGCGGGTCAGGGGCGAGAGCGCCGCGCTCCTAACCGTTCCCCTCGCTGCCACCACGCTCGCTGCGCCGCCTCAGGCGAGTCCCGGGGACCAACCGCCGTTCGGCTATGAATGAGGTGGCAGACCTCGTGGCGCCTGTCTCAAGTTGAGCCGAGGCCCCCGAGCGTCCTCAATCGCCGCGCCTTAGCGCATTGCGGACTCGGCGCAGAGCTCGACTGATAGCCCGATCTGGGTGCCCTTCAGCCTCATCGTCCGGATGAAGCTTTGCGTAGCGTGCCGCTTTTTCCTCCAGCTCACGCTCCCGCAATCGCGCCGCCTCAGGCCCATACACCTCTAGCTCGTTGATGCGGTTATAAGACAGTTTGCGATCCCCTGGGAAAGGCATCTTATGAGATCCGGGGCAGGGGCGAGAGCGTTGGCCACTCGCACTTGCTGCGCGCCGGCCACACGGCATCCGCGGCTGGCCGGCGGTTTCCTGCAAGACGACCGACCGATTACCGACGAAGCTAAGGAGAAAGCATGAGCACCGAGAATCTCAACCACCCGCACGGCGACGTTAACGATCCGGCAGTCCCGTCTGTTGTGGACAGGGCGACGTTTCAGGCCGAGCTGGACGTGTTGCGGATCCGGGAGAAGGCGCACTCCCGCGCAGGTGACGCGATCGCAGCCGCCCGCCGGCGGCTACCGATGGTGGAGGTCGACTCGACGATCAAGGTCACGGGCCCGGATGGACCTGTCAGGCTGCTCGACACATTCGAGGGCCGCCGGCAGCTGATCGCCTACTACTTCATGTGGTACCCGGGCAAGCCAGCGGACCAGCAGTGCGAGGGCTGCACGCTCTACAACGGACAGGTCCGCGAGCTGTCCTACCTCCACTCGCGCGACGTCACGTACGCGACGTTCTGTTATGGCCCCTATGAGGAGAGTCTGCGCTACCGCGACTTCATGGACTGGAATATGCCGTGGTACTCCGTGCAGGACTCGGCCGAGCGCCTCCTAGCCGGGCGCCCATTCAACCGGTTCATGCTGGTCTGCTACGTGCGCCAGGAAGCCCAGGTGTTCGAGACATACTGGACCACCGGGCGCGGCGTCGAGCCGATGGCGCCCGGATACGCGGGGTTGCTTGACCTGACCCTCTACGGACGGCAGGAAAGCTGGGAGGACTCGCCCACCGGCTGGCCACAACGGTGGGGACGCGACACGGCGGAGCCTAACTCCTACCGCACGAACGGACGTCCTATCTCTCAATGGTCCCGCCTAGCTGCCGGATGGTCCGATGACCTCGGGAACGAAGGCTGAGCGCGAATGGCGTTGAGCGGATGAGCCGGGCTACTGGAGGACCCAGAACGCCACTACCAAGTATTGCAGCGCCGCGCCTACGATCACCAGCAGATGGAATAGCTCGTGGTAGCCGAACACGGTCGGCACCGGGTCCGGTCGCTTGCGCGCGTGGATCACCGCGCCCGCGCTGTAGAGAATGCCGCCGAGGGCCAAGGTGACGACCGCGACGATACCGAGCCGGTTCACGAGTTCAGGGATCGCGAAAATGGCGATCCAGCCGATCGCGATGTATGTGCTCGCAGTGAGCCAGCCGGGCGCTTCGAGCCAGATCAGCTTGGACATTGCTCCGACGAGCGCCGCGGACCACGCCGTGATCAGGATCGCGACACCGAGGGTCCCGTGGAGCGCCAGCAGTGCGAACGGCGTGTAGCTACCGGCGATCAGCACGAAGATCATCGTGTGGTCAAGCCGGCGCATCCAGCGGCGAGCGACGAGCGTACGCCAGGCGATGCGATGGTAAAGAGCGCTGGTACCGAACAGCGCGGCGACGCTCAGCGCGTAGATCGCCGTCGCGAGACGGGCTCGCGTCGACCCGGCCTCGAGCACCAAGCTGACGCCGGCGGCGAGCGACGCCAGGAACGCCCACTGGTGCAGGACCCCGCGCAATCGCGGCTTGAGCACCGGATCAAGGATCGCAGCGGGCATCGAGGCGGTCAGACTTCGCCCGAGGCGGTCACGATCGACGAGGCGTACCTGCAGCGCTGCCCGTCCAACACGGCACAGGCTGTTCAGTTATCGCCGTCACCAGTCGTCGCCGGCGGCATGACGTCGCGCTCTGCAGGCTGAGCTTCAGACTCCCGCCTACGCGCCTCCTTCTTCGCCTGTTTGTCCAGCCGGCGCTCGCGAAGCTTGTGCTCCCGCGCCAGCTTCGCAAACGTGGTCTTCTTTTTACCTCTTGAGGCCATTCTTGTCCGTCCGTATTCGTGGAGTTTCAGGGGTGAACATCCGCACAAACCCCGTGGCGAGCTTAAAACCGGCTCGGCTCGCCCAATCCGTACGAGCAAGGGTACTGCTGGGACCCACCAGCACCCGCGATTAGCGTCGCAGGAGCTAAATCAGCTGAACGTTGGCCGCTGCCGGCCCCTTGGGACCCTGCTCGGTGTCAAATGAGACCTTCGCGCCCTCGGCCAGCGACTTGAAGCCGCTGCCCGTGATCGCAGAGTGATGGACGAACAGGTCCTTGCCAGCCTCATCGGGCGTGATGAAGCCGTAGCCCTTGTCGTCGCTGAACCACTTCACAGTTCCGGTTGCCATGAATACCTCCCGGAGGATCTTGTGCTGCGAAACGCGGGAGATGCAAGAGCAACCACTACGGAACGCTGACACACTTTCGTCGAGCATTGCGCCCGACACCAGAACCGGAGTGTAGCGGCACACAGGCTTGCGGTGGGGTTTCCCTCACCGCGTTGGCACTTCTCATCGCTTAGGGCTCAGCCACCGTCCACCGGGGCGCCGCCGAATCCGAGCTCGTTGCCGTCGGGGTCGCGATAGATCGCCTTACGAACGCCATTTGAGTACGTCTCCTGCTCGTCTGGCTCCAGCCCGCGCCCGGCGATCGCGGCCATGTGTGCGTCGAGGTCATCCACGAAGATCGTTACCACGCATTTGCCCGCGCCGTCGGGGGCCTCCACGACATAGAGCGACCGCTCCTCGGCAAGCGTCCATACAGCCTCTGTGGCGTGAGGAAAGGACGTAGGCTCGCCGAGCAACTGCTCGTACCATGATCGGGCGGCCTGGAAGTCCCGCACCCGCAGCCCCGCGAAGAGGTGCAATGACATCGCGGCGAGTCTAGTTCGAGCTCCGTGCTCCTGGGCTGGCATTGCGGAAGACAGCGAGGGCGGCCTCCCTTGAGTGACCCTGCCTGGAGGGAATTTGCTTGCTCGCCTGCTCAGACGAGCATCAGTCGGTTTCGGACGAACTAGGCGGCGCCTGAGATGTGGCGGCGCGCGCGTCGTCGATCGCCCGAACCTGTTTCGCAACGTGGACCATGGCAGCGTGCCGAGGGTCCTTGGGATCGCACGGCGTGGTCACTGCCTGCTGGTCGCGTAGCCAGGGGTGGTCGCGATGCGTCGGCACGGCTCGTAGGTCAGCATCTCCGCCCGTAGCGCACAAGCAACGTGGACGAATGTCGCATTCGCTGGCGTGTCTCGCGTGAGCCGAGTCGCACCGCGGCCGAGTACGGCCTGGAGATCCTCGGCCCGCCCGGCATCCCGGCCTGACCTCGCAGGAACAGAACATGAGCACCAGACCATGACTTGAGTGCCGATCGTCTCTACAAGATCGCGGCGCTGTTGGGGGATCGTGCGGCTGGATGCTCGCTGTCAGTCTGTTCGATCGCTCTCCATAGGGCGCGCATGGTGGGGACGAGGTGTGCTAGCTCCTGAAGATGGGCTCCGGTGAGCGCGTCGAGCTTTTGCGCGCCACGTTTTGTGAGTTTCACGCGCACGACACTCTTGCTGGCCTGGTCGGGGATGCGTTTGACGAGGCCGTCCGCTTCGGCGCGATCGACCAGCTCGACTGCGCTGTGGTGGCGTAGCACCAGGTAGTCGGCGATCTCGCCGATGGTGGGACCGGCTGGATTGGAGTGGCCTTTGATCGCCAGCAGCAGCTGGTGCTTTGCGGGCGAGAGTCCCGCGACGCGGGCTTGCTCCTCGCTCCAGCGCAGGAACCGCCGCAGGCCGGTCCGCAATTCCAGGAGATGTTCGAAATCGGCCTGGGCGAGGCCCATATCGCCGGACGATATCCGGTTTGGTGCCGGGGTCAGACCCGACTGATCGCGACCAGAGTTTGCAATTGCGCTGAGGCTCAGAGCTCGCTTCGTTTCCTCTTGGCTGCGAGCACCGCATCGCCGTGTTCGGCGCAGTGGTGGCTCGTCGTTGTCGCCTCGTGGAATGCGTTGCCGATGAGACACGTGCACTCCTCGTCTTCGCTGACTCCTGGCCTGAGCAGCCCACGCGGTCTGGAGAGCTCCGCGAGTTGAGTGCGGGTCAAGGTGCCGAATCGCGAACAGGCGCGTGCAACCGTGCGGGCTTCGGCGGCGAGTTTCGCGAGGACGTATCGCCGCGGGAGGATCTCCTTGGTCGTCACGTCCGTTCGGCGCTAGGTGCGGACACGGCCAGCTCGTGGGGTTAGCCGCGCGAGCAGCAGCGCGAGGACTCCTGCCCACAACCACGACGCCACTGCCCCGCCGACGTTGCCCACCTTGAGGAGCAGCCGCATGCCTTCGAAGATGAACGCGAATAGCGTGCCGCCCAGACCGGCTCGCAGCAGCAACACGAAGAGGCGCTCGCCCACACGACCGCGTTCACGAACCACGCCAGCGACGGCGACGAACAACACGATCGCGACCCCGACCTCTGCGACGTGCAGCGTTTGCCTGTAGGTCAGCCTGTCTAGCGCCTCGAGCAGCCCCAGGATGAAGCCGAGCGCCACCGCGATCGTGAGAGCGAGCAGACTGGCAATGGGCATCGAGTCTGTGCGTCTTGGCCCTGGCTCACTTGGATCGGACTGATCCGAGGCGGGTGATAGATCCACCGCCGTCGGTTGCTCGTCTTGGTCTTTCTCGGCCGAATCAGGAGAAACGGGGCGGCGTGTTTGTGCCAGGCGACGGAGTTCCTCTTGCACCAGCGCCTGCTGGTGACGCCGGCGACGGGCCGTTTGCGAGAGCCGCTCGCGAGCGCCACGACCGGTCGGGGTGAGGATTGGTCGGGATTTGGCTTGTGGTTCATACATGTCGAGTTACCACCAAAGGTCGAGACAACAGGGCGTAAGGGCAGCGCGTTGCCGCGCTGCCCTCATCGAGTTGACGTGTGGCTTAATGCGCTGCGATCGCCTCGTGCTCGCGCAGCTCGAGGTGGTGGACGACCCGCTCCGTGGTGATCTCGCGGATCACCAGGCTCGCCATGGACAGCGCGACATGAGCGATCGCGCTGGCGAAGATCAGCCACCGCGCGGTCGACGGCGCGAACACCAGCGACGCGATGATCGTCCAGGTCGCGATCAGTGCGGTGATCGCGCCGAGCGCGGTCACTCCGATCCGCTCACTGAGACCGGCTCCGCCGCGAAGCGCGGAAAAGGTCATCGCCAAGCCGAACATCAACAGCGGGATGCTGACCGCGAAACCCAGCCATGCGGTGACGCTCGCAGCCCACGCGAACACCGCGACGACGAGGAAGCCGCCGCCCAGCAAGTTCGCCATCGCAAGAAACGGATACCTGCTCCTGACCTCTGACATGTGAAGCCTCCTTTCGGCTATCTGCTCCAGTTGCACGCCGGCTTACGCGGCCGGCGCCTCATCCTTTGGGTGTGTGGAATCCGGGCCGCGTGGTGCTGCAGCGGGGTGCTCGCTGCTGGCGGGCCATAGCTCTCCGCAGCGCGGATCCGTCGGATCGTCGATTCGCTGTGGCCCTCCTGGGCTCACGGCGACCGCTCTGGCTGATCTACCCGCGGTGGGGTCTTCGAACGGTGGGCTCATATCAACCTCCTGATCGTTGTCATGAATCCATCGTATCACGATATCGTTTTACGATATACTTGGATGAAGTTGAAACCTGGCCGATGCATATGAGAGAACGTCCGGCAATCAGATCGATCGTGAGCCCGGAGCACCGCGCGGCCATCCTCGACGCGGAGACACGCCGACTCGCGCACACGCTCGCTAGTTACGGCGTCCTGACACGCGGGCAGCTGGCAGAGCTATCTGGGGCACGGCGATGGAAGAAGGGCAGGTTCTCGTCTGCGCTTGCCCTTGCCGAGGAGCGTGGGCTGATCCGTCACCTGGGGTACGGCTTCTACGCGCGGCCCTCGCCTGTGAAACTTGTGCGACTCCAGCGTGGGCCAGGCAACGGGAAGGTACCCATGCCGAGAAGGTCACGGCGTCGGTGACCTCAATGCGCTGCCGCTCTAGCAAAGGCTGCTCGAGCTACCTGGTACGCGATAGGAGGCGGCGCGTGAGGAGGCTCGCAGCTGCCGCCCTCTGCGTAGGTCCGGCATTCGGAGACCGCCGATTGCGGCACCCCGCGCCGCTGTTCTATCCGATTCAGGTGCCTGACGGATCAGGGTAGAGCTGGCGGTCTCGGGCGAGCGCACAGAGCCGCGAAGCCGGCGGCTAAATCGGGCTCAAGCGGTACGGCCCAGCCAGCTGGGTGGCGAGAGCCACGATTTTCGTACTCAGCTCGGGGCTCCCGCGGCCGATGCCGGTACCTACGCCCAGCCACTCCGAGGCGTGTGCAGAACGAGGCTGGCGACCCGGCGCACGTTCCAACGGCACTCTGTATCGCTGAGCATTAGACCCGGGCCCCTGTGATACATGCGCTGGGTCGTTGCGTTGATCGACAAGCAACACAGGCGGCCGAGTGCTCACCCCTGCGGAAGGGAGGACCCAGCGAAGAAGAAGAACCACACCTCAAACAAGACAACGACGATAACTACCATCACGACAAGGATCCGCTCAAGCGGCGTCAGAGGCTCTATCTCTTGTTTGGGATCGCCGTACTTACCCGCGAGGCTCCTCAGCCATGGCCGTATTTGGCGTACCTTCGGCGGGCGGCCCACCGCCTCGCCATAGCGGACGTCGAGCCAGGTAATCGCTCGGGCGAGGAGGAACACCATGGCTGCTAGGACGAGCACGACAGCCCCGACCGCAGTCATCTGGAGGGTCCCGTTCCCATAACTCCCCTGGACCTTCGAACCTACCCATAGCGCCATTAACGGACTGCCTGTCCATATGTTCAACGTGGCCAAAATCATGGCCGCCACCAAGAGCACCCGCCGCCATAGGGACTTCTTTGGCCGCCTGGGACGCCGCGCATCCGATCTCAGTTCTGGTGCGTTCCACGTCATCGCAGGTAGTCAGCGATGAGCTCGATCACTTCCGGCCCAATCTCCGGCCGCAGCGTCGGGCGTCGGTCAGGCCGGCAGGCGACGATCGACAACCTCGGCCACGTCTCCTCGCTCGAGCGCCTCCGCACCGTCCGAAGAGATTGCGTAGTAGGACATCAGGTGACCGCGGGGGCCTCGTCGATCCTGAACACCATCCGCGCGAGTTCCAGGGCCTGGAATGCTTCCGCCAGCACCTCGGCGGCACGCTGCGCCAGCGGTAACTCCCTGAAATGCTGAAGCAGCGCGTCGGAATCCGGCGACCCCGACGCAACCGGAGGCGAGCTGGTTTCGTCGGTGGCTTCGCTTTCAGGCTTGGAGTGACCGAATAGCGGCATCCGCTGCAAGATAAACCCTACGCGCGACCGGAGCACTGAGCGCGTGGCACTTCGCGGTCATGCTATTGGCGACGGACGGGATCGACTCGGCAGGGTCTACAAGCAATCACGCGTCGCGGCGCATGATCATTACCGCGCCACCGACGATGGCCACGGCGGCGTAGCCGCAGAACAGGGCAAAGCCGACCCAGACCGCCAGGTGATGCGAATTGTCGAAGGTGTGACTCGCAACCGTCGTACCCGCATTCAGCGGCAGGTATGGCGAGACGGAGTCGTTGACGCTGGACGGGAGGATCGCGCTGATGCCGGGCAGCACGAACAGCAGCCCGACGAACACTGCGATGCCGCCCGCCGTGTTGCGGAGGATCGTTCCCACCCCCACGCAGAGAATGCTGAGCGCGGTGAGGAAGAGCGCGGCCCCGATCACCGTTCGCAGCGCCCCGGACGAGGAGAGCGAATGCTGGACGTGGTGTTGGGTGACGATCGCCTGGACGACGAGGAATGAGATCAGCGAGGCGATCAGCATCAGCACGAACGTGACCAGCGCAAACACGATCAGCTTGGCCCACACCACCGGCAACCGGCGCGGAGCCGCCAACAGGCTCGAACGGATCATCCCGGTCGTGTACTCGCCACTGATCACCAGCACGCCGAGCACGCCGATTGCCAGTTGCGCCAGATGCCATCCCCCCACTCCGATGTTGACCGAATCGAAGGTCAGCCGCTCGTGCGGGCGCAAGTGGCTCCAGCGCGACATCTGCACAGCCGCGATCAACGGCCCCAGCCCCGCCATCGCGATAAACGCAGCCAACAGAGACCAGCGTGTCGAGCGCAGCGTCCACAGCTTCGTCCACTCGGAACGGATCACGCGCGGCAAGGTCACTCTCCCGGCGGTCGTCTCAGGGGCCCGGGCCTGCTGTTCCCCGGCGGACGCGACGATGCTCATACAGCCACCTCAGCGCCCTCTTTGCCCGGCTCGCCAACGAGAGCGTGGTACTCGACGGCGTCTCCGGTTAACCGCATGAACGCGTCCTCCAAGGACGCCTTCTCCGTGACCAGCTCGTGAAGCACGATTCCCTCGCGCGCCGCCACCGTTCCGACCTCCGCGCTAGTCAGGCCATGAACCTCCAGCAGGCCGCGTTCGGGGCTCCGCACGGTCGCCTTCTCGCCAACGAGCGCCTGCCGAAACTGCTCGGTCTGGGGTGTTCGGACCATCACCGCCCGACCCTCTGAGGCCTCGGCCAAGATCTCGCTGACGCTCGCGTCAGCAATCAAGCGACCGCGGCCGATCACGATCAGATGCTCGGCGGTCTGGGAGATCTCCGCCATCAGGTGCGAGGAGAGGAACACCGTCCGTCCCTCGCCTGCCAGGCGCTTGAGGAGGGTGCGGATCCACAAGATCCCCTCGGGATCAAGGCCGTTGGCCGGCTCGTCCAAGATCAGCGTGCCAGGATCACCAAGGAGCGCTGCCGCGATCCCCAACCGCTGTCCCATCCCCAACGAGAATCCACCGGCTCGCTTTCGGGCCACGTCGGTAAGCCCGACCAACTCGATCATTTCCCTGACTCGCTGGCGGCCGATCCCATGCGTCTTGGCCATCGCCAGTAGATGGTGGTAGGCCGATCTGCCCGTGTGGATCGCCCGAGCCTCGAGCATCGCGCCAACCTCGTGGAGCGGCGCCGGAAACTCTGTGTAAGCGTGGCCGTTCACGCGAGCTGACCCCGCCGTCGGCCTGTCCAAGCCCAGGAGCACACGCATCGTGGTCGACTTCCCCGCCCCGTTGGGCCCGAGAAAACCGGTGACGATCCCTGGCCGGATCACGAAGCTCAGGTTGTCGACCGCCACCTTCTCCCCATAGCGCTTAGTGACTTGCTCGACCTCGATCACGGACGCGATTGTGGCAACACGAACCTAAAGTCTTGATCAGCGCCCCCCGCCGCTCTGGCAAGCTGAATCTGCCTGGGCGCGAATGTCCCGGCCTCGTCTTCGCCGTCTCGAGACTCAAGAGGCGATCGCGTGGTGTTTGCGCCGACGCTTCCGCTTGTGGTGCTTCTTCTTCTTGTGGTGCTTCTTCTTTTTCGGCTGGGCACCGAAGTAGAAGCTCGCCGGTGTGCTGCCGCCACCCTGCTTAGGCATCCGCTGCTGTGTCGGAACCGGGCTGGCCGCGCCGCCCAATTCGTCATCCTGGTCGGTGTTGTCGCATGCGCCGGAGGTCGGGATGTTGATGGCCGGCAGCTTCGGCATGCGCGTGTCCGTGGGTGCCCGAAACAGGGTGGTGGTCAGATCGCCCACGGTCCGATTGCGCCAGGGTGAGAGGTTGGGAACGGTCACTCCGAATCGCTTCGCGATCAGCTTCAGCTGCGAGGTGTGATCGAAAGTGTCCGAGACGATGTGGCCGCCGGCGGTGAACGGTGAGATAGCGAGCATCGGCACCCGCACACCCAGTCCGATCGGCCCCGCGATCCCTAGCGTGTCTGGCGTCGGGTTCCCGCCCTTGGGTGGTGCGGTCAGGTATTCACCCGACGTCCGCGGCGGTGGCGTCGGCGGCCGGACGTGGTCAAAGAAACCGCCGTGCTCGTCGTGCATTAGGAACAGCACCGTCTTGCTCCATACCGCCGGATTGGCTGTCAGCGCTTCGAGGACCATCGACGTGAAGAACATGCCGCGGGCGGGCGAGCTGGAAGGGTGCTCGTCCCAACCGACCGGCGGGATGACCCAAGAAACACTCGGCAGGTTGCCGGAGTTGACGTCGGAGGCGAAGTCGTACGGGAACGTGGGCAGGAACGCCTTCTGGTATAGCGGCGAGCTGGGGCTGCGATACGCCGCGAAGTACGGCAGGATGTTGTCCGAAGTCAGCAGGACCTCCGGATTGGTGGTCGGGTTGGAGAGCTCCGGGTTCCAGGACTTGTAGTCCGGCCCGGCAAGGAAGGCGTACTTCGGGTTTGAGCCGACGTTGCTCGGGGTGTAGGTCTTCCAGCTGATGCCGGCATCCTCCAGCACCTCGGGCATCGTCGTCCATCCACAGCTCCCGACCAAGTCCGGGTTGACGTTGGTGTCGGTGATCGGGCCGCCCGCCTTTCCGTCGGGGTCGAGCGTCCCGCTCACCTGAAGCAGCCGGTTGGGGTGCGTTGGGCCGAGCACCGAGCAGAAATACCTGTCGCACAGCGTGAAGTTGTCGGCCAGCGCGTAGTAGAACGGCAGGTCGCTGCGCTCGTAGTAGCCCATGACCGTTGTTCCGCCCGCCCCCTCGTACTTGGACGACGTGTGCGTCTCAACGAAGGCGTCCATCCTCCCGTTGTTCCAGCACAGATGGGTCGGCCCCCAGTCGTGGGTCGGGTCGTTCTGGCACTGCTGGTCGAGGTGGAAGGGCAGCAGCAGCTGCTTGGGATGGAGACCGGTCCCTCCGGGGTAATCCTGGGCGAACGGACCCAGCGAATGCTTCGGGTGGTCATCAAATCCGCGCCCGCGCGGATACGCCCCGAAGTAATTGTCATAGGAGCGGTTCTCCATCATCAGGAAGATCACGTGCTCAACCGCGCCGAGATCAGAGCCGGCCGCGCTTGTGGCTGCCGCCTTCTCCAAGAGTCTGGCCCACCCGGGCCGGGGGAGGGCAGCGCTCGTGGCCACAGCGCCCAGACCGACCACGCCGGCGCGCGTGAGCGCTTGGCGGCGGGTGATCTGGCGCCCCCGGCGGTCGTCCGAGACTGGCATGTCTTCTCCTAAAGATGAAATGGGGCTAAAACGATCGCATCAAGGGCAAGAAGCCACAAGCCTCGACCCGAGGTCGCGCCTTCAGCCCATCCGGCTACCTCCCCCCCATCCGCCCCAGCGGCCACCACGCCCCCAGATCAGTGTTGCAAGGACGAGCCCCAGAACCACGACAACGATCGCGATAACGCCGCCAACTCCGAGGGCGTGGAGGATGATTGGCCCAACAGGGTGCGGACAGGTGCTGGAGTTGCACCCCACGGCGAAGGTGAAGTCAGCAGCAAACATGGGTGAGGCGCCAGTCATCCGGTTACGGTGAGCGGGGTGCTGACGAGGTCGCTGGGGTGTCCCTGGGTGCTGAACGCGGCAACTACAAGCTGGTAGTGGCCAGGACGGAGTGGACGTCCTCGAACCGTCGCCTTGAATGTGAGCGAGTTGATCCCCTCGCTCGCCGCTGCCGGGCGCGACCAGAGTGTGTGCCGGATCTGCATGCCCCGGATCATCCGCAGACGCTGTAGTGAGACTCGGGTCCAGCCGCCGGTTGCCAGCAGCTCCCAGCGGAGCGTGTCGCTGCCGCCACGCTGGTTGGCACGACTCAAGGTCGCGCGGCTGAGCCATACCCGTTCGATTAGGGGCTGGCTATCGCATCCGGTAACCGTCACCCGGGCCGTCGAGGTTGCTTGCTCGTCGTTCTGGCTAGTGAAGTATCCGACGATCGGATAGGTGCCACAGGCCGCGGGTGTCAGCAGGGGTGATCTGGTGCCGCCCTGGAGAGTGATCGATGACGAGGTGGCGGGGACATTGGGCAGGTTGTCGATGACGGCATCGAAGCCTCCGTCGGGCGCATCTTGGAAGTAGCCCACGAACTTGCTCTGGACGAGGCCGCTTGCGCCTCGCAGGTAGATGAGCAGGCGGTAGTCCGGGGTGAAGTACACCGGCCCGGAGAACTCGCCGAGCGATGTTTCGGCGCTTGCGGTTCCGATCTGGCTGGAGGCGGGGCAGGTGTCGCTGCTCTCCGCTGCCGGCGCGCAGCCGGTGACGCTGAAGTCCGGGTTAAAGCCAAACCCCGGCGGATAGTGGACGCGGATTGTCTTGGGTGGCGTGTCACCGGGCCGGTAGATGAGCGTCGAGGCCACGGCCGGCGCGGTCGACGCCGTGGATGGCTGGAACGCGATCGAGAGCTGCGGTGAGAAGCTGGCCATGGCACTGGACGCGTTGCCCAAACAGAGGGCTGTCGCCAGCAACGCGCAACCGAACAGCGCCCGCGACTTCATCTCGCCCGATGAGGTCTCGACCGGTGGGCCGGGAGTACCCGGATCGTTTCGGTCATCAGGGTCGGGTGGAGGGTGCAGAACAGGTGGTAGACGCCGGGTTTGACTAGCCGCAGCTGGAAGGTGCCGCCGTCGCTCAGGTTGGCCGAGCCGAACCCCATCGGGCCGTTGGCGAGTGTGATGTTGTGAAGCGTTTGCCCCCACACCTTCCAGCGGAGCAGCGCGCCCGAGCGAACGACGACGTTCGTCGGCTGAAAGCTCAGATCAGCGATTGAGATCGACCCACCGGACAGCATCGACACCGCGGGGCCGAACGGACGAGTGATCGGAATCGCCACTCCGTTCGGGCCGATCTCGTTGATCGGGACCACGACGTGCGGAGGGGTGTCTCGTCCGGGGCGGGGGCTTGAGCGGTCGATCCGCACGTCGTTGGGTAGCGGCATGCAGCCCGTCACATTGGGATCGGGGGTTATGTACAGGCCCATGATCCCCATCACTCGCATGTGCGGGTAGCGGTCGTCGTAGTTGACGGTGAGCTTGAGCTTCTGACCGGCCGCCACCGGAAAGCCGTTCCCCGACGTGACTAGGCTCATATGGATCGGCCCCGGCTCGTGCAGGATCGGACGCACCTTGTAGAAAGGATCGTTGGGTAGACCCCAGGTGGGGACCGAGCGCAGCAGCTGGCGATTGGCGCAGTCGGGCTGGGTCAATACCGCGTCCTTGCCGCCGCCGTGGAGGTGCCCGAGGGCGGCGATGATCCGCCCGGAATATGGCGCCGTCCAGGTCGTCGACTGCGAATAAGTCGACCCTGGCCGACCGCCACCGGGGACGTTGAAGATCGGATCCAGGCGGCAATCGCGGACATCGAGCCACACGGGGAAGGCGGGGGTCAGGCCGCCGCCGGAGTGATAGTCGACCTCGTACTGAAGGTAGACAGTGTCCGGCCTGTTCTGGTGGTTCATCAGCATCCAGGTCGCCAACCACTCGTCGGCGCCCTTCACGGGATAGCCGTAGCCCTCGGGCAGATGACCGGTGACGTCCTCCTCGGCCGAGCCGAAGAACGGCTCGCTCAGCCCGGGCAGCTGGTGAACGCCGTCGAACGTCGTGATGCGGCTGCAGGTCGGGTTGATGCGATCCCCCAACCGCGTGCCCACGTTCGAGAACACGACGTGGTGGAGCATCACGTGCTGCACCGGCACCCGCTGCCCGTTGGCGTACACGAGATGCGCCTCCATTCCCGTGATGTAGCCGTCAACATCGGGCTTGGGGATGTCGTGAATTACGTCGCGTTCATCGACTGAGTACGGGCCAATCGTGATCGGCCCGTAGCGATAGGTCTGCCATGCCGCCCGCGCCTCGGAGGTGGCCAGGAAGCCCAGAAGCATGACTACGCTGACGACCGTGAAGAGAAGCCGCCAGTGGCGCCCCTCGCGCGCGGTCAGCGCAGCGGATGAGAGAGGTCGGTTGATCGGCCGCGTGCTCACTCGGGCGCGGCGTTGAGCGGATCAGGCGAGGACGGCTCGGCGTGGGGTGGCTGATCGGTCCGCCAAGCGCGCCAGCTCAGAACACCGATCGGCAGTCTCAACCAGCGAACCTTGATCGCGCCGAGTAATGAGCCATCGGGCTGCACTCGGTGCTCCTCGCGGCAGCGCACAGTGAGGTGCAGCGGTCCAATGGGAACCAGATAGCGGTAGGGCGTCAGACGGTAGCCACGATCCTCGAGGAGGACGTCGGCCCCCCCAGGCACGCCGTCGCTGGTGACGTGGATCCGGCCGGTCGGCTCAAGGCTGCAGATCAGGCGCTGGGTAAGGATGCGACCGCCCGGGAAGAGCGCGACATCGTCGAACATCCACATCTCCTCGGAGAGGAACCTCGTTGTGCGGCTCAGCTCAAACCTGGCGCGGATGAGTCTTCCCAGCGGAGCCGGCCAGGCCGAGAACGCGCCTTCTCCCGCCCAGGAGGCGGCGAACATCTGGCGCGAGCGCACCGGCGTCAGCGGTGCGGTCTTTATGGCCACACGCGTGGCGTGGAGAATCCCTCCGGCTACGAGCACCACCCAGAGATGCCCGGCCAGCAGCTGCAAGCGCTCGGTGATGCCTTGCGGCGCGCTGAGCGTGTAAGCGAGCTGTCCACCCACCACGACGAGCAGCCCGAATCCGCCTGCGGCCAGCGATGCGACGGCGACCGGGCCGGGCCATAGCGCACGGGCGAGCGCAAATGGGGTAGCGACCAGCGCGACCGACGCCACCCACGAGAGCCACAGGTGAGCTGAGCTCTGCCAGGAAAGCGCCCCGGCGTCCAAACGCGCTCGGCACACGTGACTAGACGGAGCGCAATCGAGCGGGAACAGCGCGGCCAGCGTAAGACCCACAGTGGCGAGCAGGAACAGCAGCGCGGCTACCTGCGTCGCTGGCCGCGCCGGAAGCACTTCTCGGAGTCCCGGAATCAGAGCCGTATAGGACAGGGCGACGGCGATCAAACCGACGGTGACGATCCACGCGTGGGAGGCATGCCGGATCGTCAGGTCGCTCACGCCCTGACGCCAGGGCGAGTAGCCGCGTTGCAAGGCGCCCGCGGTCACCCACGAGACGACGAATGCAAGCTGGCCGAGGATCGCCGCCCAAGCGAGGCGCCGGATCACCACTCTACCCCTGCCAGACATTGCGTGTATACCGTACAATACGCCGTACACGTGCGTCAATCGAGAACCGAAAAACAGAACGTTGAAGACCAGCCCCGCCTTTCGCAGCAGCTGATTCTCGATACAGCGATCGGTCTGGTCGAGCGCGAGGGCGAGGGTGCCCTGAGCATGCGGCGGATCGCCCAGGAGCTCGACGTGTGGCCGATGAGCCTCTACCGCTACTTCCACGACAAACAGGCCCTCCTCGAAGCGCTGGCCGAAGCGGCAGCCCAGCAAATCGACCTGCCCCAGATAGGAGCCGACTGGCAAACGCAGCTGCGGCAACTGCTGGCCGATGCTCGCACCGCCTTTGCGATGCATCCTGGCGGTCTGCATCTGCGCCTGACCGGGCCCGATCTGCCTCCATCCGCAGCCAGGGTCGCCGAATCGGGCATCGAGATCCTGACCGCCGCCGGCCTTGAGCTGGCCGACGCCAACGCTGCCTGGCAAGCGCTGGTTGACTACCTGGCAGGCTCAGCCAGCTCGGACACCGAGCAATTCGAGTACGGGCTAGAGCTGATGTTCACGGCAGTGCGATCGCGCGCGGCCCCGGAGGCCGCGCGTGCGCCGTCTAGTGCGTGCACAGGCGAGGCGTTTCCGGGTGGTGCTCCCAGGGGATACTGAATTGGTTTCCCAACCGAAAGGTCGTAGGGATGTTTGGGCAGCGGCGTGTGGTTCGTCTGGTGGCGGTGTTGGCCGCAGTTGCGGTCGTAGGTCCCGTGGCCGCGTGGGCCGGTCAGAATGTCGTCTCAGGTAAACAGAGCTTGCGGATCAAGGTCGGCATCGAGCCGAGCAAGGCCAGGGCACGGGGCGTGAAGTTGCACTTCTCCTGGGAGTACATGAACTCAAAGCACTCCGGACAACAGCCGCCCTACAACACGAAGACGACTACGTTCATCGCGGCCGCCGGCATGGTCCTGAACAGCAGGGCGGTCCCTAGCTGCCGGGAGAGCGCGGTAGTCATGGACAAGGGCAACGCGGCGTTGGCCTGCCCGGCGGGCTCGAAGGTTGGTGGCGGGAGCTTGATCGTCAACGCGAGGCCCACGATCAAGGCGTTGATCCGCGGCACGGGCACCCTCTACAACGGGATCGACGACAGTGGCACCGGCGGCTCGCCCAAGGGGTCGCCCGAGTTGATCCTGTATGTCAAGACGACGATCGGCGCAACCGCAACGGACGTCTTGCACGTCGTCAACGCACACGGCAGGCTGCAGCTGGTTGTCAGGCCCCCTAAGCCGTCCAAGCCGGGACGAACCCCGGGCTCATACACGGTCCAATCGTTCAACCTGACAATCGGCATCGCGAACAAGCCTTTCCTGTCCAATCCGCGCACCTGCACGGGCGACTGGGCCTTTGCGCTGACACTCATCAATTGGTTCAACCAGCCGTCGATCACGGCTCGCGACGCGGTCAAGTGCACGAGTAGTTAGCGTCGCCAGGATGAGGCGGCCGCTGCGGCGTCGGAGCCGGCAGATTGTCGAGTCATCCCGTTGGTGCGGCAGTCTCGGTCCGTGACGCGCGGGAACGACGAGTGGCCGCGGGACGCTCGCTAGGCGTCGCCGGTTGCAGAGTCGTCGTGGTTATGCCGGTCGGTTGGTTCGCGTGCACGGCGAGTGCGTGTAGCTGGGTTAGGAGCTTCCGTAGTTGCGCGAATTTTCTGGGCCCCAGTTGATGTGCCCATTCGTCTTCGACTTCTTGGACGATTTCGCGGATTGCCTTGATCGTGGCGTGGCCTTTGGCGGTGAGGCAGATGCGCTTCGATCGTTGTTCGTTACTGTCGGTTTCGCGGGTCAGGTATCCAAGCTGCTGGAGCTGGCCGAGCAGATAGTTGAGCGCCTGTTTGGTCATGCGCGTCTGGGCCGCGAGCTGCGAGGGGCGCTGGTTCTCAGGGCCGGGGTACTGGAACACGTCCAGATGTGCCGCGACCAGATCGGTGAAGCCGCGCTCGTGCAGGCCGGCGAGCATCCGGTCGCGCACGGTCTCGAACGGGACTCGCAAGAGCGCGCCGATCAGCGGCACCGGGGCGGTGGAGGCCTCCTTATCCCGTTGAGTAAAGTCGCTTGACAAACCCATGGCGTCGAGTATACGCTGGTCAAGTCGCTTTACTCAAGCGCCTTGCGCGAAAGGAGACCCTATGCAGGCCACAGATAACGACACGATCGCCGTGGGTGCGCTCAGCGTCCGCTTCCTGGTCGAGGCCGCAGACTCGAACGGAAGCGCGTCTGTGTTCGAGTGCTATGTCCCCGCTAACTCGCGGATGCCGGCGCCGCACAGCCACGACGGCTTCGAGGAGACGATCTACGGGCTCGAGGGAACCATCACCTGGACGATCGCCGGCGAGACGGTCGAGGTCCGGCCGGGCGAGGCGGTGTGCGTGCAGCGTGGGCACATCCACGGGTTTCAGAACCGAGGCGACGTCGACGCGACGTTCCTCGCGATCGCCACTCCGGGCGTGTTCGGACCAGCGTATTTCCGGGAGATCGGCGAGGTCCTCGCCACCAGCGCCGGCGGCCCCCCAAATATGGCGGCGATCGCACAGGTAATGCGCCGCCACGGCCTCACCCCCGCCCAGCCCAACGCCGCCTGACAGGCATTACCCATCGATCTGGTCGAATCCCATGCTAGACCGACGGGCGCCGGTGCCCCGGCATCAGGAGATACCTACGGGCACGGCGCGAGCCATCTGCCCGCAACTCGGGGTACCGCCGCCACGAGGAGCCCGCTAAGGAACGGCCAGAGCAGGGAATCGCTCACCGCCGTCCGTTGACCACACACGGGGCTGGCGATCGTCGCCGAGGTGCGCGGTTTCGTCGCGCTGCGGGTCAGCTGTCAAGCCAGCGGCGGCGACGGGCGAGGTACGGTGGCCGCATGAATCGTCATGTCCGCATTCGCGAGCTCCTAGTGGGTGTCGAGGGGTTGGCGTTGCTTCGTCACCTCTACGACGGGACCGATGACGCTGCTGACCGGCGTATCGCAGAACTCCAGCGAGTGCTGGACGACGACACGCTGTTGGCCGGGGAGGCAATCAGCGAGGCCGATCCACAGACTGGATATCGGGCGTGGTCGGCGAGGTACGACGAGCCAGGTAATCCGGTCATCGCCCTCGAGCAGCCGGCGGTTTGGTCGCTTCTGGATTCCTTTCGGCCTGGCCGGGCGCTAGACGCTGCTTGTGGGACTGGACGGCATGCAGCGCATCTCGTCGCGCGTGGTCACGAGGTCGTCGGGATCGACCTCACCTCCGAAATGCTGGAGCGTGCGGCGGCCAACGTCCCCGATGCGGAGTTCAGAGAGGGCGATCTGCAGGCTCTGCCGGTTGAGGCCGAGCAGTTTGACCTGGTCGTGTGCGGCCTTGCTCTGTCGCACATTGCCGATGTTCGCCTCGGGGTCGGGGAACTAGCGCGGGTGCTCCGGCCTGGCGGTCATCTGGTGATTTCTGTTCTACATCCGTTCCAGGCGCATCTCGGGTGGCACGCGCCCTTCCGAGACGCGGCGGGCCGGCGCGGCTTCGTCCGCGAGCACACGCACAACCATGCGGACTACCTCGCCGCATTCGCCGCGGCGGGGCTTGTGTTGCAAGGTTGTCTGGAGCCGCTGCTGACCGCCGATCAGGTGCGCGCCAAGCAACGCGCGTTCAGACATATTCCCGAGGCAGTGCTCGAGGCATACGTTGGGCTGCCCGGCGTACTCGTGTGGAGCTTGGACAAGCCCATCGTGGCCGGCTGCACCTCCAAAGGCTGAAGGCTCGCGGGCTGTTCCCTGCTCCTCACCTCAGTGCATCTCGCGCGCGACCGCACGCTCACGATGGCTTCCATGATCCAGTAGCCGAGGATCGGGCGATCGAAATGGCGACGAAACGGCAATTCGCGGCCCTGTCGTCCAGTGGGGCTGGGTGAGTACGCTCAGGCCATGAGTGAGACCACCCGCATCGAGCGCGGTTGGATCTTCGTCAACGGCACCCGCCAGGACGATGGCACGATCGAGCTCGGGACCGGCGGCGAGATGCGCTTCAGTCCGTTCGAGGCGATGTCACAGCGCGAGGACACGCAGATCACCTGGAGGCACATCCTCACGGCTTCCGTGCAGCGACTAGCCTTCTGGCGCCGCTAGCCGCCAGCAAGCGCGACCAGCACCCCTGACGGCCGCGAACTCCTTCGTCCCACCAGCTTTGCCCGGGGGACGAGGGCTTTCAGTCTTGCACCTGCGCGGTCGCACCACTCTACGGCGACCGTCCGATGGCCCGCGACGCACCTCCTCGCGGAGCCGGCCCGCCCTGAGTTCGCCGCGGTGCAGCACTCTGACCGGCGGTGGCGGGAGAGTGCCCAGATTTCGATCAACCCACCAGCCTGCGACGTTACAGCGCGGCTTCTCGATTCGACCTGAACCGGCAGTCCGAGTTCGGTCGCTGCTTTTCGATCAACCGGGGGCACTCCACATCGCTTCGGCGCCTGTCCGTTGCGCTAATGTCGGACCAAGCGGCGGGATGATCGCGGACACAGAGGGGCTGATCTGATGAGGGGTATTCAGCGTGTGCTGATTCGACGTGGCGTCGTGGTCGCGGCGGCCGGCTGCATGGTGGCGCTGGCGCCCGCGCCCGCGGCCTTTGCGACTTATCCGGGTCGCAACGGGAAGCTGGCCTACGAAGAGGAGGGAGGCGACGACGCGACCGGCAATGTCGCCTTCTCGGGCATCAGCTCCATCCCATTGGAGAGCAGGGCCAATTGTGTGTCCCCCGATGGGGGGGTGTCGACTTCAGCCCCGTGCCTGATATCCAGGATCAGCTATTCGCCGGACGGTCGGCATATCGTGGCGGAGGTCGACGGAACGAACGATCGGCTTGAAGTTCTGGACGCGCAGGGCCGGCACGTGAGAAGACTGCCGCTGCTGACCTCCATGGACACAGAGCCGGCGTACCTCCCGAACGGCAAAAGGCTCGTGTTCACCGGCACCAAAGACAATCAGACGGACCTGTACGAGGTCGGCATCGGTGGGACCGGACTGACCCGGCTCAACACGGGTGGCGGCTCCTGGCCAGCCCCGTGCGCGAATGGCAGCATCGCGTACGTCAACCACAGCGGGCTCTACCTGCGCCGGCCCAACGGCCGCAGCAGGCTGCTGGTGCCGAGCGGCGCGATGAGGCCCGACTGTGCGCCCAACAGCGGGTCAGTCATCTACCAGACGACGAAGAATCATTGCCGCATCGTCAGTACCGCTGGCGGGACCTCGAGGGCCGTGCCTGGGCGTTGCTACGACTGGCCCACGTTTTCGCCGGATGGGACGCGCATCAGCTCGATCTCGCAAGACAACCTCGTCACGGTGATCACCCTGTCCGGACGGACGGTCAGCCGTCGGCAGCCCCCGTATGAAGCCGTGGCCTACCCGGCCTGGCAGCCGCTCCCGGACGGATAACTACGCCCAGGGTGATGCACGACGCGCGAACGTAGGGTGACGCAGTGAGGCTCTGGGCTATTTCCAGCGGCGTTGATTAGGCGGACTGAGTCTCCGAGTCTCCCCGAGCCGTCTTCTCGGCCGCCCCGGCAAATTACGATTCGATGATCCCTAGGCGGGTCCTCAAACTCATCCGACATGCGTCCAGCCGTCGGAATACTGACCTCCCGGAACTGCGTGGGCGCAAGCGATGCACCACGATCTGCCGAGGCCACCCAGCCCGGCTGCTCCTTCGTGCGTAAGCCCGATTCCCCTCCGCGCCGGCACTGCGGACCACCGCCTTCGGAAACCGGCGCACACCCAGAGACCGTGCCCGTCAGTCACACCTGCTGATCGTCCCGGGTGAGGGCGACCGTGCCAGACAATTCAGCAGGAATCCAGAGTCACCCAGCTCGTCCGTACTAGCACGGGCGTTGGTGTCACCCAGCCGCGAGGGGTTACTGGTCGACCAACAGCATCGCCGCGATAGTCAGTGTTCTGACGTAACGAAAATCCTAGGGTGGTTCCCTGGGGCGAAACCGTAGTGAATGGCTGTACGTTGGCCCCCGGCGTAGATTCGCTAGTGGGCGTGGGGGCCTTTCGGAGCTGCGCGTAGGGTCGCTTTTGGCTGACCGAGTCTCGTAAGTAGGAGGCAGTGCGAAATGAGGATCATGGGCCTACGTATCGCGCGGCGGTCTCGCTTGCCGATCTCCATCCGCGAGTGCGCGACCGAGATGGGTAGCGGGCCAGCACGGAGCGTGCTGGCGTGGCGGGTGCTGCTGACTTGCTTCGCGACCAGGTGTCGCTTGGCGGTCGGGCTTGGCAGCCTGGTTCTCGCGGTTGCCGGACTTGGCGCCCTGGCGTCGCCGGCGGGCGCGAATTGTGTGCCGTTCTGCTTGGACAGGCCCGTGTTCACGACTAATCCTCCTGCTAGCGCGGCTGCTGGGTCTGACTTCAGCGTGTCGGTGTCGGCGGGAGAGGCCGCCTGATTTCGGCGGGAGCGTCGACATGTTCGACAACGTCGACCCGGTCACGCTGTCACTGCTGACGGACACGGGGGCAACGACTAATGCGCAGCTCTCCTGCGACTCGAATCCGGTCACGGTTTCAAGCGGCGTGGCGAACTTCACGTGCTCGATCGATACCGGCGGCAGCTATGAGCTCGTTGCCAACACAAACCAAAGCACGAACCCGTACTGGTGCACCCAGTTTGGGAATCCGTGCCCGGCCTACAGCTCGATAATTCAGATTTCTGCGGGCGCGCCCGCAGCGCCTGCGATCACGGGTCCGGCTGGGGGTAGCGACCAAGCGCCGACCTTCACCGTCACGGGGACGGGTGTTCCGGGCGCGACCGTGACGATTGGTGGTCCGGGGGGGCCGTGGACCGGGACGGTCGGATCCGATGGGAACTGGAGCGTGCCGGTGTCGCTGACGCAGGCTGGTGCCGAGACGCTATCGGTCACCCAGACCGTCGGCGGGCAGGCGAGCGGACCAGCGACGCTCCCGGTGAGCGTGACCGCGTACCCGCCAACGAATTTCACGGTTAGCGCTCCGGGCGGAGCGGGATACGCTCAGAGCCCAAGTTCGCTGGTGTTCGGCGGCGGCGGCCCGCCGGGGGCGACGGTCCAGATCACCGCGATCTGCAACGCCAGTCCTTCGTTGGTGGTCCCGCTTCCGCCCACGGTGATCCCTCCCGGTGGCATCTGGAGCTATGACCCGAGCGTGCTGGTGAACTTGAACGACTGCCAGTGGACGTTCCTGGCGAAGATCGTCTACGGCGGTGGTCTGACGAGCTCCTCTTCCAGTCCGGTGGGCCCTGTCACGATCGACTCCACCCTCGCCGAAGATCACGATCGGCGGTGATGGCTTCACCGATGGCGGGACGGTCGTCAGCGGTGGCATCCCGACGTTCACGATCGGCGACCCGAATGGGATCGACGGCAACGCTGGCAGCGGCGTCAATGGTTCCGCCACCGGCTATACCCTCGACGGCAACCCGTATGTACCGGGCACGCCGGTCACGGCGGTCGGGCAGCACGCGCTGGCGGTGTATGCCTGTGACAACGCGGGCAACTGCACTTCCTCAACCGTCGAGTTAACAGTGGTCCCTGCCCCGCCAAGTGGCCTGAGCGTCACGGGGTCGGGCTCGGGGCTGACCAACGGTCCGGTCACGATCGGTGGGAAGGGACAGCCGGGTGACACGGTGCAGGTGTATGGCTCCTCCACGGGGCCGGACGGAACGATCGGGCCGGTAGCGCTTGCCGCAGGGACGATCACCGTCGGAAGCGACGGCAGCTGGTCGGTGTCTGGCACGGCCGCGCAGCTGGGTCTCCCAGACGGCCAGTGGGTGTTCTGGTCAACGGAGTCCTCGGGCGGGCTGACCAGTGCCCCTAGCGGCAAGACACCAGCGCTCATGGTCGATACCACCCCGCCGAAGATCACGATCGGCGGCGATGGCTTCACCACCGGCGGGACCGTCGTCAGCGGTGGCATCCCGACATTCACGATCGGCGACCCGACAGACGGGCAGGGCAACCAAGGCAGCGGGGTGAACGGATCCGCGACGACCTACACCCTTGACGGCAACCCGTATGTACCAGGCACGCCGGTCACGGCGGTCGGACAGCACACGCTGAGCGTGTACGCCTGTGACAACGCGGGCAACTGCACTTCCTCAACCGTCGAGTTCACAGTGGTCCCTGCTCCGCCAAGTGGCCTGAGCGTCACGGGGTCGGGCTCGGGGCTGACCAACGGTCCGGTCACGATCGGCGGGAAGGGACAGCCGGGTGACACGGTGCAGGTGTATGGCTCCTCCACGGGGCCCAACGGGACGATCGGTCCGGTAGCGCTTGCCGCGGGGACGATCACCGTCGGAAGCGACGGCAGCTGGTCGTTGTCTGCACGGCCGCGCAGCTGGGTCTCCCAGACGGCCAGTGGGTGTTCTGGTCAACGGAGTCCTCGGACGGGCTGACCAGTGCCCCTAGCGGCAAGACACCAGCGCTCATGGTCGATACCACCCCGCCGAAGATCACGATCGGCGGCGATGGCTTCACCACCGGCGGGTTCGTCGCCAGCGGCGGCATCCCGACATTCACGATCGGCGACCCGACAGACGGACAGGGCAACCAAGGCAGCGGAGTGAACGGATCCGCGACGAGCTACACGGTCGACGGCAACCCGTACACGCCCGGGACGGCTGTTACCGATCTGGGACCGCACACGCTGGTCGTGCACGCGTGCGATAACGCGGGGAACTGCAGCACGCAGAGCTTGAAGTTCACTGTCTTCGCCTACGCGGCCGGTGGCAGCTTCGTGGTCGGGGACCTGACGGTCGGTGACCCGTCGAAGGCAGCCGGTGAGGGCGTCACCTTCTGGGGCTCACAGTGGGCCAAGGACAACCAACTCTCTGGTGGTGACGCTCCGCGTGCGTTCAAGGGATTCGAGGATGACCCGGCCAAGCCGAGTTGCGGAACCGACTGGACGACCGATCCCGGGAACTCCACGCCGCCGCCGGGCAGCGTGCCGAGCTACATGGCCGTGGTCGTCTCCTCGGCGATCAGCAAGTCCGGCCCGTTGATCGCGGGGGACACGCCCCACGTCGTGATCGTCAAGACCAACCCCGGCTACGGACCAAATCCCGGTCACCACGGCACCGGCACGATCGTCGGAGAGCTCTGCTGAAGAGGGGAGGGGAGCGTGAGCGCGGGCAAGCTTCTCCCGCTCCCCTCCTAGCTCCAAGCCGACCAGTACTCAAACACACTCTCACGGGAGGAACTTCGATGAAGCGACTATTACTTACACTCGCCGTTTCAATCTCGACGGCCGCCGGACTCTTGGCCGTGGCTCCCACGGCACTCGCGGCAACGCCTGTCGGGACGCTCGATCAGTCCTTCACGATCGACAACGGTTCTGCGTATGGCGTGAGCGGCTATCGATCCGTGGCGCAGACCTTCACGGCCGGGGTGTCTGGGAAGCTGAGCAGCGTGTCGGTCAGCCTGAATGGCGGTCCTAGCGGCAACACAGACATAACCGTTGAATTGGCCGCGCTGGATGGGCCAGGGGGCTCTCCTGGGAGTGTCCTGGCAAGCGACACGACTCTTCCCACGAACATCGCGAACGGAGCGTGCCCATGGCCGGCTGCCTGCGACATGGTTGTCAACTTCACGAATCCGGCATCGGTCACCTCCGGCCAGTCGTACGCGATCGTTCTGCGCACGACAGGTAACACCTATGGCTGGCACGGCGACAATGGTGTTGTTTCGCCTCAGAGCTGGATCTCGGACGGCGGTGGGCCCTGGTCCGGTCCCGGCTTCACGCTTGACTTCGCGACCTACGTCACGCCGCTAGCCCCTACCTCCAAGAACCAATGCAAGGACGGAGGGTGGCAGAACCTCACAGACAACAACGGCACGCCGTTCAAGAACCAGGGCGACTGCGTCAGCTACGTCGCCACCGGCGGAAAGAACAAAGCCGACGGCTGATAGCTGACAAGTTTGAGCTGTTGCGAGAGGCCCCGTTCCAGCGGGGCCTCTGCACTTCAGGATTGGGCTACAGCAGCCGGCTGGGGTGCCGAGTCGGTGGGTCTCAGGCTGCCGGACGCTGCGCGAAGAGGAAGACAGTTCCCGGTTGACCAGCCTCCCCCTGCGGGCTACATCCAGCCCTCTGCTCGACGCGCGGATAGCTTCTCCCTGGCGCCGCATCCGGCACTCCTACGGACAACCGCATTCGTGATTCCGCCGCCTCGCCTCCTGCGACCGCATTGGTTGACGAAGGAGCGGCCACGCGACATGCCCCCCGCTCCTTTCGCGTCGTGACAGGAGCGGCAGGCTGGGCGCTAAACGCGCTACTTCCGCAACGCCAATCCGATCGCAGGCGTTTCGATCGCGTTCAGCAGCACACGTGTGTTTCGTCCATTTCGATCACCTAAGCGAGCTCGCCGCCGGGTTCCGCTCGCGCAGGGAAAGCAGCGCCCTGAGTTCGGCGCGAAGGAGGTCGCCCCGAGAACGCGGTCAAATGCTCCTCGTGGCACGAAGCCGCGGGCTGTAGTCGCTGGCGAGATCGCTCTGCCGGGGAGCGGTGGCGCGGCCCGACTGTGTCCGCGGTCGTACCGGTGAAGGAGCCGTAAGCCGCTGGCCGGCGACCGCTGATGCTGCTCGTCGATTGCGAGGACGTGATCAGCAGCCCTCTGGCCAGCGGTCCAGCAGGCGAGGCGGAGCGCGCCGTGCAGGTCTGAGCGTTGAGGGGTTAGAGGCTTGGAGGGTTATTCCTCGTCGAGGACCAGGATTGTGTCGGGCCGGACGCCGTCGTATCTCATCGCGTCGGCTGCGGCCTCGGTTTGCATGAACTCTTGGAAAGCGCTCATGTCGGGGATCTCGGCGATGAGACCGACGCGGTTTGAGCCTTGCGGGTCCCGGAACGGGCGCACGCTGATGCCGATGGGGGCAAAGACCTCCTCCCGTTTAGGCGATTGCAGCCAGTGTTCAACGTCGTCGACCTCATGGAATATGAGATGTGTTGCCACGACCTTGTCCTCTCGCGATTGCAGTCATCTGCTAGGGCTTTGTGATGTTGTGAACCGGGAACTCCTTGATGTCCGGAGGAGTCGTGAAGGTTCGGTCGCCGAGCTCCTGTGCGGCCGGTCCAAACCCCGATTCCAGGAAGCGGTCAAACGCCTCGCGTGACTCCCAGAAGTCGATTACGCCCCAGCCCCCGTCGATCGGACCTGCGGAATGGAAGATCATGCCCGGAGGCGGGTTCTGATCGATGCTCATGTGGGAGTGCACGGCCCGGTACTGCTCCTCGGTGCCGCCGTCGAACTTGATCCTCAACCCAACTGCCATTGCGTCTCCTTTGTCTGTGGTGAATCGCGGTCCACTGGCGTGACTGACGCGGTCGATCGCCGGAGGTGAACGAGCCGACCTCGGTGACGGATCCGACCTCGAGTGTCACGGCATGACCGCCTTTAGTTGGCCGCCCGGAAGTCGATCAGCTGCTCGGGGGGCGGAAAGCCTTGCTCGAGGTCGATTCCGTGGATCTCGCGGGCCATGTCGCGAAACCACCGGTCGAATGGCTCCTGCGAGGAGCCGAGCCCGGCGAACGCCGCCCGGAGGTCATCCGCCTCGAGGTAGACGACGGCGACATCCCCCGCGGGGGTTGGCTGAAGCCAGACGGACTCTCGAGAGATCCCGTGGCGCTCGCGAGAGGACTCATAGTCGGGCTTCCTGGCGCCGTGCGAGCACGAGCGCATCGCCTCGCGGTCGTCCTCGGCGCGGCCCGGAAGTATCGGTGCGGCAAAAGCGACGCTCTGCATGTCTTCTCCCCTTGTCGGGCGTTGCCCTACGGCATGAGCTTGTAGACGTCGACGGCGGTCTCCTGGGGAGGGCTGGTGAACCCGCCGTCGACGCCCGCCTGCAGGCGGGGCATCAGGACGCTGTCGCGGAACCGCTCCCAGCTTTCCTTGGAGTCGTGGACGGCCATCACGGTCCAGCCGCCGTCTGAGGGGCCGGCGGCATGGAAGATCTGACCCGGCGGAAGGCTGCCGTCGCTCGGGTGAACGGCGGCGAGCGATGCCTCGTATTGCTCTCGTGTGCCGCCGGAGAAGTGGTGAACGATTCCGTATGCCATGTTGGGTCCTTTCTGCTCGGCTTAGGCCGCAGCTGGCGTTTCGAGCACCCCGAGCTGCTGCATCAGCGCCATCGAGTCGAAGTACTGGCGGCACTGCTTGATCTTGTCGCCCTGGAGCGTGGCCAGGAGGCAGGCACGCGTGGTCTGATGCCTCCCGGTCGGTTCCAGCTCGCCATCGGGCGTGGCGAACGGGCCGGTGAAGGTTCCGGTCCACGTCACCTCGACGATCGCGGTATCGCCGCAGTCGAGGGCGTTCGTAACCGTGCCGATCGCATCGGGCATCGCTCGCTTCCATCCCTGCCAGTGCGTGGCCATCTCGCGCGCGCCGGCTGCCTGACTGTCCGTTGCGACCTCGTCGTAGAGGCAGTCGGGCGCGAGCAGGCCTTCGAGCCGGTCCCAATCTGCAACGTTGTAGGCCTCAACCAGAGCACGCGTTGCGTCCAACACCTCGGACATGATGGTGTCTCCTTCCTCTCGAACCCCGGCGCTCCAAGCTGTAGCTAGCGCAGCGCCCTCAATAATTCCCAGACTCGCAGCGCGCGCCCGGGAGCGACCATCATCCCAGCCGCCACATCGCGTGTCTCCTTGAATGCTGCTAGCGAACCCCTACAAGTTGCTTACTCGCTCGCGATAGGATCTCGTCGTGGGACCGGGGGTCGATCTCGAGGCTCTGGTGGGCGCGGGCGTCGCGGTGATTGTCGCCACCCGCGATCGCGAGCTGCGTCCCGAGCTGGCGCGGGCGTGGGGGCCGTCGCTCAGCCACCGCGGAGAGCACCTGAGGGTCTGCGTTGAGGCCACACCCGAGTCCGCGATGGCGCGCAACCTGGGCGACGGGAGCCCGGTTGCGGCGACGCTCGCGCGTCTTCAATCTCACACGACGGTCCAGCTGACAGGTTCGGTACTCGAGGTCTGCACACCGACGCTGCAGCGGCTGAGAGCGGTCGATGCACACGTCGGTCGCTTCGTCGCTGAGGGCGAGCTGGTTGGCATGCGCGAAGCGTTCGCGCGCGGATTGGTCGGTCGGGAGTTTCTCGATGTGACGATCGCGGTTGCCCAGGCTATGGACGAGACCCCGCGGGCAGACACAGGACGGTCGCGGTGAGCGAGCAGGTCGAGCTCGAGTCGATCCGCGACTGCTTGGAGCCGGGCCTCCCGGCGCCGCTAGCCACTTGCGGTCCCGACGGCACGCCGCACATCAGCTACATCCAGCAGGTGCAGTACCTTGACTCAGAGCGCGTCGGCACCTCGCGCCAGGTGTCCAACCGGGCGCTCCACACGCTCCCCGCCAGCCCGTTCTCGCAGGCGTTGGTCGTGTGCGCCCGCACCGGCGAGCAGTACCGGCTTGACCTGCAATACCTGCACACTGACACCAATGGGGAGGCATTCGAGGCGATGCGAGCGAACCTCGACGCGATTGCCTCGCAGCTGCGCATCGGCCCCGCCTTCCGGCTCCGCGGGCTTGATGTCCACCGCGTGCTTCGCTGCACGCGCGTCGCTAGCGAGCGTCAGATCCCAGCGACGACTCGTGATCAGCTCGCACCGATCGAGCAGCTCGCGCGCCGGCTCGAACGGTGCACCACCTACCAGGAAGCCAGCCAAGAACTGCTCTTCGCGCTCGATGACATCCTCGACATCCCATACGCGATTCTGTTCACGCTCGACTCCGCGACTGGGCGGCTGCTCGCCGCCGCCGGCTCGGGCGGGGCGCCGATGCTGCACACCACCGTCGCGCTCGGCGCCGGGCTCCCTGGGATGGCGGCTAAACGTCGACGCCTGATCGTGACCACGAACCTCCAGCGCTCGCGCGCGCTGGCCGCCACCGTAACCGGGGACGGCGATCAGCGAACTTGAGAGCTCGCTGCCAGGCCTCCCCGACGCCCGAAACGCAGCCGCCATCCCGCTCATCCTCGGAGCCGACCTGCTCGGCGTCCTCTACCTCGAAAGCACCCGGCCCGGTGCGTTCAGCGGGCCGGCCGAAGGGCTGCTGCAAATCATCGGCTCGCACGCGGCCGCCGCGTTGGCAGCGCGCTCGGAAACCGTCCCCGAACGGCCGGCGAGCGCGCGAAACGATCCGGACCCGGGCGGTCGGCCGCCGCTCCAGCTCGTCTACTACCAGGCCGACGACACGATCCTGTGTGACTCGGCGTACATCGTCAAAGGGGCGCCAGGACGGATCCTCTGGGCGATGCTCACCTCCCACGCCGACTCAGGCCGAACCCAGTTCACAAACCGCGAGCTGCGCTTGGACGAGTCGCTCGGCCTACCCGCAGGCAACGACAACCTCGAGGCCCGGCTGCTCGTGCTGCGTCGACGGCTCGCAAGCATCGACTGCGGTGTCACACTCCGCCGCGTCGGCCGCGGCCGTCTCGAGCTCAAACGCAGCCCGCCAAGCTGACCGTCGTACGGACCGCCGGCCCGATACGCAGCGCCCAAGCAAACCAGCCGTAGCAGCCGACACGAGTTCGCCCCCCGTAACCTGCTCAAGCCCCGCCACTACCGGGACTTCGCACGACGCCTGCTTCGACTCAGCGAGCCAAAGCCAGCCGAACGGGTGACCTGATTGCTCGCAACGGACCAGCTGGATCGGCCGGCGCCGGCCGGCGGCTGAGAGCCCCTCCCAAACGAGCGGAAGCATCCCGCGCGCCGCAGCACGTCTCCGCCACGCGCTCCGACCGCACCTACTCTTTCGCCGTAGCCAGGGCGCTGCTTTCCCTGCGCGAGCGAACCCGGCGGCGAGCTCGCCGAGGTGATCGAAATGCACGAAAGGGAGCTGCATGGGCGACGAGGCGGGAGGTGGATCCTTTGTGGCAGAGCAGGAGGCTGAGCACAGGTTGAATAGCTTGGGATATCGCGCCGGCCGTCCCTGGAAAGCCGCGGAGGGCTCATCGGTAGCCGAAGGTGGCACCGACGGGCATCGGCGCGGGCGCGGCTTGACAGGCGCCGGCCAGGCCGCGCTTTGGGCTGGGGAGGTCGGGGCGCTGTGCGCCCGACCAACATTGGCTCTCAACCTTTCCCGTTTCTCGACCTGTCTCCCGCACAAGCCCGACTGGCCCCGGCAGCGGCTCGTACCCGCCGTCGAACGCCGATCTACCAACGACGCGGCGAAGGAATCGAACCTTCCAAGCCGGGGGCTGCCCGGCCCTGCCAGTTTTGAAGACTGGATGGGCCACCAGGCCCGTGCCGCGCCGCGGAGGATGCTACGGCGGCCGCGTTGCCATGGCGGCCGTGCGCGGATGATCAGGAGCAGCGACGCCGCCGGAGGGAAGAAGCAGGCTGACGCTTCATTGCTCCTAGCCGCTGGGATGACTCCTCACGTAATCGACGACGTCTTGGGCCAGGTTGTAGACGTCGGGGGATCCCAGTCCGGTCGCGAAGTCCCACCCGGTGGTGGCCGGGTAGTAGCGGTTGTTGCCCACGGTCACGTCGTGGAACGGCGGAGCCTTCTGAGCGGTGGAGGCAATCCGGTAGAGCATGGGGTCCACGAAGCCGAGCCGGTTGATGCCGCGCGTGCGCGCGTACTGCTCGATCAGCGCCATGGTTGCCGCCCAAAATGGAGAGGCGGCGCTCGTTCCACCCGCCTCCCGCAGGTTCCCGCCCGAGTAGGTCGCCCAGCCGAAGAACGGGTTGGCGGACCCTGACACGTCAGGGATCTGGCGCTTACCGTTTGAGAACTGGCTGATCACCCCCGGGGCGTCCTGCCAGCTGGGACGGGGAACGTACGCGCTGATGCCGCCGCCACCTCCCGTCTCCGTCAGCGTCCCCTGCCATGAGCTCTCTCCGGCATAGCCACCCGTGGGCGTCACGGCGAGCGTCGTTCCCCCTACGGCGACGACGCCGCCGCTTGAGGCCGGCCACTCAACCGAGAGGCGGTGATCGGTCTGGTCGAACTTCTGGCATTGATAGGCGCCGTTGTCGCCGGTTGACTTGAAGATGCTGATCCCGTGCGCGACGGCCGCGTCGATGGCCTGCTCATCGCGCTGGATGTCCGAGGACGGGAACGTCAGCTCGCAGTATCCGTAGCTGTCGGTGACGATGTTCGCCTGGCCGTCGGCCACGATCTTGTCGACCAGCTCGCCGAACGCGTCAGTTCCCTCTGCCGTTGCTTGTGGCGCGTTGTAATTGAGGATTTGCGCGCGCGGGGCGATCGCGTGGACGATCTCGGCATCGAGGTCGGCCTCGCCGACGCCGTCGGAGCTCGAGTCGGTGGCCCCGCCGTCCCGTGGACTGGGGATGTCCTGGGGAGTAAATGAAGGCAGTCCGAACTGCTGAGAGAAGCTGTCCAGGTCGGACTGGTCAAAGCGGGCAAACGAGATGAGCGCGACCTTCTCTCCCTCGCCCCGGATCCCCTGGTTATAGAGCGGCGTGATGTCGTAGGCGACTCGCGCCGTCTCCGGGCTCAGACCCCCTGAGGGCACATCGTCCGATAGCGCGATGGACCTCCCGCTGAGCGCCGCAACGCTGCTGATCGATCGCTGAAGCGCGCGTGGAATGACGGGGGTCCCAACCGGGGCGTGGAACACACGCCCTGCCGCTGACCTGTAGTTCATCAACCGGATCCCGAAGATCCGGTCGATCACTCCGGCCGGAGCGGCGACGTCGATCGAAGTGCGTTGGGGATACTCCGCCGTGATCCGTATCCCATCCTGGCGCAGCGCTCGTCGCAGCGCCGCCAGCTGGCGATCGGAGATACCGAAGCGCCGTCCGAATAGCTGCGCGCCGATGAAGTGGTGGTACAGCGGCGAGTGGGGGTCGTAAAGCCCGGAGATGAATTGGTCGAGCCGGCGCTGACCGACCCTCAGGACGAGCGAGAACTTCACCACCCCGCGGGCTCGGTGCGGCCTATCAGCCGCTCGCGAGCGACCGCCGGAGACGGTGAGCCGGAGGAGAGCAGCGCGTAGGCAGTCCCGAGCAACGCCATCGTGGCCGAGACGACCGCCAGCCAACGCCACCGCGCCTGGCCCAGCTCTGACCCCACGCCCTTTCATCAGGACCAGCGGATGCTGTTGATGACGACGTCGGCAGCTTGCGCGATGACCGATTTAGGGCCGGCGCTCGAGGCAGGTGCCAGCGCGACCACGGTGATCGTCACCCGGCCATCCGTCGCCGACTGCGCGTAGATCGCCTGCTCGCCACCGACGCCCTCGGAGGCATCCTGATAGCCGACGTACACGCCCCCCGTGCCGTTGCGATACCCGACGCCCGGTCCCAGCAGCTGATCGGCGGCACTGGTATCGGTCGACAGCTGCGAGATCCCGGGGAGGGCGGCGAGCTGCGAGGTGATTGCCTGGGCGGGGGTGGCCTGACTGGCCGGCGTCCCCCGCACGACGATAGTGCCCGAGTTGTCACCCTGAAGGGTGAGCGTCACGCCGGCCGCGTCCTCTGAGGAGCGGGCCAACGCCTCGCCCGGATACTCGAGCGTGTATCCGAACTGCGAGCTCCGCCACACGGTCTGGTTGACCAGGGGCATGGCGGAGACCGGCGGAGCGCAGGCTTTAAAGGGCTGGCACAGGGGCGCACTTCCCGGCGCCGCCACGACGAGCGCAACGGCGCCAGCCCCCACCAGGACCGCCAGGACGACGAAGTACACGACCAGGACCCGATGGGCGCGGAGCCGGCCGAGGGACAGCCCGCGCAGGTGGTGATGCACATGGGAACCGCGTACCGGGAGCGGGGCGACGTGCGGATCCCAGCCAGGCCAGGTGGGAACGTTCCCGGAGCTGCTCACGTGCCGGGCTCCGGTGTGGGCATGACCGGGGTCGTGACCGTGGTCGCGGACCCGGGCTGGCGCACCTTCGGCAGCGCTTGGAGCGAGATTCCGCACCGGCCGCAGAAGGTGTGGCGCCGCGTGACGCCGCCGCAGTTGGGGCAATTGAACTCTTCGCCGATCGGGATCTCGAGCGACTCTTCCAGCAGCCCGACGTGGATCGCGCGGCGCAGGAACACGATCACCACCAGATCGAAGAACACCAGCCAGCCGAGCCAGGCTCCTGCTGGGAGGAACACCTCGCCCACGGAAGCACCCATGACCAGGAGCGCGGCAAAGGGCACCGCTAAGACGGGATGACCGAGCGGGCCGAGCGCCTCCGCGTCCCGGGCGGGAGCGCGGTGGCGAAGCCACAGGGCGGCGGACGCCGCAGCGGCAGCTCCCATCGTCACGATCGGAAGGGCCACTCCGAAGGACAGCAGTCGCCAGATCCAGGGCAGCGGCGCGCCATGCGGACGGATGCCGTTGCCAAGGACGTGGTAGCTGTAGGCGATGAGCTGGCCGCCGGCGAACGCCGCCCCGGCGCTCAGCCCAAACGCCACACCATCCAGCACGCTATTGAAGCGGTGGTAGCGCAGCAGCACCAAGGGGCCGGCCATAAGCACCAGCAGACCACAGAACGGCAACACCAGTCCCTGGTAGACGAGGTATTGCGAGTTCCCATTGGTGATCACGGAGGTCACCGAGGGCGAGATAGCGATGGCGATCAAGCCAAACCCGATGCCGGACACCGCTCCCCACGCCAGCGTCAGGACCATCGCCCAAGCCGGCTCCTCCTCGTAGACCTCGACGTCGATCACGTACAGCACGACGACCAGCGGCAGCAGGACTGCGGCCGCGATCAGCCCCAGCGGAAAGAGGCGAGCCACGGCGAGGATGACCAGCAAGATCGCGCCGGTCAGCAGCGCAACGCGGAACCCCCAATGCGACGAGCGCGGCAAATGCGGGAACAGGCTGGAGATGACCGCCGGAAACGCCACGTGCTCGTGTGGGGACGCGGCGTAGTGCGTCCGCGAGCTGGACCTTCCCTCATGCCCCTGCCCCAACGGCGCACCGCATCGAATGCAGAAACGACCTTCCGGGGTGTCGCCCCCACAGCTCGAGCAGTTGGTCATGTCACAGCCTCAACCGATCTCGTCGGCGATGACGTGCTGGACCGCGTTGATCAGGGCGAGGTGGGTGAACGCCTGCGGGAAGTTCCCCAGATGCCTCCCGTCCTCGGCCCAGATCTCCTCGCCGTACAGACCGAGCGGGGAGGCGAGCGCAAGCATCCGCTCGCACAATGCGCGCGCTCGTTTCTGCTCCCCAATCTCGCTGAGCGCCGCGACCAGCCAGAAGCTGCAGATCGCAAACGTGCCCTCCTTTCCTGAGAGACCGTCGTCCGTCTCGTCGACCTTGTAGCGGAGTACCAGACCGCGATCGGTCAACTCGTTGGCGATCGCCATCACCGTGTTGATCAGCCGGGGATCGTCTGGCTCCAGGAAACGCACGATTGGGATCAGGAGCAACGACGCGTCGAGCGCGTCGGTGTCGTAGTGCTGGCGGAACACGCCGCGCTCTGAGACGCCTCGCTCCAGGATCTCTTTGCGGATTTGATCCGCGGTTTCCTGCCAGCCATCGGCCATGTCGGGATTGCCATAGGTCTCCGCCAGCCTGGCGCCACGATCCATCGCCACCCAGCACATCAGCTTCGAGGAGACGTAGTGCTTGGGCTCCCCGCGGGCCTCCCAGATCCCCTGATCAGGCTCGCGCCAAACCGCCTTGGCGCAGTTCACCTGAGCCTCAACCAACGGCCACAAATCGGGCGGCATGTGGTTTCGCCGCTTCGTGTGCAGGTACACGGAGTCGACCACCGCGCCGTACACGTCGTTCTGTCGCTGCGCGAATGCCCCGTTGCCGATCCGAACCGGGCGCGAGTGCTCGTATCCGCACAGGTGGTCAAGCGTCTGCTCCTCGAGGCTCCGTTCACCGTCGATCCCGTACATGATCTGGAGCGAGCCATCCTCGTTGCGGCCCAGATCGACCACGAACTGCATGAAGTCGTCGGCCTCCCAGTCCAGCCCAAGGGCATGCAGTGCGTAAAGCGTGAAGGTCGCATCGCGCATCCAGGTGTAGCGGTAATCCCAGTTGCGCTCGCCGCCCGGTGTCTCAGGCAACGACGTCGTAAGCGCGGCGACGAGCGCGCCCGTGGGCGAGTAGGTGAGGCCCTTGAGCGCAAGCGCCGAACGCTGAAGGTACCCGGCCCAAGGGTGATCGGGAAACTCGCCGTCGTTCAACCATCCGCGCCAGTAGTGGAACGTGCGGGCCATCCACTCCTCGGCCTCCTCGACCGTGCGCGGGACCTCGAGGTCCGCCGCCCAGCCGAGCGCGACGAACGCCTTCTCCCCTTCGCGCATCGTGTGTCGCGCGCGCACGCGCGAGGACTCCACTCCAAGCCGCAGGTTGCTGGCAAGCCGGACTTCACACTCCGTACCCTCGGGCCCGTGCTTGCCCCTTCCATGCGCCAGCCCGCCGTGCTCGTCCACCAGCTCCCAGATCGCGGGCTCACGGGCGTAGTCGAACATCGGCTCGCACACCACCTCCAGCTCCAACTTGCCCTGCACGCATTCGATCAGCCGGATCAGCGTGTGCTGGGCGGCGTAGTCGGTGGGAGGCCGCGACCAAGCCGTGGAGTCCGCGGCGTCCCGCCATGGCCCCACGGCCAGTGCATCGCGCACGAGGAGCCATCCGTTGCGGGTCATCCACGTGGTCTCCAGGACGTTGGTGCCCGGCAAGTAGCGGCGGGCGATCGGCACGTAGACCCCGTAGGGCCCCACCCGGAACTGCCCGGCGCTTCGATCCAGCAGGGCGCTGAACACGCTGGGGGAGTCAAACCGCGGGATAGACAGCCAGTCGACCGCGCCGTCGGGTCCAACCAGCGCTCCGGTGTGACAGTCCGACAGGAACCCGTAGGAACCGATGCGAGGAAACCCTTCCGCCATCGCCAGCGGCGCAGTGGGCACGAACTTCGGTAGCTCGTGCAGACCGGAGACCGAGGGATGGAACGACCCGCTCGTCCGCCGATCCTCTTCGCGGTTGCTGACTGGCCTGGCTGCCTCGCTCATCGCCCTCTCACAACCTCCATGCCGTTCTGATTATCGATCACGATATCTCCTCAGCGTGGCGCTCGTTTCAGGATTCCGCCCAAGGCTTTTCGGCACGAAGGACGAAAGGACTATGGTGCTCCGCGGAGGCGAAAGCCCCAAATTTGGAGCACCATTGTGACGATGCTCGCTGGAGACCAGCAGGCCCTGCCGCACTCGCGGAGCCGGGCGCTGCGAGTGGTCTGGTGGCGGCGGTTTCGCCCGATCTGGCTCGACATCCGGCCCGTGGTCCTGGCCATCCTCACCATCGCCGTGTTCGTGTTCGGGACGATCGGCTTCCAGCAGTACATGCACCTGCATCACCGCCACAGCGAGGTGATCGATTCCTTCTACCGGACGCTCACGCTATTCGAGCTCGACGGCCTCGACGTTGAGCCACCAATCCCTTGGGCGATGGAGCTGGCTCGCTTCCTGGCCCCGGTGATAGTCGGCTACGCGGTGTTCCGCGGAGTCGTGACCGTGTTTCGCAATCAGCTTCAGCTGGTCGGCATCCGCTTCCTGGTTCGCGATCACGTCGTGATCGCCGGCCTAGGGGAGACGGGCTTCAGGTTGGCGAGCGCCTTCCACGACGAGGGATTCCGCGTGGTCGCGATCGAGGTGGACGAGGCCAATGGCTCGCTTCAGGGACTAAAGGAGCGCGGCGTCTCCGTGCTGGCGGGAGATGCCCGCGATCCCCGCATGCTTGCGAAAGCAAGGACCGATCGCGCGCGTCACCTCCTCGTCGTCTGCGGCGAGGACGGCCGCAACGTGGAGGTCGAGGTCGCCGCCGATCAACTAGGCCGGGCGCGCTCGGCAGGAGTGCTGCACACGCTGGTGCATCTCGATGATCCCGGCTTGTGGCGGATGCTCAAGGCCGAGGCGATCAGCCATCAGAGCGAGGCGATGCGGATCGAGTTCTTCAACGTGTTCGAGACCGCCGCGCGGATGCTGCTTGCCGAGCGGCCGCCCTTCACTCCGGGGGAAGTGGAACCGCCGCCCGCTGATGGGCCCCACGTCCTGCTGGTGGGCCTGGAGGGGATTGGCGACGCCCTCGTCCTGAACACCGCGCGGTTGTGGCAGAACACGCGCCAGGACCCGGGGCAGCTCCTGCGTCTGACGATCGTCGACGAAGCAGCGGAAGATCAAAGGGCGCGGCTGCTTGCCAGGTATCCGGCCCTGGAGCGGATCTGCGAGCTACGGGCGGTGGCGGCGCACCTCGGGGTAGAGCTTCAGCGCGGTCCGCTGGCGGTGGAGAACGACCTCGCGGTCAGCGCCGTTTACGTGTGCATCGCCGAAGAGGCCAAGGCGCTGGAAACTGCCCTTGCGCTGCGAGCCCGATCCGAGCTCCATTCGGTCCCGTTCGCGGTTGCGGTCAACGACGCGCGGGCGGGGTTGGCCAAGATCCTCCACGACGACCCACAGACAGCGCAGGGGGTGTATGCCTTCGGAGTGCTGAACCGGACCCTGCAGGTGGCGGCGTTGTTGCACGGCACCAACGAGACGCTGGCCCAGGCCAAGCACGAGGAATACGTACGCCACCAGCTCGTGCGGGGCGTGCCGATGGGCCGGGGTCTGATGGTCCCCTGGGATCAGCTGGATGAGCACTGGAAGGACGCGAACCGTGCCTTCGCTGACGGGATCGGCGCAAAGCTCGAGGCCACCAGCTGCGCACTCGTTCCCGCGCCGCTGATCGATCCAACGGGTCCCCTGTTCGAGTTCACCGAGGACGAGTTGGAGGATCTGGCCCGGCTCGAGCACGACCGCTGGGTCGCGGAGAAGGTACGGACCGGCTGGCGGTACGGCCCTGAAAGGGACGACGATCGCAAGATCCACCCGCTGATAGTCGATTGGGAGCAACTGCCCGAGAGCGAGCGAGACAAGGACCGCGAGCCAGTTCGTGAGGTGCCCGTGATGCTTGCCGGCGCGGGGTTCGAGATCCTGCGCCTCGGCGCGCCCCGACCGCAGGGGGCGCCTCCGCCGGCCCCGGAATTCGCCGTTGCGCCGGCCCAAGACGGAACTACAATGAAATCGTGAGGGGGCAACCGCCGCAGCGTTCGACGCGGATTTTTGCTCGGCTGATGGTTGTCCTGCTTGGTGCGGTCGCAATTTGGCTGCCTGCGAGCAGCTCGGGCCGGACGCTGACGCCGAGGCAAGGTCACTCGTTCCTGGTGAGCAAGGTCGGCGGTACCGTCGTCGTGACCACGCCCGGTGGGAAGTCGGTTGCGCTGGCCGGCGCGCGGCTGGTTCCGTTCGGTTCCACTGTCGACGCCAGCCAGGGGAGTGCTCGGGTGACCGTGGCCGCCGCAGGCGGAAAGACCTATTCGGGGCGGTTCAGCGAAGGCACGTTCAAGCCGGCTCAGAGCGCCAGCGGCAGCAGCACCACCGAGATCAAGGTTGGGGGCGACCTGTGCCAGCGAGCCTCGATCGCGCGGCACCGCCCGCACCTCCACCGGTATCTGCGGGCCCAGGCTCCGCCGGATTTCGTGGTCGTCGGTAGCAGCGGCTCTGCTCAGGCCACCTCCGGCGTTGCGAAGTTCACGCTCGCGGACGCCTGCGCCGGGGCGACCGTCGCAGCTGGAAGCCCAAACGGCAACGCAACCGCTGTCTCCGATCACTCAGGCAGCGTCGAAGCCGACAGCACCAACGGCCGCATCCGAACAACGATCGAGCCAGGTGGTGTGGAGCAGCTGCGGTGTGCGCACACGGCCGGCTATTGCCTCGGGGTCCGGCTCGAGACCAGGGGAGACCTGCGAGGCTCTTACTTCCCGGTGGTGGCCACTGCCCGCAGCACAAACACGTTTGAGCTCTGCTTGACGGTGCCGTCCGGGCAGCGCTCGTGCCAGCCGGCGGTCGCCAACTCCCCAGTCTTTGAACATGGTCGTGGGTTCACGGGATCAGTCAGCACCGTCCTCTGCCAGGCCCACCGCACCGGGAGCTACGCGATCATCTGGCGGCTCAACGGCGTTCAGCTCGGGCCGCCGCTCAGCTTCCACATGCCTGTCGTCGGCCGGGCGGGAGTCCCCTGCTTGGGGTTCCTGGGCAACCTGGACGACAACCCACAGCAGTTGCCGCTTCCGGCGAACCTCAAGGTCGCCACCCGGCTCGTAATTCCGTTTGGCCTTTCGGTGGGGATCATCGGAGTCAAGCTCGGTCCGAACGGCGGGGCGCAGGGGCAGGAGGTCGTTCGAGGCGTCATCTACGCCAACCAAGGCAGCGCTCCGGGCGCCCTGCTGGCCGTGACCCAACCGATCGTGTTCAAGGCCGGAATGCCCCTGAACAACTACACGATGACGTTTCCGGGAGGGCGCAGCTACGGCCTTCAGCCGGGCACGTACTGGATCGGGGTGATTTCGGGCGGCAACGACAGGGTCGCCACGATCGGCGCGGACCCCTATCTCAACAGCGGCGTCGAAAACGCAGACTCCTATAGCTCGGGGCCAAGCAACCCGTTCGGCCCGTCCGTGGTCGAGAACGCTTACCTCTCGGTGAACGCTCTGAGCGTGGTAGGCACCGGCTGACGATGCCCTCTTTCCGGACACGACGAATGGCTGTAGCGCTATTTGCCGCCCTGCTTGGTGCCTTCACACTGTGGCTGGCGCCACTCAGCTCTGGGCGGGCGCTGGCACCGAGTCAAGGCCGCTCGTTCGTGGTGGGCAAGGTAGGCGGTACCGTCCTCGTGACCACCCCCGGTGGGAAGTCGGTTGCGTTGAGGGGCGCGCGGCTGGTTCGGTTCGGCTCTACTGTCGACGCCAGCCAGGGGATTGCTCGAGTGACGGTGGCCGCCGGACGCGGGAAGACCTACTCGGGCCAGTTCAGCAAGGGCTCGTTCACGCCGCGCCAGAGCCCCACTGGCGTTCCCACCACCGAGATCCGGATCGGGGGCGACCTGTGCCAGCGAGCTTCGATCGCGCGGCGTCGTCCCCACCTTCACCGGTACCTGCGCGCCCAGGCTCCGCCGGATTTCGTGGTCGTTGGGAGCAGCGGCTCCGCACAGGCCACCTCGGGCGTCGCGAAGTTCACACTCGCGGACGCCTGCGCAGGGGCCACCGTCGCTGCTGGGAACACGGGTGGTGGGACAACCGCGGTTGCCGACAAATCAGGAAATGTTCAGACCGCTAGCTCTGACAAGCGCCTGCAGCGGATCATCACCCCAGGAAAGATCGAGCAGCTGCGGTGCACACGCGCGGCTGGCTATTGCGTCGGGCTCGAGTTGGAGACGCAAGGCAGCTCACGCGGAGCGTACGTCCCCCTGCTGGTCACCACGCACGCCGGAACCACGTTCCAGTTCTGCGTCACAGCGCCATCTGCGGCGCGCAATTGCAAATCGGTTCTCTTCGCCAATCCGCTCTTCGAGGATGGCGTGGCTGTGGGGGGTCAGGGCGGCGGGGTCCAGTGCCAAGCCGTCCGCGCCGGGAATTACGCAGTCACGTACCGGCTGAACGGCGTCCAGCTCGGGCCGCCGCTCGGCTTCCATCTCTCCTCGCCCGCCAGGCCGGCCGTCAACCTCCCCTGCTTCGGGCCGGTCGGGAACATCGACGAGAACCCGAAGCGAGTCCCCCTCCCCACAAACCTCAAGGCGGTCACGCGCCTCACACTTCCGGTGGGAGTTTCGATCGGGTTCATGACGGCCGACCTAGCCCCGACCGGCGCCCAGGGGAACGCGTCGATCCGCGGGGTGGTGTACGCCGACCAGGGCGGCGCCCCGGGGCCGCTGGTGGCGGTCACGAGCCCAAGCGTGTTCAACTCAAGCATGCCTGCCGACAGCTCCTTCACGCTGTCATTCCCGCCGTGCACCGTGAACGGCAAGGTCGAGTTCTTCTGCCATCAGCTGCCGGCGGGCACGTACTGGATCGGGGTGCTGTCCGGCGGGGACGACAGAATCACCACGATCGGGGCTGACGTGCTGGCGGGCAGCGGCGCCTTCAACTCGAACGACTTCAGCGCCGGGCCGAGCGATCCCTTTGGGCCTTCCACCTCCGAGGATGACTACCTCGCAGTGACGCTCGTCTATTCGCCGCCAGGCAGCTGACAGGCTGGCGTGAGCAGCCGGCCTGTCGATGCGCGGGTCCTGCTGATCGCCTTCCTGGTTGCGACGCTGCTCGGAGCGGCCACCGCCAACGGCTCGGCTCCGCCCCAGGGGCAGGTGCAGCTGGTGCTGCCGCTCAAGGTAGACGCCGTGGGACTCCGGAACCTTGCCCTGGCGGTCTCGACACCGGGATCCGGCGAGTACGGCCGCCACCAGTCGGTGGCGAGCGTGGCCCGCCGTTTCGGCGCCTCCCAGTCGGTTCGCCGCCGGGTGCTCTCGTGGCTTCGAGCGCACGGCGCGGCAAGTGCCGATGTGGATGCCACGGGCTCGTTCGTCGAGGCGGTGATGCCGCTGGCCGCCGCGGCGCGCGCGTTCGGCGCGCGGGTTACGGCGAGCGCGGCGAAGGTCACGCCCCGAGTCCCGGGGCAGCTGGCGGGGGCTGTCACGGCGGTCTTCGGCCTCGATACCCGGACGCTGCCCCTCAGTGACCGCTTCGACGCTCGTGGCGCCGCGGCGGATCAGCCCTCCTCCAGGACCCGGACCGGGACTCCGGCCGGCTGTGGTGCCGGCCAGCGGGCCGGCGAGTTCGCCGGCGATCCCACCACGGCAGCCTTCACGCCGAACCAGTATCTGACCGCGTACGGTTTCGATCCGCTTCACCAGGCCGGCCTGCTCGGCCAAAACCAGCGGGTGGCACTGGTAGAGATCGACTCGGTGAAGCCGTCGGACGTGCGGACCTTCGCACGCTGCTTCGGGCTGCGGCTCCCGCCGCTCCACCAGATCAAGATCGGAGGAAAGCGGCTTCCAGCCCCTGGAGGTGAGAGCACGCTTGACGTCGAGGTACTCGACGCCGCCGCGCCCGACGTTAAGGCTCTCGACCTCTACGAGATGAGCTCAGATGCTCCCGGCGACCTGCTGAGGGCCGTGGCCGCTCCGCTCCAGCGCCACGGGGCTCATCCGCAGGTGATATCGGTGTCGCTGGGTCTTTGCGAGCTGGGGACGTACCTGGACCTCGGACCCGCTGGCTTCGGCGATCTGGACTTCATCCTGGAGACGGCGGCGCTGAGCGGCAGCACCGTCGTCGCGGCAGCGGGCGACACCGGGTCGGCCGGGTGCCAGGGGCGAAGCGGCACTCCCCTGCATCGGCTGGCCGTCGACTACCCCGCGTCCTCGAGCTTCGTGACGGCGGTCGGGGGCACGAACCTCCTCCTGGCTCCTGACAACCACATCAACCAGGAGATCGTCTGGAATGACGGCGCGCTCGCTCACGGCCGCAGCGCCGGAGGCGGCGGCTTCAGCGCGGTTTTCCCGCGGCCGAGCTACCAGGACGGCGCCGTGACGAGGAACGCCCGCGCCGTGCCGGACGTATCGCTGCTAGCAGACCGATTGCCCGGATACGCCTTTTACTGCACGACCCGGGACTGCCCGGGTGGCGGCTGGCACCGGGTCGGTGGAACCAGCGCCGCTGCGCCGCTCTTCGGCGGGGGCCTCGCACTCATCGACCAGGACCTCCAAGCTCAAGGCAAGCAGTACCTCGGCCTCGTGAACCCGTTGCTCTACGCCGCCGGCGGCTCTTCGGTGCACGGGGCCATCTTCAACGACGTGACCCAGGGGAGCAACGACGTCGGCGCGTTCATCCAAGGCGGAGGGGGGAACCCGCTCGGCTGCTGCACTGCGGGGCCCGGGTATGACGAAGCCTCAGGCTGGGGTAGCGTCAACTTCGCGAACCTGGCTCAGCTGGCCGCCCATGTTCAGGCGCCGGATCCCGGGAGCATCTCTGTCGGCGTTCCCCTTCACCAGCATCCCGTGCGCAGCGGCGGGCTGCTGGTGCGGCTGAAATGCTCCCGGGCCTGCTTTGCGATAGCCGGCGCGCGGATCGAGATCGACGGTGGACCTCCCTTCCAGGTGGGGGCTCGAGTTCATTTGACCAGCGCCGGGTCGCGGACCGTGAGGCTGAGGCTCACGGGCGCACATCTCCGCAAGCTACGCGCAGCGGAGGCGCATCGCACGCTGATCCTCGCCATCGTCTACGCGGAGCTGACCGACTCGAGCTTCAAGTTGCTGAAGCTCTCGACGCCGGCCTTCATCAGCCTCGTTACCTGACGGGGTTCGCCCTGTGGTTCAGCCGGGAGAAGCGGCTGAGCAGGTGTGGTGGTAGGGCTGACCAGGCAGGAACTGCGCGTACTCCGTTGGCAGCAGGTTCCGGCGCACCACGCCGCATAGGCGCGTGAGCACGGAGTCGTAGGAGACGGTCGAGGGAACCGGCCCAATCACCTGCACCGTCTGATCAAGGCTCGCCGAGGCCAGATCGCGACCGTCGGGACTGAAAGCAATCCCTTGGATCGGACCGGCGTGCCCCGGGAAGACATCGGCCAGCCCGGACGCTCGGTCCCAAACGAACACGCTCTGTTCGGCGCCTGCGGTCCCGACCACCGTTCCGTTTCCGCCAAACCCCACTGTCAGCACCGAGCCCGTCTCGCCCGCGAGCGGGGCGCCCTGCCGAGCCCCGGTGCTTGGGTTGGAGAGCAGCACGGCGCCATCGTTGCTGGCGGAGGCAAGCAGACGCCCGTCGGGGCTGAACGCTACGGCCTGGACCGCGGCAGTGTGCCCAGTCAGGGTGCGTAGGCGGTGCCCCGAGGCAACATCCCACAGGATCACCGACTTGTCTGAGCTGGCGGATGCGAGCGTGCGCGAATCAGGGCTGAAAGCGACGGCGTTGACGAAGTCCGTGTGGCCGTGCAGGGTGAACTCGGCGGCACCCGTGGTGGCGTTCCACAGCCTGACGGTGGTGTCCGCGCTCCCTGAGGCGAGCGTACGCCCGTCCGGAGAGAACGCCACGCTGAACACATAGTCGCTGTGGCCGCGGAGGGTTCGCTTGAGCGCACCGGTGCTCACGTCCCAAAGTCTCACCGTCTGGTCGGCGCTCCCCGACGCAAGGGTGCGGCCATCGGGGCTGAAGGCGAGGCTCTCGACGGCTCCGGTGTGACCTCGCAGGACGTTCAGGCGCCGTCCGGTCGTGGACTCGTACAAACCGATCGTGCCGTTGTCGGCACCAACGGCCAGGGTCCGGCCTGAAGGACTGTACGCGACGGCGTTGACCGCGCTTCCGATTGCGAGATCCTGCTTCACCAGGGGTGGCTTGGCCTGCCAGACGATCACCTGGAAGTCATCTCCGCCCGACGCCAGCGTCGCGGCGGCGGGTGAGAAGGCCACGGACTCGACCTGGGCCGAGTGCCCGCGCAGCGTCTGGAGCTGGCGTCCGGTCGCCGCGTTCCACAGGATCACGTGGTGATCGTCGGCGGCTGATGCGAGAACCGCTCCGTCCGGGCTGTAGGCGACCGAATTGACGAAGTCGGTATGGCCGCGGAGGGTTCTCAGGCGGGCACCCGTCGTGGCGCTCCAGATGATCACAGAGCGATCCTGACTTGCCGAGGCCAGCGTCTTTCCATCGGGAGCGAACACCACGTAGGACACCGATTTCGAATGGCCGCTTAGCGTCCGAATGTGCGCTCCGCTAACCACGTTCCAGAGTTCCACGGTGTGGTCATCGCTCGCCGTCGCAAGCGTTCGTCCGTCCGGGCTGAACGCCACGGCGTTCACACCTTTGCGGCTGACCTTCAGCGTCCGAAGCAAGCGGCCGGTGGTGGCGTCATAGAGGTTCACGATGCCTTGCGGAGTGCTGGCGGCAACCACCGCGGCCGTGTGGCTGAAGTCGACTCCGTTGATGGGGGTCGCCTGCCGGATGACCCGAAGCTGCCGGCCGTCCGGGATGCTCCAAAAGATCAGCGCTCCATCCTGGCCCCCTGACACGAGCGTCTTGCCATCCCGGCTCAGCGCAATGCTGTTCACAGCTTGTGTGTGGCCCCGCAGCGCGGCAACTACGCCCCCCGTGCTGGCGTCCTGAAGCAGGATCGAGCCGTCGGCGCCGCCGGTGGCAATCAGCTTGCCATCAGGCGTGTAGACCACGCTCGTCACATCGGCCGTGTGGCCGCCGAAGTCGGAGACCATGGCGGAAGTTGCGTCCATCGCCCGGATCAGACTGGTCCTCGCATCTGAGGTGGGTGACAGGCGGTAGGCCTCGAGGCTCAGCAGGACGCCGCGGCTGAGGGCGCCGTTCTGCAGGTCGCTCGTCGCTTGCGCGGCCAGCTGTCGTGAAAGTGCCAGGTGTTCCGCCTGGTGGGCACGGTTCGTCTCCACGCGCGCAAGGATCACGGCGACGACGGCGAGGACAAGCAGCGCCGTGGCGACCACGGCCAGCGCGCGAAAGATTCGCGCCCTCCGGCGCTCGGCGGTGGCGCGGTCCTCTGCCGCCTGGCGCTCCCGCTCCAGACGGACGGAGTCCTGGGCGTTGCGCCAGGCAAGGATCGCGGGTGCCAGCACGTCGTGGAAGATCTCCACCCGCATTGCGCTTTCGCCCGGCGCAGGGGGTATCGGCCGCAGGATCCGCTGATCGCCGCTACTCAGCTTCTCCACCAACGTTTCAACCTCAGGTACCTCGCGTCCGCCGTACTGAGCCAGGTCCGGAATGGCGTGCACGATCTTGGTCCCCGACGGAGTGACCAGGTGATTGAAGATGTCGACCGCAGTCTCGCGCTCTGACTGAGAGAGCTGGTCCATCGCTCGCTCCAGGTGGGAACGGACGATGGCCTGCGCGCCGCCGAGCTCCTCCAGAGTCCCTGCCCGCAGGACGCGCGAGCCCGCGTCCCGCTCCCGCTCCCACAACGCGCTCAGGACCAGCTGGAGATATGGAGTCTCAATCCGGTTCCCGCCGGCGAGGGCGCCATCCTGCGACACCACACCCGCCGCTTCGTGGTCGAAGGCGACCTGTCCGGTCGTGACGCCGTCGAGCACCGCCTCCACCAGTCCCGGCTCCACCTCCATGGGCGGCTCCTCGGAATGGCTCTGGTTGAAGTGCTCGATCGGCTTGACGATCGCCTCACGTCCGGCATCGCGATCGAGATGCTCGAGGTTGAACGTGTTGGCGTACGCGTTGACGACCTTCCCACGCAGGACGTCTCCAACCCCGGCGTAGGCATCCTCGCGGACGGCGATCAGGAAGTTGGCCGGAAGCCCGTGCCGGTTGATGCAGCGGCCCAGCTCATCGGCAAACCGTGAGGGTTGGCCGTCGCTGGCGCCGTACAGCAAAAACTCCTCGAACTGGTCGAGGATCAAGAGCAGGGTGGCGCCGGTTGCCGCCGCGGCCGCCTCGATGGCTCCTTCGAGCCGGTCTGCGGGGAGTTCCAGTTGGGCATCCGAGACGAATGGCTCGACCGCCCTGCGTATCTCGCCGATCAGATCCCCAACCGGATCGTCTCGCCAGGAGTTGAAAACGACAGGGATGAACTGCGCGGATCCACGCTCGGCGAGGCTTCGCATGGCGAGGCTCCGCAGCCGCGCGGCCACGCCCGCGTTCAGCAGCGAGCTCTTGCCAACCCCGCTCTCGGCGTAGAGGATCGTGAGCTGAGCCGCGCGGAGGTTGCCGATGATCAGGGTGCGCTCAGACTCGCGGCCAAAGAAGAGGTCCGCGACATCCTCGGTGAAATAGCTCAGCCCAACGTACGGCGAGTCCGCCTGGCGGGGACTAGCCGCCGGCGCTTCGCCAACAGCGCCCACTACGCGTGAACGGTCCGGGACAGCATCTGGCGGTGGAGCTCCTCGACGTAGTGGTCGAGCGGATCGGCAAAGCAGTCGACTCCGAGCTGGCTCCACAGATCCTTCTCCAGCGGGTGCGGGTCGCGCACTACCGCCCACGACTTCGAGCCCAGCGGCTCTCCTCGCCAGATCCGCTTGAGAAACACACGAAGATGCCAATCCCGGGCGGTGTAGCCAAGGAACAGGCAATGGCTCTCGGTGAGCTTGCCGAGGATCTGCACCGGGACCAGACTCTCGATCGGGCTGGTGCTCAGATAGTCGATGTAGTTGTCCTCGGTGATGACGTAGTTGTCCTTGGGGCCGAACGAGCGCACCTCAGCCGGAACGCTGCCGTGGATCTTCACGATCACGGTCCGTTCGAGCTCCCCGAAGTCGTCGATCGGGAACTTGCCGTAGCGATTGGCGATGCTCACAACCTCGGGGTCGGCGTCGTAGGGACAGTGCACGAAATGCCCTTGGTCCTCCCCCGTTGCCACGTAGACGGCCAGATCGTACGGTTCGTTCTCCTCATCGAAGGCACGCTCCAGGGTGTCGTCGTAGTTCGTGGTGACGATCATCTGATACCGCGAGGGAAGGCCAATGCGCTCGAGCTCCTGCGGAAACCGAGCCAGGAAGCGGTGCACCGGATTGGGCTCGGAGTTCTGCGCCAGGATCTGGCGCAGCGACCTGAGTAGGTCAGGCCTACCCGAGGACACGAAGACGTGCTGCGCAACGCGCGGTAGCTCGAGCGTGCCGACGTCCACTCCGAAGCGGCGCGCAAGGCCGGCGGCGATCGTCTCGGCGTCAGGCAGGCGCCCGTAGACGCGCGGGCCGAGCAACGGGACGACCGTGCCCTGGTCAAGGAGAAACCGGAGCAATGTCTCGTAGTGGCGCTCGTCCGGCCGCGGGGCATGGGGCTGACCTGCGGGTTCCGAGGGAGGCGGGGGCGCGGGGGCCGGAGGGGGAGCGGCGGCCGGCGGCGGCGGCGGCGCGGGAGGGGGAGCGGTCGCGACAGGCGAAGGCGCCGCGGCGGGAGGCGGAGGGGCCGCGGGTGCCGGAGCAGGGACCACGCCGGATCCGCTCGCGTGCCGGCGCTCGATCTGCTCCAGCGCCGCGATCAGGGCATCCGCATCCTGGTTGAACTGTGCGTGCCTCAGCTCCACGGCGTGGGTGGCGCTGAGCGCCCGCAGCGACTTTGGCAATTGATCGGGGGCGGGCATCTCCGCACCCCCGACAAGCACGGGGATGACCTCTACGCCGGAGCCGCGGCTGAGCGCGAGCTCAAGCTCGAGCTTGACGACGTCCTGGATTGCACTCTCGAACCTCGAGTGGGTGCGGTCGCTCAGGATCGACAGCCAGCGGGGGCCGATCAGCGCAAGCACTGCACCGGAGGACTCGCCGTGAGACTTGATCGTCTCCAGCCATCGAGTTCCGGGCTCCAGCGCCACGACGTCCAGGAACACGTTCTCCCGGCCGAACCGCTCGGCCACTCGCTCATACAGGAGCCGTGAGTCCGCAGCAGCGTCATCGCGGCGATAGCTGATGAACACCTTGAAGGCATTTCCTCCGTGATCGCCGTGCCCCTCTTCCACGCCGTGTCCTCCGTTCGATACCCCCAACAGGGGCCAAGTGTGGCGATTCCACAGGCAAATTGCAAGACGCGCACACGCGTGGTGGAGCGGTTCGAGCGGGGCTCCCGCTCCGCACAAATCCCGCGGATTCGGCGGTGCGCAATCGTGCGCTGGCCGCTAGGGTCTAGCGCATGCCACGGCGCGGAGCGCACCTGTGCGTTGGCTTGGCCGCGGCGTGCGCGGTCAGCGCTTTGGGACCGGGATTGGCCGCCTCGGCCTCCGCCCGCCAGCCGCTGCAGATCGTGCTGACGCTGAGGGTCGACGACGCCGGGCTCCAACGCTTCGCGTGGGCGGTCGCGACGCCTGGATCCAGCGAGTATCGCCGCTATCAAACTGTTTCGGCGCTGGCCCGGCGGTTCGGCGCCCCGCCACGCGAGCGGCGAGCTGTGATCAGCTGGCTTAAGGCGCACGGCGCCAGCCACGTCCGCATCGACGCCACCGGTTCGCTGGCTGAAGCCTCGATGGATGCGGCGCAAGCTCGGCGGCTGTTCTCCGGAAACGCGAGTGTGGCGGCGTTTGGGCCCGACGCAGCCTCGCGTCGCGTGCCGCCCCAGTTGCGAGGAAATGTGACGGGGGTCCTTGGGCTGGAGCCCACGCCGATCGCGACGCAGGCGGGATTGCGGGTTCGCGCGGGCCCGGGCGCCACGGCGGCGGCCTCCCAGCCGAGCTCAGAGCTGAAGCGTTCGGGAACGCCCAGCGGCTGTGCCGGCGGCGTGGGCGCCGGCGAGGTCGGCGGCGACCCCTCGACCGCGGCGTTCACACCGATCCAGTACCTGACGGCATACGACTTCGGGCCGCTGTACTCCTCGGGCCTCTTCGGACAAGGCCAGCGGGTGGCCCTGATTGAGGCGGATGGCGTCAAGCGATCGGATCTTGCGACGTTCGCTAGCTGCTGGGGCCTGCGCGTTCCACGGCTCAAGGAATTCCACGTCGGCGTCCGCCGCACCCCGGCGCCAGGCGGAGAGGCCACGCTCGACGCCGAGGTCCTGAACGCGGCCGCACCCGCTCTGGGCGAGATCGACCTCTACGAGACGAAGCTCGACATCACCGATGTCCTAACGGCGCTGACGGCGCCGCTCGACCGTCAGCGCAATCCGCCTTCGGTCATCTCGGTCTCCCTAGGCGCGTGTGATCCCGTTGTCGGGGCCGCCCTCGGCAGGGCCGGCTTGCAGGCGTCGCAGTTCGCAATTCAGACCGCGACGAGTGCCGGAATCACCGTCGTCGCTGCCAGCGGTGACACCGGCTCGGCGGGCTGCCAGCGCACCGGGCGCCCACCGCTCCACCGCCTTGCGGTCCTGTATCCAGCCTCCTCTTGGTTCGTCACCGCAGTCGGCGGGACGAACCTGTTCTTGACCGGCTCAAACCAGATCGCTGACGAGGTGGTCTGGAACGACGCCGGCCTCCACCTCGGCGCTAGCGGTGGCGGCCTCAGCTCCATCTGGACACGGCCGCCATACCAGAACGGCATCGTGGCAGCAAACTCGCGCGCCGTGCCAGACGTCTCGCTTCTGGCCGACATCAAGCCCGGCTACGCCATCTTCTGCACCACCAGAGATTGCCGGCGGGGCGGCCACACGGGATGGCTGAGCGCAGGCGGGACCAGTGCCGCGGCGCCGCTGTTCGCAGGCGGCCTCGCCCTGATCAACCAGCTGCTCAAGGCCAGGAACCAGGAGTACCTCGGATTCATCAACCCGCTGATCTATTCGATCGGCGAATCGCAGCTTCGCTCCCAGTACCTAAACGACGTGACGCGGATCGGCAACGACATCGGTCCGTTCATCCCTGGCGCCAACGGGCGGCCGCTCGGCTGCTGCACGGCCGGCCCCGGCTATGACGAAGCCTCTGGTTGGGGAAGCGTCGACCTAGCTCAGCTCGCCCGGTTTGCGATTTTCGCGCAACCGCAGAGCCTGGGTGCGATCAGGGTGGTGCTCCCGCCACACCAGCATCCTCTCGCCAAGGGAAGCCTCACCATCCGCATCAGCTGCTCCAGATCGTGCTACGCGATCGGTTACGTCGTCATCCGCCCGCCCCACTCTGGACCCATCAGCGTCTACTCCCACGGCTTCCACCTCGGCCACGCCGGTTCGAAGCGCGTGCGCCTCCGGCTGACGAGGCCGCAGCTTAGGAAGCTCCGGTCAGCGCTCGCTCACGGCCCAATCAAGGCACTTGCCTACGGCGTCCTGACCAACTCGCACTTCTCGTTCCAGAAGTACTCGGCACCGGTGTCGTTCGCGATCACGAGCTAGGTGGCGGTGCCGTGGCAGGCGTCGGAGCCGATGAACACCTGCTGCGGGCGGGTCGCTCGGAAGTGGAGCAGGATCCCGACCTGGTGGCCGGCGACGAAGAACCGCACCGGATAGACGCCGCGTCCATCGTTGACAAAGCAGGCCAGATCGCCGAACTGGATCGTCTGCTGGGAGAGTGACCCCGAGAAGCATTTACGCGCGCGGCCAGGGGTGACGTAGCAGACGCGGAAGGCAGTCGCCCGTGGCTGGGTCAGAGTCACGCCGAACGAGAACACGCTCTGGCGGGGCGAGGACAGGAGCAACAGGCAGTACGTCGGGTTTGCGGTGCCCGGCTGGCAAGAGACGATCTGAGTCTCTCCGGGGTTGAGCGTCCTCGTCGGAGCGTGCTTGCGCTGAGCGACGACCTTCCCGCTCTGATCGACGATGTGCGTGCCGTCGCATGCGTCGACGAGGCTGTACCGCGCCTCCCCTGAGGCGATCGCGCTTCCAGCGCTGCCGACCACGATGAAGTTCCCACCCGCCATGACCTGGAGCTGGCGATGAGCCGGAGCGTGATGACGCGGCCGCGCCACCGAGGCCTGCGGCATGTCCGCGGCAGCTTTCTTGCAGGTCGTTCCAACCAGCTTGATCTCGGTGGCACCGCCTTGTGCGGTGCTCTGAAGCACCTGGAACTGCCCCTGTCCGAACTGCCCGGAGTACGTGGCGCCCTTTCCGTCGGCGGCGGTGACCTCGACGGTTCCCTTGCGTACGTCAAACGTGGAGCCGACGGGTACCTGCCGGGATGCCCTGACGCGGGCGCGGGTGCCGCCGGGCAAGGTGACCGTAACCGTGCCGTTCACCGGTCTGGCATCGACGCTCGCCGTGAACACCGGCTTTGCCCCGGCGAGGGCTGAAGCGCCAATCAGCCAGCCTGCCCCTACGAGCAGCCCGACCAATGCCAGCAGCCCTACGCGAGATGTCTTCGCAACTTGCCCCACCCCGCACATGCTAGATGCTCGTCAATTACCCAATCCCTGCTCAAAGGCTCCTTTCACCGCCGCGTCGAGCGCGTTCAGCCTGTAGAGGGCGAGCGCCTCCGCCGAGGCGAACCGGCCCCCCGGAGCCTGACCGGGGCCGTGGTGGCAGAGCACGCAGTGAAGCAGCGCAAGGCGGTGGTGCCGGTCGAGCATCTGTCCGCGCTGCGAGAGCAGCTGCTCGCCCAGAACCAGATGTCCGAGCAGACGGCCCTCGTCGGTGAGCCCCAGCTCGGCTCCGTAGGTGAACTCGCGCGTCCGGCCGATGTCGTGGGTGATCGCCGCGGTGAGCAGCAAGTCTTGGTTGAGTCTGGTGTGGAGCTGGCATAGCTCGTATGCGAGCGTGGTGACTGCGACGGTGTGCTCGAGCAGGCCACCCAGGTAGGCGTGATGCCCCGCGCGGGAGCAGGGCGCGCGACGCCAGGCCTCCCGTAGCGATAGGTCTCCTAGGAGAGCTGCCAGCAGCGACGCGTACTGGCGGTCGTGGACCTCGCCGGAGAGATGCTCGAGAAACCCGTCCAGCTCGTCGAGGTCTCGATACGCCTGTGGAAGGAACGCAGCAGGATCGACCCCGCCGGCCTCCGCGCTGACCCGTTCGATCTGCTCGATCTCGGCGACCAGCTCGTCCCGGAACCGTTCGATGCGTCCCGCGACGCGGACCAGCTCGCCGCGGTCGAACCGGCTGCCCAGCGCGTCGGCGTCGCGAAATGCGCGAGCCTGGATCGTCCCGCTGCGATCACGGAGCTCGATCGCCAAATACGGCGATCCGCTACGGGTGAGCAGTCTGTCCTTGCGCGTGCACGCGAACACGCCGCGCAGCTCGCCGCCGGGACGGACGGTCGCAATCGTCACCTCGGATGCCGTGGCGGCTCCTCCAGGAGTCATAACTCTCATCATGTACGGTGAGTCGGATGCATCCGCTGCAGTGGGAGTACCGCCCCGATGGCCTCCGCGCCCCGGCTCTGGTGTGCGCGTTCAAAGGATGGAACGACGCTGCCGACGCGGCCTCCACGGCGCTCACGTTCGTCGGGTCGACGCTGGGTGCCCGCCGCTTCGCCACGATCGACCCGGAGGAGTTCTACGACTTCCAGACGGTCCGTCCGCAGATCAGGCTCGTAGACGGTGAGACCCGAAAGATCGTATGGCCCGCCGTGGAGCTCTACGAGGCCCGCGTGCCGCGCGCTCCGCGGGACCTGATCCTGCTCGTTGGGGCCGAGCCATCGATGCGCTGGCGGGGTTTCACCCAGGTGATACTTGAGCTCGCCGAGGCGCTCGGCGCGCAACTCGTGGTCACCCTCGGCGCGCTGCTGGCCGATGTCCCACACACCCGCCCCGTGTCGGTGACGGGGCTGGCATCGGACGCCGTGCTGATAGCGCGGTTGGGACTGACCCGCTCCTCCTATGAGGGCCCCACAGGAATCGTCGGGATCCTTCATGCCTCCTGTCAGCAGGAAGGGCTGCCGTCCGCCAGCCTCTGGGCGGCGGTTCCTCACTACGTCGCGGCGAGTCCCAATCCAAAGGCATCCCTGGCGCTGGTACGCAAGCTCGAGGGGCTGGTCGGAGTTGCCGTCGATGCATCCGAGCTGGAGTCGGCGGCGAGCGAGTACGACGTGCAGGTCAATGCCGCCGTCCAGAGCGATCCCGACGTCCAGGCGTTCGTGGAGCGGCTTGAGCAGGCGACGGACGGCGACGAGGCGGAGGAGGTGGGGCCGTTGCCGTCGGGTGAGACCATTGCCCGCGATCTCCAACGCTTCTTGCGCCAGCGGGGAGAGGATCCCCCTCCCTCGGGACCCGCCAGCTGAGCCTCAGCGCTCAGCCGCGGGGCACATCAGCCGGTAGTCGCAGACCGAGCAAGCGCCGTAGGACGGGGTCGGCTCGAACTCCTGAGCCAGGATCCCCCCGGCGACGTCGAGCGTGACCTCACGGATCCACTCGGTGCGATCGCCCTCCTCGTCCAACGGGATGCTCACCTTCTGGTCGTCGAGAAGGTAGTAGTAAGCCTGGTGCGAGGCCTCGAGGCTCCAGGCCTCCCGCGCCCCGACGGCGTAAAGGGAAAGCTGGACATCGTCTACCAGTTGCGCCGCGCTCTTGGGGCGACCCGTCTTGTAGTCGATCAGCTCGTACTCGCCTCCGGGTAGCCGATCGACCCTGTCCACTCGGCCTCGCAGCAGGTGCGGCCCGAGCTTGAACGTGAACGCGCGCTCAAACCACACCGGTTCGGTCTCCTCGGATTGGAAGCGCTCGTGGTAGCGCTCCAGTGCTGCCGCCGCCTTGCCACGCAGCTGGCGCTCCTCCTCAGAGTCGCCGAAACCAGCGCGTCGCCACCCCGCGTCGAGCGAGCCCAGCAACGCCGCCAGGGTCCCGGCAGCACCCTCACGCGCATGAAAGCGCTCCAGGACCTGGTGGAGGAGGATCCCAAAGCGCTGGTGGATCGTCGGCTCCTGGGGGATGCGAAACACCCGCGCAAACTTGTACTTCAGCGGGCACGTGCGGTAGGTGTCGATGTCGGAGGCCGACAGCTGCACCCCCTCACCTCGCTTGGGCAAGAACGGCTCCAAAGATGGCTCATCGCGAGCCAGCACCGTCTGGGCGCGACGGCGCTCGTCCCGCTCGGCGTCAAGCAGATAGTCGTCAAGGGCCGAAGAGCTCAAGATCTCCTTCTGCTCGGCCGTCACGCTCTGCAGAATCCGCACATTCACGTCCCGGAGGGCCTCGGCCAGGCTCTGCCCCTCAGGCCTGGCGATCAGCGCCGCGAGCTTGAGCAGCTCCAGGTACCGCGCCACCGCGTGCGAGACATCGAGATCGGTGTCGAACCGCAGCTCCCCCAGTCGACCCCCCACGCGCAGAGTTCCCTCAAGCAGCTCGTCGCGCAGCAGGCGGTAGGTCGAGTGCAGGGTCTCCGTGGGGCCGAACAGCTCCTCCTGGCGATCCTGCCATTCGGCACCCACGGCGATCCGGGCCTGCTCGAGGAGTGGAGCAGCGGGGAGGACAGCGCCGCGGTCATTGAGGCTCGGATACGCCAGGACGACCCGGCTGCGGGCGCGGGTGATCCCCGCGTAGAGAATGCTCGCCAAATCCCGTTGGCGGACCCTGCTGCTGGCCAAGGCCGCTGGGATCCGCTCCGCCACCGGCCCGGCCAGCCCGGCATGAAGACCCATGATGTAGACCTGGTCGGCTTGAACCGAGCCCGCTGCCTCAAGGGGGACGACCTGCACGGCTCCGGAGCTATTGACCGCGGGCTCTTCAATTTCCCTGAGCCCCGAATCGGCCACCGCGGCGACCGAGCGGGCGAACTGTCGCGGCGTGGCCTGGGGCGAGCGGCGAGCGTAGGTCGACGCAAGCTCACCGAACCGGGCCAGCGCGCGCAAGCGCTCCACCACGTCAGCCTGGGCGGCGAACAGTTGATGACGCCGGAGGCCGAGCCGATCGATCAAGCGGTGGACATAGAGATCGGGGCGGGCGGTGTCGAGCGTCGTTACCCCGGTGCGGTATAGCTTGAGGAACACACGCAGCCGCTCGCGAGCCTCCGGAGGCACCTGCGGGGACTCGGTCGCCGCGGCGAGCGCCGCCACCATGTCGAGCTTGCGCCGGCGTGCGATCTGCGTGCAGCGGGCGATGTCAACCGACCGCAGGTCGATCGGCGGACGCGCCAGGGCCCGCACGACCGCCGGCGCGTCCGAGGGATCGGCGAGCAACCGCAACCAGGCCAGCAGATCTCGGATCTCGGCGCGCTGAAAGAACGCTGCTTCTCCCACCACCCGGTGTGGGACCGCCCGCTCCTCCAGCGCCACCGCCACCGCCTGGCCCTCGCGAGCTATCGCCGGTACGAATACGACGATGCTCCCGGGAGCCGCCCCCTCGCGGAAGATCAGGCGTTCGACGTCGGCGGCGACGGCCTGTGCCTGGGCACGCTCGCCCGCACACCGCCAGAAAGCGACCTCCCCACCCTCCCCACGTGGCGATACCGGGACCTCGACGATCGCGGCGGCTGCCCGCAGCAGCACTTCCGGGCAGCGAAGACTCTGCTTAAGCTCCACCACCCGCGCGCCCGGAACCGTGAAGCTCGCCTGGGCCGGGTCAAATGCTGCCACCAGTCCGCTTCCGCCCGCTGTGGAGACCAGCTCGGCGGCCGCGGGCTCGAGCTCGTGGGCGTCGTCGACGAGGACATGCTCGAACCGATCGGCCAGCGCAGGACGCCCACGCATGAGCCGGAGCGCGTCGCGGATCAGATCTCCGGCGTCCCCCATGCCGGCCTCCGCAAGCATCCGCTCGTGCGCCCGGTAGACCTCGGCAAATTCGCATTCCAGCGCAGCGTCAGCCGCCTCGCCCTTGCCCTCGCCGTCCGCGAGCGTCCACGCCCAGCTGGCGTACTGCTCGGCATCGATCAGGTGGGCCTTCAGCCGGTCGATCCGCCTGATGAATCCGGCCAGGAGCGCACGGGCGCTCCCGCCGAAATCGTGGCTCTGTAGCGAGAGCTCGTCGATGCGCTCGAGCAGCATCGCGAAACGCTCGCTGGCGTCGAGCGCCGCATCAAGCGCGCCCGAGCCAGGACCGGAGGCATCTACGAGCAGCGCCGCCAGGCCGATCGGCGTGAACACGAACAACTCCTCGTAGCCCTGGCGAAGCTCGTCCTCGAGCCAGGACCGCACCTGGTCCCCCCTCCCGGGCGAGGCAGCGACCACGGCAATGCGCTCGGGTCGGCAACCCTGCGCCACCAACCAGCTGAAGCGCCGCATCAGCGCGATGGTCTTTCCCGTCCCGGCGGCGCCGCGAATTAGGAGGGGGCCCGATCGGTGGGTGACAGCTTCCCGCTGACGGGGAAGAAGCTCCTCGTGGCTGGCGCTCACTCTCTGACAGGATAGGTTGAGCGATGACCTCTACACGCTCGGCGCTGGATGCGGATTGGCTTGGCCTGTGTCGCCGTGCGGCCAGGCAGCTCGCCGACATGCTGGCGGAGGTCCCAAGCACCAAGCAGCGCGCCGAGGAGACAGGGACGCGAGGCAGCGGCGGAGACCGCACGCTGGTGATCGATCGCGACGCCGAGTCACTCATCTTGACCGAGCTCGATGCACTTCGCGAAGCGGGACAGCGGTTCGTGGCGGTTTCCGAAGAGCGCGGCGAGGTCGACTACGGAGACCCCTCCGTGCGGGTGGTCATCGACCCCATCGACGGCTCGCTCAACGCCAAGCGCGGCCTTCCCCATCACGCGCTGTCGATCGCCGTGGCCGGCGGGGAAACGATGGAGGATGTGGAGTTCGGCTTCGTGTACGACTTCGGCCCAGCCGAGGAGTGGTGGGCTCGCCGCGGTCAGGGAGCCTGGCGCAACGGGGTACAGCTTGACCCCGGCATATCCGAGCGCCGCGGCCGCGACGGCCGGCTGGAGGTGCTGGGCGTCGAATCGGCAGACCCCCGTTGGGTGGCGGCGTCGATCGACCGGCTGGTGGCCTCCGCCTACCGCTTGCGGGCGCTCGGCACGATCGCCTCCTCGCTGTGCCAGGTCGCGGCTGCGCGGTTCGACGGGATGGTGTCGCTGAGAAATGCGCGCGGCGTCGACTGTGCGGCCGGGCAGCTGATCGTGCGGGAGGCGGGCGGTGTGGTGAGCTTTCCACGCTGCGAGGAGGCGCTCGGAGCCCGCCTGGATGCCGCCCCTTCCTCACCCGTGGTGGCCGCTCGCAGCGTCGAGGTGCTGCGTGAGCTCGAGCAGGTGCCGGCATGATCGACTGGATCGTGGCCGAGCGGATCGCGACGTTTGTTGCGGGCACGGGAGACCTCCCGGGCCCGAGGATCGAGCTGGCGCCCCTGGCCAAGGAGTGCGAGGCGCGCGTGGTCAGCTACACGGGGTTGCGGCCCGAGGGCCAGCTGCCCACGCCGGAGGGAATCAGCCGCCGTGAATGGGTGAGCACCAACCTCGACTCGATGCGAGCGCTGCTCGACCCCGTCCTGGACCGCGCCGGCAACAACCTCGGCCCGCTGCGGCCCGCGATGCAGATCGCGATGGGGGTCCTGCTGTCAACCGAGGTAGGGGCGGTGGTGGGGTACCTGGCGCAGCGAGTCCTCGGCCAGTACGAGCTGGTGCTGCTCGATGAGGCGATCCCCGATCGTCCCCCGCGCCTCCTGTTCGTGATGCCCAACCTCGCTCAGGTGGTGCGCCAGTTCGAGGCCGACGAGAAGGAATTCATGACCTGGGTGGCCCTTCACGAGGTCACGCACGCGGTTCAGTTCGCCTCGGTGCCCTGGCTGCACCGGCACCTCGCGGGCCTGGTCCGCGAGCTGCTGGCCCGAGCCGAGGTGCGGATCGACACTCCCCGCAAGCTGCGGCTCCCCACCGCCGACGAGATCCGGAACCTGGTGGCAGCTCTGCGGAAGGGAGACCTCGTGTCGATCGTCACCACCACCGCCGAACGCGAAACGCTGGAGCGCGTCCAGGCGGTGATGGCGGTTATCGAGGGGCACGCCGAGCACGTGATGGACGCCGTTGCGCCGGATCTGGTGCCATCGCTCGATCGCCTGCGCGCGGGCATCGACCGCCGGCGGCGGTCCCAGTCAGGCCTGTCTCGCGTGCTCGCGAAGCTGCTGGGGCTGGATCTGAAGCTCCGCCAATACGAGCAGGGCAAGCGGTTCTGCGACGCCGTCGTAAGCAAGGGAGGCGTCGACGCCCTACACCACGTGTTCTCAGGCCCTGAGGCCCTGCCCACGCTGGCAGAGCTCGACGACCCCGAGGCCTGGCTGGAGCGAACCGCCTCGCCTGTATCGAATCCGTAATCCGCTGTAACCAACCGGCGGACCCGGTTTACAAACACATGTTCGGGTATATTCGAGTACGGAGCGATAACAGATGGCAACTACAAGCAAAACCACTGGCCGGAACACCGGCCGCAAGACCACCACACGACGCCGGTCGACGGCTCGCCGCCGGCCCGCCGCCACCAGCACCGCGCCCCAGAAGACGGGGATAGAGCTGGTCGGCGATTACGCCGAGCGTGTCGCGCTCATCCCTGTGGGCGCGACCCTGCTGGCCCGTGACAACCTGGTGGCGACGGTCCGCGAGCTGGGCACCAAGTACCAGACCCGGACGGGGATCGAGCGTGAGCTCAAGCGTTACGAGCGCCGCGGCTCCACCGCGCGCAACCGCTTCGAGCGTCAGGTTCGCCGCTCTCGGACCGGCTTCGAGCGCGAGCTGCGCCAGCGCAGGAACAAGGTGCAGCGTGCGATCCGGCAGAACCGCCGGCGCCTGGAGACCCAGGTCCGGTCGGCCCGCAAGGACTTCGAGAAGCAGTCCGGTATCGTTGGCGACCGGGTAGAGAAGCTCGTCTCGCGGAGCTTCTAACAGTCAGCTTAGCCCGGGCGCGCGTATAGGAGAGCGCGCACCCCGGGAGGGTTCGCCGGCCCCATACCTCGCCGGCGAATGCAGCACCTCTCCTCCCTCAACCGCCGGGGCGCCCTTCGGGGCGTCCCGGTCGGTCGTTAAAAGGGCGGGGCGCGCTGCGCTCGGCCGTTGGGCAGGCCCAACGACGCGAGCCTGCCCAACGTCCGATCGCGCGCACCCGTCCTAACGACCGGCGGGTCACAGGCCCTCGGTCCGCAGCCTGACAGAGGGGCGCGCCTACAATGGGCTCATGCCCACCCAGGAACAGGTTCGCGAGGCGCTCCGGGCGGTTATTGATCCCGAGCTGCGCCAGAGCATCGTGGAGCTGGACATGGTCCGGTCGGTCGACATCCACCCCAATGGGGTGATCGACGTGATGGTCTCGCTGACCACCCCGGGGTGCCCCATCCGCTCCCACTTCCAGACCAGCGTGGTTCAGGCGGTGCGGGAGCTCGAGGGCGTGGCGGGCGTGAACGTATCCTTCGACGTGCTCTCGGATCCAGAGAAGCAGGCGCTCGGCCGTAAGCTCGGCCGCGGCACGCTGCCCGACGGTGCGCTCGCCCAGGTGGCCAACGTGATCTGCGTGGGGTCGGGCAAGGGCGGCGTCGGCAAATCCAGCGTCACCGCGAACCTTGCCGCCGCACTTGCTGCCCAAGGCAAGCAGGTCGGCGTGCTGGACGCCGACGTCTGGGGCTATTCGCAGCCACGGATGCTCGGCCTCGGAGCCGAGCGGCCGAAGGTAACTGCCGAGCGCAAGCTGATCCCGCTCACCGCCCACGATGGAATCGCGGTGATGTCGATCGGCTTCTTCATCGAGCAGGACGCCGCCGTCGTATGGCGCGGGCCGATGCTCCACAAGGCCCTCCAGCAGTTCCTGGAGGACGTCGACTGGGGTCGGCTGGATTACCTGCTGATCGACCTGCCCCCGGGGACGGGCGACGTCTCGATGACTCTCGCCCAGCTCCTTCCCCATGCCAAGTTCCTGATCGTCACCACGCCGCAGCCGGTTGCCCAGAAGGTCGCCAGGCGGTCGGCTGAGATGGCCTCCAAGCTGAAGCTGGAGGTCGCGGGCGTGATCGAGAACATGTCCGGTTTCGTGACCCCCGATGGGGAGCGCTACCAGCTGTTCGGCGAGGGCGGCGGCCAGCTCCTCGCCGACGAGCTCGACGTGCCGCTGCTGGCGAAGGTCCCCCTCACCATGGCACTACGCGAGCAGTCAGACGCCGGCACGCCGGTGGTCCTCTCCGATCCAGACGACCCCGCCGCTCAGGCGCTTCACCAGGGCGCCCGCGGGGTGATTGCGCTGACGCCGGTCGAGTTGCCGGTCATGCAGGCTCCCGCCCCGGCAGCCGTCCCGGCGCCGGCGGGGATGTCGCTGCCGATGGCCTAGGCGCCGCGGCGCCGTTCCGTCCGGACGGGGTCGCATGGCCCCACGGACGCCGAGCGCAGCGAGGCCCCTACTTATTGGCGTAGTAGTCGGAGTTGATCTTGGAGTACTGCTGCCACTCATCGGGCAGCTGATCCTCCGCAAAGCACGCGTCGACCGGGCATGCCTCGACGCAGGCGTCGCAGTCGATGCACTCCTCCGGATCGATGTAGAGCATCTCGACGCTGTCGTAGTCCGGCTCGTCCGGGGTGGGATGGATGCAGTCGACGGGGCAGACCTCAACGCACGAATTGTCCTTCGTGCCGATACAGGGCTCGGCGATGACGTAAGCCATAGATGTGATGCTTCCTCTTCGAACTCGGGGGAGCGGCTCATTCTACGTACGATGCTCCGCGTGCTCCTCCTGACCGGCGCCACCGGGACGATCGGAATGCCGCTGCTCAGGCGATTGACGGCGGCCGGGGTTCCGGTCCGCTGCCTGGTGCGTGACCCTCGCCACCTCGGTCCCGAGCGGGTCCGGGTGCAGATTGCGCTTGGCGACCTGGCCGATCCGTTCACCTTCCGCCACGCGCTGCGGGGAGTCGACACCGTGGTGCACCTGGCCTCGGTGATCCGCGACCAGCCGGCAGGGTCGATAGAGGAGCTGTCCGGGGTCTCGGCCTGGCGGCTGGTGCAGGCGGCTGAGCGGGCCGGCGTGGAGCGGTTCGTGTTCTTCTCGGTGCTCGGCGCCTCCACCCGGAGCCGCCCGCGGCTGATGCGCGCCAAGGCGATCGCCGAACGAGCGCTGATGGAGTCCTCGCTCTCGTACACCGTGTTCGCGCCGTCGCTGGTCTACTCGCCCGGCGATCCGTTCATGCGACTGCTCGAGCTGATGTCGCTGCTGCCGGTAATGCCGATCGCCGGAGCGGGGCGGGCCAGCTCTCAGCCGATCTGGGCCGAGGACGTGGCCGACTGCGTGATGGCGACGCTGCCCGGGGGCGCGATGGCGCAGGACGCAGCCGGAGCGCGGTACGAGCTCGCCGGTCCCGAGGTCCTGACGTACAAGGAGCTCGTGGCGCTGTTGCTGCGCTCGCTGCGCCGCCGGCGGCCGATCGTGTCCGTGCCCAATCGGGTCGTCAGGCGAACGCTGAAGTGGGTCGAGCTGCTGATGGGCCCCACCGCCCCAGTCACCTGGGACGAGGTGGAGCTCCTCCAGGAGCCCCTGGTCGCCCGCCAGGGGAGCGCGGACGCGGAGCGCCTGGGGGTGGCGCCGCGGCCGGTCGGCGCGGTACTGGGCACGGGGTAGGAACCGCGGCAACGGGTAGACCGACGCTAAGCGATCACGAGAGGAGTTGAGATGTCTTTGGCGATCGAAGATCCGACTCGCCTGCCCGGCGAGACGCTCCACGACCAGGATGGAGGGAAGGTCGGCGAGGTCAAGGAGCTCTACTCGGCCGGCGATGACGAGGAGCCGATGTGGATCACGGTTGAGGTCGAAACCGGGGTTGGGCAGCAGCGGCTCGTGTTCGTGCCGATGGCACGACTCAAGCACGACCAGGACCAGCTCCGGGCTCCGTACTCGATCCAGCACCTGGTCGGCTCACCAGACGTGGAGGCAGGAGGTGAGCTCTCCAAACAGGCCGACACGGCGCTTCGCAATTACTACGCCATCGGCCTCGCCGACCAGGAGGTGCGGACCGACAACGAGACGTACGCGGACCGGGTCACGGACAGCGACGAGGCGCCGCGCCGAACGTCAGGCGAGAGCTGAACCGGTACGGGCGGGCGGCGCGATCCGCTCGCTCCATGGCGACGCCTGCTCGAGTTGGGTGGAGAGCGCAAGCAGGACGTCCTCCGCGAGCGGGCGGCCGCCGAGCTGGATGGCCAGCGGGAGCCCGTTCTCGCTCTGATAGAGCGGCAGCGAGATCGCGGGTAGCCCGGTGACGTTGAAAATCGCCGTGTACGGAGTGAAGTGGCCCGAGCGCTGGTAGTGCTCCCAGGGGTCGGGACCGCGTCCATGGATCTCGCCGATCGGCACCGGAAGCCGCGCCAGCGCCGGGGTGAGCACGACGTCGTAGGCGTTGAGGAACGACACCACCTCGCGGGCCAGCGCTTTGACCCGGCCCTCGGCCGCGAGGTAGCTGAGCGTGTCCTGTGACCTGGCGTGGTCGTACATCGACCAGGTGAGGGGTTCGACGTCCTCCTCGGTGGCCTCCCTCCCTCGAATGATCCCGCCGATCATCGTAACCGTCGAAACCAGAGGACCGAAGACGCGCGTGAAGTCAGGCAGCACCTCCTGGTTTGACCACGGGGGATCGATCTCCTCGACCTCGTGCCCGAGCGTTGTGAGCAACTCGGCGGCATCGCGCGTGGCGCGCTCGCACTCGGGTTCCAGCGTCGCGCCGGCAAGCGGAGGGTTCAGCGCCAGGCCGATGCGCAGCTGCCCAGGCTCATGCTGGGCGGCCTGGGCGTACGGTTCCTCGGGCGCCGGTGCCCAGCTGGCGTCGCCCAGCTCGTAGCCGGCAAGCACGTCGAGCACCGCCGCGGTGTCGGCGACGTTGCGAGTCAGCACGCCATCGATCGTCAGCAGGCTATCGCCGGCGTCGGGACCCACGGAGACTCGCCCCCGGGAAGCCTTCAGTCCCACCAGACCGCAGCACGAAGCAGGGATCCGGGTCGAGCCACCGCCGTCGTTGCCGTGCGCAATCGGAACCATCCCCGCGGCCACGGCGGCGGCAGAACCGCCGCTGGAGCCGCCGGGGGTGCGGTCGAGGTCCCAGGGGTTGCGGCTAGGTCCGAAGCGGCTGGATTCCGTGGTGGGCAGGATTCCCATCTCGGGAAGGGCGGTCTTTCCCACGATCACAAAACCGGCGTCACGGAACCGGCGGACGAGGTAGGACTCCCTGCGCGGCATGAAGTCGCCAAACAGGTCGCTGCACATGGTCAGCGGCATGCCCAGCACCGGGCGGTTGTCCTTGATCGCGATCGGCACGCCTGCGAACGGTCTGGGATCGTCTGGCCCGATCTCGGCCGCCGCGGCGAGCGCGGACTCGTGGGCCACGTGCGTGAACGCGTTGAGCTCAGGCTGGAGCTCGTCGATCCTCCGCAGGCTGGTCTCGACGACCTCATGCGACGACACTTCGCCGCTTCGGATCATCTCCGCAAGCTCGAGCGCGGGGCGAAGCATCAGCTCGTTCACGAGGAAGGAAGCCTACCCCGATAGCCTTCCTTGGCGTGACCGCGACCGCTGAAGTCCAATCAGGGCTAGAAGGCGTCGTCGCCTTCGCCACCGAGATCGCCGAGCCCGACCGCGCCGGCGGCTCGCTGCGATACAGAGGCGTCGACATCGAGGAGCTGGTGGGGAACGTCCCGTTCGAGCAGGTGTGGGGGCTGCTGGTGGACGGCACCCTGATGCCCGGGATGCCTCCCGCGGAACCCCACGCCCTCGCCATGCACTCGGGCGATCCCCGGGTGGATGTGCAGTCGGCGCTGGCGATGCTCGGGCCGCAATGGGGGTTCAAGCCGCTGATCGACATTTCCGACGAGGAGGCGCGGGACAACCTGGTGCGGGCCTCTGTGATGGCCCTGTCGTTCGTGGCCCAGTCTGCACGCGGCATCGGTCGCCCACCGGTGCCGCAGCGGGAGGTCGACAAGGCCACCTCGATCCCCGAGCGATTCTTGATCCGCTGGCGAGGCGAAGCCGATCCAACGCATGTGGAGGCGATCGACGCCTACTGGATCTCCGCCGCCGAGCACGGCATGAACGCGTCCACGTTCACGGCCCGAGTGGTCGCGTCCACGGGTGCCGATGTGGCGGCGGCTTTGAGCGCCGCCGTCGGAGCTCTGAGCGGGCCGCTGCACGGCGGGGCCCCATCAAGGGTGCTCAAGATGCTCGACGACGTGGACGCCGCGGGCGATGCCGAGCGCTACGTCAAGGAGCTGTTGGATCGCGGCGAGCGGCTGATGGGGTTCGGGCACCGCATCTACCGCGCCGAGGATCCGCGTGCCCACGTGCTGCGTGAGACCTCCCGCCGGCTGGGGTCCAAGCGCGTGGAAGTGGCCGAGGCGCTCGAGCAGGCGGCGCTGGCCGAGCTCCAGGCGCGCAAGCCCGATCGCGTGCTGGCGACAAACGTCGAGTTCTGGTCGGCGGTGGTGCTCGACTTCGCCCAGGTCCCCGCCGAGCTGTTCACCCCGATGTTCACCTGCGCGCGGACCGCCGGGTGGTCAGCGCACGTCATGGAACAGAAGCGCGAGGGCCGGCTGATCCGGCCAACCGCCAAGTACGTTGGGCCGCCGCCGCGACCCCTTGCGGAGGTCCAGAGATGATTTCTGGAGTCGACTTCGTGGGGATCCCTACGCATGACCTGGAGCGAGCGGTCGCGTTCTACGGGGAGACGCTCGGTCTCCCTCGGGCCGTGTACATGCCCGAGCGACACTTCGCCGAGTTCGAAACCGGCAACCTGACGATCAATGTCATGCACGCGGAGAAGATGGGGCTCGAGCATCGGACGTTCACTAACCCGCTTGCGCTGCACGTGGATGACGTGGCGGCGGCGCGGGCCGAACTTGAGTCGCGCGGGGTTCAGTTCGACATGGACACGTTCGACACGGGCGTGTGCCACATGGCCTTCTTCCGCGACCCGGACGGCAACGCGCTGATGCTGCATCACCGCTACGTGCCGCGGAAGAGTGAGGCGTAGCGCGGTTCAGCGGGGGCGTCTCGGGGGTGGTGCGCTCTGGGGGGCGCCGCTCAGTCGGCCCGATAGACCCCGTCGACGTACTGGTCCAGCATGCGGGTGGCGCAAAAGCGCGGCCCCAGGGTGCGTAGCGAAGCCTTGACGCGCGCGAGCCAGGCCCTTGGCAAGCCGCTCCTATCCCGCTCGTAGAACTCCGGGACCACCTCGTCGTCGAGGGCACGATGAAGGGCCTGGGCGTCCCGCTCGTCCTGCACGGCGTGGTCATCCAAGACATCGCCCGGGATCGCCCAGCCGTTGTTGCCGTCGTACGCCTCCGCCCACCAGCCGTCGAGCACGCTCAGCTGGACGCCGCCGTTGAAAGCGGACTTCATTCCGCTCGTGCCGCTCGCCTCCAGCGGCGGCCGCGGCACGTTGAGCCACACGTCGCAGCCCCGCACCAGCACCGCTGCCGTCGCCAGGTCGTAGTCGTCCAGGTACACCACCCGTTCGCCCACAACGCGCGCGTACTTCAGCCCGAACAACCGTTGCAGCGCGTGCTTGGCTTCCTCGTCGCGAGGATGCGCCTTGCCAGCCAGCACCACCTGGACCGGGCGGTCACCGCCCAGCAGCCCCATCGTCCATTCCGGGTCACGGGTCAGGAGGTCAAGCCGCTTGTACATGGCCACGCGGCGCGCGAACCCGATGGTGAGGACATCGCGGTCGAGTACCCGGGCGGCCGCCTCGACGTACTCGCGGACGTCGCTGCGAAGGAGACGGTCTTGGGTCGAGCGCCGCCGCGCGAATTCGATCAACTCCGCCCTCTGCTGCTGGCGGACATCCCACAGCTCCGCGTCCGGTACCCGATCGATGGCGGCCCACGTCTCGGGGTCTGCGGCCCTCATCAGCCAGTCGGGGCCCAGGTGCTGGTCGAGCAGGTGGCGCATCGGGGAGCCCACCCAGGTCGGCACGTGCACCCCGTTCGTGACATGGGCGATCGGCACGTTCTCCGGCTCACGCTGCGGCCAAAGCGGCTGCCACATGGCGCGCGCCACCTCGCCGTGCCGCCTGCTCACCGCGTTGGCGCTGCGGCTCATGCGGAGCGCAGCCTGGGTCACTCCGAACGGCTCGTCCTGGTCTTCGGGGTGGGTCCGTCCGAGCCGGATGACCTCGCCCTCGTCCAGCGAGAGCTCGGTCCGGAGCTTGACCATCGCCTCACGGACGTGCTCGGCTGAATACGAGTCGTTGCCGGCGGGAACCGGGGTGTGCGTCGTGAAGACGGTGCGCTCTCGCGCGCCGTTCTCCGATGCGAGCGGCGCCAGGGCGGCGTGGCCTTCGTTCAGGTGGATCACACCGGGTTCGATCCCCAGCGTGCGCAGCGCCCGCACGCCCCCCACCCCGAGCAGCACGTACTGAGCCAGGCGCGTGCGGGCGTCGGCCTCGTAGAGCCTTGCGGTGATCCAGCGCTCCAGCGGGCCGTTGCGGGAGATGTCGGCGTCCAGCAGGAAGAGCGGCACACGCCCCACGTCGACCCGCCACACGTGGGCGGTGACGTCGGCCTCGTAGATCGGAACGGTTACGCTGACAGGACCGCCGTCGGGTCCCGTGACGCGGGCCGCCGGAAGCCGCTGGGGGTCAGTGTCGATCCAGTACTCGTGCTGCCAGCCGCTGGCGTCGATGCGCTGGCGGAAGTAGCCCTTGCGGTACATCAAGCCCACCGCGACCATCGGCAACGCCCGGTCCGATGCCTCCTTGAGGACGTCCCCGGCGAGCGCGCCGAGCCCCCCGGAGTAGACGGGGAGCGACAGATGGATGCCGTACTCGGCGCAGAAGAACGCCACCGGCCGCTCGGAGTCGATGCGTGGGTCGGGCGGGCGGTCGAGATCGGCAGCTACCTGGGCGTCGAGCGCTTCGGCCTGGGCGATCAGCTCTCGGTTCTCGGCCGCCCGGCGCAACGCCCGCCGGGACGCTTCCTGGAGCAGGCGGACCGGATTCCGCATGCACAGCTCAAAGCGCTCGCGGTCGATGGACGCGAACAGCTCGTGGCCACCGGGAAGCCACGACCAGCGGTAGTTGTAGGCCAGCCGCGCCAGCGGTGCCAGCTCATCCGGGAGGTACTCGGCCAGCTCCTCGGCTGCCCGAGCAATGTCCGCCCGCCCGTCGATCCCCGCAATGGTGCCTGGATCGCTCACCGCCAACGCATTATTGGCTACCCGCTAGCCTCGCGTCGGGTGGGCTCGGAGGTGCGCGGTGAGAACGAGTGCAGGCTTGGAGTTCTCGCCTTCGGCGACTCCATCACCAACGGCGGCGGAGAGCTCCAATGGGGGGTTGCGCTCCAGTCGTGGGCCTTATGGCTCGCCCGAGGCCTGGGCCTGCCCTACACCGGGATGGCATCGGACGGGGCCACGGTTAGCGACGTCACGCGGGCGCAGATACCAGCGGTCGCCGGGCGGAATGGTCGCTACAACCTGGGCTGCTTGTACATCGGCGTGAACGACGTGCGCTCCGTGGACTGGGACGCGGCGCAGTTTGAGAAGGAGTTCCGGGGGGCGCTTGCGTGGATGAGGGAGCGGTGCGATCGGGTCCTGGCAGTGACCGTGCCACTTGACCTGGGCCGGCCCCCGGCGGGGCCCAAGGTAGCCGACCTGAACGCAACCGTAAGTGGCGTGGCCTGTGAGCTGGGGGGCTTGGTGCTTGATCTCAGCGACTTCGGTGCCCGCAATCAGGTGATGGCCGACCACGTCCACCCCACGGCGTTTGGACAGGTCGCAATAGCGGAGCGCGCGCTCGCCGTGCTGGAGCGCGACGGGATGCGGGCGGAGGTCCGCCCCTCGTCGCTCATCCAGTACGAGACGACCCGGTGGGGGCGTCTGCGCGGAGACGCCACGTACGCCTACCGCCACGCGAAGGTGAGCTTACGGGCGGCCGCGTTGTTGGCGTGGTTTCGGGTGCGGGGGCGCCTGTTTTAGGGCTGCCCTGCTGATGCGGTGGTTTCGCGGGCGCGGGGGACTGTGGTTTCGCGGGCGCGGGGGCTGAGGTTTCGTGGGCGCGGGGCAGGGGGGGGGCTGAGGTTTCGTGGGCGCGGGGGCCTAGCTGCCCCAGACGTCTTCCCGGATCAGCTCCCCGTCCCCGGGATGATGGGGCCCGAACACCAGCACCTCGAGACCCTCGTCTGAGGCCTCGAACGTCCGGAGAACTCCGGGCGCCACCCTGATCGCATCCATCGGCCCTACGTCCCGCACCTCATCGTCGAGCTTGATGCGGCCGCGACCAGCGAGGATCACGTAGATCTCCTCCGCCTTCTGGTGTCGGTGGGCGAAGGCATGGCGCTTGCTGGGCTTCAGCGATTGCAAGCACACGCCGATCGTCTCCGAGTCCAACGCGCTCCTGGCAAACCGGGCCTCGCCTATCTCACCGAAGCCGGCACCAGGTGCCACATCCTCCACCTCACGCAGGTTCTTGATCGTGTAGTCGCTCATGTTGGCGACTGATCATAGAGTGGTCGCTCCATGCCCAGCATCCTCCTGATCCGCCACGCCCAGGCGTCCTTCGGGACCGAGGATTACGACCTACTGTCGGACCGCGGTCACGCGCAGACTGCTGCGTTGGTGGACGGGCTGGTGCGGCGGGGCATCCGTGCTGATCGCGTCGTGTCCGGTGGCCTACGGCGCCAGCGTGATACTGCGGGTCCGTGTGCCGAGGCGGTCGGCGTCGAGGTCGAGGTCGACGCGCGCTGGGACGAGTACGAGGACCGCGACATCCTCACCCACTACGCCGACATACCGGCCGGGCTGGAGTCCCGTCCGGGGGATGCAGCCCTGAGCTCTCGCGAGTTTCAGGAGATTCTCAACGGCGCGCTCGCTGGATGGATCGCCGCGGGTGAGGACTCGCCTTGCGCCGAGACGTGGCCGGCGTTTCTGGGGCGGGTCATGGCCGCTTTGAATGACCTGGCTGCCGGGCTCGGCAAGGGCGAAGTGGCTCTGGTGGTGAGCTCAGGCGGCGTGATCGCCGCGCTGAGCGCTTCATTGCTACGGCTGCCCGCACAAGCGCTGATCGCGTTCAACCACGTCAGCATCAACACCGGGATAACCAAGCTCGTGGTCGGCCGCGGCGGCACGACGCTCGTCTCGTCCAACGAGCACGCCCACCTGGAGGAGGCGGGGGCTGAGTTGGTGTCGTATCGGTAGGGGTGTGCGTTGGGGGCGGCTCGGCGGGGCGAGGCGGGGCGAGGCGGGGCGAGTCGGCGGGGCGAGTGCGGGGCGGGGCGGGGCGGCTCGGCGGGGCGAGTGCGGGGCGAGTGCGGGGCGGCGGACACAGCCTTCTTCCGGGCAAGGGCGTCTGAGCGAACGCTACGTTCGCTTATCCGCCCTTGCCCCCGCTCGCCCCCCGACCCAACGCGCTCCGCGCCGCCGACGCCCCCCGCCCCGCCCCCGCGCACGTCAAGAGCCCAACCCGCGCACGTCAAGCGCCCAACCGCCCCGCCTCTTCCGTGGCCTCGCGGAGGCGCGCGGCAAGCGGGCGGGTCAGGGCGCCGGGGCGCATCTGCCAGCGCCAGTTGCCCGTGGCGCGGGAGGGGTAGTTCATCCGCGCATCGCTTCCGAGCCCCAGCACGTCCTGGGTCTGCACCATTGCCACCTGCGCGGGCGACGCAAACGCCAGCCGGATCAGCGCCCACCAGGGCTGTCGACCGGGCTGAATGCCGCGCTCAGCCAAGACCGTGCGCGCCGCTGCCCGCCGCCCGTCATCGAGCGACTCCCACCAGCCGCGCAGGGTGTCCTGGTCGTGCGTGCCGGTGTAGACGATCCGATCCCGTACATGGTTCTCGGGGCGGTGGGGCCCGTCGGGGTCGTCGGGGTCGAAGCCGAATTGAAGGACCAGCATCCCGGGAAGCCCCAGCTCGTCGCGCAACCTGCTGACGGGAGGTGTGATCACGCCGAGGTCCTCGGCAATCAGAGGCAGCGAGCGGCCGAGCTGACGGGCCATGGCATCGAACACCGCTCGCCCCGGTCCGCGCTTCCACCGTCCGGCGCGGGCAGTCCGCGACCCGGCCGGGACCGACCAGTAGGAGACGAAGCCGCGGAAGTGATCGATCCGGGCCAGGTCGAACAGCTGAAGCGTTCTGGCCAGGCGCGCCGTCCACCAGCGGTAGCCGCGTCGCCGGAGCGCGGGCCAGTCGTACAGCGGGTTGCCCCACAGCTGACCGTCCGAGGAGAACGAATCCGGAGGTGCGCCTGCCACCACCCCCTCCTGAAAGAGCTCGGGATGGGCGCGGTGATCGGCGCTTCCGGGAGCGACGTAAATGGGGACGTCGCCGATCAGCCGAACCCCGCGGTCGAGCGCATACGCTCGCAGAGCGTCCCACTCCCGCTCGAAGCGAACCTGGTCGGCTGCGGCGTCGCGTCCCGCATAGCGCTCCCAGTCTCTGATCCACGCCCTATGCCGGGCGCGGAAGTCCGCCAACTGAGCGGCGCTGACCGCCACCCGCGGCTGCCCCAACAGCTCTGGCCAGGCGGCAAACGCCGAGCGAGACTTGTATGGCGAGCGGTGGCGGTCCGGCGGTCCCAGCGGCAGCAGCTGCCACCACGATTGGCCGGCCTCGGAAAGCCAGTCGACGAAGCGGTACGCCTCTCGGTCCAGACGCCCGCCCGGAAGTGAGGTGATGTGGAGTTGGACCCCGCTCGAGCGGGGCAGGGGTTTCACTGGCCCCGAACGGTGCGGGACTCTCACGCCGCCCGAGCGGGACAGGGCTTTCACGCCGCTCGAGCCGGCCGGAGCTTTCACTGTTTACCCATGCCCGGTCTGGATATGTTCAATGCAGATGACATCTTCCGGGACCCGAGCGCAGCCGAGGCGGGCGGCGCGTAAACCGGACGTATCCGGCTCGGGCGCGCCCAGCCGGATCGTCGTTCAATACCCCGCGCCGGCGGTGGATGGGGGACGCTACCCGGCCAAGCGGTGCGTCGGGGACACGGTCGTGGTCTCCGCCGACGTGTTCCGGGACGGCCACGACCTGCTGCGCGTGGTCGTCCGCCACCTTGCCCCCGGGGAGCAGAAATGGCAGGAGACCGAGATGCATCGCGTCGACGCCCACCTCGACGGCGTGCGTTGGGAGGGAAGCTTCGAGGTCCTCACCACCGGCCGGCACGAGTACACGATCGAGGCGTGGACGGACGTGTTCGGGACCTGGCGCGACGAGCTGGAGCGCAAGCTCAGTGCGGCACCGCGCCCGGAGGGCGTGACACATGAGGACCTCGCCGGCGAGCTCTCCGAGGGAATTCTGCTGCTCAAAGCCGCGGCGGAAAACGCGGCGGCGGCGGGCGACCGCAGGCTGATTGAGCACGCGCTGAAAAGCCTCGAGGACGCAGGGCTGCCAGAGGCTGCCAAGCATGACATCGCGTTGGGGCCGGAACTCTTCGAAGCGGTGGAGCGCAGCCAGGAGCGCCACGGCCGAGTCACGCTCGCAACCGCGGTGGCCGTTGAAGTCGACCCGGTCAGAGCCCGTTTCGGTTCCTGGTACGAGCTGTTCCCGCGCTCGTGGGGAGGGCTGGAGGGCGTCGCCAGACGCGTACCCGAGCTGGCGGAGCTTGGTTTTGACATCGTCTACCTGCCTCCCGATCCATCCGATCGGTCGCACCAACCGCAAGGGCGCCAACAACGCGCTGGTGGCCGGGCCGGATGACCCTGGCTCCCCGTGGGCGATCGGATCCCCCGAAGGCGGACATGACTCCGTCGATCAAGCCCTCGGAACGGTCGAGGATCTGAAACGCCTCACCGCCACCGCGCGGGAGCACGGGATCGCCATCGCGCTCGACTTCGCGATCCAATGCTCAGCTGATCATCCGTGGCTCCGCCAGCACCCCGAGTGGTTTCACCGCCGGCCCGACGGGACCCTGAAGTACGCCGAGAATCCGCCCAAGCGCTACCAGGACATCTACAACGTCAACTGGGACTCGCCCGACTGGCGCGGACTTTGGCAGGCCCTGCTCGATGTCGTCCTGCACTGGGTCGGATGCGGCGTGAAGGTGTTCCGGGTCGACAATCCCCACACCAAGCCGTTTGCCTTTTGGACGTGGCTGATCGAGGAGGTCCATGCCCGCGACCGCGATGTGGTTTTCCTGGCGGAGGCGTTTACGCGCCGGGCCGTCATGCGTCACCTCGCAAAGATCGGCTTCAACCAGTCCTACACGTACTTCACCTGGAAGAACTCTCGTCACGAGCTGACCGAGTACGTCTCCGAGCTGGCGTATTCAGGCGAGGAGGAGTACTTCAGGCCCAATTTCTTCGCCAATACACCGGACATCCTGCATGCCTACCTTCAGCACGGCGGCCGCCCGGCGTTCGAGGCAAGGCTGATCCTTGCCGCCACCCTGAGCCCCTCCTACGGGATCTATTCCGGGTTCGAGAACGTCGAGAACATCCCCGTACGCGAGAGCTCGGAGGAGTACCTGCACTCCGAGAAGTACGAGATCAAGACGCGAGCGCTGAACGGCGAGCTGCTGCCCCTGATTGCGCGGATCAACTACATCCGCCGTGAGAACCCAGCCCTCCAGCACTTCAGCAACATCACCTTCCTCGACACGGACAACGACGCGCTGATCGCCTACGCCAAGCAGGCCGCTCGCAACACCGTGGTCACGGTGGTGAACATCGATCCCCACCAGGTCCAGGAGGGCGTGGCGACGATCCCTGCCAGCCTCGGGCTGCCGCCGAGCTTCACGGCAAACGACCTGCTCTGCGACGAGCGCTTCCAGTGGCGGATCGGGCGCAACTACGTTCGCCTGGAGCCCGGGGTCCGACAGGCGCACGTGATCCGGGTGGAGTCGTGAGCGTCGGGCCCCCCACGCTGACACATCTGCTGGCGGCCGAGTATCAGCAGCGGCTGCCGGAGCGCGATGCCGATGTCAGCCCGCAGGCTCAGACTCGCCAGTGGTTTGAGGCCGAGCCGCTGTGGTTCAAGCGCTCGGTGTTCTACGAAATCCACGTCCGCGGGTTCTACGACGCCAACGGCGACGGCATCGGGGACTTCCGCGGGCTGACCGAGAAGCTTGACTACCTCCAGTGGCTCGGGATCGACTGCATCTGGCTGTTGCCGTTCTATGACTCGCCGCTCAGAGACGGCGGCTACGACATCTCCGACTTCCGCAGGGTCCACCCCGACTATGGCTCGGTCGACGACGTCCAGGAGCTGATCGATGCCGCCCATGCCCGCCGGATCAGGGTGATCGCGGACCTGGTGATGAATCACACCTCGATCGATCACCCCTGGTTTCAGGAGTCACGGTCTAGCCCGGACAACCCAAAACGAGACTGGTACGTGTGGTCGGACACCGACGACCGCTACACCGACGCCCGGATCATCTTCATCGACACCGAGGCCTCCAACTGGACCTGGGACCCGGTCGCCGGCAAGTACTACTGGCACCGGTTCTTCTCCCATCAGCCCGACCTCAACTACGACAACCCGGACGTCCAGGAGGAGATGCTGAACGTCCTCCGGTTCTGGCTAGACCTAGGCCTGGATGGCTTCCGTCTCGATGCGGTGCCCTACCTCATCGAGCGCGAGGGCACCATCTGCGAAAACCTCCCGGAGACTCACGCCTACCTCAAGCGGATCCGCCGCGAGGTTGACGAGCGCTACCCCGACAGGGTTCTGCTGGCTGAAGCCAATCAGTGGCCTGGGGACGTGGTCGCGTACTTTGGTCAGGGCGACGAGTGCCACATGGCCTTCCACTTTCCCGTGATGCCGAGGATGTTCATGGCGATGAGACGGGAGGAGGCGGTGCCCGTCTACGAGATCCTGGAGCACACGCCCCGCATCCCGGAGAGCTGTCAGTGGGGCCTGTTCCTGCGCAACCACGACGAGCTGACGCTGGAGATGGTCACCGACGACGAGCGTGACTACATGTACAACGAGTACGCCAAGGATCCACGCATGAAGCTCAACCTGGGGATCCGCCGCCGGCTGGCCCCGCTGCTGGACAACGGCCGGGACGAGATCGAGCTGATGCACGCGATCCTGTTCTCACTGCCAGGCTCGCCAGTCCTGTACTACGGCGATGAGATCGCCACGGGCGACAACGTCTTCCTAGGCGACCGCGACGGCGTTCGAACGCCGATGCAGTGGACCGGCGACCGCAACGGCGGCTTCTCACGCGCCGACTTCGCGCAGCTCTATGCCCCTCCGTTGATGGATCCCGTGTACGGCTACCAGGCGGTGAACGTGGAGGCCCAGCTGCGCACTCCGACCTCGCTGCTGCGCTGGATCCACCGCTTCATCGCGCTGCGCAAGGAGCATCCGGTGTTCGGTCTCGGAACCTACGAGCCGATCGAGACCACCAACCCTCGGATCTTTGCCCACCTGCGGCGGTTCGAGGACGACCTCGTCCTGTGCGTCCACAACCTCGCCAGGTCAGCCCAGGCGGTAGAACTCGATCTCTCCGAGTTCGAGGGCCGATTTCCCGTTGAGCTGTTCGGGAACTCGCGATTCCCGCGGATCGGCGAGCTTTCCTACCTGCTGACCCTAGGCTCCCGCGGCTTTTACTGGTTTCAGCTGATCGAGGAGGAGGATGACTGAACCCGTCCAGATGATCCAGCTCGACGGGCTGGCGGCCTGGCTCGAGCAGCAGCGGTGGTATGCCTCGAAGTCGCAGACCATCGCCTCCACCGAGGTCGTGGAGAGCATCGCCCTGCGCGATGAGCCCGTCCTGTTGCTGGCGCTGGCGCAGGTTCGGTTCGCCACCGGCATCCACGAGCTCTATCAGCTGCTGCTGGGCGCACAGGAGCTCGATGCTCTGTCTGACCCCCAGGAGGCGGTGGAGCTCCTGCGTCGGATCTGCGAGGGGGCCGAGATCGAAACCGAGGAGGGGCGCTTCTCCTTCTACTCGGTCGAGGGGCTGGAGCCTTTGCCGGACGATATCGACGCCCGCCTGATGGGCGTGGAGCAATCAAACACCTCGATCGTCTTCGACGAGCGGCAGGTTTTGAAGCTCTTCCGCAAGCTGGAGCCGGGGATCAATCCCGAGCTGGAGATGCTCCGCTTCCTAACCCGGCACGGTTTCCCGAACATCGCGCCGCTTCTGGCCTGGTACGAGTACGAGGGTCACGCACTGTCGGCCACGCTGGGAGTGGTCCAGACCTACTTCCCCGACGCGGTCGGCGGTTGGGAGCTGGCACTCGATGAGATCGTCACCGAGCCAGACCGGTTCCTGAACTCGCTCGGCGGGCTGGGGACGGTGACTGCGCAGCTGCACAACGTCCTCGCCTCGGACGCCGGTGATCCGGCGTTCTCTCCCGAGGAGCCCAGCCAGGAGGCGATCTCGCTCCTAACCGCAACCGTGGACGAGGACATTGAGCGGATCTTCGTCCGCCTGCCTGACGCTGAGGCCCTGTCGCCGATTGCGGGACGCGGCCAGGATGTCCGCGAGCGCCTGGCCGCACGCGCACAGATCGGCGCCGGGGGTCGCGTGATCCGAACGCACGGGGACTACCACCTGGGCCAGACCCTCAGCACTCCGACCGGATGGCTTGTGCTCGACTTCGAGGGAGAGCCGGCGCGGCCGTTGCCCGAGCGCCGTCAGAAGCGCTCGCCGCTGCGGGACGTGGCAAGCATGCTGCGGTCGTTTGCGTATGTCACCTCAGCCGTCGAGATCTTGTGCAGCCAGCGCGCGCCGGACGAGTTCGAACAGCGCGCCCGCGAGCGTTTCCTTGAGCACTACTTCGCCGGCATCGATGCGTCGCTGCTTCCCTCGGGTGAGACCCAGGTGGCCAACCTGCTCTCGATCTACGAGCTGGAAAAGGCCCTGTACGAGCTCCAGTACGAGCTGAACAACCGGCCCGGCTGGGTGTCCATCCCCGTTGCGGGTATCAGAAGGCTGCTGGACGCATCGTGAGCCTCATTACGACCACAGAGCTCGACTCGCTCATCCGCCGCGAGCATCACGACCCACACAGCATCCTCGGGGCGCACCCAGGTGACGGTGGGGCGGTGATCCGGGCCTATCGCCCAGCCGCGTGCGCGATCACGGCGGTGCTCGACGAGGGCGAGGAGGTGGAGCTAGAGCAGATCCACGCGGCCGGCGTATTCGAGGGGCTGGTCGAAGGGGCTGACCTGCCGCTGCCGTACCGCCTCGAGGTCGATTATGGAAGCGCCGGGACGTTCACGATCGACGATCCGTACGCGTTCATGCCGACGCTCGGCGAGCTCGACACCTACCTGGCGGGAGAGGGCCGGCACGAGCAGCTCTACGAGAAGCTGGGAGCACACGTCCTCGAGCATCAGGGGGTGATGGGGACCGCGTTCGCGGTGTGGGCCCCGGAAGCGAGAGCGGTCAGCGTGGTGGGGGACTTCAACTCGTGGGACGGGAGGCTGCACGCGATGCGCGTGCTCGGCTCGAGTGGAATCTGGGAGCTGTTCCTGCCCGGGGTGGAGCCCGGGACCCGCTACAAGTACGAGATCCTCGGTGCGGATGGCGAGCTCGTGCTGAAGGCCGACCCTTACGCGTTCGAGGCCGAGATGCCGCCGCAGACGGCCTCCGTCGTGTTCAGATCACGACACCGATGGGACGCTGAGGACGCTGCGTGGCTGACGCGGCGCGCCGCCCAGCTCCCGCTGGAGCGGCCGGTCTCGATCTACGAGGTCCATCTCGGCTCCTGGCGGTTGAACACGCTCGATGGCAACCGCCCGCTCACCTACCTCGAGCTGGCGGACGAGCTCTGCGCGTACGTGAAGGACATGGGGTTCACCCACATCGAGCTACTGCCGGTCATGCACCACCCGTTCAGCGGCTCGTGGGGATACCAGGTGACGGGCTACTTCGCCCCCACTCCCCGGTACGGATCTCCGGACGACCTGCGGGCGTTCATCGAGCGGATGCACTCCTCCGGCATCGGCGTGATCCTCGACTGGGTTCCGGCCCACTTCCCCCGCGACCAGTTCGCGCTGGCGCGGTTCGACGGCACGGCGCTGTACGAACACGACGATCCTCGGCGCGGTGCCCATCCCGACTGGGGCACGCTCATTTTCAATTTTTCCCGGCACGAGGTCCGGAACTTTCTGATCTCAAACGCGCTGTTCTGGCTGCGCGAATACCACGTTGACGGGATCCGAGTGGACGCCGTCGCCTCGATGCTGTACCTCGACTATTCGCGGCGCGAGGGCGAGTGGGTGCCGAACGAGTTTGGCGGCCGCGAGGACCTGGACGCGGTGGCCTTCCTCAAGGAGCTCAACGAGGTCTTGTACGGGCGTGAGCGGGGCGCGATCACCTCCGCCGAGGAGTCGACGGCCTGGCCCGGGGTCTCCCGCCCCACCTATCTGGGCGGTCTGGGCTTCGGCTTCAAGTGGAACATGGGCTGGATGCACGACACGCTCTCCTACTTCCAGCAGGACCCGATCTACCGCCGCTATCACCACCACTCGTTGACGTTCTCGTTGATGTACGCCTTCAGCGAGAACTTCATCCTCCCGCTGTCCCACGACGAGGTTGTCCACGGCAAGGGGTCGCTGTACACGAAGATGCCCGGAGACCGTTGGCAGAAGCTGGCCAACCTCCGCGCCCTGTTTGCCTACATGTGGGCCCACCCGGGCAAGAAGCTCCTGTTCATGGGGTCGGAGCTCGCCCAGGAGGCGGAGTGGAGCCACGAGCGTTCGCTTGACTGGCACCTGCTGGAGCAGCCGGAGAACTCAGGCGTGCAGTCGCTGGTGCGAGACCTCAATCGGCTCTACCGGGACGAGCCGGCGCTGTGGGAGGTCGACTCCGAGCCTGCGGGCTTCTGGTGGATCGAGCCCAACGACGCAGACGCGAACGTGATCGCCTTCGCGCGGGCGAACAGCGACGGAACCCGACTTGTCGTGTTCGTCGCGAACCTCTCCCCGGTCCCGCGTCCGGGCTACCGGCTCGGACTGCCTCGAGCCTGCCGCTGGCGTGAGGCCATCAATACGGACTCCACGTTCTATGGCGGAAGCGACGTCGGGAACCTCGGCGCGGTTGAGCCCGAGCCGATCCCCTGGCACGGTCAGCCCGTCTCGGCCGAGGTGACCCTGCCGCCCCTCGGCGCGGTGTGGCTGGTCCCCGGGGGCGCGTGAGGTGTCTGAGGCCGAGTGACATCCGCTGACCCCTGGGAGCGACCGATGGGGGCGCGGCCGCTCGATTCCGAGCGCGTCGAGTTCCGCGTATGGGCGCCTGGCGTACAGCAGGTGAGCTTGCGCCTGCGAGACGAAACGGTCGAGCTCTCGGGTGCTGGTGATGGGGTTTATGAGGTAGTCGCCCCGGCTAGCGCCGGGGACGACTACCTGTTTGTTGTCGATGGACAGCCGCTCCCGGACCCGTGTTCGCGCTGGCAGCCCGAGGGTATCCGCGGTCCGTCCCGCGTCCTCGCTCCGCCTCGGCTGCCAGGCCGGCCGGGAGGGCGGGCGGCGGCGGACCAGCTCGTCATCTACGAACTGCACGTCGGGACCTTTTCGCCAGAGGGGACGTTCGCCGGAGTGATCCCCTACCTGGATGGCCTCGCTGCGCTCGGCATCACCGCGATCGAGGTGATGCCGGTCGCCGAGTTCCCAGGCCGCCGCGGCTGGGGCTACGACGGCGTTTATATCTCGGCCGCGCAGTCTTCCTACGGCGGCCCCCACGGCTTGCGGCAGCTCGTCGAGGCGGCGCACGCAGCGGGGCTGGCGGTGATCCTCGATGTCGTCTACAACCACATCGGCACATCTGGGATCAAGGCATTCAAGGCCTTTGGCCCCTACTTCACCGACCGCTACGAAACGCCATGGGGACCGGCGATCAATTTCGCCGAGGCCGGGGTGCGGGAGTGGGTCCTCCAGAGTGCGGTCGGGTGGGTGCGTGACTTCGGCATCGATGGCCTGCGCCTCGATGCAATCCACTCGATCTTCGACCCAAGCCCTGAGCACATCGTCGCCGAGGTCGCCCGCCGTGTGCACGGGGTTCGCGGTGAGGCGCTGGTGGTGGGCGAAGTCGGAATGGCCGATCCGAGCGAGCACGGAGCTCCGGCTTGCGACGCCATCTGGGTGGACGACTTCCACCACGCTCTCCACGTGCTCCTGACCGGCGAGCGCGACGGCTACTACGAGCCGTTCGGCGGCGTGGCACAGCTTGCCGAGGCCCTCCGGCACGTTCCGCCAGAGCGGTTTGTCGTCTACGCCCAGAACCACGACCAGGTGGGCAACCGGGCGTTTGGCGATCGCCTGCCGGCGGAGGTCCGGCCGCTGGCGGCTTTCTGCACGCTGCTGTCGCCGTTTACGCCACTGCTCTTCATGGGCGAGGAGTACGGCGAGCCGGCGCCGTTTCAGTTCTTCTCAGACCACATCGACGCGCAGATCGCGACCGCCACCCGCGAGGGCCGCCGCAGGGAATTCGCGCAGTTCGAGGAGTTCTCGGCCGAGCAGGTACCGGACCCCCAGGATCCCGAGACCTTTGAGCGGTCAAAGCTGACCCGGGAGCGCGATCCGGCGCTCGCCGAGCTGTATGCACAGCTGCTGCGGTTGCGGCGCGAGCTCCCTCCCGGGCCGCCCGAGGAGATTGCGTTCGATGAGGAGGCCCGGTGGCTTCGAGTACGGCGGGGGCGGTTTGAGCTCGTGGCGAACTTCGGCGAGCGGCAGCTGGCGCTCGACGGCGGGGGCCGGCGGGTCCGCCTCGCGACGTCGCCCTCCGCCTCCCTCCAACACGTCGTCGCACCTTTTTCCGGTGCGCTGCTGGAGCGAGGGTGATGGGCGAACGGGGGCGTGTGATGGGCGATTTCTGGGCCTATATGCGAGTTTTCGCCCAACCACTGGTCGCGGCATGACCGTGGTCTGGCCCGGCCAGCCCTTCCCGCTTGGCGCCACGTGGGACGGGGCGGGCACGAACTTCTCGCTCTTCTCCGAGCGCGCCGAGGCGGTGGAGCTGTGCCTGTTCGATGACGGCGACCAGGAGACGCGGGTGCCGATGACCGCCCGCCGCGCCCTCAACTGGCACTGCTACCTGCCGGACGTCGGCCCAGGCCAGCGGTATGGCTTCCGTGTGCACGGGCCCTACGCCCCGTACGAGGGTCTCCGGTTCAACCCACACAAGCTGCTGATCGACCCGTATGCCAAGGCGATCGACGGGCTGGTCGACTGGGCCCACGACGCCAACGTCCTGCCCTACGTCCCCGACGGAACCGACGAGGCCGACCTGGAGCTCGACGACGAAGACGACGCCGCTGCGATGCCCAAGTCGGTGGTGATCGACGACGCGTTCTTCTGGGAGGGCGATCGCCCGCCCCGGATCCCGTTCGCCGACACGGTGATCTACGAGGCCCACGTCAAGGGCTTCACGATGCGGCACCCGGGCGTGAGAGAGGACCTGCGGGGCACCTACGCCGGCCTGGCTTCCGAGGAGGCGATCTCCTACCTGGTCGACCTCGGGATCACGGCCGTCGAACTGCTGCCGATTCACCATATCTCCGACGAGTCATTCCTGTTTGAGCGGGGCCTTCGAAACTACTGGGGCTACAGCACGATCGGGTACTTTGCACCACACTCCGAGTACGCCGCCACGGGGCGCCGCGGCGAACAGGTACGGGAGTTCAAGGGGATGGTCAAGGCGCTCCACCGAGCCGGGATCGAGGTGATCCTGGACGTGGTCTACAACCACACCGCGGAGGGCAACCACCTCGGCCCGATGCTCTCCTTCAAGGGCGTCGACAACAGCGCCTACTACCGCCTGGAGCCCGAGGACCCGCGCTGCTACATGGACTTCACGGGGACCGGCAACTCGCTGAACCCCGTCCAGCCGAGCGTGTTGAGGCTGATCATGGACTCGCTGCGCTACTGGGTCGCCGAGTGCCACGTGGATGGTTTCCGCTTCGACCTCGCGTCCGCGCTGGCCCGAGAGTTCTTCGAGGTCGACCGCCTGTCGGCATTCTTCGACACGATCCATCAGGATCCAGTGCTCTCGCAGGTCAAGCTGATCGCCGAGCCCTGGGACGTCGGGCCGGGCGGCTACCAGGTGGGCAACTTCCCCGTGCTGTGGTCGGAGTGGAACGGGGTGTACCGCGACACCGTTCGCGACTGGTGGCGGGGCCAGACGAGCACCGGTTCGTTCGCGCAGCGCCTGGCCGGATCAGCGGACCTGTACCAGGCCGACGGCCGCGACCCGTTCGCCTCGATCAACTTCGTCACCGCTCATGACGGATTCACGCTCGCCGACCTGGTCTCCTACGAGCAGAAGCACAACAAGGCCAACCTGGAGGACAACCACGACGGGTCGGACGACAACCGCTCGTGGAACTGCGGCGCCGAGGGTGAGACCGACGACCCCGAGATCCTGTCCCTGCGCGCCCGCCAGCAGCGCAACTTCCTGACCACGCTGATCGTCTCCCAGGGCACCCCGATGTTGCTTGGCGGAGACGAGCTGGGGCGGAGCCAGGGCGGTAACAACAACGCCTGGTGCCAGGACAACGAGATTTCCTGGTTCGACTGGCGGGAGGGTGACGCCGCGGCTGAGCTGCGCGATTTCACGCGGCGGCTCATTCTCCTGCGCCAGCAACACCCGGTCCTGCGGCGGGAGAGCTTCTTACGAGGCGAGGAGCTCAAGGGGTCGGGACTGCCCGACGTATGGTGGTTCAGGCCCGATGGCCGCAAGATGACCCGGCGTGACTGGCAGGACGGCGAGCGAGTGCTGGGCGTGTTCATCAACGGGCTGGAGATCGTCACCCCCGGGCCGCGAGGAGAGGAGATCGACGACGACTCATTCGTGCTCCTCTTCAATGCACATCACGAGGACCGGGCGTTCATGCTGCCGCGCCGGCGGTTCGGCGCCCAATGGGCCGTGGAGCTATCGACGGCCGATCCGCAGGCACAACCCGGCTCCGCCGGATACGGCGCCAGGACCGAGGTCAACGTCACCTCACGTTCGGTTCTGATTCTGAAGCGGGTCGCGTGACCGTCGAGCTCCGCGCGACGTACAGGCTCCAGCTGACCCAGGACTTCGGGTTCACCGCCGCGCGTGAGCTTGTGCCCTATCTGCGGGACCTGGGGATCTCGCACCTCTACCTGTCACCATCGCTGCAGGCGCGTCCAGGCTCGAGCCACGGCTACGACGTGATCGACCCCGGGAGGCTGTCCGACCAGCTGGGGGGGCGGCCGGAGTTCGAGCGGCTGGCTGGCGACGCGGTCGATGCCGGTATGGGTCTGGTGCTCGACGTGGTGCCCAACCACATGGCATCCGACGACGCCAACCCGTTCTGGTCCGATCCGGCGCAGCGCGAGCAGTTCTTCGACGTCGATCAGGTCACTGGCCGCCACCGCCGGTTCTTCGACATCGACGACCTGGCCGGGGTTCGCCAGGAGGATCCGGCCGTGTTTGAAGCCACCCATGAGCTGGTTCTGTCGCTGGTGCGAGAGGGGCTGGTGGATGGCCTTCGGGTCGATCATCCCGACGGACTGGCAGATCCAGCCGGCTATCTGGAGCGGCTTCGCTCTGCGGGCGCCGAACGAGTGTGGGTGGAGAAGATCCTCGACCCAGACGAACACCTGCGTGACTGGCCGGTCTCGGGGACGGTGGGCTACGAGTTCCTCAACGACGTTTGCGCGCTGTTCGTCGATCCCGCGGGTGAGGCGGCGATGACCAAGCTGTGGCAGGACATCTCCGGCGACCCACGCTCATTCGGGGAGGTGGCGTTTGAGGCGAAGCTGGAGCAGGCGCGGGGAGCGTTTCAACCGGAGGTGGAGCGGCTGGCGCGCGAGGACGCGAGCGTGAGCGCCGAGGCTCTCCCAGAGGCGCTGGCGTCGCTTCCGGTATATCGCACGTACGTCGATCCGCTCGCCTCGTCCGTGTCCGAGGAGGACCGTCGCGCGCTGGCCGGAGTCGAGTCGGAGATCCGGCAGCGGCTGCTGCTCGAGCATCCCGGCCCCCCGGGGTTCGTGACCCGCTTTCAGCAGACCACGCCCGCGATCATGGCCAAGGGCGTCGAGGACACGGCCTTCTACCGCTACGGACGGCTGCTGGCGCTGAACGACGTCGGGGGTGATCCCTCGCGGTTCGGTGTCGACGTCGAGCGCTTCCACGCGGGCTGTGTGGAGCGGGCAGATCGGTTCCCGGACGGGCTGCTCACCACGATGACCCATGACGCCAAACGCTCGGCCGACGTCCGTGCCCGGATTGCGGCCCTGGCGGCGGTGCCCGAAGAGTGCTCAGAGCAAGTGGAGCGGTGGTTCACCCTGACGGACCTGCTTCGAGCAGATTGCGCCCCCGACGCGGCGGAGAGCTACTTCATCTTCCAGACACTTGTGGGAGCGTGGCCGATCGAAGCAGAGCGGATCGAGGCTTACGTGCAGAAGGCACTGCGCGAGGCAAAGCGGCACACCAACTGGGTGCAACAGAACCGCGATTACGAGGAACGGGTGGCCCGATTCTGCCGCCAGCTGTACTCCACTGCGGTCTTTGAAGAGGAGTTCGGACAGTTCGTCGATCGGGTGGCACTGCTCGGGGATCGGTTCGCGCTGGGGCAACTGGCGCTCAAGCTGACCGTTCCGGGCGTACCCGACATCTATCAGGGTGACGAGCTCCCCTACCGAGCGCTGGTGGACCCAGACAACCGCCGGCCCATCGACTGGGGATGGCGGCAGGCGATGCTCCAACGGATGCTGGGAGGCTCGCGGCCAGTCGCCGAGACTCGGAAGTTGTTTGTGACCCTGCGGCTTCTCGGCCTGCGGGCGCGGCGGCCTGACCTGTTTGCCGGCGCCACCTACGAGCCGATCGATGGCGGACCTGACGTCTGCTCATTCGTGCGCGGAGGGGAGGTGCTCGTGGTGGTGGCAGTGCCCCGCGCGGGGGCATCGTCGGAGAATCTCGCGGCCCCACGCGGACATTGGCGTGATGTCCTCAGCGGCGAGGAGCGGTCGTTCTCTGGCCAGGTCCCGGTGCATCGGATGACCTCAGAACACGGGATCGGAGTGTTCGAACGCCTGCGAGCGTGACCGATGTCACTCGCCGCTGCGGCCCTGGCATCTAATTTGAATGCCATGAATGCCGAAACAGTCACGATTCTGGTCACCGCGGGCGCCGCGGCAATCGGGGTGATCGACTATCTGCGGTCTGGCAGCGCGCTTGCGTGGCCCGGCCGTACCGGCGGGCTGTGGTTCGACCACGCGGCCGACCAGCCGATCGATGAGCGACCCTCCGAGGACGCGGTCGATCTGCCGATCCCGCGCCGGCCACTGCGCGGGCGCGCCGACTAAGCGCTTTTCGCGATACTCCAAGGCGTGGCGGCGAATGAGACCCCTTCGCTTCCCCGCCTGCGCCAGGCGGTGATCGCCGCCCACGACCTAGACGAAGTAGCCGGACAGCTGCGGAGCCAGCTCGGCCTCGGTGAGCCGTTCGCCGATCCCGGCGTCGATCACTTTGGGTTGCGCAACGCGGTGTTCGCGTTGCAGGACACGTTCCTGGAGGTGGTCTCCCCGGTCCGGCCCGGCACGGCGGCGGGACGGTTGCTCGAGCGCCGCGGCGGCGACTGCGGCTACATGCTGATGCTCCAGGTGGGCGACCTTCCCGCGGCCCGCGAACGGGTCCGCGAGCTGGGCGTCCGCGAGGTCTTCGAGGTCTCGCTGGACGACATCGCGGAGGTGCACCTGCACCCTTCCGACATGCGCGGGGCAATCGTGTCGCTGAGTCAGCCGGAGCCGCCGGCGGGCTGGCGCTGGGGCGGCCCCAACTGGCAGCAGCGCAGCGCGCAGGTGCGGATCACAGGTGCGACGATCGCCGTGGCGGAGCCGGTGACCGTGGGCGCGCGGTGGGCAACCGCGATTGACGCCCCGATCGAGGACGTTGGCGTGCAGATCAGCGCCGACGACCGCGAACGGGGCTTGGTGGAGATTATGGTGAGGCGTGACGGCGGCGGCGAGTCGTTTTCGGTTGGCGGAGTGCAGTTTGTGTTCAAAGAGGAGGATGAGGAATGACCGACGTGGTGCTGAGGGAGATAGAGGACGGGATTGCGACACTGACGTTCAACCGGCCCGATCGGCTGAACGCGTGGACGCCCGAGATGCAGACGCAGTACTTCGACTTTCTCGAGGAATGCGCGGATAGCGAGGACGTGCGGGTGATCGTGGTGACCGGTGCGGGAAGAGGCTTCTGCGCGGGAGCGGATATGCAGGGCCTCCAGGCGCTGTCGGGCGGCGATCTCGACCGCTCGACGTCGGCCCACGACGCGCGCCCGGTCACGCACGCGCACACCATCCCCAAGCCGATCATCGCCGCTATCAACGGCCCCTGCGCAGGCCTGGGCCTGGTCCATGCGCTGATGTGCGATCTGCGGTTCGTCGCCGCTGAGGCGAAGCTGACCACGGCTTTTGCGCGTCGCGGTCTGGTGGCCGAACACGGGCTGAGCTGGATCCTTCCCCGCCTGGTCGGTCCGGCCAAGGCGCTGGACCTGCTGCTCTCTGGGCGCGTCGTCCTGGGGGCCGAGGCGGCGGAGATGGGGCTGGCTAATTGGTCTGTGGAGGACGGCCGGGTACTAGAGGAAGCGCTGAACTACGCCCGGGTGCTGGCCACCGATTGTTCACCCGCCAGCATGGCGGTGATGAAGCAACAGGTCTACGCGGACTACGAGCGGAGGATCGAAGAGACCGTAGAGGAGGCCAACCGGCTCATGGCCGAATCGTTCACCCGGCCCGATTTCGCCGAGGGCGTCCAGAGCTTCGTCGAACGGCGCTCGCCGCACTTCCCGCCACTAGTTGGATCACCGACGGCTGATGGGTCGGCGGTGCCCGGAGCCTCGGTCGCGTCCTAGGAGGAGCCGTCCGATAGCGTGCCGGCCCGCCATGCGGATCCTCCTCATCTCCTGGGAGTACCCGCCCGTGATCGAGGGCGGTCTGGGACGCCATGTGCGCAAGCTTTCCGAGCACCTCGTCGGCGAGGGGGCGGAGGTTCACGTGCTCACCCGCAGCGGCGGACACCTTCCGAAGGAGGAGCTCCGCCACGGGGTGGTCGTGCACCGCGTACGGGAGCCGCCCTTTCCCAAGGACATCGCCGCCTTCGTCCGGTGGGTGGAGGCGATGAACGAGGACATGCTCCAGATGGGACGCGAGTTGTGCGAGCAGCTGGAGTTCGATCTGGTGCACTCGCACGACTGGCTCGTCGCCAGAGCCGCGCAGCGCCTGGCGCGCGTGGCCGGCGCGCCGTGGGTCGTAACCGTCCATGCAACGGAGTACGGCCGCCATCAGGGCTGGGTTCAGGACCATCCCCAGTCGCACATCCACGGCGTTGAGCGGGCGATGGTCCGTCGCGCGGACCAGGTGATCGCCTGCTCGCGCTACATGCGATCGCACGTGTCGAGCGTGTTTGGCGTAGCACCGCAACGGGTCACGGTGATCCCGAACGGAGTGGACCCTCGCGAGCTGGAACCCCTGGTCGAGGACCTGGATCGTCTTCGCTCCCGGTACGCCAAGCCCCAGGAGCACCTGATACTGCTGGTTGGGCGGCTCGTCCACGAGAAAGGCTTCCACTTGGCGCTCGACGCGCTCGCCGCCGTGGTTCAGCGACTGCGAAACGTTCGCTTCGTGGTAGCCGGTACGGGGACAGCCGAGGCGGAGCTAAAGCGGCAAGCGCGCCGTCTGCGCTTGATGGAGCACGGTTCGTTCCTCGGGTGGGTGGGGGATGACATGCTCCATTCGCTCTATCGCGTCTCCGAGATCGTGATCGTTCCCTCGATCTATGAGCCGTTTGGCATGGTGGCGCTGGAGGCGATGGCTTCAGGATGCCTCTGCGTGGCAGCCGACACCGGAGGTCTGCGTGAGGTTGTGCCCGACGATGGCAGCGTCGGCCTGCGGTTCACCTCACGGAATGCGTCCTCGCTCCAAGAGGTGCTGGAGCAGGCGCTGACCGACGATGAGGCGCGGGCTCGGGTGGTCGCCGAGGCGCGTGATCACGTGCTCAAGTTCGACTGGCTGGAGGTTGCACGTCGGACCTTCACGGTCTACGAGGAGCTGACCCGCTCCGGCATGGTTGCTCAGTGATCTGAGCGGGTAGCCCGTTGGCGATGGTAATTGCTCGCGCCATACGGCTCTTAGTCGGGATCATCGTGGCGATCATCGTGGTGGCGGTGATCCTGCGAGTGCTCAACGCCAACCCGCACAACGTGATCGTCAGCGACATTCACGACGCTGGGAGCACGCTGGTGGGACCGTTCAAGGACATCTTCTCGGTCAAGGGAGCGAAGCTGGCGATGGCCCTCAACTGGGGCCTGGCCGCAGTTGTGTACGCGGTCGTCGGCGGCTTCCTCGCCACACTGGTGGGCCGAGGGGCGCTGGCCGGATCCCGGCGCCGGCGTTTCGCTCGCGCACGACCGGTCGTCTAAGGGCCACCCGCAGGCGGACCGCCCGCTGGGCCGGGACCGCCCGGGCCGGGCCTGTGCCCGGACTGGATCGGCGTCCCGTGGTAGCAGCCGATCGTGTAGGGGTACTCGAGCGTTGCGACGTAGTGGTAGATCCGCCTGCGCCGCCCGTTCCATACCACCCGGCTTGTGGTCCCGTGGCAAGCGTCCAGCTGGGTGTTGTTCGGTAGCTGGCCCTTGGCGTCCTTCCGAACGTAGATCCCGTAGCCGTCGAGCGCGTACCCCACGAGCTTCGTGGTCCCGTTTCGCACCTTGCTGAGAATGCACGGCGGGATGTCGTGGTGGTGGTAGGTGTTGGATGGATCCGGGTGAGCCGCACAGATGTCGAGCACTTCGTGGGCTGCGGCGTCCCGCCCGCCACCATCAAGGGCGTTGTAGAGGACGACGCCATCGGCCAGCACGCCGATCGGCCCTCCGCCGGTGCATGTCGGGGTCCGCGCCGCCGTCGGATTCAGCGGCAAGCTCCAGCTCAAGGACTGAGCGGCGATGTGGTTGCCGTTCTGGTCGTATGTGTGGGCCGGATCGCTGCTGGCGATTGGAAATACGCCGCTGACGTGGTTGATCGGAAGGTCGTTGAAGGCGATGACGCGTTTCGTGCCGTGGACCGCCACTCGGTAGGAGGCCGTGAGCCAGTGAACGGCTCCGTTGACGTGGATCTTGGTCTCGTAGTCCCACGTGTGGTTGGTCGTGTTGATCCAAGGGCCGTTCACCTTGGACCCGCCGATGGTGAAGCTCGTAACGCAGCTGTCCACGTACCCGACCTTGGGCGTCCTGCTGACGTAGCCGTCTCCGAGGGGCAGCGCGGCGGGGTTGATCCGCCCGCCTTGCGTGGGCTTGGTGGCGTAGCCGCCTGATTCCGAGCTCCCGGTCGCTACCGCCGCGCCGCAGCCGGCAGTGAGGATCACGAGCGGGGCGAGCAGCCACCACCAGGAGGATCGAGGGTTTGCCCGCGCGTGATGGATTCTCATAGGATCGCCTCGAGTCCATCGAAGGAAAGGAGATTACGAATGCAGCTCGAGAAGAAGAGCTTCGACTCGCCGGACGAGGTTCGTCCGATGGCCGACAAGGGGCAGGTCGAGATCTTGAAGCTGGGCGATGGCGTGGTCGGCAAGGCTACATTCGAGCCAGGCTGGCGGTGGTCGGAGCACGTCAAGCCGATCGCTGGGACGGACAGCTGCCAAGCCGCCCACCTCGGATACGTGCTGTCGGGCCACCAGAAGATCATCATGGATGACGGCACCGAGCTCGAGTTCAAGGCTGGTGACGTGGTTGCGATCCCGCCGGGCCACGACGGAGTGGTTGTCGGGGACGAACCGTGCGTGGTGCTCGACTTCGCCGGGATGGAGCACTACGCGGAACGCTGAAGCAAACAAAAGGGCCCGGCGAATGCCGGGCCCTCTCAAAACACTCGCCTGTTAGCGAAAGGGTACCTCCGCGGGGCCTCCCGCCCCGCGGTCGGATTCCCTCGTGCGACCTCCGGTCGCCCTTAAGCGGGCCCTACATCATCCCGCCCATGTCGGGCATGCCACCTGCGGCGCCCGCGGACTCCTTCTCAGGCACCTCGGCGACGATCGCCTCCGTGGTGAGGATGTTCTTCGCGATCGACGCCGCGTTCTGAAGCGCCGACCGAGTCACCATCGCCGGGTCGATGATGCCGGATGCGACCAGATCGACGATCTCGCCGCTGTCGGCGTTGAGACCGTGGCCCGCCTTGGCCTTGCGGACATCGTTGACCACGACCGAGCCCTCGAGTCCCGAGTTGTCGGCGATCTGACGCAGCGGCTCCTCGAGCGCGCGGCGGACGATGTTGGCGCCCGTGCGCTCATCGGGATCTGAGAGTGCGTCGGCCTTGATCGCCTCCTGCGCGGCAAGGAGCGCCACGCCGCCACCCGGAACGATGCCCTCCTCGAGGGCAGCGCGGGTCGCCTGCAGCGCGTCCTCGACGCGATGCTTCTTCTCCTTCATCTCGGTCTCGGTGGCCGCGCCGACCTTGACGACCGCGACGCCGCCGGACAGCTTGGCGAGGCGCTCCTGGAGCTTCTCGCGATCGAAGTCCGAGTCGGTGTTCTCGATCTCGGTCTTGATCTGATTGATCCGTCCCTTGATGGCGTCGGACTCGCCGTTGCCATCCACGATCGTCGTGGTGTCCTTCGCCACGACCACGCGACGGGCGCGACCGAGCTGCGAGAGCTGCGTGTTCTCGAGCTTCAGCCCCATCTCCTCGGTGATCACCTCGCCGCCGGTGAGGACCGCGATGTCCTCCAGCATCCGCTTGCGGCGATCACCAAAGCCGGGCGCCTTGACCGCGACGCCGGTGAACGTGCCGCGGAGCTTGTTGACGACGAGCGTGGCGAGTGACTCGCCCTCGACGTCCTCGGCGATGATCAGGAGCGGCTTGCCGGACTGGATCGTCTGCTCCAGCACGGGCAGCAGGTCGCGGACCGAGCCGACCTTCTGGTTGGCGATCAGGATGTAGGGATCCTCGAGGGTCGCCTCCATCCGGTCCTGGTCGGTGACCATGTAGGGCGAGATATAGCCCTTGTCGAACTGCATGCCCTCGGTGAACTCGAGGTCCATGCCGAACGTCTGGCCCTCCTCGACGTTGACCACGCCGTCCTTGCCGACCTTGTCGATCGCATCGGCGATCACGTCACCGATCTCATCGTCGGCCGCCGAGATCGACGCCACTCGCGCGATCTGCTCCTTGCCTGAGATCTCCACCGACAGCGACTCGATGTTCTTGACCACGTCGTCGACAGCGCGCTCGATCCCGCGCTTCAGTGCAAGCGGGTTGGCACCTGCTGCGACGTTCTTCAGTCCCTGGCGGACGATCGCCTGAGCCAGGACCGTGGCCGTGGTGGTGCCGTCCCCCGCCACGTCGTTCGTTGACGTAGCCACTTCCCTGACGAGCTGGGCGCCCTGGTTCTGGAATACGTCCTCGACCTCGATCTCCCGGGCGATGGTGACGCCGTCGTTGGTGATCGTGGGGGCGCCGAACTTCTTGTCGAGGACGACGTACCGGCCCTTGGGGCCAAGCGTTACCTTGACCGCGTTGGCCACCGCGTCGACGCCCTGCTCGAGCGCCTTGCGTGCCTCCGCGTCGTACTTGAGTTCTTTGTGTGCCATTTCTTCTCCTACTGGACCTTCGCCAGCACGTCAGACTCGCGGAGGACGAGGAGCTCCTCGCCATCCACCTTGATTTCAGTGCCGCCGTACTTGCTGTAGAGGACCTCGTCGCCTTCGGCGACATCCAGCGGCGTACGCTTGCCGGTGTCCTCGTTGACCTTCCCGTCGCCGACGGCCAGTACCTTGCCCTTTTGGGGCTTCTCCTTGGCAGTATCGGGCAGGACGATTCCACTCGCGGTGGTCTCCTCCTCCTCGATTGCCCGCACGATCAGTCGATCGCCAAGGGGCTTGAGCTTCATCTAAAACCTCCGAGTAAAAGCGGTCTTTCCTTGGCACTCTCTGCACCAGAGTGCCAACACGGGAGAATATAGCGCGTCCGCGCGGCTTTAGGGGGTTTTATTGGCACTCTTGGTGGTTGAGTGCCAGGAGGGCCTCGCGGAGGGTGGGCGCAGGGCCGAGGGCGGGCGCGAGGCCGAGGGCGGGCGCGAGGGCGGGCCAAACTGCACATAACCGCGGGACCCCAGGTCGAGTGTGCAATTCACCCGCCTGGCGCGGGCAAACTGCACAATCGTCGGGCGGGTTGCACCCAATGTGCACTTGGCCCGCGAACCGCGCCAGCACACGGAAACGCGCTCCTAAGGCGCCGCGACCACCTCGAGGCGCGCCAACGTGGAGAAGGTGCACCAGTAGAGGTCGCGTTCCCAGCCTGGAGCCGGGAACAGCACGGACTGAAACATCGTCGGGACCGGGGCGCGAGCGCGTTCGGCGCCGGTTTCGATATCGATCACCAACACGTCGTCGCGGGCCCATCGGTCGGCCGCGGCCCGCAGCCGGGGCGTGTGCGGAATCCATCCTCCCCGGTCGCCGAGCGCCCGGGCGAAGCGGCTGCGCGCCAGCCGGGGGCCCGACCAGTCGTGGACCACGACCTCGCCGGTGTCCGGATAGCGGATCATGTGCGCGGCGTGGGCCAGGCGGCGCTCCCACAGCCGCTCGAGCCGATCGGTGAACCGAAACCCGACCAGCGCGGCATTGGCCGAGTCATAGGCGAGGGCGATCCTACGCTCGGGGTCGTACAGCGGAGGGTCGGTCACCGCCCCACGGCGCGCGCCGCACACCTCGACGTGCTCGGCGTCCTCGGGATCGCTCAGCGAGATGCGGATCAGGTGCACTGGACCGGTGGCCACGCCGGCGCCGAGCATCGTGGTCGAGTACCGGTGCTCGCCGTTGTCCATGAACCACAGCTGCCCGCCCTCGATCACGGGGTCCCAGCCGTACGAGCTTCCGGGGCTCCGATACGCCATTTTCATCGTCGGCTCAAGCGCCTTGCCGTCCCAGCGGTAGCCGTGGACGGTGGTGGCGCCAACCACAAATAGCCGGTCCTCGTCGGCCGACAGCCGCGCAACCGCGGCCTCGGGCAGCTCAACATCGGGGCAGCGCGGAGTGAGCGTCTCGGGATCGAGAAGCGAGAGCGTCGAACGGTGCCGCAGCGACCGGTCGATGTCTTTCATCGCCAGCGTGCCGTCGCCCATCGCGACGAGCGAGTTGTATGGCCGCGGCCGAGGCAGCTCGTAGCTGGCAAGCAGCTCGAGGCCAGCGGAGAGGCGATGGCAGTGGCGACCATAGGCGACATACAGCGATCCGTTGGCGTGCGCCAGCAGCCCGCCTGGCCAGAACGGCCCAGCCGCAAGACGCGGTGACCAGCCCAGGGGCTCGAGCGTCCGCGGATCGATCCGCTCCACCCATGCCTCGGTTGGATCCCGCTGCGGCCTCCGTCCCAGTGTGTGGCGCAGGACGTAGACCTCGCCGGGCTCCCGCAGGACGACCATCGTCGTCGCAAACGCGTCCCGCCGCGCCGTACACGCAAGCCTTTCCCCTGGACCGACCGACAGCCCTGCCTTAGCGTGCGGAGCCTGGGAGCGACGCGGGCCCCCGTCCTCGGCCGGCCAGGGGCTGGGCCACAGCGCCACCGGATCAGGGACCGAGCTGGGTCAAGCCGGTGAGGAGCGATCCAGCTGTGCCGGGCGGCTGGTTTGGCGTTCCGGCCGGACGCGTCGGCAACAGGAGGGGGCGTCTGGGTTTCTGGTTGAAGTCGAAGTCGCGGCGAAGGTCACCGAGGATGCGCAGGCTCTCCCGCACCACCGGGCGAGGATCAGGTCGGCCGTCGGTGCGCGGATCCAGCCTCTGGCCGCCGAGGAAGTCGTCCTCGATGAACTTCAGGTAGGCGTCGAAGGACAGGATCTGGTGGTCGATGTGGCCACGCTTGGCATAGGGCGAGATGACCAGCCCCGGGACTCGGATCCCGTAGCCCGCGCCGTCGGCCTTCGGTGGAACGACGTGGTCGTAGTAACCGCCCCAGTCATCCCAAGCCAGGAAGATCGCGGTCGAGTCCCATGCAGGGCTGCGCATGATCGCGTCGATCACCCGGGTGACGTGATCCTGGCCGTTGCTGATCGTGGCCGGCGCGTGCTCTGAGTTGTCGCCTGACGGGATGACCCAGGACACCGCCGGCAGCTTGTTGGCAAACACGTCGGCGTACAGGCGGTTGCCGTCGACGATGTTGCCGAGTTGGTTGTCCTGGTGGACGGTCTCGAAGTCAGGGAGCGGATTCCAGATCTCCGGAGTGGAGACAGCCTGCGGCTGCGCCGGGCACGTCATCTGCCCGTTGGCGCAGTCAGGCTCGGTGCCCTGGTCCAGGTAGTAGCGCCAGCTGATGCGGTGGCGGTAAAGCAGGTAGGTGATGTCGGTCCAGCCGAAGTCAGGCGGCTGGGCCGCGTTCTGCTGGTCGTCTGCGTCGGTGGGGGCCAGAAGCGAGGGTCCGGCGCCGGCCTCACCGTTGACCTGGCCGAGGGCTCCATCCAGATCAGGAAAGTCGAGGTTGTTCTGGTGGCAGCTGGACGGGTCGGCGCCGTTCGTGCACTGGGCCATCCAGGCCGAGACCATGTACACGTGAGCCGGGAGGCTCCAGCTGATCACGGGCTCGAACATGTGATCCTGGAGCACGTAGTTCTGCGCGTAGCTCCAGTAGTGAGGGATTTCCCGCTGGTCGTGGTAGCCCATGACATCCACGCATTTGGGCTGCTGTCCCTGGGAAAGGCATGCCGCCTTGTCGGTGTCGAAGCTCGTCGAGTTCTCGACCGACGAGATGAACCCGTCCATCTTCCCGTGGTCAACGTCCGCTACCGCGTCCTCGTTGAGGTGCGGCCCTCCGACCGGTGTCTGGCTGGAGTCGTGGTACGGCTTCTGGCAGCTGCCGGCGGCTGGATCTGGGACACAGGGCACGTTCCCGGGGTGGCCCGCCATACCCGGGATCCCGTCGGCGCCGGGATAAGTGCCGAAGTAGTTATCGAAGCTGTGGTTCTCCTGCATGATGATCACCACGTGCTTGATCTTGTGGATCCCCTGGGGGCCTTCGACCGGGTGCTTGCAGCGAGTCGCGAGCCGGTTCTCGCGGGCGACCTGGAGGCGTGACTCGCGGCGCTCGGCGGCGCGGGTCTCACGGCGCTCCTGCTGGCCCAGGCGCCGGCATTGCCCGGGGGTGGGGGCACGGGTGGAGGTCGGGGGGCGGGTGGACGTGGCGGCGCGCGCGGGGCGGGTGGACGTGGCGGAGCGGGCGGGGCGGGTGGACGTGGCGGAGCGGGCGGAGGTGGCGGGGCCGAGCGCCAGCACCCCGACTGCCGCTGTCAGGACCGCGAGCCTCCCCGGCGACGTCATAGCCGCAGTTCTACAACCTTGGTGACATCTTGTCAAACAGCACGTCACAAGAGCGGATATGCTCCGCACCGTGAGCTATTCGGCGCAGCGGACCCGCCAGCGTGAGCAACGTGAGAACACTCGCCGCGCAATCCTCGTCGCCGCCGATCGCCTGCTGCGCGAACGTCCCTACCGGGAGCTGTCGGTCGATCTGGTGATGGCGCAGACCGGTTTAACGCGCACGGCGTTCTATCGGCACTTCGACGACATCCCGAGCCTGGTCCTCCGCCTGCTGGCGGATGTCGGACAAGAGCTCTACCAGGTAGCCGAGCGCTGGCGGGCGGGCGCGCTCGAGGATCTCGCCGGGTCGGCCTACGAGGGCCTTCGGGCAATCGTGGCGTTCATGGTCGAGCACGGCCGCCTGGTCCGCGCCGTCGCTGACGGTGCGGCGGGTGACGAGTTGATCGAGACCGGCTACCGCCAATTCCGGGAGGCCTTCGACGAGCTGATCGCGGAGGGCCTCGACGCCCTGGCGGCGCGTGGCCAGCTCCAAGTTCCAGACACGCGGGCCATGGCGCGCGCGCTGAACCTGATGAACGAGGCCTTCCTGCTCGATCAATTCGGCAAGGAGCCGATCGGTGACCCACAGACGGCGCTGGCGACGCTTGACACGATCTGGGTGCGGGTGCTCGCCGCGCAATGAGCGGTCTCACCTCGCGGGCGGACGCGTGGCGGCGGCGGGGGGCGGTCGAGGAGATCGCCGGCCGCCAGATCTTCGTGTACGAGCAGAACGGGACCGGGCCGCCCCGGTTGCTGCTGCACGGCTATCCATCCAGCTCGTACGACTGGCGCCTGGTTATCGATCGCCTCGGGCAGCGGAGTCTGACGGCGTTTGACTTCCTGGGCTTCGGCCTGTCAGAGAAACCGCGGGACGTCCGCTACTCGCTGCGCACGCAGGCCGATATCGCCGAGGCCGTAGCCCAACGCCACGGCGACGAGCCCGTCACGCTGATTGCCCACGACATGGGCACCTCGGTGGTCACCGAGCTCCTGGCGCGGGCGCTTGAAGATCGGCTCGGCTTCCGTGTTGGCAGCGTCCTCCTGCTCAACGGGAGCATGGTTATCGAGCGGGCCAGCCTGACCATCTCCCAGAAGGCGCTACGCAGCAGGATCGGGCCGCTGGTGGCCCGTCTGAGCAACGAGCGGATGTTTCGCGCCCAGTTCGCCCGCATCTTCTCGGAGGCCCATCCGCTCAGCCCGGAGGAGGCGGCCGACCAATGGTCGCTGCTGGCCTACCGTGACGGGCACAAGATCGTCGATCGGCTCATCTTCTATCTACACGAGCGGGTGATGTACGCGAAGCAATGGCACGGTGCCCTGCGTGAGTGGCCGGGCGAGCTGTCATTTGCCTGGGCAGACCAGGACCCCATTGCAACGGTTGCCGTGCTGGATGCCGTCCGCGAGCTGCGACCGCATGCCCCGGTGGCGAGGTTCGCTGAGCTGGGACATTACCTGCAGATAGAGGATCCCGGGGCGGTGGCTGAGATCATCTGTCGTCTCGATGCCACGTGATCCCGACGCTGTCCCAACCAGCCGGACCGTCAGGGCGACCCAGGCCACCACGGCGCTGGCGCCCAGCACCGTGCGGTTCTTCGGCACCCTCGCCACGAACCTAGCCCGCTCACCGGAGAGCGCGCACGAGCTGCTCCTGCGCCGTCACGAGGAGATCGCCGACCACGCGGTGGATGCGCTGGGGCAGCTCCGAGGCGGCGCGATGAAGATCGGGCAGCTGGCGTCCTTCGTCGACGTGGACTTCCTGCCCGCCGAGTTCAGGACCGTTTATCAGTCGAAGCTGGCCAATCTGCGCGACGCTGCTCCGCCAATGAGCTTCGAGAAGGTGCGGCGGGTCCTGGAGCGGGAATGGGAGGTGCCGGTGGAGTCGCTATTCGAGGAGTTCGAGCACGATGCCATGGCGGCTGCCTCGATTGGGCAGGTACACGCGGCGGTGCTGAGCGACGGTCGAAAGGTCGCGGTGAAGGTCCAGTATCCGGAGGTGGCGGACGCCCTGGCGTCGGATCTGGGTCTCGCCACCATTGGTATCCGCCTGGCGAAGGCGATAGCTCCAGGCCTTGACCCGGAGGTGGTCGCCGGCGAGCTGCGCGAGCGAGTGATGGAAGAGCTCGACTACGAGCTCGAGTCTCAGCATCAGCGAGCGTTCGCCCGCGCCTACCGGGGCCACCCATTCGTTTACGTCCCCGCTGTGGTGACGTCGCTCTCACGGCGGCGGGTGATGGTGTCCGAGTGGGTGGACGGGGTGAGCTTTGAGCAGACGCTCACGCTGCCGGCAGCCGAACGCGATCGAATCGGAGAGATCCTCCACAGATTCTTCCTTGGCTCGATGCATCGGATCGGCCGCTTCAACACCGACCCTCACCCGGGGAACTATCGGGTCCGCGGCGACGGAAGCGTTGCGTTCTTCGACTTCGGCAACACCAAGGTCGTGGATTCGAAATGGCTTGCAGATACCCGCCGGATGCTCGAGGCCATCCTTGACGGAGACACCTCGCGCTACCTGGAGGAGGCATTCGAGCTGGGATATCTGCGCCGGACGAACCGGGTCGACGCAGAATGGCTGCTTGCGCAGACGCTTGCCACCGAGGAATGGTGGCTACGTGACCAGACCCTGACCATCGATCCGGACTACGTCGCCCGCCTGATGGCGATGCTGATGGAGGTCTCCCCTCAAGCCATCAGGTTCCTGCGGGAGGTGAAGTTGCCCCCCGAGGAGATCTGGTGGCGCCGCGTCCAGGTCGGCGTGTTCGCCGTCCTGGGTCAGCTCCACGCCACCGGCAACTGGCACCGCATCATGCGTGAGTACGTGTTCGGGGACCCGGCCTCGACCGACCTAGGACGCCAGGACGCCGCCTTCTGGGAGGGGCGCGTCTAGTTTTGCGCGCCGCCGAGGCCGTGCATGCGGTCGCGGATCTCTGGCGGATTCTCGATGATCTGGGAGAAGCGGACCACGGTCACCGTGTCCTCCAGGGACACCTTGCGCCCGTAGATCTGCTCGAGGAAGTGGACCATCTCGTCGATCCGGCGAAACTCGGGGTTGTCGTGCTCAATGTCCCGCGGTGAGAGGTCCTTGACCCGCTTGACCTCGACCTGGTCGATCACGGCATTGAAGATCTTCTCTCGAGGTGAGTGCTGGTAGCCGATCGTCACCAGCACGCAGTCGTTCTTGCGGTACTTGTGCGACTTGTCGCCGAGTCGGATCGTGGCGGTCTTGCGACCTCGCCGCAGCTGGTCGGCAAACACCGAGGAGTAGAAGTTCAGTACTCGCACGGCGGCCAGCCTACCGATCCGGCTCTACGCGCGACAGCGCGCGCGAGACCATTTCTCGCTCGCCTGAGAAGGTGAGCGAGCGGACTGCTTCCTCCAGCTCCATCCACCGCACGTCGGCGATCTCGTGGTCACCTGACAGCTCCCCGCGGCGGTAGGAGAGCAGGTAGAAGGCAACGCGCTTGTCGACCGTCTGCCCCTTTCGCGCATAGGTGTAACTGATCTCCCCCAGCTCCTCAACCGGGTCGGCGTCCACCCCCGTTTCCTCCTTCACCTCCCGGATGGCAGCTTGGAGCGGAGTCTCGTGGGCGAGAGGGTGACCCTTGGGCAGGGCGAGAACCTTGCGCCCGGCCGGCACGATGACCGCCACCTGCCGGCCCCGAACGACCACACCTCCGGCGGAGAAGTCTTTGCGTCTATTGCTAATAGACGTAGCGCTCCAGTGCCTGCGGGTCGTGCACGGTCAGCTTTCCCCGTCCCTGGGTGATTATTCCCTCCCGCTCCAGCACGGCGAGGAAACGGCTGGCCGACTCACGGGAGGAACCGGCGAGCTGCGCTAGCTCCGCTTGTGTGGAGGTGATCAGAACGTCTCGCGGTTGGGTGGCCTGCTCGCCATCTCTTTGCTCGGACTTCGCCGTGGCCACCAGTTGCGCAAGCACGCCGGCCACCCGGCTCTGAACGGTTTGGAACGACTGGCGAGTGAGGCGCTCGTTGGTCTCCCGCAACCGCCGCCCGAGCGCCTGGATCAGCCTGACGGTCATCTCCGGATGCTCCTGCATCAGCCGCCGCATGTCCGATGCGAGGATCGCGATCGCCTCCATCGGCTCTGTCGCCTGCACGGTGGCCGAACGATGCTCGTCATCGAACATCGCCAGCTCGCCGAAGATGTCCCCCGGACCAAAGTTGGCGAGCGTGAGTACCCGGCTGTGATGCTCGCGCAGCGCTCGCGCGTGGCCCTTGTACACGATGTAGGTCGTACTGCTCTCGTCCCCCTCGTGGAACACAACCTCTCCCGCGCCAAACTGCCGGGGGATGCACACCTCGGCTACTCGGGAGAGGTCATCCGGCGCAAGCGTTTCAAACACCGGAACGCGCGCCAGCAGCCCGATCGTCTCTTCGCTCGTCACCGCCACGTCGAGCAGGAATACCACAGACCGGCTCGGACTCCGGACGCAGACGGACGCTGCTCAGCTCGTCGAGCCTCCGCGCGCCAGGTACTCGGCGACCCGTTCGGCGGCGACGCGAAGGCGGCGGAAGTAGGCGGCTCGGCTGAGGTTGAGATCGTCAGCGGCCAGCTCGTGACTGGAGTCGGACTCGAGATAACCACGCATCAGCACCCGCTGCAGGAGCTTCTCGTTGTCACTGTCACCAAAAGCGCGCTGGGCCGCGTCCCGAAGCAGCTGACGCACCGCAGCCACCCGCTCATCAGCCGTGTCGCCCCGGGCCAGGGGGCTGCGGGCCAGCTCGTGCGGGACGCGGAAGTTGCGCAGCGCGCTGCGCACGGCCTCGAGGTCGGGCTCGTGATCGTCACCTCCTCGCGGATCGGCAAGTCCAAGCTCGCTGTAGACGACCGCGCGCTGCGCCGCGATCAGACCGCCCGGGCCATAATCCTTCCGATGACACTCGATGGGGTTGGGACCCTTGGCCAGATCGAGCTCGGCGACGTGCTCTGCGCCCAGCTCACGCGCAAACGAAACAGCCGCGGCCATCTCCGGGTTGATCGGCATGTAGGCGAACCGAGGGTTCGGCGCGCCCGAGCGGAGGATGCCCGCCATGCCGAGCATCGCCTGGACGCGACCCCGTGGATCGCCGGTGAAGTCGATCGAATCACGCCACAGAACGGAGTCGCCAAGGTGGGCGCAAGCGCGGGCGTGCTCAAGCCACGGACCGAGGAGCGGATCATCGCGAGCAAACCCCGGCGCAGTGTTGGGGCTCATCGAGATCGTGTATCCGCAGAACTCGTCACGGCGGTCGCGAGCGATCGCAATTTGCTCGGGGGCCTCGTCGAAGAAACGCTTGGACTGGGCCCACCAATCGGCGAGGTCACGCGCGCCTAGCAATGCCCCGACGTAGTCGGCGTCCCCGGGACGCACCACGTCGATCCGGTAATCGATGCTCCCCTCCCATCCATACCCCCACTTGATCGTGGGGTTGTCGATCAGGTGAGCCAGCTCGATCGCCATCAGCGGGTCACCATGCTGTGCCCGCGCGTAGATGTAGTCAACGATCCGACGGCGCAGCTCGCGCTCGCGCTCCGGGTTCCGGAGGCGAAAGTCCGCCATCAGCGCTTTGCGGACCAGCTCGTGGAGGGTGAGCCCTTCGCCCAACGGCTCTGTGAACGTCAGCGACCGCAATCGATCATAGGCAGCATCAGCGTCGCTCTCCGGGATGACCTCCCGGAGCAGGTCTGGCGTTGTCACGCGAGCGATCGCAGCCACCCCCAGGGCGGATAGGTGTTCGCCACGAAGCTCGCTGTCAACGACACGCCGGATCAGCGTGCTCAGGATCTCCGAGTCGTCGGCGATGGGCATCCAGCCTGGATCCTTGGTCGCGGCGTCCGCGGCCAAGGCCAGCGCCAGCGGTGATCCCTCGGCCCACTCGGCGATCGCTGGCGCCCGCGCATCGCTCAGGTCGTGCGCTGCCAGCAGGCGGACCGAGTCGGCCGAGGAGAGCTTGTGGAGTGGAAGCTCCGTGGCGACTCCTTCCCAGATGCCCGAGAGCCAATCCGGATCGGGAGCGTGCCGTCCCGCTATCACGATTACGGATGACCCCGGGAGGGCTGGCAACAGGGCACGTCGCAGGTAGCCGTCGAGTCCGCTCATGCGCTCATACGTGTCGATCAGCACCAGGGGGCGAGAGCTCGTGTTAGCCGAGGCGAGGGCGGCTTCAAGCGCGTCAGGAGCGGGCGAGAGCTCCCGGCCCTCGACCGAGAAGGGCTCCCAACCCTGCCCCACAGCGCGGCGCTCGAACTCGCGCAGCAGGGTGCTCTTCCCGACGCCGGCCGGGCCGTGGACGAACACGACGCACGCCGGCGGATCCTCCGCCAGGCAGGATTCCAGCAAGCCCAGCTCGGCCTCTCGTCCGCAGAATCGCTCCTGGTCTCGCTGCTGGAGGCGCGCCGCGAGCGTCCCCGGGCGATCGTGATTTACAAGTGCCCGCTGCCCCATTTGCACAGCAGGCGTAGCCTAGCTTGTTGTGCTCGCGGACAGAAGTGCCCGCCAGCACCGGGGTCATGCGGGACTCACGGGACCCGCGGATCGACTCCGCCGCCGTGGGCTGCGGCCTCCGCGCGGATCGCGGCCTGCGTCTTCTCGGAAGCCTGCCCGGTGATGGTCACCCGGGATCCGGATCCGCCGTTGGGCTCGAACCTGACGGACAGCGGGTAGAACGAGTTGCCCAGGCCGAGGAAGACGATGCGCTGCCATATGGGTGTCACATCGGCCCGGTACGAGAGGCCGTTGTAGCTCTCATCGATCAGCTCGTAGTTCGCCATCCATTCAGGTGGGTTCTGCGTCCATGACGCCTGCGCCTCCGAGGCGCTCTGGTCAAGGCCGTACTGGATCGTGATCTGGTTGACCAAGGCGGACATGTCTAGATCTCGCTCAGCAGCTGTGCTTTCTTGGCATCGAACTCCTCCTCGGTGATGGCGCCGGAGGCCCGCAGCTGCGCCAGCTGCTGGATCTTCTCGGCGGGCCCCGAGCTTGGAGCAGGAGGTTGCCCGGTGGCCGGGACGGCGGCGGCAGGGGCGCCGCGGACCGCGGCGTCTGCCATGCCGGAGTAGGTGTTCGCCAAACCCCCGTGCACGGCTGCCATGTCGCCGCCAGCGGCCGCGATCTCTCCTTTCTGAGCGTCCCACTGGAGCGCAATGCGGGTCGGATCGTCTGGATCCACCTTCACCGGGACCACCATCCCGACCGAGAGCGCAGCTTTCATCCGCCCGGTTGGAAACCTGTAGTTGACCCGGTATGCCTCGCCTCCCCCCGGGGGCTCCACATCAAGCGGGATCTCCATGGCGAACGGGTCATCCGGGACGGGGGTCGTGAAGCCCTGAACCGTCGCCTTGGTAGGCGTCCCGCGTTTGAGAATGTCTCGCTCTCCCCGGTCGTCTGCGACGGCCGAGATCGTCTTGAAGGCATCACCCAGCTTGGGCATCCCGCCGTGATAGTCGCCCAACTGCTTGGCGTCCTTAAGGCTCTTGAACAGCCCCATTTCCTGACCTCCTAGGTGTAAGGCGTGATCCGGGCAACTACCAGCTGTAGATGAGCGCCGCCGACGGGTTGTCGGGGTCGTACTTGACGCCGATCGCTCCACCCGGCGCCAGGCCTTCTAGCTGTGCCGGGAGGAAGCTCTGACTGACCGTCGTCTGGTAGGAGGCCCCACCCTCGGGGGTGATCGTCACGTCAACTTCGGTTCGCTGGCCGCCGCCCATGTCGCTCTCACCCGTGGGCCGCACCGTCTGGATAACTCCGCTGGCGGGGATGCCGCTCTTGCCGAGCTTGTTCGCGAGCTGAGCGTAAGCGGCCTGCGCTGCCATGTCTCCGCCCCCGGCCATCCCGCCGAAGCCTCCAATACCCGCGGCTGCGCCTTGGGCTGCCTTTACCTTGTTCAGAAGTCCCATCGCTTGTCTCCTTGTGATCGCTGTCCGGACGATCGCCAACGTACAGCCGGCTGCTATTCACCGCAGTGTCTCTTTGGTCTCGGTTGCGTCTCGCAGTTCGAGCAGCGTGCCTTGGACCGAGACCGAGACGAGACTGGCCTGGTACTGACAGTGGTCGCCTCCGGTTCTAGCGTGGCGCCAGAGCAACTCAAAGGAGGACACGATGGGATTGTTGGATCGGGTGAAGGGAGCGGCTGAGTCGGCGCAGGCCGCGACCAGCAGGTTCGGCGTGGGAGCGTCAGCGGGACAGATGGCGCTCGCCAACCGCGCACAAAAGCTGATGAAGGTCGGCGTTGACACGCCAGCCCACATCGATTCGATGGCGGCCACCGGCAACACCGATACGCCGGGCGGTACCGAATACGACATCACGCTGACCGTCAGCCCCGGCGCCGGCGACCCCTATCGGATCACCACCAACCAGTACGTGTACCCGAAGAATCCATTCCATGAGGGCGAGAACGTCACGGTGAAGGTGGACCCGGACGATCGCAACGTGGCGATGATCTTCGGGCACGCAGGATGAGCGCAGGACGCGACGGAGGACGGTTCGCGGTGACGCACAAATGAGGGCACAGATCCTGAAGAGCCCCGTGGTGGCGGTCGGGGCCGCCGGCTTCACCATCGGCTTGGTGGCGCTGTACACCGGAATGCGCGACGTGATGCGAACCAGCGGTGGGTTCTGTGCGAACGGCGGTCCGTATGTGATCGCCAATCAGTGCAGCAGTCGCGACGTTCACCTGATCCTGGTGGGTATCGCAGGCATCCTGGTGTTCGGGTTGATCCTCGCGATCGGGACCGCGCTGCTGCGCGGACCCATGCTCGGCAGCTCGCTCGCCATGTGGGCCACGCTATTCGGTGCGCTCGGCTGGAACTTCATCGCGCTCGGCTTCACTCCGCCACCTGGTAGCAGTGCGTCAGGAGGATGGATCGCCAGTGGTGTCGTGTTCTGGCTGATGGCGGCAGCCGGGCTCGTTCCGGTGCTGGTGATGTCGGTCAACTGGCTGCGCCACGTCGATGAAGGAGGGCCATTGTGAGGGCCAAGCTGATCCGTGCCAGAAGACTGATCTGGCTGACGGCCGCCGCCGTGGGGGCCGGCGGCGGCCTGGCGCTCGGTCTACTGGTGGAGCAAACGCTGAAGTAACCGGTTAGGGCGCCTACGGTTGGCTGCCGAACAAACGTGGATCGTTGGTGATCAGACCATCTACGCCGAGCGTCTGGAGCACGCGCAGGCGCTCGGGGTCGTCGACGGTCCACACGTAGAGCTCTCCGCCGGCACGCTCCATCCGCCGCACCAGGCGCCGGGTGACCAGCCGCCAGTGCACCATCATCGCGTCGCACTGGCCCCGCCTGATCGCCGCCGCCGCCCGGCCGGGCAGCAGGGCGCGGACGACGACCAGTCCAACGAGCGCGGGCAACGCCGTCCGACGTGAGCGGAACGGATCCCGCCTGAGCTTGGGGACGGTCCAACCGAGCCGGACCGATGGTTCCGCGGATCGGATCAGGGCAAGGCTCTCCCGGTACTGCGTTGAGATCAGCGCACGGTCGAGCATCCGAAACTTCCGCAGCGCGTCCACCACCCGCAGTTCGTATCCGGGAAGCTTCAGGTCGACGTCGAGCTCGACTCCGTCGAAGCGATGGGCGGACAGGTGCGCCAGCCCCTCCTCCAACGAGTGCGGTGAGCGCTTCGCAGCATCCCGATGATCGTGGGCCAGCAATAACCGGCCATCTTCACGGGAGGGCAGCACATCGAACTCGATCATGTCGACACCGGCTTCGAGCGCGGCGTCGAAGCTGGCCAACGTGTTACCTGGAGCGATCAGGTCCGCCCCCTTGTGACCTACGCGTCGCACTGCAGCAGGACGACCCGGGACCGGCCCGACCGAGTGGAGCCTGGAGGACGAGCGGGCCGAGCCCTCCAGGCCGGAGGGCGAGCGGGCCGAGCCCGGAGGCTCTAGCGCTGACATCCCGGGCACCAGTACGTGGTGCGGTTGGCGTCGCCCTGACCCCTTGAGCGGATCCGCGTGCCGCAGCGGGGGCACGGGCGGCCGTCCCGGCGGTAGACCCGGGGCTCGATCGCGCGCGGGCCCTGCACAGCCGAGCGCATCATCCTCGGCCTGATCGACTCCACCACCGATAGCGCTTCGTCCGCGGTCAACGCTGCCGAGCGGCCGCCATGGATCGATGCTCGCCTCCCAGCACCCCTCGGCCTTCCAGATGTTGCCGATTCCGGCGAGGTTGCGCTGATCGAGCAGCGCGTCGCCAATCGTCCGCGTGGGATCGTCGCCGTGCATCCGAGACAGAAACCGCTCTGCGTCGAACTCCGGAGCGAGGACGTCGGGGCCCAGCCCGCTCAGCCGCTGGTCGAACCGGATGCGGGCCTCGGTGAGCAGCTCCAGCACCGGGCCGTCGTGCTCGGCCACCCAGCGCTCTCCGACCCGCAGCGTGAGCCATGCCCGCGAGGACCGCGGCTCGTAGCCGCTGACCCGCCACGAGCCCGCCATCCCGAGGTGGGAGTGGACGACCAGGTCACCCTCGAAGCGGACGAAGAGATGCTTGCCGTGAGTGTCGATCGCACGCACAGCACGGGCGCCCAGCCGGTCGGGCCAGCGGGGGTTGCGAGGACTGCGGATTTCATCGGGAACGTGCCCCTCGAGGGCGGGGCGGAGCCGACTGGCCGCCCAGGCGATCGTGTCGCCCTCAGGCACTCAGCGTCATTCTCCGCGGACCCTCGTGGAAACCGAGGGCGACGAGCCGTGGGGCCAGGGCCGAGGCCATCGCCGGCTCACCGTTCACCTTCTCCAAGGCCAGCCGCTTGATCCGCCCCGAGCGCACTCTCCCGACGAGCGCCTCTAGTGCCTCCTCCAGAAGCGGGTCCTCGAGCTCCACCAGGGCTTGGAGCGCTCGGCCTCCCCGTTCCAGGTACAGGATCGGCGCTCCGCCGATCAAGACCACGTAGGCGCCGGCGACGCGCGCCGTCCTGCCCGCCTCGGGCCACGGCAGTGTCGCGCCATACGGCTGGGCGGGATCCACCGCGGACAGAACCACGGGCCGTGGCGCCCCGGAGTCATGCGAGCGCAACCGTTCGACGGCACCGGCGAGCGCAAACTGGGCGCCGCCGAGGCCCTCGACGAAGTACCCGCGACGGGCGATCCCGAGCGTCTCCAGCTGGCTCAGCTCCGAGTAGATCGACGAGAAGCCGCCGGGGAGCCCTTCGGCCAGGACTTGCTCGCGCGTCAGGATGCCGTAGCGCTCCAGCAGCAGCTCGGCGAGCGCGCGGCGCCGGGCGGTGGGATCGATCTCCTCACGCAGCAACGAGGCCGTCAAGGACCATCTGCCCTGGATCCCGTGACCGGCTGAGGCTCCCAATCGCCGTCGAGCGGAGAAGCGTCCCGCCCGCCGTGCAAGATCGCGTTGGGCTCGCGCCAGGGTGAGCCGCGGCGCGCGCAGCGGTGCAAATGCGTCATTTGTCACCTCTCCAGCCCACGCCAGATCCCAGAGCGCGTCCTGGAGCTCCTGCGGCGGGAGCTCGACGTCGACAAGCAGGTCGGTGAAGAAGCATGCGCCCTGGCCGAGCCGTTCCCTAACCGCGTCGTGCGCAGGTGCGTCCGGCACCTCCCCTTTGTACACAGGCGGTCCCAGCAGCGGTAGGTCCTCTCGAAAATAGAGCGCCACCCTGCCCGAGCGCCGCCCCAAAGCGCCGGAGCCGATCCACACCACTTCGCCGGACGCGCACAGCTGATCCAGCCAGCTCGGCGAGTAGGCGCCGGTCCGCTGCGGAAGGACGTCTCGCTCCCATACCTCGGCGGGGAGCGCAAGCGCCTGGAGGGACACGAGCGCCTCCCGGAGACGATCGACGCCCGCCCCGCTGGGTGGATGCCGATCCACGTTCTGCCAGGCGGGGAGGAACGTGGCGAATGCTCGCGCGTCAACCGGCTCCACCTCCTTGCGCAGAGCGGCCAGCGATGCCCGCCTGAGCCGACGGAGCACCTCCGGATCGCACCATTCTCGTGAGCTCCCGCCGGGCCGGAGCTCGCCCCGGACCAGATCGCCGCTCCGTTCCAGCTCTCTCAGCGAAGCAGACCAGTCGATGCCGTAGCGGCCGTGGAGGTCGGCGGAGGTGAACGGCCCGTGCGTGGCGGCGTAGCGGATCAGCAGGCGCGCTAGGGGATCCGGGATGTCCTCCAGGAATGCGGCGGGTAAACCGCCTGGAGGTGCCACGCCCAATGCATCGCGGTATAGGCCCGCGTCAGCCGCGTCGATCCAGCGGACCTCGCCGGCCAACCGCACGGCCACGGCCCGGCGCTCGGAGCGCAGCTGCTCGAGCATCCCACCCGCGTCCAGTCCGTCGAGTACGCGGGCGGCGACCTCCGACTCGGTCAGGTCGCCCAGCCGCCGAAGCAGATCGTGAAGCTGGTCCCGCGTCGCGGCACGGCGAAGCGGATCGAGGCATTGCAGCTCCTCCTCCACCTGGGCGAGCGCCCGGGGATCGATCAGGTCCCGGAGCTCTTCCTGACCGAGCAGCTCCCGCAGCAGGTCGCGGTCCAACGACAGCGCCGCCGCGCGGCGCTCGGCGTTTGGTGCGTCGCCCTCGTACATGTACGTGGCGACGTAGTCGAACAGCAGCGAGGACGCCATCGGCGACGCTGACTGGGTCTCCACCTCCACAAGCGAGATCTCGCGTCGATGCAAACGGGCGAGGAGCTCCCGCAAGCCCGGAAGGTCAAGTACGTCACGCAGGCATTCCCGGTAGGTCTCCAGCACGATCGGAAAGTCCTCGTAGCGCTTAGCCACCTCGAGCAGCGACTGGGCCTTCAGGCGCTGCTGCCAGAGGGGCGTCCGCTTGCCAGGGCGCGCACGAGGAATCAATAAGGCCCTTGCCGCGTTTTCCCGAAAGCGAGCTCCAAACAACGCGCTCGATGAAAGCTCCCCAACCACGCGCTCCTCGATCTCGTCGGGATCGATCAGCACCAGGTCGGCTCCCGGGGGATTCTCGGCGTCGGGCAGGTGGACGATGATCCCGTCGTCTGACCAGATCGCGTCAGATTCGAGGCCCAGCTCCTCGCGCACCATCGCGCTCAGGGCGAGCCCCCAGGCGGCGTGGACGCGACCCCCAAACGGCGACAGCACGCACAGCCTCCAGTCGCCAATCTCGTCACGGAAGCGCTCCACCACCACCGCCCGATCGGATGGCACCACACGGGTGGCGGCCTGCTGCTCGCCCAAGAACTGGATCAGGTTCGATGCCGCACGCTCGTCGAGGTCGTAGTCACGAGTAAGCGTCTCCGAAGGCTGGTCAACGGCCCACCGGGCGAACGCGCCAATCGCCTCTCCCAGCTCCTTGGGGCGGCCGATCCCGTCTCCCTTCCAGAACGGAACCGCGCCCGGCAGGCCCGGAGCCGGAGTGACTATCACCCGGTCCCGCGTGATCTCCTCTATCCGCCAGGTGCTCGCCCCTAGCAGGAACGTCTGCCCGGGCCGGGCCTCGTAGACCATCTCCTCGTCAAGCTCGCCCACGCGCCGGCCATCGGGAAGCGTCACGGCGTACAGGCCGCGGTCGGGAATGGTTCCCGCGTTGGCGATCGCCAGCTGGCGAGCCCCGGGACGGGCTCGGACGGTGCCCGCGGTCCGGTCCCACACGATCCGCGGGCGGAGCTCCGCGAACGAGGTGCTTGGGTAGCGACCATCCAGCATGTCCAGGACGTTCTCGAGCTGGCGCCGAGGCAGCTCGGCATACGAATGCGTGCGGGTGACGAGCTCGAACAGCCAATCGACACTCACGGGCTCACCGTCCGGTGCCGCGGCGGCAATCGCGACGATCTGCTGGGCCAGCACATCGAGGGCGTTGCGGGGGACCACCGTCGACTCGATCGCTCCCTCGCGCATGCGCCGAGCAACCACGGCGCACTCGAGCAGGTCGGCTCTGAACTTCGGGAAGATCCGGCCCTGGCTTACCTCGTCGACCGAGTGCCCCGCTCGCCCGATTCGCTGAAGGCCCCGCGCCACGGACTTGGGCGACTCGACCTGGATGACCAAGTCGACCGCGCCCATGTCGATCCCAAGCTCCAGCGAGGAGGTGGCTACGAGGCATGGCAGCTGCCCCGACTTCAGCAGCTCCTCGACGACCGTCCGCTCCTCGCGCGCCAGCGAACCATGGTGGGCACGAGCGATGTCCGCTTCTGCCAGCTCATTCAGTCGCAGGGCCAGCCGCTCCGCGCTCCGGCGGTTGTTGACGAAGACGATGGTGGACGTGTGAGACCGGATCAGCTCCAGCAGCTCCGGATAGATGGCCGGCCAGATCGACTGCCGCGTTGCGTCGCCACCACCGGCCAGCGGGTCCAGCTCGGCGCCGTCGATCGGGGCATCGGGCTCGGTCATCGACTCCACGGGTACGTGGATCTGGAGATCCAGTTGTTTTGTCATTCCGCCGTCGACGATCCGGCATTGCCGCTTGGGCCCAACCAGGAAGCGCCCGACCTCCTCCAACGGCTTCTGGGTTGCCGAAAGCCCGATCCTCTGCAAGTCAGCTCCGGCGGCCTCGCTCAGCCGCTCCAGTGTCAGCGCCAGATGCGCGCCGCGCTTGCTCGCAGCCACGGCGTGGATCTCGTCGACGATGCACCACCGAGCGCCTGCGAACAACCGCTGGGCCTGCGAAGTGAGCATCAGGTACAGAGATTCGGGTGTGGTGATCAGGATGTCCGGGGGCTGGCGGAGCATCGCCTGGCGCTCACGCTGGGGCGTGTCGCCCGTTCGCACCGCTACCCGCAGATCCGCCCCGGTCCCGCGTAGGGGCAGGCGCAAGTTGCGGTCGATGTCGTATGAGAGCGCCTTCAGAGGCGACACGTATACGAGCGCGATCCCTTTCTTTTCGGGCGATTCTCGGTCTGTCTCCACGGCGAGCCGGTCTATCGCCCACAGGAACGCAGCCAGCGTTTTTCCCGAGCCCGTAGGCGCGGAGATGAGCACGTTCTCTCCCGAGGCGATCGCCGGCCAGGCCAGCTCCTGCGCGGTTGTCGGCGCGTCAAAGGCGCGGCGAAACCATCGCTGCGTTGCCGTGTTGAAGCAATCGAGGGCCGCCATCGGGCCAGCGTAGCGCCCGGGAGGAGTCGTTTCGGACGCACGTCCAAAGAAGCTCAAGTTCGCTTCAGCTGCACCCGATAACTATCGGGTGGGGCCCGTTGCCGCGTCCGCATCAGTAGGTCTGGCTTGCTGACCCGGCGCGCTGCCCTGGCCGAGCTGGCTCGTGGTCATGATGGCGGGCAGCCCGGCACCCCGCGGCACCTTCGCACCACCGCCCTCACCCCCCAGCTCGTGGCCCTGGCATGGGAGCGCGTCAGCGGGCGCTCGGTCCAGTACGACCTCTACCGCAACGGACGGCACGTCGCCCGAGCGCGACACCCCCACTTCAAAGACCACGGGGTCCACCCCAGCACGACCTACCGCTACCGAGTCGCAGCACGAGCCGGGCGCCACGAGGGTCATCGCTCGCGCGAGCTAACGGTGCACACTCCCGCGCTGGCGCCCGCGCCGCCCGGGCTCCCCAATTGGCCTGACCCCAAGCTCACCCAACCGATGGTGGACCGGCTGTTCTGGCGAGCCGGGTTCGGGCCGACCGGCGCCGACCGGACCCAGTGGACGGGCCAGCCCGCGAGCGCACTGATCGAGCACTTCATGACCACGCCGTACGGGCAGGCACCCACGAGCACGCCACCGACCTATCGCGGCAACGCAATCGACCCGCTGGCCTCCGACCCCGAGCTTCAGATGGAGTGGCTCGATCGCATGCAGCGGGCGAACAACCCGTTCACCGAGCGGATGAACTTCTTCTGGCACAGGCATTTCGCGGTGAGCCGCGACGCTGGGATCCCGTCGAGCTTCCTCCTCGCCTACCGAGACCGTCTGCGCCGCTACTCGGACTTCCAGGCCAATCCCGGGGCCAGCTTTGCCGACCTGGCACTTGAGATGACGACCCAGGACGCCGCCATGTCGCTGTACCTGACCGGCAACCTGAACACCAAGGCCTCACCGAACGAGAACTACGGGCGCGAGTTCATGGAGCTGTTCTGCCTTGGGCCCACGGACTTCTCGGGGCGGCCAAACTACAGCCAGACCGACGTGCACCAGCTGGCCCGGGCTTTCACCGGCTACGCGGTCAACTACAGCAGCGGGCAGGTGGCGTTGAACCCCGTCAACGCCGACACCGGCGTCAAGACGTCCTTGGGCCAGACGGGCGCATTCGACGCTCCGGCCGGAGTCTGGATCGTGCTCTCGCAACCCAACCACGGACCGTTCCTGATCAACAAGCTGTGGAACGAGTTCATCGCGGTGCCGATCCCGGCGGATGCTTTGTCGTCCCTCTCCTATCAGTACATCTCAGGAGGCCTGCGGCTGGCGCCCGTGCTGCGCAACCTGCTCCGGCACCCGCTGATGTTTGACTCAATCGATGAGCCGACGATGATCAAGTCGCCCGTCGTCTACACGGTGGGGCTGCTGCGAGCGTTGGGAGCCCCGCTTCGTGACTCCGTGCAGACGGACGCGCTCTATGACATGCAACAGCAGCCCTATCACCCGCCCAACGTGGCTGGCTGGGAGGGAGGGCTCTCGTGGATGACCAGCAGCACCTCGGTGGCGCGGTTCCAGGTCGTGGGCAGCCTCCAGAAGCTGCTGCCGGAGCCGGGCGACGTGCCCGGGGAGACGCCGCAACAGGCGTTTGCGCGTGCCTACGGCACCGCCGGGTCGCCGTGGCTGTCGGCACCGACGCGCTCGATCCTGACCACCTATGCCCAGCAGGCTCCGGCGGGAACCGCGGTGCAGCGGATCGAGCGTTTCTCTGCGCTGGTGGAGCTGATGCTGGGCGGACCGGATGGGCAGGTGATGTGATGGCACCCCAGGGTCCAACCAGGTGCACGACCTGCGAGGAGATCCAGCTCGCCGAGGTGCAAGACGCCAGGCCCAGTCAGACGCTCCCGATCCCGAACGCGGCGCTGGCCGGTTTCCCCGAAGGACGTTCTCCTTCCGCGCTGACCCGGCGGCGGCTGCTTCAGTTTGGCGTTGCTGGGTTTGCGTCCGTGTATGCGTCCAAGCTGCTGGGCTGGGAGTCGGTGTGGGAGTCGGCCGTAGCCGAGGCCGCCGGTGCGCCGCAGCGCGCACTCGTGCTCCTGTATCTGGCCGGCGGTTGGGATGGGCTGAACGTGATCGTCCCCGTCGGCTCCAGCGACTATCCCATCTACACCTCTAAGCGACCCGTGCTTCACCGGGGCCAGGGTGCGACATCGGGCGCCCTCGTGGGATCTCAGGTGACCCCGGAACGGGCGGCGAGCTGGCCTTCGCCAACCCGTTGGTATCCACCAAAGGAGGCGGCGACAACGGGGATCCGAACCACGGCTTTGACCTGATCTACGGGGACGGGAGTGGGGGGCCGGGCTCGGACCTGGCGATCCTTCCCGGCGCCGACTACACGCCTCCCAACCTCTCTCACTTCACCTCCTCAGATCACTGGTTTGCCGGCGACATCAACGCGCAGAAGACGGGATGGCTGGGCCGTTACCTGGACGCGTACGGATCGTCCAGCAACCCACTTCAGGGGATCTCGATCGGTGGGTCGCTGTCCAAGGCGCTGCGCACCGCCTCGGCACCCGTGTGCACGATTCCGAGTCCCAATTTCCAGACGACCGGATTCCACGCGGGGGGCCCCGCCGGATCGACTGTCGGCGCCAACTACTGGCTGGAACAGCTGAGCCGCGCCCCCACCAGTTCGCTGAACGTCGCGCTGGCCCGCGTCCGACAGAGCTACGGTCTCGCCACGAGCGTCTACGACACGCTCTCGCCGCTGGGGACGCCTGCCCTCGGGACGGGCTATCCCAACGGGGGTAACGGCCTGCCCGGTGCCCTTCAGCTGGCGGCATTCCTACTCGGAGCCAATCTTGGCACCCGTGTGATCACCGTCAACTGGGGCTCCTTCGACACCCACGGCAACGAACTCGCTCAGCAGGATCCGCAGCTTGTGAGCTTGTCCCGTTCACTGAGCGCGTTCATGGCCGACCTGCAGGCGAGGGGGATCGATGATCGCGTCGCCGTGCTGGTGTTCTCGGAGTTCGGCCGGCGCGTCGCCGAGAACGGCTCGGCCGGAACCGACCATGGTGCCGGGGGTCTGATGCTGCTTGCCGGGTCGGGCGTGAACGGTGGCCTTGGCGGGCAGTTCCCGGGGCTCTCTCACCTCGACCAGACGGGCGACCTGCTGGTGCCCACCGACTTTCGTTCCGTCTACGCGGAGACCATCTCCAACTGGCTGGGAGGCGACCCCACGAAGGTCCTCGCGGGGGTCGGAGGCGCGGGTAACCCCCCGCTCACGGTAACGCGGGGTGACGGCCGGTCGGGGCTTTTCCGATGATCCGGTGGACGGCCCATCCGGCGATCCGGTGGACGGTCGTACTGATCGTGGCCGCGGCTCTGGGATTTGGGACGGCGGCTCTGTCGGCTCCCAAACACCATCCGGCGAAGCGGTGTCACCGGAAGCACCACCGCCGGCGGTGCACCCGCCGGCATCACCCGACCAACCCGACGACGAGCGCAACCGCGACGTCGCCGACGGGCACTACAACGGCCCCGACGGGACCGCTCCCCAGCCGCCTCGAAGTCGACGAGAACGATCAGGGTCAACCACCGCAGCCCTATTCCCTGTGGCCCAGCCATAACCCGGTGGCAGCCGGGAACGTGCAGTTCAACATCTACAACTTCGGCCAGGATCCACACACGTTCGCAGTCGTGGACTCGAGCGGTCACCAGCTGGCGTTTGCACGCGTTCCCGCCAACCAGCCGCAGACAGCGGTTCCCGTGAGCGTGAGTCTCCCGCCCGGGAGGTACACGCTCGAATGCACCCTTTCGGGCCACGCGAGCCTTGGCATGGTGGCGACGCTCACGGTTCGGTAGGGCGGGGTGCGCCGGCTCGTCTAGACCGCGGCCGGGGGCGCGGCGGACCGCCTTCGTCCCGCCTCGCCTAGGCCGCGGCCGGGGGCGCGCCGGCGGCAGACGTCCCGCCTCGCCTAAGCCGCGGCCGCGGGCGGCGGGTCCATGAAGGCCATCGGCGTGCTGAGGCCGGCGGACCGTCGCAGGGTCGCGATCCGCCGGCCGGGCTGGACAGCCGGCTTGACCGGGCCGAGATCCTCCCCCAGCCGCTCCCCCAGCGCATCTATGTCATCCACGATCACAGTTAGGCCCCATAGGCGGACACGCTGCGCATCGGGCGCCTCGACCAGCTCGAGGATCGCCGGTCCGAGGCGGCGAAAGCCCTGGCGGACCCCGCGCCTTTGAGCGACCCTGCGCAGGGGCAGCCCGGCTTGCTCCAGGGCGGCCGCCGTCCGGTCAAACTCAGGACTCACCAGCACCACGTGATCGATTCCGCTGGCGCCATTGGGGTGGGCTTCTGAGTCGGCCGGCACCCGGGTACCCGGATCCACCGCCTTGATGGCGAGACCGTCGACCTCCGCCGCCTCCGAACCTGCGATGGCCCACCCAACGATCCCGTCCCCGCTGGCTCCGAGGATCACCTCGACCCCACCCAGCTCAAGCCGGGCCTCGGACACACCGAACCCAAGCCGCTCCCAGGCCGCGGGCGGATCAGCGATCGTGAGGCTGTGCAAGCGAGGCCGCGTCGGCGCTCGGCTCATGCTTCGACGGCGCGAGCATCCGGCAGCTCGGTCCCCGATTCAAACCACACCGCAAAACGGAGTCCCCTCGGAGTTGCCATGCGGCCGGCACCCCAGCGGCTCGATGCCCGGTCGACCAGCATCAGCCCGCGGCCACCGTGATCGGTTGGCTCCACCGGGGCCGTGGGGTCGAATCCCTGGCCGGGATCATCGACCTCAACGCGAAGCCGCTTCGGGTAGATGGTGAGGCGCAACCCCAGCCGTCGATCTGAGCTGTCCCGGGGATGAACCACCGCATTGGTGACGAGCTCCGAGGTGAGCAGCACCACGGTCGCCAGGTCGTGCTCTTCGAGCGTCGAGCCGAGCACCTCTCGCACCTCCGCGCGAGCTCGCGACGGGGCAAACTGCTCGCGCTCGAGCTCGAAGTCGACCCGCTCGACGAACCCTTCCGGCGGCACAGCACCGTCAGGGTCGACGACCAGATTCATCCGCTCCGTCAGACCTGCGACTGCCAGCAGGGCCGTCACCTCGTCACGCGCGGGTACCACGTCCAGCCCGATGCCGCGCTCAGAGGCTTTGCGCTCGATATCGATCAGCGTGCGCATGCCGGATGAGTCAACAAACAGCATCCTCTGTAGGTTGAGAACCAGCTTCCGCAGCATCGGATCGTCTAGCTCCTGCTGGACAACGGCCCCCAGCTCGTTACACGTACTGCTGTCGAGCTCGCCGAGGACGAGAACTACCCGCGCGCCCGCTTCCGCGCCAGCTTCAGCGCGAACCTCGAATCCTTGGCCCGAGATGCCAGACGTCACGGGTGGATGGAGCTCGGTGGAGCCACGAGTTCCGCCACGCCCCCGCTTGCCTCCGCCACCACCAGGACCGGCCGCAGTGCCACAGCGCCGGTGTCGTCAGACCTTCCCTGTACCTGGAAGAGCTCGAGCTCGGCCTCGAGCTCGGCCAGCAGGCTCGCCGGAGCCCGACCGGCGTTGTCTTTGAGCACCCGCCGAAGCCGCTCCGGCCCGAACCGGTCCTCCATCCCGCGGGTATCCGTGACGCCGTCGGTGTACATCACCAAGGTCTCCTCCGGCGCGATCGCAAGCACCCTGTCGCTCCACGCGCTCCCCTCCCAGCCGCCGAGCAACGGACCGGGCGCTCCTATCTCCCTGATCCGACCATCATCACGCAGGATCAGCGGGCTGGGATGGCCTGCCGAGCTCATGATCACCTGGTCGCGCTCCAGCCGGACGCACAGCGCGCTACACAGCGAGAGGCCAGCCTGCTCACGGAGCGCCTCGTCCAGTCGGGCCAGGATCGCCGCCGGACTCTGCACCTGCTTGGCGAGGAAGCGCGCCCCGTGGCGCACCAGCGAGGTCATCGCCGCGGCCTCCACACCGCGCCCGGTGACGTCTCCCAGCAGGACGAGCCAGCCCGCGGGCGTTTCGATGAAGTCGTAGAAGTCGCCGCCCACTTCAACCTCGTCGGACGCGCTCGCGGCCCGGTACATCGTCGCGACCTCCCAGCCATCAATCGCGGGGTCCGCGTCGGGGAGGAGGCTGCGCTGAAGAGTCTCTGCGATCGTCCGCCTCTCGGTCGCCAGCCGAGCGTTGTCCACTGCGATCGCGGCGCGAGAGGCGACCTGCTCGGCGAACTCCAAGTGGGTCTCCTCGAAGCGTCGGAGTGATTCCGCGGTCACCAGGGTCATCACCCCGACGGTACGACCGCGCGCTCGCATCGGCACGACGATTGCCGACCGGAAGCCCAGCTCACGCAGCCGGGCCAGGTGCCGCTCGTCGCTGGCCCCCTCGACGAGCATTTCGTCGGTCACCTCGCCATACAGCTCCGAGACCCCGGTCCGGGCCACCCGGCTCGTGGCGGTCTCACGGTTCGTAGCCTGGTACTGCTGGATCTCCCTCGCTAAAGCCAGCTTCTGAGGGTTCCGGTGGGCGACCGCGAGCTCCCGGGTAGCGCCTCCATCGTCAACCAGGTGAACCGCGCACCAGTCGGCGATGTCCGGCACCGCCAGCCAAGCAACGTTGCGCAGCGTCTCCTCGTAGTCGATCGACGATATGAGCGTGTCGGTGGCGCGGGACAGGAAGTGCTCTCGCCGCTGGGTGGACTTCTCCGCGGTGACGTCCTCGATGATCGTCACCGTGGCCGCCGGGCGTCCCGAGTCGTCGTAGAGCAATGTCGACTTCAGCAGGTTCCACTTGACGGCTCCGGTCTGGCGACGGACCGTTCTCATCAGCAGCGGCTCGGCCGACTGACCCGTGAGCAGCCGTACGGAAGGAACGTCCTGCATTGTGAGCGGGTTACCGTCCTCGTCGAGTACGACGTACTCGTCGAATATCGCCTGCGGGGGACGCCGCTGAAGCTCCTCGAGTGACTGGAACCCCATGTGACTCAGAGCAGCGCGGTTGGCGTAGAGGATGTGATGATGAGCATCCCGGATCGTCACCGCCTCAGCCAGCGAGTCGAGAATGTCGGCTAGGCTCGGGCTCCCGCCGCGAAGGGCGTTGGCCAGCTCGTTGAGCAGCTCAGTTCGCTCAGATAGATCATGGACCCAGACCAGGTAGGAACAGCCAGCGTCAGGCGAACCCGCGGTGACCGTCACCTCGATCGGAAAGTTGCTCCCGTCGCTGGCGACCGCGGTCATGTCAGCTCTCCACACCGGGGGGTTCGGGACGTCACCCGCTTCTAGCCGCGTGATTCGCTTCTGCGCCGCCTCATTGTCGGCGGGCGCAAGCAGCTCGCTGAGCTCGATCCCAGCATCCTCCTCCACGTCGCGTCCAAACATCTGCTGCGCGCGCGAGTTGAGGTAGACCACACGCCGGTTGGAATCCACGCACACGAACCCGGTGTGCGCGGCTTCGACGACCTCCCGTAGGAACGGGAGCGAACCCCAGTCGACTCTCACTTGCCCCGGTGATCGTTGCGAAAAGTGGGAGCCGTCACGTCCTCATTCTAATCCGCATAGCTCGTTAGCCCTCGCCAGAACGGCGTCCATCATCCCCTCGGAAAGCCGGCCTGTGAACGTGTTCTGCTGGCTGGGGTGGTAGCACCCGAGGAGAGTGATGTCATCCAAGCGAACCTCGGCGCCGTGGCCGAACCGAGGCCTGGGCCGCGGCAAGTTGATGGAGCGAGTGCCGGAGCCCGAGCGGGCCCCTAGCGCGCTCAGCGTGCGCAGAGCCGCGTCCCAGGCGAAACCGCCCAGGCACATCATCACCTTCACTCTTTGAAGCAGTTCGAGCTCGCGGGCCAGGTACGGAAGGCAGTTGTCACGCTCGGAGATCGTCGGGCGGTTAGCGGGAGGGGCACACCGAACTGCGGCGGTGATGTACGAGCCGGTCAGCTCAAGGCCATCGTCGAGGGCGACCGAGTTCGGCTGATTGGCGAAGCCCGCTCGGTGCAGCGCCGCAAATAGCCAGTCCCCGGATCGGTCCCCGGTGAAGATTCGCCCCGTACGGTTGCCACCGTGCGCGGCGGGAGCCAGCCCCAGGATCAGCAACTGCGCGGACGGATCGCCAAAGCCGGGTAGCGGGCGGCCCCAATATTCCTCGCGCGCGTATGCCGCGCGCTTGGTGCGCGCTACCTCCTCGCGCCACGCCACGAGCCGCGGGCACCGCCGGCAGGTGATCACCTGCTCGTTCAACGCAGCGAGCCTGTCCAGCACTTAGGACCCGAGCGCGCGGCCGTATTGGCGCTCGTAGTACTCCCGGTAATCGCCGGAGCGGATCGGCTCCCACCACCACTCGTTCTCGCGGTACCACGCCACCGTACGGGCGAGACCATCGTGGAAGCGCATTTGCGGCTCCCAGCCAAGCGCCTGCAGCTTTCCCGAGGACAGCGAGTAGCGGCGGTCGTGACCCGGCCGGTCGGTGACGAACTCGATCAGCGAGCGATCGGCGCCGCATTGCTCGACGATCTGCTGGACCACCTCGAGGTTCTCGCACTCATCGGGGCCTCCGCAGTTGTAGGCCTCTCCGGCTGCGCCATGGGCCAGGACGTGGGAGATGCCCCTCCCGAAATCCTCGACTAACAACCAGTTACGTACGTTGCGGCCGTCGCCATATACCGGCAACTGGTCGCCGGCGAGCGCGTTCAAGATCATCAGCGGAATCATCTTCTCCGGATGCTGGCGCGGGCCGTAGTTGTTGGACCCTCGGCAGATCACGGTCTCGAGCCCATACGTGTGGAAGTACGAGGCCACCAGCAGATCGGCGCCGGCCTTGGTTGCGCTGTATGGGCTCGACGGACACAGCGGGGAGTCCTCGGTGAAGGAGCCGGCTTCGATTGAGCCGTAGACCTCGTCTGTCGAAACCTGGACGTAGCGGAGCCCGCGTTGACGCGCCGCGTCCAGCAGCACGTGAGTGCCCTGCATGTTGGTGACGATGAACGCCTCGGGGCCGGAGATTGAGCGGTCTACGTGAGTCTCGGCGGCGAAGTTGACGACCGCGTCGCAGTCGCCTACGGCATCGGCCACCGCGGCCGGATCCTCGATGGCTCCGTGGACAAATCGGATCTCGTCGATCACGTCGTGCAGGTTTTCGCGGCGTCCGGCGTAGGTCAGCTTGTCCAGCACGGTCACCTGATCGCCGTGGTCACTCAGCCGCTGACGGACGAAGGTCGAACCGATGAAACCCGCCCCTCCGCACACCAGCAGCCTCATCTCGAAGCCACCATCAGAGACATGTACTGCTCCAGTCCGTGCCGCCAATCCGGCAACTGCGGGGCACCGCGCTCGGAGCGCAGCACGCTGTACGGGGGCCGCAGCGCCGGCCGTGGCATTTCGGTGGTCGGTACCGGATTCACCGGCACGCGGCCAGACGAAACCGCGACGATCTCCTGGGCGAACTCAAACCACGAGCAGTGACCGCCGCCGCTGGCGTGCACCACCCCAGGTATACGGGCGTCACTCAGCTCCAGGAGCGCTGCCGCCAGATGGCCCGTGAACGTTGGGCAGCCGACCTGATCATCGACCACGTCGAGATGGTCACGCTCGGCGGCGAGCCGGAGGATCGTCTTCGGAAAGCATGGCCCACCGGTCCCGAACAGCCACGAGGACCTGACGATCGTGTGGGCTTCCGGCGTGGCGGCCCGGACCTCGACCTCCCCCGCGAGCTTTGAACGACCGTAGGCAGAGAGGGGGTTGGTTTGATCGGATTCCACGTAAGGCTGGCGCTTGGCGCCATCGAACACGTAATCGCTGGAGACGTGGATCGTCCAGGCGCCGGCGGCGGCCGCGGCTCGGGCGAGCATCCCCGCCGCCTTTGCATTCACGGCCAGGGCGGCAGGGAACGACGCCTCGGCTCCGTCAACGTCCGTCCACGCGGCGCAATTGACGACCACATCGGGTGAGACCTTCGCCAGCGCACGGCCCACCGCCTTCTCCTCGGTGATGTCGAGCGCCGCATGAGTCAGCCCCACGGGCTCGTGATCGGCGGCGGTTGCAGCCGCAACCACGTCCTGCCCCAACATCCCGCCGGCGCCTGTGACCAGGAGTCTCATCGGAGGATCTCAGTCATGCGTCGGCCAGCCGTTGTTGGAGCTCCTCAGCGTGTGGTGGGCCATGGCGGAAGGTTGGCACGTCTGCTGAGACGACTGACATCTCTCGGCGCCATACTGGCTGCGTGCGCAAACGAAGCACCGCGTTCGCGGGGCTGCTGGTCCTGCTGTTCGCTGGCTGCGGAGCGAGCCCCGGCGCGCAGAGCGGGGGCGGATCAGCCGGCGGCGGGATACCTCGCGGCCACCCCCAGGTTGTCCAACCGACGGCCGGGCAGCAGATAATCGGTCAGCCCGGCGTCGCGGTCCAAGGAAACACTCCGGTCGGCGACCCGAACGACCATCCACCCTCCGACGCTCAGGTCAGGTCCTTGCTCCAGCAGGAGATCATCGCTGTGCGCAAGAACAACGCGACGTACATCGACCCGCTCCGCTACGTCACCCACTGGGGCCGGACCGATCAGGGCATTGACGCGACGATGCCTGTGGGGGCGCCGATCCTGGCCCCATGTCGGATCAAGATCCTGGCGATCATTCCCGGCTGGTACGCCGGCCAGCCGCTCGTTTACTGGGAGCTTCTGGATGGCCCGGACGCGGGCAGGCTGCAATATGTCGCCGAGCAGATCACCTCGATCGCACCGCCGGGGAGCTTCCTCCAACAGGGCCAGCCGATCGCGCGGTTCGCCGCGTCAGGTACGGCGATCGAGTTCGGCTGGTCCACGATCAACGGAGTGACGATGGCCAGGGCCACCACGGGCTACACGGAGGGACAGGTGACCCCTGCTGGTCTCTCGATCCGTGCCTGGCTGAACGCACTCGGCGCAAATGCAGGGCCGGGCTAGGCCGTCACCGACTCGGGCTCAGAGCAGAACTCCAGCAGCAGCTCCGTGAACCGCTCGGGTGCTTCCACCTGGGGACAGTGGCCGATGCCGGGGAGGAGCTCCAGCCTGGCCCCTGGCACGGTTGCCAGGATCTGCTCGGCGCCGCGGTGGAACACGAGCCGGTCACGATCGCCCCACACCACCACCACCGGAACTGAGATGCGCGCGAGTTCATAGGGTTCATGCAGCTCTTGAAGCAAGCGGTGGCCCGTGTTCAGAATCCGAGCCACGGTGGCACGATCGGATAGGTGGGCGGTAAAGGCCAACACAACCGCCTTCTCGACCGCATCGGGCATGGCAAAAGCGAGCGTGCGGTACAGCCGAGCCACCGTGGCGCGGAGCAGCGCGCGGGAAACTGGAACCGGGAGGATCAGCACCGTCCGCAGAATCGGGTCTCGCTCCGCCAGGTAGACAAGCCGGCTCATCTCCAGCCCCGCGGGCGCGACCGGCATCACGCCAGCCAGCCGGTCACCGCAGCGCTCGGCAAGCCGCAGCGATACGCAACCACCTAGCGAGTTGCCGGTCACGATCACCCGGTCGTGGTGAGATCCGGCCGCGTATCTCAGCGCCGCTGACGCGAAAGCGTCGAACTGAGGGAGGATCGGCTCGGCCTTCAGCGGATCGGCCTGGCCAAAGCCGGGCAGATCGACCGCGACCGCGCGGTGTCCCCGTCGTCCCAGCAGCGCCAGCGACTGGCGCCACGTATCGGCACTATCGGCGTAGCCGTGGAACATGAGAATCGGGGGGCCATCACCCTCCAGCTCTAGCACGCGGGTCTTGAAGCCCGCCAGCGTCATCCGATGCTCGAACAGGGGCTGGATCATCCGGCGTGTGCGGGCGCGGCCTCTGGGGCCCGGTAGGTAACGAAATCGCTGCCCCTGACCAGGACGAACGCCAGCGCAGCTCCGGTCAGCGCGACGATCCCGCCGACCAGGAGGATGTCGTTCATCGCACTCACGAACGCGGAATGAATGGCGAGGGACACGGGGGGCCGACCGGCAGGCGGTACCGCACCCAGGACCTTCTGCGTGCCGCCCGCAGCGATCGCGTGTGCCACGGCCGAGCCCTGATGGCCGCCCGCGCCGTGAAAGCTCGCGGAGAGATGCCTGGCGATCGAGCTCTCGAAGATCGCACCGAGAGCAGCGATACCGGTCGCAACCCCGACTTGCCGGAACGTGTTGTTGATCCCGCTTGCCATGCCGCTGCGCTGAGGCGACACCACTCCAATCGCTGCGGAGGCCAGCGTGGGATTGACAAGCCCCACGCCCGCGCCGGCCACGATGAACCCCGGGAGCAACGCGGTCCAACCGGAGCTGACGGTGAGGCCGCGCATCAGCAGGAGGCCGGCTCCGGTCAGGACGAGCCCAGCCGCAAGAAGGAATCTCACTGGCACCTTGTTGGAGAGATTCCCTGCGACAGCTGCCACAAAGAATGAGACGACCGTAACGGGAAGGAACCTGATGCCGGTCTGAAGTGGGGAGTACCCCAGCAGCGTCTGAAGGAATAGGACCAGGTAGAGGAACATCGCGAACATCGCCGCTGAGACGGAGAACGCGACGATCGCCGCGCCGCTGAACGTCGGCTTGCGAAAGAGCCTCAGGTCGAACATCGACTGCTCCTGCAGCAGCTGGGAGAGGACGAATATCCCCAGGAGCACCACCGCGCCGCTGAACAATCCCACGATCAGAGCACTCCCCCAGCCCTCAGAGTTCCCTCGGATCAGTCCCAGCACGAGCAGGAAGAGGGCCCCGGTAAATGTGATCGTCCCAATCCAGTCGATCCGGCTCTGCTCCTGATCCTGGGACTCACTCACCCGCGCAAGCGTCAGCACGATCGCCGCCAGTCCGATCGGCACGTTGATGTAGAAGATCGAAGACCATCCGAGCCCCTCGGTTAACGCTCCGCCTAGCAGCGGTCCGACGGCGGCCGACGCTCCGATCGAGGCTCCCCAGATCCCGAAGGCCGTGCCGCGCTCTTTCCCGTGAAACTCCTGTGCGAGGAGCGCAAGCGAGGTGGCATACATGATCGCGCCGCCGATGCCCTGACCTCCGCGCGCCAGGATCAGGAACAGAGCGCTGGGCGAGAGCGCGCAGAGCAACGAGGTCAGCGAGAAGAGCCCCAGTCCCACCGCAAACACGAGCCGGCGACCGAGGAGATCCGCCAGCGCCCCGGCCGTCAGCAGGAGCGCGGCGAGGGTCAGCGCGTAGGCATCGATCACCCACTGTATGTCCGAAAAGCTCGCCTTCAGGTCGGAGGCGATCTTCGGCAACGCCACGTTGACGATCGTGATGTCGAGCAGGAGCATGAAAGTGGCGACGCACACCACTGTCAGCGTCCACCACTTACGCTGCATAAGCGGCATCCTACCCAGCACAGTTACCATCACACCGTGCGACGGGTCCTCATGCTCGTCCTGGCGACGGGGCTACTGGCCGCTCCGGGTGCGCGCGCTGCCCAGCGCCTGCAAACCTGGACGCTTCACAGCGGATCGATAAACCCCGCGCTGACGCCGTTCAACGGGCCTGCACAGCTGCGCGTCAACGTCTTGCTGCCGGCCGGTTATGACGGCCATCGCCGCTTCCCGCTGCTGTTGCTTCTCCACGGCCACGGAGACAACTACGCCAGCTGGATGGATCCGAAGCACGGCGACCTGCTTGCACTGGCGCCCGCTTTGAACGCGATCGTGGTGATGCCCGAGGCGGCCCAAGGCTGGTACACCGACTGGTGGGACGGTGGCGCTCGCGGTGGGGACGGCCGTGGCTGGGAGACCTTCTACCTGGACCAGCTACTCCCGCTGATCAAGCGCCGCTTGCAGATCCTGCCTGACCGGCGCTATCACGCTGTTGCCGGCCTGTCGATGGGCGGCGAGGGCGCGGCCTATCTCGCCTCGCAGCGCCCGGATTACTTCGGCACCGTCGCCACTTTCTCAGGCGTGCTCTCGATCTTGCGGCCCGAATGGCCCACCGGGTTCAACACCCAGGGACAGACTTTCGACCAGGTGTACGGACCCGCCGGCGGTTTCTATGCCCAAGGCCACGATCCGACGACACTGGCCCCCAACCTCGCTCACTCAAGGGTGTTCGTCCGGGTAGGCGATGGCGTGGTGAATCCGCCCTACCCCAACGAGCTGACCAACTACTTCGGCCAGGTGGCGGAGGTCGAACTGCATCAGCACGCGCAGGACTTCGTGGCGGCCGTCGCACCTACCGGTGCCGTCTTGCACTACGAGCCGGTGGACGGGATTCACGACTGGCCATGGTGGCGCCTGGCGTTCTCGTCCTTCCTGAAGTGGGGGATGTTCGGCCCCGTCTCGAGCACGTCCACGCACTGGACCTACCTGACGGTCCGCCGGAGCGGACGGGCTTGGAACCTGCGGTTCGCGTTCAACAAGCCACCCGCCACGCTCGAGAAGTTCCAGCTGAACGGTCCTACCCTCACCGGGGACGGTGCAGGCCGGGTGAGGATCATCCCGGACGTGGGACGACCCTTCACCGCGACCCTCCCGTTTACGCATGTGATCCGGGTGGCGGCGCGGCGGCGGTAGGCGCCGGCCTTTGGCGCGCGGGGCGCGCCGGGCGCGGGCGCGGCTCGGCGCCGTGACGTTGACGCGGGCGCGGGGGCGGGGGCGCTACGTCGATCGCGCGGCCTCTGAGAACCGCTCCAGACCAACTTGCCAGCCCTCAGGCGAGCCGACGGCGTCGCGCATCCGCTCCCAACCGTCACCGTGACACTCAATGTTGCGATGCTCGAGCTCCACGCGAGTCTGATCGGGCGTCTCGGCGATGAAGCGAACCTCGACCTCGCTGGTCCGCTCTGGATCGGTCTCGACCTCCCAGTCCAAGCCGATGTTCCAGCTGAACGACACGCGCTCCGGGGGTTCATAGGCCAGGACGGTCGCCCACCGGCATTCGCTCCCGTCGGTCCCCCGGTCGTAGATGTGGCCGCCGACCCGTGGCTCAAACACCATCTCCGCGAGCGGCGCCTTGAGGATGTGGTGGTTCTCGGGCCACCAGCTACCAATCTCAGCGGTGAATACCTGGAACGCGCGATCGACCGGTGCATGCACTGCGATCGACTCGCGGACGCTGGTAGTTGTCGATGCCATCAGGCCTCCTGTTCACGTTGTTGGGGTTTGCTCGGCGGCGGCCTTGAACGCCGCCAGTGACCGCTTCCAGAAGCGCTCGAGGTAGCTCCGCAGCGCCTCGACACCTTCCGGATCAAGTCGGTAAATGTGCCGGCTGCCTTCGGCGTCGCACGTCACCAGTCCGCTGTCCTTGAGCACCTTCAGGTGCTGGGACACCGCCGGCCGGCTCACCGGCAGCGCCGCGGCAAGCTCGACGACCGCACAGGGACGCTCCGCCACCCGCTCAAAGATCTCTCTCCGCGTGGGATCCGCGAGGGCGCTGAGGGCATCAGCGTGTGCTGACGCTGGGTTCGGTCTCGGGGTACGGGGAGGCGTCGGCGATCTGGGAAGTGCGTAAGCCATTGCTTACCGTAAGTCTATGCTTACGGGCGCGGTCTGTCAAGCGAACCCACGCTGAGCGGGCAAGGGCGTCTGAGCGAACGCTACGTTCGCTTATCCGCCCTTGCCCCGCTCCCGCCCCGTGGAGCCACCGCGCCGCAAAAGCCCCACGCGCCAGCCCAACCCCCGCCCGCCAAGCCGCGCCGCCCGCCCGCCAAGCCGCGCCGCCCGCCCGCCAAGCCCCCACGCCCGCCCGCCAAGCCCCCTACGCCCGCCCGTACACGGGGATCGTGGCGCCGCTGATCGGCGAAGAGTCCTCGGAGAGTAGGTGGGCGATGACCGCGGCGATCTCAGCCGGCCTGACCCAGCGGTCGAAGTCGGCGTCCGGCATCGAGGCTCGATTCGCCGGGGTGTCGATCACGCTCGGGAGGATGGTGTTGCAGCGGATGCGGTCCTGGCGGTACTCGACCGCTACCGCTTGGGCAAACGCGATCACCGCCGCTTTCGATGACGCGTACCCTGCGGCGCCGCTGAACGGCTGAATCGCCGCCCGGGTGCCCACGCAGACGATAGAGCCGCCGCCCGCCTCGAGCATTGGCCCCAGCGCAGCCTGGGTGACGATGTACGTCGGTCTCAGGTTCAGCTCAAACTGCCGCTCGAACTGATCAATCGACGTCTCGTGCACCCGGCCGCCCACCGCGAAGCCGCCGACGAGGTTCACCAGGCCGCGGAGAGGGGGCCCCGATCCTCCGGCCGATCCTCCTCCGGCCGATCCTCCGCCCGCTTCGCCAGCTCCAACCGCGGCCCTGCCAACGGCCGCATCGACCACGCCGGCTACCGCGTCCGGCTCGAACAGATCGGCCTTGACCAGCTCGAGTCCATCGCGCTGCTGCACGCGCTCGAGCTCACGCTCGGCGATCCACGGCACCACCACGCGCCACCCCTCGTCGAGGAGCCGGCCCACCACTGCTACGCCCAGCCCGCCGGTGCCTCCGGTGACGATCGCAGTGCCGTTCACGTCCGCGGTCCACTCTATCTTCGCCTGCGCGATGGAGGTACGCCATTTTGTCGATGGATGTGACGTTGCGCAGCCGTTGCTGGTGCGGGGCGTCGAGCCGCGGACGCGCCGCGACGGCGGTGAATATCTGAAGCTGACGCTCGGCGATCGCACGGGGAGCGTCGCTGCGGTCGTCTGGGAGGACGTCGACGAGGTCCGGAAAATCTGTGCAACCGGCGAGGTCGTGCTTGTGAAAGGACGCTATTCGGTCCACCCGCGTTACGGCCCCCAGATCAACCTTCAGGCGCTCCGCGCCGCGGCGACGCACGAGTTCGACGCACGCCAGCTGGTCGATGGGCCGATGCGAACGGCTGCGCAGATGGAGGACGATCTTCGTGAGCTGATAGCAACGGTTCAGAACCCGCACCTGCGTCGCCTCCTGAACGCAATCTTCGGCGAGGGATCGCAAAGCTGGTCGAGGTATCGAGACGCGCCCGCGGCCAAGCACTACCACCAGGCCTACCGCCACGGGCTGCTCGAGCATTCGCTCACCGTGGCGCAGGCAGTGAGCGCCATCTCGGCGACCTTCCCCGGAATCGACCGTGACGTTGCCGTCACCGGCGCCCTCGTGCACGACATCGGCAAGCTCGAGGCCTACGAGGTCGAGGGCGGCGCTATCTCGCTGTCAGATCAGGGCCGCCTGTACGGCGAGATCCCGATCGGCTACTACCTGGTGCGCAGCGCGATCGAGCGCATGAGCGACTTTCCCCCGGACCTGGCCCAGGCCGTCCTTCACATCATCCTGAGCCACCATGGATCGCTCGCCCACGGCAGCCCGGTGATGCCGTGCACCCGCGAGGCGACGCTCGTTCACATGATCGACAACTTGGGCGGCCGGCTCGGCAGCTTCGACCGGCTGGAGAAGGAACTGCCGGCCGGCGAGCAGTGGTCGAGCTTCGACAAGGCGCTCGGAAGCGGCGCCTACTTTGCTTCGCGGGCCGAAGACGCGGCCGCAGCTTAGTCTCAAAAGAGCGCAAATAGCGGCCGGCAGCGCCAGCGCGATTCGCGTCCCGTTTACAGTTGCAGCGGGATGGCGAAGGACACCGAGAAGCTGATCAGGCAGCTCTCACTGATCTCATTCCTGATGGCCGAGCGGCGTCCGGTGACCGCAAACGAGATCAGGACCGAGGTCGAGGGCTACAGCGTGATGAACGAGGACGCGTTCGCCCGCCGCTTCTACGCCGACCGCTCGGAGCTGGAGGCGCTCGGGATAACCCTCACAGTGGAGAAGCCCGTCGAGGGCTTGGTGGAGCAGGAGACCTACTCGCTGCCGCCGGAGAACTTTCACCTGCCCGCGATCGCGTTCACCGACCAGGAGCTGGCGGCGCTGCGGACGGCACTACAACTTCTGGACGGCGAATTTGCCTACGCCGAGCCACTGCGGCTGGCACTCCAGCAGATCTCTTGGGGCCGGCCCAGCCCACTCAGCGCGCCCGAGCAGCACACCGTGGCACTGGGCATCACTGGCTCGGCTGGAGGGCATGAGATCTCTCAGCGCCTGGCGAAGATCGAAACCGCCATCTTCCGGCGCAAGACGATCGTGTTCGATTACTACACGATGGAACGGGACGACGTGGGCCCGCGCAAGGTCGACCCGTACCAGCTGCTCTACCAGGGCAACCAGTTCTATCTCGTGGGGCGCTCTCACGAGCGGAGCGCCATCCGCGTCTTCCGGCTCTCACGGATCCGAGGCAGGATCGGCTACGCCACCAAGGCCGAGCACGACTTCCAGCGCCCGGATGGCTTCGATCCGCGCACCTACGCCCACCGGATCCAGTGGCAGTTCGGCGAGCCGATCGGAACCGCCGAGGTGTGGGTCAGCTCCAGGATCGCGTGGCAGATCGAGCGCGACTTCGGCCGCTTTGGGGAGTTTCGGAAGGACGGCGATGACGGTGACCGAATCTTCCTCACCCCATGCGCCAACGCCCGCCAGCTGATCGCGTGGGTGCTGGGCTGGCGCGAGCACATGCATCTGCTCGGTCCGCCCGACCTGGCCACGGAGCTGCTCGATCGGGTGGAGCTCCTGATCGAGCGGCACTCGGGGGAGCCGGACACCGCGGCCGTCGTGGAACGCGCGGAGGATGAGGGCGCAGCCGCACCGCGAGAGGACAGCGAGGACAGCGAGACCCCGACGGAATCCGCCATCCGCCCGGAGCGGTTTGCGCGGCTGGTGACGCTCGCGAGCATCCTGATCGACGCCGGGCGCGGCGGACGGCGGCCGGATGCAGACGAGGTCTGCGCTTCGCTCAAGATCTCAGAGCAGGAGCTGCGCGAGGACATCGCCGTCCTGAACGTGGTCAACTTCGGTGCAGGCACCTACGTCCTCTTTGCCGAGATCGCGGACGACGGCATGGTGGACGTGGATCCCGAGCCCTACGGCGATTCCTTCGCCCGCCCCGCCCGACTTCTGCCAGTCGAAGCCAAAGCGCTGATCGCCGCCATCGACCTGATCGGCGAGCACATCCCCGAGGGCTCGCTGAGCAGCGCGCGGGCGAAGGTGGTGGCGGCGCTGGGCGATGACCCGGTCCGCGAGGGGCTCCAGTTCGCGCCGCCCGCAAGCGACGACTCCGAGATCGCCATGATCGTCAACCGCGCGATCACCGACCACAGGATGCTCAGCTTTGAGTACTACAAAGAGAACGAAGACGAGTTCGTCGAGCGGTCGGTTGAGCCGTATGCGCTGATCAACGGGCGGGAGGGCTGGTACGTGGCCTCCTATGACCCCACGCGCCAGGACGTGCGCCATTTCCGCCTTGACCGGGTCAAGTCAGCCGCCGTCTCGGACCAGTCATTTGAGCCCCGCGCCGAGTTGAACCCGCAGGCCGACGTCGAGGGCTGGCCCCGGACCGGTGAGGTTCCGTCTTCCCGCCGCGCGCGAATCTGGATCTCGGCAGAGCGGGCGCGCTGGGCCCGGGAGGAGCGAACCGTGGTGGCGGAGCTGGAGGACGGCGCGGTGATCGTCGAGCTCGGCTTTGCCGGCGTCGACTGGCTCGTGCGCGAGATCCTCAAGGAGGCGGGAGACGCCGTGGTGCTGGAGCCGCAGGAAGCCCGGGAGGCGGTCCGCGACGCGGCGCTCGCCATCCAGGGCACCTCGCTGGCCGCGTGAGCCGGCGCGAGCAGATCAAGATGAGCGCCACCGAGGTGGCGGAATTCGTCCAGTCACAGCGCGTCGTGGTCGTGGCCACCAATGGGGCCCGAGGGTGGCCGCACCTGATGCCGCTCTGGTACGTGGTAAGGGACGGGGAGATCTGGTCCTGGACCTACGCGAAGTCCCAGAAGGTCAAGAACCTGGAGCGGGATGCCCGAGCCACGCTCCAGATCGAGTCTGGCGAGGAGTACCAGGAGCTGCGTGGCGTGATGGTGGAGGCGAACACGGTGGTGCACCGCGAGCTCGAGGCGGTGGCTTCGCTGGGGGCGGAGATCTTCGAGCGTTACGGCTCGCGGTCCCTGGGCGATCAATGGCTCGAGGCGGTTCGGGCTCAGGCCGCCAAGCGGGTGGGTCTCCAGTTCGTCCCGGAGCGAGTCGCCAGCTGGGATCACCGCAAGCTGGGCGGCGCCTACTAGCTCTAGTCTCTCGGCCCTATGCAGGACCTCAAGGGGCTGATCCTCTCCGGCGGCAAGGGCACGCGTCTGCGGCCGATCACTCATACCAGCGCCAAGCAGCTCGTCCCGGTGGCGAACAAACCGGTGCTGTTCTACGGCATCGAGGCGATGGCCCAGGCTGGGATCGAGGACGTCGGGATCATCATCGCGCCTGAGACCGGCGAAGAGATCCAGGCCGCGGCCGGCGATGGCTCGCGCTTCGGGGTCCGCATCACCTACGTCGTCCAGGACGAGCCGCTGGGCCTCGCTCACGCGGTACTGACCGCGCAGCCGTTCCTGGGCGACTCGCCGTTCGTGATGTATCTGGGTGACAACCTGCTCCAGGGCGGGATCGAGGACCTGGTGACCGCGTTCGTCGAGCACGAGCCCGACGCGCTGATCCTGCTGACGCCGGTCCCCGATCCAGAGCACTACGGGGTCGCCGAGCTCCAGGACGGGAAGGTGGTCCGGCTAGCTGAGAAGCCTGCGGAGCCGAGAACCGATCTGGCGCTCGTGGGTGTGTACATGTTCACGCCCGCGGTGCACGGTGCGGCCAGGGCGATAACGCCGTCGGCCCGCGGCGAGCTTGAGATCACCGACGCGATCCAGTACCTGGTGGATCAGGGCCAGCGGGTGGAGCCGCACGTCGTCCAGGGGTGGTGGAAGGACACCGGGCGGCTCGAGGACATGCTCGCGGCGAACCGGCTCGTCCTCGACACGATCGATGCGCGCCTGGACGGCGAGCTGATCGAGTCGCAGGTTGACGGCCGCGTGGTGGTGGAGCAGGGCGCTGTGCTCGAGCGCTCCACCGTGCGCGGGCCGGCGATCATCGGGGCGGGTACGCGCCTGACGGATTGCTACATCGGGCCGTATACGGCAATCGGGCAGGGCTGCACGATCGTCGGAGCCGAGGTGGAGCACTCCATCCTGTTATCTGGCGCGGTGGTGCGCGGTCTGGCAGGGCGAATGGAGTCGTCGCTGCTGGGGCGCAACGTCACGATCGCGCGTGACCAGCGCCAGCCGCGCGCTTACCGATTCCTGGTCGGCGACAACTCCGAGATCGGAATCCTGTAGGTGTGGGGCCCGCCGCGCATGCGCGGCGGGGAGGCGGCGCACATGTGCGCCGCCTGGGGGCGCGCATGCGCGCCCCCCAGGGGCGGTGCATGCACCGCCCCCTCAGACGAGCGATGCCCGCCGCCACTCGTCGAACGCCGTTGCCGGAAGCGGTCGTGAGAGGTGGTAGCCCTGCGCCAGATCGGCGCCGAGGGAGGCCAGACGGATCAGGGTTGGCCGATCCTCCACGCCCTCGGCGATGATCCGCAGCCCCAGGTCGTGGGCGAGGTTGATCGTCGAGCGGACGATGATCAGGTCGCTCTCGTCCTCCAGCATCGGCGTCACAAACGAGCGGTCGATCTTGAGCTGGTCGATCGGCAGGCTGCGCAGGTTCGCCAGCGACGAATAGCCGGTCCCGAAATCGTCGACCGAGAGCAGGACGCCGAGCTCGCTCAGGCGCGTGACGGTGGTGAGTGCGGCCTGAGGATCGGACATGATCATGCTCTCGCTGATCTCGAGCGATAGCGCCCCCGGAGGTACGGAGTGTCGCCACAGGAGCCTCTCCACGTCCCTCGGGAGCTCCTCGTCCAGGAGATTGCGGACGGATAAGTTGACCGCGACGGTCATCGCGCTGTCGTCGTCGCGCCAGTGGGCGCACTGGGCGAGTGCGTGATCGATCACATGCCGCGTCAGCGGCCCGATCAGCCCCGTCTGCTCCACGACCTGGATGAACGCGGCGGGGCCCAGTAGACCATGTGCTGGGTGCTCCCACCGCACCAGTCCCTCCGCGCCACGGATGGACCCGTCGCCGAGGGCGACGATCGGCTGGTAGTGCAGGACGATTTCCTCACGCGCAAGCGCGCGGCGTAGATCGCCGACCACGTTGACGTCGGAGGCGCGATCACTGACGCGGAGCGGTCTGCCGACCGAAGCCTGGCCGCCGGACCCGTGCAACGCGAGTTCCACAGTCGTGTCGCCGAGCGCAAGGTGACCGATCAGCTCGAACGAAACCCTGCGGCGGCCAACGAGCCAGCCCATCAGCAGCAGAGCGATCGCCTGGGCCAGCCGGACGAGGGGCCCAGCGTGCTGCCGCGGCTCGGAGATCAGCGCCTCGCTCATCGTCTCTTGCAATCGACCGCGGGCCCTCTCGAGAGGTAAGTGGTCGAGAACTTGCAGCTAGGCCGGCGCGAGCCAGCCGAGTCTCAGACCGCGGCCAGCTCCAGGTGGTCTGCCGCATGCTCGCGCAGCGTCGCCTTCATGTGGCGATGAATCTGGCTGGCGCGGCTGTGGGAGATGTCCAGCAGCTCGCTGGCCTCCCGAAGGCTCATCTCGTTGACGTGAACCAGCACCGCCAGCTGCCGCTCACGCGGGCTCAGGCGGCGAAATGCGCTGCGAAGGTCCTCAGCCTCCGCCCGGCGCATCATGTTGTACTCGGGTTCGCTCGAGCGATCGGAGCTGGGCACGGTGTCGATCGCCTCCACAGCCTGGCCGCCATCGTCTTCGGTGACCGCCTCATTGAGCGAGGCCACCTGGGCCCGGGCGATCTCGCCGAGCAGCCGGCGAACCTCGCGCAGATTGATTCCCGCGGCCTCGCTGAGCTCGTGGTCCGTTGGGGACCGGCCGTAGACACTGCTGAAGCGGTCCCGTACCTCCGCAAGCTCGCGCTCCCAGCGCCGCACCGAGCGCGGCGCCCAGTCGGTGCGCCGCAGCTCATCGAGCACGGCGCCGTGCACCCGGGTCCAGGCGTACTGCTCGAGAGTGGCGCCCTTTCCGGGGTCATAACGATCGATCGCCCGAGTCAACGCCTCCAGTCCGCAGGACACCAGGTCCTCGACGTCGCAATGGCCCGGGATCTGGCGGGCCTTTCGGTAGGCGATGTGCTTGACCAGGGGAATGAGCGCGATGATCACGTCATCTCGCGCCCGCGCGTCACCGGATTCCCGGTACGCGATCCAGCTTTCGTGCAGTTGCTCCGGGGAGGTCCTGACGTGGTGGTCGGTGATGCCGGTCATGTCGCCCGCGGATTTCGCCGCGCCGCCTGCGTGCTGATGTGAAATTTCCCCCCGGTCACCCGGTCGGTGGGGGGAGATTTCTCACCACGACGCTTACCGGACCTGCGCGAAGAAGGCCCTCAGCTCATCCACGAACAGCTCGGGCTGCTCAAAAGCCGCGAAGTGGCCACCGCGATCGAGCTCGTTCCAGTGGCGCAGGTCGGTGAACCGGGTCTCGGCCCACCTTCTGGAGATGCGGAAGATCTCCTTGGGGAAGATTGAGCAGCCGGTGGGCGTGGTGATTGGGGAGAAGTCTCGGACGTTGAAGCTCTCCCAGTACAGACGGGCGGAGGAGGCGGCGCTCGCCGGGAGCCAGTACAGCATCACGTTGTCCAGCAGCTCGTCCCTGGTGAGGGCATTCTCCGGGTCTCCGTCGCAGTCCGTCCAGGACCAAAACTTCTCGACGATCCACCCGCACAGCCCGGCCGGCGAGTCGACCAGTCCGTAGCCCAAGGTCTGAGGACGGGTTGACTGCTGCTTCGAGTACCCGGAGTCCCACTCGTTGTAGTGAGCGAAGGACGCCAGCGCCGACTGCTCGCGCTCGGTCAGCTGACCCAGGCCGCCGAGGGCAGCCGGGTCCGCCATCGGCATGTTGAGGTGGATGCCCGCCAGCGCGTTCGAGCCCGCGGCCCCCAGAGCCATCGTTACCGCCGCGCCCCAGTCGCCACCCTGGGCGCCGTAACGGCTGTAGCCCAACTGTGACATCAGCTCCGACCACGCCTCGGCGATGCGTGGGACGCCCCATCCGGCTGTGGCCGGCTTGTCGGAGAACCCATAGCCGGGCAGCGAGGGGCAGACGACGTGAAAGGCGTCCTCAGGCCGACCGCCGTGTGCGGGGGGATCGGTCAGGGGCCCGATCACCTTCAAGAACTCCACCACCGACCCCGGCCATCCGTGGGTGATCAACAGCGGCAGAGCGTCCTCGTGAGGCGAGCGCACGTGGAGGAAGTGAATTCCAAGCCCATCGATCTCCGCGCGAAACTGCGGGTACGAGTTGAGGCGGCGCTCGGCGCGGCGCCAGTCGTACCCACTGGCCCAGTAGTCACAGAGCGCCCGCAGGTAGCTCAGGGGTATTCCCTGTGACCAGTCCTCGACGGTCTCGGCCTCTGGCCACCGTGTTCGCGCAAGCCGGTCATGGAGATCGTCCAGCTCCGCTTCGGGGACTTCGAGGGAGAAGGGCGTGACAGCACTCATGTCGCGCCGCGCAGGGCCGAGACCTCGGCCCGCAAGGAGGCGACCTCGCTCTCCAATGCAGTGAGACGCGCATCGACCGGATCGCCGGCGGTCGTCGCAGAGGCCGCCCCCATCAGATGCTCGAAACGGTCCTCTTTCTGGCCTGGCCGGCGGTCGACCCGCCGTGCGTAGCCTCGCTCGCCGAGAACTCCCAGCGCCCGCTCGACATCCTGAAGCGACTCGAAACTTGCCATCCGCTCGGTCCTCGCCTTGAGCTCGCCCGGCGTCTGCGGGCCCCGCAGCAACAGCACACACAGGGCGGATAGCTCCTGGCGGCCGAGCGATAGCGCATCTTCTGCCAGATGGCGATACTTGGTCGTCCGGCTGCCGTGGCCGGTGGCCAGGCGCGCCAGTCCATACCGCGAAAGCCGCTCGGCAGCTTCGCGGATCGCGGCGTCGTCGTAGTCGGTAACAGGGTCACGGTTGGTCGACTGGTTGGCCGCAAGCCTGAGCGCATTGAGTGAGAGCGGATACTGCTCGGGAGTCGTCCAGCGCTTCTCGATCAGGCAGCCCAGAACCCGCTGCTCGGAGGGAGTGAGGTCTCCGATGTGCACCGCCCCGAGCATAAAGGCCGGGAAGTATTCGCCAGGCGAGGCGTCATTATCTATCGAGATGAAATTCTTTACCGGAACCACAGCAGTCGCCATCCTGGCCGCAGTAGTGATCGCCGGATGCGGCTCCTCCACACCCACCAACACACAGACGGCCGTCATCGGGTCGGCAACGACCAGTACGGCCACTACCCCCAAACCCAAGGCTAAGCCGAAGAAGAAAAAGCCGGCTCCGAAGCACGTAACCACCACGACGGCGTCCCAGCCCTCGACGGTGACCACCCACTCGGCTCCGCCGACGATGACGCACTCCACGTCGACGCAGGCGCAGAGCCCTCAGCCCCAATCCTCGGCCTCCCAGTCCTCCTCGTCCAACTCGGGCGGAAGCTCTGGCGGCAGCTCCGGGAGCAGCTCAGGCGGCAGCTCCAAGAGCGGGTCCGGCGGAAGCTCGAGCGGCTCGGGTGGCATCCCGCAGGGCGCCAACGCCGGCGACGGAGACAGCGACAATCACGGCGGCCCCAGCGACGGGGACGGCAACATCTAGCCGGAGCTTCTGCCGGCGGTGTAGCACCGCCAGCAGAGACCGCGGGACGGCCCCCCAAGCAACGCGGCGAGGGGGGCCTCCGCCGCGCGCCCGCAAGGACCGTGACGCAGGGCGCCGAACTTCTCCGCCATGAGCACCGGCCGGCTGGAGTCGTTCTCAGACGGGGTGATCGCTGTGGCGATCACCCTGCTCGTGCTCAACATCGCAGTGCCCAACCCGCTCCATACCGCCCACCTTGGACATGCTCTCGGCGCGCAGTGGCCCGTTTACGCGGCCTATGCCACCTCGTTCGTGACCATCGGGATCATCTGGATCAACCACCACATCATGATCGGACGCCTATCGCGACCTGATCACTCGATCATGATCCTCAACCTGCTCTTGCTGATGAGCATCGGGGTGATCCCGTTCGGCACCTCGCTGCTGGCCAGCTACCTCCGGCAGGGCCACGGCCAGAACCTGGCTGCCGCCATTTACAGCGGGATCCTCCTGGCGATGGCGGTCATGTTCACGACGCTCAACCGTCAGATCCTGTTCGCACGAGCGCACCTGCTCCGCGAGCCGTTGTCGCAGGAGCGCCGCCGCTACATCATCACGCGCAGCGCTAGCGGGCTGCTGCCATACGCCCTGGCCACCGGCCTGGCCGTGGTCTCGCCTTACGTCACCCTGGCCATAACGGCCGCGATCGCGGTGTTCTACACGCTCCCGATCGGCAGCGGATGGGAGGAAGGCGCCGCCGAGTAGCGCTCACGGGCGGTCGATCCGCGCCGCCGAGTAGCGCTCACGGGCGGTCGATCCGCGCCCCCGGAACGAACGGGCGGGAGCTGATGATCTCGAGCTCCACGAGTCGCTGGCGCAGGGGCTTGTTGTCCTCTCGAGGCTGCTGAGACGGCCCTAGCGTGAGCGTTCGGCCCGCCCGCTCGCGGGCCAGCTCATCCAGCGCTGAGGACTCCTCGTCGCCCGGCTCGTCGAATCGCATGTACCAGAGCTCGGCATCGTGCCGGGTAGCCAGCGACCGCGCCAGGTAGTACTGGAGCGCGTGGTACAGGACGATCACGCGGGGGGCCCCAGGAAAGCGCAGCCGCCTCGCCTGGCGCTCCGCCGCCAGCTCGCCCCCGAAGCGGCCGCGCCGTGACCGGCCGGGCTCGACCGCGACGACGCGTGGGACCTCCAGCAGATCGCGCGCGTGCGAGGCGAACTCGAACTGTTCGAGCTTGGCCGGAAGCAGCAGGACACCGAGCGGCTCTGCCACTACTGCTCTTCTGCTTTGGCCTCCTCGTCGCCCGGCAATGTGTCACCGGCGCTGAGTGGGCTCGCCTCGGAGCGAGTGGCGGCCGAGCGCTCCGCCTCGTCCACACTGATCGGATGGTGGCAGGCCGCCAGGTGGCCTCCTGGGTACTCCGCCAGGGGCGGCTCCACCCGCCTGCAGATGTCCGTGGCCCTGGGGCAGCGGGGATGGAAGCGGCATGCGGCCGGCGGGTTGATCGGACTCGGGGGCTCGCCTTCAAGGGTGACCCGATGGCGCCGTCGATTCTGCTCTGGATCCGGAATCGGGATCGCCCCCAGCAGGGCAACCGTGTATGGATGGATTGGCTTGGCGTAGAGCTCGTCGGCGGGTGCCAGCTCCATGATCTTGCCGAGGTACATGACCGCGACCCAGTCGGAGATGTGGCGCACGACGCTCAGGTCGTGGGCGACGAACAAGTAGGTGAGCCCGAACTCGTCCTGAAGATCGTCAAGCAGGTTCACGATCTGCGCCTGGATCGACACGTCCAATGCGGAGACTGGCTCGTCCAGGACGACCAGACGCGGTTCCAGCGCGAGTGCCCGTGCGATGCCAACGCGCTGGCGCTGCCCGCCGGAGAACTCGTGTGGGAAACGGTTGACGTGCTCGGGCGAGAGCCCCACCCTGGCCAGGAGATCCCGCACCCGTCGGGCGACCTGTTCCTTAGGCGTGCCGTGGAGCGCCAACGGCCCGCCGATGATCTGACCCACCCGCTTGCGCGGGTTCAGCGACGCATAGGGGTCCTGGAAGACGATCTGCATGTCCCCCCGCAAAGGGCGGAGGTCCCGCGCGCTCCTGTGGGTGATGTCGCTCCCCTCGAACTCAATCGAGCCCTCGGTCGGATCCAGGAGCCGCACTACGCAGCGCGCCAGCGTCGTCTTGCCACAGCCCGATTCGCCGACCAGGCCGAGCGTTTGCCCCGTTCGCATCTGGAGCGTCACGTCATCCACCGCATGCACGCTCGCCACCTGGCGGCGGAACACGATCCCCGCCCGGACCGGGAAATACAGCTTTAGGTGGTCGATCGAGACCAGCGTCTCGCTGCGCTGCGCGGTTGCTGTCACGTGACCGGCTCCTGTGGACGCGTGAGGCCGATCTGGCCAGGCGCCACCTCACGGCGCATCCGCTTCTCATCGACCGATAGCCAGCACCGGTCCAGGTGCTCAGGAGCCTCAAGGACGCGAGCCTCGAGGTCTGGCACTTCTGTGCAGCGTCCGAACTCGTGGGGGCAGCGAGGCCGGAAATGGCAGCCTTCGGGCGGACTGATCAGCGACGGCGGTGACCCGGCGATCGAGGGCAGGCGGCGTGAGCGCCCGCGATCCAGGCGGGGGATGGAGCCGAGGAGCCCCCACGTATATGGATGCTGCGGGTCGTAAAAGATCTCGTCGATGCTGCCCCGCTCGACGATTCGACCGGCGTACATCACGGCGATCCGGTCGGCTATGTCGGCCACGACCCCAAGGTCGTGGGTGACCAGGATCACCGCGGTCTCGGTGCGGTCCCGCAGCTCCTTGATGCGCTCGATGATCTGCGCCTGGATCGTCACGTCGAGGGCGGTCGTCGGCTCGTCGGCGATCAGGATCTTCGGGTCGAGCGACAGCGCCATCGCGATCATCACGCGCTGGCGCATCCCGCCCGAGAGCTCGTGCGGGTAGGCATCGACGCGCTCGCGCGCGCGCGGAATGCCGACCTGGTCGAGCAGCTCGATCGTCCGGTCGAGCGCCTGGGCCTTGGACACTTCCTCGTGCGCGCGGATCTGCTCGACGATCTGCTCGCCAATCCGGTACACGGGGTTCAGCGAGGTCATCGGATCCTGGAAGATCATCGCGATCTCCGCGCCGCGGATCGCCTCCATCTCCTCCTCGCCGGCCGCGATCAGATCGTGGCCTTCGAACTCCGCGGAGCCCTCGAAGTGCGCGTTGACCCCGCGCGTGAGCCCCATCAGGCTCATCACGGTTACGGACTTGCCCGAACCCGATTCGCCCACGATCGCCAGGACCTCGCCCCGAGCGAGTGTGAACGAGACTCCATCGACGGCCCGCACGACACCGTCCTCGGTGGCGAACGAGACCCCAAGGTCGTTGACGCCGAGCACGGACTCAGCGCTCATGCCAGCCGGATCCTGGGGTCGAGCCAGGCGTACACGATGTCGACGATCGTGTTGAACAGCACGACGAAGAACGCGATGAAGATGGTCAGCGCCATCACCGGCGGCACGTCGAGCGAGCCGATCGAGTCAGCGGCGTACTGCCCGACCCCCCCGAGGCCGAACACGGACTCCGTGACGATCGCTCCGCCCCCGATGATTGCGCCGAAGTCGAGTCCCCAGAGCGAGATGACGGGGATCAACGAGTTACGGAGAACATGCTTGAGCAGCACGCGGCGCTCTGAGAGCCCTTTGGCGCGAGCGGTGCGGACAAAGTCCTCGTTGATCGTGTCCAGGGTGTTCGAGCGCACCAGGCGCGAGTAGACGCCGACGAACAGAATCGACAGCGCGGTCCAGGGAAGGATCAGGTGGTACGCCCACTGGATGGGGTTGTGGGTGAGCTTCGCGTAGCCGCCGTTGGGGAAGATGCCCGCCTTGAAGCCCAGGTAGTAGCTCAGCAGCGCGCCCACCCAGAAAACCGGCATCGAGATTCCGATCAGGGCGAGCACCGTCAGGAACCGGTCGGCGAACCTGCCGGCCTTCAGCGCGGTGAAGAGGCCGACGCACAGGGCGACGAACATCCACAGCAGCGCCGCGCCGATCGCCAGCGAAAGCGTGGGACCCAGGTCGTGCCGGATCTCGTCGTCGACGTTCGTCTGCGTGGAGTACGACACGAGCGTCCCGTCGAAGATCTTCCCCATCATGCGCGCGTACTGCACGTAGACCGGCTTGTCGAGTCCCCATTCGCGGCGGATCGCGGCGATGGTCGTGGGGTTCGCGGCGCCGTGGCCCGCAATCCGGTACGCGGGATCACCGTTGGGGATCAAGGTGAAGATCGAGAAGGTCACCACCGAGATCGCAAACAGCACCGCGACCATCCCGATCAAGCGCCTGAGAATGAAGCCGAACATCTACAGCTCCATCCGCACCTTGGCGCGAGGATCCAGCGCGTCGCGCACGCCGTCGCCGAAAATGTTCAGCGACAGCACGGTCAGCACGAGCATGATTCCCGGGACGATCGTCAGGTGCGGGGCGGTGGTGATGCGATTGATCCCCTCGCTGATCATCTCGCCCCAGGATGGGGTCGGGGGCCGCACTCCGGCGCCGAGGTATGAGAGATACGCCTCGAGCAGGATCGCGTTGGCGATCGCCAGCGGCACGAACACGATGATCGTCGAGGCGAGGTTGGGCAGGACCTCCGAGAACATGATCCGGATGGGACCCATGCCCTGGGCTCGCGCCGCCTCGATGAACTCCTTCTCCCTCAGCGATAGGACCTGACCGCGCAGCGGGCGCGCCATGTACGGCACGTACACGAGGCCGATGATCAGGATGGGGATCAGCAACGACCCGCTCTGGATCGTGAGCGGGCCTAGCTTCAGGCCTCCGATCGACAGAGCGGTACCGAGGGCGACGCCCAGGATGACCACTGGGAATGCCCAGACGATGTCCATCACGCGCGAGATGACCGTGTCGACGATTCCGCGCAGATATCCGGCCAGCAGGGCGGCGATGACCGCCAGGATCGTCGTGATCAGCGCCGCGCTCACCCCGATCTCGAGCGAGGTGCGCGCGCCGTAGAGCAGCCGCACCATGATGTCGCGGCCATTGCCGTCGGCGCCGAGGAAGAACTTCCCGCCCGCGTTGAACCACTGCGGGCCGACCGGGATGCCGCAGTTGATCGTCGACGTGCACGCGCCGTCGACGTAGACCGTCTTTTTGCCCTCCTTGAGCGTCTCGGTCAGGTGGTTGGCGATGGCGTCGGTGTGAGCGACGTCGTGCGCCCAGATCGGAGCGGCCAGCGCCATCGCCACCAGCACCAGAAACAGCGCCCCGAACCCCAACGCCACCTTGTTGCGCCGCAGCCGGCGTCCCGCCAGCCGCCAGGGACCCACTCCGGCCGCGTGCTCGCGCTCGGCAACGGCCTCGAACCCTCTCTCCTCACCGGACGCGATGGCGGGCTCAGTGGCCACGGCGAGGGCGATTATATGGTTGGCGGGAGGGCGCCGATGCACCCTCCCGCCGAGACCATGACTACTTCAGGCAGAGCAGCGCCCAGTCGACGCGGTGCGCCAGGTTCGGGTAACCGGAGCATTGCGACACGTTCATACGGGTCGAGTAGAACGCGGTGTCCTCCTCGTTACCGTAGACCGCGACATAGGCGTGTTGCGGGCTGGTGACGTACTGGTCGAGCGCCGCCCACTGGGAGGCGGCGGTCTCAGCCGGTTGAGCGTTGAGCTGGTCCACCATGCTGTCGATGTGGGGGTCGCTGACGAATCCGTCATTGAATGACGGCGTCGACTTCGCCGCTGCGGTGGTCAGCAGGTTGCCGAAGAAGTCACCGGGGTGCGGGTAGTCCTGGAACCAGTCGTCGAACCCGATCTGGGCCTTTGTGGACGGGTTGCCGATCGTCGAGAAGTAGACGGTCTGGTTCAGCGTCTTGACCGATGCCTTGAACCCGATCTGATTCAGCGTGGACCGCAGGTAATCTGCGATCGCCGGCCGCGGGTCCTTGCTGTTCGTCCACACGGTGACCGGCGTTCCGGCTAGCCCTGCCGACTTGACCAGCTGGGTGGCCTTGGCGATGTCAGGCGACCCGTTCGGGCGCATACGGGCACGGATTGATCGCCTGGTAGCCGACCATGCCCGGGGGCAGGAAGTTGCAGGTCGGGTGCAGGCGCCCGCCGAAGATCCGCTGCAGCGCGTTCGGATCAATCGCGTAGTTGACAGCCTGCCGCGCCTCCAGCTTGTTGAACGGCGGGACCGTCGAGTTCATGAAGAAGTAGTACGTGTTCGGGTATCCCGCCCCGATCAGGAAGCGGTCCTTGTACTTGGACTCCACCTGCGGTAGCAGGTCACCGACCGGATCCTCGGTCATGTAGTCGAGGCTCCCGTTGATCACGTTCTCCGTCATCTGGTTGACGTTGGTCGAGACCATCCCGGTGATCTGGTCAAGGTGGCCCTTGGCGATCGTCGGAATGTCGAACTTGGGGTTCTTGGTAAGGATGAACTCGCCGTTTGTGGGCGATGGGCTCACGACCTTCAGCGTGTACGGCCCGTCGCCGGGAATTGGGTTGCCCGTCGTGTTCTTGAACACGGCCTTGCTCTTGGGACCGATACCTGACTCGCCGACGGCGAACACGTAGAGGATGCGAGTGTCCGGCTTGGTCAGGTTGAGGGTCAGCTTGCCCGTCTTGTCGTCGGCGATCATGCCGGTCAGCGGCGCGTTGGGCTTCTTCGCCTTCGTGTAGGCGTCTGCGCCGACGATGCCGGAAAAGAACGACGCAGAACGGACCGCCCAGGAACAGGTTGCGCTTGACCATGTTGACGACGTCGCTGGCCACGACCGGCTCGCCATCGGAGTAGTGCAGACCGGGCCGGAGGTGGAAGACGTAGGTCTTCCCGCCGTTGGTCGGTTGCGGAATGCTCTCGGCGAGGGCCGGCACCAACTGGGTGCTGGTCGTCCCGGTGCCGTTCTTGAAGGCCAATAGGCCGGTCCACACCAGATGCAGCGCCGAGTCGGCCTGAACCGTCTGATACTCCTGCGGGTCATACGAGTCCGGGCCTACGGTTCCAATCTTGATGCTCCCGCCCTCGTGGACGGAACCCTGGGCTCCGCCTCCGCCAGACGAGCTGGACGAACTGCCACAGGCCGCCAACACGACGACCGAACTGAGAGCAACGACGGCCGATATGGCCGGTCTGAGGTGCCTCCTCATATCTGCTTCTCCTCCTCCAGGTTGGAGTTCAGAGCGATATCTATTCACATACGGCGAAGCTATGGAAGCGCCTGCTACTGGTCCTAATCAACCCTCAACACGAAGCCCCGTGATTCACACATCTATGCGCTAGACGCCCTCGAGCACGACGGCGAGGCCCTGACCCACGCCGATGCACAGGGCCGCGACCCCGTAGCCGCCGCCGCGGTGGCGCAGCTCGTGGGCCAGGCCGCCGAGGATCCTGACTCCGGAGGCGCCGAGCGGATGGCCGAGCGCGATGGCGCCACCGTTGGGATTGACGCGGTCTGGGTCAAGTCCCTGCCACTGACCCATATCAGCCAGACATTGGGACGCGAAAGCCTCGTTCAACTCGACGACATCCACGTCCCTCCAGGTGATGCCGGCGCGTTCGAGGGCCCGGTTGGCCGCCTCCACCGGAGCGATCCCGAACACATCGGGGTCGACCGCGGCGGCGCCGCGGGAGACCACGCGCGCCAGCGGCTGGACTCCTGAGGCATTGGCGCCGTCCTCGCCTGCCATCAGAAGTGCGCCGGCGCCGTCGTTGAGGGGGGAGGAGTTGCCCGCCGTCACCGTGCCGTTCTCGGCGAACGCGGGCCTGAGTTTGGCCAGCTTCTGGAGCGTGGTGTCAGGTCGGATGTTCTCGTCTCGTTCGAGTTCGGTGCCTGGTACCGGCACCACCCACCGCCCATAGAACCCGCTCTCCCAAGCAGCTTGTGCCAGCAGGTGGCTGCGAAGTGCGAACTCGTCCTGGGCCTCTCGCGAGATCTCATACAGCTCAGCCAGCTTCTCGGCGCTCGCCCCTAGCGAGATCGTCCACGCCTCGGGCATGTTGGGGTTCACCATCCGCCACCCCAACGTGCTCGAGTGAAGCTGCTGGTGATCACGCGGGAACGGCCGGTCTGTCTTAGCAACACCCACGGAGCGCGGCTCATCGATTCGACGCCCCCGACCAGCACGACCGAGGCGTCACCGCATTCGATCATCCGGCTGGCCTGCATCGCGGCATCGAGGCTGGAGCCGCAAAGCCGGTTGGTCGTGGAACCAGGGACGCTCGTGGGCAGGTCGTTGAGGAGCCATGCCATCCGCGCCACGTTGCGGTTGTCCTCGCCCGCCTGGTTGGCGTCCCCGAACAGGACATCATCGACCTGCCGCGGGTCGAGGTCAGGAAGTCTGTCCAGCAGCGCTCTGACGGCGTGGGCCGCCAGGTCATCCGGACGGACCGCCGACAGGCCCCCGCCGTAGCGCCCGAACGGAGTCCTGATTGCGTCGAAGATGAATGCCTCAGGCATCGGCCTTCACCCTACCGCCGCGCCTGATGCCAGGATATGCCCGCAGGATGAGCCGAAAGGAAGCTTTGGATGCGCTGGAGGCGCAGCTGCAAGCGAAGCCTCCCTCCGGTCTCAACCGCCTTTCCGGGGACCAGCTCCAGGATCTCACCGCCGCGGTGAGGGAGGTGAGACGGCTGCAAGCCGCCGAGCTCCACGCTGCGGGCGACAAGGCCTTCTCGCAAATTCCCTGGCTTCTGCGGGGGCCGATCCGGAAGATCATGAGCTGAGGCGTGATGGGCAAGGAACCCGCGCTCGGAGCCGAGATCCTGAAGCTTGCTCGCCTGCTGCGCTGCGATCCCGAGCGGCTCTCCTACCTGGAACAAGTCCCGGCTTCCGATATCTCCCGGCTGCGTGAGCAGGTGACCGAGATGCTGTTCAGCGCCCACGACCGGACCCTGTCCAAGCTGGCCGCCGCCGGGAAGATCCTGCCGGTGGCCGTTGTGTCGGCGATCGCCGAGCGCGCGTTCGGCCCAATCCTGGTCGCCCGGATGGCCGGGTACGTCGAACCAGCCAGAGCCGTTGAGATCGCCGCTCGCCTTCCAGCGGGGTTTCTGGCCGACGTGGCTTGCGAGATCGATCCTCGTCGAACCAGCAAGGTAATCGCCGGAATCCCAGCAGAGCGGATCGCCGAGCTCACGCGCATCCTCGCCGACCGACGGGAATTCGTGACGATGGGCCAGTGCGTCAGCCAGCTGTCGGCGGAAGCGCTGCGCGCGGCGCTCGCCGTGCTGGGTGACGAGGAGATCCTGCGAGCGGCGTTCGTCATGGAGGACAAGCGACGACTCCCTGAGCTCGCGGAGCTGCTGGATCACGATCGCACGATCAGGATGATCGACGTGGCCCAGGAGGCGGGGCTCGAGGAGGAGGCCCTGGACCTGCTCGATCACCTCGACGGCAATCGGCGTGCGGAGGTGGTCAGGGAGCTGAGCAAACGCGACGACGTTGACCCGCAGGTGTTGGACCAGCTGTCGAGGGGTCGGTAGCCGGGGTCAGTCGGACCAGAGCGCGTCGAGCAGTGCCCATGAGCTCGCCAACAGACGCTGCGGGGGAAAGTCGGGGTCCTCCAGCGCCAAGCGTCCCTCCTCCTCGGCGACGCTGAGCAGCATTCGCGCGAGGATTTCGACGTCAAGGACGCGCGGGCCACCACGGGCCGCGGACAATCCCCATTCGACCAGCGGCTCCAGTCGGCGCGCCAGCTGGCTTCTGCGATGCTCGACCAGCTTCTGAAGCGCCACCGGCGCACTCTCCGGCCGCAGCAGCACCAGGCGCCAGGTCCGCGGCTCCGTGACCACCGCCTCCAGAAACCTCGACAGGGCCTCGCCGAGCACCCTGACCGGGTGGTGACCGCGGGGCTGAGACGGAAGCAGGGCGTGGAGCACGCGACGCGTGTTGCGATCTTCCCGGCGCAGCAGGGTGGCAAGCAGCACGCCCATGTTGGGAAAGCTCCGATAGACCACAGCTCGGTTCACCCCGGCGCGGCGTGCGATCGCCTCCATGCTCAGCGCGGCAAAGCCTTCCTCCGCCAACAGCGTCAGCGCCACGTCCAGCAGCTGTTCACGGCGTTGGGGCCTTGGGAGCCGGCCCACCTCTGGCTTCTCGTTTATCGGCGATTCCGCTGCCGGAGGGGGGATCTCGATCGGGCGCGGCGGCTCGGTCCATCGAAGCCCGACCTTTCCTGGCAGCAGCGCGGCGCCCTCGGCCGCGAACACCGCGAAGCGCTCTGGTGCGAACCTCCGCGGATGGGCCAGCGTCAGGCGGGCCGCGTCCTCTCCCGCGGCCACGATCAGCCGCGAGCCCAGCTCGAGGTCGAAACCGCTCAGGCCGCCTCGCTCGGCCAGCCCCCATTCCAGCAGGGGGGCAATCCGCTCGGACAGCATCCGCCGGCTGCGGCGGATTCGCTTCCGAAGCTCCTCCGAGGTCCCGCGGGCCGGCATCAGCACCAGCCGCCAGGTCCGTGGATTTGCTCTCACCGCCTCCAGGAAGGTGGCCACGGCGGTGGCCAAGAAGTCCGCGGGATCCGCGGAAAGGCCAGGATCTCGGTTCAGGACATCGAGCAACGGCCCCAGCGCCCGCCTCTCCTCACGGTCGATCAATGCGAGCAAAAGCTGCTCCAGGTCGCCGAACAGGTCGTAGACGACCGGGCGGGTGACTCCGGCGCGGCGGGCCACGGAGTCGACTGTGACCGCATCGAAGCCTCGTTCGCTCACCACGCGCAGCGCCGCATCGAGGAGCTGCTCCCGGCGCTCCCTCGGGGCCAGGCGTGGGGCGCGCTGGGAACGGGTAGACATGCCAGGACGAAGTATGTAACATCTGTGTAGCTACAGTCCTGTTACATGCTCTTACCGACCTGGGAGGCCACACGATGAGCGCTGTGATCGAGAGAAGCCCAGCGGAGCCGAGCGTCGCCAACGAGCTCGTCGGAGCCGCACCGCCATCAGAGGCTGGCCCGATCGAACCTGCCGAGCTCGCGGGGCTTTCCCGGCCGCCACGGATTCGCTGGCCCAGGGCGGTGCAGGTTCTGTGGTTTGGGCAGCGCCAATGGAAGTTTGTGTTCCACCACCGACGCAAGTTCGGCGAGGTGTGGCATGCGAACGGCTATGTCCGAGGCGGCGCCACCATCACCTCTCATCCCGACCATGTGCGCTCGCTGTTCAAGGCTCCCCCTGAACTCGTTCCGACGCTGGCCGCCGAGTCGCCACTGCGGCCCGTTCTCGGACCGAACTCCGTGTTGACGGCCAACGGTCCCCGGCACCTGCGCCAGCGCAAGCTGCTGCTGCCGCCGTTCCACGGCGAGGCGATCGCCCGCTACCAGCAGATGATCTCCGACGCGGCGGAGCGAGAGATCGAACGCTGGCCGGTCGGCCGGCCCTTTGCCCTGGCACCCCGTATGCAGGCGATCACTCTGGACGTGATCATGGGCGGAATCTTCGGGATCGAGGGAACGCCCCGTCCCGGTACCCGCGAGCATGCGCTTCGCCTGGCGATTCGCGAGCTGCTCCGCTCCTCCACGATGCCCGGGGCGAAGCTCGCCGAGCTGATGCAAATCGGCCACCAGGACCCGGTGGGCCTTACGAAGCTCGGCTTGCTCGTACCCGATCGCTGCTTCTATGCCGTCATCGCCAAGCGCCGTAAGGCCAGCGACCTGGAGGAGCGCCGCGACATCTTGTCGCTGATCATGCGCTCACGGACCGAGGAAGGCGAGTCGCTATCCGACCGGGAACTGCGGGACGAGCTGATGACGCTGGTGCTTGCCGGCCACGAGACCACAGCCAACCAGCTGGCCTGGGCGTGGGAGCGGCTGGTGCGAACTCCGCACGCGCACGAGCGGCTGCGGGAAGCGGTGCGCTCCGACGCCGAGGACGCCGAGGACGTGATCGAGGCTACGATCACCGAGGCGATGCGAGTGCGGCCGGTGATTCCGATGACGGGGCGCCGCGTGACCGTGCCGTGGCGTTTCGGGGACTATGCGGTCCCGGCCGACACGGCGGTGGGGATCAGCATCCTGCTGCTGCATCACCGCGAGGATCTCTATCCCAACCCGTTCGCGTTCCAACCGGAGCGGTGGCTGAGCGCGAAGCCCGGGACCTACGAGTGGCTGCCGTTCGGCGGCGGAACCCGCCGGTGCTTGGGCGCTGCGTTGGCCATGGCCGAGCAGCGCGTGGTCCTGCGCGCGATGGCTTCGAGGCTTGAGATCGAGGCCGCGGACCCACGGCCCGAGCGGCCCAAGAACCGCAATGTCACGATGATCCCGGCGCGGGGAGGCCGCGTGATCGTCCGGGCTCGGCGCGCTTAGTCCTTTCAGGCGCCGGGAACCATCTCAGTGGTGGCAGGCAGTCCGAAATCGGTGGCAGTCCTCGGCGCCGGTGGCGTGATGGGGTTTGCGATGGCGCGGAACCTGGTCCAGGCGGGGTTCGATGTCCGAGCCTGGAACCGCTCACGTGAGAAGGCAGAGCCATTGTCCGGCGACGGCGCGACGGTTACCGCCTCGGCGGCGCGGGCCGCTGACGGCGCGGATGTCGTCTTGACCATGTTGTCCGATGTCGACGCCGTGCTGGACGCCATGGAGGGCGAGGAGGGCGCGCTGAGCGCCGAGCTCCCGGAGGGCTTGGTCTGGTTGCAGATGAGCACGGTCGGCGAGTCCGGCACCGAGCGCTGCTGCGAGGTGGCCGCGGAGCACGGCATTGCCTTTGTGGACGCGCCGGTACTCGGCACCAAGCAGCCGGCCGAGGAGGGCAAGCTCGTGGTGCTGGCGTCAGGCCCAGACGAACTGCGGTCCAGAGTGGAGGGGATCTTCGACGCAATTGGCCATCGCACGATGTGGATCGCCAGCGAGCCTGGGATGGGCACACGGTTGAAGTTGGCCACCAACAGCTGGGTCCTGGCGGTCGTGGAGGCGGGGGCGGAAACCTTTGCCCTGGCCGAGGGAATGGGAATCGATCCGCAGCTGATCCTCCAGGCGATCGATGGCGGGGCTCTCGACCTCCCCTACCTGAGGATGAAGGGTCAGTCGATGATCAAGCGAGAGTTTGCGCCCTCGTTCCGGCTGGCCCTTGCTGCCAAGGACGCTGCGCTGGTCGAGGACTCAGCCGAGCGCCATCACCTTGACCTCCCGCTGATGCGCGCCATCCGGCGGCGGCTGGAAGAAGGGGTTCCAGAGCACGGCGAGGAAGACATGAGCGCAACGTTCTTGACCAGCGCTCCTTCGGCTGCGTAGCACTCCCCCGGCACGCCGCCACGCGGCTCAGGGCATTTGTCGAACGTGCGACTGTCCAGGCCATCGCCTACGCCTGCGGATCCCGCCGGCAGGGTTGGTTGCGCAGCGTGTCGCAGGCCGGAAGCGGAGCGTGGGCGACCTGCCCGGGCAGCACTCCTAGGACGAGCCGCGACGGGTGCGCCGGATCGTGCAGGACGGTGTTGGTCGCCGGCATGGGGTTCGGTGCGAACGCGAAGAAGCCGGTGTGTCCGGTCGGCGCTTCGATATAGATCCGGATCCTCGAGCCCGCGCGGAATGCCTGGGCAAACGGAAACACCTCCATGCGCATGAACGTCGGCTGTCCCGGGTCGAGGGGCCTTGCATCCTGCCGCGTGTTCGTCTGGTAAGGCCGCAGGACCGTCGTGCGGCCTGGGTCGAGCTTGCGGTGAGACGCGCGCAGCCAGCCCCGCTGCACGTACTCCTCCATGCCGTCCGGCCGCACCTCGACGATCGTCGCTTGGAGGTCGGTATCGGTCGCGGTGGATGAGAGCCACAGGTCTAGGCTCGCGGGGCCGGCGACGACGAGGTCATGGCGGAGCGGCGGCGTCGTGTACGTCAGGTAGCCACCTGGAGCAACCGGCGCCGAGAAGGTGAACTGACCCATCGACATGCCGCCTTCCTCGGGACCGGGCTCGAGCACGTCGGCCGATTGCGCCGGGTAGCGGTACTGATCAGCCGCCTCGGGACGCCGCGGGCGGGAGGTCGCGAGCGCACCACCCGCGCCCAGGTACAGCGGTTTGGGCGTGGGGTGGGGGAGCCTGCGCAGGTTGATCGACCAGGACGGAATGTTCTCGTCGCCACTCGCGTTCTGGATCTTGGACTCCATCCAGATCGCGACGTGCGGCACATGCCTTACGAACGAATTTCGCGCGCCGCGGACGAAGTGGTCGAGGAAGTCGAGCGTCTCCTGTTCAGTCCTGGAGTTGTAGTAGTCGCGTCCATGGTTTCCGTTGCTGACGTTGATCCACAGGCGATCCTGGTGCGGGAACAGCGGATAGTCGTCCCAGATGCGCGCCGGTAGCTGCTCATCCTGCCACTGGTTGAACAGCATCGCCGGCACCTGAACATGTCTAATGGCGTTCTCAGGCTTGCGCTGCTCCCACAGATAGTTCTCGTCGGAGGTGTAGGGGTGGTCCAGGATCAGTTTGGGGATGAAGTGCTGGGTGTCGTTTGACGCTTCGTGGCTTGCGTAGTTGACCATGCACTGCGAGTCCCCCTGCTTGGCAGCGACCGTCGCCAGCGACGTGGTTCCACCCTCCTTCTGGATGCCGGTCCAGGCAAAGCTGAAGTCGTATTCGAGGATGCCTCCCGGATACGCCACGTCGCGATAGAGGTCGGACGTCGCCGAGGAAGCGGCGATCGCCCGTAAATGGGGAGGCCGCTGGCCAGCGGTCAGCAGCTGCGTGATGCCACCGAAGCTGACTCCGATCATTCCAATGCGCCCGTTGGACCACGATTGCCGCGCCGCCCACTCGACGGCGTCGTACCCGTCCTCGCCCATCGTGTGGTCAAACGGGTCGAACTGCCCCTGGGAGCAGCCGGTCCCGCGCACGGACACGCCGAGAAGCGCGTAGCCGCGGCTCATCAATCGGTCCGAATACGTGGACAGGCCGTTGTCTGTGGCGTCGGTGCCAGCCGCGTAGCCCTCGTAGTTGATGAGCACTGGGAGGTGCTGGTTTGCGAGCGCGGCCGGCCGCAGCAAGTCGTAGCGAAGCATCGTCCCATCACGCGCGGGGAGGTAGCCCCACGTTTCAACCGTGGGCGTTGCCGCGCTGGCGGTGGCGCTCAAGACCATCATCACTGCGGCGATCACCAGACCGCCGCGCAGCACTCGAATCAAAGACGTCCTACCGATCGGTGGTGGGTGCACCCCTGCGGTCCACCCGGCGCGCGCTGAATGTCTAGGGGATCAACGGATGACCCGGCACGGTTCTTTTGGTCGGACGGCTATCGCAGAGTCGAACCGGCGACACCACGATTTTCAGTTTCTAGCAACGATCACGACCGTGCGTACATCTCACCCTCCGATCACGAAGGTGATCGTCTCCGCTATGGAGGACCGCTTGAACGTATCGGTCGCCGTCAGTGTCGCTTGATAGCTGCCGGGATGCACCGGAAGGCCTCCGACCCGGCCCGAAAACGGGACGGCGTTGCTCCCCGCTCCCGATCGGTGCCTCAGGGTCCACACATGTGTACCTCGGCTCTGGCCGTGCAACTTCGCGATCGTGATCGTGACGACGGCCGTCACGTTCAGCGTATAGCGGAAAGCGCTCCCGACGGGCAGGCGATGGGACCCCATCGGCGGGGATGCAGCGAACCGGCGGTTAGGCATCGCCAGCTGCAGGACAGCCGGTGGAGGCGGAGCCGTCGTTGCTATCTCCACCGGGCTCACGCCGGTGGAAACGGTGGCAGGAGACTTGGGCGCGAGCTTCCCGCCGCGCCCGATGTCGTACAGCGAGATCTCGTTGGCGCCGCGATCGGTCACATACAACGTCTTGCCGTCGGGACTGGGCCAGCCCTCCCCGGCAAACGTGCCCGCAGTTACCCGGGCTGGCGACTTTGGCTTCAGTACTCCGCCTGGGCCAACGTCGAACTGCGAGACACTCCCAGTGGCCTCGCCTGCGTTCACTACGTAAACGCTCTTGCCGTCGGGGCTGACTACTACCCCCTCCGGTCGATCCAACCCAGTCACCTGAGCCGGAGACTTTGGTGTCAGCGCACCCCCTCTTCCCACGCTGTACTGGGATACGGTGTTGTCGAAGAGATCTGTCGTGTAGACATTCAGGCCGTCGGGGCTGACGGTGACGAGCCGGGGACCCATACCGGCCGGTACGGTCGCTGGTGACTTCGGCGACAGCTTGCCGTCGCCACCGACGTTGTACTGGGAAATCGTGTTCCCGCGTGCGTCCGTCACATACAGGCTCCTACCGTCGGGATTGACGGCAACGCCTACAGGATTGGCGCCAGCGGGAACACTCATAGGCGACTTCGGGATCAGTCTTCCCGAGTGGGCCACGGTGAACTGCAACACGGCACTGCCATTGGCGACGTAAGCGCTCTTTCCGTCGACGCTCACGGCAATCGTGAAGCCCTCCACCGATCCGGTCCCGGCGGTGACCGACGGAGGCGATTTCGGGGTCAGCTCTCCACCCGCGCCGATGGTGTATTGCGAGACAGTGAGGTCATGCGTATTCGTGACGTACAGGCTCTTTCCGTCGACACCGCTCGCCACCCAGAACGGTCGTCGGCCCGACGGGACGGTTGCTGGAGAGAGTGGGGTCAGGGTCCCGTCACGACCCACGGCATACCGCGACAGACTGTTCTGATCGCGGTTCGCGACGTACATGATGAACCGCTCACGAGCGCCCGTTGGTTGGCGCGTTCTCGGCAAAGCCTGCCCACATCCGACGACCAACATGACGCAGGTAACGAGCAGAACCGCGGCTGCCGGCCAACGTTCGCTGCGGACCGACATCCGCGGTGGCCGCGTGAGCCGCTGTCGCCACCCCGGGTCGCAACGCCTCCTATAGATGGCGGCAAGCCTAATGGCACCCGCTACCTATGGCAAGCAAAGCCCCGAGGTCGATCGCAACAGTAGGCTCGAGCCCGGACGCGAGGCAGTGGCGACACCCGGAATCGAAATCCCCGGTCTCGGCACGGACGCCACTTCGAGGCAATGGCGAGACCCAGAATCGAACTGGGGACACCACGATTTTCAGTCGTGTGCTCTACCAACTGAGCTATCTCGCCCTGTGCCTTCGATGCTAGACAATCGAGTTCGATGTCGGCGAATCGCGTCCTGTACGTCCTGCGCCACGCCAAGTCAAGCTGGGAGGATCCCGGTCTCGAGGATCACGAGCGCCCTCTGGCGCCCCGCGGCAGGCGCGCAGCGAAAGTACTTGCCGAGCACGTGCGCTCGTCCGGTATCGAGCCGAGAGTGGTGCTGTGCTCCAGCGCTCGACGCACGCGGGAGACTCTGGAGGGGGTGGCACCGCCGGGCGAGTGGCTCATTGAGCCGGACCTATACGCCGCCAGCGCTGGCGCAGTCCTCGCGCGGTTGCAGGAGCTTCCTGACGCCGTCGAGTCGGCCATGGTGATCGGGCACAATCCAGCGATGCAGGTATTGGTGATGCGGCTTGCTTCAATGCGCGACGGGCCAAACGAAGACTCCGGGCTCGGCGAGATTCAGCGCAAGTTTCCAACGGGCTCGCTGGCGACTTTGAGCTTCGGAGGCGCTTGGCGCAAGCTGGCTCCAGGAAACGCAGAACTCGTCGCTTACGTGCGACCCAAGCAACTCGAGGGCCGCTAGCCTTCGCGCGTGCTTCGCGCTCGCTGGATCGCCGGCGCCTTGGCGTGTGGGCTGCTTGCTGTGGGACTCGCTGCCTGTGGTTCCTCGTCGAGCGGCAGCCCCCTCAACACTGAGCTGTCCTACCTTCCGGCTGACAGCCCGTTGGTCGTGACCATCCAGACCAATCCGAGCTCGGCGGCGGTCAACAACACCGTTGCGTTCTTGAATCGCTTCCAGATCACCGCGCTGGCCGAGTCGACCGTGATCACTCGCCTCCGGCAGGCTGGGGTCAATTACGACACCGATGTGAAGCCTCTATTCGGTAACCCGGTTGCCGTGGCGATCACGGCCTCATCCTCGTCTCAGAGCGGTGGACGTCATTTCGTCGCGGTGTGGGTGACCAAGAGCTCCTCCGCGTTGAATTCACTCGTTCAAAGGGCGTCCTCCGGATTGCATCAGACGGGCTCCCGTGACGGCGCGACGCTATACCGGACAGGGGGCTCGACGACGGTCGCGGTAGACGGAGCGACACTGGTGGTGGGCCCTACCCCAGACGCCGTCAACAGCGCCCTGGACCGCCACTCGGGCGGCGGCGGCATGAGCGAATCGCTGTACGCCCGAAGCACCGCCGGACTCGCCGGCGACGCGCTGATTCACGTGTTCGGGAGCTTTCAGCGGCTCCTGACGGCAAGCTCGCGGACCAGTGGGGCTGTTCAGGTGCCCTGGGTGGAGGCCATACGGGGCTACGGGGTCTCGATCGCGCCGAGCGGGACCGGTGTGACCGTCCGGTATCACATCGACACCTCTGGATCATCGCTCGCGGCTGCACAGCTCCCGATCGCCCTGGGCTCGGCCGCGCCGAACCTGCCTACCGGCTTCCCGATCGCCGCTGGTGTGCGCGACCCACACCACGTCGTTGCGTTCGTCGAATCAGCTGAGCAGGTGGCGGCCCCGGCCAAGTATGCGACCTTTCTGCGGCGGCAGGCCTCGCTTCGCGCGCGTACTGGAGCCGATGTCAACGACCTGCTGCGGCAGCTCACCGGGGATCTTGTAACCGTCAGCGACGGTCACGCCACCGCCGCTCGATCGGATGTGGCAGACCCCAGCAAGACGGGACGGGTCTTGGCGAGCCTCGCCAAGGATCCCCGTGACGCGTTCCAGACCGGTTCAGTCACCCGTAGCGGCGCCTTCTATGTGTTCCACAAGCCCGGCGGCGACACGCTGCTTGGCCTCGTCGGCAACAAGCTGGTGGTAGGTACCCGGGTCAGCCCCGCGCAGCTGGCCGCCGTCGCGAAGGCCACGACCGCAGCGGTGCCCGGCGCGCAGGGACCCGTGGCCTTCAGCGTCTCGCTGCAAGAGCTGATTCGCCTGGGCCTCCAGCGGACGGGTCAGCAGATTCCTACGGCTGTCCTCGCCGCGCTCGGCAATCTCACCGGATGGGCTTCGAACAACTCGTCCGGGCTCGACGGCGTCGCCAGCGTAGCCGTCAAGTAAGCCGGCGAAGGAGCTCCAGCGCGCCGCCCTTCGACAGCGGCTCGTTGAGGTTTCCGCATTTGGGCGACTGAACGCAGGACGGACACCCGGCGCTACAGGGACACTCGCCGATCAGGCGCTGCGCGTCGTCCACCAAGCGCTCAAATTGCTCGTATCCGCGGCGCGTGATCCCCACCCCTCCAGGGTGGCCGTCGTAGATGAAGATCGTCGGGCCCCCCGTCTGCGGATGCGCGTTCGTGGACAGCCCGCCGATGTCCCACCGGTCGCACATTGCGATCAGCGGGAGGACCGCTATCTGGCTGTGCTCGACCGCGTGCAGCGAGCCAAGGAGCAGATGCGGAGGGAACGTTTCGCCGGCCGCTCCTGAGTGGTCTACCAGCTCGTCCAGCTCGTACCACAGCGCTCGGGTGGGGAACTCGACCGTTGGAAGATCAAGCGTCTGAAAATCAATCACCTCATGGTCCTGGAGACCCTTGCGCTGGTAACCGAGGACGGTCTCCGAATACACCACCTCGCCGAAGCAGAGACTGACGCCCCGGCTCTGGCGCTGCGCCTCCAGGCGCGTGATGAAGGTCATGCTCTCCCGCTTGGCTTGAGTGAAGTAGTCGCCGTCGAAGGGCTCGAGCAGCGCTCGGCGCGTGTCGAGATCGAGCTGCAACACGTGATAGGAGCGGCCGAGATGGAGATACACCGCACCCTGGTGAACGGTGGCGTAAGCGCGCTCGGCTTCGACCGATCCGATCACCTCACCAGAACTCGCGTCGATCAGGATGAAGCTGTCCGCCGAGGCAGAACGCAGCGCGACCCGCGCCGCGGGATAGTCGTCGGCACGGCGCGGCACAAACCCCGTGGCACGCTCGCGGAGCAACCCGGCGTTGGTCAGCTCGCTAGCGTGCTCCAGCCATCCCGGGCCCAGGAACTGCTCATCGGCTTCCGTCAGCGGGGCCTCGTGAGCTGCGCATAGAACGTGCTCGGCGTAGATCTCCGAGCTGTAGGCGTCGAGAATCGCCGACTCCACCGGCCGGCTCAGGAACTCGTCCGGGTGGCGGCAGAAGAATTGATCGAGCGCGTCCTCGCCGGCTACGTACACGGCCAGCCCTCTTCCGCGCCGGCCAGCGCGACCCCACATCTGCTTGAGACTGGCGACCGTTCCCGGAAAGGTGACGCAGATCGCCGCGTCGAGCTCACCGATGTCAATTCCCAGCTCCAACGCGTCGGTGGCGACCACCCCAAGCAGCTCGCCTTCGCTCAGCCGTCGCTGGATATCCTGACGCTGGGCGGGCGTGTACCCAGCCCGGTACGGAGCGATGCGTTCGGCCAACTCGCGATCCAGCCGATCCGTGGCGTGGCGGAGGATAAGTTCAACGCCCTTGCGGGACTTCATGAAGCAAATCGTTCGGGCGCCCGCGGTGATCAGCTCGGAGAACAGCTCGGCTGCCTCGTACAGCGCAGAGGCGCGCAGACCGAGCTCTTCGTCGAGCAGCGGCGGGTTCCAGACCGCAATCCTGCGGGTAGCCCGCGGCGCGGCATCCTGGTCGACCAAGTTGAATGGACTCAGCCCGGTGAGGCCCTCGGCCAGCTCCACCGGGTTGGCGATCGTCGCCGAGGTCAGCAGAAACTGGGGCTTGGTGCCGTGGATCGCCGCCGCCCGACGGAGACGACGGAGGACGTTTCCGACGTGGGATCCAAACACGCCCCGATAGACGTGAGCCTCGTCCACGACCACGAACGCCAGGTTCGCCAGAAGCTCGTCCCACGAGGCGTGGTGGGGAAGGATGCCCACGTGCAGCATGTCGGGGTTCGTCAGGATCAGGTTGCTTCGCTTGCGGATCCCGGCTCGCTGCGAGCGCGGAGTATCACCGTCATAGATCGCGGGGCGGATCTGCTCGTGCAGGCCAAACGCATGCAGGGCGCGCGCCTGATCCTGGGCGAGCGCCTTCGTCGGGTAGAGGTAGAGGGCTCGCGCCGCGGGATCGGTGCTCAGCACGTGCATGGTCGGCAGCTGAAAGCAGAGCGACTTTCCTGACGCTGTCCCCGTGGTCACGATCGTGGGGCCATCGAACGCCGCTCTGAGAGCTTGCTCCTGGTGCGCGTAGAGCTCGGCAATCCCGATGCGCTCAAGGGCGCGGACGACGGTCGGCGCGAGCACATCGGGGATTTCCGCAAGCGTCGGCGACCGTGCTTCAACAGTCTCGTCGTGGACCAGCCGCTCGTCCGCTTTTCCGGTCTCAAGCAGAGCCGCCCACGGCTCGGTTTCCCTGATCGTCGCCACCCTCGCAGTATCGTCGCCAACCCAGATGCGCTGCGTTTACCTAGATCTCGACGGGACGCTGCTCGGTCCCGGAGCGTCCCTTCTGCGAAACGGCGACGGTCACTTTGCGCTTGAGGGCGTCCACGCGCTGCAGGCATGCTGGCGTTCCGATGTGGAGGTGGCTCTGTACTCGGGTCGCCGGCAGAGCAGCGTGTTCGAGAGCGCCAGGCTTATCGGTGCTTCGGCATATGCGTTTGAGGTTGGGTGTGGCCTCGTCGTCGACGGGGAGCTTGAGTGGCTCACCGGCGACGTGGTTCCTTCGGAGGATCGCGGGACGATCTACGAGCAGATCGATCGTTCCGGAGCGCCCGCGCTCCTGCTTGAGCACTACGCACGCAGGCTCGAGTACCACACGCCATGGTCGGCCGGACGACAGGTGTCGCACCTGTTTCGCGGGTTGGTCGACCTGGATGACGTGCAGGCGCTGCTTGAGCGATCCGGCCTGGGCTGGTTGAGACTGGTCGACAACGGCGTGGTAAGGGCACAGGCCGAACAAATGCCCGGCCTGGCCGTGGTCCACGCCTACCATCTGATCCCGGCGGTTGCCTCGAAGGCCCGCGCCGTGGCGCGCCACATGCAGGCCAGGGGCTACACGCCCGCCGAGTGCATCGCAGTCGGTGACTCTCGCGAGGACATGGAGGTTGCCTCGGCGGTGGGGACCTTCTGGCTGGTTGCCAACGCCCTGGAACGTGATCCCGGGCTCGAGCAGGAGCTCTCTGCCCGAGCCGGGACCCGACTGGCGTCGACGGCGTACGGCGCCGGCGTTTATGAAGCCGTCGTAACTACGCTGGCCGAAAGCCGCGGCTAGGGTTTGTTACTAGGCCGCTTGTGGGACGAGGGGCCGTGTCCCACGCGGGGTCTCGCCCTCTTCCTCGACCGCATCGAGGACGGCCCAGCCCAAGCGCTCGACCAGGTTCGCGGCAAACAGATCGCTGTCGAAGTCGGCAACGTTTATCCGCTCCCGCAGCGTCACCGATCCGTCCTCATGATCAGCCTTGACGATGATCTGAGGCATTGCTCTCCCCTTCCGTCGGTTGGTTGACGTTGCCGAGCCAGAGTCGCACCGCGGCCTTCATCCCGAGTAAAGATCTGGTGTGCGTATGCGCAGCGGGTCTTATGTGGCTGCGTTCGGGTCTGCCTTTGCGCCGGGGGGCTCGCCCGCGGGGCGATCTACGCGGCGCCGTGGGCGGTCTATGCGGCGCCCCGCGCGCGGTCTATGCGGCGCCCCGCGCGCGGCCGACCTGGCGTCGATGCGCTGCCTCATCCTCCTGGGAGACAGCGTCGGCCAGCTCCTGCGCGGCCTGGGACATCTCGCCGAACGCATCGGCAAGGGCGGCGGAGTCGGAGCGTGATATCGCCATATTCAGCGCCGCGACCGCGGCATCGAACCGCGCCCAGAGCTGCGGTGGACCTCTCCGCCCGGTCCCAGGACGAAGTTCGTAGGGAGGCTCGGCCCGGTCGGCGCCCGGAATCGCTCGCCAGGTGAGCCCCGCTGACTTGGCTTCCGCCCAGGCCCCCTGTTCATGGGCCGCCGCCTCGGCCAGTCTGCGCAACCGTTGGGCAAATCCGGCATCCGGCGGCGCCAGCACATGGGCTCGCATCGCCTGGCCCCAGTCGTTGGCGGCGTCGCGCACGGCACGCATGATGTTCTCCCGATGCTCCTCGGAGAAGCTCACGGTCCCGGCTGAGGTTCAGCGGCGCCGATCGGGGTCCCGCCCCAGAAGTCCTCGGCGCTCGGTCTCGCAGGGTCCGGCGAAGGCGCGGGAGACTTGGTTTCCGCCTCGGCGAGAATCCGCTCGAGCTCAGATCGCCGAATGCGCACCCGGCGGCCAACGCGCAGTGCGGGCAGGGATCCCTGATCAATCCAGTTTCGGACGGTCTGCTGGTTGAGCTTCAACAGCTCGGCGACTTCCGCCACGGTCAGGAAGGTGTCGTCAAGATTCCCTGGCTCAGCCGTCATGTCGCATGCTGCGTGGCGGGTCCACGAGATCAATCGCTGTCAAAGATTTCCCAATTACGTGCGAATGCATATCCAATTGAGGCAAATTGGAGCTAATCAAGGCCTCTATAATAATACCGTGGCAGGAGGACACCATCGCTACGGCTCGCGAAAAAGATCTGCAAAAGCGCGGGAATGAAAGAGCCGCCTGACCACCCCGCGATGGATGAGCCTGACGATGGCGGGACCGTGTTGCGGTTTCCGCGGGATTGGTTCGGCCCGCCAGAAGAGCTCGTCCCATTCGGCCCAGGAGCCGACGAAGTCGCGACGGCCGGGCAGCAGGACGGCCCGTCGGTGCAGAGCACCGATGTGGACTTGGGGGAATCCGCCGTATCCCCTCCCACCGCCGACGCGTTCTGGACCGAGGAATCGCCGAAGGTCCACGGCGCCGTACGGGCTCAGGAAGATTATGCGGGCGTCAGCGGCGCTGATACTTCTTCACGCGCGTGGCGACCTGCTCCGCGCTCCCGGGTCCGGCTGCCTGATGCTGTCACGCAGAGGCGCATCGCCGTCGCCTGTTCGGCCGCCGTAGTTCTAGGCGTAGCAACCGTTTTGGCACTTGCAGCGGGCGCGAGTCATCCCGCGCGATCGCACCCCCGCTCGTCGCCCTCCACATACGCACGTGGACCGCTATCTCGGAGAAGCCCAGTTCAAAACGCCGCGCCGCAGTGCCTCAGCGGATGACTCAAGAGCACCACCAAACAGGCGCCGCTGTCCACGCCGCTGCCACCAGCAGCGGGAACAGCGGCCCCGCGGCGCCAGTACAGCCTTCGTCATCCCCAACGCCCACGCAAGCAGCACCGGCCTCGACCAGCGCGGAGACCGCGCAGTCCGGTAGCAGCGGGCAGGGCGGCGCTACAGCGGCATCCGCCAAGGCGTCTTCCGCACAACCGGCATTTGGCGCGAACGGAGCCCTGGGGCCCGGCAGCTCCCCGAACTCCTGAACACGATGAAAGGACGCGACTCCTTGCTCTCCCGAATCCTCAAGTACCTCGGCGAGCACGCGCTGGCAACGACGGCCCTCATCTGCGCCCTCGCCGCCCTCGCCGGCTCAAGCTATGCCGCGTTCACGATCAGCGGCAGCCAGATCCGAAACCACTCCATCGATCCGGTCAAGCTGAACCCAAAGTTCATCGCGTGGGAATGTGCGGGCCTGGGCATTGGTGGGACCGGGAGGACGGGTGATTGCGGGAGGGGGACGACCACGGGCGTTCGCGGGTGGAGAACCGGGCAAGTACGAGATCAGGTGGGGCGTCAATGTCAGACGCAATGCGCGACCGATAGCCACGACTAGACCCAGGATCGTCACCGCCGACGGAGCACGTAACAGTGGCTGGGGCGAGTGTCTCGTTTACCGCTGGGTACGCGATCGGCCTACAGCACCGGCGTCCACGGCCGGAGCGCGGACCTGTGTGTTCAGACCTTCAACCAGCGGGGCACCCGACACCGCTCGGATTCGACGTCATCGTGGTCTGCTGAGGATCGTTGGGCGCCGATGCACGTAAAGCAACTATTGTCTGTTGACCGGCGTCGGGCGCCCTCGGCTTGGCTCCAGCAGCGCCGCGCAGGCAGGCACGTATTACGTCTACTCGTGTTCGAGGTACGGCAACACTGCGCCGGCATTCACGCCCTATTCGAATGCGGCGCACTGAACTCCGGCGAACGAATGCCTCCATGCAGCCCGGAGCGGTGCCTATCGAAGCCTCGAGATCAACGCAGCTCACGATGAGTCGATTCTTCGATGGCTAGGAGCCACTGGATGGCCCACACGCCCTCGCCCGCGATAGCGATCGTTGGCGCTTACACCCCACCGAACACGGTGTTCGTTGATTGCCACTGCTTCGGCGGATGGATTCAGCGCGAGTCTGCTTGTGGTCAGACGGGAGCCAGCAGATCGGCTACATCAATAGCTGCGGTTCAAGCGGGTATGGTTATGGCAACGGCATCAACCAAGGATACCCCCCTCACGTTATTTCGGCTTGGGCGCTGATCTGTGCGCGTCACCGGATGCATCACCGTCGACTGGCTGACCTCCTCGGCGTCCAAGGCATCCGCTTAACCGCGGACGAGCAGACGGGGCCTCAGCTGAACGCCGTTCCTGCGAGCAATCTCTGGTACGCGAACGGCTGGGTTCGGGGGGCGTGGCCCGTGACGCTCGACGCGAGTGATCCGTCCGGCGTGTGCTGGCTACTCACGGTCGTGGACGGGAGGCTCGGTGACGAGCTGGAGCGATCCGGCACCGGACACGAGCAGGTTCATGCAATGTCACGGCTCGCAGCTGGCTGGCCAGCTGAACACGGCCGGATATGCGGACGGACAGCACACGTTGTCGTACGGCGCCTACAACGCGGCTGGGGTGCCGGCCTCCGTCTCCAAGACGATCTCGGTCGACAACGCTCCGGTAAGCGTCAGCCTCGCGGGCGTGACCGACGCTCCATCCACGGCCGGGACGCAGTACATACACGCCACCGGCAGTGCAGGTCCGAGCGGTGTCGGGGCCATCGTCTGTTCCGTGGACGGCGGGCCGTCGCTCCGTTTCGCCGGAGCGTCCGCGAACGTACCGGTGGCCGGCGTGGGCCCGCATCGCGTCGACTGCCACGCTGAGAGCAACGCTGTCGACGCTGCCGGCGCACCCGCCGCCTCTCCGGTGCAAACGAGGTACATGACGATTCGTCAGCCGACCGCCGCAGCGATTTCGTTCACGAGGATCGTCGACGCGCTGCGCTGTCGCAGCGCACATGAGCGGGTGCGAATTCCGGGGCACTGGGTCACGATCCGCCGCCACCACAAGCTCGTGCGGATCCGGGACCGAGGGCACTGGGAGACGATCAGCGTCGTCCACTGCCGTCCAAAAACTGCTTGGCGGCGGGAGGTGCTGTGGAAGCTGGTTCGCCGTCACGGCAAGCTCGTGCGAGTCAAGGAGATCAAAGTGATTCGCGTCGTCCTACTTCCCCACGTGGTCGGCCGGACGGCCCGCCGCGTGCCGTTCGGGCGCGGAACGACCGTAAGCGGATGGCTCGGAATTGCCAACGGCAACGCACTCGCCGGTCAACCGGTCGATGTGTTCACCGCCCCGGACGACGGCCACGGCCACTTCACTCAGGTCGCCGTCGTCAAAACCAGCGCGGATGGAGGCTGGAGCGCCCAGCTGCCCCCGGGCCCGTCGCGGATCGTCGCCGCCGTCTATGGCGGGTCAAGCACCGCCGAGCCGACCAGCTCGCCCGAGGTAAAGCTCACGGTCCCAGCCAAAATCCGCATCGTTCGTATCTGGCCCGGACGGGTCCACTGGGGCGGCACCGTGCACATCGACGGCTACCTCGCGGGCGGCTACCTGCCTTCTCCACCCGCCGGCGAGCTGGTGCGGTTACGCATTGGGATCGGCGGCCAGTACACGACCTACGGCGTGAAGATCGATGTCACCGGCAACGGACGCTTCCGCACGACATACACCTTTGGAGCCGGTTCGCCTTCGATCCGGCGTGACTACTGGTTCCAGCTCCAAGCGCTGCCCCAGGACGACTACCCGTACGCCCCAGCGGACAGTGGCAGGACAACTGTCCACGTCGGCGGCTGAGGGACCGGGGCGAGAAGCACTTGGGAAAAGTGGCCCAGATCCGCCGGGGTGGCTGTAAGCTTGGTCTGAGTGATCGGCGACATCCTTCAGCCCACGCACCTGCTCTTCATCCTGGTGATTGCGCTGCTGGTTCTCGGACCGAAGCGCCTCCCGGAGGTGGGACGCGCTCTGGGCAAGGGCTTGCGCGACTTCAGATCGGCGCTCAACCAGGCGGACCCGCGCGAGGAACTCCACGAGCACAATCTGGAGACCCTCGAGATACCGCCACCTGCCCCACCGACCGAACCCGCCGACCACTCCGGCTAAACAAGCCCGGAGGCTTTGCTGCGCAAGGCTTCCGCGTCGGCGCAGCGGGATACGCTCGACCGGTGCCGCCGGACGTGGACAGCGCTGCGCTTGTTGCTCTCCTGCGGTGCGGCCGAAGCGCTTGGAGTACTTATGCCGATCTAGTCGAGGAACGGGGCGAAGCACGCGGGGTGCTCGAGGCCGAGCTCGGATTACTTGTCGCCGAACCGCTCGATCAAGCTAACGCTGACCTCGCAAGCTGGGCCAAGCAGGGCATCCGCGCGGTGTCCGTCCTCGACCCGGACTATCCGGAGAATCTGCGCGCGGTTCACGACCGGCCACCGCTCATCTTTGTCGCCGGTCAGCTGTTGGACCGCGACGCTCGATCGGTGGCCGTGATCGGTGCGCGCCAGGCGTCGCGCGCGGGCATCGGGCAGGCACGCGCAATCTCAGAGGAGCTGGCCCTGCGTGGCTACACGGTGACGTCGGGACTTGCCGCCGGGATCGATTCGGCGGCCCATCTCGCGGCGCTGGCCGCGGGCGGTCGGACGATCGCCGTTGTTGGCACCGGCCTGCTCCGGGCATATCCACCACAGAATGGGGAGCTGCAGCAGCGGATCGCTCGCGACTGCGCTGTGGTCTCGCGCTTCTGGCCGGAGACCCCACCCAACCGCAAGAACTTTCCGCTGCGCAATGCGGTGATGTCCGGCATGTCGCTGGCGACCGTCGTGGTGGAGGCTTCGCACCGGAGCGGCGCGCGGACGCAGGCACGCATCGCGCTCGCTCACGGCCGCCCCGTCCTGCTCATGGAAGGGATGCTGCGACAGCAATGGGCCCGCGAGTTTGCAGGTCGCCCGGGAACGCATGTCGTGGATTCCCCCGCCGCGGTAATTGAGGTCGTGGAGCGGATCACCGCGGCGGGAACACTCATCGCGTGACGCCGCATGCCGACGGTCCGCGAGCTGACCGGGCTGTACGAGAACTTCATGCTCACGCCGATTCGCGGACCGGCGGTGTGCGACGTCTGCTTCAACCTCACCGCCGGATATGGACGCTGCTACGCGTGCGTGCACGGCACACAGGTGCTCGACGCGTTAGCACCGATCTCGTACAGCGTCGCCGGCGAGCAACTACATCACGCCCTGGCCTCATACAAGCGATTGTCCGGCGAGGTGGCGCGACGACTCGGCGTTGAGCTCGCTGCATTGCTGTGGCGTTTCTTGGCTGACCACGAGCCCTGCATTGCGCGGGCGGCCGGGACCGAGGACTTCAAGCTCGTGACCACGGTCCCCTCGGGAGACCGGGCTCGTGCTGCCCGCCACCCACTCCGCTTGATCGTCAGCGATCTCGTCGCTCCAACGCGTGCCCGCTACCACCAGCTGCTCAAGCGCTCGGAGCGAGACGTGGAACCGAGAGCATTTGATGCGTCCAAATACTCGCCACTGCGGCCGCTCGCTGGCGAGCCAGTGCTGCTAATCGACGACACGTGGACGACCGGCGCCAACGCCCAGAGCGCTGCGGCCGCGCTGAAGGGCGCCGGTGCGGGACCCGTTGCCGGGGTGGTCATCGGGCGTCACGTAAACCGGGGATGGGGTGAGAACAACCGGCGCCTGAAAGCCCTGCCAACCTTCGACTGGTCGCGCTGCGTTCTGTGTGACCGCGTCAGCCAGCCTTAGCCCGCGCGTCGCCCACGGCCGTCCCAACGCCACCGGTCCATGGATCCCCGTGACCGAACAGCATGACTTGCGCGTCGATTGACTCGAGCGCGTCCAGCGAGTGCAGGGCCTGCTGATTCGACTGGTTGAACGCTTTGGGCATCAGCTGCGGCCCGCGACGGCCGGTGACGGGGTTCCAGGTACACATCGCGTCGCCCACAAACACCGCTCGGTGCGCTTCGAAGAGAAACGCGCAGTGCCCTAGGGTGTGTCCCGGGGTGGCGATCACGCGAGGGCTCCCGGGGACATCAAGGACCTCGTCGTCCGAAAAGGTGGCAGCCCCAGTGAAGGAGGGTGGCCTGGAACCGCCGTTTGAGGCCATCACCCTCATCATTCCCCAGAGGCTCGGACGCCACAGCTGGGGCAGGATGTGGATCGGGGCAGCGTCGCCCGACTTGGGTCCGGGCTTACGCAGCGCCGCCTGATCTGCCGAATGAATCAACACCCGGGCACCTGAATCGCGAAACGGACCGGCTAGGCCGGTGTGATCGGCGTCCGAGTGGGTGAGAATCAAAGCTTCGACCGCGTCAGAAGAAATGCCGAGGGTTGCCAAGTCGGCGTCGAGGTCATCTCTGAACCCCGGCAGGCCCGCGTCGACTGCCGTGAACCGCCCGGAGTCCTCCAGCAGGTACCAGTTGATCTTCTCGTGGCCGAGGCGATGGATACCGGGGACGACGTCCCGCGTGACGATCACGAACGCGATCCTATACCGAAGCTACGCTTCTGTAGTTACCGGCGACCTTGCCGAGCAGATGCCCCTTCCGTCACCCGCACCGTCTCCTCCCAGTCCGGGCAATCCGAGACGCCGCTACGCGCCGCGAATGCCGCCCGAGCAGCGCCGCGAGCAGCTGGTCGACGCGGCCCTCGCGGTAATCCTCAAGGACGGTTATGCCGGTGTCTCGGTCGAAGCCGTAGCTCGAGTGGCAGGCGTCACCCGGCCAGTCGTCTATGACCACTTCCCAAATCTGGGAACCCTGCTGCACGCGCTGGTCGAGCGGGAGGAGCGCTACTCGCTCGCTGAGCTCGATGCGGTGGTGCCTAGCGATCCGGGACAGCAGGACCCGGCCGAACTCCTCGCCGCCAGCGTGAGGCGATTTCTGGGCGCGGTCGCCGACCGGCCCGAGACATGGCGACTCATCCTGCTTCCGCTGGAAGGCACGCCGACCATCGTCCGTGAGCACGTAGAGAGCAATCGGGCGAGGATCCTCAAACGGATCGAGGACCTCGTGCGCTGGTCGATCGGACGATGGGACGTGCCAGGAGAGATCGACGTTGAGCTTGCGGCTCGGGCGATCCGCGACCTGGGGGAGGAGGCCGGACGGATGGTGCTAACCGATGCCGAGCACTACGCGCCGGAGCGCTATGAGGCATTCGTCCGGAGCGTGCTTGCGATGCTTTGGAAGGGCTGAACCAAGGAGCGCTCAAGGCTCGGTGTAATCTCACCTTCAAGACCATTAAATGACGACGGGGACCCGCTTCCAAGGTCCCCGTCGTTCCTCCCTGTGACGTGCCCACGGCCGGGTTGGACCCGTCGTTGGGAGAAGGTGTTGCAGACGCTGGAACCGCTCAGCGAGCGGAAAGTTGCGGCCTAACATCCGCTTTGTGGTCCGGTGACACGGGTCCGATGGGCGGTCAGGCACCCTGCTTTACTTCCAGTCCCCCGTCGGGGGCGTAGCTCAGCTGGTTAGAGCGCCGGCCTGTCACGCCGGAGGTCGCGGGTTCGAGTCCCGTCGCTCCCGCTTTAGAAGTGCCTGGAACAGTCTCAGTTTGGGTTTCTAGACGGAATCCGAGTACTTCCGGGCAACCGTCTCGGGCAACGTTCCCGTGACCCGGCGCCGGCCCGGCAACCCGTCTGTCGGGCTCGAGCCGGTCGTTGCTGTCCCAGTGATTTACCTCGTCGCCGTCAGTGTGGGCGCTCCGCGCTGCGTCGGGCTTGGTCCTTACTTACGATCTCGTTCCGGTCACCAGCCGTTCGCGGTCGAACAGGGTTGAGACCACGCGCCACCCCACGCGGTATCCGACAAGGAGCGCGACCCCAAGACCGAGCGCGAGGGCCCGTGTCGCGTGGATCACGTTGAACGCGAGCAAGGTCGTCACGGCGACTACGGGGAGGTTGCCGAGCAAGCTGAGCTGTTGCGCCGCACGGATGTCGACCGAGCGGGTGGAGATCGCGAGCCCAACCCAGATCGACCAAGCGGCGAGCAACGGCGTGAACAGCACCTGGGCGATCACCACGGGGGCCGGGAGCAGCGCCGGCGCCACCCCCTGATGTGCGAACAGTTCGACGATGATGACGAACAGCCCGTAGACCAGATAGGAGACCGCGACCGCCGGGAGCAGCGGGGCCAGCGCCTTGGCCAGCAGGAACTCCTCGCGGCGGAGCGGGGTGCTGAGCAATGGCTCGAGCGTGCCCTGCTGGCGCTCTGTCACCACCGAGGACGCCGCGACGAGGGCTGGCACGAGCGCCGGGATGCCGAGCATGTACAACAGCTGATGCTTGTGGCTGAGCGGAACCGACGCCGATGCCGGGAGGTTGAGGATGGAGACGACCGGTTGGATCAGGAAGATCACCGGGATGACCGCCATCGTCACGAGCATGTAGCGATTGCGCCGGTAGTCCCGCAGCTCTTTGCGCAGGACAGCGCCGACGCGTCTTGTGCTGATGCTGGTCCTCATTCTTGCTGTGCCTTCTCGCCATCGTCGATCAGCTCGAGGTAGACGTCCTCCAGCGAGTGGCGCGACTCGCTGATCGACAACACGTCGGCGCCGGCGGCGACCAGCGCCCGGGTGGTGGCGGGCGCGGCGACTGACGGGTCGGCTACGTCGAGAACGTACGTCGCCTCGCCGTCCTGGCGCCAGCTCTCGACCGCCGGAATGTCGGCAAACACGCTTCCCGCCTCGGGCAGCGCAGCGACGGTCCTGACCGTGAGCGTCTTTGAGAACAGCCGGTCTCGCAGCTCCGCGGGCGTGCCGATCGTCCGTAGCCTCGTGTTGAGGATCGCGACGCGCTCGCATAGGCGCTCGGCCTCTTCCAGCCGGTGCGTGGTCAAGAAGATCGTTACACCGCTCTGTCCGAGCGCCGCGACCAGCTCGTGCACGTCGCGCGTCGCGACCGGATCCAGACCGGCGGTCGGCTCATCGAGGAACAGCACTTCCGGGTCCGGGAGCAACGCCCGCGCTAGCGCGACCCGCTGGCGCAACCCCTTCGACAGCGAACCGCACAGATCGCGCTCCCGCTCCAGCAGGTTCACGGCTCGCAGCGCGCGGTCGATGCGATCTTCCTTGTCCGCCACCTCGTAGAGGTCGGCGAAGCACTCCAGGTTCTCGCGCACACTCAGGCGCAAGTACAAGCCCGGGGACTCAGGCATGACCGAGATCCGCCGGCGGATCTCGACCCCGGTCTCGGGCGCGAGCGGGATCCCGGCGACCGTTGCCGACCCCGTCGTCGGAGCGATCAAAGTGCCCAGAGTGCGCACAGTCGTCGTCTTGCCAGCGCCGTTCGGCCCCAGAAAGCCGAACACCTCCCCATAGCCGATCTCAAACGAGACATCCTCGAACGCGACCCGATCGCCAAAACGCTTGCTCAGTCCATGCGCGGAGAGCGCCGGCCCCTCTCGAGGCGCGGCCAAGGCATCTCCGCCCGCCACGCGTTCGCCCTGCAAGGACACCGTCCGAGGATAGGCGGTCATGTGCCACGACCCAGGAATGCCTACGACTCAAACAGCTGAGCCACTCCTTCGCCCGGGCGAGCGGGGGGGGGAACGAATACGCGTGCGGCTCTAGCCGGCGGGCGTTGTCGGCGTTGTCGGCGTTGTCGGCGTAGGGGGCGTCAGCGGTGGGGGCGCTTTGATGCTCCTCGGGACCCGTGTCCACGCCCGACATGCTCTACGAGGCCCGCGCGTCAACCCCGTGATCGCAGGAGGAGGGCCGCTGGTCGTGGTGTTCGTGCCCGGGCTGAGCACGTTCATCCCCAACTGTGACATCGACCCGCCCCGTCGTCGCGGCCGCGAGGCTTCTGCTCGTGCGCGAGGACCCGGTAATCAGCCGCTTCGCGGACGGCTGAGTTCGGCTACGGCTTGCTTCCAGACGGCCGCTCGGTCGGGCCAGGGCGCGGTCCAGCCGATGCTGGTGCCGCTCATGCGTGTCCGGTATTTGGCGACAATCGCGCGGTGGAGGGGTGAGCGGAGGAAGCGCATCAGATCGGCTTCGCTTTGCCAGATCGAGACCGCGCCTGACCGTAGCTTCAGAGGCTCGCTCCACAGCCACAGACCGATTGCCCCATCAAGTCGTGGCCACGAGCGTCGGAGTCTGAGGCCCGTTCGCCAGGCGCCGAGGACGTGTCGTGGACGGTTGATGCGGAAGTCCGTCACGCTGACGTACACGGGCTGAGCCGCATCGGCGATCGCCCGCCCCGGTTGCCAACCGGCGTACCACAGCCGCCAGGTAAGGCTTCCGGAGCCGCGAGAACTCCCGGTTCTTAGGGTTGACTGCGGATCGAGGCTCATGCGGCCCGAACCCTCCGGCGTTGGAGGCGTGCCTGGGCGTGTTGTACGCGCATCATCAACCGCTCGGCGCGGCTTTGTGCAGCGGGCATGATGCCCAGCTGTCGGACTACGTCGAGCGTGTCGTAATGGCTGGTGTAGCCGCAGAGGAGCCCGTCTCGGAAGCTCCAGTCGTCGACTCCCTCGACCGCGATAGCGCGGCCGGTTGGCGCGAAGCCATTCATCGGGCCAAGCATCGTCCCGGTCATTCTGTAGGGGCTCAAAACCCGCGCCGAACCGGGCGACGAGTATGGCGGTGCGGTCTCGGTCACGTGAAAGTCAGGCAGAGCTGTGGCGGTCATCTCCACGAACTCGCGTACTCCGTCGTGCCCGATCAGTGGTTGAGGCGTCGACGGGTCGCTCCAAAGAATGTCCTCGGTGCACAGCGACGCGACGGCCCCGGGGTCGAGCGCGTTCCAACCCCTGAGAAACCTGGTCGACCACTCGCCCAGGAATGTCTCGTCGAGAAGGACTGGGGTATCGCTCATAAGGGTCCTTTCTGGCGGTGACGTGGAGAACATACGGTTGTGTATGTACTACATACAGTAATGCATGTAGTCTGTCAAGTGTGAGCCCGGCAAAACGACCACGATCCGACCGACGCCGGGACGGCCGACACGCCGATCTGCGCGGGGGCGCCCGAGAACGAGTGCTGGAAGCCGCCGCCTCCGAGTTCGCAGAGCGCGGATATGGGGGAGCCTCATTGCAATCGATCGCCAAGCGGGCGGTTCTCACGCGTGGCGCGATCTATTGGAACTTCCAGGACAAGCAGGACCTCTTCCTGACCCTGATCGACGAACGCATCGACCGGCCAGCCCGGGCATTGATGAAGCTCACCGAAACCGCTCCCGCAGACGCGGCAACGGCAGCCGCCGTCAGCGCCGGGCTAGCAAGACTGATCTCCGAACAGGCACCCCTGATCCTGCTCCTGTTCGAACACTGGGCCGCCGCAGCCCGAGACCCCAGACTGCGCCCGGCGTTCAACGCCCGCCAGCGCAATCTTCGAGATCTGCTTGCACGCGCCCTCCAAGCTCGGCACGACACCACCGGTGTCCCGCTCACCTACCCAGCCGATCGGCTGGCCGAAGCTGTGCTCGCGCTCGCATACGGAACGGCGATGAGCAAGCTCGTCGACCCCGACTCCACACCAGACGAGCTCCCCGGCGAAATCCTCGACCTCCTATACGACGGCCTCGTCCACCGAGCCCAAGAGAAAACACGCTGATCTCCCGTCGCATGGGCCCCTTGCTTCGGCCCACTGCGAGATCTCGCCTGCCGGCTCGGCCCCCAGCGAGGACCTAGGGCGAGTTCGCCTTGAAGGTCAGGCCGTCCAGGATGAACTCACTTTGCGTCGTCGCGAACGAGAAGATGCGGCCTGCGGGATCAACCTTCAACGTCGCCGTGGAACCGTCGGCCAGCGGTGCCGAGAGGATGACATCCTCATGCGGCGACCACCCGAGGCCCACGTTGGGAAGCAACAGCATCTGGGAGCCGTCGGGGCTGGCACCGCCCGGAAGGATCCGTCCGGCCAGGTGAACCACTCCGCGCTGATCCATCGAGACCGTGCACGAGTAGCCCGACGGGACGGTCGCTCCGTTGACCAGGATCCCAGGCCACGGGGGTCCGTCCGGAGGAAGCTGCGTGGCAGTGATCGGCTGCGGCGAGGTATCAAACGCTGTCCTCGCCCCAACCGGAATCCAGAAGATGTTGCAGGTGAACGGGTTGCTGTTGCTGCTCTGGGTTTCAGCCGCCAAGACGAAGGCGACGTTGTACGGCCGTCCAACTGGTCCGAGCCACGCGAATGCGCCGTAGAAGCGGCCACCGTTGGCGTGCTGCGGAAAGCCCTCGGCGCTGAACGGCGACCACGTGTTGCCGTCGTCACCCGAAGAGGTTATGTAGTCCGCTTGACCGCCGCCGAAGAGCGCCCCGGTCGGGATCGCAGGGTTGGCGAGCAGGTCCATGTCCGGGGTGCACAGAACAGCGGTAGCCTGCTGTGTGTTCACCTCTCGCTGCGGACTGCTCCACTTGCCGACGGCAGGATCGTGGGAGATCGCCACGTATCCCTGATACGGCGTGTCGTCACTCGAGTAGGAACTGCTCGGAGCCGTCGTCCGCATGTAGCAGAGAAGGCTCCCGTCGGGGAGAACGGTGAGGCATGGCTCTTCATAGGCCCATCCCCACTGCGCCGCGATGAACCCCACCGTCGACCACGTGTGTCCATTGTCCGTGCTCTTTGTCAACGAGCTGACGCCGGTGGCGTACGTAGCGAGGTATATGGTGCCGTCTGGCGTTTGTACGAGCGCGCCTCCGGGCGCGAGCCCGGGCCCGTAGCCCGGGTGCGGGTTAGCGATCGCGCGCGGGGCGCTCCACGTGTTGCCGCCATCGTTAGAAACCGTGCTCAGGAGCACATAGTCCGACGGCCGCGGACTGTTGGGAATCGATAGAAGATAGACGCACAGGATGCTGCCGTTCTGGAGCGCCAAGAGCGCGGGGGCCGTCAGGTCCAACCCCGCCGGTGGGCTCGACAACAGCGTCTCATCGGTGACGACCTTGACGGAGCCGTCCCCAGTCGGTTCAAGCACCATCTTGTAGATCTGTCCGTCGGCGCTCCCGTCGGACGTCCCGACGCGATAGAGCATCAACAGTCGCTGCGGGCTGGACCCCGGTATCACGCACAGCCCAGGGAAAGCCTTCATCATCGTCGTTCCTGACGTCAGCTGGATGCCGGACCCGAGCGGCCGATATGACAGTGGCTGCGGCGGTCCGCACGTGCCGTTCTTGCATGCGCTGGCAAGACAGCAAACGCCGTTGCAGCAGACTTCCCCTTCGCCGCAGCACGTGCCGTTGCAGCAGAGGCTCCCCTCGGCGCAGCATGTGCCGCTGCAGCACGCCTCCCCCGCGCTGCAGCAAGTGCCATTGCAGCAAGCTTCGCCGGGGCTACAGCAATTCGTCCTGCCAGAGTTTGTGTCGTAGCAGCACGTCTGACCCGTGGCACAGGTCCAGGCGATGTGTTCGGTACGACAGCACTGCTGCTGGCTGGGTGAGTAACAGAGTGCGGCGCCCGAAGAAACAGCTGCGCAGCACCTCAGATTCGGGGAACAGCACTGCGTCCCGCAACAAGTCTCGTTGATGTGGCAGAGGTAGGGATCCCCCCATGGACCAGGGCCGGTTCGCCTCGACGGAGCCGGTGCGTGACAGCAGCGCTTGCGGCTCGGCTGGTAGCACACCGCGTGCTTTGCCTTTTGACTGCGCCGTCCGCGTGAACAGCGGGGTGCAACAGTCTCGCGGGTGGCAGGGGCACTCGTGCTTCCGTTTGCCGAAGGCGTCCGCGGGCAACAGGAGCCCTCCGAACAATCCGGCGCCCATGATCGCGGCGCCGTCGCGGAGCACCCGCCGGCGGGTAACCTGGCCATTCGCAAGCCGAACAGCCGCGTCATCGAGCCAAGGGCTCACGGGGTGTCACCGTCATTCACCGGTGCGTGGTGGTCCCGTTCGGTCTCGCGAGCTCGAGGACCGCGTCTGCTCCAGCCGCGACCGGGGACCTGATCCGCCCGTGCTCGATCAGGACTCCCATCGGGGTCCCCCCGGCGCCGAACGCACGCATCGCCTCGCCATCTGCGTCGACCAGCACCATCGAGCCGATGTCCTGCTCGCGCACGAGATCGACGTCGCCGGCGCTGATCACCATCAGCCGAGGGGCGTCCTCGGGCGGATCGTCTTCAAACGCCTTGAGGTCGGGCAGCATCTGCTGGCAGAACCCGCAGCCGGGGTTCCAGAAGATCGCGACCGTGGACTCGCCGTAAAAGTCCTGGAGCGCGACCTCGCTGCCATCGAGGTCTGTGAGCACCAGCTCGGGTGCAGGCTGGCCGATCAGGGAATCGTGCGGTGGCTGCGCTTGCCGTGGTGGAGCCCCATTGGGGCGTGGATTTTCGACGGGCGCGCCCTGAATCGCGAGTTTGGGACGAGTCGCCTGGACCAGTAGAGTCGTGATGGCCTCCGACCCGCCGACGGTGGGGCTGGCGATCCGTCCGTCTGAGTCGATCACGAGGGCCATCGGCGTGGCGTGCGCCCTGTAGGCGTCCGCAACCTCGCGCTCCGCTTGCAACAGCACATGCCGGAGCCCGTGCTCCATGGCCTTGGCCCTGTTCTGATCTGCGTTCCCGCTCACGATCAGCGCGATCTGGAGTGAGTCCTGGTGGTCGCGCTCCCAGCGCGCGAGTTGCGGCATGAGCGCGTCGCACGGACCGCAACCTGGCGCCGAGAACACGAGCACCAACCGCCGGGTTGGGTCGAGCAGCGATCCGAGCGAGTACCGCCCGCCGTCGACCGCCTCAAGCTCGAACCCCGGCGCGGACGAACCGACCGGGAGCCCATCGCCGTTCAGGCCATAACCCAACGGGCCTGGATCGCCAACGGGGTCATTGGGCTGCAGGCCGAGCACGTCGCCGATGGCCCGCAGCGAGCCCTCGAGCTCATCCAGACGGCGAAGCGTGCGCCCGTTCTGGGCCAGCAGTTGGAACATGAACCACACCTGGAAGCAGACCAGAGCGACAATCACGACTCCGGCGGCGATCGCGACCAGCCACGCTGCTCCGACCTGGGCAACCCAGTGCGTCGCGCTGACCCCGGGATGCTGCCACCCACCGATCGCGACGAACCCGGCAACCACCAGCAAAAGCAAGTTGCGCGCCACCGTCGAGACACCAGCCGGTGCCGAGTGAACCTGGCCGAAGCAATGACAATCCGGCGCGCGGCCATGCGCCAACGCGTTGGCGATCGCGCCGATGAAACACGCCAGGAGCAGCGCGGCCGCGAGCGCTCCGTACCGCGCCGAGGACAGCGGCACCAGCGCAACACCGACCCCGACCTCGGCCATCGGCACCAGCACCCCCACCAACCCCGCAAGCCGCTCCGGCACCCCGAACTCGAACACCGCCTGACGCGAGCCACGTAGATCGGCGAGCTTCGCCAGCCCGGCGCTCACGAAAACCCCGGCGAGAAGCACACGGCACGCCAGCAGCAGGGCCCCCATCACAATGGCAAACGCTACGCCCGACAGGCCACAACTGCAAGCAACGTATGGGTCGCAGGCTGGCCATCGCGGACGAAGCGGTGGCCCTTGCGAGCGCAGCCGGCCGCGAGTATGGTGCGCGACGTCCTATCGGTGGGAGGCTGCTTTGCGCCGTTGTCTGACGGTTGGGGCTGTGTTGATGGCGTTGGCGGTGATCGCCGGCCCAGTCTCCGCAGCGCCAATCACGTTCTCGGTCCCCACGGTCGTCGACCCGATCCATCCGTTCGGCGAGCCGACCATCAGCTTCGATTCTCCGACGGGCGAGGTGTTCGCGAGCGGCCCTACCGGCACGGGCACACAGCGCAGCGTCTGGGCCGGATCCTTCGACAACGGCCAGACGTTCCGGGTGATCACGCCGAACGCTCCGCCCACCGCCGACCAGAGCCTCGAGGACCCGCCCGGCGGCGGGGATACCGACCTGAACTTCGACCACACGGGCAAGGAGTACTTCATCGACCTGTACGGGCTCCTTTGTGATCGCGCCGCTACGACGAGCGACGGCGGGGCGACCGTCCAGCAGAGCTTCAACGGCTGCGGCGGCCAGTTCGGCTCTGATCGTCCGTGGCTTGCGGTGTACGACCCCCCGGCGGGGACGCCTCACCAGTCGGCCTACAGCGGGCCTACGCCTCTGATCTACGAGGAGTACAACAACCTCAACGGCTCGGGGCCGAACAACGGGGCTCAATGGAATAGGAGCACGGATGGGCTCAACTTCACGAACGCCACGACGGGCGTCACCACAGCCACCGAGAGCACCTACAGCCCGTTTGGTGCGGACGGCTATCCGGCGATCGACCAGCAGACGGGCAAGGTCTTTCAGGCTGCCGGCTTCCCGAATCCCGACGGTAAGACCTACGACCTCGACCTCAACGTCGGTACCCCGGACGCGCAAGGAAATCTGACGTTCCTGGATGCCCCGACCTCAAGCGGAGGAGGACCGAACAACGTAGGCCTGACCCATATCGTCGACAACCTCCCCGGCTCGCCCGACACGCTTTTCACGGTCCTCTCGATGGACAGTGCCCGCAACCTCTTCGTGGTTTACGACATTCTCGACAAGTCCACGCCGAGCCACGATCAGGCCTACGTGTCGGCGTCCTCGGCCGCATCAGGCTGGAAGACCTGGACGGCGCCGGTTCAGGTCTCAGATGGCTCAACCGCGACGGGTGACGCCGTAAACGTCTTCCCTTGGATCAAAGCCGGGGGGCCGGGACGCGTGGACGCCGTCTGGTACGGCGCCAACAAATCCGCCGATCCCAGCAGCGAGAGTGGCCAGGCGTGGAACGTGTTCATGAACCAGCTCGTCTACCCGGTCGATTCGACGGGCGCAATATCCGGGCAGCCGCCCCGCAGGGCGCTGGTCAAGGTCAGCCCTCACCCGATGCACTACAACGACGTATGCCTGCTCGGTACCGATTGCATCACGCAGCAGGGAAACCGCAACCTGGCCGACTTCTTCAGCATGACCATCGACCGCAGCGGTGCAGCCGAGATCATCTATAACGACACCTCCAACGGGCTGGCCCAGACAGGCTTTACGCCCGGCGGCAATCAGACGGTGGACCACGCCGGAGCGGCACTCACCACGATCGCCCGCCAGGCTTCTGGCACCGGCTTGTTCGGTCAACCGGTGAGCGGGAGATCAAACGCTCCCGCGACAACCGGGGGCATCACCGACCGGGCGGGCGATGCGCTCTACCCGGTCATCGGTGGCACGAACGTCCCCGGCATGGACTTGCTGGGCACCTCACTGTCACTGTCAGGCGACGCCAAGACGCTCACGGTGACGATGAAGGTGGCCAACCTGGGCAAGCCATCCGCGACCGCCGCAGCGATTCCCAACACGCAGCTGCTGCAGTACGTGACCCGTTGGCAGATGGGCAACACCCTGTATTACGCCGCGATGTCAACGGGTGCCGGGGGTCAGCCGAGCTTCTATGCGGGCCAGACTCAGAGCGTCGACCTGTGCTCTGTGAGCGCCTGCGACCCGCACGTGCTCACCTATCCCGAGGCCTCCTCTGGAGGCAAGGTCGAGCCGGGCAAGGTTTTCTGCCCGAGCACACCGTCGGCCGCAAATCCCTGCACAGCTACCGTCAACGTCGCCGTCGGTGACGTCGGAACGCCCACGCCTTCGAGCCTCCTCGAGGAGGTCGGTACGTACTCCTTCGCGACCTCCCATCCACAGGGGGCCACGACCAACGCCCAGGCTCAGGCTGACAGTGTTCCGCTGGAAATCGACGGAACCTGCTGCTTCAACTTCAAGGCCAAAGACGTAACCAGCGGTAGCTCAGGCGGAGAGAGCTTCGGTGCAGGCGGTGGCACCTTCTCCCACGGAGGTCCCCGCTGCCCCAGGCCGAGCGGGCGCCTGACCGGGAGTCGGCTGGGGCCGCTTGCGCTCGGGATGAGCCGCTCGCGGGCCAGGCACACCCTTCGCCGGTTCGTGGTACAGCGCTACGGATTTGACGACTTCTGCCTGCGCGGCGGGTGGGGGATCCGTGTCGGCTATCCCTCTCCAAAGCTGCTGCGGTCCCTGCCGCGGCGCCTTCGCGGCCAAATCAGAAACAGGGTCATCGAAGCGTTGACGGCCAATCGGTTCTACGCGCTCGACGGGGTGCGGCCCCGCGCCAAGCTCGTTGGCGCTTCCCGCAAGCTACACATACGCCGGAGCCGCTTCTACGCAGTGGGCCTCAACGACTGGTACCTGATTCCCGGACGGAAGGTCGACGGGGTGCTCAAAGTGAGGTACGGCGTCGTCCTCGAGGTAGGGATCGCCGACAAGCGCGCGGTCCGAGGGCGTAACGGGGCTAGGCAGTTCTTCACCAGCTTTGGCGCCGCCTGAGCCACTCGTCTTCGGGCACGGAGCGGCCAAGACCGCGTTCTTCGTAGCCGTCGGAGGCTGGGCCGCATTCGAGCTCGTCATGACCGTTCGGCAGCGCTGGCGGGTCAGGCGCTGGCCGGCACGTGATCCAAGCGGCCTGGTGCTGGCCGCGTGTCTGGGCGCAGCGGTGTTTGCATCAATACAGCTGGGCCGAGACGGCCCGGCCCAATGGCCGGGCGGTCGGCTGTGGCCGGTCATCGCCGGAGTTGCCCTGATCGGCGTTGGCGTCGGACTCCGCGCATGGTCCATCGGCACCCTCGGACGCTTCTTTCAATACCGCATCGAGGTACAGCCAGACCACTACGTTGTGACCAACGGCCCCTATCGCTACGTCCGTCATCCGTCCTATACCGGGCTTGCACTGGTCCTCGTGGGAATCGTCCTTTCGACTGATGACGTGGTCAGCGTCGCGCCGGTGGCGGTCCTCGGAGCGACTGGACTCGCGGTACGCATCCGGGCTGAAGAGCGGCAGCTCACGGACGCATTGGGAGACCAATACAGACGATTCGCGGCTCAGCGGAAACGACTCATCCCCGGGGTGTGGTGAGAGCGGGCATCACAATCCGCCGGGTGCGGTACGGCACGTAAACAGACCAGCCAGTCAGCTCAGAACCGCCACGATGCCGCTGGCCCTGGCGAACTCGAGACACTGGCGCCGGCCACGTACACCGAGCCCGCGGAAGACGACCTGACCGTCGGCTCCGAGGAGAGACCAGCCATCCTCGGTAGGTCGAAGACTCAGGCAGTCGGCCGGTAGCGTCCGAGCCGTTGGCTTACGAGCCATTCGGATCGCAAACGCGGCGGGTCTGTGAGCAAGGCTTGACACTTCGCAGGAGGATCGCGAGCGTCCATTAGAGCGCTGTGCGAGTTTTGTCTGACTTCGATAAGAGTCGGCGGCTCTAGAGCGTCTTGCCGTTCGCCAGGCGGCTCACGGAATCCGGGTCGTGAGAGGGCAGATAGACCGTCGGATGCTCGCGGGAGTGCGCCAGGATCCGCTGCATCGTGTCGACCGAAACGGCGGGCTTGGGAGCCACCGCGTCCACCCTGACCGCACGCAGCTGCTCGACGGTGTCGGTGGCATCGCCCGCCAACAGCACGTGGTGGCCCCGGTCATCGATGCAGATCACCGATACGTGACCTGGGGTGTGTCCGGGCGTGTCGACCGCCAGGACACGACCGTCGTCCGTGAGCGGCCGGCTCGCCGCGAATGCTCCGAACGGGCCCCCATCGAGGGGGACGGGTTCGAAACGCACCCTCGCCGGAACGGGCTGGCGCAACAGCCGCTGCATCATCCGCGCACCCCGGGTGCGTGAGAAGGACAGCTCGGCGTCGTTGACGAGAACGGGGCCCGCTGCGTGAACTGCGCCGTCCATGTGATCACCGTGCATGTGCGTGATAACCACCGTGTCAACGTCGCCGACCGCCAGCCCCACCGACGCCAGCGCGTCCGGGAGCTCCTCCGCTGGCGTCACGCCGAAGCGGGCGAAGGGAATGTCACGCACCTGCGCCGTCTCTCCGGTGTCGATCAGCAACAGCCTGTCAGCGTGCTCCACCGCCCAGCAGTGGATCGGAACTGGCTCACTCCAGGGTCCGGGAAGGAACAGGTCAAGCTGCCGCCGCCATCCCTCGCGGGCAAACAGGAAGGCGTGCTTTAGGCGAACCGTCCCGGTGGTCAGGGCGTGAATCTTCACGGGCGTCGGTGGGGGCAGCGCGGAGCGTCCAGCCTACCCGCTAGTGCTTCTTGGACCTTTTGCAGACCAGAACGGTCTTCTTGTGCCCGTGGACGCGCTTGGTCCGCTTGTGGCAGTGGCGCTTGAGCTTCGTTGGAGGAGGCGCGGGCGACGTACCGGAGACCTTGACCACGAACGGCTGCGGGCTGGTGTTCTGTGGCGTGCTCGACGACGGACACATGTGGTTGCCGTTATCGAACGTGGCCGCCCACGAGATCATGTACGTCTTCCCGGGAGCGGCGCCGCTCAGCGGCGCCGTGAGCGTCACCTTGCCCACACCAGCTCCCATCACCGTCTGGGGACTCGTGCCCGGTGAGCTGACCGTCACGCTCAGCGTGTCACTACCCAGGCTGTCGCCGGGATCAGAGGACTCGGAAGCGGTGACCTGCAGGGTGGAGTGTGAGGGCGACACGGTGAGCGTGCCCTGGTTCCCTGCCGTGGCCCCGGTGAGCTGGACGAAATCCGGGTCTAGCCCACCGGAGAACGAGCAGTCACGGTAGTCAGGCCGGTTGGCGGCAACGGCCGTGCCCGAGAGCAGCGCGGCGCTACCCCCAACGAGCAGGGCAGCGATTGGCGTCAGCCGCTTCACACAGCCTATGACGCCCCCTCCCCGCCGAACCTTCCCGAGTGGCATGACGCCAGCAGCCTAACCTTCCCGCATGCCTCTCGGCGTGGCAGCGGCATTCGCACCCGTGGATCAGCATTATCTGCTCGCCGCCCGCCAGATGCAGGCGCTGTCGTTCGCCGTGCACATCCCGCTCGTGGCGTTCGCGATCTCGTTTCCAGCGATGGTCCTGTTCGTCGAATGGCTCCACATGCGCACGGGCGATGACCTCTATCTGACAATGGCGCGTCGCTGGACCCGGATCATGGCCGCGCTGTTTGCGGTGGGGGTGATCACCGGGACCGTGCTCAGCTTCGAGATGGGGCTGCTGTGGCCCAACTTCACCGCCACTTTCGGCAGCGTGTTCGGCGTCGGGTTTGCGATCGAGGGGTTCTCGTTCTTCCTGGAGGCAATCTTCATCGGGATCTACGTTTACGGCTGGGGTCGTCTCTCGCAAAAGGCGCATTTGCTCAGCGGCATCCCAATCGTGATCACCGGATTCACCGGTTCGCTGATGGTGATCTCCGTCAACGCATGGATGAACCACCCGGGCGGTTTCCACCTCCGCGCTGGCCGGGTCGTCGACGTGGACCCCTTCAAGGCGCTGTTTGCCAACACCTACCTGTGGCACGAGTTGATCCACATGTACCTCGCGGGCTACATCGTCAGCGGATTCGTGCTCGCGGCGGTCTATTCGTTTGCGCGGATGCGGGGGCGGTGGGGCCGTTACGAGCGCACCGCGCTGGCAATTCCACTCACGGTCGCTGCGCTTGCCGCGCCGGTGCAGATCTTGGTCGGCGACTGGGCGGCCCGTGACGTGGCAAAGACTCAGCCCACCAAGCTGGCCGCGCTTGAGGGGCTGTACAAGACGACCCGGGGAGCACCCGAGCATCTCCTCGGTTGGTACACCGACCGCCAGGTCAAGTACGGCATCGCCATCCCGCACGTTCTCTCGCTCCTGGCGTTCCACAGCTGGAATGCCAAGGTGCAGGGGCTTGAGGCCGTCCCGCCCAACCAGCGTCCACCGGTCAACGTCGTACGGGTTGCGTTCCAGACGATGGTGGGGATCGGCACGCTGCTGGGGCTGCTCGGCGTGACGTACATCATCACGTGGCTGCGCCGAAGGAGGCTGCCGGAATCGGTGTGGTTTTACCGAGCCCTGCTGGTAGCGGGTCCGGCCGCAGTGGTGGCATTGATCTCAGGGTGGGTGGTCACAGAGGTTGGGCGCCAGCCATGGGTCGTGTACCGGGTCATGCCCACCGCGGACGCAGTCACAGGCGCCCACGGGATCCCCATCGGCTATGGCGCGCTTGCGGCGAGCTACCTGGTGGTGGCCTGCGGACTGGTATGGGTCCTGAGACGGCTGGCTCTAAGTCCGCTCAAGCTTCCGCAGCCCGAGGCGGCGTAGACGGTGCTCCAGGCGCTACCGCTCGTGTTCGTGCTGATCGGCGTGTCGCTCTACACGGTGCTGGCCGGAGCGGACTTCGGCGCGGGGTTCTGGCAGCTCCTCGCCGGTCGAGGCGAGGCTGCCGAGCAGATACGCGAGCATGCTCATCGCTCGATGGCACCCGTGTGGGAGGCCAACCACGTGTGGCTGATCTTCGTGCTCACGGTCTTCTGGACGGCATACCCGAAAGCGTTGGCGTCGATTGCGTCAACGCTGGCCGTCGCCCTCTCCGCCGCGGCTCTGGGCATCATCTTCCGGGGCGCCGCCTACGCGCTTCGGAGCGGCGCGGAAACCCCGCGCGAAGCAGGCGTCATCGACACGATCTTTGCGGCGTCCTCGGTCGTGACCCCGTTCACCTTGGGCGCCGCTGTCGGCGCAATCGCCACGCAGCGCATACCCGTGGGGAACGCCGCCGGACGACTGCTGTCCAGCTGGCTGAACCCAACCTCGGTGCTGATCGGAGTCATGGCCGTGGCTAGCTGCTCCTACCTGGCGGCGGTTTATCTGGCCGCTGACGCAGCGCGGCTCCACGACGACGAGCTGGAGCAAGCGTTCAGAAAACCGCCCTGGGGGCCGGCGTGGTCGCTGGCGCGCTGGCGCTCGCCGGCGCACTCGTCCTGTGTATCCACTACCACCGCCTCTACCACTCCCTCGTCGCGGGCAGCGGGCTGCCTGCACTGGTGACCTCGGGCCTCGCCGGCGCGGCCACCCTGGCCCTCGTATGGCGCCATCGCTATGAGTGGGCGCGCTACGGCGCGGCGTTGGCGGTGGCGGCGATCATCGCCGGTTGGGCACTGGCCCGCTGGCCCGTCATCCTCCCCGGGCTTACCGTCAAGCAGGCCGCGGCGGGGCACGACACGCTTGTCTGGATGATCGTCTGCGTGCTTGTGGGCGCCGTGATCCTGTTCCCGTCGCTGGGGCTACTGTTTCGGCTCAGCCTGACGGGACGCTTCCGAGCCGACGAGGCCACGCCCGCAGGCGGAATGGAAGCGCTGGCAGCGGAGCTCGTGGACGCGCGATGGCCAGCGCGGGTGGCGCTGGCGCTTCTGATCGCCGGCTTTGGCCTCCTAAACGTCGCCGACGCCGGCTGGGCCCACGCGATTGGGGTGGTCTGCCTGCTGAGCTTCGTGGTGACTGGGTTTCGCGCGCTGATAGTGAGCGCGCTTCCCGGCGCTAGCTGACGCGCTGGGCCATTCACGGATGCCGGGCAACGATCAAGCCCCCGTATGCTGCCGCTCCGGTGAGCGCATGAGGCCTCGGACGACATGACGGGCCGGCGGATCGTGGTGACCGGCGCAACCGGGACGATCGGCCGCGAAGTAATCGCCGCGCTGCGCGACCGCGGCGACCAGCCGGTTGCCCTATCCCGCGATCCCCAGAGAGCGCAAGAGCTCCTTGGCAACACGGTCGAGGTCCACCACTGGCCGGATCCGAGCCACTCGCCGCCTCCCCCGGACAGCCTGGCTGGAGCTGAGGCCGTGGTGAATCTCATCGGCGAGCCGGTAGCGCAACGCTGGAACGTGGGAGTGAAACGAGCAATCCGTGAGTCGCGGGAGCTGGGCACCCAGATGCTGGTCACGGGCCTGCGCTCGTTGGGAGACGAGGAGCGACCCCGCACGCTCGTCTCGCAGTCGGCGACGGGGTTCTACGGTCCCCGCGGCACGGAGGCGATCGATGAGGACGCCCAGCCGGGTTCCGATTTCCTCGCCGACGTGGTGGTCGGCTGGGAGCGGGAGGCGGCCCGCGCCGAGTCGGTCACGCGGGTCGTCATGACCCGCACCGGCGTGGTCCTCGCATCGAACAGCGGAGCGCTGGCCCAGATGCTGCCGTTCTTCCGCTTGGGACTGGGAGGACCGGTGGCTTCAGGTCGCCAGTACGTGCCGTGGATTCATCTCGACGACGAGGTGAAAGCGCTTCTGTTCTGCCTCGACAATGAGGAGACTGCTGGGTCAGTCAACCTCGTCGCGCCCAACCCAGTTACCAATGCGGAACTGACCCGTGCGCTCGGACGGGTTCTGCGCCGACCCGCGTTCCTGCCGGTGCCCGGGTTTGCCCTGCGACTTCTGTACGGCGAGATGGGACAGGTCGTCACCACCGGTCAGCGCGTGGTCCCGGCACAACTGACCGAGTGGGGATACGAGTTCGCCTACCCGGAGATCGACGGAGCGCTGGCCGCACTGCTGGGCTGAAGTACTGGCATCCTCCCCGGCAGGCAACGCTGAGGAGAGGGCAGATGGCATCGAACGTGCGACGGGGAACGATCCCCTACAAGACCACCGGGCTCGGCGACTACGTGGACGAGGTCTACTCGCTCCAGGGATTCTTCGGCGACTGGGCGCATCATCTACCGCCGCAACAACCCGGCCCATCCGCTGCGCTGGTCCGACGACCGGCTGATGTACAGCGGCTTGGACAGCGGCAGCCTCCAGCGCGGACGACGCCACCGACCCGCGCGGGGAGCCGCTGCCGCTGCTCGAGGGACCGGGCGTATCGGTGTGCGCTCTCCCAGCGGGCCCACGCCGATGCCGTTCTCCGAGAGGAACGTCGACCGCCACCAGATTCGCTTCTACGACCGCGGCGGCTTCGAGCTGGAGACGGAGCTCGGGCGCCCTCGACGTCGAGCCGGGGGATTTCGTGGTGATCCCGCGCGGGCTGACCTACCGCGAGACTCCGCGGCGTGGCGCGGGTGGCAGGGTGTTCGTGTTCGAGACCGAGGCTACGATCGTCCTCGCCGAGCAGCTGTGGGACTCGGTCGGGTTTGCCAGCCTGTTCGTCGACTACTCCGAAATGGAGCTGCCCGAGCCCGTTCCGGGACCCGGACCCGGAAGAGAGCCGGCGGGCGCGTCAGAGCACGAGGTGCGGGTGCGCTACGACGGCGGCTGGCATCAGATGGTCTACGACTTCGATCCCTGCCGAGACGTCATTGGCTGGGTGGGCGATCCAGTGATCTTCAAGATGAACGCCTGGAAGATGCCGACGGCCGGGACCAGCCACGGGCACCTGCCGCCGCCGTCCGGTGCGGTCCTGCTCGGCGCCGACAAGGAGTTCTTCTTCAACGTGCTGTCGGTGCCGCCATCCCCGACGGTCGTCTCCGCCAGATGGAAGCTTTGGAGCCCCTGCACACCTGAACGACTACGACGAGCTGTGGCTGACGCACGCCTCCGAGCCCGCGCCCCATACTGAAGGTCATCTCTGGTTGCTTCCGCGGACGCTGCCCCACCCAGGCTTGAAGCGGGCCCGTGCTCCGCGCTCAGACGGCCGCCCGATCCGCGGCGCTTCGGATCAACTTCGACACCAAGGCCCCTCTGTGGTGGACCCCCGCGGCTCGGGCTGCCCTGTTCGAAGATCCGCTGAGCGCCAAGTACACGAGCTTCTTCGGCGTTCCTCTGGAGGCGGCGCCGGACAGGGTTCGCCGGCACGCCCAAGGGAACTCGAAGGGGTGAGCATCGAGCGGGAGCTCGCTGACGCCGAGGCGCCGGAGCTCCCCCGCACCGGCTGGGGCCTGCCGCTGGCGCGGGGAACCTATTACCGCCCTTCTGGGCGCAGTCCGCGGATCGCTTTCATCGTCGTCCACTACGACCTGGATTTCTCTCGGCACTACCTGGCGGAGCCCCTGGCTGAGCGCGGTTACGGCTTCCTCGGTTGGAACACACGCTTCTGTGGCCGCGAGACGCACTTCCTGCTTGACCGGGCGCTGATCGACATCGGCCTTGGCGTCGACTGGCTCCTGCAGCGCGGGGTGGACGTGGTCGTGCTGCTGGGGAACTCGGGCGGCGGATCGCTGCTGGCTGCCTACCACGCCCAGTCACGCCAGCCAGTCGTCAGGCCTCCTCATGGCCTTGATCCCGCGGCCGGGATAGATGACCTGCCCCGATGCGAGCTGTATGTGAGCCTGGCGGCGCATCCGGGGCGTCCTGAAGTCCTTACGAGTTGGATCGATCCGGCTGTGATCAGCGAGGATGACCCCTTGGCAACCGACCCCGAGCTGGACATGTACGACCCGCGGAACGGTCCGCCTTATTCCTCCGACTTCGTGGAGCGCTACCGCGCCGCCCAGCGGGCGCGCAACGATCGGATCAGCGAGTGGTGCCTGCGCCAGCTCGAGCGCCTGGGGTCCGGCGGCTATCCCGACCGGCTGTTCACGGTGCCTCGAACATGGGCCGACCTTCGCTTTCTGGATCCCGAGCTCGACCCCTCGGACAGGCCTACCCCGGCGTGCTACCGGGGCGATCCCGGCCGGGCCAACCGAGGTATCGACGGCATCGGAATGGTGAGTTCGTTGCGAACCTGGCTGGCCATGTGGAGCCTCAGGTACAGCCAGGTCGAAACCGGCGAAGCGCTGCGGTTGATCGACGTCCCCGCCCTTGTCATCCAGGCCCGCGGCGACGCGGGCGTGTTTCCCAGCGACGCACACGCAATCGTCGAGGGCCTCGGCACCACCGACAAGCAGCTGGTGGAGCTTCCCGGAGACCACTACTTCCGCGGCCCCGGAGAGCCGCGTGAACGTGTGGCGGACACGATCGCCCGGTGGGTCAGCGAGCGAGCCGGGGCGCCCTGATGAAGGCTCGCCCCGACACGATCGACTGGCTGCGCTCCTACTACGAGGCCGTCGACCAGCTGCGCTTCGAGGATGTCGCAGCCTTCCTGCACGAGGATTGCGAGAACCAGTACCCGATGGGAGTCGTCGTCGCGGGGCGCGAGAGGATCCTGCGCGGAATGCGAGCGGCCCTTGAGGCTCTGGCCGGCACAGCGCACGAGCTCAAGGCCGCATGGGAAGAGGACGGCGAGCTGATCTTCGAGCTACAGGTGACCTACAGGCGGCGGGACGGCCAGACGATCGCGCGCCCTGGGGTTGGAATCTTCACGATGGAGGGCGGGAAGATCCGACGCCAGCGGCTGTTCGTCGACTCTGCAGGGGTATGGGAATGATTCAGGGCATGTGGTCGTCGAGCGGACCGGGATACGCTCGCTCGGCCTCGGCCTCCAGGCGCTGCTCGTGACGACGGATCCACACGATGAATCCGACGACGATGATCGCCGCGCCGACGCCAAGGCCGATGTCAAAGGGAGTGCGCAGCTTCGCGAGGGCGTGACCCGCGTAGTAGAAGCCGACCGCGAAGATCCCGGACCAGACAACCCCTCCCGCGGCATTGAAGGCAAGGAAACGAAGCCAGTGCATACGGTTGGTCCCGGCGAGGAATGCCGCGTAGGTCCGCAGCACTGAGACGAACCTGCCAAAGAACACCACCTTCCCGCCGTGCCGGTCGAAGATGAGGCGCCCGACCTTGAGCTTGGCCTCGTCCAGCCGGATCCGTCTGCCATAGCGGCACAGCAATCGGTACCCGCCCCAATGACCGACTGCAAAGCCGATGTTGTCACCGACGATCGCGCCCCCAGCTGCGCTGGCCCAGAGCAGCCATACGGTGAGCTTGTGGTGTGCGCCGCCGTACAGCGCCGCGGCGATCACCATGGTCTCCCCCGGGAACGGGATCCCCAGACTCTCAACCATCACGAATGCGAACACTGCGGCGTAGCCGTACTGCGATAGCAGGTGGTTGAGGGTGTGCGTGGAGAAGAAGGCAGCGATCACGCAACGCCAGTATCGCGGGACGCTAGCTCCGGGGGCAGTTGGCACAATGCTCGGCCTCGCATGAGCGGCGGCGCACAGCGACATACCGGTGGACCCGCGGTCAGGACGCTTCCGGCGAGCCAGCGCCGCGCGCTCCGCGCGGCGCGGCGACGCCAGGTTCGTCGCCGCCAGGCCGTCGCGCTGGGTGTGCTCGTCACGATCATCGCTCTGGTCGTGGCGGGCACCCAGGGTGGAGGGCGCTCACCGCTTCCGCTCCCGGCGCGCGCTACGGCGCATGCGGCAGCGAATGCGTCCGTGGCCAAGTCCGCCCCGACCCAACCGCACCCTGCGGCTTCGACAGCCGGCGCGCAGGCCGCCCCGGTTGACCACGTGCTCGGCTACACGTCCTACGTGCAGCTGGCGGGCCATCGTCGCAAAGACGTTGCGCTCACCTTCGACGACGGGCCGGGCCCGTACACCGCCCGGGTCCTGCGGGTCCTGAGAGCAATGAAAGCTCCGGCGACGTTCTTCCTGATTGGCCGCTCGGCCAGTGCCTATCCGCGGCTGGTGTCGGCTGAGGCTGCCGCCGGTGAAGAGGTGGGAGACCACACCGAGACCCATCCGCCGCTTGGTCGGCTTTCGGCGGGGGTGCAGGCGGCTCAGATCAGCCAGGCGGCGACGGCAATCAGGCAGGGAGGAGCGCCGGCGCCGGTTCTCATGCGGCCGCCCTACGGTTCATTGAACGCCGCCACCCTCCAGGTGCTGCACGCTCAGCGGATGCTGATGGTGCTGTGGAGCGTGGACACCAAGGACTACTCCAGGCCAGGCGTCAGCAGGATCGCCTACACGGCCATCAGCGGCGCCCAGCCGGGCGCGATCGTCCTGATGCACGATGGCGGCGGCGACCGCTCTGAGACCGTCGCGGCGCTGCCGCGAATCATCACCCGTCTGCGCCAGCGCGGTTTCCGGCTGGTCACCATCTCTCAGCTCGTGGCCGACGACCCACCCCCACGCAACCAGCCGCCGCCACATTCGCTGGCGGGTTTCTGAGCGCCCCTCAGCGGACCACGCAACTGGGATTCGTCGGCCCGCCCTCGGGGAATGCGTGGGCCAGTGCCTGGGCGATCCGGTGAGTCCGGGCCACATAGCCCGGCGAGTAGTAATGGATCCCGTCGGGGATGAACCACTTGCGCCTGGCCCATGAGGCCCAGTCAAATACCCGCATCGTCGGATAGCGCTGACAGGCTGCCACCAGCGCGTCGTTCCAGCGCTGCATGGCCGCCTCGGCGTAGGGGTTGTCCGGCGGTAGCAACGTGATTGCGTCGACCCAAAGGACGGGCTCGCTGCCGATGATCGACATCATCTTCTTGATCCGGGCTGGGAACCCCACGGGCGAGCCGTCGTGGACGTTGTCCACCTCGTTGGTGCCTAGGGCCAGGATCCAGCAGCCGTGAAATCCGTGCGAGACATGCTGCTGCGCCACCATTGCCCCGCTCGGCTGCCCCTGGAACGTCTCGATGATGGCGCGAGCGCCCGAGATCTCGGGGATCGTCGTCCTGACCCCAACGTCCGCCAGCTGCGCCGGCAGGCGCAGGGTCGCGTTTGGGATGTAGTCGGTGGACACCTCGCCCTCCGAAGTCGAGTCTCCGATGTAGACCACGGACCGGCAAGAGCTGCGACGTGCGAGGCTTGGGGCAGGGCCCGTATGGGCGTGCTGGACGCTGGTGGAAGCGACCAGCGCGGTGGGGAGCCTCGAGATCTTTTGCGTCGGCGCAGTCCCTCCCCGTGCCAGCACTGGGAGCCCGCCCGCCAGGGCAAGCGCAAGCGCCGGGAGGATCAGGCACGCCGCGCCGGCAAGCATGATCGAGCGAGGCAGAGCCACGCCGACATGGGTGGCCCCCGCGCGGGCTCGCCGCCACAGACCCCGTAGAGCTCCTTGGCGAACGGGCTCCTCCACGTATCGCCAGGAGAGCGCCGAGACCACGAACGTAGCCCCCACCTCGAGGAGGGCCCTGAACCAGTGGAATCCGGTCTGCCCGTGATTGGCAAGCACGATGATCGGCCATTGCCACAGGTACATGGCGTACGAGCGGACGCCCACCCAGCGCAGCGCAGCGCATCCCAGGAGCCGGCCAAGGCGGCTGACGGGATTTACCACCGCGGCGATGATCGCCGCCGTGGCGATCGACAGCAGGAGAAATCCGGCCGGGTAAAGGAACCTCGACAAGGCGTCTGTGGTCCAAACCAGCACAAGCACCACCACCACGCCGGCGACTCCAACAAGATCGAGCAGATTGACCATCCGCAGCCGTGTGCGCCCAGCTGGCGGGTCGGGAGCGACCGGCCACATCATCGCCAGCGCAGCTCCGATGAGAAGTCCGAAGGCGCGGGTGTCAGTCCCTTCGTAAACGCGGGTGGGGTCGTATCCCGGGTGGTAGAGGAGGCCCATCGCCAGGGCTGAGGCACCGGCGCCGATGAGCGTGAAGAGCGCCAGCCGTCCGCGCCCGCGGAACATCCAAATCCCCACCATCAAGAGCCACGGCCACACCAAGTAGAACTGCTCCTCGATCGCCAGCGACCACAGGTGGTCCAGTGGCTGAGGCCCCGCGAACCGCGCAAAGTAGGAGCCCTGTTGGGCGATCGTGTACCAGTTGCTGAAGTAACCGGCGGCCGCGTAGAACTGCTTGCGGACGGCAGCAAGCTGGGAGGCATCGAACAGGGCCACCCACACGCTGACCACGATCAGCATCACGAACAGAGCCGGCAGCAGGCGGCGGGCGCGGCGCAGCCAGAACGTCCCAAGGCCCAAATCGCCGTGACGGTGCCAGTGGCTGAGAAGCAGGTCGGTGATCAGGTAGCCCGAGAGCGTGAAGAAGACACCCACCCCGAGCAGCCCGCCCGTGGCACCGGGTACGTTGACGTGGTAGACGATCACGCACAGAACAGCGACAGCGCGGATCCCGTCGAGACCCGGTACGTAGCGCTGCGAAGCCTGCACCGGCCGCGGCATCGGGCAAGTGTGGCGCACGTGACGGCAGCCCGAGGCCGACCGTGCCGGAAGTCCTGCGGCCGACCCGCTTGCGCCCGGGCGGCGTAGCTTTCTGAAGATGGCCCTGTACCGGACGGTCCACCACGGGGGGACCGACGACGACGTGGCGATCGAGGAGCCGCTGGAGATCCGCGTCGACGGGAAGCCGCTGGCGGTGACCATGCGCACGCCGGGACACGACGAGGAGCTGGCGCTCGGCTTCCTCTATGGGGAGGGCCTGCTCGACGGGCCCCGCGCTGTGGGTCCCACGCCTGACTTCGCCGCCAACACGGTCGAGGTAGAGGGGCCACTGACGCGAGATCCAGGCGCGCGCCGCTTCTACACAACTTCCTCCTGCGGGGTGTGCGGCAAGGGAGCGCTCGAGGAGGTGGCGGTCAACAGCGAGCCGGCGAGCTGCGGGCCAACAGTGAGTCGGACACTGCTTGCGGACCTTCCCAGCAGGCTGGAGCAGCCGGGATTCGCGCTGACGGGAGGCCTGCACGCGACGGGGCTGTTCGACTCCAACGGGAAGCTGCTCATCTCCCGTGAGGACGTAGGACGCCACAACGCCATGGACAAGGTCGTGGGCCGCGCACTGCTTGAAAACCTGGTGCCGCTCGCGGATCGGATCCTGTGCGTGAGCGGTCGCCTCTCGTTCGAGCTGGTCCAGAAGGCCGCGGTAGCGCGGGCGCCGATCATCGTCGGGGTTGGAGCGCCCAGCTCGCTGGCCATCTCGTTGGCCGAGGACCGGGGGATCACCCTTTGCGGCTTCGCACGCCAGGGAAGTGTCAACGTCTACACGGGGATGGAGCGGGTGGGGCCCTGAGCGGCGAGCTGGGCCAGTCCCTCGAGCTCGTCCTCCGACGACCACGCCCCGACCGAAGCCCGCACCAGCCCCAGTCCGGGAATGCTCCGTACCACGTAGCCCTCGCCGGCCAGCCGCTCCACCTCCCTCTGCGGATCTTCCACCTCCCAGGAGACGAGCGTCGAGCGGTCGCGAACGCGAACGCGCAGACCCAGCTCGACCAACCGGACGGCAAGCGACTCCGCCAGCGCCGCGGCCCGCTCGTGCAACCACGACCAGCCCGCGTCCTCGAGCACCTGGAGCGACCGGAGCGCCCACGCGGTGCGCACGCCCACCGGAAAACCGTGGTCAAGGCGCCTCGCGCCATCGGCCGGCAGCAGCTCGAGGGGCTGCTCGGGGTCGGCCAGGGACCCGTAGCCAGGCCAGGGAATAAGCAGCTCCTGGAGGCGATCGCTGCGTACATACAGGCAACCGCTTCCCTCGGGACCGCACAGCCATTTCTGGCCCGAGGCGGCGTAGTAGTCACACCCCAGCGCGTGCACGTCGACGGGGATAGCGCCGAGCGCCTGGGCGGCATCAAGTAGCACCGGCACGCCAGTGGCCCGTAGGGCCGCCGTGTCCATTACGCGCCCACCGACCCATGAGACGTGTGAGCACGCCACCAGCCTGGTCTTCGACGACACCTCTCCGGCCAGCTCCGTGAACGTGACGACCCGAACCGAAATCCCGGTTCGACGTCGAGCGCGGCCCAGTGGTGCGAGGAGTCCGGGGTGCTCTTCGTTGGTCGTGAGGATCTCATCGCCAGGACGGAGGTCGAGCCCTCCCAAGACCGTGTTCACGCCATCGGTGGTGGAGCCGGTGAGGGCCACCTCCGAGTCCTCGGCGCCGAGCACTCGCGCGTAGGACGTCCGCAGGCCGGACGCCAACTCCATCAGTTCATCGAAATACGCCCGGCCGCACCGGCCGCTGGTGAGCTCACGATCGATCCGACGATGCGCGGCGTCAGCTGCCTGCCACGGCACCGGGCCCTCGGTCCCCGAGTTCAGATAGGCCAGGCGCTCGAATACCGGAAACTGACCGCGAAACGCGCCGGGATCGGTTTGCGAGCCGGCAGTTACTGGGCGCTCTCCACCAACTCGCGCTTGAGCACCTTGCCGGTGGCGTTGCGTGGCAGCTCGTCGACGAACACGACCTCTCGCGGCACCTTGTATCGGGCCAGGTTCTCCTTGACGTAGTCCTTGACCTGATCCTCGGTTAGCGAAGTACCGTCACGCTTGACCACGAATGCCTTCAGGCGCTGCCCAAACTTCTCGTCATCGACCCCCACCGCCGCCGCTTCGTCGATCTCCTGGTGTCCGGATAGAAGCTCCTCCACCTCAGCCGGAAACACGTTCTCGCCACCGGACACGATCATCTCGTCGTCCCGGCCGTCGATGAACAGACGCCCCTCCTCGTCGAAGTGGCCCATGTCCCCGGAGGACATGAGACCTTGCAGCGTCTCCTTGCTGCCACCTCCGGTATAGCCCTCGAACTGAGACAGATTGCCGACAAAGATCCTCCCGCTCTCGCCCGTCGGAAGGTCTTGGCCGTTCTCGTCGAAGATCTTTACCACGGAGCCGCGCACCACCTTGCCGACGGTCGAGGGCTCGTCCTTAAGGTCTTCGGGCGTGGCGATCGTCGCGTAGGCGATCTCGGTCGAGCCGTACAGGTTGTAGACCACAGGCCCAAACGCCTCCATCGCGCGCTTGGCGACGTCCGCCCCTAGCTGCGACCCAGACAGGAAGATGATCTTCAGCGACGAGGTGTCGTGCTGCTTGATCTCATCGATATCCAGCTCGAGAACTCGGTGGAGCATCACCGGCACCATGACCATCGCGGTTGCGCGGTTGCGTTCGACGCTCTCGAGCGTCTCGGCCGGGTCGAACCGACGACGGATCACCAGCGTCGATCCAAGCCCGATTCCCACCATCGCCTGCGCAAACCCCAGCGCGTGGAACATCGGGGCACAGAGCTCCGTGACCTCACGCGCGCGGAAAGGTACCTTGCTGAGCAGCCCGCCGATGATCCCGAGCGTCCGCGGCTCATCTCGGGGTGCGCCCTTCGGGGTTCCCGTGGTACCGCTGGTGAGGATGGTGATCCGAGCCGAGCTTTCGGGCTTTGGCGGCGCGCTCGGATCGCCGGCCTCGATCAGCGCCTCCAGCGTGTCCTCTCCTGGCTCATCCGTCCAGGCACGCCAGCGGCCGCGAGAGGGGTCCACGCCCTCCAGCATTGAGTCGTACTCCTCGTCGTATACGAGCAGATCGGTTTCCTCGCGAGTGGCGACCTCGCGAATCTGGGGACCGGCAAACGACGTGTTGAGCAGGATGATGCGCGCGCCGCACTTTGCCGCGGCGAACAGGGCCTCGAGAAAGCCGCGGTGGTTGCGGACCAGGATGGCGACACCCTCGCCCGACTGAAGCCCCTTCTCGCGCCATGAGTTCGCCAGCGCATTGGAGCGCTCGTCGAGATCTCGGTAGGACAGCTCGCCCCGGTCATCGATCACAGCCGCGCGATCGCCGTGGCGAATTCCCCCAACCGTGATGGCGCCGCCGAGCATCCCGTAGCGGTCGAAGGCAAGGAGCAGCTTGGCCAAACGGTGCGGCAGCTCTATTCCGACCAGGCCACTGCGAACACACAGAGCCGCAAAGTAAGCCTCGTCACCGAGGCGCTCTGCCAGCTTCAGCCCGCCGCCGATGATCGTCTTCGGATCCAGTTCCACCTTCCTCTCCTCTACCCACGCAACCATATTCCGAACGCGCCGTGCAGTGACGCCGGGCGCGGTTCGATTTTCATGCAGGGGGTAATACCGACCCCAATGGTGAGCGAACTGATCAGTTTGCCCCTGCGGCTCGGCGTGCGTGCGGCGCGCCTGTGGCTGCACACGACCGAGGAGGCACTGCGCGTCGCGGGCAGTCTGACGGAGCAGGCCATCGAACGCCTCCGCCCGGAAGAACCTGAAAGCGCTCGTCGAGAGCAGCCGGGTCCGTCTCCGGGCCGTTCTGCTCAGTCTCCACTCCGGCGTCCCGCGGGAAAGCGCACCGGCGCCGCCCGGCCGACCGGCGCCGCCCGCTCGGACCCCTCGCGGCGCACGAGCGAGGCCAGGCGCCCGCAAACCGTGCAACCTGCGAGCGAGGATCCGCGGGCCCAGCGCGAGACGAGTCGACCTGCGACATCACCGTTCGCCGAATCCACACATGTGTCCGCTGAACCCACCGTCGTGGAGGAAGTTGCCGAACCGGGTGCCGAGGAGGGCGCGGGAGCAGAGCTTCGAGTCGATGAGCCGTGGCCTGGCTACCAGCGAACGGCTGCCGGCGACATCATCGCCCGGCTTGAGCAAGCCGATGCGGCTGAGGTTGCCGCGGTACAGCTTTACGAAAGTACTCATCGAGCGCGAGAGACCGTGCTCACCGCGGCCGAGCGTTGCCTGCGCAACGCAAACGGTGGCGGGTCCCAGACCAAGACATAAGGAGGGCAGCCAATGCCTGATGACAACCTGAACGCACGCGATGCCAAGCTCATCCAGTGGCTACAGGAAGCCCACGCAAAGGAAGCCGAGCTCGAGGCCGATCTGACCGCGCACATCGCGCTCACCCAGAAGCCCTCCTACCGCAAGCGGCTTCAGCAGCACCTGACGGAAACTCGTGCTCACAAGCGCCAGGTCGCATCGAGGATCAAGCAGCTCGGAGGCAACGCGGTGTCCGGTCCAAACATCCCCGGAGTACCCGGCGCCGTCGGCGAGGCCGCGGGCAAGGCAGTGGCTGCCGTCAAAGGGCAAGTGGGCGCTGCGCGTGCCGCCGTGACCAATCAGCCTGAGACCCATCTGCGCAACGCCCAGGAAGAGCTCCGTGAGGAGCACGTTGAGATCGCGCTCTACTCACGCGTCCTCACGCTGGCCGAGGCGGTCGGCGATCGGGATACGGCAAAGCTTGCACGGGCCATCAGGCGCGACGAGGAGCGGATGGCGAAGTTCCTCGACGCGGAGCTAACGCGTCTCGTCAAGGACGTGGTGCGCGCCGAGATCCCCCGCCAGCTTCGCGCGTCGACGACGCGCCGTCGCTCCCGCCGTACGTCCAGCCGCTCTGGCTCGACGAGCAGCACGCGCAGCCGGTCGTCTGCATCCAGCACGCGCAGCCGCTCGAAGTCGAGCCCTCGGAGCCGGTCGACATCGTCCGGAACGCGCAGCCGGAGAAGTACCCGCACTTCGCGAGCCGCCGGCCGCTAGCCGTCGCTGCCGGGGCGTCCGGCGAGCGGATCCCACACGATCATCCGGGATCCGTCGACCTTCGGCGCCTCGGCGGTGACCCGCTGTGCCAGTAGGAAAAAGCGGACCATCTCCGGATACAGGACCGGCTTCCCGTTTGTCATCACAGCGCACGTGAGCGCGCGCTCGGGGTCGGCCCACCCGAGCATATTGGTGAAGCCGAGGTGGCCGAACGCGTGCTGGGTGTCACGGCCGTACAGGCTGAGCACTTGCGCGCCGAGCATCAGTCCGTAGCTGAAACGGGTCGGCCAGCCCAGCGTGAGATCGACCTCCAAGCGGGACTGCTCGGTCATCGCGTGGCGAACGGTCTCGGGGGTCATGACGCGCACGTCGGCGAGCCGGCCCCCGCAGCGGAAGATCTCGTAGAAACGTGAAAGCTCGTTGGCGGTCGTGACGATGTTGGCAGACGGCACCACCGCGGTCAGGAACCGCTCGTCGTTGCTGGCCTCCACCAGGTCGTCGAACCCTAGGCCGAGCGCCCGGGTCAGCAGCTGGGACACGGGTGGCGCAATTGGAGGTCCGGTTACGTAGTTGAGCGCCACCTGCGGAATGTCGTCTGGCCGTACGCCGTAGTTGTTCCAGCGAAACCGCAACGGGGTGAGGATCTCGTCGGCAAGGACCGCGCGGATGTCCTTGCCAGTCGCGGTCTGTACGACCTCCGCCAGGATGAACCCGCCGGACACCGCGTGGTATGCGAGAAACCGGCCGGGCTTGGCAAACGGCTTCGCCGCGCGGAGATGTTCGAGGATGAACTCCCGGTCGGTGGCGCGCTCGAGATCGAATGCCACGCGGGGGAGATTGGGCACGCCTGAGCGGTGCGCGAGCACCTGCGCAATCGTGATCTCGCCCTTCCCGTTCCCGTCATAGCCGGAGATGTACTCGCACACCCGATCCTCGATGTCCAGTACGCCGCGCTCGTTGAGCATGTGCACAACGAAGGCAGTGATCGCCTTCGATCCCGAATAGATCACGAAAGGGGTCTCCGGTGTCGCCGGGACCAACTCGGCGTCCTCTCGGTCTTGCGGCCCGTTGCCTCGTGCATGCCCAATTGCGCGGTTGAGGACCACCGCACCTTCGCGCCTCACACACATCTGGACCGCCGGATGCACGCCACTGCGATAGAGATCGACAGCTGCAGCCCACATTCGGTCGACGGCGCCGGGCCGCATGCCCACGCGATCCGGGTCTTCCTCGCGTCCCAGGGTGGTGACGGACTCCAGGTCGCTCGGGAGCCTGATGCGACGCAGTGGGTCAGGCAATCCGGGGACGCGTGGAAGCGATGGAATTCGCGGCATCGTTCTACGGAGCGACCGCGTGCTTGAGCGCAACGATCCGCTGATAGGAGGCCAGCGCGTCAGCGCGCTTGATGCGGCCGCTGTGCAGCGCGGCCAGCAGTTGCCGTAGCTCACCCGGCGCGGAGTCGATGAACAGGAGGATGTCGGCCCCTGCGGCGGCGGCGAGCACTCCGCCGGTGATCTCGTCGTGGCCCGTCGGTGAGTTGAGACTGTCGGTGATCGTGACGCCGCGAAAGCCGAGCCTGCCGCGCAGAAGGCCGTTGATGATCGGCGGGGACAGCGCGGCGACCCTCCCGGAGGCGTCATACGAGGGAAACCCGGCCGTGGAGAGCATCACGGCGTCGAGGCCGTGACCGATGAGGAAGCGGTACGGGATCAATGCCGCGCGGCGCTGAGAAGCGGACGGATGCAGCTCCTGACGCTGGAAGTCGGTGTCAGTTCCGGCAGAGCCGACTCCCGGAAAGTGCTTACCGGTAGCGGCGATTCCCGCCGACTGCACGCCATGGGCGAATGCGCCCGCGTACTTCGCCACTGCCTGCGCGTCGAATGAGAAAGCGCGCCCCTGGCGCCAGATGAACGCGTCCGGAAACGTGGGCACGTCGAGCACCGGGGCCAGGTTCATGTTGATCCCGCGATCCTTGAGGTACGCGCCGGTCATCGCGCCCTGCCGAAACGCTGCCGGCGCGCTGCCACGCTGTGCCATCTGGGGCGGCGACAGGAACGGAGGGCCATAGGGGAAGCGCTTCACCTGACCGCCCTCCTGGTCGATCGCGATCAGCAGCGGGGGGTTGCCGCCCTGGCGCGCCGCCCGCTGGAGTGACCCGGTGAGGGCACTGACCTGAGGGTGGTCGACGATATTTGCCGCAAACAGGATCACCGCTCCCACCTGACCCTTCTTCACCGCTTCTAGGAGCGATGGATCGGCGCTGGTCCCTGCGACCCCGACCATGATCCGCTGACCGAGCAGCCGAGCGTCCGAGATGCGAGGCGTGGGTGGCGAGGGAGACGTGGACGGCCCGGCGCCACCGCTTGCCGGGGTTCGCCGTACCGTTGGCGGCCGGAGTGCGACCGGCTTGTGAGGAAAGGCGGTTGAGACGCTGCTGCTCGACGAGCTCCCACAGGCCGACAGCGTTAGCACTCCGATCAGCAGCGCAAGGCCACGCTGGGTACGCACCGCGCGAAGATTAGGTGGTCGCACCCTTTTCAGACGATGAGGTTTCGTCTCTGCGACAGTCTCCGTTTCATGACAAAGACATCTGCTCACCTCTCAATCTCACTCGACGGCTACGTCGCCGGCCCAAAACAGAGTCGCGACAACCCGATCGGTGTTGGCGGCCTGCGGCTGCACCAATGGCACCTGGCTGAGCCGCTCCACGAGGCAGACGCCCGCTCCCGCGACCACCTGGCCAAGAAGCGTGGTGCGTATGTGATGGGCCGGAACATGTTCGGTCCGATCCGCGGCGAGTGGGACGAGGATTGGCGCGGGTGGTGGGGCGAGGAGCCGCCCTACCATGCGCCCGTGTTCGTACTCACGCACCACGCCCACGAGCCGATCGAAATGGACGGCGGTACGACGTTTTACTTCGTCACCGACGGCTTTAGCGCTGCATACGCGCAGGCGGTGGCCGCCGCGGGCGACCGCGAGGTCCTGATCGCGGGCGGCGCTTCGACCTTGCGCCAAGCGTTCGCGGCGGGCGTGATCGAGGAGCTGGTGCTCGACATCGCGCCAGTGCTACTCGGCGGAGGCGAGGCGCTATTCCAGGGAGTCGAGGATCCCGGACTGGAGCCGGTCGACGTGATCCACTCCCCCAAGGCGACGCATGTCACCTATCGCGTAGGCCGTTAAGCACTCCCGGTGAATTTGAGGCTAGACCGTCTGGGCGACTGGCTCGGCCACCTGGACGCGGCCCTTTCCGTGAGTCTTCACTTCGCTCAACGCCACGTCGGCGGTGCTCAGTAGATCCTCGAGCGAGCCTATCCCTTCGGCACTCATCGCCACGCCCACGCTGGCGCCGAGCATCACCCCATCGAAGGCGAGCAGGCCGCTGGCGGCGGCCACGTGGTCGACGACGCGCTGCGCGATTCCCAGGAGAGTGTCCATATCCACGTCGTGCGCCACGATCGCGAACTCATCGCCGCCGATTCGGGCCACAAGGTCTTCCTCACGGACCGCCTCTCGCAGCGCATCCGCCACCGCCCTCAGTGCACGGTCTCCGCCAGCGTGTCCGTACGTGGTGTTGATCCGCTTGAAGTCGTCCAGATCGATCAGCACGAACCCCGCGCTGTCGGTCGCGCGGCGGCGATGCTCCAGCCGCTGAAAATGCGCCTGAAGGGCACGCCGATTGGCCGCGCCAGTTAGCGGGTCTCGCAATGAGTCGCGCCGGGCCCGATCCCGGAGGTTCTCCAATTTGGCTCGCGCGGCCATGATCGTGATCCCCACCACGAGGAAGGTGAGCACCAGCATGATCGTCCAGCCGAGACGCGCTCCGTCAAACGCGCGGTCGTCATAGATCAGCGGGAGTAACGTGGCAGCTGTCGCGCTGGCCAACATCAGGATCCCAAGTCTTCTTGACATGAACCACGTGGCGAACACCACGAAAAACAGCTGGGAGGCGCGTAGTGGCGAGTCCGCACCGCCTGTCGAGGCTACGAGGACCGCCACGCTGGCGATGGCCATCACGCCGCCGGCTGGATACAGAAGCTCCAGCCGCGGATCGCTGGGGATGAGCGCGTTCATCACCCCCCAGCCCAACGCCACGCCGCTACAGATCCACACTGCCGTGGCATGCCGCTGGCTGACCGCCGGCAAGGCGAGGTAGAGCGGTCCGATCAGCGCCTGGGTGATCCACATGCCGATCGCCACCCGGACGGGCAGCAGCTCGCGCGCCCACCGCGGCTGCCGCCGGTGCGCGTCAGAGGCCAGCGCCATCAGTACCTCCCCGATCGCACTGGACAGTTATCGTCAACGATCCGCCGCCACTGAAATCAGTGAAGGCAGGCATCGGCGACTCCGTGCTACCTCCGCAACGATTAGGCGGAGCCGGTTCGCGATTTAGGAGGTGGACTCGGCTCTGCCTTGAGTGACGGGGGTTGGGTGTCCGGAACCCCGAGAGGGCGGGGGATGAAATTCAGGCTGAGTGCGTTTGGGGACTGGCTCTCCGGAAGTAACTTTCGGATTGTGAGTGCTGGTTGGGCGACTCGAAAGCGATCGCTTATGGCGCCGGCCGCGGTGCTAGCAGGCGTATTTGCCGCTATTGCGGGACTGGTCGGTGCAGCGCCGTCCACGGCGGCACCCAGCCCGGCGACCAACTGCGTGCCGGTCAGCTCTCCGCCGGGCGCCCCGTCGGCCGACCCGTTCTACACGCCGCCGAGCCCGCTGCCTGCCGGGGCGCCCGGTACGGTGATACGCAGCCGTGTGGTGTGCGTCACGGCCGGGTCGGTGGGGACGCCGTATCAGGCATGGCAGGTGATGTATCTCTCGACCGGGACCGAGGATGCCAACGGCAATCCTTCGGAGCTGAACGCAGTGCCCAAGGTGGATGTGGCGACGATCATCGTCCCGCTGACCGCCGGCGCCACATCGCCGCGCCCGCTGGTGAGCTACCAGGTGGCCGAGGACGCTGACTCTGAGACGTGCGCTCCGTCATATGAGGCGTGGAACGGCACCGAGACAGAAGGGGTAGCCTGGCCCTCTCTCCTGGCTCAGGGGTGGGCGTTGGTGGTGCCCGATCACGAGGGGTTGGATTCGGAGTTCGCCGCCGGCGTGCAGGAGGGGCATGCGGTGCTAGACGGGATCCGGGCGGCTGAGAGCTTCGCTCCGGCGGGGTTGGCCGGCGCTAAGACGCCGGTGGGGTTGTGGGGCTATTCGGGCGGCGGGCACGCGACCTCGTGGGCGGCTGAGCTGGCGCCGACCTACGCTCCGGAGCTGAACCTGGTGGGGGCGACCCATGGCGGCACGGCAGCCGACATCAAGAAGGTATGGGACCACCTCAACGGGCTCGACACCAGTCTGGATTTCGCGGCGGCGATCGGGGTCAGCCGCGCCTATCCCAACCTGGTTGATCTGCCGTCGATTCTCAACCCAGCCGGGATGGCGCTCCTGCAGCAAGCCAACAGCGGTACGTGCGACCCGAGCGCCTCAGGAACCATCTCGAGCTACACCAAGTGCGGCTGCAACCCGGTGGATGATCCCAAGGACTTCCCGGGGATCGCCGAGATGATCCGGGTGAACGATCTGAGGACGCACATCCCCAAGGTCCCCGAGTACATCTATCACTCCTACAACGACGAGCTGATCCCGCTGTCGGTCGCTCAGGAGCAGGTCGCCGCCTACTGCGCGGGAGGGGGAACGATCTGGTTCAGGGTGGACTATCCCAGCGAGCACATCTCCAATGCCTACACCGGCGCGCCCGGTGCGGTGGGCTACCTGGCCTCGCGCTTCGCCGGGGAGCCCGCGCCCAACACCTGCGGCCTGCCCGACAACGGCGGCATCGTCCCGCCCGGCGTGACCCCACCGGCGTCAACGCTGTAGACAGCGCCGGAAACTGGGATTAAGTCTCGGGGCGGTCGAGCTTCCGCTCTAGGTCGAACTCGGAAAGTCTCGGCGACCCACCCATCGGATCCAAACCAGACGCTTGGTGATCGTCCATCCCGACGGCGCTGGTTATCGGCAGCCGCGGAGCGCGAGCAACACGGCGCGGCTGCTCGCGTAGACGAGCGGCAATCTCACCACCAGGCGGGCGTGGGGTTGCGAATCGCGCGTAGTTCGCGTCCTGGGGTGGCTGCGTGCTGTGGTTGGCGTAGGTATGGTGCTTGGCGGGCTCGGGTCGTGTAGCGCGAGGCGATCGCGGAGAGGGTTGTTGCGATGGGTTCGGTTGAGACGGTGACGGTGTTGATCACCGACTTGGTCGGCTCGACTGGCCTTGAGTCTCGGGTGGGGCCGGCGGTGGCCGATCAGCTTCGTGGTGAGCATTTCGGGTTGATTCGCGAGGCGCTCGAGGACGCTGGGGGCCGTGAGGTCGAAGAACACCGGCGACGGGCTGATGCTGGTGTTCGACAGCGCGGTGGCGGCGGTGGCATGTGCGGTGGGGGTGCAGCAGCGGTTCGAGTTTCGCAATCGCTCGGCGGCCGAGCAGCTGATGGTCAAGGTCGGGTTGAGCGCGGGTGATGCGACGGCTGAGGGCGGTGACTATTTCGGGATGCCGGTGATCGAGGCCGCGCGGCTTTGTGATCGCTGTTCGGGTGGGCAGATTTTGGCCAAGGAGCTGGTGGCGCACTTGGCGGCGGGACGTGGTCACAAGTTCACGTCGGTCGGAGCGCTCGAGTTGAAGGGGTTGCCGGAGCCGCTGGCGGCGGTGGAGGTGGTGTGGGAGCGTCGGGGCGAGGATCGCCGGTTGTTTGCGCTTCCGGCGCGGCTGCAGGAGGCGCCGCCGGTCGGGCTGGTTGGCCGCGCCGAGGAGGGCGAGCGGCTTGATGAGCTGCTCGCGCAGGCGGTGGGTGGCGAGCGCCGTTTGGTGCTGCTTTCCGGGGAGCCGGGGATCGGGAAGAGCAGGTTGTCGACGCACGCGGCGCTCCAGGCGCGCTCTGAGCACGGCGCGGCCGTGCTCTACGGCCATTGCGATGAGGAGTTGACGGTGCCCTACGGGCCGTGGCTCGAGGCGCTGTCGCACTATGTCGAGCACGCGCCGGAGGAGGTGCTGCGTGCCCATGTCGAGCGTTACGGCGGTGAGCTGGGGCGGCTTTTGCCGGGATTGCGGGCGCGGGTGCCGAGCCTGCCGCCGGCGCGGTCGACCGATCCCGATACCGAGCGCTACCTGTTGTGGGGCGCGGTCCTGGGCCTGGTGCGCGAGGCGTCTGAGCGGGTGCCGCTGGTGGTGATCCTCGACGACCTGCAATGGGCGGATAAGCAGAGCGTGCTGCTGCTGCGCCACCTGATGGTCGAGGGCCACGGGGTCACGGCGCTGATCATCGGCACCTACCGCGATTCCGAGCTGCATCGCGGGCATCCGCTGGCGGAGGTGCTGGCCGACCTGCACCGGATCGAGGGGGTGCAGCGGCTGGCGCTGAGCGGGCCTGGCGCGAGGCCGAGATCGTCGAGCTGATGGAGCGTGCCGGCGGCCATGAGCTCGACGAGGCGAGCATGGCGCTGTCGCACGAGCTGCATCGCGAGACCGACGGCAACCCGTTCTACACCGGCGAGCTGTTGCGGCATCTGCTCGAGTCCGGAGATATCTACCGCCAGGAAAGCGGTCGTTTCACGGTCCGCGGAGAGGTGGCCGCGCTGGGCTTGCCCCAGAGCGTGCGCGAGGTGCTGGGTCGCCGAGTGGCGCGCTGGGCGAGGAGGAGCACCGCGTGCTGTCGGTGGCGGCGGTGATCGGCCGGGAGTTCGATCTCGACCTGCTGCTGGCGGTGACCGACCGCGACGAGGACGAGTTGCTCGAGCTGCTGGAGCGGGCGGTCGCGGCGTCGGTGCTGAACGAGGCATCGGCCATGCCGGGCCGCTTCTACTTCGCCCATGCGCTGATCAACCACACGCTGTACGAGGACATGGGGAACACGCGCCGGGCGCGGCTTCACCGACGGATCGCCGAGGCGCTGGAGAGCGCAGCTCGGCGTTGATCCGGGCGCGCGGGTGGGCGAGCTAGCGCACCACTGGGCGAAGGCGACCACGGCGGTGGACGCGGACAAGGCGATCTCCTACGCGCGAATGGCCGGCGAGCGAGCGCTGGCTGAGCTGGCGCCCGACGAGGCGCTGCAATGGTTCGGACGCGCGCTCGAGCTGCTCGCCGAGCGCGAAGAACCCGCGCTGCGCTGCGAACTGCTGATCGGGCTGGGCGAGGCGCAGCGTCTCACCGGCGACGCCGAGTACCGCCAGACTCTGCTCGACGCCTCCCGGATCGCCTCGGAGCTTGAGGACGGCGAGCGGGCGGCGCGCGCGGCACTGGCCAACACCCGCGGGGCGAGTGCCGAGCGCCTTCGGTCAGGTCGATCAGGAGCGGGTGGCGGCGATCGAACGGGCGCTGGAGCTCGACGACGGATCCCGACCGGCGCGCCAGGCTGCTGTCACTGCAGGCGATCGAGCTGCTCTACGAGCACGACCACGGCCGCCGGCGAGCGCTCGCCGAGCAGGCGCTCACACTCGGCCGGGAGAGCGGCGATGCCGCGCACGACGCCCGCGTGCTCTCGACTACTTCTTCGTCTACTTCGCCCCCGACGGGCTGGAGCGGTGCCTCGAGCACCTCGATGAGCTGCGCGCGAGCGTGCACGCGGCCGACGACCCCGCGCTCGAATTCTGGGCTGCCGATGCGGAGCTGAACGCGATGGTCGAGACCGGCGAGCTGCAGCGCGCGGAGGAAGCAGCGCGACCGCATGATCACGATCGCCGATCGGCTAGGCGAACCGACGATGCGCTGGGTGGCGGCATTCGAGGCGGGAGGGTGCATGGCGCTGCTGCGGGGAGACCTCGCGGAGGTCGAGCGCTGCGCCAAGCAGGCGCTCAAGATCGGCAGCGAGGCCGGGGAGCCCGACGCGTTCATGATCTACGGCGCACAGATCGGGCCCGTCCGGCTCATCCAGGGTCGCGTCAGCGATGTGAGTCGCGCTTCAGCAGAGCGTGCAGGCAAACCCGCTGTTGCCAGTATGGAAGGCTTCGCTGGCGTGGACGTTGTTTGGCTGGGCCGGGGCGATGACGCGGCTGCGATCGTCGCCGAGGCGGCAGCAGACAGCTTCGAGCACGTGCCGTGGGATCCGAATCGAACGAGCACCCTGGCGCTGTACGCCGATGCCGCCGCGCAGGCCGGGGCACCGACGCCGCGGCGATCCTGTACGAGCTGATCGAGCCGTGGGCCGACCACGTCGTGTGGAGCGGGCGACCACCTACGGCCACGCCCGCACCTACCTGGGGCTGCTCGCGGCGACGCTGGGCCGGGACGAACAGGCGGATGAGCACTTCGCGCGCGCGTGCGAAATCCAGGAGCGGGACGGGATGCTGGTGTGGGCCGCGCGCGCCCACCTCGGGTGGGCCGAGGCGCTGGCCGCGCGCGGCGAGGCCGAGCGCGCCCGCGAGCAGGCGGCACGCGCGCTGGAGCTCTCCCGCGAGCACGGCTACGGCTTGTTCGAGCCGAGAGCGGCGGCGATCCTCGAAACCAGATCCCCCGTCAGCTGAGGGCCGCCCGATAGCTCCCGAGACTGCAGCTTGCCGTCAGGCGGCGGCCAGCAGCGCCGCGCCGAGCAGGCAGACGAAGTGGAAGCTCTGATCGACGGCGATGGCGATGCCAGGCGGTGCATCGGGTGCTCGCTTGACCCGACGCAGCCAAGTGCTGACCAGATGTCCTTCATCGATCACCAGGTGTGGCACCGCGATCACCGCTGCGACAGCCAGCGCTCGACCAGCACTTTTGTTGGTGGCGATCCAGACCATGGCGGGGACAAACGCGAGCGTGTAGACAGCGACATGGCTGATCAACTCGCGGCGTGATCTGGGATCGCCCAGTCCTCCGACCTTCTCCACCGCCTGCCGGTCGGTCTGCAGCAGGAAGTCACCCACCAGGTGCGAGACGAAGAATGCCGCGAACGCCGCCGACCAGCTCATCCGTCCTGGCCGCCACTCAGCCCGCAACCTGCCAGCAAGCCCCTCACCCCCGGCACCGTATCAGCGGCGCCCGCGCCCCTGGACAGTGGGGCTACCATGATGCTGGATGACGAGCGGGAGGGCTGTCCAGGCCATTGAAGCCGCCCGGGGGGCACGGCAGAGGCGCCTCTGGCGGTGACATCGCACCGACCAAGCGGTGGGGATCAACGAAGGAACCCGGGGCCCGTCTCAAGGGGCTTGAGCTAGCCGGTGCACCCGGCCGCATTCCTGCGTAACGTCCCGGTCTTCGCTGGGCTGTCAGACCAGCTGCTCAAGCAGCTGGTCGACGAGCTGCGGGAGGTCCGGGCCCGTGCTGGGGATTGGATTCTCCGCGAGGGCGAGGTCGCCGACAGCCTGTTCATCGTCAGCAGCGGGCGGGTGGAGGTGGTCGACGAGGGACCGCCCGAGGCACTCATCCGGATCCTGCGGCGCGGTGACGTGCTGGGCGAGCTGGCCCTGTTGCGGCAAGGGACGCGGTCGGCATCAGCTCGGGCGCGACGCGACGTGGAGCTGCTCGAGTTGAGCCGGCAGGCCTTTGAGACGCTGATTCAGCAGGCGCCCAGCTTTGCTTTGGGTCTCACCCGGGCGATGGGCGCGCAGCTCGCTGCCAGCCGCACTCCGGTCGTAACCGCGATCCCCCCGCAGACGATTGCCGTAGTCGGCCTGGAGCAAGGGGTTCCGGTCGCAGAGGTGGCCCAGGAGCTGACAGATGCACTTGGCAGATATGGCTCGGTGGCCGGGCTGAGCGCGGGTGACCTAGCGACGATCGACCAGGCCGAGCGCGACGCCGAGCGAGTGGTACTCGAGGCGGGATCGGATCAGGAGCAGGAGTGGACCTCGATCTGCGTGCGCGAGGCCCATCTGGTCCTGGCGGTGACCACGGGCACGCCCAGCGCGGCCTGGCTGGCGCGAACAAACGCGCTGCAAGGTTGCGAGCTGATGGTCCTTGGTCCGTCGGTGTCCCCGCGGCTGATCGAGGAGCTCCAGCCGCGCGAGGTCCAAGTTCTCGCCGAGGCCGACCGCCGTCGAGCCGCGTTCGAAGCCACGGCCAGGCGGATCGCGGGGCGCTCGCTTGGGATCGTGCTTTCCGGCGGGGGCGCCCGAGCGATGGCTCACCTCGGGGTGATCGAGGAGCTCACCTCCGCCGGGCTGCGCTTCGATCGCATCGCGGGGGTGAGCCTGGGCTCGCTGGTGGCCGCGGCGACGGCCATGGGGCTCGACTCCGAAGCCGTGTACGAGGCCTTCGAGCGCAACTTCGTGGCCACCAACCCGACCCGGGACTTCACCCTCCCGGCAGTCTCGCTGCTGCGGGGCGCGAAGACACGCCGGCTACTCGAGAACGCAGTCGGTGATCGCCGCATCGAGGAGCTGCCGCTGCGGTTCTTCTGTGTGAGCTCCGACCTCATCGGGCGCGAGCCCGTCGTGCATAGGACAGGCTCGCTGGCGGATGCGGTGTACGCGAGCCTGGCCATTCCGGGCGTGTTCCCCCCCGTGTCCTCCGACGGTCATCTGTTGGTCGACGGCGGTGTGCTCGACAACCTGCCAGTGGCAACGATGGCCCGCAGCGGCGAGGGACCGGTCATCGCTGTCGATGTGACGGGGCGGATCGGTCAGTTCGGGCGCACCCGGAGACCGGGTCTCGAACGGCTCCGACGGCCGGTGCGCCGGATGCTGACCGGCAGCGAAGCACCCCTTCCTCGACTGGGAGAGACGATCGTCCGCTCGGTGACCATCGGCAGCATCGACACCGTCACGGCGGCAGGCCTGCACGCCGACCTGGTCATCACCCCCGATGTCGAGGGGATCGGGCTGATGGAATGGCGGGCGCTGCCGCGCGTCCGCGAGCTAGGTCGAGAGGCGGCCCGACGCGCCTTGGCCTCCGCGGATACCGATTTGTCCACCCGCCTGGCGGGCTAGAAGATCCGAACCCACCAGATGCCGCCCGCGATCCTCCAAAACGAACGTGCCTCCTTGGCTGAACCGGACGGCACCAGCGTGGTGGCCACGCGACGCCGCCCCTCATCACGGCGGGTCCTGGCCATCGCGTCGCTCGGCGCCGCCGTCGCGTTTGTTGACGCGACGATCGTCAACATCGCCTTTCCGAACATCGCCACCTCGTTCAAAGGCACATCGATCTCGTCGCTCTCCTGGGTCCTTAACGCCTACAACATCGTGTTTGCGGCGTTCCTGGTGGCCGCGGGGCGGATCGCCGACGTGATAGGGCGAAGGAGAGTCTTCATCGTCGGCTTGGAAATCTTCACCGCGGGGTCGTTGCTGTGCGCGGTTGCCCCTTCGGCCGCGACGTTGATCGCGTTCCGGATCGTGCAGGCCCTCGGAGCGGCGATGCTCGTGCCCTCATCGCTCGCGCTGGTGATGAACGCCTTCCCGCCCGAGCGCAGATCACACGGTGTGGCGCTGCTTTCGGCGGTCGCCGCCGTAGCGGCGGGTCTCGGCCCCTCGCTTGGCGGTCTGCTGGTGGCGGCCTCCGATTGGCGACTCGTGTTCCTCGTGAACCTGCCGATCGGGATCGGCGCGATCGTGCTGGCGCGCCGTCACCTGCTCGAGAGCCGGACGCCGGGACGCAGGCGAATGCCCGACCTGCTGGGGGCACTGGTGTTCGCGCTGGCGGTAGCCCTGCTCGTGCTGGCGATCGTCAAGGGCCAGGAATGGGGGTGGACGAACTGGCGCATACTCGCGCTGTTCGCGGGTGCGGTCGCCTTGGCCGCCTGCTTCGTCTGGCGTTGCACCTGGCACCGCTCTCCGCTGGTCGATCTCGGGCTGCTGCGCCGGCGTTCGTTCAGCGCCGCCAATGGAATGACCGTGCTCGCGGCGGCGGGCTTCTACGGCTACACGCTCACGAACGTCCTGTTCCTGACCGGCGTGTGGCGCTACTCGGTGCTCCAGGCTGGCCTTGCGCTCACGCCAGGACCGTTCGTGGCCGCCGCGGTCGCGGGCCCCACGAGCCGACTGATTCAGCGGATCGGCCCCCGGGCGGTGCTGGTGGCCGGCGGCCTCATCTGGGGAGGGGCGGTGCTGTGGTTCGTCGAGGTTGTGGGCACCACGCCCGCTTTCCTCACCCAATGGCTTCCGGGGATCGTCCTGCTGGGCATCGGCGCCGGGACACTGTTTCCAAACCTGAGCGGGACCGCCGTGGCAGCTGCCCCCGGGGAGACGTTTGCCACTGCCACCGGACTCAACTCAGTGTCGCGTCAGGTCGGCGCGGCGTTGGGCGTGGCGCTTGTCGTGGCGATCATCGGTACGCCATCGCCGCTTCAGGCGCACGCTGTCTTCGACCACGCATGGACGTTCGGCTCTGCGTGCCTGCTCGCGGCGGGCGTGGGCTGTCTGCTCATCGGCAGAGTGGCGACCGAACGAGCGCCTGCCCTCGGTGATGCGGCACGGCTCGTGTTCCGAGACAACCCCGCTGAAGTGGTTCCCGCCCCTCCCCGCCCGCGCGCTCGTCGCGCGATCAGCCTCGATGATGGAACCAGCGCCCCGCCGCGATCGGAGTCCACCGCCGACTTCCTCGGCCAGGTTCCGATCTTCGCCGGGCTCGAGCCGCCGTTGCGTGAAGCGCTGGCGTCACGCACCCAACCCGTGCATGTGCGCGCCGGGGAGTGGCTGTTCAGAGCCGGAGACGCAGCCGACGCGATGTACGTCGTGCGAGCCGGACGACTAGAGGTGGTCGACGAGGCGACCGACGCAGTGATTCGCGAGCTGGGTCGCGGCGACGCCTTGGGCGAGCTGGCGTTGCTGACCGACGCGCCGCGGTCTGCCTCGGTGCGCGCGGCGCGAACGAGCGATCTGGTGGCGGTGCAGCGGCCAGACTTCGAGGAGCTGCTACAGACCAGCCCCGCACTGTCGCTCGCCCTCAACAAGACGCTGGCAGAGCAGCTCCGTACAACCCGGGCGCCAGTGTCATCAGCACGGCCGCGGCCGACCACCGTGGCTCTCATCGCGCTCGATCCGGGACTGTCCGTAGCCTCGATGGCACGCTCGCTCGGTTCCGCGGTCGGTCAGCACGTGGCGGCGGGGTTGCTGGACGGCGCGTGGGCCACCGGTCGCTCAGAGGGAGACGAGCCGGCAAGCGCTTACGGGCCGCTCCTGGACCGGGCCGAGGCCGCACACGACCTCGTCCTCCTGGACGGCGGCGCGCTGGTTCCCGGCGGTCCGTGGACCGAGTTCTGTCTACAACAGGCCGATCGCATCCTCGCCATCACGAGCGGCAACGCGGACCCCGCGACGCTCCGGGACCGCCCGGAGCTGCGAGGGTGCGACTTGGTCGCCTACGACGCGGACGCCGGCCGACACGCGCTCGGCGCGGTGGCAGCCACGGTGCAGCCAATCGAGTCGCACCTGGTGCGCCAGGCGGAGCTCGAATCGGACATGCAGCGGCTGGGGCGACGGCTCACCGGTCGCTCGATCGGCATCGTCCTCTCAGGCGGTGGCGCCCGCGCGTTTTCGCACATCGGCGTGGTGGAGGAGCTGACTAACGCCGGGCTGGTGATCGATCGGGTGCTCGGCGTGAGCATGGGAGCGTATGTCGGCGCATTATTTGCCAGGGGGCTCGGTCCAGATGAGGTCGACGCCCGGTGCTTTGAGGAATGGGCGCAGCGCCGCCCTCTCGGCGACTACACGCTCCCGCGCCGCGCGCTCATCCGAGGGGAACGAGCCACAGCCATGCTCCAGCGTTCGTTTGGCGAGCTTGCGATCGAGGAGCTGCCCTTGAGCTTCATGTGCGCATGTGGCGAATTGCGCAGCGGACGGCTCGTCGTCTCACGCTACGGACCCCTGTGGGAGACGGTCGGCTTCAGCATGTGTCTGCCGGTCATCGCTCCCCCCCAGGTACGGGGGAGAGAGCTCTTCGTCGACGGTTCTCTGGTCGACAACCTCCCCGTCCACGTGATGGCCGAGCTCGGCGAGGGTCCGGTGATCGCGTCCGACGTGAAGACCAGTTTCTCGCCTCCGTCGGGGAGCCCGCGGTACGAGGAGCAGCAGCCGGCATCCGAGTCGCTGCCAAGCCTCGGCGAGACGCTCACGCGCGTGCTGTTGCTCGGGAGCGAGAACACCTCCGAAGCGGCCCGCCGCTATGCCGACCTGAGAATCAGGCCGCAGGTCGAAGGGATCGGCTTCCTGGAGTTTCACCAGCTGGACGCAGCCCGCGAAGCCGGGCGCGCGGCCGTTGACGCCGCCCTGGCGAGTGCCTCCGCTGGATCGGACTGCTGAGCGCAGGCCGAGTGGGACGGCTCGAGGTACCCGCCGGGGCGCTTACACGCCGGCGTGGTGAGCGATCAGCGCTTCGGCGTCCCGTACGATCGCGCCGCTTCCGTGCTCGCGGGCGAGCTCGGTGGCCCGCTCGATCAGGTCCAGGGCGCGCTCGGAGTCGGCTTCCTCCCCGCGAGCCAGCAGCGCGCCTCCCCAATTCAGCCACGTCCGGGCCAGGAACAGCTTCGCGCCCAGCCGCTCGTGAATCTCTGCGGCGGCGGCGAAGTGCTGCTCGGCGTCTTCCCAGCGCTCGAGCGTGGCCGCCAGCACGCCCAGGGTTCGCTCGACCGAGCCGGTGACGGTAAACACCGAGGTCACAATTTGATCACGGAACGGGAGCAGCTTTCTCGTAGATGGACGAGGCCGGACCGGTCGCGCCCAGTCGCGCGGCGATCTCGGCATAACGGGCCAACCCGTTGATCCAGCCGATGTCGAACGGCAGCGAGGCGAAGTCGTCGGCCGCGGCCCGGAGGAAGATCTCCTCGGCCTCCTTCATCCGTCCCAGCTCGCTGTATGCGAACGCCAGGGTCGCCTGGAGCGTCGGCAGCCCCGGGGTCTCGGCCACCCGCTGTTCGAGCAGCCCGATCAGCTCGTCCAGCCGTCCCTGTTCGGTCCGGATCGCGAACAGCTGCACGCCGACGATCATCAGCGCGTCGACCTGTCCTGACTCGTGGCCGAGACCGGCCGCCTGGAGCGCCAGTGCCTCGGCCTGCTCGATGTTTCCATAGAACTGCTGCCGAGAGCTCTCGTAGTAGGTCGCCGCCCAGCGTAATGTCGGCTGGCCCACCTCCTCGCCGATCTCGATGGATCGCGAGATGGCGCGGTCCATCTCGCCCGTCTCGCCGAGTTGCAAAGCGGCCGTGGAGCGCCACTGGCAGCCACCCCAAACCAAGAGCGGATCAGCCAGTTCGTCGGCCAGCTTCGTCAGCTCGCCGCTCAGCTCCCAGAGCATGTGTGCAGTATCGGCGGAGCCAAGTTGAGCATTGCCGGCGTGGTAGAGGACGCGCGCCAAAGGACGACGATCCTCGAAGGTCCGAGCTGCGGCCAGGGCTTCGTCAACCAGCGCCCTCACGCGCTCGAAGTCACCTGAGAAGGTCAGTTCGGCCGCGAGCAGCGCGAGCAGGATCGGGCGGTCTGTGGAATCTCCGTCGACGGCCGCGATCGCCGCCTCCAGTCCTTCGACGCGCTCTGAGTCGACCATACCCGCGGCGCTGTGCCAGCCCCGCGTGTTCTCGAGTGTCGCCCGGACGAGCTGGGAGACGTTTCCGGTGCGGCGCGCGATCGCGGCCGCGTCCAGCAGTGTGGCTCGGAACGCCGCGTCGCCGAGGTGCTTTTGCGCCGTGCCAACCCCGATCAGCAATTCGCAGCGCTCGCTTTCCTCCGCGTCGGGCCCCATCAGCTCCAGCGCCTGGTTGAACCAGCGCAGTGCCTGATCCGGAGCCAGCTGCTCGAGCGCCCGTTCTCCCGCCCGCCGAGCGTAGTCCAGCGCCTTGGTGTGATCGGCGGCCACGACGTGCGCGTGAGAAGTGATTGGCCAGCTCGGGCAGCCGCTCGCCGGGATCCGCGCCGTAGAGCTCCTCGAGGGCCTCGGCGACCTGCCGGTGCATGCGCGCGCGCCTGGTGGCGCTCAGCTGCTCGTAGAGCGTGGTGTTGATGAGCGCGTGGGAGAAGCTGAAGCGACCCACGCGCTCAGGTGATTCGGTCACCACCGCGGCCTCGAGCGCCGTGTCCATGGCATCGAGGACCTTGTCTTCGTCGCGGTCGAGCAGAGCGGGTCAGGAACTCGAGATCGAACGTGCGACCGATCACCGAGGCGATCGTCAGGATGCGGCGCAGCTCGTCGCCCAAGCGCTCGATCCGCCGCCCCACCACGTCGCGCACGCTTTGCGGCAGCCCGAGTTCGGCTATCGACTTCTGGAGACGCCAACGCCCCTGCTCATCCGCCGTCAACGCCCCTGACTCGGTCAGGTGCTGGAGGATCTCGCCCACGAAGAACGGATTGCCGTCCGTCTCCTGGGCGATCTCAGCAGCAAGCTTCCTCCCCACGTCTCCGATGTCGTGGCCGGCCGCGGCCGTCATCACCTCGGCCACTTCCTCGGGTCCTAGCCCGTCGAGGGCGATCCGCTGCACGCCCTCGACCCGGCGCAGATCGGCCAGGATGTCGGTCATCGGATGTTCGCGATCCAGATCCGAGTCCCGATAGGTCACCAGCAGGAGCAGCGGAGCGCTCTCGATCGCCTTGGTGACGTGCCGCAGCAACGTCAGGGACTGCTTGTCGGCCCACTGAAAGTCATCCAGCACGAGCGTGATCGGTCCGTTCTCGGCCGCCGTCTCGAGCAGCCCGGCCACGGCATTGAAGAGCAGATAGCGCTCGGTCTCCGAGTCCGACTCCCGGGGCTCCGGGACGTCGGGAACTCGCTGCGCCAGCGTGCCGGCCAGACGAGCGATCTCGCCCCCATGGGCCGCCACATGCCGGGCCAGGACCTCCTCGGGCGCCCCTTTGACATAGCGATCCAGCGCCTCGATCCACGGGGCGTACGGGGCGCCAAGGTCCTGCGAGGCGGCACCCCACAGCACCGTGGCACCCTCACCGTGAACGGTGATCGCGGCGTGCGAGGCCAGCCGCGTCTTGCCGATTCCCGCCTCACCGGAAATCAACACCATCCTCCGAGCCCCCTGCTGAACCTCCGTCCAGGCCGATCCCAGCAGCTCCCGCTCGCTCACCCGCCCGACGTAGGCGATCCTCGGGACGGCGCGGAGGGGAGCCGGAAGTGGGATCTTCGAGACCCAGGCATCCACAGGCTCCCAGGCGATCTCATACGCCTGGACCGGTTCGGGGATCCCCTTAAGCTCGAGCTCGCCAACCGGCTTGAAGGCTTCTCGGTCACCGCGCGCGGCCATCAGCCGGACCAGCTCGCCGGCCAGGATGCCGTCGTCGGGCGCCTTGGCGCACAGGCGAGCCGCCTCGATCGAGGGCATGCCGAAGTAATCGCCGTCCTCGACCGTCGACTCGCCCATCCCGATCCCGACGCGAATGTGCAGCTCGGCATCGGCGTCGCGGTTGCGCCGGTCGATCCGCTGGTGCATGGCCTTAGCACACGCAACCGCGCCCGAAGCGGTGTTGAAGGCGACCATCAGACCGTCGCCGGTGTTCTTGATCTCGCGCCCGCCGTTATCGGCGATGGCTTGACGGAGGACTTCGAAATGCTCGTGCCGCAGCTCGTCGGCGCGCTCGGGACCAACAGTCGTCTCAAGACGAGTCGATCCGACGAGGTCGGAGATCAGGATCGCGGCTGTCTCGATGGACGGCATAGAAGGATGACCCAGCTGGCCCCCACGCCTCGGCCATTTGGCCAAGGCTTCCCGCGGAAGAGTATGCCGGGCTTCGACTGGGATGTCCAGGCAACGGGCGCGACCAGGTTTCCAGGGAGCGGCTAGCAGTGATGAACGACAGTCGCACCCGGTGGCTGCTTCTCCCTCGCCCGGAAGCGTCGCTCTCGCGAGACCCTTCGCCGCCTTGCCGAGCGCGTTGCTGCCAAGCGCGCCGCGACCGCCTGGCCTGCGGCCAGTCGCTGGCGCCTCCTACTCGTAGACCTCGCTCAGCTGCGCCCACGCGTCGGGGTCGTGGCCGGGCACAACGACCGCGTTGGCGCGAGGCTCCAGGTAGAGCTGGATCTCCTTCAGGGACCGCCGGAACAGGTGCTCATCGGCGAAGAGCGTCGGTAACAGCGATTCATCGAGCGTGCGCTGGTTGTACGCCGCGTCCGCGATGAGCACGGCCTCCCGGCCGCCCGACAAGCGCAGCACGACCGACTGGTGTCCCTCGCTGTGACCGGGCGTGAACACAAGCCGAACCGACCCGTCACCGAACAGGTCCACCGAGCGAGCGAAGCTCTGATATGAGGTGATCTCCCCATCGGCATAGTCGATCGTGCGCCAATCGAAGGCGGGATGGAAGTGGTCGTGGTAGTAGCCCCGCGCGATCCCGTGCGCGTTCGCCGAGCGCCATTCGACCGCCGACACGACAAAGGTCGCCCCCGGCCACTCCGAGATCCCGCTCGAATGATCCCAGTGCAAATGGGTCATCACGACCAGCTCCACCGCGGCCGGGTCGATGCCCCGCGCGCGCACTTGCTGCACGATCGCCTGCTCGGGCGTCATCCGCACCTTGTAAGACAGCGCCCCGAGGCGGCCCATATTCTCGCGCAGGCCCTCGGCGCAGCTCGGGTGAAGACCCGTGTCGATCAGGAACGGCCCCGCCGGGTGCTCGACGAGGAAGCAGGGGACCGGAGCCCAGTACCACTTCGATCGCGGCGTGGTGAAACCGAGCCCCCTGACGGTCTTCAACAGCCCCGACGGTCGCGCAGTAAATGCCGGCGGCATCAGCACCTCGCCCGCCAGCAGCGGGTGCACGCGCACGGTCGCGTCCGGACGACCGCCCGGCAGCGGCAATTCCAGGCGGCGCGGGCTCGCGGGCGCTGGCATCGCAAGCGATCCTAACCGCGGGCAAGGGACGACGTCCAGCGGTCTCGGCAACGCCGCCAGACCGCTGCTTCGGTCCGTGGATCTGGCAGACTACGTCGTCGCCGCTGAGGCCTATCGCAACTGACCTTCACCGGCGACGCGGCGGACTTCCGCGTCCTCGGCACCGAACAAAGTCTTGCTGCCAGGACCAGACCGCTCCCTGTCGTCCTGAGCACAACTTTGGTCAGCGGGGTCGCGCCGACGGATTTGCATATGCAGCGCCCACCTATGGCCCGCGACGATGAGAGTTGCGCTCTCGCTGGCGAAGGAGAACTGGTCGACCGCCGTCGCCTCAGCGGCCCAACGCCTGCCGGCAGCGCTGTCGCTCCTCGACAGAGGAGGCGTCACGCGAGAGCGCCGGTGCTCGTCCAGAGCGGTGATTTCGTCGAGCCAGTGCGGGCTGTCGCTCACACAGTGCATCCGGGGGCGTCGGCGTGGGCTGGTCCGAGTCGCCAGAAACGGCGGTAGACGCCAGCCCTGCTCGTGAGCCTACAACCTCATAGATGGTTCCTTCGAAGCTCGTTCCTCTGTGCTAGCCGCTCATGACTCTGCCGGAGCCCGCATCGATCCTCGTGACTCGATTGGCAGCGTCGTTCGCTACCCACACGCTGCCTTAGCCGATCGCGATTGCTTTGGGGCCAGGCGGGACTTTGATGGGCCGCCGGATGACGTGTCCGGATCGGGTGCTGATGCGAGTGACGATGCTGTCGTGATAGTTCGCGACCCGAGAGCTCGTGGTTCGAGACCGCGATCGCGTCGAGCGCGGTGCCGACGCCGCGAGCTGCTCCGACGAGAGTTCCGGAACTCGGATCGATCTGCAGGATTGCACCGAGACCGTTGGTTACGTACAAAGCTCCGTTTCCCATGGCTATCGCGAGCGCAAACCCACCAACAGGAATCGGTCGGCCAACGACTCGCCCAGAGCTGGCATCAATCCGAGTCACGGTGCCATCCTGAAAGTTCGCAACCCAGACCAGACTGTGGCCTACCGCGATCCCATCAGGGAACGCCCCGACCTTGACCGGGGCTCCCGGTCGGCTTTCCCGAGCTGGCATCGATCCGAGTGACAGTGCCGTCGGCTTGGTTGGCAACCCAGACGCTGCCCTGCCCAGTCGCGATCGCATCAGGCTGGGAGCCGACACTAATTGCATCGTTGATCACCTGCCCCGAGCTCGCGTTGATCTGCGTCGCCGTGCCGTCCGACTTGTCTGGCAACCCAGACGCTGCCCTGCCCAAACGCGATTGCATCAGGCTGGTTGCCCACCTTTATCGGCTGTCCGACTACTTGGCCTGATCCGGCATCAATCCGTGTCACCGAGTTGTCGTTGTAGTTAGCGACCCAGACGCTGCCTTGGCCGATTGCGATCGCATCGGGCTGGGAGTTCGGCGGCAACGACCTACGGACCGCGCTTTCATCCCCGGGTCGGCGCGTGGAGGCCGAACAACCCACACCCGCGACAAGTACGACTGCGAGTCCGGCAAGCCATACACCAGCCGACGTCGTCGTGGCGCTCACCGAGATGTGAGAGCGCGCCAGGGATCCCGGACGACGAGAGACTTCGCGTCCTTCACCGCTCACCCGTGCAGTGTGACAGCGCCTCGCGGCGTGGACTGCCGCAGGAGTACGACGCACGCAGCGAGCGCACTGATGCTCGCCTGATGGCGCATGACGCAGCACGGGTCGCTACCGCTCTTGCAGGCCATCGATCAGCTCGGAGCGGACCGAGAATCTCGTCCGGTCTGGACGACGACCACCGGTCTGGCCGATGTCGCCACACTGCTGCTTACACCCGTGGGCGCGATAGTCCGCGCCCACGACAACAAGTCGTCTCGGCCTTGCCGTGGCCCGCGGCATGGCGGACTTCCGCAGCCTCCGGACCGAGCGCAAGTCTGGTGCCCGTGACAAGAGCACCGGTCGTCGTCCGAGGCAGAACAGCAGCTAACGACGCTCGCATTGCCCGGGCAAGTAGAAGTCTTGGCGCGGCGTCGAGGCACGGTCCTGACTGTCGCTGTCACGAGAAGCGGGGGTCCGCCACGGCGCCGAGCAACACGATGCTCGCGGTCCGATACGGCAGCGAGGCCTGTTGGTCGCACGCGCTGGTAGTACAGAGAGCGCCTAACGGCTGACTTTCGCTGTCGCGCGCAGCGGAACTTGATCAATCATCTGTGTGCGGACTGCGTCGTCCTCCAATCGCAGCCGTTACTCCGCCGGCCACGAGTAGGACACCTATGACGATCAGCCCGCCATGACCAGCTCCGACTGTCACCGCGATCACGCCTCCGACAGCCACCAGGAGGCCGAGGGCGATCCGAATCGCTGGGTGTGTCTGGACCGCATGGGCTATTCGAACCGTCAGCTCGGTGAGCACGTTCTAATTGTGCCCCTCGCCGCGCATGAAAGCAGCGCCGCTCTGATCGTCAACACTCTTGACTCGACCCCCCTGGACGTCAGCGCGAGACGTCGACAGCGGTCAGCTCGTGACCCACCTCGCGGGCTGACGCTCACACAGGCGAAGCAGGCCCCCTCGTATTGGCGACAAGCGAGACCACGACCCTTAGGCTGGTTGCGTCCTGCTTTCATCACGGTACACGTATCGTCTCGGCCGCGGGTAGGGCATGGGGCCTGGTTCGTGATGTTCGCGTGTAACGGCGGTTGGTGGTGGGCAGCTGGCGACCGGATCCGGACGTGATCGCTTGAAGGGCGCTCTCAGTAGAGGCCGGTGGCAGGGGCTCGAGGTCTGCTTCGAGGCGTTGGTACCAGTCGGCCATGAATCGGTAGGGGTCTGCGCCTAGGCGGGCGACCGTGTGTGGGTGGCGGTATCCACGGCGCTCGATCGCTCGAGCGGCGGGTATGACTTCGGTCTCCATCCAGTGTTGTGCTTCGCGTGCCTGATCGTGCATGCGTCTCAGGAGCGTGAGTTGCTCTTCGTGCGGCAGTGCGTCAGCGAAGAACAGGCGCATCAGGTTCTCGTCACGGAAGAGGGTCGGTCCGAGCCGTGCGGTGGATCGAAGCCACGCGCGCAGCGCATCTTCGCCTTGCTCGGTGATGGTGTAGGCGAGGCGGGACCGTCGTCCATGGGGGTCCTCGTGGCGAGTCGTCAAGCCGGCTGCGTGCAGGCGGGCGAGCTCGGGATACACCTGTGCCAAGGAGGTGGAGAAGAAGACGCGGGTTGAGATATCGGTGGCCTTCTTGATGGCGTAGCCGGATCGTGCGCCGAGTCGGACCATGCCGAGAACTAGGTAGGAGGGCGGTCGAAGCTTCACGCGGGTTGATCGGGATCGTCGTATCGGTCTCGCGAGACCTGTTGAGCTGCGCGCACCAACAAGATTGGATATATCCAGCATGTCATATCTTCATGGTCGAGCGCTACTGCGCATCCATCGATTTGCCGGCTGGAGCGCGCTCGCTACCGCGATCCTGTTTGGGGTGGCGAACGCGTTGTGGGTGCTTGACCAGCCGGAATTCGGCGCTTCGGGAGCTCACCTTTTGCGCTTCTACCGAAACGAGTCCGGCCGGATCGTCACCAGCGCGCTGCTGAGCCTTGTTTCGATGGCGCTTTTTTTGGCGTTCGCGAGCGCGTTTCGAGGCGTGCTGGTGGAGCTCGAAGAGGACGAGCTCCACGCGAACATGGCGTTCGGCGGTGTACTCATAGTCGTCGCGGCGGGGCTTGGCGCCGAGACGATCAACATGGCCGCCGCGCTTAGCGCCGGGCAGCACCACCTCAACGGAACGCTCGCGCTGGCGCTGTTCGATACCTCATACGTGCTTGGCTACAACGCCGCGGGAATTGGGCTCGGCGTGCTCGGCATCGCGGTGGGAGCAGCCGCGCTGCGAGCGAGAGCGTTGCTGCCGCGGTGGCTTGCCGTTCTGGTCATCGCGCTCGGCGTTGTCCTGGTAACTCCACTCTCCCGATACCTCCTCGCCGCCGGATTTTTGCTCGTCGGGACCATCGGGGTGCGGTTGCTGAGAGGCGCCGCAGCGCGTGATCGGCCGGCCGTACCGTCGCTGAAGCCTCAACATCGGTCAGCGGCACGTTCGATAATAATCCGCAGGGGCGACCCGGCTGAGCCGACTGGGTCTGGCCATGTCCGCTGAGCGCATCGCCGATGTCGCGGTGGTCGGCGGTGGCCTCGCCGGCCTTGTCGCGGGGCGTGAACTGCACCGCCGCGGTGCAGACGTGGTCGTGCTCGAGGCGCGCGACCGGGTCGGTGGACGCACCCTCAACTACCCACTTGGCGCCGAGAAGGTCGTCGAGGTCGGCGGCCAGTGGGTCGGCCCCAGCCAGCACAGGGTGCTCGCCCTGATCGAAGAGCTTGGCCTCGAGACGTTCCCGACCCATGACCAGGGGCGGCACATCTTCGAGCACCGTGGGCGCATGCACCGACACCGCGGGCGGATTCCGTTCGTCCCTTCCCCCGGACTCGGCGAGGGGTATCTTGCGCTGCTGCGTCTCGAGCGGCTCGCCCGCTCGGTACCGGCTGAGGCACCATGGTCAGCACCAAGGGCGCTGAGATGGGACGGCGAGACAGTCGAAAGCTGGGCAAGACGCCACATCCGCTCGCACGCCGGGCGCCAAGTGATCGCCATGGTTTGCGAGGCCGTATGGGCCGCTGATCCAGCCGATGTCTCGCTGCTTCACCTTCTCGCCTACGCCAATGCGGCCGGCGGGATCAACCGACTCATCGAAACCGCCGGCGGGGCGCAGGACTCGCGCATCATCGGTGGCTCCCAACAGATCGCACTCGCGCTCGCGGACGAGCTGGCCGGCCACGTGGTGCTAAGACAACCAGTCCGACAGATCGAGCACACCGCCCAGGGAGTCACCCTTCAATGCCCACAGCTGACCGTCCGCGCCCGCCGGGCGATCATCGCCACGAGTCCAGCGCTAGCCGGACGGATCGCCTACTCACCCAGCTTGGGCTCCGACCGCGACCAACTCACACAACGGACCCCCAACGGATCGGTGATCAAATGCCTGGCCATTTATGAGGAGTCGTTCTGGCGCCATCACGGGCTCTCCGGACAAGTCACCAGCACAACCGGTCCTGTCAAGGTCATCTTTGACAACTCACCGTCTGACGGCAACCCTGGTGTTCTGCTCGCCTTCCTAGAGGGCCGCCATGCGCGCATACTCGCCCGACAGACCGCGTCCGAGCGCCGAAAGACCGTGCTGGGCTGCCTCGCAAAGTTCTTCGGCTCGCGGGCCACCGCCCCGCACGACTACATCGAGAAGGACTGGTCTGCAGAGGAATGGACGCGCGGCTGCTACGGCGCCTTCTTCCCACCCAATACCTGGACGAGCTACGGGCACGCTCTCCGATCTGCGATCGGGCGGCTGCACTGGGCGGGCGCCGAAACCGCGACCGTTTGGATGGGATATATGGACGGTGCGGTCGGTTCCGGCGAACGCGCCGCCGTCGAGGTGCTCGACCACCTCGCCAGCGAAGCCGGGCAGGAGGGCTTGACAGTCCTTCGCGAGGAGCCGGAAGAAACCCGGCGAATCGGAGTGCGACGTGCATGATGAAGTCCGGTACGAGGTTGACCGCCGCATTGCTCCCTGGATGCACCGCGCCTTCGCCAGAGGAGACACGATGAGCCTCGCCGCCTACGACCAGCTGCCGGTCAGGCGGATTGCGGTTGATGGCGAGGAGATCTGCAGCATCGACACCGGTCACGGTCCGGCCGTCGTCCTGGTGCACGGCAGCCCGGTGTCGTCTCTCGAATATCGCGCGGTAATCGCGCGCTTAGCCACACACTTTCGCGTGCTGGCTCCCGACCTGCTGAGTTTCGGCCGATCGTCCGGACCCCACGACGGAGCGGACTTCACCGCCCAAGCCACCGCGCTGCGTCATTTCCTGGACACGGTCGGACTGGAGCGCTACCACCTGGTTGGCCACGACTGGGGTGGCCCGATCGGCGTGGCCGCAGCGGCCCGTCGAGCAGAGCAACTCGAGCGCTTGGTGCTCCTGAATACGAGTATCCGTGCAGACTTTCGTCCCCCTGCCTACTGGCGAGCAATGATCGCACCGCGGGTAGGAGAGGCGGCGATCGCCAGGGCAAACGTGTTCTCGCGCGGGCTGCCGTTGCTCCTGAGAGCCGCACGCCGCAACGCCGAACTTCGTCGCCGGTACGCCGCCGATCTCAAGAGCCCGCCGACGCGCCGGACAATCCTCAAGCTCGAGCGGCTGCAGGGGTATGCGACCGAATGCGGGCGGATCTCCGAGGCTTTCTGTGAGCAGCCGCCGATGACGATGATCGTCTGGGGATCACCGGATCCGTACTTCCGCCAAGAGCTCAAGCGCCTGTCAGGGCGGCTGCCCAACGCGCACATCGTGGAGCTACCAGGAGCTGGACACTTCGCCACCGAAGACGCCGCCACAGAGGTCGCCGCAGCGATCGACACCTTCCTCAGAGCCGGTGCTTGAGGGCGGGTACCGAGCCCTTGCGGCCGACGCCTGGATTTGCCTTTACCAGCCCGACCAACCCAGCGAAGCTTGGATCAAGGCGAAGCACCGCTTCGTCGTTATGCCGCCCTAAGATGCCTCGAGCGGCACAGTGGTCGGCAGGAGGCGTCGGTGGCTTCTGGATGGCGTAGCCGGACTGTGCGCCGATGCAGGCCAATGCCGACGGCGAGGTAGGAGGGCGGCCGTGTTTCCGCGTGATCGGGGTGGTCGGATCGGTATCACGAGATCCGTTGCGGGCTGCATACCAATCAGCTTGGATCCATCGCCTATCGCATGTTCATACATCCGCGGGATACCGCGCCTAAGGCGGGAGGACGAAAATGAAGCGCGGCTACAGGTCTGCTGATCGTCGCCGGGCTGCGCGGGGCCGCTGGCAGCCGCACACCGCGCCACGCGAGCAAGACCACCTCGGCAAGAGAGACAGGTGTCACCGGTTGGCCGCCGCTTGGTCTGGGCAATGGGCGGGCGTGCAGTCATAGCGGCGTTGGGCACGCTTTTGGGGTCAGGGATGATCGCCGCTACGGCTCGCGGCACCGATTACCCGGTGAGCTACAGCATGCCGGCGGCTGTTGTCGCGTCCGCGGCCAATGCATCCGGGAGCGCGCCCGGAGCGAATGACTTCTTGTGCAAGCCGTCGCGCGTGCACCCGGACCCGGTGGTGCTGGTCCACGGCGTGCTGGGCAACCGGTCGATGACCTGGGACACGATCGCGCCTTTGTTGGCTGACAACGGGTTCTGCGTGTTCGCCCTCACCTACGGCGCGGATCCCAAGGACCCGTCTCTCGGCGGCCTCGCGCCGATGGAGCAAGGCGCGATCCAACTGAGGAAGTTCGTCCATCGTGTGCTCGTGGCGACGGGTGCGGCGAAAGTGGATGTCGTCGGGCACTCGGAGGGAACGGTGATGCCGCGTTACTGGATGGAGTTCCTCGGCGGCGTCCGCAAAGTGAACCGGTACGTGATGCTCACACCGATCTGGCACGGCACGAACATCGCCGCCGCGGGGACGCTAAGTAGTTCGGGGCAGGCCCTCCACCCTGGCGGTCCCGCATTGTTCTGGGGTGAGTTTACGTCGGTGACGTCATGCGGATATTGCTCGGAGGTGATCACCGGCTCGCCGTTCATGACGAAGCTGAATGCGCACGGTATGGCTCTGCCGGGGGTCACGTACACAAACATCCTCACCCGATACGACGAACTCGTCTGGCCCTACACGAGCGGCCTATTGGAGGGGCCGGGGGTCCGCAACATCGTCCTGCAAAGCCAATGCGTGGTCGACCTGACCGACCATGAGACGGTCACGTTCGATCCGGTTGCTGCGCAGGACGTGCTGAACGCGCTCGACCCGGTCCACGCCAAACCGGTCCCCTGCGCGCCTGTGCTCCCGGGTATCGGCGCGCCCCTCCCTCCGGCCGGGATCGGTCTGCGCGGCTACGCATACGCGCCGCCGGCGACGCGTCGCTGGTCGCTAACGATCAGCCCGCGCATCGTTCGGCCTAGCCGTCGGACACTGTTCACAGTGTTCCTGACGATGCGGGTTGGTGCGGCGCGTAGCCGGGTGGCTGGCGGCCTGATCCTGTTCGCCGGCAAGAGAACTCATACCGACCACGCCGGCCGAGCGCGGATCATTACGGCTCTGCGCCAACAGGGGGGCCGCTATACCGCTGTCGCTGTGCTGGGCGCCCGGCACGTCGCGACAGTCATTGTTCGAGTTAGGTGATCTGTCTGATGGGCGACAGGCTCCGGTCCGGCGGATTCTGCGACTCGGGCTGCGGGTCGCGCCCGCCCTCGCAGCTGAGCCTGTACTTGGGTCATCGTGGTCCCCAGATGATAAGCCCGGCTCCGAACAGGCAGGCCACGATGCCGAAGAGGTCGAACCGGTCGGGTTTGAAATGCTCGAGAGCGACTGCCCACAGAGCCGAGCCGGCAACGAAAACGCCGCCGTAGGCCGCCAGGACACCTCAAAAATCGGGCTGCGGCTGCAGCGTTGCCAGCAGGCCATACACAGGTCGAGTTGCTTGACCCTGCGGCCAGGACCGCCACCTCGACCTACTATCTGGCTCTCCCCGAGTCCTCCGATCAACCCATCTGCTCCCGACAAGCCCTGGGGTTCGCATCAAGATGCCGGAGCGCGCGCCCGCTGCCTGACGGCCCCAGCGGTGCAACTTCAGCCTTGACCGGCCGCTCTGGCCGAGCGAGCGATGTGCGCCCAGAAGAGGGTGCCGACCAATCCGTTACTCACGCCGAAGGAGACGAAGTGGCGGTGGTCCAGCCGGCCTTGCGCGCGCAGAACGGCTGACAGCACGAACGCCCACATCTTTAGTGATGCTCCGAACATCAGGAGTGGGATTACACGCTCGCGCTTGACGCACAGATAGAGATAGAACGTGCCGAATGTCGCCGCAGTACCGGCGGTGAATGCCTTCAACTGGTCGTAGTCGGCGGGGGCGTCGACTGGACGGTCTGTGAACCACACCTCCCTGGCGAGCTTCGCAGCGCCAGCCCAATTGAGAGCAACGCCCGTCAGCAGAACGGCTCCTCGCTCCCCACGCAGCGGTCTCACGCCGGTGCGCTCGGTCGTTGAAAGAACGAGCGCCTTGCCGCGTCTCGCCCCCGCGGTGGCGTGGGACGTGGCGATCGTCGGTGCGCGCCAGCCTGAGCCTGTACTCCGGTCACCGTGGACCCCAGATGATAAGCCCGGCTCCGAACAGGCAGGCCAGGCTGCCGAAAACATCGAAGCGGTCGGGTTTGAAATGGTCGAGAGCGACTGCCCACAGAAGCGAGCCGGCAACGAAAACGCCGCCGTAGGCCGCCAGGACGCGGCCGAAGTGAGGCTGCGGCTGCAGCGTTGCCAGCAGTCCATAGACCACTAGGGCGAGCACGCCAGCCACGGCCGTCCATCCTCCGTCACCCTCCCGAAGGCCACGCCAAATAAGGAACACGCCGCCAATCTCGGCCAGCGCCGCGACGACGAACAACCCGATCGAGCGGACCATCACCTGTCGGGATTGGCCTTCGAGAACCCAGCAGCGATCGCGTCCAGAGCCGCGGTCGCCTCCGGGTCCTGCACCGCGACCTCAAGATGGCGCGAGAGCTGATCGAAGTTGAAGGCGAAGAACGGGCAGCACTCCCGCTCGACGGCGATCAGCTCATCAAGGGCGTGGCTGTCGAACCCCGGCGCGAAGTCGACCAGCAGCCGGTCTCCCATCCCTCGAGCCTCACGACTGACGGCGCGAGGAGACGATGGCGTTCTCGTTGGTCGGCGAGGCCCTGCTTGTCCAAGGCGCAGCTCGGGACCTGCGCGGCTGCACGGTCAAACGCGCCGATCTGCGGGTTCGGCTCGGACTCCATATTCGTCCTCCATCAGGTCGAGTTGCTCGACGATACGACTTGAACTATGGTTTAAGTCAAGCCCTGATGACAGTCACGACCACCACCAGCGGCCCAACGCTGGCAATCGGGGAGATCGCAAGAGTCGCCGGATTCCAGCCATCCGCGATCCGCTACTACGAGCGCAGGGGCTTGCTCCCCGCACCCCAGCGAAGCAGCGGACGACGACGCTACGACGCGCGGGTCCTCCAGCTACTCCGTGTAATCGAGGTCTCCAAGGCAGCCGGCTTCTCCCTAAGGGAGATCAAGCAGCTACTCCACGGCTTCGACCTACACACGCCCCCGTCTCAGCGCTGGCAGGCACTCGTCGAAGAGAAGCTCACCGAAATCGATTCGCTCATCGCTCGCGCGGAGCGCATGCGCACGCTCCTCGTACGCGGTCTGGAGTGCGGCTGCCTCACGCTCGACGACTGCCAGCTACTTCAGTAGTAGGACCCAGCAGCTCACCCCGGTCGTTTATCCGCGCCGGCAGACAACAGCAGTCCTGCTATCAGTACAGCGCGAGCAGCGACCGGGCGCTCTCGCGACTGTCCCGCGTTCACAGGCGATCCGCAGAGTGGGCGGTGCAGGACTCGAACCTGCGACCCCGTGCGTGTAAAGCACGTGCTCTAGCCAGCTGAGCTAACCGCCCCAGGCCGATGGTATCCCCAGTTGGATTCCAACCACAGAAGAGCGCGCGCCATTAGAAGTTCCCGCAAAGTGGTAGCTCTCTAGCGAGGTCACTCTCTCCACCTCCGGCGTTGGTGCGAACGGTTGAGGCGAATGGCGTCATGCCGCGAGCCCAGCCGTTCGCCCTCGCCTGGAACGTCGGATTTCACGAGGGATGGCAGCGCCGAATGGGAGCAGACTTACCCAACCTGGCTTCGCAAACACCAAGAGGTGGAAGAATTGGAGCTGTGCCTACGCGTTCGAGCGTTCGCCTGCTAGAGGTTGAGCCGGACATAGGCCTCTTCCTCGCCGAGGAGGATCTGTCCCTGGCTCGCCTTGTCACCGTTCCCGTGCGGACCGTGGGCCGTGGGACCAAGGACGTTGGCTTGCTCGTGCAGCAGGCCGGCGCGTTCGCCAGTCTCCTCCTCGAGGGGATGTTGGTGCAGGAGCTCCAGCTCGGCGACAGGATGGCCATGCGCCTGCTGGGGCCCGGCGACATTGTCGCCGCGCCGGGGGGCTTGATGCTCGATTTCCTGGATGGTTCCGAACTGCGCGCGGCGTCGCCGGTCTCATTGGCTCTTCTTGGCAAGGAGCTGCTGTCGGCCGCGAGGCGGTGGCCAGCGCTGATTGCCGGGCTCCATCTGCAGTCAGGTCAGCAGACCGAACGCTTGTCGGCACAGCTGTTGATCTGCCAGATGCCGCGCGTGGAGGATCGACTGATCGCACTGCTTTGGCTCCTCGCCGGATCATGGGGCCGCGTCACCACCAACGGGACGGTGCTCCCGCTCAAGCTCACGCATGGGACCCTCGGAGCACTGATCGGAGCCCGGAGGCCAACCGTCACGCTTGCCCTGGGCGAGCTAGCCGAGCGCGGAGCGATCATCAGCCAGGGGGATGGATGGCTTCTGGTTGAACGACCGCAGGCCGGCGCCGCGTCCGCAGCCGACATGCAGCTGCCGGTGATCGTCCGAGGAACGCGATCGGTCTGGACCGACCTCCGCAACGGATCATCACGCAGGCCCGACGAGGACCTCGCCGCCGCCTACGACGAGCTGAAGGACACCGTGGACCAGCTTCGTGATCGTTACCAGCGGGACCGGGAGCGGACCCGGGTCAGGCTGGCCGCCGTGCGCAGTACCCGCGAGAGCTGCGGCGCCACTCGCCAGCGCATCGCGCGCGAGCGGCTCACGCGTCGGCGGACTCCATCATCATGATCACGCCCGGGCTACCGTCGTCGCTCCCTCCGCCAAACGGCAACATCGTCACGCGACACTGAAACGCCCGGCCCCGCCGGTTGGTGGCCTCAACGACGGCCTCCTCGCGATCGGACTCACCGCTCAGCACGGTGCGAAGCTGCGGACGAAACGTGTCAATGGGGAGACCAATATCGAGCGAGAACAGGTGCTGATCCTCGGTCTCCTCCGAAGTCAGGCCCCACATCTCATGGGCCTGCCCGTTCCAGATGCGGACCTGCTGCCGGCGGTCGACCGCCACAACCGCAAGACCAACGGTGCTGAGGATCGTCTCGAGAAAGGTGTTGATGTCATTCATCTCGAGCGTACGGTGACCGAGCTCATCGTTCATCGTCTCCAGCTCCTCGTTGGTCGACTGGAGCTCCTCATTCATCGTCTCCAGCTCCTCGTTGGTCGACTGGAGCTCCTCGTTGGTCGTCTCCAGCTCCTCGTTGGTGGACTGAAGCTCTTCGTTGGTCGTCTCCAGCTCCTCCACCGTCGACTGAAGTTCTTCGTAGGCCTGCTCGAGTTCATGCTTGGATCGGGTCAGCTCTTCGTGGAGATGGTCGGCGTCGGTTACGTCGGTGTAGGCGACGCTCACGCCCGCGAGCACGTGATTTGCCAACAGAGGCGTCAGGCGCAGATCGAGAACTCGCTCCCGCTCGCCCCAGCGCCAGCGGACCCCTCGCACGTCGATGGCACGCCGCTCCTTGCTGAGCGTGTCCAGATATGAGCGCAGCTCCACCGGGCGGTAGGAAAGCTCCAGATCCTGCACCGGGCGCCCCAGATCGCTTGGGCTCAGAGCAAACATCCGGCGGGCGGCGTCGCTGGCCAGCACCAGGCAGCCGGTCGAGTCCAGCACCACGTGGGCAACGCCGGTGACGTCGAACGCCGCCACCCTGAGGTCAGTGGCCTCAGACTGCTCGTCGCCAATGGCTGCCTCGGAGACGAGCGCCCGAACCCGGTCTCGCATTGCAGGCCGGATCACCTTCCGGAACAACCGCAGCTTGAGGTCCACCGGTATGAACAGGTCCGAGTGGGTGATGAGCATCTCGGACTTGCCCAACACGAGCACGCCGTCGTCGTTGAGGGCGAAGTGGAAACGGCGAAGGATCTGGGCCTGGGCGTCGGCGGTGAAGTACATGAGTGTGTTCCGGCAGAGCAGCAGATCGATGCGGGAGATGGGCGCGTCCTGCACCAGGTCATTGCGCCCGAAGATCACCGAGCGACGAAGATCCTTGCGGAACACATAGCGCTGGTCGGTGCGCTCAAAGAAGCGCTCAAGGGCATCGCGGGGAACCTCCTCCACCTGCCTGGGTAGGTAGGCCCCCTGGCGCGCCTGGTCCAGCGCGGCCTCATCCACATCGGTGGCGTAGATCTTCACCCGTTCGCGGAAGTCGTCATCGCCAAGGACGCGGGCGAGAACCATCGCCACCGTGTAGGCCTCCTCACCCGACGCCGAGCCGGCGCACCAGACCCGAAGGGGCGCCTCGGGACCCCGGGCCTGCACCAGCTTCGGAACGATGTCGGTGGCCACGTGCTCCCACGCCGCTGAGTCGCGGAAGAAGCTTGTGACGTTGATCAGAATCGTGTTGAACAGCTCCGCAAACTCGTCGCCGTTGAGCTGTAGATAGTCCAGGTAGTCCTCGTAGCCGTCGACCGCCACGTCTGCCATCCGCTTGGCGATGCGCCGCTCGATGCTCGAGCGCTTGTAGCCGGTGAAGTCGAAGCCGCGGCTCTCCTTGATGAACTCCAAAAGCTGCTCAAGCGTGGTCTCGCCGCGCCGCTGTGGCTGACTTGTCACTGGTCGCTCCGCTCCGCCAGTTCGTCCGACTGCGCGGCGGCCACCTTGCGCAACGCGTTCTGCGCGGCGCCGGCGTGAGCATCGCGGACGAGCAGCGCCTGTTCGTGCGCCGAGCTGGCTTGACGCCGGAGCGATCGGACGGTGCGCTCCTGGCCCCGGACCTCAAATTGATCGGCCATCCGCTCGAGTAAACGGCTGCGGTCCTCCAGCGCGCGGATGGCGGCCCAGAGCGCCGCCTCCACATCGTCGGCCTGGCCATCGACCAGGCTCTCCGGCGAGTAGCGATGGCCGACCCTGCACTCCCATAGCGGGGCGCCGTTCTGGAGCCGTTCGGTCAGCACTCCGCCGCACTCCGGGCAGATGGTCGTCCCGCTCTCCCCCGAGGAGGGGTCGCTCACGGGCTCGTGGCCCGGGTTGGCTGTGTGGCCCGGGTTACCTGCGTGGCCCGGGTTAGTGGGTTGCCCGGTGCTCCGAGGTTGGCGGCCCGTGATGCCGTGCCCGCGGCCAGATCCTCGGGGTCGCTATGCCTGGCTTCAGCCGGTGGATCCGCTCCGTTGACCATGGCGACGATCGTGTCGGCAACCATCCCCGAGGGCACGACAGCGTCTACCGCGACGTGTGCCAGGGCGGCTGTCGGCATCCCAGGATATAGCGCCTCCTCGGGATCCTGAACGATCGCGGCTCCCCCGCTCGATCTGACCACGGCGAGGCCCGCGGTGCCATCGCCCCGGGTTCCGGAGAGGACCACGCCCACCACGCCCGCGCCCTTGGCCTCCGCCGCGGAGCGGAACAGCGTGTCAACGGCCGGCCTGTGCCCGTTCTCCCGTGCGCCTACGGTCAGCCGCACGCGCCCATCCTCAATCGCCAGATGGCGATCAGGCGGCGCCACCAGGATCTCCCCCCTGCGGAGCCAGTCCCCGTCTACGGCAGCCCGGCACGGGAGCGGGCCAGCCCGGGACAGGATGCGACCCAGAAGGCTGGGGCTGTCCGGCGCAATGTGAAGCACTATGCAGACGGCCGCCTCCAGGCGCGGAGGAAGGCCTGCCACCACCCGCTTGAGCGTCTCGACGCCACCCGCCGACGCCCCTATCACGACAAGATCCCGCGGAGGTTTCCTGCTCCCAGACTCGTCATCGGGCACAAGGACAGCGTACGCTCTTGGTCCAAAGCCGGCGAGGCCTGACGATCCTCCGCCATAAAGCCGCCCTGTTGGTTTGCAACACCGCCGTGGTCCAGCGCGGAAACTCGGCGTACGCTCGCTGGGCGGGTGGAGTGAGATGGATCCTCAAGCGAATTCGTCATTTGCCATCGGAGTCGCCTCGAGCCCCGACCGTTCGGTGCGGGTGCGTCCCGAGGGCGAACTCGATCTGGCGTCGTCTCCGACTCTCGCCCTCGCGCTTCGCCACGAGATCACCGCCGGTCACGACGTCCTACTCGACTTGTCAGGTGTGCGTTTCATCGACTCGACCGGGCTGGCCGTGATCCTGAGCGCGGTCCGAGACGCCGAATCGGCCTCGGGATCGTTGCGAATCGCCACAGCCGTCTCGCCAGAGGCCCGTCACCTGTTCAGGCTCACGGCGGTGGAGGATGTGCTCCCCTGGGCGGGTTCCGAGCAGAGCGCGGCCGTCTAGCGGACGCCGCTTCGGCGGCGGCGGCCTATCAGAGCGTCTGCTCGGCCCACAGCGAGAAGGACATGAGTCCCCAGAGCTGGCGGCTGTAGTCCTCACGGCGCGCGACGTGAGCATCGAGTAGCTCCGTGACCGCCGCGGGCTCGAAGAACCCTTGATCGCGGATGCGGGTCGGGGCCAGTAGCTCGCGCGCCATCGGCTCAAGCTCGCCGCGGAGCCACGCCGCAGCCGGGATTGAGAACCCGCGCTTCCGCGCGCGGGTGATGGTCCTGGGAATCAGCGTCTGGGCGGTCTGGCGAAGCAGACGTTTCTTCGACAGGCCGCGTACCTTGAGCGGGGTCGGCAGCGCCAGAGCCAGATCCGCAACCACCGGATCCAGATAGGGAACCCGAGCCTCCAGGCTGTGGGCCATGCTCATCCTGTCCGTCTTCACCAACAGGTCGTCTGGGAGGTAGATCCCGAGGTCCACGTCCTGGAGCCGGGAGAGCAATGGCGCGGCCTCGGTCTCGGCGAACCGTTCGCGCCATGGCGCCAAAGGGTCGCCGGCCGCGTGACGCCACTCGGGAGCGAGGAGACGGGAGCGTTGCGAAGCCGTGAAGATCTCCTTGAAACCGTGGTGGCGCTCGAGCGGTGGCAGCGCCGCCGCTCGTACGAACCGCTTGGCCCGGTAGTCGAGGCTCACCCGGCGGCTGGAGCTGGGCAGGCGATCCACCAGCGGGCGAAGCCTGGCCGCGGCCGGCCCGATCCGCTCGGCCAGAAGGTCGGCCGAATAAGTCTCATAGCCGCCGAACAGCTCATCGCCGCCCTCCCCTGAGAGGACCACCTTGACGTGCTGGGCGGCCAGCTCGGAAACGAGGAATGTGGGCACCGCCGACGAGTCGGCGAACGGCTCGTCGAACGCCGCGACCAGCCTGGGCAGCAGATCCGCGATCTGCGGTGAGACGACCAGCTCGTGATGGTCGGTGCCGTAGCGCTCGGCGACCTGCCTGGCCAGATCAAGCTCGTTGAACGAGCGTTCCCGAAAGCCAATCGAGAAAGTGGAGACCTGCCCCGGAGACACGATGGCCGCCAGCGCGGCCAGCACGGATGAGTCGATGCCACCGGACAGAAGCACCCCGACTGGAACATCGGCCAGCAGGTGGGCCTTGACCGAATCTCGCAGCCGTTCGCCGAGCTCGGTCGCCAGCAGATCCGGCTGCTCTGAGCGCAGCTCGCTCGCCGCCGCGGGTTGAGGCCGCGCGAAGCGGCTGATGGTGGCTCCGTCTCTCGTGCACACGAGCAGATGTCCTGGCGGAAGCTTTCGAGCAGCGGAAAAGATGGTCTGCGGAGCGGGAATCGAGTTGAACGAGAGGAATGAGTGGAGCGCCTCCGGGTCCACCTCACGGGAAAAGGTGGGCTGGCGCAGCAGGGACTTCAGCTCGGATGCGAAGCTCAGACGTCCGTCAGTCAGCTCGTAGTAGAGAGGCTTGATGCCGAAACGGTCGCGCGCAAGCATCAGCTGCTGCCGACGTGCATCCCAGATTGCGAGAGCAAACATGCCGCGCAACTCCTCCACGAAACCGGGACCGTGGCGCAGGTAGGCATGTAGGAGGACCTCCGTATCGCAATGGGTGCTGAAGCGGGAGCCGGTCCCCTCCAGCTCCCGGCGTAGATCGAGGTGGTTGAGGATCTCGCCGTTCTGCACGACGCATACCTCGCCGTTCGAGGACAGCATCGGCTGATCGCCGTGAGCGAGGTCGATGATCGCGAGGCGGCGCGCGGCGAGCCCGGCCGGCCCGTCCATGTGGACGCCACCTCCGTCGGGACCACGATGGAACAACACCTCGCTCATCGCCTCGAGCACCGCCCGGTCGGACGCGCGCCCGCGCGAGAAATCGAAGGTGCCGCAGATTCCACACACGGGCGCCTCTCGCTTCTAGGGCAGCCGGTTGAGCGCTGCGCGCCTGTTGGCAGGTCGCATCACCATCAGCCAGAGCGTGGTGGTGATAACCGACAAGTACAGGCGCACCGAGCGATCGGCGATGTACTCGAGATCGTGCGCCAGCTTCTCCGCCCACGTCATCTCACGGGTCAGGCGAAGCTGGGCTAGCCCGGTGACGCCCGGACGGACGACCAGCCGCTGCCAGTACTCGGGGATGCCCACGACCAGCTCGCCGAAGAATGTTGGCCTGATCGGACGCGGGCCTACAAGGCTCATCTCGCCTCGCAGCACGTTGATGAGCTGTGGCAGCTCGTCCAGTTTCGACGCCCTCAGGACACGTCCGACACGGGTGACCTCGATCTCGGTCAGCTGCGTCAGCTCGGAGCCGAGGTAGGGTCCCAATCGCTCCTCGGCGTCAGGCGCCAGTGTGCGGAACTTGAGCATCTGGAAGAGATGCCCACCGCAGCCGACGCGCCAGCCGCGGTAGACGGCCGGCGCGCTCGGAGAGCTCAGCTTCAGCAAGGCCACGATCACCGCCATCAGAGGCACCGCCACGACCATCGCCATTCCCGCTATCACCACGTCCAGCAGCCGGAGCATGTGGTCGACCGGCCGAGGCTGGAACGCGTGGGCCATAGATGCGTACTGCTCGACCAGCGAGTTGTGATGGTCCAGCGGCGCCGGCGGCACCTCACCGGCCAGAACGCGGGAGAGGCGGGTGGCAGCCGTGGCTGGGTCTCCGCTCGCCATCAGGAGGTCGCGGACAGGATCATGTCGACGAGCAGGCCGGGATCTCGGCGCGGCCAGTCCAAGGTGCCGGTGCGCTTCTGGAGCTCCAAGGCGCGCGCATCGGTCAATGGTCGCAGGCGGCCGGTACGGATCAGGTACTCGTCGACCCCACCCAGCCGGCCTCCGTAGGTCGTGTAAACCGGGACCCCCAGTGCGACGGCCTCACGGTTCATGCTGCCGCCGGCGGACACCACCAGGTCAGAGGCCGCGATCAGGCTCTGCGCATCCACGGCTTGGTCTGGGACGAGCACCGATTTCAGTCCCAGAGAACAGACGTGCGAGCGCTGTGCCTCGGTACGAGGGATCACGACGGCGTGGACGTCTTCTCGGTCACCGAGGTAGTCCAATACACGCGGGAACAGTGGATTCGACTTACGGTGATAGAGGGAGACGTCCGGGGGCGGCCGGACGACCACCACGACCCTCTCCCGGTCCACGCCAAGCCGGTCGAGGATCGCGGGGTCGGGCTCGAAGTCGGCGAGGTAGTACTCCTCCTTGAGCCCGGGGTACTGGAGGAGCTTTTCCCCCGTGGCGCCAAACCGGGCAAGACGCGAAGGAGGGATCGCATCTGGAGTGATCACGCGCCGGGCCAGCCTGCAGCCGATGTGGTGCTGGAGGACCGCGAACTCGTAGTCGAACATGTTGACGGCCGGCATCCGCCCCCACGCCGCTGCCAACGCCAGGTCGTTGGAGCCATGGGCGACGGCGAGGTCGAACCGTCCAGCCGCCCACCGGTGCAGCTGATGGGTCCGCCGGGCCAGGGCCAGGGCCTTGCGCGGCCGTGAGGCTCCGGCGTGACGGCCTAACAGGGTGTAGTCAAGGCCGTGCAGTTCGAGCAAACCAAGTGTCTGGGCGTAATCCCGCGCGGTGATCTGCACCTCATGACCGTCCCTGCGCAGCCTCTCGATCACGGGGCGAAACACCACCGGGTGAGCCGAGGCGGTCATGTCGAACCAGATCCTCATGATCCGGGGATAACCTAGCCGCCGGGTAAACGGATGCGCGCGCTGGTGATAACCAACCTGTATCCCAGCGCGGAGAATCCGGCGCGCGGCGCGTTCGTGCGCGACCAGGTGAGGGCGCTCGAATCGCTCCCTGGCGTGGAGCTGGAGCTGTTCGTGTTCGCCTCGCTCGGCGCATCGGCATATGCCGATGCGGCGCGCCAGGTGCGCCGGCGCTACCGCGGTACGGCCTTCGACGTCGTCCACGCTCACTTTGGGCTGAACGCCTGGCCCGCGCTGGCATTGCGAGGCAGCCGGCATGCGGTGACGCTCCACGGCACCGACCTGGTCCATCCGAGGTCGCGCGCCATCACGCTCGCCGCGCTGCCGTTCGTCGACCTGGTTGCGCCTGTCTCAGAGTCCCTGGCTGAGCTCCTTCCCTCGTGGGCCGTTCGGAGGCGTACGGCAATACTGCCCTGCGGCGTCGATGTGGGGCGCTTCCGCCCGATCGACCGGGGGGAAGCGCGGCGTGCGCTCGGCCTCGAGGAGTCCGCTCCGCACCTGCTGTTCCCGGCTGACCCCAGCCGGCCTGAGAAGCGCTTCGATCGGGCTCAGCAGATAGCTGGCGACGTCCGGCTGCTGACGCTTGGACATGTCGACCCGGAGGAGGTACCGCTGTGGGTCAACGCCTCGAACGCCGTCCTGGTGCCATCCGCACGGGAGAGCTATGGGCTGTCCGTGCTCGAGGCGTTGGCCTGTGATGTCCCGGTGCTGGCCACCCCCGTGGGGATCGCCCCCGAGGCGCTGAACGGAGTGCCGGGCTGTCATTGCGGGCCGTTTGAGGCCACCGCGTGGGGCGCCGCCCTGGCGCCGCTGCTCGGCCAGGACGACCCCCGAGCTCCAGGCCGCACCCGCGCTGAGCGCTACTCGGCGCCGAAGATGGCCGAGCGGGTACTGGCCGCGTGGCGGTCGATGCTCTAGACGCGCGTCCAAACAGGTACAGCATCGGGGTTTTGCCGCCGATATAGGCGGTATGGGGCACGAGGACAATGCCGAGACCAGGAGCGGCAATCACTATCCCTGCTCCCTGAGCGCTGTGTTGATCGGCGAGGTCAACGACTTCGGCGGACCGAAGGCGGTGGCGGAGCTGATGCGGCTGTCCGGCTCGCGGCGCAGCATCGAGTACCTCACCGACATCGCCAACTGGATCTCCTACGACGAGGCGCGGGCGCTCTGGCAGGCCGGCACCCGCGTGACGCGCAATCCCCAGTTCCCGAGGCTCGTGGGCCAGCGAGCTGCCGAACGCCTCAGCTCATCGCCCGTGGCAACCATGCTGCGGTCCCTGGGGTCGCCCGAGAGGCTGTACGAGGAGATCGCCACGAGCGCGAGCAAGTTCAGCACCGTGGTACGGATGCAGGCCGTTGAGGTGTCAGAGCACGCCGCCGTTCTGAGCGCTGAGGCGCTACCTGGGTTCCCTCGCGCACCCGAGCACTGCGCATGGACTGAGGGCCTATTGGCCGCGGCTCCAATTCTCTACGGCCTCGACCATGCAACCGTGGAGCACGACGAGTGCGCGGCGCTCGGCGCCGACAGATGCATCTACCGGATCAGCTGGTCAAACGAACCGCACCACCGCGATGGAGGAGGCCAGGAGCTGAACGGCCTGCGCCATCAGCTCGAAGGTCTGCAGGAGCGGTTCAAAAACCTGTTTGCTGCCGCCTCGGACCTCATCGCCGCCGACGAGATCTCCGAGATCCTCGCCCGGCTCACGGAGCGCGCCGCCCTCGAGGTGCGCGCACCGCGCTATCTGCTCGCCGTCCGACCGGCCGACGGCGAGGTACACGTCCACCAGCGAGGATTCAAGAAAGCCCAGCTGGCGGGCCATGTAAAGCGTCTCCTGGATCGCAACGAAACCGAGTTTCCGAAGTCGTGGCTCGTGGTGCCGGTTCGATCGGACAGGCAGGATTACGGCCGTCTGGTGGCCGCCTTCCAGACGGGAACGTCGTTCTTTCCACAGGAGCGGGAGGTGCTCGAGATCTTCGCCCGCTACGCCGCCAGCGCGCTCGACGGGGCGGCGGCGCTAACCGAGGCGCAGCGCCGCTACGACGAGACGAGCGCGTTGCTCGCGCTGGCCAAGGCTCTTGCCAGCGCAGGGACCAGCACCGAAGTTGCCCAGCGCCTCACCGAGGCGGTTCCGCTTGTCGTTGATTGCGATCGAGTAGCGGTGTTCCTGTGGGATCCCGGAAAGGAAGAGCTGGTCCGGCGGAGCCTGACCTCACGAGACCCCAACGATCCGCTGGCCGGACAGGAGTGGAGCCGCGCTCCCAGCCCCGGCGGCCCAATCGAACACCTGCTGGCCGCGCCGCACCAGGAACCTATCTTCGTGGACGCCGAGAACGGCCACCCCCTAATGCGAGAGGAGATCCGCCGAAACGGTGAAGCCGCCGCGATCCTGGTGCCGATCTCCACGGCCGATGCGTTTCTCGGGATCCTCAGCGTGTCCGTGCGCCAGGGACCCGAACGGCTGGCGCCGTGTCCTGACCTGCTCAACCGCCTCTCCGGCGTCGTCGCGCAGGCGACCACTGCCCTTCAGAACGGCCGGCTGGTCGATCAGATCACCCACCAGGCGATGCACGATCAGCTCACGGGATTGGCGAACCGCCTCCAGTTCACCGAGGAGTTGCGGCGCGCCATCAACCGCGCCCGCCGCTCCTCCCAGCTGGTCACCATCCTGTACCTCGACCTCGATCGGTTCAAGCCGGTGAACGACGAGTTCGGGCACGAAGTCGGCGATCTCGTCCTGATGGAGGTGGCTCGCAGGCTGGATGGATGTACTCGCGCCGCCGATACGGTGGCACGGCTGGGCGGCGACGAGTTCTCCGTACTGGTCACCGACCACCACTCCCCGGACGAGACCGACCAGCTGCGCCAGCGGCTGAGCGACGCGTTCTCGGAGCCGTTCACGGTGGCCGGCCACGAGCTGAAGCTGAGCGCCAGTATCGGACGCGCCGTCTTTCCCGGCGACGCCGACGGGGCGGACGCCCTGCTGCGCCGAGCGGACGCGGCGATGTTCGACGCCAAGCGGCGCGCGGGCAAGCGCAGGGTCAGCGAACTCGCCGACCGCTAGCAGCGCACATGAGACACTGAACGCTCGCCCGCGTTCATCCGAACATCCGACGAGATCACACCGCAGTGGCTGGCGGGCGTCCTCGCGCGCCCCGGGCTCGAGCTGGCGGATGTCGAGCGGATCGGCACCGGGCAGATGAGCCAGAGCCACCGGGTGAGGTTCCGGGCGGAGGATGAGCCGCACACGGTGGTCGTCAAGCTCGCCTCGGATGATCCCACCAGCCGGGCAACGGGGGTGGGGATGGGCGCCTACTTCCGTGAGGTGGCGTTCTACCGCAATCTGGCCGAGCGAATCGGTGACCCGCTCGCGCGCTGTCACCTCGCTGAGTACGACAGGGTGGAGGGCTGGTTCACACTCGTGCTGGAGGACATCGTGGGCGCAACTCAGGGAGACCAGATTGCCGGCTGCTCGGTGGAGGAGGCCCGGATTGCGCTGCGGCAGCTGGCCCGCGTCCACGCGCCGGTCTTGGGAGACCCGGCCCTGGGAGCCGCGGACTTCCTGAACCAGACAAACCCGCTCAACCAAGATCTCCTGAAGATGCTCCTGCCCGGTTTCATTGAGCGCTACGGAGACCAGGTGGCTGCAGAGCATCAGGAGGTGTGCCGGCGCTTTGTCGCCTCACTTGATCGGTGGGCCGCCGAGCAAGTCCCGCCGCTCGGTCTGGTTCACGGCGACTACCGGCTGGACAACCTTCTGTTCGGGAACGGCACGTGCAAGGTCGTTGACTGGCAGACCGTCTCATGGGGCCCTGCGGTAGCTGACGTCGCTTACTTCGTCGGCGGCTGTCTACGCGTCGAGGATCGCCGTGAGCACGAGGAGGAGCTGGTCCGCCTGTATCACGACGGACTGCTGGCGCAGGGAGTAAACAGCCTCTCCTGGGAGGTGTGCTGGGAGCAGTACCGAAGGCAATGCTTCAACGGGATTCTGATGTCGGTGGCCGCGCCGATGGTCGTGGAGCGAACCGAGCGCGGCGATCGGATGTTCATGACCTGGCTGGCCCGCAATGCGCAGCAGGTGCTCGATCTCGACGCGCTGGCGCTGCTCCCGGAGCCGAGCACGTCGCCGCCGCAACCGCTTCGTCCTGAGCCTCATGATGAGGGACGGCACGCTCCTGGCCCCGAGCCACTCTGGAACGAGTCCTGGTATTTCGACGCCGTGGCGGACGACCGCCAGCTGGGACTGTACGTCCGTCTCGGGCGGCTACCCAACCAGAATTTGTCGCTGTACACGGCGGCGATCTGCGGGCCCGGGCGCCCATCGATCATGCTCGTCGATCCCGCGGCGCCGCTGCCCGATGCCGAGGATGACTTGCAGGCGATAGATCTTGAGCGGCTCCATGCACAGCAGCAGTGCGAGGATCCGCTACAGCGGTTCGCCGTCAAGGTGAGCGGGACAGCGGAGGCACACGAGGACCAGTCGGCGCCGCTGCGGGGCGAGCCGGGGACGCCCGTCCAGGTGGAGCTGGACCTGATCTGGGAAACCGCGGGCATTCCTTACGCGTGGCGGCAGGCCACGCGCTACGAGATCCCGTGCCGGGTCAGCGGACGGGTGCGGATGGGCGAGGAAGAGCTCCAGTTCTCAGGGATCGGCCAGCGTGACCACTCATGGGGTTCACGGGACTGGTGGGCGCTGGACTGGATGTGGAGCGCGCTCCACCTCGACGACGGCACGCACACTCACGCGGTGGGCATCCCTCAGATGCCTGGGTTTGGCGTGGGATACGTGCAGAAGGAGGGCGAGCTGGTGGAGATCACCTCGGTGGAGAGCAGCGAGGAAGTGGCCGGCAATGGGCTCGTCACGGGAGCTCAGATCCGCTCCGAGCCGGACGGGCTGGGGGTGGAGATTGAGCCGACCGGGTTCGGAGCGCTCCGTTTGGAGGCGCCCGACGGACGCCTGTCACTGTTCCCGCGCGCGATGTGCAACGTCCGCACCGCCGACGGAAGGGCGGGGGCGGGCTGGATTGAATGGAACCGCGTTCAGCGCGCCTAGAGGTAGCGCGGGAGGGCCGAACGCGGCGCTGACCTGCCAGCATCCAAGTTGTGACAACGCAGGATCCAGGTGACGAGCCGATCACGCGCGAGGGCCTGAAGGAGCTCAAACGAGAGCTCGGAGAGCTCGAGACGCGCGGGCGCAGAGAGCTAGCCAAGCGCATCCTCACCGCGCGTGAGCTCGGAGACCTCTCGGAGAACGCGGAGTACCACGCCGCCAAAGAGGATCAAGCGCATCTGGAAACGCGGATCAAGCGCCTCCAGCACCGCCTCCGTCACGCGGTGGTGGTGGATGCGGATGCTGGTGGCGGCGACGAGTTCGCCTTCGGGCGGACGGCTGAGGTCCTCGACGAGGGGACTGGCACCGTGCACACCTGGCGGATTGTCGGCGCCGCAGAGGCCGACGCATCCGCGGGGATGCTGTCGTCCCAGTCACCGGTGGCGAAGGCACTCCTCGGCCGCGCCACCGGGGAGGCGGTTGAGGTGCCCACTCCTCGGGGCCACCGACGCCTGCGGATTCAGCGGCTTTTGTAGCGCTCGCTCGCGGCGCCCGACGGCGCGCCCGCGAGGTCGGCTCGCACGGCTTGCCTCAGTCCCGGCGGCCGCGATACTGTTCCCAAGTGGGGCCGGCAATGGACACCACGGGGACACGGCCACGACGGCGCTAGGAGGCTGAGCATCGATGCCCGCTTCGTTTCCACGGGACGCGACGATTGCGGTGGTCGGCGACGGCTTCGGTTCGCTGATCGTCTACTCCACCGCCGTCTATCTGGGGTTCCGTCCGGAGCAGATCACGATCTACGGCCCGTCCGAGAACCCGGTGGGGACCTATCAGCAGTACGCATTCAACTTGGGACAGACCGTGCTGCGATCCGAGTCGGAATCGCATTTCATGCCCGCCGACTGGCCGACGTTCGCCGAGTTGGACTCGTGGTCGCATCGCTCGATCAAGCCTCTCCAGCGCTCGGTGCGACGCAAGTACAACCCGGGGGTTCCCGAGATCCTCACCGAAGCCGGGGTGGTGGCTCGGCGGCTGAACTGGGAAGGCTCTCGTGTTCCCAAGCGCATCGGCTGGCTGCAGCGTCAGAACGGATCCGCCCCGCACTTCGTCCTATATGACGAGGAGGCGAACTTCGTCGGGCGGGCCAAGCACGTCATGCTCGCTCTGGGACACGGCCCGCTCTCCTTCCCGCCAGTGCTGGCGAAGGCGCGGAACGACCCCCAGACCGCCGACCGGATCGTGCAGGCGTACGAGAGCAAGACATACGCACCCGGGGGGAGATACGTGGTGCTCGGTGCGGGCATCGCCTCGATCAACGAGTGGTCCAACATCTTGGACGCCGGGGGCAAGGTGCTGGCCCTGACCAGGAACCCGCTTCCCGACGATCAGGACCTCAACGTCCCGCGGTGCCTGTTCGAGGCCAAGGGGATCGACCGGTTCCAGGAGCTTTCGTTCGAGGCCCGCGTGGAGTTCCTGGGCAACGTGCTGCGCGGCACCACGCCGCACCGTCGCAGCTGGGCAGCCAAGATCGAGCAGGGTAGACGGGAAGATCGCTTCGGCGGCGCCCTGGGCGAGATCGACAAGGTTGAGCCGGGTCCGGCCGGCCTGCGCATCCATATCTCCAGCAAATACGGCGAGGACCCGGGCTGGCTCGATGTCACGGGCGTGGTGGCAGCCACGGGGTTCAACAAGTCGGTGCTGACGCTCCCGCTGCTGCGGAGGCTGATAGACCACTACGACCTACCGGTGGAAGAAGGGCGCCTGAAGCTCCTTGCGAACTGCGGTGTGCCCGGGCTGGACCTGGAGGAGTCGAGGCTGTGCATGATGGGGCTTACCGCCAACAACGTGATTCCGCACGGGGATACGATCGCGGGCCTCAAATACATCGGCCGACGGTTCGTGGGCGACTGCCGGCGCGCCGAACGGCTGCGCCGCCGCCACTTCTTCGGCCGGCTCGCGCTTCAGGTGAGACTCGGCCGCGCGGTTGCGCGTGAGGTACGGCGCGTCCGCGCCACGGAGCAGCTGGCGTAATGTGCCCAACGGTCCTCGGGCGAATCCAGACCCGCACCGCGATCCTGGTGGGGCCCGCGATCCTTGGAACGATCCTGTCCCTGGCGACGGGGCGGCCGGGCTGGATCGTCCTGATAGGTCTGCTGCTCCTGCTCGGCGTCACCCTCGACATCGCCTTCTATCCGTTCGTGATCAAGTGGCAGCCGCCGTGGCTGACGTTTCTGCTCGGCGTGAACGAGTTCGTGCTCCTGTACCTGCTGGCGCATTTCCTGAACCTCGGCGGCGTGTCCGATATCGACACGACCTGGTTCTACTGGCTCTCCTGGTCGATGGCGATCGTGACGAAGATCGTGATCCTGCCGGTCATCTCCCTGACCTGGATCGAGAGCGGGGGTGAGTTCCGCCGGACGGATTGGTCCATCCCGGTCGAGCGTGAGCCACTCCCGGCGCTGGTGGCGATGCCCGCTGATCCGGGCGAAGGCCCGCCCCCTCTTGCCCGCGAGTTCTCCACCGTTCGCCAGGTCCCAGAAGAGCTGCGCAACGTTCCGTCGCCTTCAGGAGTGCACCGAATACCCCCGATAGCCCCGTGAGCGTCCCAGCCGCCCCTGAAGCCGCGGCGGTTCCCAAAGCTTCGAAGCAGCGGCTGGCGATCTACTACACGGTGCTGGCGGCAATAACGGCGGCCGTCGTCGCCGTGACGCTGACGGCGGGTTCGAAGAAGCACGCCCAGCCCAACATCGCCGGGACATACGCCGTCGCCACGGGCGGGAGCTGCCTCAGCAAGTCGATCACGCTGATGCAGTCAGGCCAGTACGTGGACCTGGAGAACACTTCGGCGAAGACCATCGCCCACCTCACGTTCAAGCACGGTCGGCTCACCGGAACGGTCAGGTGCGCAGGCGGCCTGGGAGTGCAACCGGTGAACCTGCTCGCTCGTGGCAAGCAGCTGACGAGCACCAGCGGCCTCCCGGTGGTGGCGGCGTTCGTGCGAGCCCTGCCGCTGCCGGGCACCGCGCCAACGCCGAAAGCCGGCGCCAAGCCCCGGACATTCGACAGCACGCTCACCCACTTCCTGCTCGCGCTCGTGGTGGTGATGGTTGCGGCGCGCCTGGTCGGCAGCCTGATGCCGGCGATCGGCCAGCCTCGCGTGATGGGAGAGGTGCTGGCGGGGATCATCCTCGGCCCCACGCTGGTCGGCCGGCTCCTCCCCGGGGCGGAGAAGGACCTCTTCCCCAGCGACGTGGTCCCATACCTCGGGGTCGCCGCCGAGCTAGGCCTGATCTTCTACATGTTCCTCGTCGGCCTCGAGCTCGATTTCCGCGCGCTCCGGGGGCGGCTCAGCCAGGCGCTGGCCGTATCCAACACGAGCGTCGCGGTCCCGATGATGGCGGGCCTGGCCATTGCGATTCCGCTCTACACGCTGCTGGCCCCGCCCAAGAGATTCGCAGCCTTCGCGCTGTTCATGGGCGTCGCGATGTCGATCACGGCGTTCCCGGTCCTCGCCCGAATCATCATCGAGCGGCGGATGACCAGGCGGCCAATGGGGGTGCTTGCCCTGGCCTCGGCCGCCGTGGACGACGTAACGGCTTGGTTTCTGATCGCTCTGGCCACCGCTGTCGCCACCGCCGGATCGGGGTTGACCATCCTCCGGACCATCGGCGAGACGATCGCCTACGCGGCGGTCCTGTTCATTCTGGTCCGGCCGCTGCTACGGCGTGCCTCCATCGCCTACGACGAGGCCGGCCGGGTCCCGGCGACCTGGATCGCCGCGATCTTCGTCGCTGTCGTTCTCGGCGCGTACACCACCGACAAGATTGGGGTTGCGGTGATCTTCGGAGCGTTCCTGATGGGGATCGTGATGCCGCGCAACGCCGGTTTCACGGAGGACATCACCCGCCGGGTGGAGGACTTCGTCGTCACGCTGCTGCTGCCCCTGTTCTTCGTGTACACCGGCCTGAAGACGAACTTCCTCCTGCTCAACCGAGGCTCGCTGGTGCTGATCACGGTCGCCCTGGTCGCGGTGGCGATCACCTGCAAGTTCGGCGGCGCCGTGCTTGCCGCGCGTGTCACGCGGATGCCGTGGCGCGACTCCTCGGTGCTTGGAACGTTGATGAACACCCGCGGGCTGACTGAGCTGATCGTGCTCAACCTGGCCCTGGACAGCGGGGTCATCTCGCCCGCACTGTTCGCGGCGATGGTGATCATGGCGTTGGTGACCACCTTCATGGCCGGCCCAGTGCTGCGGATTCTCGACCCTCACAACGAATTCGGCGAGGTTGAGGAGCAGCTCGACCGCGCCCGCCGCCAATCGGTGACCGAGGCACCCGTCCCAATCCCGGAACGCTCGATTCTCCTCGCCCCCCAGAACGACGAGGCGCTGTCGCAACTGCTGGGCATCGCGCGCCTGCTCGCGGGCTCCCAGCCCCCTCGGGAAATTCTGCTGGCGCGGCTGGTGCCACCACCCAGACGCGCCACCGTGAGCGGAGGTCTCCAGACCGAGTTCCGCATGCTCTCCGCAGCCGACCAGCAGCTGCAGGGCGTCCGCTCCGAACTCCTGAACGACGGGATTGCGGCGCGGGCGGTGGCGTTCACCTCCTCTGAGCCTGGGGCGGACCTCGTGCGCATGGCCGAGCGGGAGCCCGTCGATCTGATCCTCATGGACGGGCGGCGGCCGTTGCTCGGCGCCGGGGTCCCACGTGGCGAGGTCGGCGTGGTTCTCAGGGACGCGGCAGCCGACGTTGGCGTCCTGGTGGCACGCGAGGACCAGCAGGTGCTCACTGACAGCGATTCCCCGGTGGTGATCCCATTCGGAGGCGCGGAACACGATTGGGCGGCGCTTGAGCTCGGGGCGTGGATAGCGTCGGCCAGCGGCGCCCGTCTCGAACTGCTCGGAGCCGCCGACGGGGGCGGCGAAGCCCGCGACCCCACCCGGCTGCTCGCCAATGCCTCGCTGGTCGTACAGCAGTTTGCGGGCATTGCGGCAGAGCCGATCGTGGCGGAGAGGGGTGATGAGGGACTGATCAATGCTGCCGGCGGGGCGGGGCTCCTGATCATTGGGCTTTCCGAGCGCTGGCGCCAGGAAGGCCTGGGACGGGTCCGCGCCGAGATCGCACGTGCGGCGCCGGCCCCAATCCTGTTCGTCCGGCGCGGCTCACGACCGGGTGCACTGGCCCCTCGGGACAGCATGACGCGCTTCAACTGGTCGACGACTGACATCGCGGCCAGGTAGCCTGGCGAACCCCTCCAAGACCGCCTATCCTGTGGCCGGGGTGGCTTTACTCAAACACGGAACTGCGTCCGGGGACGAGCTCCTCCCCGACAGCAAGATCGAGCGATACCGAGTTCAGGCCTTGATCGGACGGGGCGGCATGGGCGCGGTCTATCGAGCTGTCGCGGAAGACAGCGGCGAGACCGTGGCGTTGAAGGTGATCAAGGGGGGACTGGCTCGTGACACCGAGTCGGTTCACCGTTTCAATCACGAAGCCCGCGCCGCCAGCGAGGTCAACCACAAGTACGTGGTGCCGCTGCTCGACTTCGGCGAATGGGAAGGGCGGCGCTACCTGGTCATGCGCTACATCGACGGGCAGTCACTGGAGCAGCGCATCGACGCGCACGGCCCGCTCCCGGTCGATCAGATCGTGCGGATGGCGGCACAGATTGCCTCCGCGCTCGACGCGCTCCATGGTGCCGGGATCGTTCACCGCGATGTCAAGTCCGGGAACATCCTGTTCGATGCCGATGGCTCGGCGAAGCTCACCGACTTCGGCCTTGCCAAGGGGTCCAACTTCTCGACGCTGACCCGGCCCGGAACGGTCGTAGGCTCGGTGGATTACCTGGCGCCGGAGCGGATCCGGGGCGCCCCGGCTGATCCCGCCACCGACATCTATGCGCTGGGCATCGTGGTGTACGAGGCGCTCACCGGAAAGCCGCCGTTCGCCGGGAAATCGTTGTTTGAAGTTGCTGGAGCGATTCTCGGCGAGGAGCCATCCAACCCGTGCGCCCGCCGCGACGACGCACCGGTTCAGCTGTCCACGGCGGTGCTGATGGCGTTATCCAAGGATCCTCATCGGCGACCGCCCACGGCAATCGCGTTCGCCAACCTATTGACGGTGGCCGCCAGGTCGACTTAGTCTGATCCCATGGCGCAGCTAGTCATCCTCACCGGCCCTCGGGCGGGTGAGACGATCGAAGTCCACGACGAGATCGTGATCGGGCGTGGCGAGGTCGATGTCCTGATCGACGATCCGGAGCTTTCCCGCCGGCACGTGCTGGTTCGGCCCGTTGAAGACGGGCTTCAGATCGAGGATCTGGGATCGCTGAACGGAACCGTGATAGACGGCAAGCGGATCAGCGCGCCTGTCAGGGTCCAAGGCGGCGAACAGCTGAAGCTCGGGCGGACCACAATCGAGATCGCGGTCCCGCGCACCGAGCCGGGTCCCACCGTGCTCGCGGCGGTTCCGGAGATTCAGGGCACCATCGTCGACAGGCCACCCGCCGAACCAGGGCCCGTTGAGCCGCTGCCGCAGGTCCCGGCATCCCCTCCGCCGCTAACTCCGGCGCCGCAGACCCCGTTCGTCACCGGAGCTGCCGGCTCCGCCAGCCGCGCCACGACCCACCGGCGCACCGCGGCCTCGCTGCTCTGGGGTCCTACGGTGGTGTGCGTGCTGGTCATCGTGGCCACCGCGCTCGCGCTGGTCCTCTATTTCAAGTTTCGTACCCCGCCGCCCTAGTCAGCGAGCCGCGAAATAGATCACCAGCGCGACGGCAATCAGGGCCAGGATGGCCAGCGGCGCCAGCCTCGCCTGCGCTCGGACGCGGACATCGAGGAGCCTGGTCAGTTGCGGCGGCCCGGCCGCCGGCGCCACGGCCGGTCTGGAGACGCGATCGACATAGTCCGGCTTGCGCTCCGGCGCGACCAGCCCGGGAGGTACGGGGATGACACCCGATTGTCGGGCCTGGACCTCCGAAGGCGTCCTAAGGGTCAGCACGGAAGTGCCGAGCAGCAGCTCGTCGCCCGCTCCCAGGCGCGCGGAGCCGTGCACCTGAGTGTGGTTGATGAACGTCCCATTGGCCGATCCCAGGTCCTCGACAGTGGCCTCGGTATCGCCCGGTGTGATCCGGGCGTGCCTGCGGGAGACGCGAGGATCATCGAGATGGAGATCGGAGGTGTCCTCGCGGCCGACCACCAGCGGCCGGTCGACGGTGACCTGCATCCCGGCGTTGGGCCCTTCTACGACCTCTAGGTTGACTGCGCTCATGCGCCGTCAAGCATAAGCCGCGCGGGGCCGGCGACTCAAGCCGGGGTGCAAGTTCGATCCCGGATCAACCCGGCTCGGGGGCCGTGGCAAGCCCTCCGCGTGCGGCAGCTGAGCGAGCACTGGGAGCGAGGGCCGGTACCAGCAGCGAGGCCAGCACGCATATCACCAGGAACACCGTCTCCATCAGGTAGCTATCTACAAAGCCGGTGACCGTGGGAAGCCCATGGGCCACGTGGTGGGCGATGAAGGTCGCAGCCAGCTGCCCTCCCAACGCTCCACCCAGCGTCCGCATCACGGTGTTCATCCCGCTGGCAACGCCGGTCTGGGTTGGAGGGACCGCCTGTACGATCAGGTTGCCGAGCGCGGCGAACGCCAGACCGATCCCGATGCCGAGCAGGGTCACCGTGACCAGCATGTCGTAGGGATGACGGTGCGCGAGGGTCGCGTAGGCGAATGCGGCAGTGGCGGAGGTGGTACCCGCAATCAGGGCGACCTTCGAGCCGACGCTCCTGGCGATCCTCCCCGCCGCAGCGGCCACAAGACCCATCGCTAGCGCGCTCGGCAGCAGGTAGAGGCTGGAGACGACGATCGACGCGCCGAACCCGAAGCCCGTCCGCTTGGGCAGCTGCGCAAACTGAGGGAAGACGATGAATGACGAATACATGCCGGCGCCGAGCAGGAACGCCGCCAGGTTGGTCGTCCACACGCCGCGGATCCGCATCATCGTCATGTCGACGAGCGGTACGCGGCTGCGGACCTCCACGGTGATCCAGAGCACGCAGAACATCAGGCCCACCACGAACACCCCGAGCGTCTTGGCGCTACCCCAGCCCCACACCGTGGTCTGAGCGATCGCAATCAGCACCGCCGCCACGCCGACGCTCATGAGCGCGGCCGCCAACCAGTTCACGCGGCCCGGGGCGCGTACCGGGGACTCCGGGATATACCGCCACGTCGCTAACGCGGCGAGGAGCGTCACGCCCAGGGGGATCCAGAACAGCCAGTGCCACCCGAGATGCTCGACGATCAAGGCTCCCAGGACCAGTCCGCAGCCGGCGCCAATCCCCAGGATCGAGGACATCAGCCCGATGCTGCCCGCGACCTTGTCAGACGGGAACTCATCGCGGGCGATCGAGAACGCAAGCGGGAAGATCCCGCCCGCAACGCCCTGGATGACCCGGCCGATGATCATCGGGACAAGCGAGTCCGAGAGGGCGGCCAGCAGCGTTCCGGCCGCCAGAACCAAGAGCGTCCACAGCATCAGACGCTCCTTGCCGTACATGTCTCCTAGACGGCCGATGATGGAGGTTCCAACCGACGCCGAGACGAGGAAGCCGGTCAGGAGCCAGGTCGCGCCTGCCTCGCTGGTGTGGAGCGTCCGCTGAAGCGTCGGCAGCGCCGGGAGCACGGCGGAGCTCAGAACCGCGTACGCCAGTCCTGCAAGCGAGAGGACGGCGAGAATCAGGGTGGGGTGTACGCGCGGCTGGCGGGGCTCAGCGGACACCCCCAGACCGTAGCAACGAGCAACTCGTTCCAAGAAGTCATGCGCCTGGCGGCGCCTGGCGACGGCGACGGGTCGGGGCGGGTTCGCTAGTGCCGATCGCCGGGCGCCGGTTCCGGCGTGACCGGGGTGACCAACGCGTCGAGGATCTCACCCATGACACTGCGCATGTCGGCCGCGTCTGAAATAAGCGACTGCAGTGCGTTTTCCAGCGCCCGTCTCACGTTGAGACAAGTTATCGGGCTGGGAGTTGACGGGATGCAGTTGCGGGAGCGCTCCTGGACAGCTGTATGACGTCGAAGCTGGGCCCTCGCTAGTTGCGCTCGTAGAGGAGCGCGTTTCGGTCGCCGGCGGCGGCAGCGAAGCCTGGTGTGCGTGCCATCAGGGTCTGTGCGGCGCTTCCGCGGAGGACCAGGACGACCCGCACGGGCGTGCCGAGCAGGCGGCGGCCGCCGGGCCGGCCGCTCAGCCAGTCGAGGTATCGGTTTTGATCTGACCGTGAGAAGGCGTCGATCGGGTTTCCGATCAGGATCGACCCGCCAGCCAGCGAGACCTGCTCATCGATGCCCTCACCGGCCAGGATGGGAAGGCCGTGCGATAGGGATAGTGCCCGCGAGACCAGTCGCGGGCTTGCTCCGTCTTGGACGGGGCCACGTACCAGCGCAAACCCTATTGCTCCAACCGCAGTAGCCGCAGCAACCGGGACCATCCGTTCCCAGGCTCGAAACGCTTTGAGGCCTCGAGCCGCGGTCGGGGTCATGAAGAAAAGAAGCCACATTCCAGAGCGGCTGGCGTGGATGGTCATCACCAGCAGGGCCCCGGCAGCGGCCCATTCCCAGAGGCGCGGCCTGGCAGCGATGAACTTCCAGCCCAGGACGACCGCGGCCAGGATCAACAGGACGTCCTGCGGTGCAGTGGGCGACAGGGGTGCCCACATACCCTGGCCCCGCGCGGCTGCGGCGTTGGCGAGAACGCCGCGGTAGTAGTCGAGGGTGTGCAGGAGACTCGGAGTCAGGCACACCGCGGCAACAGAGGCCAGCGCGACCGCAGCTGCAACCAGTCGCTGGGTCCGTACCCGCTCCAGCAGCAGGTAGCAGAGCACGAGCGCAAGCCCGATCAGGACGGCCCCGTGCAGGTTCGCCCACACCGCCAGCAGCGGTACGACAGCCCAGATCCGGCGGGAAGGGTTCCGGCTTTCGCGGCGCAGAATCAGACACACCAGCGGCAGCAGCGCAATCGAGAAGAGCTGTCCGCGCGCGATCGCCAGGCCCGTGATCGAGCCGATCGCGGCCAGCCCCGCGGCGCGTGCGGTGCCACCCGGGTTCGCGCCGCCCGAGAGCGAGTCCCGCATCAGCAGGGCCGTCGCGACCGCCACCGCCAAGAGCTGAGCCAGAACCAGGCCCTGGTCTCCCAGCGCACGCTCCAGCCAGTAGAAGATCAGCTCTGCGAGCACGGGTACGTTCGGCCAGTGCGCCGCGGCGTCTGCGGCGAACGGAACGCCTGCGGGAATGGCGTGATGGGACGCGACGAGGTGACCTAGCGCCGCCAGCCAGCGCGCGTCGGCTCCCACGCTTGCGGGTAACGCCGCAAGCGCCACCACCGCCGCGACGCATGTCGCGAGCACCGCGAGCTCATTGCTGCGCAGCTTGTGGCGGTCAGGCGACATCGCTTTCAGTAGAGGTATCGCCTTCCCCGGAACGCCTCACCCTGGACCTTCGTCTAGGTCTACCTACCGCATCGTGGCATCCCGCGCGGACCCCGGCACGACGATGGGCTTCTTATGACGTCGCTCACGATCGGGCGCGCTGATGCCGTGCCGGTGAGCCGTATGCGGACCCGGCTAGGCGTGTTCTCGGAGCACGGGCCGGACGTGCTGCTCGCCGTCGCCGTGGTGGCGCTCGGCGCTGGACTCATCTTCTACCTGCCGGGTGCGTTCAACGTGGACAGCTGGCTCTCGCTAGTCGGCGGCCGCGAGGTCTGGAACTCGGGCATTCCGCACCAGGAGACACTCACCGCGATCGCCCACGGCCTGCCATGGATCGATCAGCAGTGGCTATCGCAGCTTGGTAGCTACGGCCTATACCTGGTCGGAGGGCTGGCGCTGCTGGGAGTCGTCAACGTCGCGCTGATCGTGGTAGGCGTCGGAGGAGCGGTGGTGGGCGCGCGGCGGCTGGGCGCGACGCCGGCATCGGTGCTCGTGATGCTGCCGGTGTGCATCCTGATGATCGTGCCCTCGCGGGAGGTTCGGACTCAGCAGTTCGTGCTCCCGCTGTTTGTCGCTGTGGCATACCTGCTGGCGTCCGACAGTCGGAAGCCTTCACGGAGGGTGCTCTGGTGCCTGCCCCTACTCGTTGTGTGGGCCAACCTGCACGGCACCGTCTCGCTTGGCGCACTGCTGGTGTGTCTGAGGGGCCTCACGCTGCTGTGGGAGCGACGCGCCGTATTGCTGTCCTCATGGCGAGCGTGGGTGCTTCCACTGACCCTCCTGCTGGGCGCGCCTGTGTGCATGGCGATCACGCCCTACGGCTTGTCGATCGTTCCCTACTACCAGACGATGCTTCTGGGCAGCACGATCCGGAACGCCGTGACCGAATGGCGCCCGATCACGTCGCAGGCGATCATCGCCGTCCCGTTCTTCATGACGATCGGCGTGGCCCTGTGGTCGTTCGGCCGCGCCCCTCGAGCAACCACGGCGTGGGAGCGCTTGGCGCTCGTGGCCCTCGGCGCGGGCAGCATCAGCGTCACGCGCAACGCACTGTTCTTCTCGCTTTGTGCCCTGTTGGTGATGCCCCTGTCGCTGTCCGCGGTCTGGGCGCGGGCCGGCTCGTCCAGCTCCGCGCCGGCGCGTCGCCGCGTCCAGATAAACGCGGGGCTCGCGCTGATGGCCGCGGCCTGCCTGCTCATCGCGGTTCTCGGCGCCTTTCAACGACCCGCATCGAGCATCGAGCTGAGTTATCAGCGCCCCCAGGTGCTGGAAGCCGTACGCACGGCTACGGCCGCTGATCCAACGCTCAAGGTGATGGCCGATGTCAGGTTTGCGGATTGGCTGCTCTGGCGCGACATGGCTCTGCGGGGCCGAGTCGGCAACGACGCGCGGTTCGAGCTGCTGAGCGCGAACCAGATGAGCGGTCTCCAAGACCTGTTCTACGCCATCGGGCCCGATTGGAAGCGCGCCGCACGTGGCTACCGGCTGATCGTGCTCGATCGCAGGTATGCGCCGGCAGCGGCGACTGGATTTCTGAGGGAGACCGGACGGCGAATCCTGTACGACGACGGCAACCGGCTGGTGATCCTGCGCAGCCGCGCGGCCTCGAGGTAAAAGATGGCCTTGCGCGGACGCATCTGGACGCTGCGGCGGGAGACGGTCGCGCTTGCAGTACTCGCTGGTGCGGCCGCGATTCTGCTGACGTGGTCCGGACTGAGAGAGCTCCAGGCCGACAGTTTCCGGCTGCTGTACACGGGGCGGTGGATCGCCCAGCACGGGCTGCCCCACCGCGAGGTGTTCACGATCGCGGGCGGAGGCCACGCGTACGTCGATCAGCAATGGCTGGCCGAGCTCCTCACCTTCGAGGTGTGGCGGGCGGGCGGCTACGAGGCGGTGGTGGCACTTTCCGCGCTCGTATTCGGATTGGGATACGGGGTGCTGGCAGTCCTGCTGCGCCGCCGGGCGTCGCTGCCCGTGGTGACCGCGGCCGTCAGCATCGCCATCCTGGGAGGCCTCAGCGTGACGTTCGTCAGGGCGCAGCTGTTCGCGCTGCCGCTGTTCGTATTGCTGCTCTGGCTCTGTCTGAACGACTCGCGCCGCGCTCGATTCTCCTGGCAGATCCTCCTCGCGGTGCCGCTGCTGGCGCTATGGGCCAATCTCCACGGCTCGGTGCTGATCGGTGCCGCCGCTGCAAGCGTGTACTTCGCATACCGTGCGGTGGCCCTGGGTCGTTCCAGCCGACACGATGGGCTCGCCTATCTCGCGCTCGCCGCCGCGGCTGCCCTGATGCCGCTGGCAACCCCGTACGGGCTCCACGCACTGGCCTACTACCGCGAGATGCTGGGCAACCCTGTCGTAGCGCGCGCGGACATCGAGTGGGACCCGCCTCAGTTCCCGGCGCTTTCCTTCTTCCAGTTCCTACTGCCGTTGCTGGTGGCGTCAGCTTCCACGCTGGCAGCACTGCTCAGGGGACGGCGCCCCCCTGCGCCGCTCCTTATCGCTGTGGCGCTTTGCGCCGCTGCCGGCGCCATCGCCATGCGCAACGACATCTGGCTGGCGATCGCGGCCGCCGCGGTCTTTGCCGAGACGGCACCGGCGTGGATTCCGACCGCTGCACCGAGCACGGTGTTCCGGTCTGCGATAGCGGCGCTTGCCGTGGGCCTGGGAGGTGCCGTCGTTGCTGTGGTGGCCACGAGGAGCGGCGCGGCGTACGAGTCACACGCCCCCCTCAGGGAGCTTGCCGCGGCCCGCACCTACCTCGCAGACCACCGCTGCGCGGAGGTCCTCGCCGATAACACGAGCGCCTCAGCGCTCCTCTGGCTCGATCCCTCGGCGGCCGGACGGGTCGCCTTCGACGGCGAGCTCGAGGCGTATCCGCAGCGGGCACTCACGGACTGGGTCACTTTCCAGTCCGCAACGAGCGCGGACTGGATCGACGCAACCCGGGACTACCAGCTCCTGATCGGCACCCGCGCCGACCATCCGGCGCTGGCCCGGCGTCTCGCCGAATTGCGAGGCGCGGCCGTGGTGCATGCGGACTCTCGCGGCATCGCCGTGGCCGTCCCGGGACCCCAGCCGAGCGGCAACTGCGAGGTCCAGCATGCGTAGATGGATCACTGGGTGGCTCCGCGGCCGCCGTGGGAGCAGCTCGGGATCGTTCTCGGCATCACTGGTCCAGTGAGCGCTTTGCCCGTGAGGCGTCGGCAACCTCTGGGCGCCCGGCGGCTGGCGGCGGTCGGCTGGCGAGCCGCGGTCATCAGCGGCGTTGCAGCGTCAGCAGCGCTGCTGCTGGCCGCTGTGGCGTCCAGGCACGGCGCGCTTCAGTTCGACTTTCGCGGCGACCTGTACAACGCCGGCCGGGACATCCTGCATGGGCGGGACCCGTACCGTCCCTCGGTGCTGGCGCAACTCGCGGCGATCAAGCGTGCCGGCGGCTCACCCAACCCGACGTTCGCGATCCCCGTGTACCCCGCCCCCGCGCTGGTGGCCGCAGCGCCGCTAGCGCTGCTTCCGTTCTGGCTTGCGAGCGTCGTGTTCACCGGCCTGGCGCTTGCCGCGATCGTGACGGCGCTGAGGCTGCTCGGCGTCCGCGACTGGCGTTGCACAGTGCTGGCGATCATCTCGTGGCCGTCGCTTTTCGGGCTCTACCTCGGCACGCTCGGCCCGTTCCTGCTGCTCGGCATCGCGCTGGCGTGGCGGCTGCGCAACAGTGCCAGCGCTGCCGCGAGCGCGATTGCCGGCACGGTCGCGAGCAAGCTGTTTCCGTGGCCTCTCCTTCTGTGGGCGCTGATCGGCAGGCGGTGGCGGATGTTCGCTCTCTCCGCGTTGTTCACAGTCCTCGCGCTGGTAGCCAGCTGGGCGCTCATCGGATTCCACGGCCTCGCGGCCTACCCCAGGATCCTCAGCGATCTCTCGCTGGTCGAGCGCGGCCGGGGAGTCTCGATGACCACCACCCTGCTGAGCGTGGGCTTCTCTCCGGGGCTCGCTCAGCTGGTGGCGCTCGCAACGGCAACCGCGCTGGTCGCCGGCGCGTGGCGGGCGACGCGTGGCGGACGGTCCGAGAGCGCGTTTGGCCTGATCGTCATCGCGGCCCTGGTCGCTTCACCGCTGGTGTGGGAGCACTACCTGCTGCTCCTGTTCGCACCGATCGCGCTCAGCGCTCCGAGACTGTCGCCGGTCTGGTTCATCCCGACGCTCTCCGGACTGATTCCCACCCCCAACGTCCACAGCCCTCGCGAGATGCTGTTCTGGCTGGGATTGCAGCTGGTGGTGGTCGGGTGGATCGCCTGTCCGGCCAGTCTCCGCCAGCACCGGCTTACGCGCCCGGTGCCCCAGGCGAGGGCCGCCGAGTCGTAGGCGGGTTCAGCCTGCTCTGGCGCGCCACGCCCCCGCGCGCGCGACTCAACCGGTACTCGAGAGGATGTGCAGGAAGGAGTACGCCGCGGGGTACAGCAGCTCGATCATCAGCGCTGGGAAGATGAAGATCATCAGCGGGAACAGGAGCTTGACCGGCGCCTTCTGCATCCGCTCCTGAGCGGCTTGACGGCGGCGGCGGCGGACGTCGTGCGCCAACTCGCGCATGCTCGCCCCGATCGATACCCCGAGTGACTCGGCCGCCCTCAGAGTCCGCACAAAAGCGCGCATCGACGGCGTGTCGCACCGTGCAACCATGTCCTTGAGCGCCTGGTCGGTCGAGATACCAAGCTTCTGCTGCTGGTGCGTCAGCCTCAGTTCCTCCCCGACGGGCCCCTTGAACCTGCCCGCGATCATGTCGATCGACGCGGCGAAAGCCATTCCTGACTCGACCGTCGCAGTAAGCAGGTCGATTAGGTCAGGCAGGTCACGATCGATCTCATCAAGCCGCTTTTCGCCGCGCCTGCGGATGACCAGCGCGGGCAGGTACCACCCGGCTGCCCCCACCGCCAGCGCCAGCAACAGCGTGATGGTCGAAGGACCGCCTCCCAGCAGGGCCAGAAAGAGGATCAGCGTCGGCAGCAGCACGGCCCCTAGTGTGCGGTAGCCATGCACCGTCTCGACCGACGTGTCGTACAACGCCGCGGCACTCAGCTCGTTGCGGCGGACAGGCGTCAGCATGGGGAGGACCCGCATCATCATCCGTCCGGTTTGCTCGGCGAATCTGTTCACAATATCCTTCAGCCGCTGCTGGTCCAGAGGGGCGGCGTCTGGTTCCACGTTCTCGAAACCATAGGCCTCGATATGGCGAAGATGCGCGGTGATGTTCAAGCGTGGGAGGACCGCGGCGTGCACGACCAGACGCGCGGCGATGGCAACGAGCAGAATTCCAAATAGGAACAGCATGAGTGTCATGTCGCTAGCCCTCTACTTTCACGATTCGTTTCATCAGCATCCAGCCACACACGATCATCACTCCACACATAGCAAGGATCACGAGGCCGGTGCTCGTGTGGAGGATCGGCCGGATGTAAGTTGGCGCAATGACGCTCATTCCCACCAGTACGAAAACGGGAAGCGCAGTCAGAACGCGGCTTGAGAGCCGGGCCTGCGAGGTGAGCGCGGTCAGCTCGCGGCGGAGCTCGGCTCGCTCACGCGCACCCTGTGCGATCCGGTCGATTGACTCAGCCACGTTCGAACCCGACTGGCGATGCAGATGGGCGATCAGCACGAGCTGCTCCATGTCCTCGGAACGCATCCGCTGAGCGATCGTGTGCAGGCTCTCCTCGAACGGGAGCCCCAGCTGCTCATCCGTGACCGCCCGCTCGAATTCCCCCCGGATCGGCTCGTCGGCGCCATCCGCTATGGCGACGATGGCGCTGACAAAGCTTCTGCCGCCCCGGATTGCACTGCCCATATCCTGGAGGTAGGTCGGTAGCTGATCGCCAAACCTGGCCCGCTGGCGACGAGCACGCTGTCGGACGATCATGACCAGCACGGCAGCCCCCAGCGGAGGGGAGACAAGGATTCCCGCGGCCGAGCCGATCAGGATGATCAACGGGATCCCTGCGACTAGGGATGCCACGGCCGTCAGCCTCACCAGGGACATCGGTGAGCGCTGGAAACGAGCTACCTCCACGTCGGTCGCGAACGACGGCCACCACCGGCGCCGAGCCAGCAGGCCAGGTGCCCTGTCCACGGCGTCGAGTTCTGCTACCGCTTCGTCTGTATCGACATCACCTTCGCCGATGAAGCTGCCCACGCGCGAGCGGATGTTCGTGCGGCCGAAGGCTCCGAAGCCGACGCGAACCGCGAGCCCGACGAGTAGTGCGCACACCAAGGCCACGAAGATGATCGAGCTCGGCGATGACCAGAACGACCCTGAATTTTCCGCGGTGCTTAGAGGAATGGGAGCTGCGAAGCTCGGATTTGGTGACAGCTGCGAGAAGCCGGCCAGCGGCTGCAGCCGCGGTTGCGGCTGGGGCCGTTTGGGGGGAACCGGGCGTGGCCGCGGTGTGGAGTAGCTCAGGTGAACCGAGCCGGGGATCCCGTCCACCGTGGCCTGCACCGAGACGGTGCTGCCGAGTGGGGTACGAGAGTGGTAGCGCACCACATAGCCTCGCATCAGAGCCGACCAAACCTGGGTTAGGGAGTTGGTCAGACCAGCCGGCGTCGCCTCGATGAGGCCCGAGTTGAGTTGCTTGAGCTGCGATCCAACGCCCGCCGAATAGCTCGAGTCGCGAACCCCGATCGCGAACGTTTGGATCCCCAGCGCTTGTCCCGTTTTCGTCAGCTCCGCGGGGCCGGGGCCACCGGAGGTAAAGTCCGCGCTGTCGGTGACGAGGATCACCGCGCCCGCCGCGATCTTTGCGTTGGCCAGTTGTTGGTAGGCGAGGGAGAGCGCCGGCAATATCTGTGAGCCCTTGCTCGGGGGCGGGGTATGCGCGAGCTCTGTGGTGATCGCCTGCTGATCGGTGGTGAGTCCCAGCGCCACCGACGGCTGCTGCGCGAACGTGATCAGCCCGAGCTCCTGATTGCCCGTGCGCTGCACCGCAAGAGCGCGTGATGCGGCCAGCGCCTGCGCGAGCGACTGACCGCTCATGCTGACGTTCTGATCGATCACTATGAAGACCCCAAAGTCACCAGCCCCGGCCTGCGTGAGTGGAGTTACTCGGAGGCCGTCAACCGCCTGCCCGTTTTCATTGACGTGCACCCGGCCCGCGCCGAGAAAGACAGGAGTCGGAGGCCACAGCTCCAACGTGCGCTCGGGGAAAACCGCGCCACCGCCGAGCATCCCCGCCAGCTGCGGCTGAGGACGTGGAGATTGAGGCTTGGGCGCCGCCGGTTTGGGTGTCGTCGCCGGTACGGTGGCGACTGAGGGTGCGGTAACTGTTCGTACAACCGTGCGGGTCGCGGCACTGGTGGCGCTGGGCTGTGACCCCGCGCGAAGACCAGCCGGGGCCGTCGTGATCAGCTGCGCGGTGGAGCTGCCCGTCGGCGACGAGCCGCCCCGGCCCTGGTCGGACAGAGCGCTGCTGGCACCGCCAAGCGCCAGGCCGGCAACGGCTGCCACCACGCCTGCACGTAGCGATCCGAGCTTAGAGAGCTCACGCATGCACACGCTTTCCCAGCGCCGCGTAAGAACCGTCGCGGCCAGCACTCGGGCCGCGTCCATCTGCCGTAGCAGTTCCGGCTCCGGGGCCCGGCAGCTCGACGCCACGGCGCTCGAACTTCTCCAGGAACGCCGGGCGCAGCCCGGTCGCCTTCAGCGAGCCGACCACATGCCGCCCGGAAGCGACGCCGTCGACGTGGAAGGTGTAGAGATCCTGAAGTGTGATCACGTCGGCCTCCATTCGCTGGACCTCGGTGATCGCGACCACACGCCGGGTGCCGTCGTGTAAACGCTCGACGTGGATTAGCATGTCGAGCGCCGAGCAGATCTGCTCGCGTACAGCTCTGAGCGGTAGGTCGTAGCCGCTCATCAAGACCATCGTCTCGAGCCGCGCCAGGGCATCCCGGGGAGCGTTGGCATGAAGCGTGGAAAGCGATCCGTCGTGTCCCGTATTCATGGCCTGGAGCATGTCCAACGCCTCACCGCCGCGGACCTCGCCCACCACAATGCGATCGGGGCGCATCCGCAGGGAGTTGCGGACCAGGTCACGAATCGTGATTTCGCCCTCGCCCTCGATGTTCTTCGGCCTGGCCTCCAGCCGCAGGACGTGACGCTGAGCGAGTTGGAGCTCTGCCGCATCCTCGATCGTCACGATCCGCTCGTGATCGGGGATCGCCGCAGAGAGGGCGTTTAGAAGGGTCGTCTTTCCGGCGCCGGTGCCTCCAGATACCAGAATGTTCAGGCGCGCTTCGACACAGCGGGCCACCAGCTGACGCGTCTCGGCCGTGAGCGTCCCCTTGCTCACCAACTGATCCATGTCCAGACGCCGCCTGCCGAACTTTCGGATCGTCAGCAGCGAGCCATTGAGCGCGAGGGGCGGAATTACGGCGTTGACGCGGCTGCCGTCAGGCAGTCGGGCATCCACCATCGGCGACGACTCGTCTATCCGTCGCCCCACCTGGGCGACGATCTTGCTGATGATTCTTCGCAGGTGCGACTCATCCGAAAATCGGATCGGCGTCTTGTGCAACCGGCCCGCTCGTTCCACCCACACCTCCGCCGCGCCATTGACCATGATCTCGGTGACCGTGTCATCCTCCAGCAGCCGCTCCAGAGGCCCATGGCCAAGGATGTCGTCGGCCAGCTCCTCTACGAGCCGCTCCCTGTCCTCACGGGCGATCCCTGCCTCCTGCGAAAGCCGGCGGCGCAGCTCGTCGTGGACCTTGTTGGCGAGTGCGCGGTGGTCGAGCTCAGCGTTGAACAGCTGCCTTCCCAGCGTCTCGATGAGCGCCAGGTGAATGCGGTTCTTGACATCCGAGAAGGGCGACTCGCCAGCCGGCACCGGCTCCTCGGTCGTCTTCGAGATCCGCTCGCTTAGACCGCTTGCCGCCGACAGACGCTCGTGGAGTTCCATCTCTACCCCTTGGCGCGACGGAACAGGCTGCGTCGCCCATCGGTCTTCGGCTGGAACTGGACGACGTTCTGAGTACCTGCGGGATCCATGTACAGAGACGCCAGCAGGGTGAACGACTTGGATGCCTCGGCGTTTGAGTCGAGAACGATTGGCGAGCCCTGGTTGACCGACCGCGCGATGTCTCGGTGGCTGGGGACGAGGACGTCGACGTCCCGGCCGAGGATGGCGAGGACATCCTCGCGCTCGATGCCGACATGTGTGTTCGCGCGGTTGAACACGATCTTGACCCGGCCGCGATCGAATTCCATGCGCTCGAGCGTCTCCAGGCCGAGCCGCGCGTTCTTGAGCGACAGCGTGTCGCGCATCGTCACCATCAGGATTTCGGTGGCCCCGTCGACGGCGGCGATCACCTCCGGTGCGAAGCTTGGCGGCGTGTCTATCAGTACGAACTCGTACATCTCCGCCAGCAGGTGCTGTACCTCGGCGAGAAACGGGACGCCGATGACAGCCGCCTGGTCAGGACGCACCGGGGCCAGGAGTACCCGAACTCCAGAGGGATGCTGGATCATGAAGTCCTCGAGCTTCTCGGCATCCAGAGCCCCTCCCGAACGCACGAGGTCGTAGATCGTGCGTTCGGGCCGGAGCCCAAGGATGAGGCCAAGATCGCCGAACTGGAGGTCAAGGTCCAGCAACGCGACGCGCCTACCGGCTTGCGCCAGAGCAACGCCGAGGTTGGCGGCAGTCAGCGTCTTTCCGGTTCCGCCCTTCAAGCCCAAGACACAGATCACCTTGGTCGGATTCTCAGGCGCAGCTGAGCGGCTCCCGCGCTTGCGAAGCATCGCCTTCTCGAGCGCGAACACGAGCTGCTTTGTCACCTCCGGATCGACCCTGGAGTCGGAAGTGGGCAGCGCCACGACGTCCTCCACGCCTGATGCCAGGGCGTCGTCCAGGTAGCCGTTACTGCCCAATGGGCATACCAGCAGAACGGGGCGCGTTGGGTGCTGCCGGATGGCCGAAGCCACGAACTCCTTCACCTCCACCGTGTAATCGGCAACCGCGACGATCAATGCATCGCCGATCCCGTTTCCGCTCGCGGATGGGCCACCCACATCGAGGTAGTCGAGCACCCGCACCCGTGGGTCACGGGCGACGACCGACTCAATCATTGCGCGGTCGACCTCTCCGTCGAGCGCCACGAGTGTCTGGATTGCTGTCACCTTTACTGCCCTCCTGGTCCGGTACTGGTGAGAGACTGCGTCGTGTTCTGAGCGCCCGACTGTGAGTCGTTCAGCTCTGAGCCCAGAGTGGTGAGGGCTTGGCTTGACGCGGACGCGTTACCTGGACGCAGCGCCAGCCAGACCTTTCCGTTCTCGGACGCAAACGTGAGCGGGCCAACCTGATTCGCCGAGAGCGCCAGCGACACCGTGCTTGTGCTGCTGCTCCCGCTCAGCCCGCCGCTGCCCTGCGGAACCTTGAGGACGAGCGCATTGGGGATCAGCAGCTTGACCACCGGGGCGCCATTACTGCCAGTCGAGGCAACCGGAGATCCAGCTCCGCCCTGCGTGTTGAAATCTGCGTATACGTCCACACGGTCTCCGACCTGAATCAAGCCGATCAGTCCGTGCGCCGTGTCCACCGGCACCGAGACCGCACGCTGGTCTGGACCAAGCTGCCCCACGACGTCGCTGGAACCGGGGATGAAATCGGCCGCGGTCAGCTGCTGTCCAGGGAGAATGTCGTGCGCGGCAACCTCCCCGCGGAGGCTCGCTGCGTCGACGAGCGCGCCGGGCGCCAGATGCTGCTCCAAAACTGGCGCAACTCGGTAGAGCTGCTGGGCCGCGATGAGCTCGCCCGAAGTCCCCTTCTGGATGTCTCCAGTCGCAACCAGGACGCTGTCCTGTCTCCCGGCCGTGGCCACGTTCTTCCGGTACTGATTGAGCGCAACGACGAGGATCAGCGCAGCTGCCAGGGCGCAGGCCGAGGCCAGGATCACTGCGCCCCGCCGCGTGGCCGGAAGGCCAGGAATGCGCGGGATCGTCGGTCTATTTTGCATGAATTGCATCGTGGGACTCCTCGATACTCAACTTGTCGGACATTGCGACGGTGGGCTGGAGTCGGCCGTCCAATTCGTTGCCGTTTGTTCCACACGCATCGTGGCCGTCGCGGTGACCTGAGTACTCCCGACGCCGATGATCGGCACGAACTTCACGGTCGATGTGACGCAGGCCCGCACCGCCGAGCCCACGCCCCCAGCGGAACCGGTGGGGTAGTAGAGGTACACGTGAACGGGGGTCGTTACGTCGCTGCTTCCCGACTGCAGCTCGGCCGGCGCCTGCTGAACCACGTACGCCTGCAGCGTCCCCGACCCGGGATTGACGTTGACCGCCGCCCAGCGGACCGCCATCTCTGCCATATGCGTCTGACTGTTCTGGTAGCTGAGGTAGCGACCGAAATAGAGGACTCCCATGATGATCATCATGAGAACGGGCAAGACGATCGCCATCTCGACCAGCGCGGTCCCTCGCTCCTCGCTGAAACGCGCGAGGATGCGGCGACGTTTGGCTGAAATTCGAGTTGGCATGGGGATACGTCTGACTAATAGGCCGGTGGGTCCTTGTTGCTCTCACAGGTTGCTTATCGCGCTCGATCGGCTTCGGATTGACTCCCAGAAGCTCTAGCCATACCTAGACAAACGGGCAGGTCGACTGGCGGATAAGAGCGAACAAAAAAATGCCCGCCCAGAGGTTTACTGCGAGCAAACCCCTGAGCGGGCCATTCGGGATGGCATCGCTGCTTACAACTTTCCAGCGACGCTGCTGAACACGCTCGAGATGCTGCCGCCGAGGGTAACGGCCACAACTGCGACCACGATGGCGATGACCGCCAGCAGGATGGCGTACTCCGCCATCGTCTGACCCTCCTCCTGACGCGCACGCACAACGAGTGCGGCAGCAAACTGGTAGAGGCTGCTCCACATTCTTGTCACCTCCTCCCTTGTAGTCGTCGGTTGCCCTTCACCCGATCAGCGGGAGGAATTCCGTTCGGCGTTAGCTGCACGCCGGAAACTGATGATGGCTTTCCCGCCATGCCCCAAAGATCGGTTCCTCAAGCCCGTCGAGCAGAGACGAATGGCTAGTTTCAGCTAGACCAACGTGTAGCTCACAGCCGGGATCAGATAAACCGCTAGCCGAACCTAGACCAAGGTCGGATGCGCGCCTCAGCGGCCGGGGCGAAATACATGCGCATGACCTTGCGCACGTCAGCAGTGGTTGTGAATGTCTCGCGGCAACGGGTCGTATGCGAGCACGCGGTGATTGCCGATCGGGCGCTCACACGCATGCGAGGGCTGCTCGGCCGCCCTGACCTTCCCGTCGGCGAGGGGCTCCTGCTGGAGCCCGCACCAGCGATCCACACCGCGTTCATGCGGTTTCCGATTGACGTCGTGTTTCTAGACGCGTACCTGCGCGTCATTAAGGTGGTGTCACCACTGCCGCCGTGGCGAAGTGCCCTCGCCCGTGGCGGCCGCGCGGTGCTCGAGCTTCCAGCGGGCGAGGCGGGCCGGCGGGATGTCAAGCTCGGGGACCGGCTCGATGTGCAGGAGTACGCAGGGACCTCGAGCCTCACTGTTCCATCTCGTCCGGCGGCGGTTGATCTTCCGGCGGATACCCGCTGCATGCTCCTCGTGTCAAGCGATCGGCGCTTCCGAGCGATGGCGGCTGCGCTGTTTGCACAACGGGGCTGGGCGGTGACCGCCGGTGACCTCAGGCAAGACATTTCGAGGCTTCTGTCCCGCTCCCGTCCCGAGGTCGTGCTCGTCGACGCCACGCCCTCGCTTACCGACGCGGCCAGGATCGCCGCGGAGGTGAATCGCGCCACCGGCCCGCGCGGCATCGTGCTGGTCTCCTCAGCCGCTGACGTCGAGTTCAGCGCGCTTCCCATATACCCCAAGTGGGGCTCGTTTGAGTTGCTCTACAAGGCGGTGGAGGGAGCCCGGGCCGAGCGCGCAGCGATGGTCGACGGCGCCGGGCTTCAGCACGAAGGCGTAGCTGATGCGTAACTGGCGGCCCCGGGCGAGTGGGCTGTGGGTATTTCCCCAGGAGCTCCAATACGCGCGCCTGAACGAGGACCTGGCTGTCCTCAGGCTCACGGCCGCGCTGGAGGGCAGGATGCGCCCTCCGGCCGGCGTTGCCCTCCTGGTCGAAAGACCCGATGGCACGCTGCGTTACCCGGCGCTTGGAAGCGTCACAAACGATCGCGTCAGGCGCCGCGCCAGCGACGAGTTGCTCTGGCGCGTGACTTTCTGCGCCCCGCTGCACGTGCTGCGGCATCCCGATGCGGCGTTCGAGCTCACCGCCGAAGAGCTCACTGTGGCGCTTCCGCCGGCCACAGCTTGCACGATCGCGGCGCTGAGCCACCCGTGGGATCAACCTGTACATCATCAGCTCGTCCCAGTTTTCGTGGGCTGGAGGAGACGGCTGGTTGCTTTCGGGACAACGGTGGCGGTCATTGGCGCAAACACCGCCGTCCCGGCGAGCATCGCTGCGGCCAACTCGGCTCCTGGGCCGCAGGCCAAGCCAAACCTGGCCGCGGGGACCTGCTGTCCTCGATGCGACCCGCAACCGGCCACGACGGAAGCCACAGGGGTCTCTTCGTGCTCGCCACAGCCCGACCCCACCCCGGTGCCGGCCGCACCGTCAGTGCCGTCCACTCCGGCTGCACCGTCCACTCCGTCTGCGCCGGCCGACCAGAACAGCATTTCCACACCGGCCAGCGGCGGCGCCGGTCTCCCTGGCGGCCCACCCCCTGCGACCGCGCAAGCTCCTACGCAGAGTGGGGGCCCCTCAAGTCAATCTTCGGCCTCCGTAGGCACGTCGTCAGCGACTCCCGCTCCGCGGCCGGTCCACCAGGCCCGCCCGGACCATGCGCACGGCCACCGGCGTCGGCAGCGTCCCCACCCCACTGTGTTTCGCTCAAGCGGCGGGGCAGGCCTGTCCTCGATTGCACCGGCCCCTCCCGTGCCGATGCCTACCGCTCCGGTCAGCCAGCCGGACACAGACGACTCCACGCCCACCTCGCCCACCGGTTCGCCGGTTACTTCGAGCGGGAGCGCGCCAGGAATTCCCAGCGGCGCGGACTCAAACTCCACGGCGGTCATTCAGCAGCTGTCGGGCCTGTTCGCGAGCGTCAATCAGCCGCCGGCCTTCCTCATCCCGATATACAAGCGTGCCGGCAAGCGATTCCACGTGCCTTGGCAGGTCCTGGCCGCGATCAATTCGATCGAAACGAATTACGGGCGTGATCTGAGCGTGTCCTCTGCGGGAGCGATCGGATGGATGCAGTTCATGCCCGAGACCTGGAGCGAGTACGCAATCTCCGCCAAGGGCCATGGCAAGCCCAACCCATACGACCCTGCAGATGCGATCTTCACCGCTGCCAAATACCTGGAGGCCAACGGCGTGCGCCACGATCTCCGTCGCGCGATCTTCGCCTACAACCACGCCACCTGGTACGTGGACGCGGTTCTTTGGCGCGCGAGCATGATCAGGGACAGGCACGGACACACAGGGCTCACCAACCCGTTCTTCATGGGCTGGCGACCGTCCCGCTTGGACATGGGCTACGACGGCACGTTCAGCGAGATCATCGTCGCTCCATTCTCCGGGACGATCACCTACGCCGCCGATTCATTCTCGAATTGGGGCGGTTACCTAAACCTCAGGGCCGATCATCCGATCAAGGGACTGCCCACCGACACCCTTTACTTCGCCGAGGGAGTCCGCCCCCTGGTCGCGACCGGCCGGCACGTGGGCATTGGTCAGCCGATCCTGGCCGGAGTCCCCTCACCTTGGAACGGCATCACCGGCAACATCGAGTGGGGAGTCGCGCAGACCGGAGTGGTCGGCACCCCCTCGGATCCCTACGCCAAGACGCTGGGGCTCGGTTCCGCGGGCGCGCGCTTGATGGTGCTCAAGTTCGCGGCGTGGGCGGCCGAGACGCTCGGGGTCGCCCCACCGGCGACAATCGACAACGCTGGGTCAGCGTAGACGGCTCGGCCCTAGGCCCACCGGCTTCCTTCAGCCATTCCTTTGCCCTCCGCCGCACGCGATAGCCTGATCTTGATCTGCGCAAGGGGCCGATGCTCGAGGTGCGTGTGAGGTCGATATGGACCGAACTGAAGATGTGCTGTACCCGCTTGATCAGGAGTTAGATCGCGTCGTCGCCGCGGTCCGCGAGTCGGGCGTCGGAACGGTCAGCGATCAGCAGTTTCGGCGGAGCCGGAACCTTGCTCTCGCCGTGGTGAATCAGGAGGCGAAGGGCCAGGCACCGGGCGTCGCAGTACTGATCTTCGCCTCGGAACTGCTGAACGGGATGGCTGTGGATCTCGCCGCCAACCCAAGTGACGCGCACCACCTCCTCGATGCCCTCGAGGGAACCGGACTTTCGCGAGCCGCCATCGGCCGTGAGGTCTTGCGCGGCCCACATGCCTCACAGCTCGCGCCCGACGTGGCGCTGGAGGTGCAGCTCGGGCTGCTGCGCATCTTCGCGCGTGCGTCTGCCTCATCACTGTGGGGCCGAACGCCGGCAGGAGAGATCACGGAGCTGTTTGGCTCGGGCAGCGAGGGGCGGCATCCGGAATCCGAGCAGAGGCTGCTCCACCAGCTGACTGATCTAAGTGAGCGGGAATGCATCTGGCAAGGAGACGCGGCCGCGATTGCGATTAGGAATGGCCTGGCGCCTGCGGGCGCCCTGTTATTGCACGGTGTGTCCGGAACCGCGGATGACGCAGGACTCTTGCTCCAGACGGCGCTTGGTGGAATCGAGCTGCTGTTTGAGCGCAACGAGATGCACTCGAGGCATCAGGCTGCGCAAGCGGGCGTCATCGCAGCACTGGAGCGCCGGCTCGCCCGCCTGCGTTTCGATCTTCACGACGGCCCTCAGCAGGACCTGCACCTGTTGGCGGCTGACCTCCGGCTCTTCCGTGAGCAGCTACGCCCGATCGTGTCGGGCCATCGCCATGCGCACCGCCTCATGGGAAGGCTCGACGATCTCGAGGCACAGCTTGTGGCGCTCGATGGAGACCTGCGTCACATCGGCACCTCGATGCAGTCACCGTTCCTACCAGCGGGCTCGCTTCCTGAAGCCATCTCCGACACAGCAGCGGCTTTCGCGCGACGGACCGGGATAAGGCCAGACGTGCAGCTGAACGGGGATTTCACGAGGCTCAGCGATTCGCAGCAGATAACGCTACTGGCGCTGGTCCGGGAGGCACTGAGCAACGTGCGCAAGCACTCTGAGGCGGAGAAGGTGCGCGTCACGATCGCAGCGCGTGACGGCGGCGTGGAGGCGGAGGTCTTCGACAACGGCCGAGGCTTTGATCCTGAGGACACGCTCGTCCGGGCGGCCCAAGAAGGGCATCTGGGGGTCGTCGGGATACACGAGCGGGTGCGGATGCTGGGCGGCAAGGCCCGGATAGAAAGCCGCCCGGGAGGACCTACTGTTATCTCGGCGGTCCTTCCGCCGTGGTCAAGCGAGGCACACGCGCCGGAGACACGCTGACGCGCCGCGCCGGGGACGCGGGGCCATGGTCACTCCTGGACGAAACCGTGCTGAAGCGCGTACCTGACGGCGCCTGCCCGATTGGTGACGCCGATCTTGCGATAGATGTTGGTCAGGTGAAACTTGATCGTGTGCTCACTGACCCAGAGCTCTTTGCTGATCGCGGCGGTCGTGAGCCCAGTGCCAACCGCGGTCAGAATGGTCCGTTCACGGTCGGTCAAGGCGGTCGGGTCCTCCGGCTCGCTCACCGTGTCGGCAGCCATCGGCGCAACCGCGGGAGCATGGAACACCGCACCACCCGCCACCTGTCGGATGACCGATGCCACGTCGACCGTCGCGGCGCTCTTCAGCACGTACGCATTTGCGCCTGCCCGCAGTGCGGAGTCGATTGACGGCCGGTCATCGCAGGCCGATACCACGATGATCTTCAACTCGGGCCAACGCTGACGGATCTCCTCGATGTGACTGGCGCCGTCGACGTCGGGCATCCTCAGGTCGACGAGCAGCAACGTTGGACTGCGACGCTCGATCAACTGCATGAGCTCGCTCGCCGAACGCGCTTCGCCAACCACTTCGATGTCATCGCATCCCGCGATTGTCCGTCTGATTCCAGCGAGGATGAGAGGGTGGTCGTCAGCCAGCAGTACACGAACCGACGACGTATCCCGCGCCTCCTCGCTGCAATCCGAGAGAAGGCTGCGTGTGGAGTTCATAACAGGTCTCTGGTTGCCCCCGAGCTTCTGTAAGTGTTTCGGCACCACGGCGCCAGAACTTGAGCGCACGCCGGCGGAATCTGGTGCCCACGCTTAGGCTTTGCGTGCAGGCGTAATTACGACGATGAGGAGCGCGTTCCTGCATAGATGCCCGGAGGGCCGGTCGGGCTGCTGAAATTACGGCATGGTCGGAGCGATACTCAGCGTTCAGCCATTCGGCAAGCACGTAGCCGCTGGTCGCGGAGCCGCGTTCATCGTGCTCGTGGCGTTCCTTGTCTCGTTCCTGCTGATTCGAACGAGCGCAAGGCTGACGCGCAGTGTTTCGTGGTGGCCCGGCGGTGTGCAATCCGGCGGGGTACACCTTCACCATTTGGTGTGGGGGATCTGCTTGATGATGCTGGCGGGGTTCCTCGCCTTCGCCGCCCCGCTGCGCGCTCCCTGGTGGCACATCGACGCGGCTCTGTTTGGGATCGGCGTGGGGTTCACGCTTGACGAGTTCGCGCTGTGGGTCCGCCTCGAGGATGTGTACTGGTCCGAGCAGGGCCGTTCGTCGGTGGACGCAGTGGTGGTCGCGTTCGCATTCGCGGCACTTGTGGTAGTCGGTACTGAGCCGTTCGGGCTCAATGACGAAGGCTCGGTATGGGGTACAGTCGCCGCACTGGTCGTCGTACTGGGGCTCGTGGTGATGTCGGCTGCGAAGGGTCACGTGTTCCTGGCGGTGAGCGGGGTGTTCATTCCGATCTTCGCCCTGATCGGTGCGATCCAGCTCGCCCATCCCCAATCGATCTGGGCCCGGCGCCTCTACCGCCCTCACAAGCTGGAACGCGCGTGGCGCCGTTATGCGCCCGGCAGCCGGCTTGAGCGAATGGGCGCCTGGCTGAGCAACCTCGTTGCGGGCGCGCCGAACTCGGAGCGGAAGACGACCAAGCTGCCGGTCGGACTGGGACACCCGCCGCAGTCGCCCGGCGACACCGATCAGTGAACGGCGGCGGTGTAGGCGGTCCTCCGCAGCAGTAGTACCCCCAGCCGGATTCGAACCGACGATCTCCGGCGTGAAAGGCCGGGGATATGGCGCCGCGGTGGCGCGAACCCAATAGCGCGCGGCTGACATCAGGACGCGTAATCGCCCGCCGACGCGCGCGGTGCCCCCTGGACCTTCGTCTAGGCCCACCTACCGCATCGTGGCATCGAGAGCGGGGCCCGCGCCGACGATGGATCTGCATGACCTTGCTCACACTCGACCGGGTGGGGAGTGCGCGGCCCGTCCGGAGCTCCCGCCTTACCGCACTGTCCGAGCGTGGGTCCCACGTGCTGCTGGTGGTGGGCTTGCTGGTGCTGGCCGCGGGAGTGGTGGCGGTGGTCTGCACCGCGCAGCCGCAGGCCGACTGCGGGGTGCGCCATGCGTAGAAGGCGTCGCAAGCTGGTGCTAAGGCGGCTGGCGCTCATGCGGGAGGACCGCGGGCAGGTGCTCCCCCTGGTCGCCATTGTTCTGATCGTGATTTTGGGACTGGCCGCGTTCGTCGTCGACGTGGGCAGTTGGTACGTCACCCAGCGCCAAACCCAAGCGGCCGCCGATTCGGCGGCACTGGCCGGCGCCCAGGATCTGCCCGGCAGCGCATCTACGGCCACCACCGACGCGCAGAGCTACGTCTCCAAGAACATGTCCGGCGCCAGCGCAACTGTCACCACCCCTTACAACAGCAATAGCCGCCAGATCAAGGTGACGGTCACCACGACAGCTCCGTCTTTCTTTGCCTCGGTCCTCGGACTGTCGGCGCCTGGCGTCACCTCCACCGCCGTGGCGGCCAACAGCGGTGTTCAGATCACCGCCCCGCTCTACGCCGGGGGCACCAGCTGCACGGCGATCGACGGCAACATCAACGGAGCTTCAATCGGAGGCATGGTCACCAACGGGGGCCTCAACATCGGCGGGTGGAACAACGACACGATCAGTTCGCTCGAATACGACAACTCAACCTGCCCGCTGACGCCCAAATCTGGGGTCACGTTCCAGAGCACCAGCTTTGACACGGGCAACGTGCCGTTCCCGCTCGACTATCGGAGCACGTCCCAGACGATCAACTGCACCGGTAACGGCGCAACGGTCACCGAGTCCGGCAACCAAACCCAGTCGAATGATCACTACACCTACAGCGACACGGGCACGTTCAAGTTCTCGAGCAACCAAAGCGTGTCTGGCATCTACTGCGCCCAGACGATCGACTTGACCAACTCCATGCAAATCAACGGCACCGCGACCTTCATCGCCAGTTGTTTCCTCAGCGGAATCTCCGACCACGGCACGCTGACACCCGCGATGGGCAGCCTGCTGCTGTGGCAGACGGGATCGGGCTGTAGTCCGATTCAGATCAACACTCCCAGCTGGATCAACGGCAGCGTCGTGTTCGCCCCCTACGCCCAGATCTATCTCAACTCCAACGCGTTCACGGGCGGGGCCCAGACGACCCTGCTCGAGGGCAGCAGCATTTACCTGAACATGAACAACGGCAGCCTGAATACACCCAGTGGCCTGAGCTCGGCCTCGTCTAAAGCCAGCCTCGTTCAATGATCCGGGTCGTCAAGCGGAGCGCCCGTCTCCACTGGGCTTCTGGTGCGGAGTACAGCAGTAGTCAGTCAGCAGCAGTAGTAGTACCCCCAGCCGGATTCGAACCGGCGATCTCCGGCGTGAAAGGCCGGCGTCCTAGACCACTAGACCATGGGGGCGGGGGGCTTTAGGCAGGCTTGACGGCGCGGCCAGGCCGCTCGCAATAACGGTAACGCACGGAGGCTCAGCCGCTCGGCTGCGATGCTCCGGCGCCGAGCTCGGGCGGCTTGTCGCCGGGCCCCACTTCTGCCTTCAGTTTCGCCAGCTCGTCGTCGACCGTGCTCTTAGCGCCGATCTGCTCGAGCTGCTTGTCGATGTCGTCCTGAGGCGGCCCAAGCGAGGTCAGGTCGTCGAGGGTCCCGGCCGCCTGGAGCTCGTCAACGGCAGATGCTCGGGCCTGCATCTGATCACTCTTGTCGATGGCGCGCTGCATGGCCTCGCCCAGGTCGGCCATGTGATCGCCGATGCCCGTGGCTGCTTCTGAGATCTGAACCTGTGCCTGTGCAGCTGAGTACTGCGCCTTGATCACTTCCTTCTTGGAGCGAAACTCCTCGATCTTGGTCTGTAGGTTGCGCTCGGCGTCGGTCAGCTTCTGCTGCTGCTGCTCCAGATCCGAGATCTGCTGATCCAGCGAGCTGACCTCTCCGGCGATCAGCTGCTTACGCTCAATCGCTGCTCTAGCGAGGTCCTCCCGGCTCGCGGCCATCGCCTGGCGGGCCTCTGAGTCAAGCTTGTCGGCCTGCTGGTGCAGCTGGTCCTCCTGCATCTGCAGACGCTTCTTGCTGGTGACGACGTCGGCGATACCGGACTTGACCTTCTGCAGATCCTCCATCTGCTGCTCGTAGGCGTAGTCGAGCGTCTCTTCGGGGTTCTCAGCGCGGTCGAGCAAGTGCGAGATCTTCGCCTTGCTCATCGTCTCGATGCGCCCACCCAATCCAGGCATCCCATTCCTCCTCAGTCGTGGAGCTGGCGCCCCCAGTTGAACCCTTCGCGGAGAGCCTTTCAGCTGAGCCTTGTGGCGGTCAAGCGCTTGGCTGGAGCGTGAGTTTCAGGCTTCGTTTGGCCACCGAGGCCACACCCCGCTTCTATCCTGAGCCCGGGCCGCTGGCGTAACGGTAACGCACGAGCCTTTTAAGCTCCGAGATCCGGGTTCGATTCCCGGGCGGCCCACTGCTAGTGCTGCTGCTGTGTCCGCGGCTGCACCGGCGCACCGGGAGGGTTCGACGGGGGCGATCGAGGTGCAGGGGCGGATGAGCGAACATAGCGTTCGCTCATCCGCCCTTGCCCCGTGCCCGCGGCCCGCGGACGCACAACCACGCCCCGCGTCGCTAGTCGGCCACCGCGTTACCGCGCAAAGCCACGGCCTCAATCTCGACGAGCATGCGGGCGTCGATCAGGGCGCTGACCTCCACCATCGTCATCACCGGTCTCACGTCGCCGAACATCTCACCGTGGGCACGGCCGACCTCGTCAGCCCGCGAGATGTCCACCACGTAGGCCCGCGTCTGGACCACGTCGCCGAGGACCGCGCCGGCGCGGCTCAGCTCGCGGTCAATCTTCTGCAGGATCGTGACGGTTTGCTCGTAGGGCGTCTCGCCGGCGACCACGCCGTCGGCATCGACCGAGGTGGTGCCGCCGACCAGGACCAGAGGCCCCACACGTACCGTGCGGCTGAAGCCGTACCGCCCCTCCCAGGGAGACGGAGGATCGCCCGCCAGGCGGTCGGTCAATGGCGGAAGTGGCGCCGCTTGGTGAAGACCATCGCAGCACCGGCCGCGTCAACTGCCTCCACCACCTCGGGATCACGAACCGAACCCCCTGGCTGGATGATCACGGTGATCCCGGCCTCCATCGCCAGCTGTGGCCCGTCCGCAAACGGGAAGAATGCATCGGAGGCGAGGGCACATCCCTCGGTTGCGGACTGAGCTTTTTCCAGCGCTAGGCGCACCGAATCGACCCGGCTCATCTGGCCCGCACCAATGCCCACGGTCGACAGATCACGGGAGATCACGATCGCGTTTGAGCGCACGTGCTTACAGACTCGCCACGCGAACAGAAGCTCGCCCCACTCGACCTCAGTCGGGGGCCGCCTGGAGACAATCTGCATCTCGTCGCGCTCCTGAAAGCCGTAGTCGCGGTCCTGGAGCAGCAGACCTCCGTGGACCTGGCGCAGCTGAGGATCGAGGTGATCCAGCCGTCGGCGCTCCCGGTTGTCAAGGATTCGAATGTTCTTCCTTGCCGACAGGATCTCCAGCGCTTCGTCGTCGTAGCCGGGAGCGAACAGCACTTCGGCGAACTGGCTGGCCATCACCTGTGCCGTCTCGGCATCCACCCGCCGGTTGAGACAGATGATCCCGCCGTATGCGGACTGCGGATCGGCCGCGAGCGCCCGCCGATAGGCCTCAGCCGGGGTGGACCCCAAGGCGGCGCCACACGGATTGTTGTGCTTGACGATCACGCAGGCGGGAAGCTGGAACTCTCCCAGCAGCGTGCGGCCGGCATCCAGGTCAAGCAGGTTGTTGAACGACATCTGCTTGCCGCTCAGCTGCGAGACCATCGACATCACGTGCGTGCGGGCGCCAACCTGGGAGTAGTAGGCCCCGCGCTGGTGCGGGTTCTCGCCGTAGGGAAGGTCCATCAGCTTCTCGTATGCACGGACCACGAGGGCCGGGAAGTCCTCCCCCTTCTCCTGGAACCAGCGGGCGATGGCGGTGTCGTACCGGGCGGTGTATGCGAACGCCTCCGCGGCCAGGCTCTCCCTCGTCGGAAGCGACAGCCGGCAGTCCGATTCCCGCAGCTCCGCCAGGATGGCGTCATAGGCTTCAGGTCGCACCACGGGCGCCACGAACGCGTGGTTCTTGGCAGCGGCGCGGATCATGGTTGGCCCGCCGATGTCGATGTTCTCGATCACGACCGCGTCCTCGACCCGTCTCCCGACGGTCCGCTCGAAGGGATACAGGTTCACGCACACGAGATCGATGAGCTCTACCTCGTGCTCCTCGGCTTCTTCGAGGTGAGCCGGTTGATCGCGGAGCGCCAGCAGTGCCGCGTGAAGCTTGGGGTGGAGCGTCTTCACCCGTCCGTCCATGATCTCGGGGAAGCCGGTGAGCTCCGAAACGAGGCGAACCGAGACGCCGGCCTCTGACAGCTCCTGCGCGGTGCCGCCAGTCGAGACGATCTCGATGCCGAGCTCGCTCAATCCGCGGGCGAACTCCACTACTCCGGTCTTGTCGGACACCGACACGAGTGCACGGGCCACACGGACCTCACCGGGGCCAGCGGGCTCCAGGCGCTTAACCGACTTGGTGCCGGATTCCATGCGGCCCCGACTCTAGCGCTCGATCATGACGCGCCGCGGGTTGGCCGGATCGAAGCTCACCGCCCCGGCTGCGATGAGCCGGACCGCCTCAGGCAACAGCTCGTGTTCAAGCGCGTGAAGGCGCTCTGTGACGTCTTCGGCCGAGGCTGGGGTGGGGATTTCCAGGGCCCGCTGGAGGATGATTGCGCCGCTGTCGACCCCCTCGTCGACGAAGTGAACCGTCACGCCGAACACCGTGACGCCGTAGTCGAGCGCCTCCCGCACCGCGTTCAGTCCGGGAAACGAGGGCAGCAGGGCTGGGTGGACGTTGATCACCCGCTCCGGAAAGCGCTCCAGGAACCCGGATGAGAGGAGCTTCATATATCCAGCGAGTACCACCAGCTCGGAGCCGTGGCCGACGAGCCAGTCGGCCATCGCATGATCGCGCGCCGGACGATCCGCGTAGTCGGCCGCCGGGAATACCCGGACTGGCACGTCCGCCGCGCGGGCGCGTTCGAGCGCGGGCGCGTCCAGCTTGTCCGACGCCACCGCAGCGATCTCGATTCCGTCGCGGCGGTGAACCTGGTCAAGCAGCGCCTGGAGGTTGGTGCCGGTTCCCGACGCTAGGACGGCGAGCTTCAAGCCCTGACCAGCGGCAGCTCAGATTCCAGCGCGTGCTTGCCTGGAGATGACTCCGTCCCGGCGAGTGGGTAGTCGCCGCTGAAGCAGGCATCGCAATGGGTGGCGCGGGTGACGCCCACCGCCTCGTAGACACCCTCCAGCGAGAGATAGTGCAACGAATCCGCGCCCAGCTCGTCTGCCACCTCCTCCGCTGTGCGGCCGTGAGCAATCATCTCCTCACGGGTGGACATGTCGATCCCGTAGTGGCAGGGATGCTTGATCGGCGGAGCCGATATCCGCAGGTGGATCTCCGCCGCGCCCGCCTGGCGGAGCATCTGGACGATCTGGCGAGTGGTGTTCCCTCGAACGATCGAGTCGTCGACCACTATCAGGCGCTTGCCGGCCACCACCTCTGGCAGCGGATTGAACTTGAGCCGCAAGCCGTGGCGGCGAAGCTCCTGGCCGGGCTGAATGAACGTCCGGGCGACGTACCGGTTCTTGATGAAACCGTCGTCCTGGGGCAGGCCGGCAGCCCGCGCCAGACCGCGCGCCGCGGGGTTCCCCGAGTCGGGGACGGGGATCACGAGGTCGGCGGCCACGGGCGCCTCGCGCCACAAGATCTCTCCCATCCGGGCCCGGGCGACCTGGAGCACCGTGCCCGCCATCTTCGAGTCCGGGCGTGCGAAGTAGATGTACTCAAACACGCAGAAAGCCGGCCGCTCGGACTTCGCAACGATTCGCGAGCGGAAGCCACCGTGGGTCATGGTGATCATCTCGCCAGGCAGCACCTCACGCAGGTACTGGGCTCCGATCAGGTCGAACGCACAGGACTCGCTGGCCACGCAGTAGCACGCCTCCCGCTCATCGTCGCCGGGGATCATCCCCAGCGCCAGCGGGCGCAAGCCATGCGGGTCGCGGAAAGCCACCACCGCCTGATCGGTCATTACAACGGTCGAGAAAGCGCCCTCCAGCCGCGGAATGACGTCAGCCACTGCTTCGTCGACGTGATCGGCGGAATGGGTCGCGAGCAGGGCGGCGATGATCTCTGAGTCCGACGTCGAGCTGAAGGGGACGTCCCGACCGCGCAGCTCGGAGTGAAGCTCCACCGCGTTGATCAGATTCCCGTTGTGGGCCAACGCCAGCGTGCGGCGGTCGTCGCGCACGATTGGCTGCGCGTTTTCCCACTCGGAGGAGCCGGTGGTGGAGTACCGCACGTGCCCGATCGCCATCTCGCCGACGAGTGACCGGAGCATGTGCTCGTCGAACACCTGCGCCACCAGGCCCTGGTCGCGAATCGCCATGATGCTGCCGCCGCGCGGTGCGGTGGCTATCCCAGCGACTCCTGCCCACGGTGCTGGAGGGCAAACAGCGCAAAGTAGGCGAGTCGGGCGACGTCGTGGTCTGGCGCGTAGATGCCAAACACACCACACTCGTCGCGAGGTCCATCGCGATGATCGTTCCTCGGAGGCATGGCTCGGCCCTCGGCGTAGCCTTGGGATTCAAGGCTAGCAATGGGCTTCACACGAACGGCCCAAGCCCATGCTCGAAGCACTGCGCCAACTCGGAAACTGGAACAGAGAGATGGCCGGCAATCCGCAGCTCCCCGCCGCCCACGCGCCCGATGGTCGTATGGCCAGCCAGCGCGGGGAGAGAGCCCGAGACCACGAACGCCTGGCCGAGCGATTCGGCGAACAGCTCGAGTCCGTCGGGTAACTGGACCTCAGCTCCGATCCGCCCCGCCAAGCAGCATTCGGCCAGCGCCACGGCGATCCCACCCTCGGCGATGTCATGAGCGCTGTGGAAGATTCCTGAGCGCACCCCGTTGCGGACTGCCTCGTGGGCGCCACGGACTGCAACGGGATCGACCCCGGGAAGTCGACCGGTCGGCGGCTCGCCGCGCAGCTTCGCGAGCTCCGATCCCACCGGCGAAGGGATGAACGGGCCCACCAGAGCGATGGCGTCGCCCTCACGGCAAAAACCAAGGCGTCCGGCCCGAGCGGCGTCGGGCAGCTTGCCCACCATGCCGACGACCGGTGTCGGGAAGATCGGGCCACCTGGAGCCTCGTTGTACAGCGAGACGTTGCCGCCGACCACTGGGACGCCGAGCTCCTCACATGCAGCTGCGAGTCCTTCAACCGCCTCGGTCAGCTGCCACGCAACATGTGGCTTCTCCGGATTTCCGAAGTTCAGGCAATTGGTCAATCCGAGCGGCTCGGCGCCCACGCATGCCAGGTTGGCCGCGCACTCGTATGCCGCCTCGCTGGTCCCGCGACGCGGCTCGCAGGCCACGCGCCGACCATTCCCGTCGATCGACACGGCGATGGCGGAGCCGTCAGGTAGCGCAAGCACGGCGGCATCGGCCTCCTCCGGCCGGCGGACCGTTCGCGACTGGACGACCGGGTCGTATTGCTCGAACACCGGCCGCCGCGAGGCGAGGTTGGCCGAGGAGAGCAGCGTCAGAAGCACCTCATTGGGCGTCTCGCTGCCATCCAGCACCGGCGGCGGCGCGCCGTAGAGCTCGATCGCGGGCTGTATCGGGTCGAGGTCGTACAGCGGGATCTCGTCGGCCAGGACGTTCACGGGAAGGTCCGCGACGACGCTGCCCGAGTTGAGCACGCGCAGCCGAGGATCTGGGGTGACCGAGCCGATCGGCGTAGCCAGAACCTCCCAGCGCTCGCATACCTCGAGCACCCCGGCCATCAGCTCGGGAGCGACAACGCACAGCATCCGCTCCTGTGACTCGGAGATCATGATCTCGAACGGCTCCATGCCCCGGCTCACGGAGGGGAACCTGGGAGATATCGATGTCGATTCCCACCCCGCCCTTGCTGGCCATCTCTGAAGCGGATGACGTCAGACCGGCCGCACCAAGGTCCTGGAGCGAGGTCAGCAAGCTGCGGTCGAGTAGCTCCAGGCAGCACTCCAGCAGCTTCTTCTCGCTGAAGGGGTCACCGATCTGGACCGACGGGCGCTTTGCCTCGTCACGGTCGCCGAGCTCGGCGCTCGCCAAGACCGAGGCTCCGCCAATCCCATCGCGCCCGGTGAGGGCGCCCAGCAGGACGATGACGTTCCCCGGCCCCGCAGCGGCAGCACGAATCAGCCGCTCGCATGGAGCCAGCCCCAGGCACATGGCGTTCACCAGGCAGTTCTGCTCGTAGGAGGACTCGAAGTAGATCTCGCCCCCCACAGTCGGCACTCCGATGGAGTTGCCGTAGTGGCCGATCCCGCCAACGGCATGCTCCAGCAGGTAGCGCGAGCGCGCTGAGCTCCCCGGCTCTCCGAATCGCAGCGAGTCGAGCACCGCTATTGGCCGCGCCCCGACGGCAAACACGTCCCTCAGGATTCCACCCACGCCCGTGGCTGCGCCCTGGAAGGGCTCGACGGCGCTGGGGTGGTTGTGGGACTCCACCTTGAAAGCCACGGCGAGCCCTCCACCCACCTCGACGGCGCCGGCGTTCTCGCCAGGTCCCATCAGCAGGTGCGGACCCTCGGTGGGAAGACGCCGGAGCAGCTTGCGCGAGTGCTTGTAACCGCAGTGCTCCGACCACATCAGCGAGAGCATCGCGAGCTCCACGTCGCCCGGCTCGCGCTCCAGGCGCTCGACGATCAGCTCGTACTCATCGTCCGTTAGGCCGAGCTGGCGGTGGCGATTCTCAGACTGCGACGCGATCGGCGGCATCTCGCATCGATTCGAAGACCTTCAGGCCGTCGGTTGAGCCGGTGAGCGGGTTCACCGCGTGCTCGGGGTGCGGCATCAGCCCGAACACGTTGCCTTGTTCGTTGCACACGCCGGCGATGTCGTCCTGCGAGCCGTTGGGGTTGCTGTGGCTTGCATAGCGCAGTACAACGGGAACCGGATCCGGGGAGTAGTAGCGGCCGGTCGTGTGCTTCACCGGGATGGAGAGCCGCTCGCCCGGCAGGCAGGCACGGGTGAAGGGGGTGTCGGCATTCACCACCTCGAGCGTCACCTGCCGGAACACGAACTTCAGCGAGGTGTTGGGCAGAAGCGCACCAGGTAGGAGCCCCGCCTCGCACAAGACCTGAAAGCCGTTGCAGATTCCCAAGACGAGTCCGCCGGCATGAGCGAACTCGGTCACCTCATCCATCACCGGGGCAAAGCGGGCGATTGCGCCGGCGCGCAGGTAGTCGCCGTAGGAGAACCCGCCCGGAACGACGACCGCGTCGACGCCCCGCAGATCCCGGTCGGCGTGCCACAGGAGCACGGCGTCGCCGACTCGCCGCGCTGCGTGGAGGGCATCTACCTCATCGCAGGATCCGGGGAACCGGACGACACCGAACTTCACGCGCCCGCTCCAGTGGCGTGGGCCGCAGGGGCGGTGGGCCCAGCTTCCTCAACGATCTCGTAGTCCTCGATCAGCGGGTTTGACAGCAGGCGCTCACACATCTCGGGCAGCTGCGACGGGTCGTCGACGTCGAGTTCGACCAGGCGGCCGATGTGGACGTTGCGAACGCCCCTGAAGCCGAGCGCGGGAAGGGCCCGTTCCACCGCCTGGCCCTGGGGATCGAGAATGCCCGCCTTGGGTCTGACGAGAACGCGTGCGCGCATCAGGCGCTGGTTCGGCGAAGCCATCCGTCGAACGCCTGGCCGGTGATCCGCTCGTAAGCCTCGATGTACTTCTGGCGCGTCTGCGCCACTACCTCATCGGGGATAGCCGGGGCGGGAGGGGTGCGGTCCCAGCCGGTAGACGATGCCCAGTCACGGACGTACTGCTTGTCGAAGCTCGGCTGCGAACGGCCGGGCTCGTACTCGTCGGCCGGCCAGAAGCGCGAGGAGTCCGGCGTACACACCTCGTCGCCGAGGGTGAGCGTCCCGTCGGCGTCAAGGCCGAGCTCGAACTTCGTGTCGGCCAGGATGATCCCTCGCTCGCGGGCGTGGGCCGCGGCGTAGTTGTAGAGCTCAATCGAGACCTCCCGGGCCCGCTCCGCCAGCTCGCGGTCACCGATCAACTCCGCCGCCCCCTCGAAGTCAACCGCCTCGTCGTGACCGCTGGTGGCCTTGGTGGTGGGGGTGAAGATCGGCTCAGGAAGCTGATCCGACTCAAGCAGCCCGGCGGGCAGCGCGATCCCACAGACTGCTCCTGTCTCCTGGTAGTCCTTCCATCCCGAGCCGGTGATGTACCCGCGGACCACGCACTCGACCGGCAGCATCTGGAGGCGGCGTACCAGCATGCCTCGGCCCCGAGCTTCCGCTGGAAGCTCGTCCGTCACCGACAGCAGATGCCCCGCGACGATTCCGGAGGTGCGTTCGAACCAGAACGCCGACAGGCCCGTCAGAACCTTCCCCTTGTCGGGGATCGGGGTCGGATGGACGACGTCGTATGTGGAGATCCGGTCCGAGGCGACCAGCAGCAGCGTCTCGTCCGGCCCTTCGTATATCTCGCGGACCTTTCCGGAGGCGATCCGGGGAAGGTCAGTGAGGGAGGTCACGGAGTGAATCTAGCAATGGGGCGGGACGGCGTCCGGAGCGCCCTCAGGCGATTTCCTGGAGGCGCCCGACGATCTCGTCGGCGTAGCGGACGAACGGCGCGTAGTCGAAGATCGCGTCGAGATCGAGCCCCTGCGCCTCCTGTTCGCCGGCCAGGAGCTCCCGCATGGCCGTGCCCTCGGCGATCGCGCTCTGGGCGAGGCGCTGCACCACGCGGTATGCATCGTCGCGGGAGGTCCCATGCTCCACCAACGCCAGCAGCACCCGCTGAGAGAAAAGAGCACCGTGGGTCAGCTCGAGGTTGGCCCGCATACGCTGGGCATCCACCACCATCCCTTCCACCAGACCGATGACCCTTCGCTGGAGGTGGTCGAGGAGCGCGGTGGAGTCAGGAAGGACGATCCGCTCGACCGAAGAATGCGAGATGTCACGCTCGTGCCAAAGGGCGATGTTCTCGATCGCCGCCAGCGCGTTGCCACGCAGCACCCGCGCCAGTCCGACCACCTGCTCGGACTTGATCGGGTTGCGCTTGTGCGGCATGGCGCTCGAGCCTTTCTGGCCGGAACCGAACGGCTCCGCCACCTCTCCTACCTCGGTGCGGGCAAGGTTCCGGATCTCCAGCGCCAGGCGCTCCAGGCCGGCCCCGGCAAGTGCAATCGCGGTCAGGAGCTCGGCGTGGCGGTCGCGCGCTACGACCTGGGTGGACACCGGCTCACGCTCAAGCCCCAGCCGTCCCAGGACCCGCCGCTCGAAGTCAGGCGAGGTGGCTGCGTAGGTGCCCACCGCACCGGAGATCGCGCCGACACATACCTGCTCGAACGCCTGGTCCAGACGCTTGGCGTTTCGCTCAGCTTCGAACGCAAACCCAGCAAGCTTGACCCCGAAGGTGGTCGGCTCGGCATGAATGCCGTGAGTCCTCCCCACGCAGAGCGTGTGGACGTGCTCTCGGGCCCGTCGGGCCAGCAGCTCGACGAGCCGGCGAGCATCGGGGATGACCAGCTCGGCCACCTGACGCAGCTGGAGGGCGAGCCCGGTGTCGAGCACATCGCTCGAGGTCAGGCCATAGTGGATCCAGCGGCCGGCGGGCCCGGCCGAGGCCGCCAGCACATCCACGAAGGCCGCCGTGTCGTGGTCGGTGACCTTCTCGCGCTCGGCGATCGCCTCGACCGTGAAGCCGGCCCGGCGGATTGCCTCGAGGTCTTCCGTCGTCGGGCCCGCGGTCTCCTCGGCCGCGGCCACCTCGACGCGGCGCATAGCCTCAAAGCGGGCGTGGTCCAACCAGATCTCGGCCATCTCAGGCCGCGTGTATCGCGGGATCACGTCTTCAACCGCCGGTTAGCTGAACCGCCTTGACGATCAGCAAAGCGATGGCCAGCAGCAGGTAACCCTCCATTGACAGCATCGCGAGCTTGCGCCCGGTGGAGGCCTGCGGGCGCTCGAGCAATGCGATGGGCGGCATCGTCCAGCTTTCCTTCGGCGCCGCCGGGGTGGGTTCGATCACGGTCACAGCGGCCGCAGCGCGGCGCGCACGGAGCGCGAACGTGCCGCCGACCATCAGCGCGGCCGCCAGCGCACCGCCGCCACCCAACGACAGCGCCGTGACGTCGACGCTCGGGAACAGCGTCGTTGCCATCAGGATCAGCGAAAGCAACAGCAGCACGGACACGATCACGGTGGCCAGGACGTTCAGCCAGAAGCCGTTGCACCATGGCCCGAGCACCTGACGGTCGTTGCAAAGCAGCAGCAGGAACATGCTCGCGCTGGGCAGGAGCAAGCCGGCCAGCGCCTGGACTGCCTCGGTGATCAGCCCCAGCGGGGCACCAGGGATGAGCACGATCCCGGCGGCCCCGGCCACGATCAGCCCAAAGATCGCGTAGAAGCCCTTCGCCTCGGAGAAGCTCCTGTGCAGGGAGCTCTTGGTGCCGAACATGTCGCCGAACGCATAGCTGGTCGACAGCGTCAGGGCTCCGGCGCCGATAAGCGAGGCGTTCAGCAACACGATCGCGAAGAAGGCCCCCGCCGTTGACCCGATTGCCTGCTTGAGTCCGCTCGCAGTTCCGCCGGCGTCGGTGAAGTGGCCGAAGAACGGGGTGCCCTTGAACGCAAAGGCCGACACGCACATCAGAGCACCGGCGCCCAGAACGACGACGACAGCTCCGAAGTAGGTGTCGAGACGCTCGTAGTTGATCCACCGCGGAGTGATCCGCTTGTCGATGATGTTCGACTGCTGGAAGAACAGCTGCCAGGGCGCCACCGTGGTGCCGACGATCGCGATGATCAGCAGTACCGACGTCGAGTTGGCCCCGCCCTGAATTCCGGGCACGAAGAAGTCGCGAGCCGCCGGCCCCCAATGCGGGTGCGACATGAAGAACAGCGGGATCGTCAGCAAATTGGCGAACACGAATACGAACATCGACCGCTCCCAGGACCGGAAGCTGCCGCTGGCGGTAATCGCGACCAGAGCCGCCGCGGCAATCGGCACCGCCAGGTACTTCGACACGCCAAAGTACCCAAGCGACAGGCTCACTCCGATGAACTCCGTGACAACCGTGAGGAAGTTGAGGATGAACAGATCGACCACCGAGAACCAGCCCCAGAAACGCCCAAAGCGCTCCTTGATTAGCCTGGCGTGGCCGACGCCGGTCACGGCACCTAGCCTGACGACCATCTCCTGGTTGACCACCAGCACGGGGACCAGGAGGAGGAGCACCCACAGCAGGCTGGTCCCGTAGTTCTGCCCGGCCTGTGAATAGGTGGCGACCCCTCCGGCATCGTTGTCACCGACCATCACGATCAGCCCGGGCCCGACGATCGCCAGCAGAGCAAGCGCACGAGAGCGGAGGCTCCGATGCGCTTCCTCGTGCTCCTTGATCGTGCCGAACGCGCCGCGGATGTCGCCCACGTGGGCGGTGTCGAGCACAGCACGCTCGCGCCGCCCCGGGGCGGAAGCGACGCCCGTCGACGGGTTGCTCGCCAATGTGCTCGACCTCCTTTCGCCTAAACCGCTTACTACCCGCGGCCGGCGGGAGGCCTCTCAGACTCGGGGATCAGTCCCCGACGGAGAAGAAGGCGTCCACCACCCCGGCCACGAGCCAGCTACTTCGCGGTCGCTCGTCGCTATCCAGATGTTCGTCGCGGGAAACCATTGTGATCCTTGAAATGCCGCCGTTTGGCGGCAAATCCGAGACTATCAGCGCAGCAGAGGATCAGCCTGCTATTCGGCGCCCGCGTTCGGGTGGGCCGGCTCGGCGCCCTCTTCCAGAAGGCGCTCATAGATGCGATAGCGCTTGATGATCTTGCCGGTGAGCGCCTCCATGGCGCGGTTCATGGGCTCGTTGACCTCAAGGATCCAGCCAGTTTCCGCGTCCATGCCGCGCCGGCTGCAGGCATCCCACACGTCCCGGTACAGGCCGGCAGCAACGCCGGTGTGCTGGAACTCGGGCTTCACGCCCAGTGCGAACACTCGGATCATGTTGATCCGGCCGCGGCCGCGAAGCGCCTTGAGCCAGCCGAGTGGGAGCAGTCGTCCATTCAGGTTTGCCAGCACCTGGTTGTAGTCGGGAAGAGACAGCGACACGCCCGCCACCTCACCGTCAGCCGTCTCGGCCACACACGCGAAGTCCTCGTCGAGCACCGGCTTGAGTTCCTTGGCCATGTGATCCATCTCGGCCTCGGTGAGAGGCACAAAGCCCCAGTTCTTCGCCCAGGCCGCGTGATAGATCTCCATGAATGCCCGGACCTCCTCCTTGAAGTTGCGCTTGCTCATGCGGCCCAGGCGAATTCCGTGCTCGGGCTCCAGCTTGTCGGCCAGCTCGACTATCACCGGCAACAGCTTGTCCCGATCGGAGCGATAGATGTGCCACTTGTAGAGGTCCATGGCCTTGGACAGGCCGTCGGCCTCCAGCAGCTCGCGGTAGTAGGGGTGATGCCAGTTCTCGAGGATCTGCGGCATCCGCTCGTGTCCCTCGACGAGCACTCCGCACTCGTGGTTCGTGGTGAAGTCGAACGGCCCGATCATCCGGTCGCGTCCGCGGTCGCACAGCCATGACTCGGCCGCCTGCAGGAGGGCGTGGGCTACCTCCTGGTCGCGCTCTGACTCAAAGAATCCAAAGAGACCCCACCGGTTGTCCCGGAGCTCGTTGAGCCGGTGATCGACATGCGCGGTGATCCGGCCGACCGGCCGCGAGCCGCGCCAGGCCAGGAAGTACTCCGCCTCAGCGTGCTCGAAGAACGGGTTCCTGCGCCGGCTCAGGTGGCGCTTTCGTTCCGAGATCAGTGGCGGGACCCAGTTGGCGGAGCCCTGATAGAGCCGCCACGGAAGGCGGATGAAGGTGCTCAGCTCTCGCCGAGTACGGACTGGTCGGACCTCGAGCTTGGCGCCCGTGGTCGGCGGGGCCGCGCCGACACCGGTAGCTTGCCCCGACCTGCTCATGGGATCCGACAAGTTGCGCACGGCCGCTAAAACTACCCGGATGGCCTCGGACCAGGCAAGCACGGCGACCGCAGCCGCCGACGGCCGCTGGCAGGACGCGATTCACGAGCTGGCCGCGTTCGACCGAGCCTCGGCCTCCGCAGGGGAACTTCGCGCCGCCGAGTGGATTGCCGAGCGGCTGCGCGGGCTCGGTTGCAAGGTGGAGATCGAGGAGGAACGAGCCCATGGCGGATATTGGTGGCCGCTCGGCCTGGCCAACCTGCTGGGCGCTGGCGCGGCGCTGACCGCGCTCGTAGGCCGTGGCCGGAAGCAGCGGGCCCTCGCCGCAATTGCCGCGGCGAGCGCGGCAGCGGCGGTGTGGGACGACGTGAGTGGGGGCCGCCTGTGGTTCCGCCGAGCCCTGCTCCCGCACCGTTCGACCTGGAACGTGGTGGCGGAGACCGGCGATGCCTCAGCCGCTCGCACGCTGCTGGTCCTGGCCCACCACGACGCCGCGCATTCGGGGCTGGTCTTCCACCCTGCCCTCGGGCAGCTTGGTCCACGTCTGGCGCCGAAGGCGCACGAGCGCTCCAGCCACACCTTCCCGATCATGTACCTGGTGTGGGGCGGTCCGGTCATGGCACTCGTCGCCGCACTGCTCGGACGGCGGCCAGCAGCCGTGGGCGGGCTTCTGTTCAGCTTGGGCACCGCGGCAGCGATGGCCGACATCGGCGCGCGGCGCGTGGTGCCAGGCGCCAACGACAACCTGAGCGCAGTGGCGGTCCTCGTTGCGATCGCGCACTCCCTCAACAGGAGCCCCGTGGAGGGGCTACGCGTACTGCTTGTGTCGACCGGGTCCGAGGAGTCGTTCATGGAGGGCATGCAGGCCTTTGCACGGCGTCACTTCTCCCGACTTGATCGATCCCGTACCGAGGTGCTGTGCCTGGAGTGCTTGGGCGGTCCGAACCTAATCGTGCTCGAGGGCGAGGGGATGCTACGGATGCGTGATTACTCGACATCCCTGCGTGAGGCGCTGGCGGCGGCCGCTTCCGAGCTCGGCATCCCCATCGGTCGAGGCATACGGACGGTCGCTGCGACGGACGGCCTGATTGCCCTACGAGCGGGCTACCCTGTGGCTACGTTGGCGTCGATTACCGACGCAAAGCTGCCGCTCAACTACCACTGGCCCTCCGATACGCCGGCCGAACTCCATTGGAACACCGTTGAGCAGGCAATCGCCGTATCCGAACGGTTCTTGCGTAGCCGGGCGAAGAGGACTAGTCTCCCGTCTGGCTAAGAGGAGCGACGCTTTCCAGGCTTGACATGTCACGACCGCGCTTCTTCTTCAATCTGGGCGCCCTCACCGCGGCAGTCTTGCTCATAGTCGCATCGGTGGCGTTCGGTCCCGGGGCGCTGAAGGGCATCGGTTTGGGGATTGGCAGCGGCGGCTGCGCAATCTCGCTGGCGTTTGTCGCGGCGCTGGTCCACCACCGCCGTCCCAAGGGCCATCCTGAGGTCTGGCTGTTCGGCCACGGCCTGGGCCTGTGGTCGATGCTGGCGGGAGCCGTGGCCAGCGTCACCATCTGGCAGATCGTCGGCGCGGCGGTGCTGAATTTCAGCGTCAACCGGTGGGTGACGCTCGGGAACGGAGTGGCCATCGCGATCCTTGCCTTCGTGGGATTGGTGGCCCAGGAGATCTGCACGGAGCGGATCGTCCACGTGATCGAGGTCGTGGAGAGACCTCCTAGCGAGCTGGTGTAGGCCCTACCCTCGCGCTGCCCCCGCGCGGCGCCGCCACTCCTCGGGCAGCAGCTGCTCGAGGACGTCATCCACTGCGATCAGTCCCACGGCCCGGCCGTCGGCATCAACCACGGGTACGGCAATCATGTTGTAGTCGGTCATCACCAGGGCCACCCCCGGGAGGTCGGCCTCGGCGGCGACCGTCGGCATTGAGGAATCCGTGAGACCGACCACGTTCTGGCTCGGATCAGCGCGCAGCAGCTCGGCCAGGGAAAGTGCCCCGATCAGCTTCCCGTCATTTTCGAGCACGCACACCACCGTTACCTGCTGGGCACCAAGCTCGCTGGCCCTGACCCGCTGGAGCGCCTGGTCGACCGTGGCGTCGGGACCAACCGAGAGGAAGTCCGGATTCATCAGCCCTCCAGCCGTCGAGGGGTTGAAGCCGAGCAACTTGCGGATCTTCACCTGCTTGACGGCTGGCAGCTGGTTGAGGATCGGCAGCCTGCGCTCCTGCTCGAGCTCAAGCAGCAGGTCCGCCGCGTCGTCAGGCTCCATCCGCGCCAGAACCGCCGCGGCCTCCTTGTCGGAGCGCTCACGCAGGAACTCCACCTGGTGCTCATCGTCGAGCTCCTCGAACACATCGGCCTCGAGTTCCTTGTCCTCGCCAACCGCCTCCAGAATCTCCTCTCCCTCCTCGTGGGACGCGGCCTCCACGAGGTCGGCGATCTGCGCCGGATGGAGCCGAGCAAGCCTGCGGTGTGTGAGCTTCAGCCGCGAGGACGGAACGTGGCCGACGAAGGGCTCCATCTCGCTCCACGGAACGAACTGGCGGTGCTCTGTGTCGTGGCCGCGGAACCGGCGGGGTAGGAAGCGCCACAGCCTCGGGCGCAGGCTGGGGTCGATTCCTGCGACCCGCCATCTGCCGGCATCGCAGGTCAACTCCACTTCCCGTGCGCTCACGAGCCTCGCCGTGTCCACGTTGATCAGGCTCCGATCGAGGACGTCGCACCGGAGGAGAACCTCGCCGGGCCGACGTTCGAACTGGGCAAGGTTGAGCTTCGTCGTCGAGGTGCGTACAACGTCGGGGCCAAGCTGAGCCACGCTGTCGATCGGAAGAAACACGTCGCGGCCGCCGATCCGGGCCTTCAGGCCGATCACCGGCGGCAGGGTCTCGACGTGATCCAGGCGCGCGACCGCGTCCTCAATCCGGCCGAGCCGCTCGCCCGCCGAGTCCTGCAGCGGGCATCCCACCAACGATGAAAGGTGAACGATCGCTTCGGGCATGAATCCCGGTCCGGTTAGCGTAGCGCTCAGGTGGACAGGATCCGGGCGGCCAGGACGGCCGCGTTGCGCGCATTGTCCACGCCCACCGAGCCCACCGGCACCCCGGGCGGCATCTGGGTGATGGCCAGCAATGCGTCGAGCCCTCCAGCTACAGACGTTCGGCTGGTAAGCGGGACGCCGATCACGGGGAGATCGGTATGAGCGGCGACCACGCCCGGCAGCGCGGCCGAAAGGCCGGCACCGGCGATGATCACCCTCAGGCCGCGCATCCGAGCATTTCGGGCGTAGTCCGCGACCTTGTCAGGCTCGCGATGAGCCGACATCACCCGCACCTCGCTGCGGATACCGCGCTCGCTTAGCTCCTGTTCCGCCGGCTCCATGGCCGCCATGTCGCTCTTTGAACCCATCACGATGCCCACCTGCGGAGCATCGACGTCGAGGTCCTCGAACTCGCTCTCCGGCTCGACCACCGTCTGGGGGGCTCCGCTGGGGTCCCTCAACCGGCGCCCACCCCAGCGGCTATGTCCGTACGCAGCTGCCGACCGTCGAAATGGATCATGTCGGCGGCAGCATATGCGGCGGCTCGGGCGTCAGCGGCGTCGTGGCCAAGGGCCGTGACGCTGAGCACCCGCCCACCGGCCGTCACGATGTCTCCCCGGGTGCTGTGCGCGGTTCCCGCATGTGTGACGTAGACACGCTCCGGGACCACGTCGAGGCCAGTGATTACGTCACCGCTGGAGGAGCTCTCGGGGTATCCCTGGCTGGCCAGAACGACGGTCACCGCAGTCTCAGGAGCCCATTCGAGCTCTCCGGTCCCGGCCAGTCCGCCAGGCCTCGCCGCCGCCTCCATCAGCTCAAGCAGGTCAGACCGCAGCCGGGGCAGGATCGCCTGCGTCTCCGGATCGCCGAAGCGGACGTTGAACTCGAGCACCTTCGGTCCTGCTTCGGTGAGCATCAACCCTGCGTAGAGAACGCCATGGAAGGGATCACCGCGCCTGGCCATCTCATCCAGTACGGGCTGATGAACCGTGCGACAGATTTCAAGCGCCCGTTCGGCATCCACGGCGGGCACGGGCGAGAAGGACCCCATGCCGCCGGTGTTGGGCCCCTCGTCGCCATCGTAGATCCGCTTGTAGTCCTGAGCCGAGGCCAGCGGGAGCGCGTGCTCACCGTCGCACAGCGCCAGCAGTGAGAGCTCGGGGCCGGTCAGGTGCTCCTCAACCACCACTCGCTCGGTCCCGAAGCGTCGCTCCACGAGGAGTTGCTCAAGGGTCTGCCGAGCAGCCGGCTCGTCGGCGGCGATCACAACTCCCTTGCCCGCCGCCAGCCCATCGGCCTTGATCACCGCCGGATAGCGTCCGATCGCTCGAATGCCCTCCTCGGGGTCGGCGATCACCTCATAGGCCGCCGTCGGCACACCGGCAGCCACCATAACTTCCTTGCAGTAGGACTTCGAGCCCTCGAGTCGGGACGCGGCTGCGCTCGGACCGAAGCAGCGCAGGCCGGCGTCGGCGAGAGCGTCCGATAGACCGGCGACGAGCGGCGCCTCGGGGCCTACCACTACGAGGTCAGCTTGCTCCCGTGATGCCGCGTGCACCAACCCCTCCACGTCATCGACGCTGACATCGACCAGCCGAGCCTGTTCGGCGATGCCCGCGTTGCCGGGAGCGCAGATCAGCTCGGGCCGGCGAGGGGAGCGCTGCAGCGCATGGATGATCGCGTGCTCGCGCGCCCCGGAGCCGACTACGAGGATTCGCGCTCGCTCAGATTGACCCAATGAAGTCGTCGATCGGAATCGCGCTCAGGGTCTCGTACTTTGCCGTCCCGCGAGAGCCCAGCTCAAGCGACACGCGCGCGATCGTCTTCTCATCCGGTGCCTCGACGACGTTGACGAAGTCGAAATGGCCAAGGGTGGCCCACTGTGCTTTGACGGTAGCCCCCAGCTGCTCGACCTCTCGATTGACCTCTTGGATCCTCGCCGGGTTGTTCTTGATCGTCTGCACGCCCTCGGGCGTCAGCGTCGACAGCATGATGTAGGTCGGCACTGCTCCTCCTTTCACTCCGCTCAGGTGCCCCTGCACTTCTACCCGATCTGGTCGCGGCGTGCGGTGGCGATTCGGAGAAGGGCGGCGTACGATCTGCATCGTGCCCGGCTGACGCTGACCAGCTTGCATCCACCTGGCGCCGTCCACCGCTCCTCGCCGGATCCGGCGAGCCGGTCGCCTGCAGCCCACGCCGGCGCGTCTCGGTGGCGGCGCCCGCGCGCCGCCTGGGTGCTAAGTGCCAGCGCTCACCCGCGCGTTACGCCGCGGCTGGCGCAGTCCTGGAGGGAGCTTTAGCGCGTTCCAGGGCCAGCTCGCCGTCGGTCGCATTCACCTGGACGGTGTCGCCCGGTTTGAATCGGCCCTCCAGGATGGCCAGAGCCAGGGGGTCTACGAGCCGCTTCTGGATCACCCGCTTCAGCGGACGGGCACCGTAGGTGGGGTCGTAACCCAGGTTGCCAAGCAGCGTCTTGGCGTCGTCGCTCAGCACCACGTCGATGTCGCGCTCGCGGACCCGCTCGATCAACCGCGTGACCTGAAGCTCGACGATCTCGCCGATCTGCTCTCTGGTCAGCGGGTGGAACTCGACGATGTCGTCCAGCCTGTTGATGAACTCGGGCTTGAATTGCGCCTCTACGCCCGCGCGGCCGCCCGGGATGTTCGAGGTCATGATCAGCACGACGTTCTTGAACGAGACGGTCCGGCCCTGGCCGTCGGTCAGCCGGCCGTCGTCCATCACCTGAAGCAGGGTGTTGAACACGTCTGGATGGGCCTTCTCGATCTCGTCAAGGAGCACCACCGAGTAGGGGCGTCGCCGCACCGCCTCGGTGAGCTGCCCGCCCTCGTCGTAGCCGACATAGCCGGGAGGGGCACCAACCAGACGGGACACGGAGTGCTTCTCCATGTACTCGGACATGTCGATGCGCACCATCGCGTCCTCTGAGTCGAACATGAACTCGGCGAGAGCCCTGGCCAGCTCGGTCTTGCCGACGCCGGTGGGCCCGAGGAACAGGAACGTGCCGATCGGCCGGTTTGGGTCCTGGAGCCCGGCTCGGGAGCGCCTTAGCGCGGCTGAAACTGCCTCCACAGCTTCGTCCTGGCCGATCACCCGCTGGTGCAGGCGCTCCTCCATGTGCACGAGCTTCTCGATCTCGCCCTCCATCAGCCGGCTGACCGGAATCCCGGTCCACTTTGCCACCACCTCGGCGACGTCCTCGGCATCGACGTGGTCCTTGAGAAAGTGGAGCTCGTCCGCCTCGGTCTGGGCAGACTCTGCCTGTTCTAGCTGCTTCTCCAGCTCGGGGATGGTGCCGTATTTGAGCTCCGCGGCCCGGCCGAGGTCTGCCTCGCGCTCTGCCCGCTCCAGATCCACTCGCGCCTGGACGAGCTGCGACTGAACCTCCGCCACCGACCTGGTGGCCTCCTTCTCGCGCTGCCACTCGGCGGTCATCGCTCCCGAGCGCTCGTTCTCCTCGGCCAGTGCCCGCTCCAGCTGCTCGCGGCGAGCCACCGTTCCGGGATCTTCATCGTCCTTGAGCGACTCCAGCTCGATCTCGAGCTGCATGATGTGCCGGTCAACCTCGTCGATCTCGGTGGGCTTGGAATCGATCTCCATGCGGATGCGCGAGGCGGCCTCGTCGATCAGGTCGATCGCCTTGTCGGGCAGGAACCGGTCGGCGATGTAGCGATGGCTCAGAGTTGCCGCCGCCACCAGTGCCGAGTCCTGAATCGTCACGCCGTGGTGATCCTGGTAGCGCTCCTTGAGCCCCCGCAGGATCGCGATCGTGTCCTCGACTGTCGGCTCGCCGACGTACACCGGCTGGAAGCGGCGCTCGAGCGCCGGGTCCTTCTCGATGTGCTTGCGGTACTCGTCGAGCGTGGTCGCACCAACAGCGCGCAGCTCGCCGCGGGCCAGCATCGGCTTGAGCATGTTCCCCGCGTCGACGGAGCCCTCGGCAGCGCCGGCACCGACGATCGTGTGCAGCTCGTCGATGAAGACGACGATCTGCCCCTTGGCCTCGGCGATCTCCCTGAGCACCGCCTTGAGGCGATCCTCGAACTCGCCGCGGTACTTGGACCCCGCGACCATCGCGCCGATGTCGAGCGCGACGAGCCTGCGGTCACGCAGGCCCTCGGGAACGTCGCCGTCCACGATACGCTGCGCCAGGCCTTCGACGATCGCCGTCTTGCCGACCCCCGGCTCGCCGATCAGGACCGGGTTGTTCTTGGTGCGGCGGCTGAGGACCTGAATCACACGCCGGATCTCGTCGTCGCGCCCAATCACGGGGTCGAGCTTGCCCTCGCGCGGCAGCGTCAGTCAGATCGCGCCCGAAACGCTCGAGCGCCTGAAATTTCTCCTCCGGGCTCTGGTCGCTGACCCGCGGCGTCTTCAGCTCGGAAAGTGCCTTGAGCAGCTCATCCCGGGTGGCGGCGCTGGCACGTAGTGCGTCGCCGGCCTTGCCGGGGTGAGCCGCAATCGCCAACAGGAGGTGCTGGGTGGAGACGTACTCGTCGCCAAGCTCACGCATCTCCTTCTCGGCGTCCCGGAGGATCTGGGTCAGCTCGCCCGAACCTCCCGCCGGCTCGGCGCTGGCCGAGTCACTCAGGGTCGGCAGCGCGTCGAGCGCCACTCCCAGGGTCTGCCTGACGGCAGCCGGTTCCACCCCAAGCTTTCGCAGGATCGGAGCGACCAGCCCCTCGTCCTGCTCGAGCAGGACCGCGAGCAAGTGCTCAGGCGTGGTCTGCGGATTGCGACGCTCGTCGGCCAGCCGCTGGGCAGCCTGGATGGCCTCTTGGGACTTGATGGTGAAACGATCTGGTTGCATTGGCGCTCGCTTGATAAATCTAAGTCAGTGCGACTTAGATTTTAGCATCCGGTCTGCGCTTCAGTCCGAGCGTCGCCGCGGCCAGGTCGGCAAGGCGCACGAGCTCTCCGCCGGGCTCATACGGAATGAGCTCCGCACCGAGCTCGTTGCGCAACGCCTCGAGCCGCCCGACCTCCGCTTGGAGCTGCTTGGCACGGCGCTCCAGGGCCTGAACCTTGCGCGCCATCGCCTCGAGCTTCTCCTCCAGCTCGAACACCCGCTCCACTCCCGCCAGGTTCATCCCGAGCTCGGCTGTCATCTCCTGGATCCGGCGCAACCGGTCTACGTCCTGGTGGGAGTACAGGCGTGTGCCCTTGGGCGAGCGTTTGGGCTCCACCAGGCCGCGCGCCTCGTACATCCGAAGAGTCTGTGGATGCATCTCGGCGAGCTCCGCCGCCACCGAGATCATGAACACGCCGCGTTCGGAGGACAGCTCGACGCGGCTCGAGATACGTCGCTCCCGCCGCGCAGCCATCAGCCGGCCTCCCCGCGCTTGGCGCCTGCCGCAGACAACAGGTCAGACCGTGGATTGCCATTCATAACCTTTGAGAGGCGGTCAACGGCCTCCTCCTCCTCGGGAGAGAGCGACTCGGGCACGTCGATCACGAAGCGGTAGTGGATGTCGCCGCGCCCATTGCCGCTGAGCCGCGGCGGGCCCTCGCCCCGCAGTCGCTGGACCGTTCCGTGCTTGGTACCGGGGGGAACGCGCAGGCGCTTTGAACCGCGGAGCGTGGGAACCTCGACCACCGCGCCCTGGAGCGCCTCCGGGATCGTCAGCGGGACCTCGACGTCCAGATTCTCGCCGTTGCGCTTGAACACCGGTGACTCCTGCACGCGGGTGATCACGTACAGGTCGCCGGGCTGTGCTCCTCGCAGACCTGCCTCGCCCTTTCCCGCCAGACGGATCCGGCTGCCGTCACGCACGCCGGCCGGGATTTTGACCCGGAGCCGGCGGACACTGCGCGTGGCGCCGCCGCCGTTGCAGGTAGGACATGGATCATCGATGACGGTCCCGGTTCCGCCGCAGTTTGAGCAGGGCTGGGAGATCGAGAAGATGCCCTGGCTCTGCGACTCGACCCCTCGCCCCTGACACACGGGACACACCTTTGGCGAGGTTCCTGGCCTGGCTCCGGTGCCGTGGCACGTCTGGCATGGCTGCGAGACATTGATTGCAATCGGCACCTGGGCACCGCCCGTGGCCTGGTCGAAGCTCAGCGTGACCTCGGTCTCCAGGTCACGACCGCGCGTCTGAGCCTGTCCGCCGGCCGTGCCGGCTCGGCCGGCTCCCGCGCCACCGAACAGGTTGCTCAGGATGTCGCCGAAACCGCCTGCGAACGATCCGGCATCGAAGCCACCGCCGGTGCCGAAGCCGGCAAACGGGCCACCGCCGCGGTCGTACGCCTTCCGCTTCTCAGGATCCGACAGCACATCATGGGCCTGCGAGATCTCCTTGAAGCGCTCTTCGGCCGCCTTGTCTCCGTGGTTGCGGTCCGGGTGGTATTGCCGTGCGAGCTTGCGGTACGCCTTCTTTATCTCGTCGTCGGAGGCGTTCTTGCCGACCCCGAGGATCTTGTAGTAGTCGGGCCTGGCTGCCATCCTCAGCTCCTCCGCTAGCCCGCCACGAGAACCTTCGCCGCGCGGATTACCGAATCGCCTATGCGGTATCCGCGCTGGTAGACCTCGACCACGGTTCCGGGCTCCGCACCATCAACCGGCTGCTGCGCCACAGCCTCGTGGATCTCGGGATCGAATCGCTGGCCCTCGGGCGAGAACGGCTCCACGCCGACCCGGGCCAGGGCAGCCAGCACCTCGGCGCGCACGAGCTTGATCCCCGACACCAGGTCGTCGTTGCCGTCGCCCTGCTTAGCTGCATCCAAGGCACGGTCGAGGTTGTCGACCGCCGGCAGCAGCTCGCGGGCCAGCTTCGCCACTCCCCGCTCCTGCGCCGCAGCGGTCTCCCGTGCGGCGCGCTTGCGGTAGTTCTCGAAATCGGCCTTGGTCCGCTGTGCCAGCTCCAGATACTCGTCGGCCTTCTGCGCCTTCGCCGTCAGCTCCTCGAGGTCATGCTCGAGCTTGGCCTCGTGGTTGTCATGCTCTTGGCCAGGGGCAGGGCCGGGCTCGGCTGCGGCGGATGTGTCCGCATCCGAGGCGCTCGCGTCCGAGGCAGTTGCTTCGGGCTCGAGTTCGGGCTCGAGTTCGGAAGCGGGATCGGGAGCGGGATCGGGAGCGGGCATGGATTACTTCCCCTCGTCCACTACCTCGGCATCGACGACGTCCTCCTCCTTGGCCGCGCCGTTGCCAGCAGCCGCGCCGTCGGTTGAGGTCGCGCCCTCGGACGCCGCCTGCTCCTGGGCCCGCTGATACATGGCCTCAGAGATCTTGTGGAAGGCCGCCTGCATGGCCTCGGTCTTGGCCTGGATGTCGGCCGTATCCTCGGAGGTCAGCGACTCACGCACCTCCTTGATAGCGGCCTCGATCTCCTCCTTGGAGGACGAATCGACGGAGTCGCCGAGCTCGGCCAGCTGCTTCTCGGCCTGGTAGGCCGCGTGCTCGCCGTTGTTGCGGGCCTCAGCCAGCTCGCGCTGGCGACGGTCGTCCTCGGCGTGGGACTCGGCATCGGTGACCATCCGCTTGATCTCCTCCTCGGAGAGCCCGGAGCCCGCCTTGATCTCGATCTTCTGCTCCTTGCCGGTGCCCAGGTCCTTGGCCGACACATTGAGAATCCCGTTGGCATCGATGTCGAACGTGACCTCGATCTGCGGAATCCCGCGGGGCGCCGGCGGAATGCCGGTGAGCTGGAACTTGCCAAGCGACTTGTTGTAGACCGCCATCTCGCGCTCGCCCTGGAGCACGTGGATCTCGACCGACGGCTGGTTGTCCTCGGCGGTGGAGAAGATCTCCGACTTGCGAGTGGGGATCGTCGTGTTCCGCTCGATCAGCTTCGTCATCACGCCACCCTTGGTCTCGATGCCGAGCGTTAGCGGCGTGACGTCGAGAAGGAGCACGTCCTTGACGTCGCCGGCCAGCACTCCAGCCTGGATTGCGGCGCCTACGGCAACGACCTCGTCCGGATTAACACCGCGGTGGGGATCTTTGCCGGTCAGCTCCTTGACCTTCTCTTGGACAGCCGGCATGCGAGTCATGCCGCCGACCAGGACCACGTGGTCGATCTCGTCCACGCTCTTATCCTTGGCGTCGTCCATGGCCTGACGCACCGGCGCCACCGTCCGGTCAAGCAACGACGCGGTCAGCTCGTTGAGCTTCGCTCGCGTCAACCGCATGTCCAGATGCTTGGGCCCGCTTGCGTCAGCGGTGATGAACGGCAGGTTGATCTGGGTCTCCTGGGTGGTGGAGAGCTCGATCTTGGCCTTCTCGGCCGCCTCATAGAGGCGCTGAAGCGCCATCGGGTCGGCCGCCAGGTCGATGCCCTGGCTCTTCTTGAACTCCGCCACCAGCCAGTCGACGACCGCCTTGTCGAAGTTGTCCCCGCCCAGATGGTTGTCGCCGGCGGTCGCCTTGACCTCGAACACGCCATCGCCGATCTCCAGGACCGAGACGTCGAACGTCCCACCGCCCAGGTCGAAGACCAGGATCGTTTGGTCGCTCTCCTTGTCCAGCCCGTAGGCCAGCGATGCCGCGGTCGGCTCGTTGATGATCCGCTTGACGTCGAGGCCCGCGATCTTGCCTGCGTCCTTGGTGGCCTGACGCTGGTCGTCGTTGAAGTACGCGGGAACGGTGATCACCGCGCTGTCGACGCTCTCGCCCAGATACGCCTCGGCGTCCGTCTTCAGCTTGCCCAGGATCATGGCCGAGATCTCCGGCGGTGAGAACTGCTTGCCTCCCGCCTCGACGCGCGCATCGCCGTTGGGTCCCGCCACGACCTTGTAGGGGACGATCTGCTCCTCTTCCTGCACCTCGGCCTCCTTGCGGCCCATAAAGCGCTTGATAGAGAAGACCGTGTTCTGGGGGTTGGTCACCGCCTGGCGCTTGGCCACGGTGCCAACGAGTCGCTCACCGCCCTGGGTGAAGGCGACAACGGACGGCGTAGTGCGGCCGCCCTCAGCGTTCTCGATGACCGTCGGCTCACCACCCTCGAGCACTGCCATGCACGAGTTGGTCGTTCCGAGGTCGATTCCGATGGTCTTTGCCATTTTTGAAGTTACTCCTCGTCGCTCGAAAAAATCTGAGTCTTGTTATAGCAGATTTTTGGGGAGGTCGGAGATTTTGTCGGCGGGGCGGCGCGTTTGCGGGGCGTTTGCGGGGCGTTTGGGGACGGTCGCTGGGGGCGTTTGGGGGGGTCGCTGGGGTCGTTTGGGGGGGTCGCTGATCGGGGCGTGGTGGACTCGCTGGGCGCCGTGGACCGTCGGATCGGCGCCGCGAACCGTGGAATCGGCGCCGCAAACCGCCCATTCGTCGTCCTCGGACCGCGGATTGTGCAGTTTGCCCGCGCGGAGCGGGTGAACTGCACACTCGTGTGACCGGACCGCACGAGTGTGCAGTTTGCGCCCCTGCCCGCCTGCCGCAGCGTGCCGCGGCGCCGCCCGCCCGCCCGCCCGCGCCCGCCCGCGCACGGCCGCCCCAAGAACCCCGCAGCCGCCCCAAAACCCCGCCCCGCCCGGCAAAACCCCAAACCGCCCCACCCCCAACCATCGCTCCCCCTACCCGACCCCCACCCGCGGGCAGATCTCAACTAGGACGCACTCGCCGCAGGCCGGACTGCGGGCGTTGCAGGTGCGACGGCCGTGGCGCAGCATGTTCAGGTGTAGCTCGAGCTCCTCGCCGGGCGGTGTGATCTCCAGCATCGTGTCGTGGAGCTCCTCGAATGGGGCGCGCGGCCGGAAAAGGCCCAACCGGGTCCCGACGCGCGAGACGTGTGTGTCGACCGGGACGTCCCTCATTCCCAGCGCGAACAGCAGAACGCAGGCGGCGGTCTTACGGCCGACGCCGGGCAGCGCGCATAGGTACCGCTGCGCCTCGGATACTGACTGGCCAGCCAGCCAGTCCAGGGAGAGGGCGGACTCGCCCCTCGCGGGGGAGCCGACGGGGGCCTTGGCTCGGTGCCGATCGCCTTCAGGATCGCCTTTATGCGAGCCGACTTCACAAGGGAAATTCCGCCGGGCCGGATCGCATCCTCGATCTCGTCCACCGGCGCGTCACGCACCTCCTCCCAGGTCGGAAAACGCTCGCGGAGCGCCAGATAGGCGACGTCGCGGTTGCGGTCATTCGTGGACTGGGACAGGACCGTGAGGATCAGCTCCGCGATCGGGTGGCCGTGGGGCTTGGCCAGCGGGATGCCGTAGACCTTCCGCAATCGATCGCGGATCGTGCGCACACGGCGGCGGTTGGGGGGCTGCCAAGCCGAGCTACTCAAGCGCGCCCCAGCGCTCACAAGCTCGGGCTGAGGCCTCGACTGCCTGGGGCAGGGCGGCGGCCGCGGCCGGCGGATAGAAGTCCGACAGGGCCAGCTGGGCGAGCAGGATGCCCGTCAGTACGTCGCCAGCGCCGACCGTGCTGATCACATCGGCGGGTACGCCTGGCACGTCCGCTCGGAGTTCGCCGCGCAGGATCGCGCCGCGTGAGCCGAGCGTCACCACGACCAGCCTGGCGCGGGCCTTGACCAGCGCCAGCGCCGCCCGCTCGACGTCCTCTTCGCCCGTCATCAACGTCGCCTCGGCGGCGGTGGCCCGGACGAGCAGCGCACCTGGGACGCAGGCATTGGCCGCCGCGGCGGCGCGCGCTCTCGTGGCCCAGCGGTGGAGGCGGAGGTTGGGGTCGAACACCACCGGACGGCCGGATTCGAGCGCTACCTCGCGGGCCGCCATCGTCACCTCGCGCTCGTCATCTCCCACCAATGTGTTCGAGCTGAAGAACAGCGCGGTTGAGTCGTTCACCGCGGCCTCGACCCCGTCCTCGAGAGCGCTGACCACGGTGGAGACGATCTCGCCGTAGATCTCGAATTGCGCCTCACCCGATTCCTCGATCCTCACCAGCGCCAGCGGCGTCTGGTGATCTGGAAGGAGGCGGAACAGCGATACGTCCACGTCCTCGCTGATCAGCCGGTCACGAAGCCACGCGCCCCATTCATCATCTCCCACCCCTCCGGCAAGCCGGGTGGGAGCGCCGTGTTGGGCTGCCACCACCGCGACGTTTGCGACCGCCCCGCCAAAGTGGGGGGCATAAGCGTCGGGTCGCTCTCGGATCAGGTCGACCAGCGCCTCACCGAGGCACAGGACTGGCACGACCTGGACGTTATCCTCGCGGCCGGGTGCGCGTCGACGAGCACACGATCACACTCAACGACTCGCCCGTTTTCTATCGGTCTGCGAGCGCGGCGGGGCCCTCGACGCCGCTCTTCATCCACGGGGTCCCCACCAGCTCGGACGATTGGACCCCGCTGCTCGAGCGGACCGGCGGCATAGCGCCGGATCTCTTTGGTTTCGGTCGTTCGGGCAAGGGCGGTCAGCTGGACTACACGCCCCACGCGCTGGCCGGCTTCCTCAGCGCGCTCGCCGCGCACCTGAAGCTCGGACAGCTGGACCTCGTCGCCCATGGGTGGGGAATAGTGGCGGCGGCGCGGCTTGCGGCCTCAGATCCCCACCGAGTGCGCCGGTTGGTGCTGATCTCTCCGCCGGCCGTGCTACCCGGATGGCGATGGAGGTGGATCCAACGGGCATGGCGCACACCAGTCTTGGGGGAGCTGGCGATGGGATCGACCACCCGGCTCCTGCTCGGCCGGGCCCTGCGCCGAGCCTCCGCCAGCCCGACGGCCTGGCCCGCACAGCGGGTGGAGGAGGTGTGGAGGCAGTTCGACCAGGGCACCCAGCGCGCCATCCTCCGACTGCATCGCGCCTGGACCATGGAGCGGGCGCGGGCGCTGGAGGCCGCCCTGACGAGCCTGCCCATGCCAGCATTGGTCATATGGGGAGACACCGACCCGTGGTGCCGACCCGAGGTGGTGCAGGCATTCGCCGACCTCCTGCCCCAAGCCCGCCTCGAGCGCATCCCCGGCGCAGGACACTGGCCGTGGCTCGACGTCCCGGACGTCGCGGAGCGGGTCTCGGCCTGGCTCGCCGCCTAGCGCCCACGGGCTTGGCGGCGCTCGCCGCCATCCCCTACGCGATCCTGTCGCCCCCCAGCGGCGACCTGGCCACCCACCTCCTCCGCGCCAAGCTGTTTTCAGCCGAGGGGTTTGGCCTGTGGAACAACTGGTGGTACGGCGGCCACCACGATCTTCTCTACAGCGTCCTGTTTCCGCCCGTCGCGGCCGTTCTCACGCCGCAGCTCGCCGCGGCGCTCGCCGCGATCGCCACGGCAGCCCTGTTCGAGCAGCTGGCGTATCGACATTTCGGTTCAGGGTCGCTGGCTGGATCGCTCTGGTTTGCCGCGGGAACGGCCTCCAGCCTGTACGCGGGCCGGCTGACGTTCGCATTCGGTCTGCTACCTGCTCTAGCCACGGCGCTGGCGCTTCAGCGCCGGCGCCCGTGGCTGGCGTCTCTGGCAGCGCTCGCCACCGCGGTTTGCAGTCCGGTGGCCGCGATCTTCGCCGCGATAGCCGGGGTTGCGTACGCGGGCGCCGCCAAGCGCCGTGGCGATGGACTGCGCCCGGCCCTCCCCGGGCTGTCCGTCGCGGCCGCTGCCGTTCTGCCGGTGCTGGTCCTGAACCTCATGTTCCTCGAGGGAGGAAGCGAGCCGTTCGTCTGGTCGGCCTTTCTGCCGCTGCCACTGATCGGGATCGGTGCCCTAGCCGCACTGCCGGCACGTGAGCGCACCCTCCGTATCGGCACCGCGCTCTACATCCTGGCCTGCGTGGCCTCCTTTGTCATTCCAAGCGCCCTGGGCAGCAACGTGGTGCGCCTCGGCGAGCTGGTGGCTGGTCCCCTGGCGGCGCTGTTGTGGTGGCCGCGCCGGCGGGCCCTTCTCCTAGCCGCGGCTATCCCGCTTCTCTACCTGGAGTTTCAAGCGCCCGTGCGCGACCTGGCGGGCGCGGTGGGCAACCCGAGTGTCTCGGCGGCCTACTACCAGCCGGTCCTGTCATTCCTGGAGCGCCAGCCCGGAGGTCCGTTCAGGGTTGAGATCCCTTTCACGAAATACCACTGGGAGGCTTACGAGGTGGGGCGCCGATTCCCGCTGGCCCGTGGATGGGAGCGGCAGCTGGACGTCAAGTACAACGGGCTCTTCTACCGCGGCCCGCTGACGCCGGAGGTCTACCGCTCGTGGCTTGACCAGCTGGCCGTCCGCTTCGTCGCCCTGCCGGACGCACAGCTTGACTACTCCTCCACCCGCGAGGCCCGGTTGATCGCGGGTGGCCTCCCGTATCTGAGGCCCGTGCTGCACACGGCGCACTGGAGGATCTACGAGGTCAGGGACCCCGCGCCGCTTGCCGAGGGCGTGGCCGAGGCTCGAAAGCTCGGTCCCAACTGGCTCGAGCTCACTGCCGCTCGGACGGGAGGCGCACTTGTGCGTGTGCGGTTCACGCCCTACTGGGCGATCACGGCCGGCGCGGGCTGCGTCGCTCCGGGGCCGTCCGGCCTGACCACGCTGACTGTGCGCCGTCCGGGACGGGTGAGGTTGGGCATCAGCTTCGCGCTCAGCCGGGTCCGGGCCAGCTCGCCGCGCTGCACTCGCTGATCAAGCCTTTACCGGTGCACCGCTAGGATGCGCCTCGCCATGCAGCGAGTCCCGCGCCTGATTGCCGCACGGCTGCTTCCCCGAGGCTGGAAGGACCTCGTCCGCCAGATGGGGTTGTTTGCCGCTGCGTTCTTCGCCTACGACATCGTCCGCGGACTGGTGGGAAGCAGCAATCCCGGCTACAAGCCGTTCGGCGACGCCGTCCAGATCATCCACCTCGAGCGCGCGCTGCACATCTTCGTCGAACCCAGCGTCCAGGCATGGACACAGAGCCAGCACTGGCTCATCCGGTCCGCCGATTGGGCCTACCTCAACGGTCACTTCCTCGTCACGCTCGGGGCGTTGATCTTCATCTACTCACGACGCAACGACTCGTTCTACTTCGTCCGCAACGCGCTGATGATCTCGATGGCGCTGGCGCTGGTCGGGTATTGGGCGTACCCCACCGCCCCGCCACGGTTGATGCCCGAATGGGGATTCACCGACTCGGTCTCGCAGTTCTTGACCGGCGGCACGGGCTGGATCGATTACGGCCCCGCCAAGGCGTTCACCAACTTCTACGCCGCTGTGCCCTCTATGCACGTCTGCTTCGCGGTGCTGATCGGGCTAGCAATGGCTCGCCTGGTGCGGCCCAAGCTGCTGCGAGTCGCCTGGTGCCTGTACCCGGTGCTGATCACCTTCGTCGTGGTCGCGACTGCCAACCATTACTTCGTCGACGTGTTCCTGGGTGCGCTCGCGGCCGGGGTGTCGGTGCTCATGGCAGACCGGCTACTGGCCCGGGCTCGGCCGCACGTGTGGGCGTTCGCTCCCGCGCCTGCTCCTGCCTGACGATGCCCGATCACGCTGCCTCCACGGCTCCGCCCCGGCCCCGCCGGCGGCGGACCCGCGAAGGTCCCACGACGCAGGAGCTCGTTCGCAACCGACTGATCGAATCGCGGCTGACGCCAAACGCAATCTCGCTGACCGGGTTCGCGCTCAACCTGGCGGCCGCCGGCTTGGTCGTCGCCCGGTTGTTCTTCCTGGCCGGCGTGGCGTTCATCGTCGGCTCGATCATGGACACGCTCGACGGGCGCTACTCACGCATGTCGGGCAAGGGCACGGCCTTCGGCGCATTCCTTGACTCGACGCTCGACCGGCTCGAGGAAGGCGTGGTGCTCACTGCAGTCGGCGCCTACTTCGCCTCCCGCCACAACCAAGTCGCAGTCGCGGCGGTGGTGGCTGCGGTGCTGGCTTCGCTGATGGTCTCCTATACCCGCGCCCGCGCCGAGGCCCTCGGCGTGGCGTGCAAGGTGGGTCTGGCGACGCGCCCGGTGCGGGTCGTGATCCTGTCGGTGGGTCTGGTCTTCGCCCGGGGCGCGTCGCTGGGGCATTTCGAGCTCTTGGAGCCCGCTGTGTACGTCCTCGCGGGCCTCTCGCTGATCACCGTGCTGCAGCGCGTCGTCCACGTCCGCTCGCAGCTGAAAGCCCTCGAGCGCAGCCGCGACGTGTAACAAACGGCTCCAAGCGGAATAACTACAGAGCGTGAGCACTCCCAATGGCTCCCCCAACGGCGCCGCGCGCTACCAGGACGACAAGGTCCGCGTGGCCATCATCGGCGTCGGTAACTGCGCGAGCTCATTCGTCCAAGGCATCGAGTACTACCGCACAGCGGATCCCGGAGAACAGGTTCCCGGGCTGATGCATGTCGACCTGGGCGGCTATCACGTCGGCGACATCGAATTCTCCGCCGCCTTTGATATCGACTCCACGAAAGTCGGCCTAGATCTCTCAGAAGCGATCTTCTCCGGGCAGAACAACACGCTCCGGTTGGGCGATGAGGTACCCAAGCTCGGCGTGAAGGTCCATCGCGGGATGACCCACGACGGCCTGGGCAAGTACCTCAAAGAGAAGATCGCAAAGGCTCCAGGCCCGACCGCCGACATCGTTCAGATCCTCAAGGACACCCGCACCGACGTGGTCGTCTCCTACCTGCCGGTCGGCTCTGAGCAGGCCACCAAGTGGTACGTGGAGCAGGTGCTGGAGGCGGGTTGTGGGTTCGTCAACTGCATCCCGGTGTTCATCGCCCGCGAGGAGTACTGGAACGGGCGGTTCAAGAAGGCCGGACTGCCGATCGTCGGGGACGACATCAAGTCGCAGGTCGGCGCGACGATCGTTCACCGCGCGCTGGCCCGGCTGTTCCACGACCGCGGCGTGAAGATGGTCCGCACATCTCAGCTCAACGTCGGCGGGAACATGGACTTCTACAACATGCTCGAGCGCGAGCGGTTGGAGTCCAAGAAGATCTCCAAGACCAACGCCGTGACGTCAATCATGGGGCACGAGCTACCCAAGGATGACGTGTACATCGGCCCGTCCGACTACGTCCCGTGGCTCACGGACCGCAAGTGGGCCCACATCAGGGTGGAGGGTCAGGCGTTTGGCGACGTACCGCTGAACGTGGAGCTAAAGCTGGAGGTTTGGGACTCGCCCAACTCGGCCGGGATCGTGATCGACGCGGTCAGGTGCTGCAAGCTTGCGCTGAACAACGGCGTTGTCGGCCAGCTGGACGGTCCAAGCTCCTACCTGATGAAGTCGCCGATGCATCAACGGCCTGATGCTGAGGCGCAGGAGATGACCGAGGCGTTCATCTCCAAGCACGCGCGCAAGGTCTCGAAGTCCAAGCGCGCCCCCGCCGGGTCCAAGCGCGCCCCGCGGCTCCAAGCGCGCGCCCGCCGCCTCCAAGTAGCTCCCCCGCCGCCTCCGAGTAGCTCCCTCTATTCTCACTCCGTGCACGGGCTCACCATCGCACAGGTGACGCCGTTCGCCTGGGAGTCCGAGAACGAGATCAACGACTCGGTCCGGCGGGTCTCCGAGGAGCTGTTCGGTCGCGGCCACCGAGTGCTGATCCTTGCTCCCTCCGAAACCCGGAGCCTGGTACGAGAGAGCCGCCGGGCGCTGGGGGATCCCGCGTCGGCGCTGGCGCGTGCCGATCGCGGCCCGGTCGTGCTGGGGATCGGCGAGGTGCTGGCGCTTGCGCCCGGCAGGCGGCGGACTCCTTCACTGCCGGTGGACGTCTCTCGCACGATCGAGGCCGCGCTGACCGAGCTTCCGCTGGACGTGGTCCACATCCACGAGCCGTTCGCCCCCAATGCAGGCAGCGTTGCCCTTCGCCACTCCCGAGCGCTGAACGTCGGCAGCTTTCACCAACCGACCGAGCGCCTCCTGTCGACACAGTTGACCCGCCCGCTTTCGCGCCACCTCTTCGGGCGCCTCGACGCCCGGGTGGCCAGCTACCACGCCACGCGAGAGCTGATGCAGACTTACTTCCCGGGCGATTACGAGGTGATCCTGCCGGGCGCAGATGTGTCCGATCCCGTCGCCACGGGTGGCCGTCTCAGGCTGCTGGCATGCGCCGAGGAGGACCGATCCGGGCTGCGGGTGCTGCTGCGGGCACTGCGGTCGCTAGGCAACGATCTCGACTGGGAGGCCACCGTATGGGGCCGCGAGCCCTGGCGCCCGCCCGCCACGCTGCCCCGCACGGTACGCGATCGGCTGCGGGTTGCCAACGCCACGTCCACCTCATTGACGAAGGCACTGGCGGCCGCCGACGTGCTCGTGCTGGCCTCGGAGGGAATACGGCCCGCGCCCGGCGCCCTGGTCGCCGGTCTGGCTGCCGGCGTCCTGACGGTGGCCTCGCGCCTGCCGATCTACGAGGAGCTACTGCGCGACGGTGAGTACGGGCGCCAGTTCGAGCCCGGAGACGTACAGACACTCTCCGCCCACCTCAAGCAGGCGATCGTCGATCCCCCACCGCGCGGCTGGATGGCTCCCCCGGAGCTCCGCCAGAGGTTCTCGTGGTCGAGGGTCGCCGACGAGCTGGAAAGCGTGTTCCAACAGCTGGCCACCCGTCGCCGGGATCCCCGGGGAAACGGAGGCATCCGCTCGCGCCTGTCCAAACGGCCCCTGATCGACGTCGACCTGCACATGCATACCGACCACTCTCACGACTGCGCCACCCCGGTCGAGGTGCTCCTGGCCGAGGCCAAGGCACGCGGCCTGGGGGCGATCGCGGTCACCGATCACAACGAGATATCGGGCGCGCTCGATGCTCGGGCAAAGGCCGATGGCGTCAAGGTAATCGTCGCCGAGGAGGTCAAAACTCAGTCGCAGGGAGAGGTGATCGGACTGTTCATCGAGGAGAAGATCCCCCGAGGGCTGAGCCTCCAGGACACGATCAGCGAGATCAAGCGCCAGGGAGGCCTGGTGTATGTACCCCACCCCTTCGATCGGCTCCACTCGGTTCCGGGCTACGAGCACCTCCTCGAAGTACTCGACGACATCGACGCGATCGAGGTATTCAACCCGCGGGTGGCAATTACGGAGTTCAACGATGAGGCGGCGCGTTTTGCCGCCAAATATCGCATTCCGGCTGGCGCCGGCTCGGATGCACACGTGCCGCAGGGCTTGGGCTCCGTGCGGATCCGGATGCGTGACTTCGACGGTCCGGAGGAGTTCCTGGAGTCCTTGCGCGACGCGGACATCCTCCGCAATCCTGCGAGCCTGCTGTACGTGCAGGCGCTGAAGTTCCTTCAGACCAAGGCAATGCCGGCGCCGGCGCGTCGGGCCGCCCGGGACCGTCGTGTGCGCAGGGCCACGGGCCGCCCAAGCCGCGGCTCTTCCTCGCGCCGCGGGCGCAAGTCCTGATGCACCAGCAAGGACAAGCACGCCGGCCGTCCAATCCGAGGGAGGTGCCCACAACCGACGACGAGATCCGGGAGAAGTATCTGGAGCGCGCGATCCGCGAGCTCAACGCTTTCTCGCGGGAGGTGCAGGCATGCCGCGAGTGCCCTCGCGGAGCGCTCATGCCGGTGCTGGGATCAGGTCACCCGCAGGCTGACGTCTTCTTGCTCAAGCACTCGGCCCAGCCCGCCGAGGTCGAGGAAGGGGTGGCGTTCTACGGCCGCGCCGGCAACGCGCTGATGAAGTCCCTGAAGCGCCTCTCGATCGACCCCCTGGCCGTATACGGGACCCTGTGCGTGAAGTGTCCGGTCGGCGACCCGGCTCTGGCCGATCCAGCCTGCGTCGCTCGGCTGGTGGAGGAGCTGGCGATCGTCTCGCCAAAGATCGTCGTGGTGATGGGCCCGGACGCGCTGACGGTGCTGAGCGACCTCGACATCCCGCTGGCTCGGCCTTTGCAGCCCGTGCCCGGAGAGATCCAGACGTTCACCCCGTCGATCGACGCGCTGTATGTCCCCAACATCGACGACGCGCTCGATGACGAGGCGGCGAAGCGCCAGTTCTGGGCGGCGTTCCGAGTTCTCGGTCAGTGGTGGGCGGACCTGCCCCCGTACTGAGATCAGACCCTAGGCGGGCTCGTCGAATCCCGACTCGTCGGCCACGAGCCCGGGCTCGTCCTCGGCGGCGTGGATCGCGCAGAGCGCCGGACCACCGGATTCCATGGCCGCCTGGATCTCCTGCGGGGTCAGGCTGGCCCCGCACTCCTCGCAGCGGTCGCCGACCTGATCCAGCGTCTTCTCCTCGAGGTCCATGGCAGCGAGTCTAGCCGCCCGGCCCTCTGGCCCGAGCGAGTCTAGCCGCCGATTTCCAGCACGATCTTGCCCAGCTTTCCGCCGGCCGCGAAGCGGTCGTAGGCCTCCGCCGCGTCGTCAAGTGAGTACGTTGCCGCGATGGGGACCTTGATGGCGCCGCTGGACAGCACGGGCAGCACCGCTCGCTCCATGGCGCGGGCAGTCAGCGCCTTGGCCTCCAGCGGGCGGGCGCGCAGCGTCGAGCCATGCAATCGAGCCCGCTTGGCCATCAACTGACCGAGGTTGAGCTCGCCCTTCGCGCCGCCGCCGATTCCGATCACCGTGATGCGGCCGCCGACCTCGAGCGCGTCCAGGTTCTCGGCGAGGTTGGGCGCGCCGACGAGCTCCAGGATGACGTCGAACGGGCCGTGCTCGGAGAAGCCCTCCGGCGGGACCACCTCCGCGCCAAGCTCCCGCACCGCGGCGTGGAGATCGCCGTTGCGGACGGTGGCGGTCACCCGCGCGCCCGCGGCGTGGCCGAGCTGAATCGCCGCCGTGCCCACCCCTCCGGCGCCCCCGTGCACGAGCAGGCGCTCGCCCGCCTGAAGCCCGGCCTGGGTAAACACCGCGTCGTGGGCGGTGGTGAAGACCTCGGGCACCCCGCCTGCCGCCGTCCACTCCAGCGACTCGGGCACCGGCATCAGGATCCGTTCATGCACGACCGCCAGCTCGGCCTGGCCGCCTCCGGCGACGATCCCCATTACACGGTCGCCGTCCTTGAACCGCGTGGCGCCTGGACCAAGCGCCGCCACTTCTCCCGCCAGCTCAAGGCCCGGAATGTCCTGGGGAGCCCCGGGCGGGGCTGGATAGAGGCCACGGCGCTGCAGCATGTCCGCGCCGTTTAGCCCGGCAGCGCGAACCCGCACCAGCACCTCACCGGAGCCGGGCGCCGGATCAGGGTACTCCCGTAGCTCGATCCGCTGGTCGGCGATGGTCACGGCGCGCATCGGCCGTCAGCCTATCCACGCACCAGCTGCGCCACACATTCGATGTGGGGAGTCTGCGGGAACATGTCGACCGGGCGGACACGACGAAGCTCGTAGCCGGCACTCGCAAGCTGCGCGGCGTTTGGGGCCAGAGTGGTGGGGTTGCAGGACACGTAGACGATCCGCTGCGGCTCGGCTTCGATCATCCGGCGCACGACCTTCTGGGAAAGGCCCGCGCGCGGAGGGTCGACCAGGATCACATCCGGAGCTCCAGCCTCTGCGACCAGCTGGCGCAGTGACAGGCGAACGTCCCCGGAGACGAACCGCGCGTTGGTGATCTCGTTGAGGACGGCGTTCGCCGCAGCATCCTCGACCGCTTGCTCGACGATCTCGAGGCCCCACACCTCGCCTACGCGCGGCGCGAACTGGAGGCCGAGCGTCCCGATCCCGCAGTAAAGGTCATACAGGCGCTCGACGCCGGTCAGCTCGGCGTACCGTAAGGCGACCTGACAGAGCTCCTCCGCCATCTCGGTGTTGGTCTGGAAGAAGGCCTCGGGCGAGACGCTCATCCGCATCCCGCCGATCTCCTCCTCGAGGCGGTCGCTCCCCCACAGCAGCTCTGTCTCGCCTCCCTGCGTCGTCTCGGCCACGCCCTCGATGCGCGTCCAGAGGAGCCCATCGACAGGCTTCGCGGCCTCGACCAGCGATCGCAGATCGAGATCGCCTCGCGCGGTCACCAGACGGGCCTGGACCTGCCCGGTGCGCCTGCCCTCCCGAACGACCAGGTTCCGAAGCATGCCTCCAGAAGTCGCGCGGTCGTATGGGAGCAGGCCTTCGGAACGACACCACTGCACCACCCGCTCGCGGGCTGCGTTGCCTGCCTCCGAGGCCAGCAGGCAATCGGTTACCTCGACGATCTCGTCCCACTGACCCGGGGCATGAAATCCGCAGATGAGGCGACCATCCGGATCTGCACCGAACGAGTACTCCAACTTGTTGCGGTAACGCCATATCTGCGCGGCCGGCACGATCGGCTCGACCTCGAATCCTTCGAGCCGTCCGATTCGCTGGAGCGCGTCGCGAACCTGCTCCTCCTTGACCTCAAGCTGCCGCGCGTAGGGGAGGACCTGCCAGGGAGCGCCGGGGTGGTCGGCCTGCGGATCGACCCGCTCGGGGCTGGGCTCCAGGATCTCGATCGCTCGCGCTTGGGCGTAGGCCCGCTTGGCCTTCTGCACGACCGCACGAACGCGGTCGCCCGGCACGGCCCCAGACACGAACACCACGTAGCCGTTCGTCCGCGCCACGCCTGCCCCGCCGAACGCCAGCGAGTCGACCGCCAGCTCGAGCTGATCGCCGGGCTTGGCTACCGAAGTGCCTTCTCGATGGCGTTCAACACGGTCTTGCGGTTGGCGTGGCGGCGCTCGTAGTCGCGGACCTTCCGGAGATCCGGCGCCGACAGGCCGCCCAACCGCTTCTGCACCTGCCCCGAGGTCAACTCGTCGTATCCGATGATCGGACAGGACGGCCCAACGCCCATCGATCGCCGCGCCCTGTCGGCGCCGCGCACCAGGCGATCCAGCGACCCACGTGCCCTGGCGGAACCGAACTGCTGCCGGCCCCGCCCCAGAAACCGCTCGATGTCGGACAGCAGGTCGTCGGTCTGCTGGTGCCCGAGCCGCACCAGCGTCGAGACCAGGCGGTCGGCATCCCGCCGCGTGATGCGGCCCTGCTCGGCCGCCTCATCCAGCGTCTCGCGGATCCGCTCACGCGAGAGCAACACCAACCCCAACGGCCTGACGATCCGGCTAACGAGCTGCTCGGTCAATCCCGACAGGCCGTCCCCGGGCGACGCGGCGTGCGGGGGCACCTGGGCGGGCTTCCGGGCTCCGGCCTGCCTGGCTGGGCGTTTCCGTGACTGCTTTCGTCCTTGAGCTGCCAATGCTCTGGGAGCGAGCGTAGCTGATGGTGGGCCTACCTCTCGCGCAGGAGCTCCAGCAGCGCCTTCTGGGCGTGGCGGCGGTTCTCGGCCTGGTCCCAGATCCGCTGACGCGCGCCGTAGAGCACCTCACGCGTGATCTCCTCTCCGGGGTGGGCGGGCAGGCAGTGAAGCGCGATCGCGCGGGGCGCGGCCCGGTCCATCAGCAAATCGTCGACTCGGTAGGGGCCAAGGGCTCGCCTGCGGACCTCGGCGGAGCCTGGCTCGTCGCTCATGCTGACCCAAACATCGGTGTACACCGCATCCACGCCCTCCACGGCTTGGCGCGGATCCTCGGTCAGCGTCGCGTCGCCGGTCGGCTCGGCCAGCTTGAACTGCTCAGGCGAGGCAATCCGGACCTCGACCCCGGCTCGAGCCGCGATCAGCGCGAGCGAGCGGGCCACGTTGTTGCCATCGCCGATGTAGGCCAGCTTCACGCCTTCGAGGGTCCCGAACTCCTCATAGAGCGTCATCAGATCGGCGAGCACCTGGCAGGGGTGGTGGCCCGCACTGAGCATGTTGATCACCGGCACCGAGGCGTGCTCGGCCAGCTCTCGGACCAGCTCGTCGGGACCGGTGCGGATCCCGATCGCCGCCACGTGACGCGACAGCACGTACGCGGTGTCACGCACGGACTCTCCCCTGCTCAACTGGAGATCATCGGTCCGCAGCACCATTGGGTGGCCGCCCAACTCCACCACGCCCGACTCGAAGGAGATCCGTGTCCGCGTGGAAGGCTTTTGGAAGATCAGCGCCACCGTGCGTCTGGCTAGGACATCCGAGCTGAACGGCTCCGCCTTCAGCGCGAGCGCGCGGTCGATTAGGCCATGCAGCTCTTCGGTTGTCAGCTCCTCGCCAGTGAGGAAGTGCCTGGTCACAGAGCGCGAGAGTGTGCCATCCCCCGCAAGGCCTCGACGATCGCCGCGGGCGCCTTGGCGGGCGAACCCGCGTCGAACGGCGGTTCCGGGTCGTACTCAATTCCGAGCTGGATCGCCTGAGCGACGTCCTCTCCCGCGATCCGCGCGGCCAGCAGCAGGGCCATGTCGATTCCAGACGAGACCCCCGCCGCGGTGATCACCTTCCCCTGCTCGACCACGCGGCGCTGCACCGGAACCGCGCCGTACTGGCGGAGCGTGTCGAGCTCGAGCCAGTGGGTCGTCGCCTCCAGCCCGTCGAGGATCCCCGCCGCGGCGAGCAGCAGGGAGCCCGTGCACACGGATGTTGTCCACTCCGACGCGATGTGAGCGCGGCGCAGCCAATCGAGCATCGTCTCGTCCTCCATCAACTCGCGCGTGCCGAAGCCCCCGGGGACGACGACGACCTCGGGGTTGGGGAGGTCCTCAAGCGCCGCGTCCGCCATCACCGAAAGCATCTTCGTCTCAGCCCGCTTCGGGCCGGGGCTCTCAGCGAGGAACGTGACGGTTGCGCCCGGCAGCCTCGAGAGGACCTCGTACGGGCCAACCGCGTCGAGCGCTGTCAGGCGGTCGAAGATGGGGATGGCGATGTTCATGCTGAGGCCTTTCTGATTGGGATGACGTCTGCGTAGGCGAACCGATCGCGGTAGTCGCGGGGGCTGACCCGGACGCGCCGCGCAAACGCCCGCCGGAGCGTCTCGGGCGTGCCGAAGCCGCAACGTCGCGCGATTCCCTCCACCTGGAGCTCGGTGGTCTCCAGCAGCGTTCTCGCGCGCTCCACCCGCAATGCCTCGACATACGCGCCCGGGGTTAGGCCGGTCTCGCGTGCAAACACCCTGGCGAAGTTGCGGGGGCTCATCGACGCGCGGTCGGCCAGCGCCGGCACGGAGAGGTCTTCGTCGAGGTGATCGAGGAGCCAGTTGTGAAGCTCCCGGATGGCGGATCTTGCCGCGTCCTGGCTGCCCAGGGCGGTGCTGAACTGAGCCTGGCCTCCGGGCCGGCGCACGAACAGGACGAGGCTGCGGGCCACCGCTAGAGATGCCTGCGCCCCCAGGTCCTCGGTCACGAGCGCGAGCGCCAAGTCGATACCGGCGCTCACCCCAGCTGAGGTATAGACGTTGCCGTCGCGAACGAAAATCGGATCGGGATCGACCTCGATGGCGGGATGGGAGCGGGACAGTGCGCCGGTGGCCGTCCAGTGAGTGGTGGCTCGACGGCCGTCGAGGAGGCCAGCGCGGGCCAGCAGGAATGCGCCCGTGCACACCGAGGCAACGCGCCGTGACCGGCGCGCGGCAGATCGGAGCCAGGAGATCAGGTGCTCGTCGCGTGCCGCATCTCGGCTGCCGGGTCCTCCAGCCACCACGAGGGTGTCGATGGAGCCCCGGCAAGCCCGGAGCTGGCGGTGGGCGCGGAGTTCCAGCCCGCTGGAGGTGGTGATCGAGCCCCCTCGGGTGCAGACCAGCTCTAGCTCGTACTCGCGTCGCTTCGATGCGCGGTCCGCCTGCGAAAACACCTCGCTGGGACCGCTGACATCGAGCATCTGGACGCCGTCAAAAGCGACGATCACGATCCGGCGGGGCGTGGCCATGCCTGCATCATGGCGCGCCACGTAGTTGGCCGCAATGACGACTACCGGACGATTTCTGCCACCCGAGGTTGAGGCGGCCGAACGGTGCCGCCGGGTCGAGGCGGCTGGGCGGTGCCGCCGGGTTGAGGCGGCCGAGCGGTGCCGCCGGGTCGAGGCGGCTGGGCGGTTCCGCCGTCCCGTCGTACCGCCCCCGGGGGCGCTACCCCCGCCCGGCCCGGAGCCCGAAGCCACGCAGCACGAGCAGAGCCTTCTCCCCCAGCGTTCCCCGTGCCGGAAGGACCCCCAGCTGGACCGCGGCGTCGTAGAGATCGAAGAATGCGCGTATTCGGTGCAGGCGAGAGTCCTCGAGCTCGCAGTAGAAGACGCAGTAGACGACCACGAAGCGGTTGGTCGGTGGCAGACCCTCGAGCGGCTCCTTATGAGTGGCGAGCAGCTTGCATGGCGCGGCCACGAACCGGCCGTTGGCGAGGCGCTCACCGATTTTCTCTATCCGAGCGTCGGGAAACGCAGACCACAGGCGGGCCGCGTGGCGGCCAAGCTCGGCGGGCCCCTGAAGCGGCTCACCGGTCAGCGGGTCCTCGTAGTGAACCTGCGGGGAGCACAGCTCGGCGAATGCGGTCGGGTCCTTGCCTGACCACGCAGCCTCCCAGCCGTCGATCAGCTCGTCGGCCGTCAAGCGCTGGGGGCGTCGAACACCGGCAGCCCTTCCTCGGACGTCGAGGCTTCGGCGTAGCGCCGGCGCGGAATCCTGCCCGCGGCGCGGGCCAGCGCGCCAGCCTCGACTGCCAGGCGGATCGCCCGCGCCATTGCGACCGGGTTGTGCGCGCGAGAGATCGCGGTGGCGCAGAGGACCCCATCGCACCCCAGCTCGAGCGCGAGCGTGGCATCAGACGCAGTGCCCACGCCCGCGTCGAGGATCACCGGGACGTTCGCCTGCTCGGCCATGATCGAGATGTTGTAAGGGTTCCGGATCCCCATGCCGCTGCCGATCGGCGAGCCGAGCGGCATCACCGCGGCACAGCCGATGTCCTCGAGGCGGCGGGCGAGCACCGGATCGTCCGTGGTGTATGGGAGCACCACGAATCCATCGTCCACCAGCTCCTCGGCTGCTGAGACGAGTTCAACCGCGTCCGGGAGCAGCGTCCGGTCGTCCCCGATCACCTCGAGCTTGATCCAGTCGGTCGCAAACGCCTCGCGAGCCAGCTGCGCGGTGATGATCGCATCGCGAGCGGTGAAGCAACCGGCTGTGTTGGGCAACACGTCGACCCCGGCCGACTCCAGCACGTCGAGGATCGAGCCGGCGGCGCCCGGATCGAGTCGTCGCAGGGCCACGGTGACAAGCTCGGCTCCGGCAGCGCCCAGAGCCTCCGACAGGATTTCGTGATTGGCGAAACCTCCGGTGCCGAGGATCAGACGGGAGCCGAACTGCCTGCCCGCAATGGAGAGAGGCGAAGGCACGCCGTTCATCCTCCCTGAACCGCCACCACGATCTCCACCCGGTCGCCTTCGGCCAGCTCAGTGCTGCCCCACGTGCCGCGGGGCACCACCTCGCCATCCACCGCCACCGCTACTCCCCGCCCCTGTGGCGCGTCAGGCAGCGAGTCGACCAGCGTCTGCACCGTGCTGGGTGTCTCGAGCTCACGTAGCTCACCGTTCACGAGAAGCCGCACGTTCAAACCTTCACCAGCGTGAAACGCTCGGGCGCGAACGGGCTCGCCAGCTCGTCGAGCTCCTCGCCCAGCAGGCCTCCGACGATGATCTCGGCGGTCACCGGCACCAGCAGGATGCCGTTGCGGTAGTGACCCACCGCCCAGTGCAATCCCGGCACCGCCCCCGGTCCGATCGCGGGGGCGTTGTCCGGCGTGGCCGGTCGCAACCCTGCCGATAGCTCGTCGATGACCAGCTCGCTCATCCCCGGAACAAGCTCCGTGGCATCGCGGAGCAGCTCGAACACCGCCCCCACGGTCACCGAGGTGTCAAAGCCGCGCTCCTCCATCGTCGCACCCAGCACGTAGCGCCCGTCGCCGCGGGGCACGATGTATCCCTGAGCCATCCTCACGACGCGCCCGAGGAGTCCCGGCCCGGCCGGATCGTGAAGGCGCAGAATCTGCCCCTTGACGGGCCGCAGCGGCACCCGTGCACCGTCCGGAATCCCGTCTAGGTCCCCGGCCCACGAGCCGGCGGCGATCACCACCTGATCGGCGATCACCGTCTCACCCGAAGCCAGTCGCACTCCTTCCACCCGCTTACCGGATCCGGTTTCGATGCCCGCAACCGCGTCCGCTTCGCGAAGCTCCGCGCCCGCCCGGCGGGCGGCCTGCTCCAGCGCCGCGGTCAACCTCCTCGGGTCGATCGCGTGGTCGCCCTGAACCTCGACGGCCAGCCGCAGAGTGGGAGCAAGCGAAGGTTCCAGCCGCCGGGCCTCGCTGGCGCGCAAGCGTCTGACCGCCAAGCGCAGGTCACGGCGCATCTCGAGCTCACGCTCCAGCGCCTCCGCCTCGTCGGCGTCCCGAGCGACGAGAAGTGTGCCGCATGCGTTGTAGCCGGGATCGATGCCGGCTTCGCGGACCAGGTCGGAAATGAAGTCCGGATAGCGCTGCGCCGAAGCTAGCCCGAGGCCCAGCACGCGCCGCTCGATCAGCGTGACCTCGGTGACCGGGGCCAGCATCCCTGCGGCCACGCTCGAGGTGCCGCTGCCGAGTAGATGGCGCTCCAGGAGCACGACGCGGAGACCTCGCTGAGCCGCCCGCCAGGCAACTGACAAGCCGATTGCGCCGCCACCCACAACGGCCACATCGAATGAGTTGGCGTTGGACACGTGCCTACTTCAAGGCTAGCGTGGGGCCCGTGCCAGACTTGGTGCGTGAAGTCTGTACGCGAACGTCTCTCAGAGGCCCGTCTGTACCTCGTGTGCGACGCGCGTCCAGACGAGTTCCTACGCGCCGCGCTGCGCGGCGGGGTGGACATCGTGCAGCTGCGGATGAAACGCGCGCCGGACGCGGAGATCCTCCGCGCCGCCCGGCGCTTCCGAGACCTCAGTCACGAGCACGGAGCGCTGTTCATCCTCAATGACCGTCCCGACCTGGTCCTGAAAGCCGGCGCTGACGGCGTGCATCTAGGTCAGGATGACGAGCCGGTCCAAGCGGCCCGCGACGTGGTTGGCGACGAGCGGCTCATCGGGTTGTCGACCCACAGCGAGCACCAGATCGACTCGGCGCACGGGATGGACTACATCGGCGTGGGGCCGGTACACGCGACGCCGACGAAGCCCGGCCGCGCCCCGGTCGGAGTCGGACTGATCCGCTACGCCGGCATACGGTTCTCGCTGCCGTTCTTTGCGATCGGCGGGATTGACGAACAGAATGTCGGAGCCGTGCGATCGGCCGGAGCAACACGAATTGCCGTCGTCAGGGCATTGACCGAGGCCTCGGACCCGGAAGGCACAGCGCGCCGGCTCCGGCGCGCAGTCACCTCCAAGGAGGAGGCGCTGGTTGGGTCAGCGTAGTCGCAAGCGCGGGCGCCGGGAGAAGCCCGTGGTCGCCGTAGCCGCGGGCGGACGGCCGAGCCGGTCCGAGCAGCGTGACGCCGCCGTAAGGGCGACGCTCACGCCGTTGCGGCCAGGGGAGCGGCCGTGGCCGATCACGGTGGGAGCTGTTCTCGCAGTGCTGTCCGGCCTAGTCCAGCTCATCTTGTTTCTCGTTGGCGTCAAGCTGAAGGCCAATGGGCTCCACGCCGCCACCGGTCAGACGATCATTTTCGGAGTTCTCATGTTCGTGTGCGCACTCGGTATGTGGCGGATGAAGTACTGGGCTGTCCTGGGATTCATGGCCCTGCTTGCGATCGTCATCCTCATCGCTGTGGGGGCAGTCCTCAATCCTTCAAGCACTCCGGGCGGTGCTGTTGCGGCGCTAATCGTGGTGGCTGGCGGCTACCTGTTCTTCAAGCTCGTCCGCGTCCTGAGCCGGCTCCAGATGCCGAAATATCCAGGGAGATGAGGGGGCGGTGCATGCACCGCCCCCGTGGGGCCGCGCATGCGCGGCCCCAGGCGTGGGCACATGTGCCCACGCCCTACAGAAATGCCTTCCCCTCGCCCCGGTAGGTAGGGACCTCATCCACGACCCGGTCGCCCTGGAGCAGGTGGAGGGAGTTGAAGCGCTCGCACAGCTCGCCAGCCTTGGCATGGCGTAGATACACGCGATCGCCTAGCCGCAGGCCGGCTGCGCCCGGCCCCAGCAGCGGGGTCTGAACCTCCCCGGCGCCCTCCAGACGATCCAGGTGTAACGCCGGGGGCAGCGCCGGCACGGGCTGGCGATCGGCGCGGGGAGGCCCGGAGGCGATGTATCCCCCTCCGAGCGCCGTGGCGAGCCCGGGCGCCGGCCGACGGACGACCGGCAGCGCGAATCCCGCCGCCGGCGCGAGAGTCAGCCCGCGGTAGTACTGAAACAGCATGGGGGCGTAGAAGCCCGAGCCCGCCGCGACCTCGGTTACCGCCGGCTCGGCGGCTGTCGAGCCGATGCTCCCGGTCCCTCCGCCGTTGACGAACTCGAGCTCGCCGAGCGAGCGAAGCGCCTGGACGACCGCGGCGCGGCGCTGGGCCAGGTCCGGGACCGCCATGCGCTTCATCGCCCTGATCGCAAGGTTTTCGAGCGCGCGGCCCGGGACCCGGTCGGCAACGCCCGCCACATGTCCCTCGTAGGCCATGATCCCCACGAGCCTGACTCCGGGGCGGCGCTCGATCTCGCGAGCGAGGCCAACTGCCGCCTCGGGCGTTCGGATGGGCGAGCGCTTGGGGCCGAACTTGAGCCGTCCCCCCAGCGGCCGGTACCCGACGTCGATGTCCATGCAGACGCGGATCGGTGGCCCGCCTGAGGCGACGAGCGCATCGAGCAGCTCCAGATGCTCCACGCTGTCGACCATCACGGCCGGTGCCCCGTTGGGGTCGGCGGCCGTTGCCGACGCCAGCTCCCCGAGCGCGCCTCGGCCGGTCCACGGGTAGGCCACGACGAGGTCGCGAAAGCCCTCTCCGTGGAGCCACAGCGCCTCAGGTACCGTGAAGTTGAGCAGGCCACGGAACTGGCGTGAGCGCTCGAGCAGGCGATGGAGGAGCTGCCGGCAGCGGACCGATTTGCTGGCGATGCGGATCGGCTTGCCGGCGGCCTGGCTCAACATCGCGTCGGCGTTGGCTCCGACTGCGTCGAGGTCGACGAACGCAAATGGCGGCTCGAGATGCCCGAAGGCCGATTCGTATCGCTCGTGTAGGTTGGGCACGTGCCCGACACTAGTCAAACGCTTCACGACGTGGTGGAGACGCTGGCGTCGCTTCCACGGCGCGCTGGATCCGACGAGGAGCGGCAGGCGGCGGAGTGGATAGCCGACCGCCTGCAACGAGCTGGCGCCTCGGCCAGTATCGACGAAGAGCTTTTCTACGACGGGTACGCCAAGCAGCTGCTCCCCCTCGGCATCACGGGCGCTGTGGCGGGCGCGCTGGCCTTCCGAGGTCATCGGGTGCTGCCCGCGCTGCTGGGCAGCCTCGCCGCTGCGGCGATCGCCGACGACGCATCCAACGGGCGCCGAGTGTGGAGGAAGATGATCCAGGGCCCCAAGCGAACCTGGAACGTCGTGGCGCACGTCGGCGATCCAGCGTGCGAGAGGACGCTGGTGGTCCTGGGACACCACGACGCTGCGCCCACCGGCCGCGTCTTTGACCCAAGCCTTCAGCGATGGCTGGCCAAGCAGTTCCCCGATCTCGTGGCGCGGTCCAACACCTCGCCGCCGCTTTGGTGGCCGGTGGCCGGCGCTCCGGCGTTGGCCGCCCTGGCCGGGCTCGGAGGAAGGCGCGGGCTTGCTCGCGTGGCGTTCGCCCTGTCTGCGTGGAACGTCTACCTCGGCTGGGACGTAGCTCGCAACCACGTGGTCCCCGGGGCAAACGACAACCTGAGCGCGGTGGCGGCGATGGTGGCGCTGGCCGAGCGGCTGCGCCAGACACCCGTGGAAGGGGTTCGCGTGATCCTGGCTTCGTGCGGCGCCGAGGAGGTGCTCCAGGGCGGGATCTACGGTTTCCTTAAGCGGCACCTGAGGAAGCTGCCGCGGGAGAACACATGGGTGCTGAATCTGGACACCGTCGGCTCACCTGCGCTCGTCATGCTCGAGGGCGAGGGCACGTTCAAGATGGAGGACTACACCGGGCCGAGCTTCCGTGACCTGGTCGCCACGGCCGCGCGGCGCGCCGAGATTCCGCTTCACCGAGGGGCGCGAGCGCGTTCCAGCACCGACTCGGTGATCCCTAGCCGTGCGGGCTTTCCCACGGCCACCATCATCTCGTGGGAGCCAGATACCAAGCTGCTCAGCAACTACCACCTGATGAGCGACACTCCCGAGAACCTCGACTACGACACGGTCGTACAGGCCGCCAGGCTGGCCTACGCCGTCGCTGAGGAGCTAGGCGGGGTGTGAGCGAACGCTGGACCAATTGGGCGCGCGAGCAGGTGTGCGCGCCGGTGGAGATCGTGCGAGCCACCAGCGAGTCGGAGCTTGTGGGGGCGGTGCGGGGCGCGGCACGGCGTGGCATCCGCGTCCGGGCGGCGGGAGCCGGTCACTCCTTCACCGATTGTGCGTGCACCGACGGGGTGATGATCGACACCTCTCGGATGAACCGGATCCTGGCGGTGGATCGCGAGAGGCGGACTGCCACGGTGGAGGCCGGGATCAGGCTCTACGAGCTGGGGCCGCGCCTGGCCGAGGCAGGCCTGGCGCTCGAGAACCAGGGTGACATCGATCGGCAATCGATCAGCGGAGCTATCGCGACCGCTACGCATGGCACCGGTATCACCCTCCCCAATCTTCCGGCTCAGATCGTAGGCCTGCGGCTGATCACCGCTCGCGGCGAGGCGCTCGACATCGACGCAGAGCGGGATCGGAAGACCTACCTGGCCGCGCGAGTATCGATCGGGGCGCTCGGGATCATCTCCGCGGTCACCGTCCAGTGCGTGCCGCTCTACACGCTCCACCGCCACGACGCGCCGCTGCCGCTCGGCGAGACGCTTGAGCGGCTCGATCAGCACGTGGCGGAGAACGATCATTTCGAGTTCTTCGTCTTTCCCTACACGGAGATCGCGCTCACCCGCCGGATGCGACGCAGCAACGAAGAGCCGAGCCCCCCAGCGCGGTGGAAGCGCCTGCTCGAAGAGCAGCTGCTCGAGAACAACGTGCTCGGCGCGATCTGCCGGGTCGGTCGGCTCGCTCCGAGCCTTGCGCCGCGCCTCAACCGGTTCGTCGCCGGTGCGGTCTCGGAGAGTCATGTAGAGGATCGCCCGTTCAGGGTGTATGCCACCCGGCGCGCGGTGCGCTTCACCGAGATGGAGTACGCCATTCCCCGCCAGCACGCCCGGGAGGCGGTGGAGCGGGTGCTGGAGCTCGTCCCCCGCCGCAGCCTCCCGATCCTGTTCCCAATCGAGGTGCGCTTCTCGGCGCCGGACGAGGCCTACCTGTCGACGGCGCAGGGGCGGGAGACCTGCTACATCGCCGTCCACCAATACTCGGGGATGGAGTTCGAGAGCTACTTCCGAGCCGTCGAGGAGATCATGGACTCCTACGGCGGGAGGCCACACTGGGGCAAGCGGCACTACCAGCGCGCGGCCACCCTGCGCGAGCGCTACCCGGACTGGGATCGCTTCCAGCAGGTGCGGGCGCGGTTCGATCCCGGCGGCGTGTTCGCCAACGACTACACAAGGAGAGTGCTGGGGTAGGCTGCCGCCCGTGCCGGAACCCTCTTATGACTGCGTAGTCATCGGCTCGGGGCCAGGTGGCTACGTGGCCGCCATCAGAGCGGCGCAGCTGGGGATGAAGACCGCGGTGGTGGAGAAGGACCGGGTGGGCGGGCGGTGTCTCAACGTGGCGTGCATCCCGGCCAAGGCGGTCCTGCGCTGCGCCGACGTGCTGACCGAGGTGCGGGAGGCGGGAGACTTCGGCATCCAGGTAGGCGAGCCGGCTGTGGACTGGGAGGCCGTGAGCGCCCGCCGGGAGAAGGTGATCTCGACGCTGACGGGCGGGGTTGCGGGACTGTTCAAGAAGAACGGGATCGAGTTGATCGAGGACGAGGGCAGGCTGCGCGGCGCTGGAGCGGTCTCGGTCGGCCAGCGCGAGATATCAGCCAAGACGATCGTCCTCGCCACTGGGTCGGTGAAGCGCCCCATACCCGGCGCGACGTTTGCCGGCCGCGTGATCGGCACCGAGGAGGCTTGGGCGCTGAGCGAGCTTCCCACCAGCATGGCGGTCGTTGGCGCCGGCGCCTCGGGGGCCGAGATCGCATCCGCCTACGCCCGCCTGGGTTGCGAGGTCCTGCTGTTCGAGGCACTGGAGCGAGTGCTCCCCACGGAGGACACCGACATCTCAAAGCTCGTGGAGCGCGGACTCAAGCGTCAGGGCATCACGATCCACACCGGCACGTTCGTGAGCGACATAGCGGCCGGCGACGACGCGGTCAAGTTCAAGCATGGCGAGGAGTCCCGGGACGTTGAGTGGCTGGTCATTGCCACCGGGCGCGGACCTGACGTGGAGTCACTTGGGCTCGACGAAGCCGGCGTGAAGATCGGCGAGCAGGGGCTCGTCGAGATCGATGGGGCGATGAGGACGAGCGTCGAGGGGGTGTACGCGATCGGCGATCTCGTGCTGGGGCCAGCCCTGGCGCACAAGGCCTCAGACCAAGGCGTGATCGCGGTCGAGGATGCGGCTGGGCTGACCACCCATCCAATCGAGTACATCGACGTCCCCAGGGCGACGTTCTGCACGCCGAACGTGGGCAGCTTCGGACTCACCGAGGAGCAGGCCCGCGAGCAGGGGCATGACGTGGTCGTGGGCAAGGTGCAGTACGGCGCGGTGGGCGCCGGAACCGTGTACGGAGACCGCACCGGCCTCGTGAAGGTCGTGGGAGAACGGAGGTACGGCGAGCTGCTGGGGGGCACATCGTCGGCACCCGCGCCACGGAACTGATTCAGGAGCTGGTCAACCTCCGCGCCCTGGAAGGTGGTTTTCCGGAGCTCGCACGCGTGATCCACGGGCATCCCACGCTGTCCGAGGCAGTGATGGAGGCCGGGCGGGCAGCAGACGGCTGGCTGATCCACGGCTGAGACGGCGTGCCCGGCCAGCAGCCCGTCTTCTACTACGACCTGGGCAGCCCCGGGTGCTACCTCGTTGCGGAGCAGCTGCGTGGAGAGGCGATCTGGGAACCCGTGCTCGGCTCGGAGCTTGGCGAGGATGGCGAAGCCCCCGACCGAGGGGAGGTCGAGCAGCGGGCGCGAGAGCTGGGACTTCAGCCGATCCGGTGGCCGGAGCGGTGGCCGCCCGACTCACGTCGTGCGATGCTGGCAGCGACTTATGCCAAGAGAATCGGGCGAGGCGTGGCCTTCTCGCTGGCCGCATTCCGGCAGGAGTTCGCCGGGGGTGCCGATCTGGACTCGGATGACACGGTGCTGATCGCGGGCGCGGCCTGCGAGATGCATCCAGCCGCGCTGCTCAAGGCCATCGGCCTGCGAGCAACCGCGCAGGCGCTGGCGGCGGCGACAGAGCAAGCCCGGCAGCAGGGGGTGAAAAAGCTGCCGGCGGTTCTCGGATGAGAGCGAACCGCGCATACCGCCTGATCGTGACGCGAGAGGGCATCGAGCCGGCTTTCCTGGCCGACCGCGAGCGGCTTGACCGCGTGGAGATCGTCTCGGTCGACGACGGCGAGGTGGTGCTGTTCTGGGATCTCCCGGCGAAGCCGGCAGCACGGCTGCGCAAGGAGCTGCGGGTGGACCTGTTCGGATTGGAGGCAGAGGAGTTCTTCGACAAGTGGCTCGGAGCCGACGAGCTGGGAAAGGTGTGATGCCACAGGCCGACCGCCAGCCCGGCGTCAAGGGTGATGTGCGGGTGGAGGATCCAACTCCGGCTGAGAGCACGACAGCCAGGCGCGCCGCCGAGTCGCGCGCCACGGTGCCGGTGCTGGAGCTGAGCGTGACCTCGCCGGGCCTTGTGGCCACCGGGCGCCTGGTCAGGGCCTGCGCACTTGCGCTGCGGGAGCACCCTCGCGCCAACGCCTCGTATCGGGACGGCCGCTTCGAGCTCTACTCGCGCGTGAACGTCGGAGTCCTGATCGCGGCTGAGGACGCCTACATCATCCCCACGGTGTTCGATGCCGACCAGAAGGAGCGGGATGAGCTGACGCAGGAGCTCGAAGAACTGCGCCGCCAGGCCAGCGCGGGCACGCTGGCGGCGCCCGCGCTCTCCGGGGCGACCTTCACCGTCTGGAACGCCGCCGAGCACGGCATCCTCGCCGCCAGCATTCCGGTCGTCCCCCCGCAGGCGGCGGCTCTATCCGCCGGTATCCGCGACCTCACGCTGGCTTGCGATCACCGGATCCTCTACGGGGCCCCCGCCATCGCGTTCGTAGAAGCGATCAGGCTCGGCTTAGAGTACGAGCGGTGAGCTGGCGTCGGCTTGCCAGATGGAGTGGAGGGGCGACCCCCCTCGCAGCCGCACTGCTTCTGGCGAGCTGCGGTGGAGGAGGGACGGTCCCGCCCGCCAAGCTGGCACTGGCGGTCAGCTTCCTGCCGGCGGGGACAAGCGCCAGCTACACCTTCGAGTTCGCAGATTGGACCGCCATCGAGCGATCCCTTGGTCTCCCTCCGGGCGGCCTGACCACAACCCAGACTGGGGTACTTTTAACGCGCCTGGAGCGCCTTGGTGCCCCGCCCGCCGGACCAAGCGACTTCGACCTCAACACGGCGAAGGGGGCGATCTGGTCTGCCCCGGACGTGGCCTGGGACGCCTCCGAGGCGCCGTTCTCGGCCGGCCCCGTGTCGATGACCGGTTTCATCCCCCAGTTTCCGCTTTCATCGGTGGAGCATCGACTCGCAGGCTGTAGGTTCACGGCTCGTTCGCAAAATGGAGTCCCGGTGTACACGGCGCCGGTGAGCGTGGTGCTCAACTGTGCCGGCCCGCTGGGCACGAACCTCCCGACCAGCGCCACTGCGTACGCCGTCGAGGCCCAGAATCACATGGTGCTCACGGGTTCCCCTTCGGCCGTATCCACTGCGTTGGGAAACCAGGCCTCCGGCTCCCCTCGCCCCGTGTTGCGGTCGCTGCTACAAGCCCTGCTCCCCGCGTCCGCAGTCGGCGTGGGGGTCGGCCCGAAGCTGTGCTCCGAGCTCTCGCAACCTTCCGTTCTCGCCGGTAGAAGCGCCACCGCGCAGGCCGTGGCCCGGGCCTCCCGGATGTACCTTCCGGCGGCGGCTTATCAGGGGTTTGGTTTCGGCTACACGTACAGCAGCGCGCAGGTAAGCGGACGGCTGGCGTTCACGTACGCCGACGCGCAGACCGCGAACAGCGACCTCCACAACCGACAGCACACCCTCCGCACCGGCGTGTCGCTGATCACCGGTAGGGGCTACGCCGAAGGCGTCGGCGTGCGGTCGAGCCGCGCCGCGGGGGACACCGCCATCCTGGACGTCGGGCCGGGGACCAGTGGGCGTCTGGAGCTCGCCCTACTGCTCACTGAGTTCGACCTAGGCTTTGCGCGCTGCGGCTGAGCTCTCAGCGCCGGGCGGCTCGCCCAGGCGGTGGCGCATCACCTCGATCGCCAGCGGATTTGAGTCGACCAGCACGTAGCGCCTGCCGAGGGCCGCGCAAACCGCCCCCAGGGTTCCCGAGCCGGCAAACGGGTCCAGGCACCAGGCGCCCGGACGCGAGGAGGCCGCGACGAGCCGCCGCAGCACCCCTTCTGGCTTCTGGGTGGGGTATCCGGTCTTCTCTGACCCATTGGTCGGGACGATGGTGTGGAACCACACATCGGTGGGCCTCTTTCCGCGAGCCGCCTTCTCCGCTGAAACGAGGCCCGGGGCCATATAGGGCTCGCGCTCGACCGCATCCGCGTCAAAGTGGTGGGCGCCGGGCGTGCGCACGTACGCGAGGATCGTGTCGTGCTTGGCGGGCCACCGCCGCCGAGGCTTGGCCCCGTAGTCGTAGGCCCAGATCAGCTCGTTGAGGAATGCCTCGCGGCCGAAGATCTCGTCGAGCAGGAGCTTGCAGTAGTGAGCCTCGCGGTAGTCGATGTGGAAGTAGAGGGTCCCGTGGGGCGCGAGGAGCTCCCGGGCCCGCTCAAGTCGCGGCTCCAGGAAGCCGAGGTAGTCGGCGAACTCGTCCGCATAGCTGACCGTCCGCAGCAGCTGTGACCGGTAGCGCCTCCCGGCAAATCCCACCCGCTCGCCGGCCGGGTCGGCGACCGTACGCAGCGTGCCCCGTGACTGGGCGCGGCCCCTGTTGAACGGCGGATCGAGGTAGATCAGATCGAACGTCGCGGCGGGCAATTTGGCCATCGCCACCGAGTTCTCCCCAGCCACCACGAGGTCATCATCGAGGACCGAGGCTTGCGAGACCGAGACCACCCGCATTCACAAACTTATACAGAGCCTTAACGACGACCCGGTAGCATCGCCCCGTGCCTCGCGAGCGCCTCGGAGCCCTGCTCCGTCATCCCCTGCGCGGACGCGTGACGAAGTTCGCGATTTCATCCGTCGCCGCCGCCGCCACCAGCGCGGTGGTGTTCCCGATTTGCTACGTGATGGGCCTGAACACGACCGTGTGCACGATCATCGCCTTCTTCGCCGGTGCGATCCCCAACTGGACGCTGAACCGTCGCTGGACCTGGAAGGTGGAGGGGCGGGTCGCATTTGGGCGGGAGATCCTGGCGTATCTCGTGATCTCCGTCTCGACGCTCGTGATCCTGTCGCTCGTGACTGGGTGGACCAACGGGTTGGTCAAGCACCACATCGCCCCGCACCACGGCCTCCGTGCGCTGCTGGTGACCGGGTCCTACTTCCTAGTGCTGGCCGTCCTGTACGGCCTGCGGTTCTTCCTTTACGAGCACTGGATCTTCTCGGGGCGCAGCCGCGTGCGTGCGGCCTTGCGGTCACGCCGCCAGGTGTGGAGCGCGGCGCGGGCGAACCGCAGCCCGTAGCGCAGGTTTCCGTCCTTCTTGGTGTGGCCGGCGTGGCTGCCACGGTCACGCATGGTGGTGGGCACCTCGGCGAGGCGAAAGCCATTGAGCGCAGCGGAGATCATCAGCTCCGAGGCCTGGTATTGAGGCTGTTCAAGCGTCACCTTCGCGGTGACGTCGGGCCGCATGGCACGGACACCGCACGCCGGATCGGTGACGCGGTGGCGAATCATCAAGCTGAACAGCGCCCCGAACACCAGCACGCCTAGGTGACGCACGGGATCGGTCGTCAGCTCGGTCCCCAGCCGGCGGGAGCCGGACACAAAGTCGGCGCGGCCCTGGAGGATTGGCTCCACAACGCGCCCCAGCTCGGTGGGGTCGTACTGGCCGTCCGCATCGATCGTGGCTATCACCTCGGCTCCGCGCCGACGGGCCAGCCAGTAGCCCAGCTTCAGCGCAGCGCCCTGTCCGCGGTTCACCGGCACGTCGCAGACGAGCGCACCGGCCGAGCGGGCCCGGTCCGCGGTGGCATCCTGCGCTCCGTCGACCACGACGATCACCTCGGTCTGGAGACCTGCCGCCTGGGCCGGGATCTCGCCGATGACCTCGGCGACCGAGGGCTCCTCGTTGTAAGCGGGAACGACTATGGCCAGCGGAGCCCCCAGGCCCGGGGGATGCTGGGCCAGGAATGAGGCGACAGCCTCGCGCTCCCGCGGGTCCAGCTCTTGCAGCTTCGCCGTTGCGGCGGATTCGGCGGCGGAGGTGGCGGTCATCGAGGTGCTCCCACGGTACCGACACCGGAGGCGACGGCATCGAGATCAAGCTCCGACCACTCCTGCCACACCCCGGCCAAGCCTTCGTCGAAGCTGAACTGAGGTGACCATCCGAGGGAGTGTGCGCGTGATGGGTCGACGATCACCGCCGGCATCTCGCCCGGCCGGGCCGCACCGTGGGTGACGTCCAGCTCGGCGCCCGTAACCTTGCGCACGGCGTCGACCACCTGAAGCACGGACAGCGATCGGCCCGCCCCGATCACGACCGGCCCGGCCCATTGAGCGTTCGTCAGACCCGCCCGCACGGCGGCCGTCACGTCGGCGGCGTGGACGTAGTCGCGTACTTGGAGCCCGTCGCCGTAGATCTCAAACGTGCGGCCCAGGCGGATCGCCCGCATCAGTCGCGCCACGATGCTGTCCTTGGCCTGCATCCCCGGGCCGTAGACGTTCGTCAGCCGCATCACTGCGCAACGCAGCCCGTACGACGCCGTGTACGCGGACATCAGCATCTCGCCTGCCGCTTTGGTCGCACCGTAGGGAGTGAGGGGTCGGAGCGCGGCTGATTCCGTTATCGCCGGCGCCTCCATCGGGCCGATCACCGCGTTCGTGGACGCGAAAACCAGCGCGGTAGCCCCGGCGGCCCGCCCGGCTTGAAGCACCACGTTGGTTCCGTCGACGTTGGTGCGGTAGGTCTCTTCGGGATGCTCCATCGACTTGAGCACCGAGGTGACGGCCGCCAGGTGGATGACCGCATCAATCCCCCCGTGGGTTGCCTCCTCAAGGATCCGCGGATCCGCAATGTCCCCCTGCACGAGGTCGACGTCAGGGTCGGGGTGCGGTACCAGGTCAACGACCCGCACGTGGTGCCCGGCGCCCCGCAGGTCGCTCACGACGTGGCGGCCGATGAAGCCCGAACCGCCCGTGACGAGGATGCGCACTAGGTCTTAGCCAGCTCGGCGCCGGTCCGCGGAAGCTCGTTGGCCGTGTCGGCCCATCTCACGGTCGGCATGATCGCGGCCGCGTCGACGCGCTCCTTGTATCGCTCCACGACGTCAAACAGGTGATCGATCAGCGTCGTCGAGAGCAGCGTGGGCTTCAGTCCCAGGCTCTCCAGAGCGGTGTGGACCACCTTGTAGTAGTGGTCGTAGGTCTCCACGCGGGGGTTCTCGACGTGCTCGATCGTGGTCTCAGACGATGTGGCACCCGTCCAGTTTGGATACTCATTCGCGATCGTCTGCGCGATCTGCTTGATCGACATCGTCTCGGTCATCTGGTTGAAGACGCGGAACTCGCCCCGCTCGGCCGGGTTCTCCGAGGCCAGGCGGACGCACTCGACGGTGTCGACGATGTTGATCAGACCGCGCGTCTGGGAACCGTCTCCATACACGGTCAGTGGGTGGCCGAGCACCGCCTGGATGACCATCCGGTTCAGCACGGTGCCAAATACGCCGTCGTAGTCGAAGCGGGTGGCGAGGCGAGGATCGAGCTTCGTCTGCTCCGTGTCGGCGCCGTACACCACGCCCTGGTTCAGGTCGGTGGCCCGCATCCCCCAGATGCGGCAGCCGAACTCCAGGTTTGTGGAGTCGTGAACCTTGGAGCAGTGGTAGAACGAGCCCGGCCGCTTCGGGTAGGGCAGGCGGTCCTTGCGGCCCTTGTGCTCGACCTCCAGCCAGCCCTCCTCGATGTCGATGTTGGGCTGGCCGTACTCCCCCATCGTCCCGAGCTTGACCAGGTGGATGTCGCGGTCGAGGTCGGCGATCGCATACATCACGTTGAGATTTCCGACCACATTGTTGGTCTGCGTGTAGACCGCGTGGGCCTGGTCGATCATCGAGTAGGGAGCGGCACGCTGCTCGCCGAAGTGAACGATCACCTCAGGCCTGCAGTCAGCGACCATCTGGTGCACGAACGCGGCGTCGCAAAGGTCGCCCACGTAGTCCTTGATCTGCTTGCCGCTGAGCTCGCGCCAGGCCGCGATCCGCTCCCGGAGCGTCGCGATCGGGATCAGGCTCTCGACGCCCATCTCCTCGTCGTATCCGCGACGGGCGAAGTTGTCGTTGACGGCTACGTCATGGCCTGCCGCGCTGAGATGCAGCGCGGTGGGCCATCCCAGGTATCCGTCACCACCAAGAACCAAGATTTGCATTCGGGCGCTCCAGGTGCAGTGTGATGAGATCGTTAGCGCTCATGCGCGGTAAAGGCGCGCACCGGTCGGCGAGGACCACTCAGTCCAGCCGCCGCGAGCGCACGAGGATAGCCGACCGGACATCGGAAGTAGGCCTAACGCGGGCAGAAGTTACGCAAGACGCCGTAGTCCGGGGTGGCGTGAAGCGGCGATTGCTACCGTCGTCGGCCTCAGATGTCTGACCAGACCCTCGAAGCGCCCTCGATCGAGGTCCCGGCGGCACCGCCGCTCAGCGCTGCCTCCAAACGGGAGCTGCCCTGGCTCGATTTTCTGCGCCGCAACTGGTGGCTGCCTGCTGCCGCGGCTCTCATTGTCATCTCCCTGCTGGTCGTCTTGTGGGCAAAGTCGCGGCCCGGCTACGACCCGTATGGCTGGTTGGTGTGGGGCAAGCTGACAATTCATGGCGCGCTGGACACGAACGGGGCGCCCTCGTGGAAGCCGCTGCCATTTGTGTTCACCGTCCCGTTCTCGCTGTTCGGCCGTTACTCGCTTTGGCTGTGGATGGTGTTCTCGGTGGCCGTGTCGCTCGCCGGGTTGATCTTCGCCTGGCGGATCGCGTTCCGGCTCGTTGGCGCTGATCCAGCGCATCGCTATGCGGCATACGCGGCGGGACTGTTCGCGGCGCTCTTCGTGTTCGGAATGCAGGATGTGGTGAGCCACCTCACCTACGCGCACTACGTGCTGAGCGCGGAGTCGGACACGATGATCGTGACCTTCGTCCTGGCGGCGGTCGACTTCCACCTGTCAGGCCATCACCGGTGGGCTTTCTGGATGTGGTGGCTGGGCGGGCTTGGTCGGCCAGAGGTATGGCCGTTCCTGGGGTTGGCGGGGATATACCTCTGGCTCAAGGCGCCCTCCTACCGGCGCTGGCTGATCGCCGCGCTGGGGGGGATCCTGTTCCTGTGGTTCGTCGTCCCGGGGCTCAGCTCCAAGAGCTTCTTCACTGCCGGGAACATCGCCCATAACTCTCCCCGAGAGGTCCATGGCAACAAGGTCACCGGCACGATCTCCCGGTTCCACGCGCTCGAGGCGAACACCGTGTGGGTGCTGGCCGGGCTTAGCGTGGCGCTGGCGGCGTGGCGGCGGTGGTGGACGATCCTGGCTCTGGCGGCGGCGGCGCTGGTCTGGCTGATCATCGAGATCGGGTTCTCGATCAAGGGCTATCCGTCGGTTCCGAGGTACATGTTCGAGTCGGGTGCGATCGTCGCGGTGCTGGCCGCCGCGTTCATCGGCCGGTTGATACTGGAAGCGCCGCCGCTGATCGCGCGCGTCGTCCGTGACCTGCTTCCAGACCGCATCGGCCCCCGCCTTGCCACGCAGCTCGGAGGCTGGGGCGCCGCGCTGGCGGTCGTGGTGATCGCCGGCTCAATGTTCTCGGCAGCCCGTACCCAGGTTCGCCACGAGCGCGTCGACCTCAAGCACGAGCGAACCCGGACCGTTCTGTTCGGCAAGCTGCGGACCGTTGTCGACCGGCTGGGATCCGCTCGGATCCTGGCCTGCGGACAGCCGAACATCCCGATCGGTTACCAGAGCGTGTTCGCCTGGTACATGGGCATCAACACCGGCGTGCTCTACGTCAATCCCAGCTACTTGAAGACGCACCCCCATCCGCTCGTAAACATCTATCCCACGAGCTCGGGCTGGAAGGTGTTCCCGAGTCACCTCGCGACGGCGGCCCAGGCCGGCCGCTGCCATCACCTCCGACTGGTCGTCCGGTAGGCGGTCACCATGCGCGTCTTCCTGGCGGGCGCAGCTGGCGTGATAGGGCGAGTGCTGGTACCTAAGCTGGTCGCGGCGGGACACGACGTGGTGGGCATGACGCGCTCCTCGGAGCGTGCTGAGGCGCTGCGCGCGTCGGGGATCGAGGCGGTGGTGTGCGACGCGCTCGATGCGAACGCTCTGAACTCCGCGGTCAGCGCCGCCCGCGCGGATGCCGTCATCCACCAGCTGACCTCCCTGCCGTCGCGTATGCAACCGCGCAAGTTCGCAACCCAGCTGGCAGCGACCAACCGCCTGCGGCGAGAAGGGACCCGCAACCTGGTGGCAGCCGCGCATGCCGCCGAGGTCCAGCGGATCGTGGCCCAGAGCATCGCGTTCGCATATGCAACCTCAGGCGACTGGATCAAGGACGAGGACGCGCCCCTGGGGGTCGATTCGCCACCGCCGATGGAGGACGCCATCCGTGCTGTCGCCGAACTCGAACGGCACGTGCTGGGCGCCGGCGGCACGGTCCTCCGCTACGGGTACTTCTACGGTGCCGGAACCCAGTTCCATCCCGATGGCTTCTACGCCGAGCTGGCGCGCAAACGCCAGTTTCCGATCGTCGGCTCGGGTCAGGGGCGCTGGTCGTTCATCCACATAGACGACGCGGCGCAGGCCACCGTCGAAGCGGTCGAGCGCGCCCAGCCCGGCGTGTTCAACATCGTCGACGACGAGCCGGCGCCCGTCACCGAATGGGCGCCGGTGTTCGCCGCCTCGGTGGGTGCCAGGCGGCCGTTCCGCGTGCCCGCGTGGCTGGGCCGGGTGGTAGCCGGCCGGGTCGCGGTGGAGGGGATGACCGAGCAGCGCGGCGCAAGCAACGCCAAGGCCAAACGCGACCTGGGTTGGAAGCCGCACTATCCCACCTGGCGCGACGGCTTCCGCGCGGCCGCGGTGGGCGGTTGATGCGGGCCGGATGCCCGCGGACGATTTCAATACACCGAGCGGACGCAGGCAAGGGGTAAGCAGGCGTCGCCGGCTGGCCCTCGGTCTGGTGCTGGCCGGCGCGCTCGGTGCGGGCATCGCGGCTGCCGTGGGCGGAGGAGGCGCGGCGCTCCCCCTGCTGCCTGCGGCCAGGCCCTCACAGGCGCCCGACGTTGGCGACCCGCTCGCCTTCGCCGCCAACCGGCAAGCGGACTACATCGCGCGGGCAACCGCCGGAGAGGCCCACGTGCTCTACGCCAAGAGCCCTGGCGGCGCGTTTGCCACGGCCGCTCGGGTCGCGAAACTGCGACCGCTGGTGGACCGTGCGAGCGCCGGACGGATCGATCCCACCGAGCTCGAGGCGATCGTGTTCCTGGAGAGCGCCGGCTTTCCAAACGCCATCGCCGGCCCGGACCCCTCCGCGGCCGCGGGCCTCACTCAGATCGTGGCCTCCACCGGACAGGCGCTACTGGGCATGCACATTGACCTGGCCCACAGCGCTGCGCTCGGCAGGCGGATAGCCGCCGCGTCCGGCGCCGGAAACCGGACGCTGGTGGTGAGGCTGGAGCGCGAGCGGGCGACGGTCGACGATCGCTTCGATCCGCTCAAGGCCTTGGCTGCCACCGTGCGTTATCTGGATCTGGCGCAAGCCCGCTTTGGCCGCAGCGACCTGGCGCTCGAGTCCTACCACATGGGGATCGGGAATCTCGGCTCGGTGCTGGATCTCTATGACTCTGGCCGCGCCGTCCCATACGTGCAGCTCTACTTCGACACGGCGCCCGATCATCACGCCGCCGCCTACCGGCTGCTCTCGTCCTTCGGCGACGACTCGTGGACGTACTACTGGCGGATCCTGGCCGCCGAGCAGATCATGCGGCTTTACCGCTCAGACCCCAGCCAGCTCCAGCGCCTGGCGGCGTTGCAGACCGAGTCAGGCTCGGCTGCGGAGGTGTTGCACCCTCCGGACCAGACCCAGGCCTTTGCCGACCCGGCCTCGCTGGATCGCGCCTATGCCAGCGCGATCGTGGTCCGGCTGCCGTCAAATCCGGGATCGCTCGGCCTTGCCTATGACCCCGGGATCGGCGAGTTGGCCGACAGGCTGGGCTTCCGGCCGGCGCTGTACCGAGGGCTGCGCCCCGAGGCCCTGCACCTGCTGATAGAGCTGGCCGCTCGTGTTCGGACGCTCTCTGGGTCGAACGCACCGCTGACGTTGACCAGCGCGGTAACCGATCTGCGCTACCAGCGGCTGGTCGGGTCGAACGATCCTCCCGCGGCCGCCGGGTGGTCGTTCACGATCGCGCGTCACTACGCCAGCCCCTCGCAGGCCCAGGCGTTCCAGACGATGCTCGATCGCCTCCAAGCACTAGACGTCATTGCGTGGGAGAGGTACCCATCCGAGATAGAGGTAACGGTCGGCTCCGAAGCCGACCGCGTGCTGGCCGGTGGGGCGTAGGATTGCCGCCCCGAGCGAGGAGGTGGAATGAGTACGGAACGCTGGTTCTCAGAGGAGGAGCTTCTGGAGCTATCGCGGCCGACGATGGACCGCGCCATCGAGGCGCTGGATGCTGGCGAGATCGATCGAGCGCGAGAGCTTTGCGAGCAGATGAAGCACGAGTGGCGGTATCTGCATGATCTGATGGCCGGCGGCATGCTCGGGCTGATCACCTTCGTGCAGAGCGAGCTCGGTGACGAGGGCGTTGAGCAGGCCTGGCGGTTCGGGAACGAGCACGGCTGGAAGCGGGACGTTGAGACGATCGAGGAACGCGACCGCAAGCGGATCGTCTACGCGCTGGCTGCTACGTGGCGCGCCCACTCCTGCTCAGGCACCGGCCCCAATCCGGGCGCCTTCGAGATCGAGGAGGACGAGGAGAAGTTCACCTTCCGGATGAACCCCTGTGGGTCGGGCCAGCGGCTGTGGCGAAACGGCGCATATCGAGGGCCCGATGGGATGGGTCTCACGCACGAGGCGCACGAGTGGAGCTACGGGCGCAAGGGCTTTCCCCTTTATTGCACGCACTGCTCGTTCATGAACGAGCTTCAGCCGATCGAGTGGATCGGCCATCCGATGTACCCCTCCGACCCGCCCGAGGACTATGACAGCGACCCATGCACCTGGTACTGGTACAAGGACCCGGCTGACATCCCCGCGCGTCACTGGGAGCGCTACGGGCTGAAGAAGCCGGCGGCGGCGTGAGCGGGGGCGGTGGCGGGGGCCCTCTGAGCGTTGCGCCCTCCGGCCGGCGTGTGCTCGTCACCGGCGCGGCCGGCGGGATCGGGCGCGCTGTGGTGGAGGCGCTAGCGACCTGCGGCTGTCATGTGGCCGCCTGCGATGTGACCGCTGCCGTGGAGGACGTCGCGGGCGCCACCGCGTCGGCCGTGTTCGACGTGCGCGACCAGTCCGCCACTGCCGACGCCGTGGCGTCGGTGGTGGAGCGCCTTGGCGGATGCGATGCCGTGATCGCCAACGCCGGGGTGGTCGACACGATCCATCGTGCCGAGCGTTTTCCCGACGAGGACTGGCGCAAGGACCTGGAGACGAATCTGTTCGGACAGTTTTACGTGGTCCAGGCCGCGTTCGATGCATTGCGCGCGTCCGGCGACGGGCGAGTCGTGCTGATTTCCTCGAGCGCCGCTGAGACGGGGATCCCCGGGCAGGTCGCTTACGGCGCGGCCAAGGCCGGAACGGTCGGCATGGCCCGGACTCTCGCGGGCGAATGGGCCCGGCACGGGATCCGCTGCAACGTGGTCATGCCTGGGTTCATCGCCACTCCCAAGGTGCGAGCGTTGCCCGACGCGCTTCGAGAGGCGCTGACCCAGACGATCCCCCTGGGTCGAACGGGGGCGGTCGAGGAACTGGCGGGGGCGGTCGTGTTCCTGCTATCGCCGGCGGCCGCGTACATCAACGGAGCCGTGATCCGGGTCGACGGCGGGTTCGGGCTCAACACCGGAGGGCTCATGACAGGTTCACAGACATAGGCTATGTCGCCATGACCGATGCCGTCCGCACCCCCGAAGACGCCCTCGCCAACCTGCCCGACTTTCCCTTCCAGCCGAAGTTCCGAGACTGGGACGGGCTTAGGCTGGCTCACCTCGACGAGGGCGATGGCGCCCCGGTGGTGTTCTTTCACGGCGAGCCCACGTGGTCTTTCCTATGGCGCAAGGTGATCCCTCCGGTGCGCGACGCCGGGTTCCGCTGCATCGCGCCCGACCTGCCCGGCTTCGGCGCCTCAGATAAGCCGACGCACTTCGAGTGGTACAGCTATGACCGCCACGTGAGCGCCGTCGCTCCGCTGTTCGACGAGCTCGACCTTCGAGACGCGACCATCGTCGTGCACGACTGGGGCGGGCCGATTGGCCTGCGCGTGGCCGTCGAGCATCGTGAGCGCGTCTCGCGGCTGGTGATCCTCGACACCGGACTCTTCACCGGCCACCAGAAGATGACCGATGCGTGGATCCAGTTCCGGAACTTCGTCGAGCGTACGGAGGACCTGCCGGTGGGCATGCTGGTCCGCGGAGCGTGCAAACGGGACCCCGGCGACGAGGTCATCGGTGCCTACGACGCACCGTTCCCGAATGCCGCCTCCAAGGCGGGTGCGCGGGCTTTTCCGCTGATGATTCCCACCTCGCCCGAGATGCCCGGCGCCCAGGCGGGCCAGCGGGTCCTCGAGGCGCTGCGAGACGCTTCCCCGCCAAAGCTCATCCTCTGGGCCGACTCGGACCCGGTGCTGCCGGTCTCGACGGGAGAGCGCTTCGCCGAAGCGCTTGGCACGCAGATCGATCAAGTCATTGCGGACGCCAGCCACTTCCTTCAGGAAGACGCCGGCGAGGTGATCGGCGGCCATATCGCCGAGTGGCTGAGGGAGTAGGGGCTCGGCGGTTCGACGTTTGAGCGGGGCATTCGGGGGCTCGCTTGAGGACGCGGTCGCCCTCCGCCTTGAGCGAGGAGGTGCTGAGGGCAAGGGCGGATGAGCGAACGTAGCGTTCGCTCATCCGCCCCTGCCCACGCTTAGGCGACCTTTTCGGGCTCCCGAGCCGTCTCGTCGGGCGCCGGAGATTCGACGGCCGGAATCTCGCCGGTCCTCGCTGCGTCGGACTTCTCGGAGCCCTCGGCGACCGTCCGCTCCATCCGCCGCTCGTAGGCGGCGCGGGCGGTGTGATCGGGCTGAGCGAGCACCTGGTCGCCCTTGAGCATGCGGCCGAGCCAGTCCATGAAGCGTCGCGGCATTAGCGTGCCAAACCGGACCATGCCACTGACGGACTTGGGCACGTACACCTCGAAACGGCCCATCTGAAGCGCCTCGACGATCGCGGATGCCACATCCTCAGGCTCAACCGCCTTGAACCCGCGCGTCTCAGGCAATCCGGATCCGAGCTCCGTGTGCACGACAACCGGCATGACAACGGAGATCTCGACCCCGGTGTCCCGCAACTCGGAGCGCAACCCTTCGCTGAGGCCCACGACAGCGTGCTTCGTGGCGCAGTAGGTGACCCCACCGGCGAAACCCATCTTGCCGGCGGCCGAGGCGATCTGGACCAGGTGGCCGCTGCGACGTGGGACGAAGCGCTCCAGTGCAAGCTTGCTCCCGTAGATCACGCCGTGGAGATTGATGTCGATCATGCGGTGCGCCGTGGCGTCCGACTCGTCGGTGAACGCCCCGATCGGCATGATTCCGGCGTTATTGATCAGGATGTCGAGCGGTCCGAGCTGCTCCTCAACCTGATCCAGGAAGCGCGCGAAGCTCTCGCGGTCGGTGACGTCGAGAGGCAGGCCGATCGTCCCGGATCCCAGCTCGGCGGCGGTCTGCTCTGCCAGCTGAGATTCGACGTCTCCAATTGCGACGCGAGCTCCTTGGGCCAGCAGGGCAGCTGCTGTGGCGCGCCCGATGCCGCGGGCGCCGCCGGTGATCGCCACCGTGCGTCCGGCCAGGGAACGTGGGACTTTTGCCATTGCCTCTCCTTAGGTCGTCCGGTTTGACAAGAGGACGGTATCGCGTTGCATCCCAACGTAGTTGGGCGACTGGCTGGCTGGCCAGCCACCGCCCCAGGTATGCTGGCCGCGTGCCACGTTTCAGCTTCGGGGGACAGCGGCTGGCCTACACAATCTACGGCGAAGGCCAGCGGCCAGTCGTGCTCCTGCCGGGGCTCCTGCTCTCGCAGAAGATGCAGCAACCCCTGGCCCGGAGCCTTGCCAAGCGTGGGAATCGGGTGATCACTTTCGACCCTCTCGGGCACGGCGAGTCCGACCGGCCACGCCAAATGTGGCGCTACTCAATCCCGGAGTTCGCCAGGCAGACGGTGGCGTTGCTCGACCATCTCGAGCTCGAGCGGGCGGTCGTCGGCGGGACCTCGATGGGCGCCAACATCACGCTCGAGGTGGGGGCCGCGGCGCCCGACAGGCTGCGGGGAATGTTGATTGAGATGCCCGTCCTCGACCACGCCATTCCGGCTTGCGGGGTGGCCTTCACCCCGCTGCTGTTTGCGCTCACGTTCGGGGAGCCGGTGATGAAGGTGATCGCGCGCGGGGCTCGGGCAGTCGACCGCGAACGGGTTCCACTGATGCTGGAACTCGGCCTGGATTGGCTCGGCCAGGATCCGGGGCCGAGCGGTGCGGTGCTACAGGGGATCCTGTTCGGTCGCACCGCCCCTGATCACCGTACCCGCCAGGCGCTCCAGACGCCGGCACTCGTCATCGGCCATCCGCGTGATCCTGTGCATCCGTTCTCAGACGCCGACATGCTGGCGGCCGAGCTGCCCAATGGACGGCTGCTCGACGCGAACTCCATCGTCGAGCTCCGCACCCGACCCAAGAGGCTCATAGCCAAGATCGCCGAGTTCATCGAAGACTGCTATGGGGACGAAGCCGATCCGAGGTTGAGGCGCGCGGCGAGCGCGTAGGCTCGGGCGACCCGGGATCTGCGCGGTGTGCCCGTGGGCACGCTACCGCGGAGCAGGAGGTCCCGGCGGCTCGACTATGTCGCGACCGGTGGGACGCAGCTCCTCGTCGAGCTCGAGCTGCCAGAAGTAGCGAGTGAAGGAGACCCCGGCACGGAACTTACCCACGTGGGGCCCAAGCTGCTCGCCTCGGGCCATTCGCACAAGCAGCTCGGGATAAGTATGGCCGGGGGCTGCGGCGTACATGGGCGCCGGAAACGCTCCCCCGAAGCGCGTGTTGACATCGGTGATCCCGAGCCCGATCTCCCTGTCGCGGAACACCTGGACGGTGCAGGGTCCCCGTACGCCCAGCGCCTCGACTACGCGCCGGCCAAGATCGACCAGCTCGGAGTCAGCGATTACGGTCCCCTTGATCGACTCGCCCCCACGCGACTCGATCATGGTCCGCGGAATTGCGTTCAGGCAGCGCTGGCGCTCGTCCGAGAGGCAGTCGATCGAGAACTCAGGGCCGTCCATGAACCACTGGACCATCACCGGCTCCGTGATGTAGCCGATAAAGAAGTCCGCGGCGGTCGCATCGTCCGCGCGATGTATCGACCGCGCTCCTGACCCCCGTCGCGGCTTGACCATCACCGGGAAGTGCGGAGGGGGCTCTCCTGGGAGCACGGTCGGCGGCGTGGGGAGACCGAGCCGTTCCAACAGGAGGTGGGTCTCGTATTTGTCGAACGTGGCTCGGGTGATGTCAGGGTCGGGGACCATCGCCGGCAACTCGCCTGCGGTGCGGGCCTCGGCGAGCACCTCCAGGTCGAGATCTGTGAGCGGGATCACCATCCCGACACCGTGCTGCTCGCATAGCGACCGCAGCGCAGGTACGTAGCCAGGATCGGCGATCGGGGGTACGGAGTAGCGGTGGTGGGCGGCGTACTGAGCCGGGGCCAGGGGATTCGGATCGACTGCCACCACGGTGGCGTGCTGGGCAAAAGCCGAGACGATGTCGTAGCGCTTGCCGACACCGCTGAGAAGGACCGCGGACTCGGAGGGCACTGGCTTGGGGAGGGCGCGCTCAGAGCTGGTGGGCTCAGAGCGGACCGGATCGAAGCGGGCCGGCTCAGAGCGGGCCGGCTCAGAGCGGGCCGGCTCAGAGCGGGCCATGCCAGCCGCCCCGCTCGCCTTTGTAGAGACCTTGGCCGCTCAGCACCATTCCAATCGTCCGCAGCACGATCTTGAGGTCGAGTGCCAGCGTACGGTGCTCGACGTACCAGAGGTCCAGCTCAATCCGCTGGGTCCACGGCAGTGACGCGCGGCCGTTCACCTGCGCCCAGCCGGTGATGCCCGGCTTGACGGCCAGCCGGCCGCGCTGGCGATCGGTGTACTGCTGAACCTGGACCGCAAGCGTCGGCCGCGGGCCGACGATCGACATCTCGCCTCGCACCACGTTCCACAGGTTCGGAAGCTCATCCAGTGAATAGCGGCGAAGGAACTGACCCATGCGGGTGATGCGGTCGTCGCCCTCCTGGATGGCGAGGCCGGCGCCGGTGAACTCGGCGCCGCGAACCATGGTGCGCAACTTGAAGATCGAGAACTGGCCCTCGTCCCTGCCGACCCGAGTCTGCTTGTAGATCGGATGGCCTGGCGACTCCAATCGGATGGCCAGCGCCAAGACGGCCACCACCGGCGCGGTGAGGACCGACCCGACGAGCCCCACCACGAGATCGAAAGCACGCCGGACGGAATCGCTGATCGGGGTGGCGCGCGGCGTGAGGCGGGGACGTTCGGCGAGGCTCATCGTGTTCCTTCGGCCGGCTCCCACCCGGGTGAGGTCCCACGGACCAACCAATCCCAGAGGCCGGCGAGGAGCGAGGCAGTCGTGAGAACGTAGTAGCGCGCGATCAACAGCGGCCTCGCGGGCACGACTGCGGCGAGCAGCGCGCCGACCAACAGGGCGCCCTGAAGTCCTACCGCCACCGCGTAGACCCAGCCGTGGCCTAGCAGCGCAATGCTGGTTCCAAGCGCCACGAGGTGCAGGAACGGCGACAGGTAGCGAAGAACACGGTGCGAGAAGATCATGAACGCATAGACAGGGTCGTAACCGCGCGGCGAGAGCATCCCTCCCCGCACGACGATCGGCCACGTGTGCCCCATCATCCTGCGCTTACGCGCGAACTCACCCTCCACGGTGGGCACCATCTTCTCCCTGGCTCGCGCCCGCGGCGCATACGAAGCACGCCAGCCGTGCTTGACCATGTTGAACGGGAATGAAAGATCGTGGCCCATGATCGGGTCGACCACTAGGTACGAGCTCCGGCGCGTCGCGTAGATCGCACCGTTCCCGCCCGTAACGGAGCGGACCCTTGATTCCATGTCGCGGAGCGCCATCTCATAGCGCCAGTAGAGCCCCTCTTGGTTGGTTCCTTCGGGGCTCTCCAGCCACACCATGCCGCACACGTATCCGACGGTGGGATCGGACATCAAGGGCTGGAGGAGGTGACGGAGCGCGTCTGGTTCCCAGGTGACGTTCGCATCCGAGAAAGCCACCAGCTCAGCGCGCGCTGCTTCGACACCCGCGTCCTGGGCCCTCACCTTGCCGCCTCGAGGTAGCTCGAGGACGACGTCGGCCCCGGCCTCCCGGGCTCGCTGCGCGGTTCCGTCCGGCGAGCCGTCGCAGCAAACGATCACCTCGAGGCGCTCCTGCGGGTAGTCGAGTGACCGAAGGTTTGCCACCCGCTGACCGATCACATCCTGCTCGGCATACGCGGCAACGATCACCGAAACCCGCGGCAGCTCGTCATCGAAAGGCACCGCCGGATCGGCCTTCCTCGGAGCCGTCAGCGCCACCAGGCTGAGCAGAACCGGGTAACCCGCATGCGTATAGAGGAGCATGCCGACCGACGTCCAGAAGATGATGGCCACTGCGGTCATGGCGGCGCGGATTGTGGCAGCGACAACGGGCGCGAACGCGCGATGAGACCGGGATGCACCTACGCGAGACCGGCAGCGAAGCTCAGAAACTCACGCGTGCTCGCGCATCGTCTGCGCTGTGCTTCTTGTGCTTCTTGTGCTTGCTCCTGTGCTTCTTGTGCTTCTTGTGCTTGTGGCTGCCCGGAGCAGTCGGAGAGAAGCAGCCGGTCAGCCGCCGCGCCACATAGTTGTTCGTCTTGCTCGACGAATTGTTCCCCGCTGACCCCGTCGGATTGCCGGCGAACGTGTACAGCGCGCACCCGCGGGAGTTCAGCGCCACGGAGGTGAAGTCCAGCAGCGAGCGGTCGCTTGGCTGGCCGGGAACGACCCCGCACAGGATTCCCTGATTGCAGATCTCGCCGTTGTGGTAGTCGTAGCCGGGATTGACGTCCGCATAGCTGAACGTGGGGCTTGCGCTTGCGGCGTTCGTGGACTGCGCGGTTGCGTACGTCCATTTGCCGTTCGTGGAGTTTGGATCGGTCACGGCGTTGATCGTGCGGAAGTAGCCGATCGCAAGCTCTCCCCCGGCCGGGCCTCCAACTGCCGCGGGGAGCATGTGCGCTGAATTCGGAGAGTCAAGCCGGAGCGGAGTCGACCAGTGCTGACCATGGTCGGCCGAGCGCAGAAGGTAGACGTTGGTCGTGTTGGCGAACGGCGTGCTACCGATGTAGCCGGCGCCGATTACGTAGAGGTTGCCCGCGCCATCAATCGCCAGGTCGTTGAAGATGTCGCCGAACTGGACCGTATTGGTCCCAACCTTCGACCCGTCGAACACGGTGGAGTCGGTGAACGTCTGGCAGTGGTCTCTGGAGACGGCCAGGTAGAGCTGGCTGAACGTACCGCTGGGCTGCCCCTGTGCTGCGGCAGCCTGGTTCTGCTGCTGCGTAGTGGTGGCGAATAGGACGTACAGGTTCCCCTGCTTGTCGACCACGGGACGCGCGACAAGCGTTCCGCCCGTGAGGTCCGTCGGGACGTTGGCCTCGATTGTCCGATCGGTAACGATCGGCCCGCACGGGTTGGCGAAGTCGTCCCCACCACCGTTGTCGGTGCGGAAGGCAAGCGGCTGGGCGGACACGAACTCGTGGTAGGTGAGATAGAGCCGCTGCTTGCTCGTTGGATCAGCGGTCAGCCACGGCCTGTCGTCTGACGGCCCGGCCTGCCCGGTGTTGATCGTGGTGCAGTTGCTGGGATCAGGTACCGGGCCCACTCCGGTCCAGGTCTGACCGCGGTCCGTCGACTGGCAGATCTCCGTGGCGACCGCCTCGAGATCGGCCGTGTAATAGGTGCCCTGGTCGTAGATCACGTCGTCGTCGCCACCGCCCAGGTATGACCCGATGAGGGTTCCCTTGGCGAAGGTGTTGCCGCCGTCGGTGGACCTCCAGAGCCCCGTCCCCGATGTCCCGTTTACGGCGCTGGGAATGCCCTGCGGGCCCACGACCAATACGTCGCCGAGCGGGTCCGTCGTGATGCTCGGCTCGCCGCCGCTCGGGGGGTTGGAGAGCTGGACCGGAGCCTTGAACGTCTGGCTGGCGCCGGCCGCCCCGGGGAGCATCAGCAGAGCCGCCATCGCCAAGCCCAACATCATCCGTATGCGCATGGAGCCTCCCGCGAATGCAGTCTTGAAGCCTTCCCCCTGCCGGGTAAGGCTGGGTCATTGTACGCCGGAGGTACCAAGAATCTCCAGATACAAGGAAATCGTCCGCCCGGCTGCCTCGTCCCATGAGTAGGTTCCCTCGGCCAAGCGGCGGGCGCCCTCGGCCAATCGCCGCCGCGCCGCATCGTCACTGAGCAGCTCTGCCAACGCCTCAGACAGAGCCGAGGAGTCTCCAGGAGGCACCAGCCGCGCTCCCCCCGCCACCGCCACCTCGCCAAAACCGCCCACATCAGTCACGACAGCCGGCTTACCGAAGGCGAGCGCCGTGGCCAGTACACCTGAGAAATCGAGCCGCTCGGTGCGCCGGTACGGCAACACGACAACGTCTGCACGACGAAAGCACGCAGCCAGCTCTGAGTCTGAAACGAACCGCTCAACCCACCTCACGGTCGCCGGCGACGCGGCCTTCAGCCGTGTCGCGTCCATCCGCGGTCGTCCGACGATCCATAGCTCAGCTGGGGTACTGGGATCTAGCGCCCCCCACGCGGCCAGAAGTGTGTCCAGCCCCTTGTACGGGCGGAGCAGCCCGAAGAACAGCACGACGCGGCTGGTGTCGGGAGCGTCCGAGCTCGCGGGTGCGGGGGCGTCCGAGCTCGCGGGTGCGGGGGGCGTCGAGCCCGCGGGGCTGCCGGCTGCGGCGGAGCCCGAGGGGCTGCGGGCGGCGTCCCTGAGCTCCTCCGGCAGTGGGCCTTCGGGGGTCCGGGTGAGGTAATCGAACGCGCCGTGGTGGATCACCCGCACCTTCTCATCGGGCACTCCCAGCCTCTGCACAAGCTGACGGCGCCCGTACTCAGAGTGGACGACGATCGCGTCCGCGACGCCGTATAGACGGCGCTGAGCCCAGGCCTGGAGGGGTCGGGGCTCCCGCGGGAGAAGGTCGTGGGCGGTGAGCACCACCGGGCGCCTTGGAAGCATGTGGCGATCAAGCCATTGCACCGGCAACCACTGGAAGTGGACGACGTCGGCTTGGCCTGTGCCCCGGCGCAGACGCGCCATGTCGGGTCCATGCTCGAGCAGCTTGGTCAACCGCCGAGTCGCGGATCCGGGAGCACCGCGTGCACGCCTGTAGAACAGCTCACGCACGGCGTAGCCATCTGGCTGGGGAATGGAGCCGTAGGCAAATGAGCTCGTGATCAGCTCGACCCCAGCGCCCGCTCGCGCCAGGGCGGCGCACAGCGAGTGATCGTAGGGTGGCGTGTAGGCCGAGGGGTCGACCACCTGCACGGCGATCATCGTCCAAGCTCCCGTCCGGCCAGAGCGGCCAATCGGGCGGCCGTGACGCTGGCTACACCGCCGCCGAGGCTGTGGACCCGGGCGCCGGCGTCACGCTCCAGCCTCTGCACCGCCGGCGCCAGCACCCGGAGCGGCGGCTCGGCGGCGCCGTGGCGCCACCGATCTGCGCCGACGCGAACGGGATGCCTAAGCGCGAGCGCGACCGTGGCCGCTAGCCGCGCCGCCGCACCATCATCCTCGAGGTAATCGACCGCGGTCCCACGCATAGCCATCAGATCGGGCACCGACGGACGGCCGAGCGCCTCCACGCGGACTCGGTGGAGCGCGCTAGCCAGCTCCACCAGCGGGTCGTCGCGTGCCGGGAAGCGATCGGCGATGAGCACCACCTCCGGCGGCTCGGGGGCGCCATCCCCGCCGCGCGCCGGGCGGTTGGAAAGCGATAGACCCACGAGCTCCTCGAGCGAGAGGAGAACATCCAGCGCCATGAACGATCCGCGCCGGGCGGGACCCGCCTCGGCCGGCGGCGCACCGCGCGGTGAAGCGGGGGCACCGGTGACGCGCGCGCGCGCCCTTTCCACCGCGCGCGCAACAGCGGGGCGGGGCAGGAACCCGTCGTAGCGGCGAGCGAGCCAAGCGCGGCCGGCCGCATAGCCCCGCCATTGCGATCGAAGCTGGCTCAACGTGGTTCGGTAGCGGTGCTCGACCCACGCCTCAGGCCGCAGCTCCAGCCGCCACCCGGCCCGCTGGAGGCGCCAGCTGAAGTCGGTGTCTTCCGCGGCCCGCACTCCCTCAAAGAAGCCACCAAGCTGCTCAAACGCCGACCGGCGTACCAACAGGTTCGCTGCCGCCGCTCTCGGCGCGAATGGGTGCTCCAGGTGCGCCCGCTGGCCCAGGAATCCGCGAGCGGCACCGTAGCGCTCGGTCAGGGTTCCCGCTCCAGGCGCCGCGTGGACCTCGCCCACAACCGCGCCAACGTCCTCATCGATGGCGCTTGAGAAATAGGCGTCAAGCAGGCCCGCCGGCGGGAGGCAGTCGGCGTCAAGAAATAGGATCCAATCCTTGGTCGCCGCCCCAGCGCCCGCGTTGCGGGCATGCGCTGGAGAGGGCTCGCCGCTGGCGCTGATCACGTTGACGAGGTCGGAAACCGGAGCCAGGCCGGCGTTGTCGGCCAGGATCAGCTCGTCCCCCGCAGAGGTGCGGAGCGATCGCAGAGCGTCCAACGCGGCCTGAGCCTGAGTGGCATCGCCCGCAAACGGCATGACCACGCTGACGTCAGGCCGGCTCACTGGCAGCTCCCTTCCGCGCCGCGCGGGCCAGCAGGTCCCGGAGGCGCCCTCGCTCCTCGGGCAGGGCGAAGCCGGTCAGCCACAAAATCAGCGGTATCGCGGCCGTCGCGCCGACGCGTGAGACCAATCCGATCCCACCGTGGGTGGGCAACAGCTCTTCTCCTGCCACCGCTACCGCGGCCATCACCCCGACCAGGTGGAGAAGCCGCCGCCACTCGAATCTCACGGTAAAGGCCCTCCTGGTGAGGACGTGCATCACCCCAAGCATCACCACATACGCCCCGGCGAGCGCGACGCCAGCGCCCGCGATCCCCAAGGGAGGGACCAATGACACGAGCAGGATCACGTTGGCAACCAGACCGGCCAGCGCGGCCGGGAAGTTGCGAGTGGTGACCTTCGCCCTCCCTGCGATCACGAGAAAGATCACCCAGAGCCCGTACATCGCCCATCCGAGTGCGACCCACGGCAGCGCGCGGTATGCCCCGAAGTAAGCGTGTGCGGCGAGAACCCGGACCACCCAACGACCAAGAAGCGCCAGCGCAGCCACCACCCACCCGGCGACGAGCACGTAGTACGTGGTGACCAGGCCATACAGCCGGCTTGCTTGCGCGTCGTCGGTGACCGAGTACGCAAGCGGGGGCCAGGCGTACTGGAAGGCGCGCACGATGAACGCCACAGCGCCGGCCAGCTTGATCGCGATCGAATACAGGCCGGCAAGCGCCTGGCTGCGGTCGTGATAGATGTAGTAGCGATCGACGATGCTCAGGGCGTAGACGGAGGCCTCAGCCGGCACCGTCGGTAGTCCGAACCGGAGCAGCGTTGCCAGCCTCTGCACTCGCTCGGACCTCCCGCCCGCCCCATGCCCCGACGGTGCGAGGCGGCGTCGCATCGTCCACCACAGTCCCACGAGGACCACCGTGGACACGCCGTAGTTGGCCAGCAGCAGGCCAAGCGCTCCGTCGCCCAGGCCAACGACCAGCACAACCGATGCCGCGATGGTCAGGCCGACGTTAGTCAGCGAGGCCACGGCATAGGCGCGCACGCGTTCGTCGACCCGCAGCAGGCCATAGGCGAGCTCCAGGTTGGTGAAGGCCCAGAGGCCCAGGACTGCTACCCGGAAGATCGTTGGATCCCGGTGGGAGAGGACGAGCCGTGAGAGGGGGCCCGCGGCAACCGCAAGCGGCGCGGCGACGAGCGTGGTGACGATCAGAAGGAACACCACAGCTCGCCGCGCAAGGGCATCACGCCGGCCCTGATCGGCGTCGGAGAAGTAGTAGCGCAGGAACGCCTCGATCATTCCGAACCGGACCACGATGCTCACGAAGATCACGCCGTTGCCGAGAAGCTCGACCACTCCGTAGCCGGCGGGAGCGATGTAACGCGTGTACACCGGCAGGAGCAGGACCGCCATGAACTTCGAGACGATGTCGGCCACCTGGTAGGCGGCCAGCGCGCGAACCAGACGGCGTAAGTAGGCGGTCACCCTCGAGCGCTCACCCTCCCACCAGCACCGTCCAGAGCCGATTCCACAGTTCCTTCGCGTCCACGTCGTGGGCGAGGGCGGACCCGAATCCGGGCAGACCGATGTCGAGGACCGTGCCGCGACGCAGGCGATAGGCAACGATGGCCGACGCTGTCGGCGAGAGGCCGGCCTGGGAGACGACCTGCCCGGGAGTGGCGACCGCCGTGATGGGTTGGAAGGAATGGAAGCCCGCGAACACGCCTGATGTTGACGAGAAGATTCCAAGCTGATCCCCGATCACCGTGATCAGCTCGCCGCCTGTTCCCATCAGGCGTCCGGGGCGGGCTCCGAGAGCGTCGGTGCCCGACGGCGCTGTGGGGTTGGCGGCGACCCCACCTGTCACGGTCACGAAACGCTGAAGGGAGCCCAGGCCGAGTGAGACGACGTGCCCTCCGCCCTGGACGTATGACCTCAGCGCCGCGGCCAGCGACCCCGGGATCCATTGCTCGCTTCCTGCGAGGATCACAGCGCTGTGTCCCGCCAAAGTCGGGCCACGGCCGTCGACCAGCCCCAGGTCGGTCGTGAGGTCGTATGAATAGTGCGCAGAGTCGAGGTAGGTCAGGAGCGCAGCCTCGTCGCCGTAGCCCTGTGGCAGGCCATCCACGAGCGGCCGCGCCAAGTCGATGCGGCTACCGGTCAGCAGGGTGTCCGGGATCCCATCGCCGTCGTCATCCACCGGATTGAGCCCCTGCCATGTGAGCGTCGGAAGAACGACGAGAGCCCGCATCCGGCGGGAGGCGTTTGCGACCAAGGGAACTGTGGTCCGGTTCCCAGGCGCGCGCACCGACAGCTCGTAGAGCCCCGCCCGAGACCGCGGGATCGGGACGCGAAGCAGGAAGCTGCTGGAGCGGCCAGAGACCAGCGGCTTGCTGACCCCGGGCCTTCTCAACGCCCAGCGGTAAGTCCGCTGGCGTGAGTCCACGTACACCGCGGCTCTGCTCCCCGCGGGAAACGGATCGAGGGGCGGCTGGGCGGCCAGATAGCGGACGGTGACGCCGGCCCCAGGTGTCGACCCCGGCGCGGGAGGGAGGGAGGATGGAAAGTGACCCGTGTTGCACGCCGCGTCGGTCACATCGAGGCCGACCAGGTAGACCCCCGCCGGCGCGGGTCGCCGCGCAATCAGTCCGTCCCACCTCGTGGTCTGGCCCTTCCACGGTGTGAGGAAGCTCTTCACGAGCCGTGGCCTGCCCCGGGAGGTCCGTGCGGTAGATCTGAACCGTGCCGCCACGGTTCTCGTTGCCGTCGTACCTGAGAGTCACCCCGCGCTGTGAACGCTGCGGGATCAGTTTCGGGACGACGCTGATGACTCGAGGAGTCGGAGGCACCGTATTGACCTTGACGGGCTCGGGGCCCGAAGCGTCGGAGATGGTCACAGTCCGGCCCTGATTGATCAGCGCGACCCGGATGTAATACGTCCCGTCGGGCGCAATCTGCCCGCTGTCCTCGAATCCATTCCAGGTGAACTCACCGTCCGGGTGTCGGATTCCGCGCCGCATTCGACGGTTTGTGGCGAGCGTGGTGACGATGTTGCCGCCCTGATCCACGACGTACACATCGACCACGTCGGAGCGGTGAAGGAGATAGAAGGAGACCTTCATCAACCGGTGATTGACGCCGCCGCAGACCTTCCCGTTCAGTGGATTGATCACCTCCGGCGAAGGCCGCGGCGATCCTGCGATCAGCGGCGTCGTCACCTTCAGGTGCTGGGTGATGAAGAACGCGGCGACCGTCGCGGCGACCAAGGCCGCGAAAGCCACCAGGGGCACACGCCTCACACGCTCACCACCGCCACGTTAGGTACCTGAAACCGGTGGAAGGCTTCCAGGCCCAGTGGGTCAGCCCGACACAGCATCACGCGAATGCTCCCTCCATGGCAGACCACCAGCGCCGGAGGCGCGGCCTCCCGCTTGATCTCATCTACGCAGGCCTCAACGCGCTCCAGGTGCTCGTCGAGCGACTCGCCCTCGGGGAACCTCCAGCCGGCTCCCGCTCGGCGCCAGGCAGCAAACCGCTCAGGCTCAGAGGAAGCCACCTCGTCGAAGAGCCGCCCCTCCCATTTTCCCCGGTTGCCCTCGCGCAAGCGGGGATCCACTTGAGGCTCCAATCCGATGCGCCGGCCCACGATGTGGGCAGTCTCGAGCGCCCTGCTGAGGTCGGAGCTGAACAAGGATGCGATCCCGATCTCGGCGACGCGGTCGGCCAGCTCACGTGACTGGAGTCGACCAGTGTCGTTGAGCGGTGTGTCCCGCCAACCTTGAAACCGCAGCGGCGGGACGTTGTCGTCGGTCTCCCCGTGGCGCGCGAGGAGAACGCTTGGCGATGGCATCACGCCTCGGGCAAGTGTGCCTGGTGCTCGCTCCGGCGCCGAGCCACGTCGAGCGTGTCAGAGCGCAAGCCCCTTCGGAGCGTCTCCAGCGCCAGTACCTCCGATGCCGGAACGTTGCCGATGTTGACGTCGGCTCCGAAGCGGCGGATGAACCACACCTGCTGCTCCTTCCGAGGGGCGTCGAAGATGATCCGCGCCTGATCCACGTCATGGACGATCTCGCCGATCAGCCCTTCCCGCACCTCGCCGGAAGGCCGGAAGATCCCGGCCGTCCCGCTCTCCCGCCCCTCGGCGATCACCTTCCACGCACCTGCCTCGAGCTCCTTCTGCATCTGCTCGACCCACAGGTAGGGCGGAGTGATGGCGCCGGTGTCGTCCTTTGATCCGACCTCCGACAGAACGGTGAACTCTTCAGCCAGGCGGGAGATCAACTCGAGCTTGCGCTCGTGCTCCAGTGCGATTGTGCCGTCGGATATCTCGAAGTGGGCCAATCCCAGCTCCCGGACCCACGCCAGCAGTCCTTCGAGGCTGTCCTGCGCGATCGCAAGCTCCGTCAACGTTCCACCCAGGACGACCGGTATCTCGTGCTCGCGGTAGCGCCTGAGCTTGCTGTCAAGGTTCTCGGTGGCCAGCGCGGTTCCCCAGCCGAGTTTGACGATGTCGATTGCGCCGCCGACGACCTCGATCAGGCCATCGACCTCGGCCAGTGAGAGCCCACGGTCGAGGACATGCGTGATTCCTACTTCCCGGGGCTTTTCGCTCCGGGCGGGGAGCTCGAGGAAGCCCTGCACAACTTAGAGCGAGGCCAGATCGCTGCCCACGGTCACTATCACCTGCGCCTTGCATGGATTGGGCGCAGGACACGCAATCGCCTGGGTGCTGGGATCTATGGCAGCGACTGACGATTGCCCCAGCCTCAAGGCCGCGGCGACGTGCACGGCGTCATCGCGGTCGCCGGGCAGGTAGGCCACGACGGTGCGGGTCCTCGTCTGATCAGACGCGGTCGCCAAAGTGCCCTGCTTGTAGCCCGCGGCGACGAGGCGGGCGCCCACCGTGTGCGCGAGATTGTTGGTAGAGGTGCCGTTGAGCACGGCGACCGTTACCGATGTTGGATTGAAAGCGGGCGCAGCAGGCTGACCGCCGCCCGTGGCGGGAGCATTGCTGGATGGACTGGTGCTCGCAGGTGCCTGGGAAGAGCCGCCACTCGAGGTCGCGATCAGGAGCCCAGCGACTGCACCGACCACGATGAGTGCCGCCACTGCGGCCGCCACCCGGCGACCCATCTTCGATGGCCGGCGAGGGGGCGGCTGCGGGGGGAGCAAGCGGCCGCGCCCGGGGGGCCGGGGCGTCGGCCGGATGGGAGCTCGGCGGGGCGGCAGCATCGGCTCCCTGACCTGCTCGCCGACCCCGGCGCCCGCAGGCGCGCGGTCGCGGGCCCCATTTGCACCGCCAGCTACGGTGGCCGGGGCAGGCGCGCCGACGGAGGCGGGCTCGGGGCCGGCGGCGCGCGCGGCGGTGGGCTCGGGCTGGGAGGCTGGCTCGGAGGCGGGCTCGGGGGGTGGCGCCTCTGTCACGGCTGCAACTGCCGGTTGAGGGGGTGGGCTGGGGTTGCGAGAGCGATCCGGTAATGCAGGAGCGGGAGTCGGTGGCGCACCGGCTGGGACGCGTGCCGCGGCTGTGGCGGGGGCGGGGGCGGGGGCGCGCGCGGGGGCGGTGGCGCGCGCCGCCACGGCAGGGGCAGGCGATGCGGCTGGGATGAACCTCGTCGCGGCAGCGAGCGCCGGGGCGCCCACGCCGGCCGGGGCGCCCACGGCGGCTACCGCTCCGACCGCGGCCGCGGGCTCGGGTGCATCGGGCGCTGCGCTAGCTGCGGCGGCTGCAGGCGGCGGAACCACGTCCGGCTGCGCGGTCTGGGGGGGCCCGGCCACCTGCCCTCGTCGCATCTGCGCGAGCTTGGCCTCGGCCTGCTGGAGCTGCTCCGCCAGCGCTTCCGCCTGCTCACGCAAGCTCGCCGTCTCACGCGCGTGCGCGAAGTACAGGAGCACCAGAATCGCGAGGCCGACCACGGCGGCGAATCCGGCATCCGCTCCCACCGACGAGACCAGGCTGTGGAGCGACAGCGCGAACGGCATAAACCCCATCGCCGGCAGTCTACGTCGCGATCCGGGCGTCTATCTCGCCAGCGGGCAGCCGCATTTGGGCCAGCTTGCAGATGCGCTGCGCCAGGGCGGCGGCGTTGTCCTCCAGGACCAGAAGATTGATCTCGTTGAGGATCCGCTCGATCCACTCTGCGTCGAGCGGTTCGCCCTCGGCCCGCAGGATCTTCTGCGCCGGCGTGGGCTTGGGCCGTTCGTAGGGGTTGAACAGGTCCTCGCTCAGCTTCTCGCCAGGACGAGCACCAACCACCCCAATCGCAATGTCGCGTTCTGGCTCGAAGCCGGAGAGGCGGATCATCGTCTCGGCCAGCTCCATGATCCTGACTGGCTCTCCCATGTCGAGCACGTAGACCTCGCCGCTGCGCTCAGGTAGCGAGCCGGCGCGAATGATCAGCTGAACGGCTTCTGGAATCGTCATGAAGTAGCGCATCATCCGGGGATCGGTCACGGTCACCGGACCCCCAGCGGCGATCTGACGCTCGAAGATGCGTACCACCGAACCCGAAGAACCAAGCACGTTGCCGAATCTGACGGTGGCGTAGCGGGTTTGCGGGAAGCGGGCCGCGGCCACTTCCACGGCCCATTCAGCCAGTGCTTTGGAGGCGCCCATCACCGTTGCCGGCTTGACCGCCTTGTCGGTCGAAACGAGGACGAACGTAGCGACGCCCAACTCGCCAGCCAACTTGGCCACGAGCTGCGTGGCGAGCGCGTTGTTGCGGACCGCCTCCACCGGGTTCAGCTCCATCATCGTGACGTGCTTGTAGGCAGCTGCGTGGAAGACCACCCCCGGACGGTGCTCTGCGAGCACCTCGCGCATCCGCTCCTCCTCCTTGCAGTCGGCAAGAACCGAAGTCGCGATGTGAACGTGACGGTCTTCCTCGAGCTCGCGAGTGATCTCGAACAGGTTGTCCTCGGCGTGATCGAGCAGCACCAGGCGCCGCGGTCCCACGCGAGCGATCTGCCGGCAGAGCTCGCTGCCGATCGACCCGCCCGCGCCGGTCACCATGACCACCTCTCCTGCGAGGTAGGCGCCAACCCGCTCGATCTCCATCCGGACGGGCTCGCGGCCCAGGATGTCCTCAACCCGCACCTCACGCAGCTGCGGGGTGACACGGAGGTGACCAGAGCCGTCTCGCAGCAGCTCGAACACGGTGGGCGTGGTCCGCACAGGGATTCCGCGCTCACGACAGGCGATCACCACACGGCCCCGCAGGGTGCCAGGAGCGGAGGGGATCGCGATCACAACCTCGTCTGGCTCAACCTCGTCGAGCACCCTAGTCAGATCCTCGGCCGAGGTGGTGCCCAGCACCTTCAGGCCGTACTCGTCCTTGACACCCCGTTTGCGCGGGTCGTCGTCGATGTAGCCGACCGGCCGCATCCCCAGCTGGGGGTTCCGCGCCAGCTCGCGGACGACCAGGCGTCCGCCGTCACCTCCGCCGACGATCAAGACATCGCGGGCTCCCTTGCTCACCCTGAACGTGCGCACGCGGCCCTCGACCACGAGGTGGATGACGAACCGGGCGCCGATCAGAAGCGCGAGCGTGAGTAGGAAGAAGTAGCCGATGACACTCGCCGGGAGAGTGATCGCCGTCGACTGAAGGTGGAAGTTCTTGATCGCCGGGGCGGTCTGCACCGGGTGAAGTAAGGCGATCGCTCCGACGACGACGAGCGTTGCGACGAGTACGGCTTTGACCACCGCCTCGTAGTCACGCTGGCCGATGAACCGCCACACCCGCTGGTAGGCGCCGAACGCCGCCAGGATGATCACCGATGCCGGAATGACCCACGCCACGGTGGCCTCGAACAGCTGCTCGTACCGATGCGGAACACCGTCGTCGAACCTCAATCGGTAGGCGAGGAAGTAGGCGAGCGCGACCAAGATGCCGTCCACCAGCATCTGGGGCAGGGAATGGCGATGGACGGGGAAGGCCGCGGATCTGATCCGCCGGCGCACGAGGCGAGATTCTAGTCGCAGCAGGGATAAAAGCCGCGTTAAGAGAGGCTTAGTTAGTGCATGCTGATGGCGGGCGTGCTGCCGAGGACATGACCGCGCGCGTCGAGGGCTTCCACCCGCACGTAGCGCGCCCTCGCTACCCGAGCCGCGGTTTCAAACCCGGCTCTGCGGACCAGCCGTCGGAAGGACAGGTGTCTTGGTGCCCTGCCGCTCAGCACGAGCCAGAACGCGATCTCGGTCGATCCGTTCCAGCTGGCGTAGACGGTCGTGCTCGGGCCGGTGTTAGACGTGGACACATCCGGTTGCCCGGCCGGAGAGCCCGTCCATGAGGGGAATCCGTACACGCGATAGCTGGATGTCGTGCCAACGAATCTCGCGTCAAGCAACTGTTCGCCCCGGCGGCCGAACTCGGTGAAATAGGGCTGCTGTCCCCACCCGACCAACTCGTGACCGTCTCCAAGAGGCTGCACGTTGCCCTGGAAGCGGGCGCTCAGTGGGGGCGAATGATCACGCTCATCGACCACGCTGGCGGTCATGCGCTCGAAGTCGAGGCGCAGCGTCAGCCCTCGGGATTGGTGATGGATTGTGGGGGGTCCGGCTCCGTCGTCGAACAGGGTGAGGAGCTGACCCCCCGCGCCGTGCACTTCGACGTCATGTTGGAACGCAAAAGACGCCCCAGGCATCAGCTTGAAGCTGGAGCGTTTACCGCCGAGCGTCCACATGATCGCTCCACTCGAGCGGTTGATCTTGTACGCGGCCCACGTGTTGCGCGCCGAGATGATCAGGTTGCCGTCAGTGTCGACATCCACGGAGTTGACATGGAAGTAGTCGTAGACGAACCCACGCGCGGGCGCCATGTATGAGTCGCGGACGGAGACGTGATCGAGACTGTCCCACTGGAACAGCTCCAGACCGGTCCGGATGTCGATTTCCTGCACCACAGAATCCAGGACGACCTTGTGCTTGGACCCACCGACCGAGGAGGTGTCCCACATCACGGGGTAATAGGCCAGAATCAGCGCCGTCCCAGCCGGCGTGAGCAGGAATTCGTGGAGATCCGCGCTCAGGCCACCGGCGGCGTTGACCTCCGCCACGCGGCGGTAGGAGCTGTCGTAGATCTCATCCTCGCCGACGCCAACGCCGGCGTTGGTGTAGCCCTGCCACCAGGTGAGATCGGTCTGCCCCTCGTATTGCTGGAGCCTGAAGTCAGCCGCAAGGTCATCTTTCGGCAATGGGTTGAAATAGACGAGATTGCCGTACCGGTCGAGGATCATCGGACCATTTCGCAGCGGACCGAATTGCGGCGCCAGAAACAGATACCGGCCGAGCGCGGCAGCAGAGCTGTGAATGATCTTCACCGCCGGGGGTCGCAGGTCAGGTCGACTGTGGAACGAGAGCACGTCGCCTCGGACCCTTGGAACCCGCTGAATCGGCGCGGGTGGGACCGGACCGGAGGAGGTGGCCACGCGGAACTGATAAGCGCCACTAGGGGCCCCAACCAGGTTCATCGACGTGCTCACCGTCACGATCTCTCCAGGCCTAAATGGCGCAGCAGGCAGGAAGCTCCCCCCGTTTCCATCGGAGTCGCCCTCGATCCGACCCGGATGGTTGCCGCTCTGTGAGCCGCTGACCATGACCGACGAAAGCGCAAACGGACTGATGCCGCGGAACACGATCTGAGTTCCCGGGGGCGCCACCTGGCTGCCGGGGATCGGGAACACGCTCACCAGGGGGCTTGATGCTGAACTCGACGATGACGCGAACGCCGACGAGCCAGCCACGACGATCACGGCGCCGAGCACCGCCATCCCCGCTGCGGCGCGAAGAAATCGCACGCGCGGAGCCTAGTCCCGGGCCGCCCCGGCTGCATCGGTCGCCCGAGTATTCTTGCCCATCAAAGGGTCGGGACGGAGATCTTGCCGCTAGGCAGATTCCCTGCCAACCATGGGAACGGAGAAACGCGAATGAAGCTGATCGGAGCAGGCCTACCGCGCACCGGCACGCTGTCGCAGAAGGTGGCGCTGGAGATGCTGGGGTTGGCGCCTTGCTACCACATGGTCAACGTCCTCGGAAACCTCGACGAGGCCGACCATTGGCGACGCGCACTTGAGGGCCAGGCCGGATGGGACCGGGTATTTGACGGCTTCCAGGCCACGGTCGACTGGCCGGGCTCGTTCTTCTGGCGGGAGCTCGTCGAGTCATTACCCAGACGCCAAGGTCCTGTTGAGCGTCCGCGACGCCGGCGGCTGGGAGCGCAGCATGCGAGAGACGATCTGCGGGATCTTCTACGGCGACATGCTGATGCGTGACCTCTCGTCGCGCGCGGGGCCGCGTCGACAGCAAGTGGCATGGATATATCGAGATGATGGAGGGGATGTGGCAGCAGAGCGGACTGATTGCGGATGGCGCCAGCACCACCTCTGAGTCGATGCAGGAAGCGATGGAGCGCTTCAACGAAGAGGTGCAGGACACGGTCCCCGCCGAGCGGCTGCTGGTGTGGTCGGTGGGGGACGGCTGGGAGCCGCTGTGCGAGTTCCTGGGGGTGCCGGTGCCCGGACACGCCGTTCCCCCACCTCAACGACAGCAAGGAGTTCGCCGAGCGGGTCGTCGACGGCGCGCTGCTGGCGCTGCAGCGAGTGGCGGACTCAGGAGGCGCCCGCTGCCAGTCCGGCGTGACCGCTAGCACCTGGGGCCGGGCCAAGCGATGGACAGCCGACCGGCGCCTGTCCGGTCCGGCTGACCCACCTGCAGCGGCTGGAGGCCGAGAGCATCCACATCATGCGCGAGGTGGTCGCGCAGGCGGAGCGGCCGGTGATGCTGTACTCGATCGGCAAGGACAGCTCGGTGATGCTGCGGCTGGCGCTGAAGGCGTTCTATCCCGGCAAGCCGCCGTTCCCGTTCCTGCACATCGACACCACCTGGAAGTTCCGCGAGATGTACGCAGTTCCGGGAGCGGATGGCCGCCGAGCACGGACTCGAGATGCTCGTGCACGTCAATCAGGAGGGGCTCGAGCGACGGGCATCAATCCGTTCGAGCACGGCTCGGCCGCATACACCGACGTGATGAAGACCGAGAGCCTGAAGCAGGCGCTCGACAAGTACGGGTTCGATGCCGCATTCGGCGGCGCCCGGCGAGACGAGGAACGATCGCGCGCGAAGGAGCGGGTGTTCTCGTTTCGCTCCAGCGCAGCATCGCTGGGACCCCAAGAACCAGCGGCCGGAGCTGTGGCGGCTCTACAACGCGCGCAAGCGCCGAGGTGAGTCGATCCGGGTGTTCCCCCTGTCCAACTGGACCGAGCTCGACGTCTGGCAGTACATCTACGCTCGAGCAGATCCCGATCGTGCCGCTGTACTTCGCCAGCCAGCGACCGGTGGTGGAGCGCGACGGCGCGCTGATCATGGTGGACGACGACCGGATGCCGCTGGCTGCCGGAGAGCAGCCGAGCTCGAGGAAGGTGCGCTTCCGCACGCTCGGCTGCTACCCGCTGACCGGCGCGATTCGAGAGCGAGGCCGACACGCTTGAGGCGATCATCGGCGAGATGCTGCTGGCGCGGACGTCCGAGCGCCAGGGCCGGGTGATCGACCACGACCAGGCGGCCTCGATGGAGAAGAAGAAGCAGGAGGGGTACTTCTGATGAGCGCATCGGTGCTCTCCGCCAGGGCGTCGAGGCCTACCTGCACGCGCACGAGCGCAAGGCGGCTGCTGCGGTTCATCACCTGCGGGAGCGTCGACGACGGCAAGAGCACCCTGATCGGGCGGCTGCTGTACGAGTCGGGGCTGCTGCTCGAGGACCAGCTCGAGGCGCTGGAGGTGGACTCGCGGAGTCTCGGCACCCAAGGCGACGGCGCTCGACCTGGCGCTGCTGCTGGACGGGCTGCAGCGCCGAGCGCGAGCAGGGCATCACGATCGACGTCGCCTACCGCTACTTCCAGACCGAGCGCCGGAAGTTCATCGTCGCCGACACGCCCGGGGCACGAGCAGTACACCCGCAACATGGTGACCGGCGCCTCGACCGCGGACTGCGCGGTGCTGCTGGTCGACGCCCGCAAGGGCCTGCTGACCCAGACCCGCCGCCACACCTACCTGGTCTCGCTGCTCGGCCTGCGCCACGTCGCCCTGGCGGTCAACAAGCTCGACCTGGTCGGCTACTCGCAGTGAGCGCTTCGCCGAGCTCGAGGCCGTCCTACCAAGCGTTCGCCAGCCAGATCGGAGATGCAGGAGGTGACGTGCATCCCGGTGTCCGCGCTGCGCGGCGACAACGTCGTCGAGCGCAGCTCGCAGATGCCGTGGTACCGGGGACCCGACGCTGCTCGAGTACCTGGAGACCGTCGAGATCGACGAGGACCGGCTGCAGCCGGCGCCGCTTGCGCCTGCCCGTGCAGTGGGTGAACCGGCCCGACTCCAGAGCTTCCGAGGGTTCGCCGGGATGCTGGTGGGCGGGCAGCGTGCGCCCCGGCGCAGCGAGTCGTGGTCGTGCCGTCCGGTGCGCCAGACGCACGGTCGAGCGGATCGTCACCTACGACGGGGACCTGGAGCGCGCCGTCGCCGGCCAGTCGGTGACGCTGACGCTGGCCGACGAGATCGACGTCAGCCGTGGCGATGTGATCGCGGACGCCCGAGTCGCCCCCGAGGGTCGGCGAGCAGTTCGAGGCCACGATCGTGTGGATGGCCGAGGAGCCAATGCTGCGGGGGCGCAGCTACTGATGCAGGTCGGGCACGAGCACCGCCACGGCCACGATCGCCCCGCTGAAGTACAAGCTGGACATCGACTCCCTCGACCACCTCGCCGCGGAGCAGCTCGAGCTGAACGAGATCGGGGTGTGCGAGATGGAGCTCGACCGGCCGATCGCGTTCGACCCCTACGCGGAGAGCCGGGACATGGGCGGGTTCGTGCTGATCGACCGGATCACCAACCAGACGCTCGCCGGCGGGATGCTGAACTTCGAGCTCCGCCGCTCGCAGACCGTGCAGGCCCACAAGCCACGGCATCGACAAGCCGGCGCACGCGCCAGGCAGAAGGGCCAGCGGCCGTGCGTGGTCTGGCTGACCGGCCTCTCGGGCGCGGGCAAGTCGACGATCGCGAATGCTCGTCGAGCGCAGGCTCCACGAGCTGGGCCGCCACACCTACCTGCTCGACGGCGACAACGTTCGGCAACGGCCTCAACAAGGATCTCGGCTTCACCGAGGCCGACCGGGTCGAGAACATCCGCCGGGTCGCCGAGGTGTCGAAGCTGATGGTCGACGCTGGCCTGATCGTGATCACCTCGTTCATCTCGCCGTTCGACAGCGAGCGGCGGATGGCCCGCGAGCTGCTCGAACAGGGCGAGTTCATCGAGGTGTTCGTCGACGCGCCGCTGGCGGTCGCCGAGGCGCGAGATCCCAAGCAGCTATATGCCCGAGCGCGACGCGGGGAGATCAAGAACTTCACCGGCATCGACTCGCCCTACGAGCGCCCCGAAGTCCCCGAGCTGCACATCGACACCACGCAGCTCACGCCCGAGCAGGCGGCCGAGCTGATCGTCGAGGAGCTGCGCGGGCGCGGAATCCTGGGCTCGATCTGAGTGACGCAGCGACGCTCTGGGAGATGCCATCGAGGCAGCTCGTGCCGCCGGTGCGCAGGTGCTCGACGTGTATGGGCGCGCCTGCAGCGTCGAGACCAAACCCGACGGGTCACCCGTCACCGAGGCCGACCAGCGCGCTCAGGCGATCATCTGCGCGCACCTGGCGCAGCTCGATCCGGAGCTGCCCGTGATCGCCGAGGAGGGTGCCGAGCCCGCCCCGAGCATCCGCCGGGACGAGCGCTTCTGGCTCGTCGACCCACTCGACGGAACCAAGGAGTTCCTCGGCGCAGCGAGACGAGTTCACGGTCAACATCGCACTGGTCGAATCCGGCAGGCCGGTTCTGGGCGTCGTGTTTGCGCCAGCGCTCGGCCGACTGTTCGCGGCCGAGCCCGGAGAAGCATTTGTCGAGGAGCCCGACGGGAGACGCGCCATCTCGGCGCGGGCGGTGCCAGCGGAGGGAGCCACGGTCGTCTCGAGCCGCTCACACGGGGACCCCGACGCCCTGGCCCGTTTTCTCGAGCGGTCGGATCAAGGGCCTCGATCACGGCTGGATCATCGCTCAAGTTCTGCCTGGTCGCGCGGGGGAGGCCGACCTCTATCCGCGGTTTGGCACGACGATGGAGTGGGACACCGCCGCCGGGGACGCAGTGCTACGCGCGGCCGGAGGACGCGTCACCGACCTCGAGGGCCAGCCGCTGCGCTACGGAAAGCCTGGCTTCGAGAACCCGCTCTTCCTGGCTCAGGGCAAAGAAGGCGCGAGCGAGGGTCAGTACCCCTGCTTCTGGCCTCCGTTGCCATGGCGCCGGAGGAGCCGCCAGAGCTACCGCCGCCGGAGGAGCCGCCGGAGCTACGCCGCTTGACGACGATGGGCCACCGGAGGATGAGCCACCGCCGGGGACGATGCGCCGCCGTCCGAGGAGCGCCCCTGAGGAGGAACCACCGGAGTAGCCGCCTGAGGATTGCTCGCCGGCCTGCGGCGCCAACGAGGCACCGCCAGAGGACGGGGTCTGACTAGCCTGCGTGGACGTCGTCTTCGGCTTGGGACGAGCCTTCTTCTTGGGCTTCGGCTTGCTTGGGAGTGGTTACCGTCGTAGCAGTCGTCGCGGCGACCGTCGAGCTCGTGGTGGACGATCCGCTGCCGCAGCCCGCCAGCGGCGATGGCGGTGGCGACCGAAGCGATTGGAAGAAAGCGCTTCATGGAGGCCATGGTAGCGCTTGATACCGCTAGCATGCTCGCGCGCTGATGCAACAGCGCGATGAGCTGGTTGAGCCGCCGGCAGAAGCTTAGACCGCCGGAGCACCCGATGGCCAGCAGGCACCCGACGGCGGAAGCTTCAGACGGCCGTCGCCGGCTCGCCTTCCCCCTGGCTCCTGGTCGTCTGCTGCGTGGCCCAGTTCATGGTCATTCTCGACCTGAGCATCGTCAACGTGGCGCTGCCGCACATCCAGGACAGCCTGAACTATCTCCTCGCAGAACCTGCAGTGGGTCGTCGACGCTTACGCGATCACATTCGCCAGCTTCCTGATGCTCGGCGGCCGGGCGGCGGACCAACTCGGCCAGCGGCGGGTATTCGTGGCCGCGCTGGTCCTGTTCGGGCTGACCTCCTTGGTCGGGGGCCTGGCCCAGTCAGCTCGCTGATGCTGTTCGCCGCCCGGGCGTCCAGGGCTTCAGCTGCGCGTTCATGGCCGCCTCCTCTCTGGCGATCATCACCTCCTCGTTCGCCCCCGGGCCCGCAGGCTTCACCGAGCAATCGCCCTGTGGGCCGCAATGAACGGCCTCGGCGGCGCCGCCGGGACGCTGTTCGGAGGAGTCATCACCCAGGAGCTCACCTGGCGCTGGATCCTGCTCATCAACCCCCGATCGCTGTCGCCACGGCGATCGATCGCCTGGAGGGTGGTCCGGGACCGGACGCGTGAGACGCCCGGCTTCGACCTCGCCGGAGCAATCACGCTGACCGATCGGCCAGATCGTCCTGGTCTACGGCGTGGTGCAGTCGGGCATCGTCAGCTGGCACGCCGCCGGCGCCCTCGTCCCGATCCTCGGTCGGACTGGTGCTGCTGGTGGCGTTCACGATAATCGAGGCCCGGTTCGCGTCGGCGCCGCTGATCCCATTCAAGCGAGCTGACCGGGCAGCTGAAGATGGCCAACGGGATCGTGATCCTGTTCAGCGCCGCGCTGTTCCCGATGTGGTACGTGAGCTCCCTCTACCTCCAGCAGGTGCTGGGGCTGTCACCGCTGCTGGCCGGGCTGATGTTCCTGCCCATGGCGCTGATGATCATGGCCGTGGCCTCCCGGCCGGGCAAGCTCGTCACCCGCTTCGGCGTCCGGGCGGTCCTGGGCGGTGGACTACGATGATGACCGCCGGGATGCTGCTGTTCGCGCAGGATCTCGCCTACAACGGCAGCGCGATTCATCCTCGCGGTCGATCTACATCATGATCCCGGGCCTGCTGACGGCCGCGGGAATCGCAATGTCGATCGTGCCGTCGACGATCGCCGCCACCCAGGGGGCCAAGCCCGGTCAGGCTGGGCTGGCCTCCGGACTGGTCAACACCTCCCGCCAGATCGGCGGCGGCCTGGGTATCGCGATCCTGATCACGCTGGCGACCTCGCTCCGAGCCACCTGCTCGGCCATGGGCCACGGACGTCAATCAGGCCCTCACCGAGGGCTTCCGGCTGGCCTTCCTACATCGGCGCCGGACTGTGCGCCGCCGCTGCGGTGGTGACGTTCGCCTTCGTCGCGCAAGGGCGCGGCGAGCGAGGGATCACTGCTCCGGCGGTTCCCGATCGCCGCGGGCGTGGCGGTGGGCATCGGCGCCGTGGCCGCGGTCGACCTTTGGCTCGGCGGGCGACCACGGCCCCCGATCGGCGCGTACACGACTCACGGCGCCTACAGCTTCGCCTCGGCAGCCCGGGCTTCATCCGCCGATCATCCGCACCCTCGCGGCCCCGCCGACCCCTCGAGACTTGGACCCGGGTACATCTTCCTGGCCAACTTCTACGACATCTCGAACTACCCCCGATGGTCGGCCAGAGCGGGCCGCTGATCCTGGACAACCAGCCTCCAGCCCGGTGTGGTTTCAGCCCGTGCCCAAGAACGTTGTCGCCGGCAACCTGAGCCTCCAGACCTACCAGGGCAAGCCCGCGCTGGCGTGGTGGCAGGGCGTGATCGACTGCACCGGCGACACCGAGCGCGGCGAGGACGTGGTGGTCGACCAGCACTACCGGACGATTGCCACGCTGAAGGGCACGGGCGGCTGGGTCGTGACGGTCCACGAGATGGTGATCCGGGGCGACGACGCCTGGGTGACGGCCAACCGAACATCCCGATGAATCTCGCCAGCTACGGCGGCCCGTACAACGGCGCGATCATCGATTCGGCGGTTCAGGAGTACAGCCTGAGGACCGGGAAGCTGCTCGTACAGCTGGGACGCGCTCAAGCACATCCCGCTGGGCGACGTCCAGGTGACGTCGCTGAACTCCCGTGGGACGCCTACCACGTCAACTCGATCGACTTACCGGGCGACGGCAGCTTCGTGGTCTCGATGCGCAACACCTGGGCGATCTACAAGGTAGACATCAGTACCGGCAGGATCATGTGGACGCTTGGGGGGCCGCCACTCGAGACTTCAAGTTCGGACCCCGGGCCGAGTTCGAGTGGCAGCACGACGCGCACGTCTATCCTGGCACGCCCCTCGTCACGGTGTTCGACGACCACTGCTGCCAGATCACCGGCGGGCAGGACACCTACGTGCCGGCGAGCGCCCCATCACGCGGCCTGGTCCTCAGGCTCAACCAGCAGGCCAGGATCGCAACGCTGGTCGATCAGTACGGTCCCCGTGCTCCGGACTTCGACGCCCTCTACATGGGCAGCATCGAGCCGCTGCGGGGCGGGGACGAGTTCGTGGGCTGGGGCTCGACGCCCTATTTCTCGGAGTACGCGGCGTCAGGCAAGCTGCTCTTGGATGCAAAGCCTCCCGGGTTCTGATCTCAGCTACCGAGCCCGCCGCGCGCCGTGGGTTGGGCTGCCCCTGGACCGGCCGTCTGGCGCGGCGCGTCATCAGGACAACCAGACGATCGTGTACGCGAGCTGGAACGGGGCCACCCAGGTCGCCGCTTGGCGGATTCTCGGAACCTCGGCAGCTGCCCCGCGTGCGACCCTGGCGACGGCTCGCAAGTCAGGGTTCGAGACGGCGATCCCGGTCGCCGCTGGCAGCGAGACTTTCACGCTTGAGGCGCTCGATGCCGGGGGCCGGGTGATCGGAACCTCGGAGCCCTTCAACGCGCGCTGAACCGCGGCGTGGCGCAGCGGGCAAGCCTTCAGCGCGCGCTGAACCGCGCCGAGGTGCCCAGGCTGTGCCCCTGGGCGTCCAGCGCGATCAGCTGAAACACCTTGTCGCTCGACCCGGCGACTGTGAGGCTCGTCTCAAAGCCGCTCCTGCGCTTCGTGGCCACGGGCGCCAGACGTGCCGTGCTCGGCCCCGCCATGAGCTTCCAGGAGGCCACCTGCGTGGCGCCGTTCCAGCTTGCGTATACGGTCGTCCTGCCTTTGCCGCGCCGAGCCGCCCCCGCGGGGGGCGAGGTCGGCATCCCCACCCATGTCGATGTGAACCCGACCCGGTAGGAGAGGTCCTTTCCGGGCCACTTCACGTCGAGCAGGAGCCGCCCCGACGGATCGAATTCGGAGAAGAAGGGCAGCGATCCATAGCCGATCACAGCGTTCCCGTCGCCCAGCAGCTGCATGCTGCCGAGGAACGCGACGGAGAACGGAGGATGGTGAAGGAACGCCTTCACCAGGGAGACCGTGTGCGCGGTGACGTTCAGCCGGAGCACCATCCCCGCGGACGGCCCGTTCGCCTTTTGGAAGTTCGAGTTGGAGAGGACGCCGCAGCAGTTGTCGTTGAACAGCGTCACCTCGCCGTTGGGAAGCATCCTGACGTCGTGCTGCCAGGAGAAGCGGGTGTTTGCGGACCCCTTGAAGCTCGAGTGTCGTCCACCCAGCGTCCACACGGTCCGCCCGGTCTTGGGATCGAGGAGGTATGCGGCCCAGGTGTTGCGCAGTGACACGAGGATCTGGCCGGTAGCGAGCGGCTGGACCGAGTTCACGTGGTAGGCGTCCCAGGCGGTGCTCGACCCAGACGGGGGCGCCGGCTGCCTGGAGTCGGCAAGCGAGATATTCGGCCGGTGCCCTGGATTGAGGGCATCCCACGTGAAAAGGAGCTTGCCTGTCTTCAGGTCGTACTGCTGGACGCCCGCGTCGAGCACTGTTCCCCTGGCGGGCCCGTGGTAGCGCTTCAGATTCTGGTTTCGGACGTTGCGGTAGACGGTCACCCAGATCGTCTTCCCGTCGATGGCTGCGTCGTGCAGGCTGACGACCCACGGCGGCTTGGCCTTCAGCGTGGCGACCGTGTGGTAGTGCTGATCCACCACCACGACCTGTCCCCTGAGCGTCACCCCACCGGATCCCACGACCCCCCGCCAGTACACCAGGACCGGTTGGCCGTTATAGACCTCCTGCTGGAGGTTTGTCGCCACCTCGCTGGTTGCGACCGGGGCAAACCACACCGGCTGGAGCTTGTTGTCGATCATCAGGGGACCGCTCTGGCCCGTCATCGGACCTGGTGTATTCACGTTGGGGAAGTCGCCCAGGAGGAGGTTTCCGGGAGCCAGCTTCGCGGAAACCGTGCGTATGAGGGCTCTCAGCTTGGGCGGATGCAAAGCAGGCGCCGAGACGAAGCTCCAGGCGCCCTTAGTGGTGTACGCGCCGGGCGGGGCGGCGTGTGCGGGTGCCGCCACCCAGGCGGCCACGATTGCGAGCGCCGCGAACCTCCAGGCCAAGCTTCTGCGAATAGTCACGCGATTTCCTAACACCGTGGGTCGGGAGTTAGTTGCGCAATGGACTCGACTACCTCGTTGGCCTGCGCTTTCGACATCACCGGGCTCATGGGCAGAGCAAGGTTTGTGGCGGCCAGTTCGTCGGTCACCGGGAGCTCCCGGTCTCCTCGCCAGCGGATCATGGAAGGCTGGCGATGGACGGGAGTCCGGTAGTAGCCGCGCGCGCCGATCCCCCCCTCGGTCAACGACGCGATCAGCTCGTCGGCGCGGGGATGGGTCACAACGTAGAGGTGCCAGGCGGGATCGGCACCCGGCGGCGGGCAGGGCACGGTCACGTAGTCGCTCAAGCCAGCTTCCTGATATGCGCGGGCCGCGCCGCGTCGCCCGTCCGCCCACGCCTCGAGGTGCGGCAGCAGCACGCGCAGAATCGCCGCCTGGAGCTCGTCCAGCCTGGAGTTGTAGCCCACGTATTGAAATGAGCGCTTGTCACGTGATCCGTGGAAGCGCAGGGCCCGCGCAACCTCAGCAAGCTCGGGATCATCGGTGGCGATCGCTCCGCCGTCTCCCATGCAGCCGAGGTTCTTTGAGGGAAAGAACGAGATCGTCGCCGCATCACCGAGCGCTCCGGCACGCTTCGAGCCGAAGCTAGCTCCGAGAGCTTGGGCTGCATCCTCCAGGACGGGCAGGCCGAGCTGACGGAGCTCAGGCACCGGGCGCCGGGCAGCCGAATAGGTCGACGGCAACGATGAGCTTGGCCCGTGGAGTGATCACGGCCTCGACCGTCTGAGCCGTGATGTTGCGAGTGTTCGCGTCGACGTCGCAGAACACCGGTCGCGCGCCCGCGCTCACCACCGCCTCCACGGTGGCGTAGAACGTGAACGAGGGGACCACGACCTCATCTCCTGGCTCAATCCCCATTGCGCGCAGCGCGATCGTGATTGCGTCCGTTCCGTTGGCGACCCCGATCACGCTGCCGACACCTAGATACGTGGCGAGCTCCCGCTCGAAGGCCTCGACCTCAGGTCCCAGGATGTACTTGCCCCGGTCGAGAACCACCGACATGCGCTGCCTGATCTCGTCCTTGAGCGACGCCAGCGGCGTGTCGATGTCGAACAGGGGCACGGGCAAAGCGTCTGTGAGGAAACACTAATCAGCACTGGATCGTTGTCTCCTCCTCGCTAAGGTTGGCGCCTTGCCGCTCGCGCTCGCCTCCGTCACCGGGCCGCTCGTCACGCTGGCCACAAACGTCATCTCGGACCTCGGCCTTGCCGGGGTCGCGGTGATGATGGTGATGAGCAACGTGGTCGCACTCCCTGGAACCGAGCCGACGATGCTCTTCGCCGGCTTCGACGTTTTCAGGGGACACCTCACGCTCATTGGAATCATTGTCTTCGGGGTCATCGGTGACCTGGCCGGAGCTTCGATCGCGTACGTGATCGGCCTCCGGGGCAGCAGAGAGGCGATCGAGCGCTACGGCAGCAAGCTCCACCTCAGCGCGGGGCGGCTGGATCACGCACACACGTGGGCAAACCGCTACGGCCCACCCGCCGTATTCTTCTCACGCCTAGTGCCAGGAGCGCGGTTCGCCTTCCCGTACGCCGCCGGAATCGCGCAGATGTCATACGTTCGCTTTCTCACGTTTGCCGGGCTCGGATCGGTCGCGTGGGTGACCGGCCTCGCCTTCCTCGGCCGCGCGGTTGGCGCCAATTGGCAGAGCTGGCGCAAGCACCTCGAATACGTCGACTACGTGGCGCTGGCGGTGATCGTCGCTGCTGTTGCGGTGGTGGTCTTGCGGCGCGTTCGGTCCGCGAGGCGCACGCCCGTGGATGCGCTTTCCGAGTAGCGCTCGCCGCCGCGCACCCTCGCTCGGCCAGTCAGTGACGCTGGGCCTGGTCCACGGCCCCGCGGAGCTGCTACCCGTGTCCTCCTCGGGTCACATCGCCGTGCTGCCCTGGCTGCTGGGATGGAACTATCCGGAGCTCGACCCGGAGCTACGCAAGGCGTTCGAGGTGGCACTGCACGCCGGAACTGCCGCCGGCCTTGCGGTCACGTCTCGGAAACAGCTCGTGCGCGTCGATCGCCAGCAGCTGATGCTGAGCGCGATCGCAGCAACTCCGCCTGCGCTGGCCGGTTATCTGCTCAGGCGCGAAATCGAGCGCAGGCTCGGCACGCCACGCGCCGTAGCCGCAGGGCTTGCGATTGGCGCGGTGGTCATGCTCCTCGCCGACCGAGCCCCGGAAGCGCGGACGAGCGCTGACGCGGTGCCCTCGGATGGCGTGTGGCTCGGCGTGGCGCAGGCCTGTGCGCTTGCGCCAGGTATCTCGCGCAGCGGCGCCACGCTCTCCGCAGCGAGGCTTCGCGGCTTCACCCGCTCCGCCGCTGTCCAGCTGTCCGATCAGGTGGGACTGCCCGTGGTCGCAGGGGCAGTTGCTCTGGAACTGACCGTGCTCGGGCGGCGGCCTCTGGGAGAAGGCTGGGCGGCGGCGCTCCAAGCCGGCGCTGGAGCGGCATTTGCGTCGACGTTGGCGGCGGCTCGGTTGATGGGCTTGGGTGTGGGCCGGCCGCTCACCCGATGGGCGATCTACCGCCTGGGGCTCGCGGCGGTCATTCTCGCTCGGCCGCAGTCAGGCCGGCGTCCATAGCTCTCCGGTGCCGAGCCGCTCGGGCTTGGCCTTCCATTCGGTGGCCATACGCCAGAGCTCAGCCGTTGCGACCGGAGCCGGCATGTCGCAGACCGAAGCGACTTCAACGGCGGCCATCGGACCGAGGTCTCGCAGAGCCTCGGTCATTGGCGGAGGCGGGGAGCCGGTGGGCACCGCTCCGGCGGCCTGCGCAGCCTCCCGAAGCTCGGCGTATTCGGAATATCCATAGGTCCCGTGCTCCGCCCCGTTGGGTCCATGGAACTCCACCGACGGGAGCTTGACCCGGTCCGAACCTTCGGCGTGGTGGTCCGCGCTCACCGACTGTGCGAGTCCCAGGTCCGAACCGAACTTCTCGAGGATTGCGTTCGAGCCTAGGTCGAGCTTGAAGCGCTCCAGCGCGAGCTGCGGGACGGCACGCGCCTCCGCCACCAGCTCGTCAGCTCCCTCGAGCTTTCGCTGCCGGCACAGCACGGCCTCTCGCAGCCGACGCAGGTATGGACCCGGGTCGCCCTGCTCAGCCGCGGCTTTTACCGCGATGCACGCCGGGTGCGAGCTGCGCGGCGGATCCCTCAGCCAGAGCCGGACATCTACCGGCATCCCGCTGCTTTCTGAGGCTTCGAGCGCCTGCAGGGCGACCTGCGTTTCATCCTCCAATTCGCTCCGCATCCCGGACATCACGTAGGTCCAGCGCAGGCTCCCGGCGAACTCACGCTGGAGCCGGCGGACGCTCGGCTCCAATGCCCAGGACCAAGGACAAAACGGATCCGTGTAGTAGAGGGCCTGCACGACGTCCATGTATCGCAAAATAGAGGGGTAGTAATGAGCGCGTTGCTCGGCACCTCTCTCAATGGCCGTTACCGGCTCGAGGCACGTATTGGCTCGGGGGGGATGTCGACCGTGTATCGGGCGCTCGACGAGACGCTCCAGCGGCAGGTGGCGGTGAAGCTGATGAACCGCGAAGTCACCGCTGACTCGGCTGAGCTCGAGCGCTTCCGACGAGAGGCCCGGGCGGTGGCGCAGCTGTCGCATCCCCACATCGTTGGGGTGATCGACGCCGGAGAAGACGACGGTCGGCCGTACATCGTCCTCGAATACGTCGAGGGCGAGACGCTGAAGGAGCGGATCCGCCGTGCCGGCCGTCTGCCGGTCACCGAGGCGGTCGCCTACGCGATCGAGATCGCGCGGGCGCTTGGCGCCGCCCATGCCCGCCACATCGTTCATCGGGATGTCAAGCCTCAGAACGTGCTGATCGACGAGGAGGGATCGGCCAAGGTGACGGACTTCGGTATCGCCAGGACCCTTGACGAAGAAGGGCTGACCGCCGACGGGCGCGTCCTGGGTACCACCGATTACGTGTCTCCAGAGCAGGCCCTGGGGCAGCATGTCACCGGGCAATCGGATCTCTATTCGCTCGGTGTCGTCCTGTACGAGATGCTGTCGGGGGAAGTCCCGTTCAAGGGCGAGAACCAGGTCGCGGTGGCGATGAAGCACGTGCGCGAACAGCTTCCTGACCTTCAGAGCAAGCGGCCGGAGGTCTCGGCGGCACTCGCGGCGGTGGTCGACCGCGCAACGGCCAAGCACCAGGAGAACCGCTACGCCAGCGACGCCGAGCTGATCGCCGAGCTGGAGGATGTTCTAGCCATCGAAGCCGCCCGTGCCGGCAACGCTCCGGGCGAGGTGACGGCAGTCCTCCGCACGCTTCCGTCCAGGACCCAGCAGCGAGTGCCGTTCCGTGTCCGCCACCGGATTGTGGCCGTGCTGTTGCTCCTGATCGCGCTCGGGGTCGTGGGAGGTGGCGTCGCCTGGCTCGTGACGCGGGCCCATCACGGGACCGGACAGCTGCCGGCAAGCGTGGCCTCCTCGCCGCTGCAACAGGTCTCGCTGTGCCAGGACTGCGCGCATGGCTTCAATCCGCTTGGCAACCCCAGGGACGAGGCGCCCAACGCCAGCTTTGCGATCGATAACCAGCAGGGGACCTACTGGGACACGCAGATCTACTTCGACCACAAGCTCGACAAGGCCGGGACCGGCCTCTACGTCGACGCGGCTCCAGGGGTAGCCGCCAAAGAGGTCCGGATCATCGACAAGACCCCAGGGTTCACCGCCACGATCTACGCTCGCAACGGCGCCCCGCCGGCGAGCTGGCCCGATCCTGGCTGGACCCAGGTGTCATCCCCCACGATCGTGGGCTCCAGCACGGCGCTCCCGCTCAACACGCAGGGCCGCTCGTACCGCTACTACCTGGTGTGGGTGACCGACCTGGGCGGCCACGAGCAGCTGTCGCTGGACGAGGTCACGTTGTACCGGTAGGGGCAGGGCTCGTGGGGCTCGGCGCTCCTGACCGGGGCGCCCACCTGCTTGGGGGCGCCCGCCTGCTTGGGGGCGCCCGCCCGCTTGGGCGATTTCTCGGACATAGTCCGAGTTTTCTCCCAAGGACTTCGCTCCGCCGGTCGAGGCGGCCTAAAACGTATGCCGCCGCTCCGCCTCGTAGCGCTCCAGCGCCAGCCGCAGCAGCCGATCGAGCAGCTCGGGGTATGGGATGCCGCTGGCTTCGAACAGCGCGGGGAACACGCTCGTGCCGGTGAACCCGGGCATCGTGTTGAGCTCATTGACCAGCACCTCGTCGCCGACCACGAAGAAGTCGACGCGCGCCAGCCCGCAGCAGCTCGTGCGCCGGTAGACCTCGAGCGCCAGGGAGCGGATCCGCTCCCTGATTTGAGCCGAGACGCCGGCTGGGACGATCAGCTCCATCCCGCCTGAGGTGTACTTGGCCTCGTAGTCATACCAGCCGCCATCTCCGGACCGCAGACGGATCTCGCCGGGTTCCGAGACGATCGGCTCGTGGTTGCCGATCACCGAGCACTCCGCCTCGAGCCCTATTGCGGCCGCCTCGGCGATGACCAGCGGATCGTGGGCGAATGCGGCCTCAAGCGCCGGGGCCAGCTCATCGTCATTGGCGACGCGTGCGATCCCCACCGAGGAGCCGAGCCGGGCCGGCTTGACGAACAGCGGCCACCCCAGGTCGGCCGCGCTGCTCAGGATCTGCTCGCGGTCAGCCTCGAACCCGCCCACGCGAAGGGCGCGGTAGTCCACCTGCGGCACTCCAGCCGCGCCCATCAGACGCTTGAACATCACCTTGTCCAGGCACAGCGCGGAGGTCAGGACCCCCGCTCCGACGTAGGGCACGTCCAGGCACTCCAGGAGGCCCTGGACGGTCCCGTCCTCGCCAAAGGGCCCGTGGAGCGCGGGAAAGACGACATCGGCCCCCGGAACGCCGTCGCCGGGGGCCAGGCTCATACGGCCATCTCGAGCCCGCCACGCCCCGTCGTGTCCCACCTCGATCTCCAGCGGGGTATGACCGGCATCGGCCAGGCCCTTCCTGATCGACGCCGCCGACGAAAGCGACACCTCGTGCTCGGAGGAGCGGCCGCCGCCGAGCACAGCCACGCGGAGCGGGGTCAATGCGACGTCGTGGGAGTTGTGGTGGTTCCGGTCGTGGTGGTCGGAGGGGTGAACTGACCTACCGTAATCGTGACCGTGCTTCCTGGATCGGCCTGGCTTCCGCCGGCCGGGCTCTGGCTGAGTACGACGTTGTTCTGACTCCTCGTGGTCACGGTTTGCGTCGTCACGTTGACCGTGAAGCCCGCCCCCTGGAGAGCGCCAGTCGCATTGGCCTTGGTCTGACCGACGACTTTCGGGACAGACGGCTTCTGGGCGATGACCAGACTGACGGTGGTGGACGATGGATCCGCCTGCGAACCGCCGGCCGGGGTCTGGCTGATGACGGTGCCCGGGGTCTGCGATGAGTTCTGCGTGGTGGTGGTGACGTTGAAGCCCGCGCTGGCCAGAGTGCTCTTGGCATCGCTCTCCGTCTTCCCGACGACGTCAGGCACCGTCACCTTGCCGCTTGAGACCGTCAGTGCGACGGTCGAACTTGGTGGCACCGACTGGCCAGCGTTCGGCGTTTGGTTGATCACCGTGTTGGCGGGCTCGGTGCTGGACTGCGAGATGATGCGCGTCTTCAGGCCCGCCTTGGCTATGTCCTGCTGGGCTTTGGTCAGCACCTCGCCAACGACGTTGGGCACGTTCACCAGACCTGGCTGGGCGGGACCCGTGGACACGGTGAGCTGGACGGTCGATCCCTGATCGGCCTTGGTCCCACCGACGGGACTCTGGGCGAACACGAAGTTGGGTGGGTGGGTGTTGTGCTCCATGACCACGCTCACCTGGAACCCACGGTTCTGGAGCACTGTTCGCGCCGTATCCAGGTTCTCGCCCACCACCGGCGGGACGATCTTCTGCGCCGGGCGGGCGAGGAAGTAGATGGCAGCGCCCACTCCGGCGGCCGCCAGGATCGCCAGCAGCGCGATCCACAGCCGGCGGTTGCGCCACCGTGATCGAGCCGGGCCCTCAGGGGGTGGCGCCGTCCGCTTCTGCGACCTCCAGCGGGGCCGCGGCGGCTGCTTCCTGGCCGGCAAGCGCACCGAATGCCGTCGTCGCCTGCCCCTCGTCGCCCGACAGGATCTGCTCCCTCGCGTTCTCAAGCGCGATGATCAGCTCATCTGCATTCTTGGGTCGGTCGGAGGCGTTCTTGTTGAGCGTCCACATGACCACATGCGCCAGAGCGGGCGGTATTGCGGGGTTGATCAACGTTGGAGCCGTTGGCGGCTCGGACACATGCTTCAGCGCGATCGTGACCGCTGAGTCCGCGTCGAAGGGCACCCGCCCCGTGAGAAGCTCGTAGAGCACGATCCCGATCGAATACAGGTCAGAAGAGGCGCTGACCGCATGGCCCTGGGCCTGCTCGGGCGACAGGTACTGGGCGGTCCCCATGATCGACCCGGTCTCAGTCATGTCAGAGGCCCCGGCCCGCGCGATGCCGAAGTCGGTCACCTTGACGTGATCTCCGTCGTCGATGATCACGTTGTGGGGCTTCAGGTCACGGTGGATGACGCCGTGGCGATGGGCAAACCGAGCGGCCTTGAGGATCTGCAGCGTTATGTCGATCGCGCGGATGGGATCGATCGGGGCCTCCTGGCGGATCAGCTGCTTGAGTGACCGCCCGGGGACGTACTCCATGGCGATGTAGTACGTGCCGTCGAAAGAGCCCCGGTCGTACACGCTGACGATGTTGGGGTGCTGAAGGCTCGCCGCAGACTGTGCCTCACGGCGGAAGCGCTCGACGAAGTCCGGGTCCTCGGCGAACCTGCGGTGCAGCAGCTTCAGTGCCACCTTGCGGCCAAGCTGCTCGTCCTCACCGAGAAAGACGTCCGCCATGCCACCGCTGCCCAGCCGCGACTGGAGGCGGTAACGGCCATCTACGAGGGTGCCCGCGGTGAGCTCGGCCATCACTGGCCCTCCGAGAGGAGCGTCTGGATGATGTTCTTGGCCATCGGAGCGGCCACCGTGCCGCCGAATCCGCCCTGCGTCTGGTCAACCGTGACAGCGACGGCAACGGTGGGGTGATCCACGGGGGCAAAGCCGATGAACCAGGGCTGGGTGAGCCCCGACCCCGTCGTACCGATCGAGGCCGTTCCGGTCTTTCCGGCGACGCTGATATTTCCGAGCTGGGCCGCGGTCCCGGTTCCTTCCTCCACCACCTTGGTCATCATCTGGGTGAGAGCCTGGGCAGTCGATGGCTTCATCACCTGGTTGTAGACCTTGGGCTTGATCGTCTTGACCGTAACGCCGTCCGGATTGACCACCTTCGCCGTCATGTAGGGAACCATCAGTTTGCCCCCATTGGCCACGGCTGCCACGACCATCGCCATCTGCATCGGAGTCACCTGCAGCCCGCCCTGTCCGATCCCTATGCGACCGATGTCCTGGCTGGAGCTCCCGGGAGGAAGCGGGGCACCCCTGGGCGAGAAAGGCCGGCTGGCCGCCGACTCGTCGGGTGGATAGTCGAGCGGCGGTTTGGAGTAGAACCCGAAACGCTGCATGTAGCTGGTCATCGTCGGGATGCCGAGCTGCACGGCCACCTGGGCCCATACGGTGTTCACCGAGTACGTCAGCGCTGTAGTCAGATCGATCGGGCCGAAGCTCTGGTTGTTGTCGTTGGACAGTGGCACGCCGGAGATGGTCACCGGAGAGTTTCCGTTTACCGTTGAGTTGGGACTGAACCGGCCGCTGTCGAGCGCGGCGGCAGCCGTAACCACCTTGAACGTGGAGCCCGGCGGATACCCGGCCTGGGTGGCGCGGTTGAACGTGGAGATTCCCGACCCTTTGGCGTCCGGGTTGTTGCTGTCGTAGCTCGGATTGGAGTACATCACCTTGACCGCGCCCGACCTCGGGTCCACAGCAACGATCGAGCCCGCTTGGCCTGAGAGCTGCTGAACGGCAGCCTGCTGAGCCTTGGCGTCGAGCGTGGTGTAGACGTCGTCGCCAGTGCGGTTTGAGGTCAGCTGGCCGAACACCGAGCTCAGTCCCGTCTGGAGGCCCCGCAGGTCTGCGTCGTCGGAACGCTCGAGTCCAGCCGCCCGTCCCTGTGCGGCCAGCGAGTATCCGACCGCCTGTGCAAACAGCGACCGCGTCGGGTACGAACGGTTCCACGTGGAGGCCGGCCCCGGAACGGATTCCGCCAGCACCGTCCCATCATTCGCCAGGATCCGCCCGCGCTTGATCCGCAGATCGGCTATCAGCGGCAGCCGGTTCAGCGAATTGGCGTTGAGCTTGGAGGCATCGACGACCGTCCACCTGGTCGTCCACACAACCAGCAGGGTGAACAGGACCACGATCAGCCCGAAGAGTCGAATGATCTGTGCATTCATGGCTGATCGACCCTTCGCGCGCGATCCGATACCAGCAGCAGGAGCGCCAGCAAAACGCAGTTGGCCACGATCGACGACCCTCCGTAGGAGATGAAGGGCAGGGTCACTCCCGTCAGCGGGATAACACGCGTGACTCCCCCAACGATCACGAACACCTGGATCGCGAACATTGCGCTGAGGCCCGTCGCTAGGAGCGTGGAGAACGAGTCCCTGGCGATCGTCGCCACCTTGAAGCCTCGCGCGATGAACAGGAGGTAGACGACCAGCACCGCCACCGCGCCGAACAGCCCCAGCTCGTCGGTGATCACGGCATAGATCATGTCGGTTTGGGGAAACGGGATCAGCGGTCCGCCACCGGGAAGCACCAGGATCGACTGGCCGAACCCTTGCCCGAACATCCCCCCCGCGGCCTGCGCAAAGACCCCGTTGGCCACCTGATAGCTGCCCAGGGTGGCGGTGTAGAGCTTCGGATTGAACGGGTGAAGCCAGTCCTCGATCCGGGCGTGAACGTGGGCGATGTGGGTGCCCAAATACCAGCTGCCCAGGGCGAAGGCCAACAGCCCTATCACGACGAACGAGAGGCGTCCCGTTGCCACGTACAAGATCGCCAAGAGACCGCCGTAGAACAGCAGCGAGGAGCCGATGTCGCTGAGGACGACCAGGATCCCCATGGCCAGGCCCCAGATGACCACGATCGGGCCGAAGTGCTTGATCGGCGGGAGGGTGATCCCGAGAATCCGTCGCCCTCCCAGCACCAGCAGCTGCCTGGTGTCGCGCAGGTAGCTGGCGAGGAAGATGACGAGGCCGATCTTCGCGAACTCTGCCGGCTGAAAGACGAACAGCCCGGGGATACGTACGCCGAGGTAGGCGCCGTTGGCGGAGTAACCGATCCCCGGCAGCCGAGGCAGGATCAGCAGGCCCAGCGATATCACGACAATCGTGTAGCGGTACCGCTCGAGCTTGCGGTAGTCACGGAACAGCACGATCGTCAGCGCCATCAGAACGAGCCCCAGCACGAACCATTGCGCCTGCTGACGAGCCAGCGTCGGATCGATCCGGTAGATCATCACGATCCCGAAGCTCGCCAGCACCGCCAGGAGCGGGAAGAGGAACGGATCGGCCTCGGGCACCGTCATCCTCAGGAAGACGTGGCCCGCCAGGCACAGCCCCAGGAAGATGGCGCCGTAGGTGAGGGATACGTTCGAGATGACGTTCGAGCGCTGGATGAACACACCGGCAAACCCGGCGGTGACCAGCAGTGACGCGGGGATCAGGAGCAGAGCTCCCGGTTTCGAGCCCTCATGGTTAGACGTGGCGTCCAGGAGGCGGGGGCAGCAGCTTCACTTCGAGACCCTTCCCAGCTCTAGCTGGCGAACGAGCTTTGAGGCATCGGCCTGAGAGCGAAGTCGCAAATCGAAGATCGACGTGCGCCGATCCTTGGGCACGAGCGACGCGGGGAAGCCCGAGACGTAGTAGCTCTCATACAGGTGCCAGCCCACGAGCTGGCACGCTGTAGGGAAATCCACGATAGATCGTGACGATCCCCTGGTTGTTGGTACCGATCCAGTACAGCTGCCGGCTGGCGAGGTAGCCGCCTGCCCCGATCAGGCACAGGACGATAACCACGGTGAGCACGATCGCCACCGGCTTGCTGCGGAGGCGACGACGGGCTGATTCGGGGCCTCCGGCCACTGGGCGCGGCAGGGGATGCGTGCGGGACGGCGGGGCGACCACGGCCGCCGCCCGGTTCCGACGCGCTCGGTGGCCGCGGAGGCGCGTCGGTCGAGCGGTCGCCCGCCCGAGAGATCATCGTGGCCTCCTCGGGACGAGCTTCCTCGTCGGTGTCCTCAAGGCGCGCGGCGACCACGGTGATGTTGTCGCGGCCCCCGGCTTGGTTGGCGTCTTCAATCAACTGACTGGCGGCCTGATCGAGGGTCGATGCGGAGGCCAGGATCTCGGCCACCCGCTCCTCGGAGACCATTGCGGTGAGGCCATCGCTGCACAGCAGAAGGACGTCGCCGGACTTGACGGCATAGGTGAGGGTGTCCACATCCACGCTCGGCTCGGGGCCAAGCGCCCTGGTGATGATGGAGCGCTGCGGATGCTCTGCGGCCTGCTCGGCCGTCAGCTTCCCTCGCCGGACCAGTTCGTCGACCAGCGTGTGGTCCTGGGTCAGTCGGCGGAGCTCGCCGTCGCGGAAAAGGTAGGCACGGCTGTCCCCCACATGTGCGATGGAGGCTTGCGCGTCTCCGAGCCACACGGCCGTCACCGTCGTTCCCATGCCCTCTCGCCCGTGCTCGGTCAGCGATCGCTCATGGATCTTGCGGTTGGCCTCGCGAGCCCGCTGAGCCAGTCGTTCCTCGGGATTGCCCGAGTCCGACAGGCCCTGCTCAAACACCTCGATCGCGATCTTCGACGCCACCTCGCCGGCCTGGGCTCCGCCCATGCCGTCGGCCACCACGAACAGCGGCGGTCGCGCGTACGCGCGAATCCTCGTTCTCCCGGCGCTGGCGGCCGGTGTCGGTTCTCAGGGTGCTTTCGGCGACTCGGAGCATCGGTCAGCTCACTGGCGGTAGGAGAACTCGGAGTCGCCGATCCGGATCCGGTCGCCGGAATGCAGCGGCTGCGGACCACTCAGTGGCTCTTCGTTCAGATACGTGCCGTTGGTCGAACCGAGGTCTTCGATCACAAGCACGTGGCCCTGCCTCCAGATGCGCGCGTGACGCGCCGAGGCAAAGGGATCGTCCAGCTGGATCTCAACGTCGCCGCGACCCAGGGTCGCGCCATGCTCCAGGTCGTAGGCCGTGCCAGCCTCGTGACCGGGGGCCCGTTCGACGAACAGCCGCGGCTCGAAGCCATTCGGCTCAGGGTCCAAAGGCTCCACGGCCGCGTACATGCTGGTCGCATCCGAGGGTGCAGGCTCGGCCGCGTCCACCCGCCCCCGGGAGGGGCGACGGAGGTCCCGTAGCACGGCCCATGCCACCCATAGGAGGAACAGGTACAGCACGACGAGGAAGCCGAACTTCAGCGCAACCGAGACGGGCTGGAGCACGCTACGACTACTCCACCTCGAATCGAAGGACAGTGGTTCCGATTTCGATTTCATCACCCGGCCGCACCACCTCCGGGCGCTCCACCGTTCGCCCGTTGATCCGTGACCCGTTGGTGGAGCCGAGATCGCTCAGGACCCACGATCCGCCTCGCGGCCTGATCTCCGCGTGCTGACGAGAAACGTTCGGGTCATCGAGGACCACCTCGCACTGGCGACTGCGGCCAAGCGTGACTCCGCCGGGACCAACAAGCAGCCGCTTGCCGTCCAGCAGCAAGAGCGCCGTCTCCGCCCGGGTGCGAGCCCGTTCTTCCAGCGGCTCTGCAATACGGCCGGCATTGCTGTAGATCATCGTGCGACCGGACGCGTCGCTGTCAGCCGAATCACGCTCCTCCTGCTCCTCCACCGGGTGCATCACCCCGGTCTGAATCCCAAACTCTCCCAAACCGAGCCGGTCGTCGGTCTCGAACTCGATCACCGGGCGTGCCATCAGGGTAAGCCGCTCGCGGCGTGCGTGCTCGAGCAGGTATCCGGCCAGCTCGTCAGCGAGAGCGTTCTCATAGCCCGCAAACCGGTCGCGGTCCCGAGGAGACAGGAACACCCGGTACTCGTTGGGAACGTAGGTCCGCGCCAGCGAAATCGATTTGTGTTCTTCCATCTCGCGGGTCAGCTTGCGTGCGATCTCCACCGGCCGGACCTCGGACCTGAAGGCGCGGCTGAACGTGCCTTCGACAAGGCCAGCAATCGTTCTTTCGAGGTTGCGTAGAACGCTCATGGCTTGGCCGCTGGAACACTCGCTGTGGGCGGGTGCAGAACGGGTTCAGGGCGATTTCATGCTACGCGAGTCGGGACCCAGCGTCGGAGGCGCCAACCGCCCTGGCAGCCGTGATCGGGCCGCTTGCCAGCAGGGCTGCCACCATACCCCCAGCCACGCCGACGAGCGTGTTGCGGACTCCGATTGTCGGATGGCCGGAGCCCATTGAGAGCAAGACCAATGTGGTGCCGAGCAGCAGCGCGGACCAGACGGCGGCCGCACCGGTGCGCACGAGCAGATCGCGCTGGCGCAGCACCACTGGGAGCGCGGCCGCGGCCAGACCCCACGCCAGCGCGGGAACAAGGGCTCCGGAGCTAATCAGAGGCCCCACTGCCTCGTGCAAGGCGGCGCCGGGGGAGGACGCCCATCCGGCGGGGCCAGGGATCGCATCGGGCAGGGCGGTGTACAGGGCCGTATTGCTGAGGACCGCGACGAGTTCAAGCCACACCCAGCCCACGGCCCCCAGCGCTGCCCGTTGCCATGTCGTCGGCGCCCGAGCCGCGAGCGCAGGCCACACCGGAGCCAACCCGATTGCACCCAATGCCGGCGCCGCAACGCCCAGTGGCCAGCGGGCTGGTTGCGCCGGCAGGAGGATCACGGGTACAAGCGAGCCGAGGGCGACGACCGCCGCCAGCCCGGCGCTCCCCTGGATCGCCAGCGCGACGCTGGCGGTTACCCCAACGCCAAGCCACCCCACGCGAAGCAGGCTGGCCACCGCCAAAGCGCTCGCGCCGGCTGACCGCCGCCGTAGCGACCGCCGGCCCGTGGAGCTCGAATGCCACGATCCACCCCGCAACAATGGCCGCGCCCGCTGCCGCTCCCATCCGCGCGGGAAGCGAAGCATTCGCGGGAGCCTGGATCTCCAGCTCGTCGCCTCGTGCCCAGCCCGAATCGGCGGGCCGCGCGGGGGCCTCCTCCACGGGGGCCTCGATCGCCGACGGTGCATCGCCGAGCTGGCGGACCGACGAGTCAAGCGCCTGTCGCAGTTCCTCGACGGTGCCTCGTTCCCGTGGGCGAGGGCGCAGCGCGGCATCGATCGCGCGGCCCAATTCGCGGGGGAGGTCACGCCGGTGGCGCCGTACCGGGGGTAGATATGCGCCCAGTCGCCTGGCCCGGCGCGCCGGCGCGCCGGCGCGCAGCGGATTCACTCCTGTGAGAGCCTCGTACAACACCAGCGCCAGCGAGTACAGGTCTGCCGCCGCACCGGCCGGGCGCCCTTCCGCCTGCTCGGGAGCCATGTAAGCCGCAGTGCCGACGACGTCGCCTGTGCGGGTCAAAGAGTCTCCGCCGATCACCCGAGCAACCCCGAAGTCGGTCAGCTTCGCAAGCTGGGCCGGCGTACTGACCCGATCTGGGATGAGGACGTTCGAGGGCTTGACGTCGCGGTGGACCACGCCCTCGGCGTGGGCGTGCGCAAGCGCGTCGCACAGTGCCACCCCGATCTGGGCTATGTCGCGGTCGGACAGACGGCGGGCCTCGACCAGCTCGGCCAGGGTGGGCCCGGACACCAGCTCAGAGACGAGGTAGGCGCCCTCGTCATCAACCGTAGCCTCGTACAGAGTCACGATGCCTGGGTGGCTGAGTCGCGCCGCGACACTTCGCCTCCCGCTCAAAGCGTCCGCCGACGATGCGCTCGCGCGGGAGGACCTTTACCGCCACATCGCGCTCCAGCCGCTCGTCACGGGCCATCCACACGGTCCCGAATGCACCGGTGCCCAACCGGCGATGGAGCCGGTAGCGCCCGAGGACCAGCTCCTGGCTCGGAGCCTGGGTCGCGCCCTCTCGAGGACGAGTTGGCGGGGCCGTCTGAGCCGGGGACCCACGGGCCGTAGCGGTTCGTGTCACGCTCATCAGATGAGCTTTCCACGCTGCAAGCGGCATCCCTCTTCTGCGCTTCCGGCCGTCCGTCCCGTAATACTGGGCCTTTCCCGACTTCTGCAAGGAGCGAGCCTTTTGTCGTTCTTCGACGAGGTCGATGAGCCTCGCGCAGAGCCCCCCACAACCGAACGGCCGGCGTCCAACTCCGAGCGCGCAGACGCCCTCGGGGCGGCCGAGGGCCGACCATGGGAGGCGGCCCTGGACGCGGCGGCGATCCGGCGATTCGCGCCCGGCGGGCCGTCGCGCTCGGCGCACTGGTCGTGGTGCTGATCCTGATCGTGGTGGGCGTCCACAGCTGCCAGGTGAGCCAGGCCAACGGCGCGCTGAAGCGACTACACGGTGAGCGTGTCCGCGCTGATGCAGTCCTCCCAGCAGACGAGCCGGCAGTTCTTCAACTTGCTCTCTAGCGGTCAGGGCTCGGCTAACGCACCCAACTTGCAAAGCCAGGTCGACGAGGCGCGGCTGGCGGCCTCCAACCAGTCGAGCCACGCGCAGAGTCTCAGCGCGCCCGATTCAGTGAAATCGGCCCAGCAGAACCTCGTGCTGGCGCTGCAGATGCGCGTCGATGCGATCGGCAACATCGCCCAGCAGATCCAGCCGGCGCTCCAGACGCAGACATCGTCCGACTCCGACAACGCGATCGCTGCTAAGATGGCGCGCTTGTACGCCTCGGATGTCGTGTACAAGGGCTACATGCTGCCCACGATCGTCGGCGCCCTGCACAGCGCCGGAATCGCCGTGGGGGGCGCCAACGGCGAGCCGCTGTTCGCAGGGCAGTTCCTGCCCGACGTCCAGTGGTTGACGCCCGCGTTTGTGGCCAGCGCGCTCCATCTCCAAGTGCCGCCGCCCACCAAGGTCGCGCCGGGGACACACGGACACGCGCTCAACTCGCGTGAGCGTCGGTCGGGTACGACTCTTCAGACCGGCTCGACCAACACGATCCCGGCCAGTCCCCCGCCCACGTTCACACTCAACTTCAGCAACACCGGCCAGAACACGGAGACCAACGTCGACTGCAAGGTGACCGTCAGCGGCTCCAGCGTGAGCGGGCAGACCGTCGTTCCGAAGACCTCACCCGGGCAGAGCACAGCTGCAAGGTCACGCTCTCCTCCTCGCCCCTCACCGGGTAGCGCTAACCGTCAAGGCGACGGTCAGCCCGGTGCCGGGCGAGAAGAACATCGCCAACAACACGCTGACGTTCCCGGTCACGTTCCAGTAGACGCGGCGGGCGCGACGGGCCTCGGCGCTGGCCCCGAGGCGCCCCGCGTCCGGGCAGCAGGCCTCGGCGTGCTTATGCTTCCAGCGCGTGAACAGCCTCAGCAGCACCGCAGGGGAAATCGCAATCGCAGCGGCCGCCGTGGCGGTCGTGGCGCTGTGCTCTGCGCCATTCTGGCGCTGAAGCTCCGCAGCCTGCGGGCCGACCAGCGGGCCGTTCTCGGGGAACGGCGACGCGGACCTGGTGGCGCACGCCGCCTCTCTCCAACGCGAGTTCGAGGCGCTGTACGACTACGTGCAGGACGCGGCCGAGAGCTTGGCCAACGCCTCCAGGAGGCCGAGCGCCGCCTGGACAGGGCGGTCTCCTACTGCTCGCTCGTCCGCTACGACGCCTACGGCGAGATGTCGGGGCGTCAATCGACCTCGATCGCGCTGCTGGACGCTCATCGGTCCGGTCTCGTCCTCTCCTCGATCCACCACCGCGACCAGGCGCGCCTGTACGCCAAGCAGGTCCGCGACGGTCAGGCGTGAGCTCGAGCTCTCCCCAGAGGAGAACGAGGCCATCCGCCTGGCCCTGGGGCGAGACGAAGCGGGCCGAGACGAAGCGCGGCCAGCCACCCGGTTAGCCTCCGACGCAGTGCGCGTCGGCTACTTCGGGCCGGAGGGCACCTTCACCCAGGAGGCGCTGCTGACGGCGATCGGCGGGCACGCGTCCGGCCTCGAGCTGGTGCCGCTGCCCACGATCTACGACACCGTGATGGCCGTCCATCAGCGGCGACGTGCGAGCGGGCGCTGGTCCCGATCGAGAACTCACTGGAGGGCTCGGTGAACGCCACGCTCGACGCGCTTGCCATGGAGACCGAGGACGTCGCGATCGTGGGGGAGGTCGTCCATCCGATCCGGCACTGTCTGATCGCGCGCACTGACCTCGAGCTCGACCGAGATCGAGGCGGTGGTCTCGCATCCCCAGGCCACCGCTCAGTGCGCGCGCTTCATCCGCACCCGGCTGCCCCATGCCCAGGTGATCGCCGGCAGCTCGACGGCCGAGGCCGTGCGGACCGTCGCCGAGCACGACGGGGCATGGGCCGCGCTCGGCAACCGTCTGGCCGCCGAGCACTACGGGTGCCGGGTGCTGCTGCCGGGAGTGGAGGACGTGCCGGAGAACGAGACCAGGTTCGTCTGGCTGGCGCCGGTCGGGCTGCCCCCAGGCTGGCCCGACGGCCCGAGCCCTCCGTCGGCGCCGTGGAAGACCGCGATCGTGTTCTGGGGCGTCGGTGCGGATGCGCCCGGCTGGCTGGTCGGCTGCCTGGCGGAGTTCGCGTCGCGGCAGGTCAACCTGACGCGGATCGAGTCGCGGCCCCGCAAGCAGGGGCTGGGCCGCTACATGTTCTTCGTCGACCTGGAGGGGCGCGACACCGAGCCGCACGTCGCGCGAGGCGCTCGAGGCGCTGCGTGAACACGTGGAGGTGCTGCGCGTGCTGGGCTCGTTTCCCGCAGCCTGAGCTGACGAGCCGCGAATCTGCCCGGCTGGCGAGATGGCCCGGGCCATGGCACCTGGCGGATACGGGCAGAGTCCGACACCTCGCTACACTGGCCGCCAGCTATGGCCACGTGCAGCACCAGCCCCAGTGGGGTCCGCGCCGCGAGTAGAGCACCAGCGGCGCGGACGTGAAGGTGGCCGGGTGCTCGTGCTGAATGCGACCTTTGAGCCGATCAACGTCTGCACGGTCCGGCGCGCGGTCGTGCTGCTGCTCAAGGAGAAGGCCGAGGTGATCGAGCACGCCGAGTGGGAGCTTGCGTTCGGCCACGCAGATCGATCCAGCGCCCGGTGTGATCAGGCTGGTCAGCTACGTCCGGATCCCGCGGGACACACATCGGCGCAAGATCACCCGGCGGGCGGTGTTCGCGCGGGACGAGTGGACCTGCCAGTACTGCGGCTCGCGGTCCAACCTGACGGTCGACCACGTGATCCCGAAGTCCAAGGGGGGCGGATCGAGCTGGGACAACATCGTCGCCTCGTGCGCGCCCTGCAACCGGCGTAAGGGCGACGTGCTCCCGCGCCAGGTCGGCATGCGGCTGCTCCGGCAGCCGCGCACGCCCAGCCCCCACGTGTTCATCCACGTGGCCAGCCCCACGATTCCCGGTCGGCCTGGCAGCATACCTGGCGGCCTGAGCGAGGCGCCTGCTTAAGCACGAAGGGCGCCGTCGACCACGGCGCCCTCCGTAACTTGTTTGGCTGCCCTGAGTCGGCGCGAGCCGATGTGCCGGAGGGACTAATCCCGGCGCTCACCCCGACGGTGTCTCGGTTGGGACTCCGCTAAGCGGGGCCAGCCTCCGACCTAGCGGCCGGACACCTCCAGGGTCCCGCAAAAACTGTCAGACAGACGGACCACCTCCTTTCTCTGGTGACCGCCAGATTAGCGAACCTCGGAGATGCCACCTGTGGCACCCTGGCGACGAATCGATGGGCTCCGCGGACGATCGACAGCCGCTGCTGCTCAGCGTCGACTTCGAGGACTGGCACCAGCTCGTCCGCCGGCGGGTCGGCGTGCTCGGAGTGGGCCGAGCCGGGGCCGGCCCTGGACCGCCAGACCGACGTCGCTGCTGGAGCTGCTGGACGAGCTCGGCGTCCGCGCCACGTTCTTCGTCCTGGGTATGGCGGCGCGGTCCCACCCGCACCTGGTTGCGCGGATCGCGGAACGAGGGCACGAGATCGGTTGCCATGGCGACCGGCATCTGCCCGTGCACAGCCAGACGCCCGAGGAGTTCGGCGCCGACCTGCGCGCGGCCGTGCGAGACGATTGAGGCGATCACCGGCCGCCGGCCGATCGGCTACCGCGCGCCGGCGTTCTCTATCACCAAGGACTCCAGGTGGGCCTACGACGTGCTGGTCCGAGAAGGCTTCGCCTACGACTCAAGCCAGCACGACTCTCCGGCCATCCGGGGACGGGTGGCTCCGCCAGAGGCGACTCCACATGCGCTCGATCTGACGGGCGGAACGCTTTGGGAGTTCCCGGTGGCGGTGTGGCGAACGGCGGTCGGCGCGGTACCGGTCGGAGGCGCCTCGTACTGGGCCGTCATGCCCACCGGGCTGGTTCTGCGCGGGCTGAGGGCCGTGGGTCCGCTTGGCGGCCTCTACCTCCATCCCTATGAGCTCGACCCGCGAGCCCCTGCGCCCGGAGCTCCCTGCCGGGACGCCGCTGGCGCGACAGCGTCCGCGGCGCGCTCCGCGGCGCGCAGCGCAACCTGGCCCGCCGCCGAGCGCCGAGGGTGCTCCGAGCGATCGCTGGGCGCCACAGACTGATCCCCTATGGTGAGGCGCATGCCCGCCTCTCAGGCGGCGCGGGACACCCGACAACGCTCCGCAGCGGGTCCGTAACCGGTTTAGAGCCAAGGCTCAGCAGTTCGACGACCTATATGAGGACGAGCGGCTGCTCGTGCGCCTGCTGCGGCCGGGGCTGTTCCGCCGACGCGAGCTGGCCGTCGAGACGGTTCGCGACTTCACTGAGCCCCGGCGTGCTCGACGTGGGCTGCGGGTCGGGCCGGATCGGGGAGTTTGCGCTTCAGGCCGGGGCCGGGCGCTATGTGGGGATCGACTTCTCCGAACCAATGATCGAGCTGGCGAGCGCGCGGCTTGCTCGGTTCGGCGAGCGGGTGGAGCTGCGTGCCGCGACTTTCTGAGACCGAGCTCGACGGACGATTCGACGTGGTGCTCGCGCTCGGGCTGTTCGACTATCTGCCCGAGCCGCAGCGCTTCGCGGAGCGGATGTTCGATCTGTGCGCGGAGGGCGGGTGCACGGTGGCTCGTTCCCCGCCTGGTCGCTGGTCAAGGGGCCGGTCGCGCAAGGTCCGCTACGAATGGATCGGCGACTGTCCGATCTTCAACTACAGCCGGGCACGGCTCGACCTCGCTCTTCCGCGACGCCGGTTTCGACACGCGTGGAGATCAGGGCCCCGGGGCGCAGCGGCTTCCTGGTACGGGCCTACCGACAGTGACACACTGATGGCGATGCTGGTTCTCGGTGCCGACTGGGCGACGATCTCCTCGCTTGCCACCGCAGGGGGGACGCTCGTCCTGGCCGTGGCCACGTTCGCGTCGGTGCGCTCGGCCAACCGCTCAGCGCGCGTATCGGAGCTGGCGCTTCAGGAGCAACGGAGACCGGTTCTGGCGCCTTCGCGCTTTGACGACCCCGTGCAGAAGATCATGTTCGTCGAGGGGCATTGGGTGCGCGCCGAGGGTGGTCGGGCAGTCGCCGAGCACGCGGATGGCCACGTCTACCTGGCGATAAGCCTACGAAACGTGGGCGCCGGAATCGGCGTATGTCAGGGCTGGGCGGTCAGAGGCGGCTTGCTCTCCTCACGCAGTGCTCCGGCCCACATAGCCGAGGAGGATTTCCACCCCCAGACGCGCGACCTCTACATCCCGGCCGGTGATATCGGCATGTGGCAGGGAGCCATCCGCGACCATCAGGACCCCGCGTACCCGTCGGTGGCCGCGGCGATCGACGCGCGGGAGTCGATCACGTTGGAGCTGCTCTACTCGGATCAGGTGGGTGAGCAGCGGACGATCACCAGATTCGGATTAACGCCCGTGGGAGATGAAGATGTCTGGATCGCGAGCGTCAGCCGTCACTGGTTCCTCGATCGTCCAGGGCCGCGCTCAGAGAGCGAGGTGCAGGCGGCCGCCGAGAGGATCCTGCGAACGATTGACGCCGCGCAGGTCGAGAGCGCGCAGGTCGAGGCTGGCGCCGCTCCCCGCCCCCGCGAGGAAGCGCGGGACTAGTCCGCTGACTGGCCGTCGGCGCTCGAGGCGTCGGCGCCGTCCGCGTCAAGCGGCTCCCGCCGTCCGCAGCGTCCAGCGTCCGGAAGCGGCTCCCCGCCGTTGTCGGCCACCGGAGCTGCTGTCTGGGCCTCTGACTCGACGACGAGCGCAATGGCGCTGACCTGGTCGTCCTCCCGGAGGTTCATAACACGGACACCCTGTGAGGCGCGGCCGTAGCGGTTGATCCCGCGGACTGAGGTGCGCTGGACCATCCCGTTCTGCGAGATGAACACGAGCTCCTGGTGCTCGCGGACCACCAGCGCTCCGGCGAGCTGTCCCTTGTTCTCGGTGAGCTGGATGGTCTTCACGCCCATGGTCCCGCGGCCCTTGACCGGATAGTCGGGGATGGGCGTGCGCTTTCCATAGCCGTTCTCGGTCACGACCAGAAGCTCCTGGTCGTCGCGGGCGACGTCCATCGCCAGCACCGAGTTGCCCTTCTGCGAGACGTTCATGCCGCGGACACCGCTGGTATCGCGGCCCATCGCACGCACCTTCTCCTCGGAGAACCGGGCGGCCTGTCCGGAGCGCGAGACCATGATGATGTCGTCGTTACCGCTGGTGCGGCGGACCGCAATCAACTCATCATCGTCGCGGATGTTGATGGCGATGATCCCGTCGGCCTTGATCGGGGTGTTGTAAGCGCGGAACTCTGTCTTCTTCACCATCCCCTGGCGGGTGGCGAACACCAGGTACTTGCCCTCTGAGAAGTCGCGGGTGGAGAGCACCGACTGGACGCGCTCGCCCTCCCGCAACGGCAGGAGGTTGACCAGTGCACGGCCCTTGGCAGTCCGAGATGCCTCAGGAAGCTCGTACACCTTGAGCCGGTAGACCTTCCCCCGGTTGGTGAAGAACAGCAGATAGTCGTGCGTGGAGCACACAAACAGGTGCTCGATGTAGTCGTCGTCCTTCATATCCCCGCCTGACACTCCGATGCCGCCACGGCGCTGCTGGCGGTAGGTGGCAAGCGGGAGCGACTTGATGTAGCCGGAGTGGGTGATCGAGATGACCATCTGCTGGTCGGCGATCAGATCCTCGATGTCGAGCTCGCCCTCGGCGTGGGTGATCTCGGTGCGGCGCTCGTCGCCGTAGGCGCCGGCGATCTCGGTGAGCTCATCCTTGATCAGGGAGTCGATCCTCTCCTCGTCGCCAAGGATCTCTCGCAGTTCCTTGATCCGCTCCATCAAGTCCGCGTACTCCTGCTTGATCTTGTCGGCCTCCAGCGCGGTAAGGCGTCCAAGCGTCAGCTGGAGGATCGCCTGGGCCTGGACGACGGTCAGCTCGAAACGGTCAACCAATCCAGTGCGCGCGGACTCGGGATCCCGTGAGGCGCGGATCAGGGCGATCACCTCGTCGAGGTTGTCCAGCGCGATCAGATAGCCCTCGAGGACGTGCGCGCGCTCCTCGGAGCGACGCAGCTCGTACTTCGTGCGGCGGATGACGACGTCGCGCTGATGGTTGACGTAGTGGCCGATCACCTCGCGCAGCGAGAGCGTGCGCGGGACGTTGTCCACCAGCGCCACCATGTTCACGCCGAACGTCGCCTGCATCGACGTGTGCTTGTAGAGCTTGTTCAGAACCACCTTTGGGATGGAGGCCCGCTTCAGCTCAATCACCAGCCGCATTCCCTTGTCACTCGAGTGGTCCTCGATGTCGGAGATCTCGGAGATCTTCTTGTCGTGGACCAGGTCCGCAATCTTCTGGATCAGGCCCCCATCGCCGCCCTTCTTCACCTGATAGGGCAGCTCGGTGACCACGATCGCTTCCTTGCCTTGACTCAATGGCTCGACGTGCGCCCGCGCCTGGACACGGACCTTCCCGCGACCAGTGGTGTAGGCGTCGCGGATGCCTGAGCTGCCGAGGATCACGCCGCCCGTCGGAAAGTCGGGACCCTTGATGTGGCGCATCAGGCCCTCGACATCGATCGACGGGTTCTCGATGTAGGCGATCACCGCATCGATCGCCTCCCGCAGATTGTGTGGCGGAATGTTCGTCGCCATCCCCACCGCGATGCCGGCGGCGCCGTTGACCAGCAGGTTTGGAAACCGTGCGGGGAGCGGTACCGGTTCCTGGTTCTTGCCGTCGTAGTTGGGGACGAAGTCGACGGTGTCCTCGTCGATGTCCCTGAGCATCTCCGTGGCCATCGCGGCAAGCCGGGCCTCGGTATATCTCATGGCCGCTGGCGGATCGTCGTCTATCGAGCCGAAGTTGCCCTGGCCGTCGACCAGCGGATAGCGCATCGAGAAGTCCTGCGCCAGGCGGACGAGGGTGTCGTAGATGGGGGCGTCGCCGTGAGGGTGGTACTTGCCCATCACGTCGCCGACGATGCGGGAGGACTTCGAGCGCGGCCGGTTGGGCTGGAGGCCGGCCTCGCTCATCGCGAACAGCACCCGGCGGTGTACGGGCTTCAGGCCGTCGCGGACGTCGGGCAGAGCACGGCCGACGATGACTGACATGGCGTAATCGAGATACGCAGAGCGCATCTCCTCCTCGAGCCCGCGGGGCTCGATGTTCCCGCCGCTCAGCGTGTCGATCGCAGACATTGACCTATACGTCCAGGTTGGCCACGAGGCGAGCGTTCTCTTCGATGAACTGCCGGCGCGGTTCGACCTGATCGCCCATCAGCATCGAAAAGATCTTGTCGGCTTGCGCGCCGTCCTCGACGGTGACTCGTACCAGCGTTCGGTTTGCGGGATCCATCGTCGTGTCACGGAGCTGAGAGGGATCCATCTCACCGAGTCCCTTGAAGCGATTGACCTCGACGCCTCGTCGGGCGAGCCGGAGAACTTCGTTCCGCAGCGCGCCAAAGGTAAGTGCTTGCGCGGTCTGCTCGCCGAGCTTCGCCATGAACGGTGGCGTGCCGGCGGTCGCGACGAGCTGCTCATGAACGCGCAATAGCTGGCGATACTCGTGCGCCTCCGTCAGTGTCCGACGCAGTCGATGCGTGCGGGCGAGTCCCGACTCGCTCTCGATCGCCCGGACCACGATCTCCGTCGCATCCTCCGAGAGCACCTCCGTCTCGAACGGATGGCCGTTCTCTGATGGCCGGCTCATCAGCTTTAGCAGGGCATCTGCGGTGGAAACCTGCTCATCGAGGATGCCGGCTTCCTCTATGAACTCAACCGCCTCGTGTCCATGGCCGGCGCGCAGCGCTGAAGCCCAGCCCTCGTACTGCTTGAGCAAGCGCCCAAACTTCTGCCACCGCGCTTCGGTCAGCGAGAACTGGGTGTTGTAGCGGTCGAAGATCTGAAACCTCTCGAGCTTGCCGTCGAGCAGTAGCTGCTCGAGCTCCGCCTCCTTCTCGATGTAGCGCTCCGTCTTGCCTGATTTGAGCTTGTACAGGGGTGGCTTGGCGATGTAGACGTAGCCCTTCTCGATCAGCTCCGGCATCTCGCGGAACAGCAGCGTCAGGACCAGCGTCCTGATGTGGGCACCGTCGACGTCGGCATCGGTCATCACGATCACCTTGTGATAACGGGCGTTCTCGATGTCGAACTCGTCCCGCACGCCCGTGCCGATCGCCGTGATCAGGGCCTGGATCTCCTGGTTCTGGAGCACCTTGTCGATCCGGCTCTTCTCGACGTTGAGGATCTTTCCCCGCAGTGGAAGAACTGCCTGCGTGGAGCGGTCACGACCCTGCTTGGCTGAGCCGCCGGCCGAGTCGCCTTCGACCACGAAGATCTCGCAAAGCGAGGGGTCCTTGACCGAGCAATCTGCAAGCTTGCCCGGCAACCGCGAGTTCTCGAGCACAGACTTACGGCGGGTGAGGTCCCGTGCCTTGCGTGCGGCGGCGCGAGCCTGCGCCGCCTGAACCGCCTTGCGGATGATCGACCGCGCGTCGGAGGGGTTCTCCTCCAGGAATTCCGACAGGCGCTGGTTGACGATCGAGTGGACGAAACCCTGCATCCCAGGATTGCCGAGCTTGGTCTTGGTCTGTCCCTCGAACTGTGGATCGGTGAGCTTGGCCGAGATCACGGCCGTGAGGCCTTCGCGGACGTCCTCGCCGGTGAGGTTCTCGTCCTTCTCCTTGAACTCGCCCTTGTCGCGGGCGTACTTGTTGAGCGCGCTGGTCAGCGCCGACCGGAAACCGCTCAGGTGCGTTCCGCCCTCGTGGGTATTGATGTTGTTGGCAAATGAGAACACCGACTCCTGGTAGGAGGCGTTCCACTGCATCGCGACCTCGACGGCACCCTCCTTGCTCTCGCCCAAGAACGAGATCACCTTCTTGTGGATCGGCTCCTTGTTCTCATTCAGATAGCCGACGAAGTCGACGATCCCGCCCTCATAGCGGAACTCCGCGCGGTGGCCTTCGCCTCGCTCGTCCACCAGCAAGATCCTGAGACCGCGGGTGAGAAAGGCCGTCTCACGCATCCGCTCCTCGAGGATCGTGAAGTCGAAATCGAGCGACTCGAAGATGTCTGCGTCGGGCAGGAAGTTGATCGTCGTACCGGTCTCCTTGGTGGGCGCACCCCTCTCGAGATCACCGAGTGGCTGGCCTCGCTCGTAGGCCTGAGTCCACGCGTAGCCGTCACGACGAACCTCAACCTCGAGGTGCTCGGACAATGCGTTGACGACCGACACGCCTACGCCATGGAGGCCACCGGAGACCTTGTAGCCGCCTCCTTCTCCGAACTTCCCGCCGGCGTGCAGGACGGTCAGAACGACCTCCACCGCGGGACGCTTCTCCTTTTCCATCACCGCAACGGGGATGCCACGACCGTCGTCGGTGACGGTCACCGAGTCATCCGGATGGATGACGATCGAGACGTTGCTGCAGTGCCCGGCTAGAGCCTCATCGACCGAGTTGTCGACGACTTCGTAAACGAGATGATGGAGGCCCCGCAGCCCAGTCGAACCGATGTACATCCCGGGTCGACGGCGTACCGCCTCAAGGCCTTCCAAGACAGTGATGTCCGCTGCGTCATAACTGGTGGATTTCTTCGCGCGCCGTTTGGCGCCGTCGTGGCTTGCCAACGAACCTCCGATACATCGAGGCGCCCCGGACCCGCTCCGAATACTGCGTCCCGGGGCGCCGCAAATTTATGCTGATAAGGATAGCACGGGAGCCGGTCGGCAGAGGCCCGACGCAGCCATTTTTTGCCTGCAAAACGCGCTAAATGTGTGACGCCGTCGTCGCACGTTTGCGCAGCGACGACGGGCGGCTTGCAGCACTCTTATGTCAACCGCGCACGGGCACCGTGACGCATCGCAACCGAGTCACTTCTGCGTCGTTGAGGAGCTGGTTCAGATGGTCCACGATCGTCGGCGCCATCAGCTCGAGTTCCTGCGCCCACACCGCCGCTGAGCACGCCACCGTGAGCACGCCTCCGCGCTCCGAGACGGGCTGCGCGGCGGCCGCGATCGCGCTGCCAACGGCCCGCGGCCACACCCGCTGAACGTCGCCGAGAAGACTCTCCGGCGCCAATCGATCCTGAAGCAGGCCCAGCGAGGCGCCGACCCGCCGCGGGCTGCGGCGCCATTGGCTCATGCGGACCCCAGCTCAGCCACGCACGTCATCCGGCCCCGACCGCTTCCAGCACGCGGCCATCACTTACCGCCAGCCATAGGACATCTTCTGCATCCGCCGCTGGAACGTGGTCGGGATCGGTCGTCGTGATCACCGACTGGCCGCGTTGCGCCAGCAGCAACTCGACGAGCGCTCGGCGACGAACCCCGTCCAGTTCGCTCATCACATCGTCGAGTAGGAGCAACGGCGGCATCGCCCTCTGGGCTGCAATGGCCTCACGCTCAGCCAGCAGGAGCGCTAGCAGCGCCAGACGCTGCTGGCCCTGTGAGCCGAACGCCCGCAGGTCGCGATCGGACAAGCGCATCGTCAGCTCATCGCGGTGCGGGCCATGAGTGCAGAATCCCCGCTCCAGATCGGATTCCAGGCGCTCATTCAGCTCGTCGACGAATTCGCCCGGCGTCGTCGCCTGCGAGCGGCATCTATACGACACCGAGAGCTCTCCTCCGAGGCCCAGATCAAGGCCAACGCGTTTGCAGCCGCCAGCGATGGCGGCCACCGCCTGCCGGCGATCGGCCATCAGATCGATGGCGTGGCCGGCTAGCTGAGCATCCCAACTGACCAATGACGATCGCGAGCCGACACCCGACCGGATCCTGGCGATCAGCGCGTTTCGCTGGGCCAGCGCCTGACCATACGCTCGGCGAGTCTGGACTCGTGACGGCCATAGAGCTGCGACCAGTTGATCGGTGTGGCCGCGCCGCAGCGCCGGTGGTCCTTTGACAAGCTCGAGCCGGTCTGGCAGGAAGACGCTCACCAGTGGCCGTCCGGGAGCATCTACCAGCCGCTCTACGTCAGCGCCGTCGATACGGAGTCGTTTCGGCTCCCCGGGCACGAACCCAACCGAGACCTCGTGGGCGCCGCTGTCGTCGTAAGACTGGACAACCACACGGGACGCGCGGGCGCCAAACCGGACTACCTCGCGCTCGTTGGCGGTGCGAGGAGAGCGACCCGTGCATCCGAAGTAGAGGCCTTCCAGCAGGTTGGTCTTACCCGCGCCATTGGGACCTGAGATCACCGTGAGCTGGGGCCCGAGCGCCAGCTCAATCTCCTGATAGCTCCGGAACTCGCGCAGGCTCAGAGTGACCACGCGCACTGCCGAAGCCCCTCGCCTACACGTTCAGCCGAATCGGCATGATCAGGTACTGGAAGCCACCATCCTCGGCGGATTCGATCAGCCCAGGGCGGAGGGGGCTGATCAGCTTGAGGACCAGATCGCCCTCTTGCACAGCGTCAAGGCCATCTCGAAGAAACTCCGGGTTGAACCCAATCTCGAGCGGCTCGCCCTCGAACGGGACCGGTAGCGATTCGACGGCCTCGCCGATGTCCGGGGTCTGGGCCGAAACTGTCAGTTCTCCGGGCTTGAAAGCGAGGCGCAATGGCGCATTCTTCTGTGCAAGGAGGCTGATGCGCCGCACGACGTCCACGAACTCGGCACCGGATAGCCGCAGCTCGTGCTCGAAGCTCTCGGGCAGAAGCTGGCGGTAGTTTGGGAACTGGCCGTCGATCAGCCGCGACGACAAGACGAGGCCGTTGAGCTGAATCACGACCTGGTTCTGCAGCACGCTTATCGACAGCTCGGATTCGGTCGCCGTGCTCGCCACGCGCGCCAGCTCTTGCAGCGCCCTAGCGGGCACATTGACCTCGAACGCCGAGGCGAGCGGCTGCTCGAGTTTCGTCTCCTTGACGCTGAGCCGGTAGGAGTCCGTGGCCACCATCCGGAGCTCCTGCTCGGAGGCTGAGACAAGGATCCCGGTCAGCACAGGGCGGGTCTCATCACGCGAAGCGGAGCCGGCCACCTTGAGGGCCGTCTCGACAAACACACCAACAGGCATCGATGCAGTGGTATCCGCCTGAGGCTCTGGGAAAGGGGGGAAATCCTCCGCGCGAAGGGTCCGAATGAAGAACTTCGCCTTGCCCGAGCTCAACTCAACATCCTGCTCGGCTGCTCGTAGCTCCAGGGAGACACTGTCACTCGGAAGGGACCGGACAACATCGAGCAGGAGCCGGGCCGGGAGCACCACGACCCCTTCGCGCACTATCTCCGCCTCCAGGGGGACGCGCAGGCTCACATCCATATCGGTGGCGCGCAGCTCGCAACCCTCCGAGGTGGCAAGGAGCTGAACGCCAGAGAGAGCTTGGATAGCGCTTCGGGTGGACGCAACGCGGCTGACCGACTGGAGTTGATTGAGGAGCGCCTCGCGCTGGGTTGAGACCTTCATGACAACTACCTTAGGAGGATGAAGCAGTCATAGGGCAGAGGGATCTGTTGAGAACCAGACAATCGTTCGCAACAACCAGGAAAAGCAATCCACAGAACTGACCGAGTCTGTCAACGGCGGCGGTCGTCTTTGGTTGTAGCTATGGCCTGCTTAAGCTCCTCCAGCTCCGCGGAGGCCTCGAAGTCGGTCTCGACCCGTTCCACAACGCGCTTGCAGGCGTGAACGATGGTGGCATGGTTGCGATCGCCAAAGGCTTCGCCGATCGCCTGTAGGGGCGAGTCGGTGATCTGGCGAGCGAGATAGATGGCCAGCTGCCGTGGCCAGGCGACCCGTGTGGCGCGGCTGGGACCGCGGAGCTCCGCCAGCGACAGCTCATAGCGTGCAGCGACGAGCGCCTGGATCCGACCGATGCCAACTCTTGTCGAAAGCTGTGGATACATCGTGTCGAGAACCTTGGTCGTCAGGGTCCGATCGATTGGGTGGCCGGTTAGCGAGTGATAGGCGACAACCCTGACCAAGGCACCCTCGAGCGTGCGGATGTTGTCGGTCACACGGTCGGCGATCAGCTCGAGGATCGACGGATCGGCCAACGGGATGCGGTCGAGCATCGCCCGCTTGCGGAGGATCGCTACCCGGGTCGAGAAATCGGGGGGCTCCAGGTCCGCCACCAAGCCGGCCTCGAATCGCTCGCGTAGCCGTTCCTCGATCCCAGCCAACGCTCGCGGAAGGCGGTCACACGTGAGCACGAGCTGGCGCCCGACCTCGTACAGAGCGTTGAACGTGTGAAAGAACTCTTCCTCGGTCTTGGCCTTGCTGGCCAGAAACTGCACGTCGTCGATCAGGAGCACGTCGACGTCGCGGTATGTGTGCTTGAAGGCCTCGAGCGTGCGCGAACCCAGCGCGGCGAGGAAATGGTTCGTGAACGCCTCGACCGTGGTGTACCGCACGCGAGTAGATCCACCGAACGCCGTGATGTAGTTCCCGATGGCGTGGAGCAGGTGGGTCTTGCCAAGACCGGGTGGCGCGTGAAGGAAAAGAGGGTTGTAGGCCTGCCCGGGCAGCTCCGCGACCGCCAGCGAGGCTGCATGAGCAAGGCGGTTACCGCTACCGATGATGAACTGCTCGAAGTTGTAGCGGGGGTTGAGACTGAGGGCACCTGGGGCGATGAGCGGCGGGATCAGCGGCGCAGCACGGGAACCGTTCGCCTCGATGACGATGCTCGCCGCGGCGCCGAGGATCGACCGCGCGCACCGTTCGAGCAGCGGGCCAAAGCGCTTGGACACCCACGCGTGTGTGCCCGGCGGCGCGTGGAGGACCAGACGCTCACCGTCGAGCGCCACCGGTCGCAGTGGCTCGATCCAGATTTCGAAGGTGGAGTCACCGAGTGCGCGTCGTAACTCCGCGCAGACGTTACGCCACGCATCGCTGGGCTCGAGATACTGGGGCAGCGCCAAACGACTCCTTTTCGGGGAGGTCTCAGACACCATTCGTAAGGGACGAACGCGGTGCGCTCGGCGCGCGAATATACCAACGGTTTACATATCGCGAGAGGTGCCTCAGGTGGCTTGGCGCAAAGCGCGGGAAAAATCTGGGACGGGTCAGGCCCCGCGTATACTGGACCCGATCCAGACCTCGGCCTGAAGCCATGAAACGCACCTACCAACCCAAGAAGCGAAAGCGAGCGCGTACGCACGGATTCCGGGCACGGATGCGTACGCGGGCCGGGCGGCTGACGCTGAAGCGCCGGCGCGCGAAGGGCCGCAGGCGACTCACGGTCTGATGAGCGGAACGGCCGGCGCTCGGGCCAGGCCAGGGCGCGCGAGGCTGTCGCGGAGCGGCGATTTCGACCGCGTGTTCCGTCACGGTAAGTCGCACGCTGCGCGCGAGCTCGTGCTTTACGTGTTTCCGCGGGACCGGGACGGTGCTCGCCGGCTGGGACTGTCTGTTTCGCGGAAGGTGGGGGGAGCTGTTGAGCGCAACCGCGTCAAGCGGATGCTGCGGGAGGCATTTGCCGATGAGAGCGCCCGGCTACCGGCCGGTACGGACGCGGTGCTCGTCGCGCGACACGACGCGGGGGCTTTAGTTGAACGTGAGGGATTGCCTGGGGTGAGGGCCGTGCTACGCGCGCTGATCGATCGCGCCGCCCCTGGGTTGGGGGGCGAGATGGCAGCGGGGCGCGAGCCTACCGGCGGGCCGGAAGGTGATCCTCGACTTGAGGGTGAGCAGCAATGAGGCTCGTTCGAGAGATGCTGATATCTCCGATCCGGGTCTACCAGCGGCTGGTTTCACCAGCGTTCGGAACGCGCTGCAAGTACTACCCATCGTGCTCTGAATATACGGTGCAGGCGGTGAGGAGATTCGGCATACTCAGAGGGCTTGTCCTGGCCGGGTGGCGGCTGCTCCGTTGCAACCCATGGAGCCACGGAGGGTTTGACCCCGTGGACGACCAACGGCTGTTCTCCTCCAGAGCCGCAAGCGCCTGATCATGCTCATCGCCGCGAACATCTTCCAGCCGCTCATCGACGTTTTCGAGGCGGTGCTGAAGTTCTTCCACAGCGACGTGGGGGTTTCGTGGGGCTGGTCGATCGTGCTCCTCACCGTGGCGGTCCGCGCGCTGCTGATCCCACTGACCTTCAAGCAGTTCAAGTCGATGCAGAAGCTCCAGCAGGTGGCGCCTGAGCTGAAAGCAATCCAGGCCAAGTACAAGGACGACAAGCAGCGCCAACAGCAGGAGGTCATGAAGTTCTACAAGGAGAACGAGGTCAATCCGTTCGCCTCGTGCCTGCCGTTGGTCGCCCAGCTGCCCGTGTTCGTCGGGCTCTTCTACACGCTGCGTCAGAACCTGCGTCCAGACATCTGCCCGCACGCGCAGGCGGCGGCCCACCCCCCGGCCGGCCACTTCGTAAACGGTGTCTTCAAGCTCTTCGCGCACGCCCACACGGTTCCGTGCGGGTCCCACCCCCTCCCAGGCGACTCCGGCGCGGGCTTCCTGTTCATCCCGGACTTGACGAACAAGGCCACCGGCGCCGTGCTGATCACGCTGATCATCCTGTACGTCGGGACACAGCTGGCGTCGAGCCTGATGATGGCGACGCCGACCATGGACAAGACGCAGCGGCAGATCATGCTGCTGATGCCGCTGTTCTTTGTGGTGTTGATCATCAGCTTCCCGGCCGGCCTGATCGTCTACTGGATCACCACAAACACCTGGACCATCTTCCAGCAGTACGTCGTGCGAAAACGGATCGGGCCGGTGGTGCCCGCGACAGCCACCACCGCCTCAGGGAACGGAGCGGCCGGGCAGACCGATGGCGCCTCGTCGGGTGGGCTGGGTGCGCTGCTGCGCAGTCGCTTCAAGCACGACGAGGAGAAGGAGCCGGCGGGCGTGGGCGCCGGATCCCGTCCCCGCCGTGATGCTCCGCCACCTCCCCCTCCGCGCAAGAAAAAGAAGCGATCGGGACGACGCCGCTAGATGAGCGCGCAGCTGAGCGAAGCGGGGGCGTGCGTGCAAGAGCTGCTGGAGCAGCTGGTGGCGGGTGTCGGAGTCCAAGCGGATGTCCGGGTCAGCGAGCACGAGGATGGCGTCGAGGCCGAATTTCTCGGAGAGGACGTTGGATTGTTGGTCGGGCATCACGGCCAGACGATCGACGCTATCCAGCACTTGGCGTACCGGATCGCATTCAGGCGTAGTGGCTCGCCGCTCCGGGTGGTGGTCGACGCGGCGGGCTACCGCGAGCGCCGATCCCTGGCGCTGCGTGCGGCCGCCGACCAAGCCGCTGAAGCCGCGGTGCAGGACGGACGTCCCGTAGCGCTCGAGGCCATGAGTGCCCTCGAGCGGAAGGTCGTCCACGAGCACCTGAAGGCTCGACACGACGTCGAGACCTATAGCGAGGGCCAGGAGCCCGACCGTCGGCTGGTCGTCGCTCCGCTGGTCGGCTAGTGCTGGCACCGGAACTTGAGGGACCGCCCCCAACGCGGTCAGTATGCGCGCCGCCCGCAAGGGTCGACAGCGCGTCACGGGCGCTGCAACGGCCGTCCTGTCGCGTCGTTTCACGTTTTCCTTGACGGTGAAACAACCCATAGCGGAACTGTCGCGATTCGACCATGGCGTCTTCATCGGGCTCCTGATCGGCGAGGGGTCCTTCGGCGGCGATGGCAAGCAGCCGCAGGTGACACTGCGTATGCACGTTCGCCACGAAGCGCTATTCCGGTGGCTGATGGAGCGCTTTCCCCAAACGCGGCTATATGGCCCCTATCACCATGGCGGCCGGTCCTACTACCAGTGGATGGCGAGGGGCAAAGCCCTCGTCAGGGACGTTCTCCCTCTGCTTGAACAGGCGTTTTCCTCTGTGGCGATCGACGACCACGCCGCCGGTCGGTTTCAGCTGATGTGTGAGCGTTATGCAAGCTTCATTGCGCGGGAGCGGTCTCGACTAGCCGACGAGCCCCTCGCAGGTGGCGAAGCCTGACCGGTCCAGTGTGACGCCCACACTCGAACAGATCGGCAAACGCCACGGTCTGTCCAGCCCCAGTTTGGACCAGCTGCGGACGCTGCTCGAGCTCGTTGTCACAGATCCACTCGCACCCACTTCGGTGCGGGACCCTGCCGGAGTGCTGAAGGATCACATCGCCGACTCGCTCGTGGCGCTCGAGATGCCGCTTCTAGAGTCGCCGCTTCGCGCTGTCGACATTGGGTCCGGTGCCGGATTCCCAGGCCTGGCGCTGGCAATTGCCCGCCCGGACACGACGTTTGTGCTCGTCGAAGCCTCGAGTCGGAAATGCGCGTTCATCGAGCGGGCCGTGGCTCGGTGCAGCCTCGCCAATGTCGAAGTTATGAACACCCGCGTGGAAGCATGGCCCGAGGGGGTCGGCTGCTTCGACCTGGCGATGGCGCGAGCGGTTGGCCAATTGGAGGTGGTGCTGGAGTACGCCGCGCCGCTGCTTCGGCGTGGCGGGTGGCTTATCTCGTGGCGCGGTAGTCGAGAACCCGAGGCAGAGGCCCGGGCCAACCACGCCGCGGGACTCCTTGGCATGCAGGTCGGCGTGGTCAGGCACGTGATCCCGTATCCAGGAGCAGTTAACCGGCACTTGCATACCGCCACGAAAGTCGTCGAGACGCCCGAACGTTTCCCCCGGCGCCCTGGCGTAGCGAGCAAGCGTCCGCTCGGTGCGCCAAACGAGATCTCATCTGACCGCATGCGCCGGTAGCTTCCGGGTGGATGGGCACCGTATATGCGATCGCAAACCAAAAGGGTGGTGTCGGCAAAACGACAACCGCTGTGAACCTCGGTGCCTGCGTCGCAGAAGCTGGTTACAACACCCTGCTCGTAGATATCGATCCCCAGTGCAATGCCACGATCGGCCTTGGCGTGAGCAAGGACGAGCAGCACACGCTCTACGACGTGCTGGTCGGCGATCAAGCGCTGGAGGACGTCGTGCTGCCGACGGCGATCGAACGACTGTGGCTTGCACCGGCCGAGCCTGACTTGGCAGGAGCGTCCGTTGAGCTGCCACGTCTCGAAGAGCCGGAGATCCGGCTCCGCGAGGCGCTATCGCAGGTGCGGGAGCGCTACGCGTTCACGCTGCTGGACTGTCCGCCATCACTCGGGCCGCTGACCGTGAACGCGCTGGTTGCCGCGGACCGGGTGATCGTTCCCGTCCAGTCCGAGTACTTCGCCTTGGAGGGTCTGGCCGGGCTGCTCGACACCCTTTCTCTGGTGCAAAAGCAGCTGAATCCAAAGCTGACGGTGGCGGGCATGCTGCTGACGATGCACGATGGCCGCACCAAGCTGGCGCAGGATGTCGAACGGGACGTCAGGAAGCACTTCCCCGAACTGGTGTTCGATACGGTGATCCCGCGGAACGTGCGGGTCGGAGAGGCGCCGAGCTTCGGCATGCCCGTCATTCACCACGATCCGCACTGTGCTGGTGCCGACGCATATTTCGAACTGGCAAAGGAGGTAGCTGCCCGTGGCTGAGCGACAGAAGGGCATGGGGCGTGGCCTCGCCGCCATCCTCTCGGTAACGCCAAGGGAGGACTCGGAGGAGTACCGGGACGTACCGCTGGAGCTGATCCAACCGAACCCAAATCAGCCGCGTCGCGCCTTCGACGGAGAAGGTCTCATGTCACTCGCGGAATCGATCCGCGCTCGCGGTGTCCTCCAGCCGGTGCTCGTCCGCCCGCTGATCGGCGGCCGTTATGAGCTCATCGCCGGCGAGCGACGCTGGCGAGCGGCGCGGGTTGCCGAGCGCGAGACGATCCCCGCGATCGTGCGCCATGGGGGAGACGCGGCTGCGCTTGAGCTTGCGCTGATCGAGAACATGGCCCGGGAGGACCTGAATCCGGTGGAGGAAGCCCGGGCCTGCGCGGCGCTGGTGGAGGAGCTGGGGCTGACGCGGGAGGAGGTCGGCCTCCGCGTTGGAAGGAGCCGCGTGGCCGTCTCGAACCTGATCCGGCTGCTGGAGCTTCCCGACGAGGCGCTCGAGTTGATCGAGCGCGGTGGGCTCAGCGAGGGCCACGGACGCGCGCTGCTGCTTGCGGAGGACCACGAAAAGCGGCGTGAGCTGGCGCGCCTCGCTGCCCGCAGCCAGTGGTCGGTGCGCGAGCTGGAGCGCCAGGCTCGCGGAGGCGACGATGCCAAGTCGACGGGATCACGCCGTCGAGCCTCCAAGACGCGCCCGCCGCACCCGGACCAGCATGCAGCCGCGCGCCGGATCGAGGACGTGCTCAGCTCGCTGCTCGGCCGCGACGTCGACGTGGCCCCTGCTCAGGACCAGGGGTTCCGCGTACAGGTGACCGTGGAGTCAGAAGAGGACGCGCTGGAGCTCGCCAGGCGACTGCGGATCCGGGCCGCGGCCTGAGCGCGGCACATACCTCCTGGGCCCCGTCCGCCACTTTGCCGCTGTACGCCGCTCGGCCTTAGAGCTGGCCGCGAACCGCTCCCTTCGGGTACTGCTTGCTGATCACAACCACGTAGTAAGCGGCGGATTTCTTCTCCAGAGCGGCTCCGAGACTCCTAGATGCACGCACGCAGCCCTTGTGGTGAAGACCACGTCCGCGGGACAACTCGAGGACGATCTTTCCGGTCTGCCCCTTGGCGCCCTGCCCGACCGCGGCCGCCGTGGGATCCGAGAACCCATGGAGATGGGCAAATCTGAAGCAGACCAACGCGTGATGGTGCAGCGCTATCACGGTGGCGCCGGACCCGTGTGGTGCTCCCGGCGGCTTGAGCGCCGTCCCAGTGAGCTTGACGTTGTAGGTGCGAACCGGACGCCCGATCCCACGGCTTGGTGCCTTTGACCCTGACCCGCCGCCGCCACTGCCTCCGCACGCGGCGAGCACGAGCGCGGCGGCCAGCGAGAGGGGGATGATCAGCTTGGAGCGCATTGGGCGTGCGGAGACCGCGTCGGCGCGCGGGCGAAGCGCGTCAGCGTATCGGCTACCGCCGAGAGGCGCCGCCAACGTCCATGGCCCGGCGGCTAGAATCGCGCCAGCAGACGGGCGATTAGCTCAGTCGGTTAGAGCGCTTCTCTGATAAGGAAGAGGTCCCAGGTTCGAGTCCTGGATCGCCCACTTCGGGGCCGCGAATCCCCAGGCCAACTTGGCGCTGCGGCGCGGATGTCACCGCCCTCAAGGAGTCGACGATGAGAGTGCTTGTGGCAGGTGCTACAGGAGCGATCGGCACACAGCTGATGCCGCGTCTTGTGGCCGCGGGCCACGACGTCGTGGGGATGACCCGCAAGGAGTCCAACCGGGCGCGGCTGGAGGAGATTGGCGCGATGCCGGTGGTTGCTGACGCGCTTGATCGCGATCAGGTGGCTGAGGCGGTTGGCGGGGCGAGGCCGGAGGTGATCGTGCATGAGCTGACCGCGATCGGTTCGCTTGACCTCCGCCACTTCGATCGCGCTTTTGCGCTGACCAACCGGCTGCGGACCGAAGGCACAGATCGTCTGCTCTCGGCGGGGCGTGCGGTCGGGGTGCGGCGGTTCCTAGCGCAGAGCTACTGCGCATGGCCCTACGCTCGCACCGGGGGGATGATCAAGAGCGAGGACGATCCGCTAGACCCGTCGCCCGCGCGGCAGATGCGTGAGTCGATGCACGCAATCCGGCACCTCGAGCAGGCGGTGCTCGGTGCGGATTGGACGGAGGGCATCGTGCTGCGCTACGGCGCGTTCTATGGTCCGGGCACCTCGATGTCCGCGACCAGCGAGCAGACTCGAGCTGGTCCGCAAGCGCAAGTTCCCCGTGATCGGCAGCGGCGCCGGCGTGTGGTCGTTCATCCACGTTGCTGACGCCGCCGAGGCGACCGTCGCGGCGATCGACCAAGGACACCCTGGGATCTACAACATCGTCGATGACGACCCCGCCCCGGTCGCCGAGTGGCTGCCGGCACTGGCGCAGGAGCTCGGTGCCAAGAAGCCGCTGCGGGTACCGCGCTTCGTCGGGCGGATGGTTGCCGGCGAGGTTGGGGCCGTGATGATGACCGAGATCCGCGGCGCCTCCACGCAAAGGCCAAGCGCGAGCTTGGGTGGGAGCCGAAGCACCCGAGCTGGCGGCAAGGGTTCGCCGAGATCGCCCGCGGGTGACCGCGCCGCGCGGGGGGGTGTATTAGCCCGTGGGTGACCGCGCCGCGCCGGGGGGTGTATTAGCGCGCGGGCGACCGCGCCGCCCGAAAGACGGCGGTAAGTGCCTGCGGGGCCAGCGCCACTCAAAGGGCGCGGTATTCGCCAAACCAGCCGTAGCCTGTAGGCGGATGTCCTGGGCGATCGAGGAGCGCAACCGCCGGATGCTGCGGGCTCGCGACACGATGGATCGAGCGTTCGCCGGGCCGCTTGACGTGCCGGCGCTGGCGCGGGTAGCGCATGTGTCGCCCGCGCACTTCAGCCGCCAGTTCAGGGCGACGTTCGGCGAGACGCCGCACAGGTATCTGCAGCGCCGACGGGTGGAGCGAGCGATGGAGCTGCTCCGTGACACCGGCCGTCCGGTCACGGAGATTTGCTTCGACGTCGGCTTCAACAGCCTCGGCACGTTCAGCCGCACGTTTCGGGAAGTGGTCGGCGAGTCGCCATCGCGCTACCGCGAACGGTTCGCCGGTGACGGGGCTCGCGCTACGGGTTCCAGCGTGCTGGGCGATGGCCTGGATGCGTCCGGCTGGATAGAGAGCAGCTTCGGAGAAGCGGTCCGCGGCCGCGGCGGTTAGCGTCCGGCGCATGCTCAAGCGAATCACTCATACCTTCATGCACGTCCTTGACCAGGACGAGGCGCTCGACTTCTACGTAGGAAAGCTCGGCATGGTGGTGAACACCGATGCCGACCTCGGCTTCATGCGCTGGCTCACCGTTAGCCCTCCGGATCAACCCGACGTCCAGCTCGGGCTGATGCTCCCCGGTCCACCTGCGTACGACGACGTGACCACCGAGCAGATCCGCGAGCTCGTGTCAAAGGCGGGAGCTGGCGGCGGTGTGATCTTCGAGACCGATGACTGCCGCGCTACCTACGAGAAGCTGCGTGACGCCGGTGTCGAGTTCACGCAGGAGCCGACTGAGCGCTTCTACGGGATCGACTGCGCGCTGCGCGACCCGTTCGGCAATCCGATCCGCTTCACGCAACCGCCCGACGGGCCGGTGGAAGTTCCCTCACCCGAGGAGCTTCGCGCGCAGCTGTAAAGAGCTCAGAGGACGAGCCAGCGATTCTTCCGCCTGCTCCACCGTGCAGCGGGCGATCCCCAGGGCTGGAGGAGCTGCGCGAATGATCTGACCTGTTCCACAAGCGCCAGCCGACACCGCGCCTGGACCAGCGAGGACTTCACCTCCGCCACGTCGGTACGCATGACCCACGCGATCCGCTCGTAGGGCAGCGAGCACCCCAGCCTGAGCAGCAATGCCGTCCGCTGGCTCTCCGGTAGAGCGTCGAAGTTTTCGCGCACGCGCTGAGCTTTCTGTGGCGAACCCCCGGCCTCTTCCGAGCCGCGACTCTCCGGCGATCCCGCCTTCGTGGTGCGGACCCCACGGAGACGAGCCAGGCTGTGATCACGAGTGACGCGGTAGAGCCAGTCCTCTGCCAACGCATGACGCCCGTCGACTTCGCCCTCGAGCACGGACGCCACCTCGCACACCAGCGCGGACGCCACCTCGCTGGACGCCACCTCGGGCCCGGCAACCGTCGCCGCCAGCGCTTGCAGTCGCCGTCCGTAGCGTTCAACCAACGCCGTGGCAGCAGCAGCATCTCCGGCTTGGGCCCGTCCGAGCAGTCGCTCGTCGGTTCGCAGCCGCAATAGCAGCGAGCGCCGCCGTGCCTCACGGATCAGGGGGCTCATGGTCAGTTTCGTTCGTGCTCCGGCCCCACACAAACCGTTAGGTAGATAACTTACCGAGTTATCCTAAACCGGTGGTCAATGAGCAGGAAGAAATGCGGGGCGGTAGGTTGTGCGGACGGGCCGCGCTTTGAGGATGCCAGGACGAGGAGACGGCATAAGCGACGTGAGCACCCAGCCGTTCGGTGAGGCCCTGCGGGCGCTAATGACCGCGCGCGGCTTGAGCTATCGAGGCCTCGCAGAGGCCATCCGCGGAATCGACGAGCAGGGCATCACCCACGCCCACATCAACATGCTCGCCAATGGCCACGACAAGCCATCGATGCGCGCGATGGAGCTGATTGGGCGGGCCTGCTCGGTCCGCCCGGAGTATTTCGCCGAATACCGGCTCGCCCTGGCGATGCGTGAACTCGATCCCTCTGTCGTTGGCCTGGAGCAGGCGCTAGAGAACCTCAACGCCCGGCTCGCTGCCCGCCGGAGGGGCGGAGCCAAACGACCAGCAGCGCCACCGCCGCGAGCACAACCTCGTCCCACGAGCTAGCGATCGGATCGACCGGGCTGATCGCGATCCCGAACATCGCGGCCCACGTGAGCCAGGCCATCTGAACGCCTCTCCGCGTCACCTCCGGGTACCGCCAGAGAAGCTCAGCGAGACGGCCGGAGAAGAATCCCAGGTCGTCCCGCTCGCCGAGCAACTTCGCGGCTCCAGAGAGCGCCACCAACGCGGTGGCGAACATCAGGTAGCCGAGGGGTCTCAGAGCAGTTCGGATGACTCGCATGACGCGGGCAACGGTACCAACACGCTGGGGCCCGGAAAGGAGCTCTGAAGCTCAACCGACTCCGAGCCCGAACCTAGAGACCCTGCGGCGGCGCGGTGTCGCCTCCCGTCCAGGGCCCCGTGAAACCACGCGCCTTGCGGAGGACGTCTGCACGGTCGGCTGGAAGTAGCCAGCCGCGCCGGACCTCATACGCGCTCCAGGCCCTGACCTTGCCGTAGTAGCTGGCGTGGCTGGGATAGAGCGAGCGGATCTTCGCGGCCGACCACTGCGTGTAGGTGCCGAAGAGCGGGCAGCCTGTGGCGGCCTCGTACGCGACTGGGACTTGGACGAACACGTGCCTGAGTCCGCCCTCGGCGAGGCCATTGGAGTCTCGGAGGAGGTTGCCGCCCGAGTCCGTTTTGATTCGGGGCGCGTGTGCTCGAGCCGGAGGCATCCTTCCCGTAGCCAGGTAGCGGGAGACCCAGTAGGAGAAGGCACGCGAGCTGTAGTCGACGGCGCCGTGATTGACAGAGCAGGCGGCGTTGATCGCATTCGGAGCTCCGGGTCCGAACAGATCTCGCTGCTGCTCGGGCCAGACGTAGTCGTTCTCCCACACCGCGGGAGCGTGGGCCGTTCCCGCTTCCTCCCACACGATGTAGTGCCGGTTGTCAGGCTGCTTTGCGAGGTCGTTCTCCTCGTTGAGCTGGAAGATCGGCGTCGAGAAGTCCGTGAACGGCCCGCCCCCGCGAGTGATCACGTAGGCGTCGATCTGGCCGCGGTTGTAATGGCTGTTGACGAACGTCGTCAGGTAGAGGGCCGACTGGGAAGCACCGGTGGCGACGAGGCGGCGGACGTGCATCCCCAGCATTGGGTCGACCTTGATCGGCTGGCCCACCGACGTCTGATTTCCGTTGGGGTTTCGGAGTGCGCGGATGGCCTGAGAGAAAATGTCGTAGGAGAACTGATCGCCGGCGGGCATGAACAGCGGCGAGTAGCGAACCGGGTCCCAGCCCTTGAGCGTGGTGGGTCCGCAGCAAACCCCGGCGAACTGCGCTGAGACCCCGACGTAGCCCATCCCGTGGCGCATCAGCCACTGCGCCTCGACGGGCCATGCGGTTTCCAGGTCCATCTGCCCGGTCACGTTCAGCCATTCGACCAGCACCGTGCCGTTGAACTTCCTCGGATTGCGCGGTAGGCGCACCAGCATCCTGCTCTCATAGGGCGCACTGGCGCCGGTACTCAGATCGCCGGCGGTGCCGCTGAAGAAGTACTCGTTCTCCGTGTAGTCATAGCCCGGGCCCTTCAGCGAGAACAGGCTGTGGTTCCACGCGTAGCCGCGGGTTCCGCCGCCGATCGGTCCCTGGACCAGGGGGTTGGGGACGCTTGCCTTGGCGCCCCCTGCGAAGGCGAGCGCGAGCAGCAGGCCCACGCCCAGCGCCATCGTGGCCCGCGCCGCCCTCATCTGTGCCTCCGGCCGTGCGGGCGGTGTCGTTGGTGCCTGTGCCGCCGGTGGGCTTTCTTCCGCGGCTTCGACTGCGACGACGAAGAAGCTGAGCCAGGAGGCTGCGCCGGGGACCCGTTCGAGGTGACGGTGATCGTGCCCGTCATCCACGGGTGGATCGAGCAGAAGTATTGATAAGTGCCGGTCTTGAGGTACTCCGTCCCGGCGACGGGTTCGGAGGACCCCGTGGCGGTCGGGGCCGAGGCGAACAGAGGCTTGCCATCGGGAGCCTTTTGCTGGGCGGTCACGTTGTGTTCGACGGTGTCCAGGTTCGTGAAGCTGACCTTCTCTCCCTGGTTGATCGTGATGTCCCCGCCTACGAACTGGTTCGGCGGGCCCGCGTAGATCGTTTGGTCGGCGAGAGCTACTCCTGTGCCTGCACTCAGCACGACCGCGGTAGCGATCCCGATTCTTCGAAGTCTCCGCATTGTCGGCTCCGTTCTCAGTGGACTATCAGCGTGCCGTGCATGCCTGGATGGAGGCTGCAGTGGAACGAGTAGGTCTGGCCCGGTTTGAGGTTCTGGACGCCTTCGACGTTGGCGGTCTCGCCCAAGCCGATCAGCTTCGATTGGAAGAGCGGTCTTCCGTCCGGTCCCTTGTCGTCTGCCGTGACGTCGTGTTGGACGATGTCCAGGTTGGTGAAGCTGAGCGTGCCGCCGGCGAACGTCACCACGGCGGGGGTCGCGTATCCGGCCGACTGGGCTCCTGGCCCCGCCACGACGCTCGCGCCCTGGGGAGAGCCACCGCCCGACCCGCCGCCGGAGCTTCCACCCGCCCCCGTGCTCGCCAGGTCGGTCACCAGGTCCGAGGCGCCACCCGCCCGGAACGCCTCGATGAACCCGTTCGCCAACCCGAGCACGCCAATCGAGGCATACACGGTGTGGCGGGCCACCGAGACTCCGCCCCAGGAGATGGTCTCGGTGCCGCCGCCGCCCATCTCCAGCGGGCGCTTGGTCAGCAGCACGCCGTCGTGCGCGTCGAACGCGTCCAGGAACCCGCTGAAGTCCACCGAATACACCACTCCGTTGGCGTACGCCACGGGCGGACCCCAATGGGCGCCATCGGAGATCGGGCCGACCCACCGCAGGTTGCCGGTGGCGCGGGACAGGGACCACACGTATCCGGGGATCGTGTCGGGGCCGTAGATTGCGTCGCCGTCGGTGGCGGTCGAACCGACTATCCCCCCCACTGAGCTTGGCGCTCCGGTGATCGCCTGCCAGACGGGCTTCAGCGTCTTGGCGTCGAACAGGTGGTAGACGCCAGATTTCTGTCCGGCGCCCACCAGCAACCGGCCCGAGGGGTCCCTAATCAGGTTCGGCGAAGCGCCGAAATCCATGTCGATCTGCTGGCAGGAACCGGCGCCCTGCGGGTAGTACGGGGGAGCATTGTTGGTGGGATCGGCGGTATCGATACAGGGCAGTTGCTGGAGAACAGGTGAGTAGGTGTCCACCTGGCCCTTGTACGACCCAACGATCTCTCCGAAGTGCCGGCTGGCGCGGTTCACGTTGAACTCCAGCACCGAGTCCGCATGCGGCGCCTCGGCATGAACGTTGAACGGGTTACCTGCGCCGACGAATGCCACCTTGTCGACGGTGTCGACTGCGGGGCTCGACCAGATGCCGGCACCGGCAAACGCATCGTTTGGGTGCTTGGGCGCATGGATCGCCCACGTCTTCTTGAGGATCCGCCCGGTGTTGGCGTCGAGGAAGTTCATCGATCCCTCGAACGCCTGACGGCCGTTCTCGGGACCGAGCTCGGCCGCGCCCCCTGACACTCCGATCATCAGGACGCCGTCGTAGACGATCGGGCTGGCGTATTCGTCGGCCCCGTCCTGCGTGTCGATCGCCTTGCTCGCCCAGACCACCTTCCCGGTCGCCTGGTCCAGGGCCACCACGTAGGGCCCAGTGCAGGGATCGCCCGGCGGACATGCCCGGAACTTCTGCGTGCGGCTGACCGCGACATAGACCGTGCCAGCGGTCCGTGGACGGTTTTTCCCTCGCCGGTGGCGCCGGCGGTGTGACTTGGCCGACGGCAGCACTCTGTCCGCGATCGCCACCGAGCCGTTGACACCCCCACCGAGTGGGAGCGGCGCCTTCCAGACGAGCTTGCCCGTGTCCGCGTTGATCGCGAACACCCAACCCCGGGTGCTGGCCGCATACACGCAACCGTCCGCGACGATCGGCGTACCGGTGAAATCCCCTGCTGCGCCATTGGCCGCGGTCGAGAACACCCACGCGGTGGCCAGCAGTGGGGCATCCGCGGCAGACAGGACCTTCTCGTGGACCTGATTGCGCGAATTGGAGAGGTCGGCGCCATACGTGCGCCACTCGCCGCCGGTCCGGAGCGACGGTCCGCATCCTGGGGGGTTCGCGGCGGCTGGCGCGGCCGAAAACAGGCCCAGGGACAACACCGCGGCGAGCGCTCCGCCCGATGCTCGCCGGATTGTCATGGAGACCAGGGGCCCTCCGTCAGCGACTTGATGACTTCTCTACGGGTCCGCGGTCCGGGGATCTGGTTCATCCGGAGCGGGGCGGACTCGGTCAGCCCGTGGCCCTGGATGTACCCCTCGTCCTTCAGCTTGCGGACGTCGTCGCAGCTGATCGCCTGGCTGCGGAACACCGGGTCGAAGTTGTACGCCTCCGCGGCGTTGTATCCGAGGATCCCGTTGCGGATCGTGCGCTCCGGGCTGGGTGCTGGTTTGGTGGGATCCTCACGGTCGCCTTCCATCCCATACGGGAGGCCGTAGAGCTCCTTGCCCTTCTCGGTGAACTCGAACCGCCGCAGTGCGACGATCTCCTTCTGCGGCGAGCCATACCACAGGCTGTCTGTGCCCCAGCAGACGCGCTTGGGCCCTACGTATGTGATCACCTTCCCGAGGTAGTGCGCCGCCTGATCGGGGTCGTCCATGACGCTGCGCCACACTGAGCCCGTCTCGGCCCAGACGTTTGGGACGTTGCCGAACTTCTTGCCCTTCTGTACGAACTTGGTGGCGTCATAGTCGTGTTCGCGGAGACTCTTGATCAGGCCGTCGACCGTGTTGGTGCTGGAGTTGGCGGCGGCGTCACCGCGATAGGGCTTCTGCGTGTCGCCGATGTCGTACCCCGAGTGGTAGACGAGGAACCGCACCGCGGGGTTGTGCTGGGCGGCGTAACCGATGTCCCTGGGAGTAGCGCAGCGCTGGTCGAAACCGGGCAGCGCGAAACCCTTGTGGGTGGCGACGACGGCCGGCACCTCGGGGAACTGCTCGCTGACCTTGGCGACGTTCGCCAGGAACTCCATGCCGATGTCCGAATCAAGGAACCAGCCGCTGGTGTAGGGAACGTCGCCCCAAGCGCAGTAGGTCTTCCAGCCTCGGAGCTTGTCCCGATGCATTGCCGCACGGGTCCACATCAGCTCCATCTCCTCGTCGAAATACAGCGGCTTCGACGGGATCGCATAGCCTCCTGGATGTGAGGGGCTGGCCGTGTTGGCGGTTCCGCTCGAGCCCCGGTTGGGCATCACGAACGCGTGCATCACCGAGCGCCGCGAGTCGTACTGGGGCTTGCGATGCGGATGGTGCTTCGGCGGGTGATGATGGGAATGTCCCTGGCCATGCTTGGGGTGGCTCGCCGCCCCGCTGTGCCCGCCGTTGGACGCGGGGATCAGCGCCGGCTTGGCCAGGTGGTTGACCGTGTCGATCGTTTCCGCGGCCTCAGAGATCGGCAGCGGATTGTTGGTGTCCGGCGAGGTTGGAACGACCGACAGCACCGATGCCGAGGTGGCCGAGTCGAGGTAAATCTCCTTGAGATAGTGGAACCGCGAGAGGTTCTGAATCGGGTCGATCTCGCCGGCTCCGCCGCCACGGACATAGCCACCGGATTCGACCGTCGGCCTGTCGCCGGTGACAGGCGAGGCCTGCGGCCAGATCGCCGCGAAGAACACCTCGATTGCGGGGTTGGAGACTCTCCACATCCCGTCGGGATCGACGTGGTGGGTCTGCACGTCGAAGATGAACTCACCTGGAAGGTTGCGAAGCGTCTCGAGCCCCTTCCTTCCTGCCCATTCCAGGTCACACGCGTCGGTTGTGGCTGAGCTGGCCAGCGCGTCGTAGGTCCCAAAGATCCCGGGCCGAACCATGTCGATCGCCCAGAAACCAATGGCCATTGCGGCGGCCGTGCGCACGAACTCCGCTCGAGTCATCCCGAACCTGTGTCGCCAGCGCTCGGTCTCGCGCTCCGCCAAGCGCATCATCTGTAGGTGCTCGCGGGTGGGGGGCGGAGGGAAGTACTCCTCGTTCGACGCCGGGAGGATGTCCAGGGGCAGGTCCTCGGGCATCTCAGGCCATGAATGTCGCTTTGGCCCGCTGATCAGCGAGGGGCCAGAACGCTTCCAATTGATCACAGAATCACCTCTCTCCCGTCTTTGCGATCGGGCCGGTGATGCAGCCCGGTCCCTGTCAGTCGGTTACTTCACCACCTGGAATGCGCCCCGCATGAACGGATGAATGCGGCAGAAGTAGGTCACGATCTCGCCGGGCTTGTATCCACTCTGCGAAGTAACGGGCAGGGTCCAGGTCAACTTTTGGCTCGTCGGGCCGATGTAGGGCACACCGATCCCGAGCTCGGCCGAGTCGAAGTCGTCGGCCCGGCCGGTGCTGGTCTCGCCGTTGGGGATCGGGAACGCAGACCCGACAGCACCGAGGCACGGGAATCGGCAGGTGGTGATCGTGTGGTAGATCGCCGCGCCCTCAAGATTGGTGAAGGTGAGATTCGTCCCGAGCTTCACCGTGGGCAGACCGATGGTTCCGGTCTGTGAGAGGTCGCCAGGGGTGTACTGGAAGTCCGCGATCGCGACTTGACTTATCTGAGGGCCAGGCTTCGCGCTCCAGTTCCCCAACGGGCCGCTGTGGTTGCCGTTCTCGGGATAGTGGCCGTGCGTGACCCAGCCCCGGACGCAGAGCTTGCCGTTGATCGCCGGGCCGGAGTGGCAATTGAGCGAGTAGTCGCGCCGCGCGCGGAAGGGATCCACGCCGGGCGCGGTGGGCTTTCCGGCGGGGGTGTCGGGCGCGAACAGCGCGATCTCGATTCCCATGTCCTCGTAGGAGGAGAGGATGCGAGTGTCGTAGGTGGCGTTGGTCCGCAGGATGTCGCCCGGCTTGATCCGCACGCCCCACAGCGGGAGTCCCTGCACCTCCATCGAGAAATCCCACGAGGTCGGAGGGCCACCGTCCTTGGTGGGATCCTTCCAATTCCAGTAGTGGGCGTGGCTGGTGTAGATGCGCGTGGAGGTCACCCGCCGAGTGACGGTGCGATGACCTTTGCGGACCGTGACCGTCTCCCCGCCGGGGCGGACCAGGTCGACCTCGTTCGAAAGGCCGCCTGGATGGAGGTGGCCGCCGATGCCGATGAGCGTGCCTCCGGTGAACTGGTTCATCTCGCCGAGCGTGCCGCCGAGCTTGGGGAACTGAAAATCGGTGCCCAGGCCATTGCCCGGCTCGCCCTGGCCGACGAACTTGTTGCCGTAGGGGTCGAGGCTTGCGCACTGTTGCTTGGGCCACGTGCACACTCCGCCCTTGCCGTAGCCGCGCTGGACGTTGAACACCGGATATGCGGCCGGCCGTACGTCGAGCCACAGCGGATACGCGGGTCTGATCCCAAGCTGCTGGGCCTTGGCCTGCGGGATGAAATCGACGTCGTAGGTGATGTAGACGATCTTCGTTTGCGGAACCGCCGAGTGCACCATGTAGAGCAGCTCCCACGAATCCGTGGCCTTGATCGGCATGCCGTACCCGCGTGGCCACGGAGAGATCGTCTTTTCCTCGCCTGAGGCCATAAACGGACCGTTGCCATACGAGGGCACCGACAACCAGGTGCCGTGGTGCAGGTGGATCTGCTCCACCGGGGGGGTGTTGCCGTTCTGGTCGACCAGGTTGGGCTTGAAGCGCACGATGTAGCCGTCCTGGGTGGGCTTGTCGATCGTCACCGGGGTGACCAGAACGTCGTTCTGACCGGGCTTGATGAGAAGCGGCCCGTACGCGAAGTGGAGCCGCTCGCAAGCGCCGGGATACGCGACGTAGTCAGGGGGTCCCCAGCCCTCCAGCTTGTAGAGACGAGCCTCATAGCGGTCGTTGGTGTCGAGCGCGCAGGGCTGCGGCGGCGTGATGCTGCCGGCAAAGTTCGGCTCAGGTCCCGGCTGCCTGGCCCCTGCGCCTCCCGAACCGATAACCAAACCGAGCGCGATCGCAAGGGCGATCGCCACCAACCCTCCCCTGAGGAACCTGGACGTCGCTCGGTTTATCTGTCCTCACCTCCCGCTGAGACGATGCCGACGGCATCACCGGCCGCTCCCTGCAAAGCGACCGACCGCGCAGGGTACGCCGTCGTACCGCTTCCGTCAACCTGAGCCGCCGGCCGAACGGTTGATTTTTGGCCCAACCGACGTGCGGAGTGATCCGAATTGCGCGTGCGCTCGTAGGACGTGACAAGACATTGGATTGAGAGAGGGGCACCGTGCTTGGACTAGACAATCCGTTTCACATCCCCCTCCTGCTGGTGATCGTCCTGCTGCTGTTCGGCGCGAAGCGGTTGCCAGAGGTAGGCCGATCACTCGGCGCTGGTCTCCGTGGCTTCAAGGAGTCGATCACCGGCGAGCCCAGTCCCGAGCAGATAGACGGGAGTTCTCAAAGATCCGAAAGGAGCACGCATGAGTGACGAGAAGAACGACCGCGCCGGGGTAACCCGTCTGTCCTTCATCAAGGCGTCCGCCGGCGCAGCGGCCGGCGCGGCGGCAGTCGGTGTGCCTGGCGCAGCCCTGCTTTCCAAAGAGAAGGCGGGTGAGGCGACAGCTCCCTCCTCGCCCAATCCCCAGGAGCCGGTGATGGCCTACGTGCGGAATGCCGAGCGCGGCGAAGTGACGGTGATGTCCGGGACGAGCGAGATGACCTACCGGGATCATGCGCTCACCAGGCGCCTGCTTGCGGCTGCGCCGGCTCAGTCAGCTGAGAGCTCAATCCTGAACGGAGGAACTGATGTCCTCGCACCGTGAAGCACCGGAGATCAGTAAGGATCCGGCCGCCGACAATGCTGACGTCTACGCATTTGTCAGCCCAGACAGACCGGACACGGTGACCCTGATCAGCAACTTCGTCCCGCTGCAGGATCCTCCAGGCGGTCCGAACTTCTTTGAGTTCGGCGACGACGTCCTCTACTCGATCTACATCGACAACGATGGCGACGGCGCGCCGGAGATATCGTACGTGTTCAGGTTCTCGACCCGGCTTCGGAACCCCGACACCTTTCTCTACAACACGGGCCCGATCACCTCGCTGAGGAGCCCGAACTGGAACAAGCGTCAGTTCTATTCGGTGGCGCGGGTGGAGGGTGATGACACGACGGCGTACGGGACGGCGGTGCCTCATGGTCACCACCATCGATTGCGCACGCGCGTCCTGGGGCGGAACCTGGCGTGCCCTCCGTGCAATGTCGGCCCCCGTTCGACTCCCAACTACCCGTCGCTGGGGCAGGCCGCGGTCCACAGCCTGCCGGGCGGGGTCAAGGTGTTCGCAGGCCAGCGGACCGATGGGTTCTACGTCGACCTTGGCTCGATCTTCGACCTCGGCGACCTGCGCCCGTTCCAGAACCTGCACCTGATCCCAAGTGCTGCTGCTGCTGCGGTCGACGCCACCAAGACGTTGAACATCCACACGATCGCGCTGCAGATACCGATTTCCCACCTGACATCGAACCGTTCGGTGCCCGGCAACCCTATGGGCAAGCACTCGGTGATCGGCGTGTGGAGCGCCGCTAGCCGTCGCAAGGTGCGGATGATCGACAAAGCAAACGACGAGCGCGCGGAATCGGGGCCGTGGGTGCAGGTCTCGCGGTTGGGCAACCCGCTCTTCAACGAGGTCATCGTCCCGCTCGGCCACAAGGACAAGTGGAATGCGCTGTATCCGGTCGACGACAAGTTCTTCCTGAAGTACGTCGAGCATCCGGAGCTCGCGAAGCTGCTGCCGGTGCTGTATCCAAAGGTGTTCCCGAACCTGGCTGGACTGACCAAGCCACGCGCGGATCTCGTGGCCGTCCTGCTGACAGGGATCCCGCCGGGGATCGTTCCCGGCTTTCAGAACCACACCGGGAAGGTGCTCGCCGACCAGCTTCGGCTCAACGTCGCCGTTGCGCCCACCAAGTCCAACCCCAACCGACTTGGTCTCCTCGGCGGTGATCCCGCCGGCTTCCCGAACGGCAGGCGCGTGTTCGACGACATCGTGAGCATCGAACTGCGGGCCGTCGCGGGCGTCACGTATGCGCTGGTCGATAAGACCTTCAAGCCGGATGCCGCTGCCGGTGAGCTCACGCAGGGTCTGACGCCTGCGCCGAACCGGTACCAGAGCGCATTCCCGTATCTCGCGCCGCCGCTTGACGGGTACGACGTTCCCGCCAGCTGAGCACACGGCGCGCCCAATCACAGGAGACCACCATGTCAGGAGAGCATTACTCGGCTCGCAAACATCCGGAGTTCGTCGTGCTCGACATCGGCGAGGATCTCGGTGCGCTTATCGTGCACACCGAACGAGAGATGCACGGCGTCGAGGTCGAGATCAGCCCTACGGGTGACGACGGTCGTCGAACCCACAAAGAGGTGCTGGAGCGGAGCATCGACGGTCGGCCGGCGTTCACCGCCGTGTTCGACCGGCTCGAGGCCGGCAGCTACAAGCTGTGGGTGGAAAACGAAGTGCGGGCGCGGAAGGTGATGGTCGAGGGCGGGGCGATTGCCGAGCTGGATTGGAGGGGGTTGATGAGCCCGTCAAACGCTCGCAGGGGGCTCTCTGCATTGGACCCGAATGACGCAGTCGCTCGATCGCTCCCAGTGGCGGACGCTGGGCCTCATGGCGCGCGGTCGTCCTGGGACTGCACGGGATCGGGTTCTTCCTGTTGATCGCGCTGGTCGCCCCGCATCATTACGGCCTGGGCGCGTCCGGTACGTTCGCCATCGGCACGGGCATAACCGCCTATGCGTTGGGGCTGCGGCATGCGTTTGACGCGGATCACCTTGCGGCGATCGACAACACCACTCGCAAGCTGATGGCCGAAGGCAAGCGGCCGCTCAGCGTGGGGTTCTTCTTCTCGCTGGGGCACTCCACGATCGTGTTCCTCCTGGCGTTCGTATTTGCGATCGGGATCAAGGCGCTAGGCCCCCAGGTAGCGGACACTGGTTCGGCACTGCACAACGTGACCAACTGGATCGGCACGGGCGTGTCCGGCACGTTCCTGTACGTGATCGCGGCGGTCAACGTGGTGATCCTGTGGGGAATCCTGAAGGTGTTCTTCACGATGCGCACGGGCCGCTACGACGAGCAGGAGCTCGAGCGGCAGCTTGACTCGCGCGGGCTGATGGGACGGTTCTTCGGCCGCTTCTCGCGGGCGGTGAGGAAGCCTTGGCAGATGTATCCGATCGGCGTGCTGTTTGGCCTGGGATTCGATACGGCGACCGAGGTGGCGCTGTTGTTCCTGGCGGCGGGCGCCGCGGGCGCGGGGCTTCCGTTCTACGCAATCATCTGCCTGCCGATCCTGTTCGCTGCGGGTATGTCGCTGCTTGACACGATCGACGGGTCGTTCATGAACTTCGCCTACGGGTGGGCCTTCTCAAAGCCGGTTCGCAAGGTCTTCTACAACATCACCATCACGGGGCTCTCGGTGGCGGTTGCGCTCCTGATCGGCACGATTGAGCTCGCCGGGTTGCTCGCGCAGAAGCTCGGCGCAAAAGGATCATTCTGGGCGTGGCTCGAGCACGTGAACCTGAACACGCTCGGGTTCATCATCGCCGGCATGTTCCTCGCCACGTGGGCGATTGCGCTCGCCGTTTGGCGCTTCGGACGGATCGAAGAGCGGTGGACGGCGCACCTGGCCGAGCACGAGGCAGCGGGGTAGGGGGGCTGACCCCGAGGGCCCCCGGCTGACCCCGAGGGCCCCCGTTCCGTCGCCAAACGGGCTACGTGACCAGGTCGATCACGTGTTGCTCACGGGCCAATTGGAGCGCTCCGGTCGCGCCTGTGGCCAGCCATTGATCTGTGGCATGGGCGGCGATCGCCTCGAGTTCTCGGTCGTTGTGGGTGGGGTCGTGGTGGAACATCACAACGCGCTCGCATGCAGACCGCGCGGCGAACGTCACCGCGTCCGAGACTCGTGAATGGCCCCAGCCGCGCCGACTGGGGTACTCCGCGTCCGTGTACTGGCAATCGTGGACCAGCAGGGACGCGTTCCTGGCTAGGCAGTATCCGGAGATCCAGGCTGGGTCGGCCCTCACCAGGTCCTCGCCGAGGCCGGGCTCGTGGTCAGGGAGGTAACAGACCGTCACTCCGTCGCCGGCGAGCCGGTAGCCGAGCGTAGGTCCGCGATGAGCAACGAATGCGGATCTGACCTCGATGCCACCGAGATGCCAGGGGGGCCGGCACGCGTCCTCGAACGTGACCTCCGCTGGCAGGTCACGTATCTCAATCGGCGACAGCGGGTTTGAGATGTAGCGCGCCAGGCGCTCGCGCAGCGCACGCCGTGCGCTCGTAGGGCCCCAGATGGTCACCTTAACCGTGGGGTCGAAGAGCGGTGCGAAGAACATCAGGCCCTGGATGTGGTCGAGGTGGAGGTGGGTAAGCAGGATGTGGACCACATCGCAGCGTCCGGCAAGCGCGCTGCCGAGCTCCCTTATCCCACTGCCCGCATCGAGGATGACCTGAGTCCCGTCCTCGGCCGTTACCTGCACACACGACGTGTTTCCGCCGAACCCCGTGGCGCCAGCGCCAGGCACGGGGATTGAGCCGCGCACGCCCCAGAAGGTCACGCGCACGTCGTCACTCCAGCCAGCCCCCCTCCAGCGGCCAGAACACCAGCAGGGCGCCGTGAAGCCCCGCCGACCCGGTCAGCGGTAGCGCGACGGCCTCGACCTCGGTCAGACCGGGCTCGATCTGGACGTGAAAGCGCCCATAGCCCGGCCGGCCGTCCCGCAACGCAACGGTCAGCGGGAGATCCTCCCGGGCCAGGTGGTTTCCCTGCGGATCGAAGGGGCCCAGCTCCTCGCGCCAGCGGTCCTCCGGGATGCGTCCCATCTCCTCAAAGCGAGCACCAATGATCTCTCCAGCAGCGTCGTTGTAGAAAATGATCGTCACGTCGACATCGACGAGGATGGCGGGGAGGGCGATGATCGAGATCAGGTTCCGCGCCAGGATCAGCTCAAGCGGCTGCTCGCCTGGGTCGGGCATGGACCCACCCTAGCCGGTGAGGTCCGCGGTCAATCCAGCGCCACGATCGGCTGCGCTCGCCCTGGTCCGCGGGCGAGCGCTGCGCTGCGCGGCGGATGGGCTGGCAGGAGGACTCCAGCCAGAACGGCACCAACACCGCTGACGCCAGCGGCGACGACACAGCCCAGGCTGAGGCCGTGGGTGAAGGAGTGGGCGGCCGCGTGGTGAACCGCGGCCCCCAGCGCGGGCTGGCCAGAAGCGGTGAGCTGCGCGGAGACGGCGAACGCAGCGCCAATCGATTGATGCGCAGCGTGGGTGAGCGCACCTGGCAGGGCGCTGGGGAGCGTGGCGGTGAGACGGCTGACATATACCGAGGCGTACACGCTGCCGATCACCGCGACTCCCAACGTGCTTCCCAGAAGCCGCGTGGCGTCGTTCACCGCCGAGCCCACGCCGGCCTTGTCAAGCGGCACCACGCCCATGATCGCCTCGGTCGCCGGGGCGCTTGTCATTCCCATGCCCGTCCCGCAGATCACCATCATCATGGCGATCGTCAGATAAGTCGTCGTGACAGTCGACGTCGAAACCCAGACGAAGAACACGGTCAGCAGCAGCAGTCCGGCGGCGACCACCAGTTTGGTTCCAAACCTCACCGCCAGCTTGGTGCCGAGGACCGAAGCGACGGCGACGGCCGTCGCCACGGGAAGCACCCGGACCCCGGCTTCCAGCGGCCCGTAGCTGTGGATGAACTGGAAGTACTGGGTGATCAGGAAGATGAACCCAGAGAGAGAGAAGTACGCGACCGTGACGGAGGCGCTGGCCGCGCTGAAGCGGAGGTTCGTGAACAGGCTTAGGTCAAGCATGGGCTCCCGGGCGGTCCGCTCGCGCACGATGAACGCGGCAAACAACACCAGTGCCAGCGCAAAGCCGGCGAGGCTCCGGCCGCCTCCCCAGCCATATGTGGGCGCCTCGATGATCGTGTAGATCAACGCGGCCATCGCCGCGGTCGAGAGACCGAGTCCCGGAAGGTCGGTCTTTGGAGCCCGAGGGTCACGCGAGGTCGGCACGCTCAGGGCAACCAGCCCGGCTCCAGCGGCCGCCACCGGCGCCATTGCGATGAAGATGCTCTGCCACGAGAAGTGCTCGAGCAGGTAGCCGCCCACGATCGGGCCGAGAGCGATGGCCGCGCCGGCTGACGCACCCCAGAGGCCGATGGCCCGGGCGCGCTCGATCCGATCGGTGAACACGTTGGAGATCAGCGACAGGGTCGCGGGAAAGATCATGGCCGCCCCGACCCCCATGAAGCACCGGGCCACGATCAGCTGCCCGGCGCTCGCGGTCAAGCCGCCGGCGAGACTCGAGGCGCCGAACACCGCCAGCCCCCAGAGCAAGAAGCCTTTCCGCCCGAGCCTGTCGGACAGGCTCCCAGCAGCCAGGATCAGCGCCGCGAACACGAGGCTGTAGGCGTCGACGACCCACTGCAGCTCGCTGGTCGTTGCGCGCAGCTCCCGCATCAAGCTGGGCAGAGCGACGTTGACGATTGTGATGTCTAGGTTGATCGCGAACGCCGCCAGCAGCAGCGAGGCAAGGATCAGAGGACGAGAGCGCACGCAGCTTGAGGCCTACGCGGCCACCCGCGGCCGGCTGCCCCGAACCGCCGCCGCCACCTGCTCCGCGTTCATCAGTTGCACCCCGATGCCCGAGAGCTCGTGCTCGCCGCGCTCGTACAGCCCGGAGACCGCGTCACGGACCATGACCACCCGGAAATCCCGTTCGCTCGCTTGGTAGATCGACGTCCGGGGGCAGTTCGGAAAGTTGCAGCCCACGAACACGACCGTCGAGACGCTGTGCGCGTGCAGGTGTTCCTCGAGAGCGGTGCAGTAGAACGCCCCCCACCGAGGCTTGTACATCGCCACCTCGTTTGCCGCCAGCGGCTGGAGCTGGCCGCCCATGAGCTGGTCGGCGTCGAGGCTGATAGCCGAGTCAGGCAGCAGCTCTGTGGCGATCTGAGATCCGGCTGAGCCTCTGACCACGATCTTGGTGCCGCCGGCGAGCAGGCCCCGTCGGCAGAGCTCGGCGTTGCTCCCGTCGGCCTCGTAGATGCGGACGACGTGCACGATCGGCCGCTCCGCGACCCGGAAGGCGTCGAGCACTCGACGCATCTGCGGAATGGCCGCCGAGGTTCCCGCAATCGGGAAGGAGCCGTGATCGAGCAGATCACGCTGCGTGTCGATGATGATCAGCGCCGCCGCGTCAAACTGTGCAGCTGTGTGCGGATCCATCAACCTGGCAAGGAGCCTACCGTCGGGTCGCCCGTCAGGCGCCATGTACCGCACGCTGTTTCACCTCGTCCTCCGCCATCTCGACCCCGAGACCTCGCACGAGCTTGCCAAGCGAGCGATGCGGATCCTTCGTCGAAGCGGAGTGGGTGGGGCTCTCGTTGCGCGCTGGGTAGGAGAGCCGGATTCGATCCTTCGCGTAGACGCAATGGGGTTGAGCTTCTCCTCGCCGCTCGGCGTTGCGGCGGGCGTCGACAAAGACGGGACTTGGTACAGCGATCTGACCGCGCTGGGCTTCGGCTACGTCGAGGTGGGGACCGTCACCGCTCGGGCCCAGGACGGCAATCCTCGGCCTCGGATCAGCCGGCGCATGGAAGAGCGCGCACTGATCAACCGGATGGGGTTTCCCAACCCAGGTGCGGGCTCGGTGGCCCCTCGGCTGGCTGCGCGCGCTCCCGCCACAATTGTCGGTGCCAACGTGGGCAAGAGCCGCGACGTAGCGGTCGAGAACGCGGTCTCCGACTATCGGCAGTCGGTACGCCATATGGCCCCGGCGGCCGACTACATAGCGATCAACGTGAGCTCGCCCAATACCCCGGGTCTCCGCGAGCTCCAATCGCCCAATCTGCTGAAGCAGCTGGTGGTGGCCGTGCGGAGTGAGCTCGAGGCGCTGCGACGGCCCATACCGCTACTGATCAAGATTGCCCCTGACCTCTCCAACGAGCACCTCGACGAGCTTGCCGCACTCGCGGTGGAGCTCGAGCTCGACGGGATCATTGCGGTGAATACCTCGGCGGTTGATGGCGGTGGCCTTTCAGGCGCGCCGCTGGCACGTCGCGCCGAGGAGGTGCTCGGCCGGCTGCGCGAGCGCACGGACGGGCGGATCGTTCTCATCTCGGTGGGCGGGATCGAGTCGGCTAAAGACGTATGGAACCGGCTCAGCTCTGGGGCCACCCTGGTGCAGGCGTACACGGGCTTCGTCTACGGTGGCCCTGGCTGGCCCGCGCGGATCAATCGGGACCTGGCGTGGCTGCTCAGGCAGGCCGGCTGCTCCTCGGTCCAGGATCTACTCGAGCGAGGGGCTCGCGCCCCCATCCCATCGTGAAGGGTTACTGGGGCGCCGGGGCGCTGACCGCCGGCGCGCTCTGGTGCGGACCTGGCGCGGCCGCACACTGCTCCCCTCTGGCGGCGGCGCTCCGTGTGCCGCTGATGCTGCCGGACGCCCAAGGCGTAGCCCTCACGTTTGATGACGGCCCCCATCCGGAGGGGACTCCGGCCGTGCTCGACGCGCTCGATCGTCATGCGGCCAGAGCTACGTTCTTCCTCGTCGGCGAGCAGGTCGAGAGATACCCAGATTTGGCTCGGGCGATCGCCGCTCGCGGTCACGAGCTGGCGATCCACGGTTACCGCCACCGTAGCCAGATGCGCTCCTCGCCCCGTGCATTTGCCGCCGACCTGGCCAGTGCTCGGTCGGTCATCGCTGATGCTCGCGGGGCAGCGCCGTGGCTGTATCGGCCGCCGTACGGGATCTTCACGCTCACCGGTCTGGCCGCCGTGCGCAGCGCTGGGTTGCGGCCGCTTCTGTGGTCCAAGTGGGGATTGGACTGGAGGGCCAAACTGTCGGCGTCGCAGCTGGCCAAAATGGCCACACGCGGCATCCAGTCGGGCGACGTGATCCTGCTACACGATGCCGACTGGTACAGCGAGCCGAGCTCGCACCGCATCACCGCCGCCGCAGTCGATCCGATCTTGACCGAGCTGGAGCACCGCGGGTTGGCCGCGGTCATCCCGAGCGACGACAGGGCCTAGCGTGCAACCAGGCTTCGCCGGCCGAGGCCCAATCCCAGACTGGCGTAGCGGCGGAACAGGTGGTCCTCGGCGGCCGCGATCACCTGCTCCAACGCGCCCGCAAAACGCCGCAGCTCCTCCTCGGTTATGACCAGCGGCGGGAGCGCCTTGACCACGTTCATGTGGTGACCGGCCACCTGGGTGAGGATCCGGTGATCGCGGAACAGTGGGACGGTCACCATCTGGGCATAGAGCCCGGGTTGACGGCGCTCGATCGCGTCCCATAGGCGCCGGGCGGCACGCCCCACCGGGGGGCCGAGCTCGATCGCCCACATCAGCCCGAGTCCGCGAACCTCCCGCACGGTCTCGAAGCGCTCCGCCAGGGGGGCGGTGAGCGACAGGAGCACCTCGCCGAGGTGAGCGGCTCGCTCGGATAGGCGCTCGCGGTCCAGCACGGTGAGCGTGGCCAGCGCCGCGGCCGCAGCGAGGTCCCCGCCGCCGAATGTGGACCCGTGCACGACGCTTCGCTCCATTGAGTCGAAGGTGGCGCGGAACACGCTTCGGCTGCACAGCAGCGCCCCGGCTGGTACGTAGCCGCCGGAAAGGGCCTTGGAGATCGTCACCAGGTCGGGTTCGAGATCCCAGTGCTCTCCAGCCAGAAAACGCCCGGTGCGTCCCAGGCCGGTCTGCACCTCATCGAGGATCAACAGCGCTCCGTGGCGCCGGCACAGCTCCTGCGCGTTGACGAGGTAGTCGTCCGGTGCCACGTAGACACCTTTGCCCTGCACTGGCTCCACGACGAACGCGGCCACGTCACCCTTGCTCAGCTCGGCGCCCAGCACATCCAAATCGCCGAACGGAACCGGGTCGCAGCCGGGAAGAAGCGCCCCGAAACCTTCCCGGAACTCCTCGTTGCCGTTGATCGACAGCGCACCCACGCTCAGCCCGTGAAAGCCGCGTTCGCAGTACAAGATGCGAGAGCGACGTCTTGCCGCGCGTGCCAGCTTGATCGCGCCCTCGATCGACTCGGTTCCTGAGTTCGTCAGGACCACTGCCTCGAGCGAAGCGGGAGAGCGGGCCACGAGTTCCTGAGCCAGGACGCCGGCCAAAGTGGAGACGCCCAGCTGCGGCAAGCTCGGCGTGTTGGCCGCCAGCACACGTTCGAGCTGACTGCGCACGTACGGGTGGTTCCGTCCCAGCGCAAATACCCCGTACCCCGAGAGAAGGTCCATGTACTCATTTCCCGAACGATCGATGAGGTAGCAACCTCGACCCTCGACCCACTCGCGGTGGAAACCCAGCGTTCGCACGACCCGGCCCAATTGCGGGTTGAGATGACGCTGGTTGAGCGCCATGGCCTCGCCGGCTCTGAAGTCCAGGAGGTCGGCTATCTCAGGCCAGCGTAGATCCTCCACAGGACGCGCCACGTACTAGATAGTCGCAGCCGGAACGCCGGTTTGCTCGCTGGTGCCGGCGATAAGATCAGTCCATGGGCTCTGGAGGGAAGCTGACAGGCCGGATGGTCGCTGCCCTGCTCCTGACGGGCGTCACCGCCTGCGGCTCTAGCTCCAAGTCGAGGTCCGTCAGCACGACGTCGCCCACAGCGACTACGGCATCCGGTGGCGCCACGGTCACGACCGGGCCGGTTCATGCAACCCTCCACGGCGCCGACCACAATCCGACCGTCGGCAAGAACTGGCCTTACTCGGTGCGCGTGAGTGACGCCAGCGGGCATCCGTTGTCTGGCACGGTGAAGATTCAGTTCGTGTTTGGCGGGACGGTGGTCGGTACGGATCGGCCGGCGGTCCATCCCGTAAAGAACGGCCTGTGGCACGACAACCTGATGTATCCCAAGGCAGCCGTCGGATACCCGCTGATGCTCCAAGCGGTTGTTCGTACCAGCGCCGGATCGGTCACGCTCAACTGGCCGGTCACGGTAAGGCAGTGACCGCACTCCGCGGTGCCCTTGCGGGCCGTCGCAAGGCGCCGCCGAACGTCACGTCCGCTTCCGGTGGGGCGGCCGTCACCGTCGAGGATGTCTACAAGTCGTTCGGAAGGATCCAGGCGCTGCGCGGAGTCTCGATGCGGGTTGGGCGCGGCGAGTGGTTGACGATCACCGGCCCCTCTGGCTCGGGAAAGACCACGCTGCTCAACCTGATCGGAAGCCTCGAGGTTCCCGATGCGGGCCGGGTCCTGGTCGACTCAGAGCCTGTTCCACCGCCGGCGCGCGCGATCGACTTCCGCCGTGATGTCGTTGGTTTCGTGTTCCAGGACAGCTTCCTGCTGCCCTATCTGACCGCACAAAGCAACGTCGAGACGGCGTTACTGAGCCGGGGCTTGCACCGCAGCAAGCGTCTGGAGCGCAGTCGCGAGCTTCTTGCCGAGGTCGGATTGACAAACCGGGCCGGGCATATTCCGGCGGAGCTGTCCGGCGGCCAGCGCCAGGGAGTTGCGTTGGCACGCGCGCTGGCGAACGATCCCCGTCTTCTCTTGGCCGACGAGCCCACCGGTTCGCTGGACTCGGCCTCCGGCGAGCGGGCGCTGGACATGCTCGGCGCGGTCCGCGAGCGGAGGGGCACCACCGTCATCGTGGTCAGCCACGATCCAGCTGTTGCGGCGCGGGCGGACCGGGTCGTCCACCTCGTCGACGGCCGCATCGACGGCCTAGGTCAGTGACTCAGCGCTGGGCGAGCGCCAGCACGGGGCGGATCCGCACCACGCGCCACATCGGATAGAGCGCCCCGATGGCCCCGATCAACATTCCGGTGAGCGACGCCAGCCCAAGGCTGGAGGCGCTCAGCTGAGGCGATATGAAATCGCCCAGGCCCAGCGCGCTGGGGAGAAGCCGGCTTGCCGCAAGCCCAAGAAGGAGCCCGAACACCGTCCCCAACATGCTCACCGCCAGAGCCTCGCCCAGCACCAGCTCGCCCAGCTGACGGCCGCTCCATCCGATCGTGGCCAGGAGCGCTAGCTCACGCCTGCGCTCGAGGATCGCGGCCAGCATCGTGTTCGCCACGGCCAGCGCGCCGATGATCAGCGCAAGCACGACGATCAATCCGACCGCCTTCGAGATCAGCTCGCTGTTGACACCGGCCCGAGCTGCCTGTCCGGGTCGATCGATCGCGATCACGCCGGGGATAGCGCTGGTCAGATCTTGCTCGCCGCGGTTGATCGGGACCTGCGGCGCCAGTCGGACGGCAAAGGTGGTGACCTCATCGGGCGAACGGTTGGCGAGCGACTGCGCATCGTGCAGCGTCGAGATCACGCCCGTGTCGACGTACGCGGTACCTGAATGGAAGATGCCCGAGACGGTGAACGGCCGATGCGCGAGCGCAATGGAATCGCCGGGGCGCAGGTGCAGCTTCTGTTCGAGCACGTCACCGATCTCAACCCGCTTCGGACTGGCCGGAATGCCCGAGGTGAGCACGAGCGAGCGATCGACGAAGGAACCGCGCTGAAGGCCGAACACGAATGATCCGCCCGCGCCTGGAATCGCATCCACGACCAGCTGGACGGGCGTGGCATCGGCTACGACTTTCTGAGCGCGGATGCGAGACAGCATCGAAAGCGGCAGGACCGAAGAAGTTGGATCGCTGGCGTCTCGCTGAAAGATCCCCAGGTCGGCACGTCCCAGGTGCAGGAGACCTCCCGCCGTCCGATTCAGCCCGTCCGACAGCGCCAGCAGCGCAACGATCGCCGCGACTCCAACGGCAATCCCGGCCGCCGTCAGGAAGGTTCGGGCCCGCCGTCGTCTGACGTTCGCAGCGATCAGAGCCAGCATGACCGCATTATTGACCCCTCCGAGGCGGAGTTAGTTGATCCGAGCGACCTGAGCGGGTAGCTGTAATCCCTTACGTTCCGTTGATGAGAGCCCCCTTACACTCACCGCCCGTGGAATCCGCTGAATCGATCGAGCCCCTTCTCGAGCCCGCCACACGCAATGGCTCGGACGGAGTGGCGACTGCCCCACTTACTCGAAACGGGTCAGGCGGCGTCGCAGTCACGCTGCCCGGACTTGCGCCGGCGCCGCAGGTGCGCCTTGAATGGGCTCGTCGGGGGCTGTCCAAGCTGTGGGCCGCTGCGCTGCAGATCCGCTTTGCGTTCCTCGTTTATCTGGGGACCCGGTTGCTGCTGCTCGTGGTGGCCTACGCCAACTCCCGCGTCACGGGCCATCCGATCAATCACGAGCTGACCAACTGGGATGGCGCCTGGTACCAGTTCCTTGCGCTGAAGGGGTATCCGGACTACGCATACCACGCGCAGTCCACGTTGGGGTTCTTCCCGCTCTATCCGATGCTGATCTGGGTCGTCTCTCGCCCGATCCTGCTGTTCTCCGGCTCGGTCTACTGGGCGACGGCTGCGGCGGGCGTGCTCATCTCTACCGCGGGCGGCCTGGTCACAACCGTGCTGGTGCAGCGTCTGGCAACAGGGTGGTGGGGACGCCAGACCGGACGTCGGGCGGTGCTGCTCTTCTGCCTCTTCCCCGGGTCGGTGGTGTTCTTCATGGCGTACGCCGAGGGGGTGATGCTGCCACTGGCGGCGGGATGCATCCTGGCGCTGCAGCGCCGTCGCTGGCTGCTGGCTGGGATCCTGGCTGGAATCGCCACCGCATGTGAACCCGAGGCGTCGGTCCTGGTTCTCGTATGTGCCGTGTCAGCACTCCTGCATCTGCGAAAGCAGGGCTGGCGGACTCCCGCGGCCTGGCGGAGCGTGGCCGCCCCTGCGTTGTCGCTGACTGGCGCCAGTGCGTTCGCGATCTTCCTGTGGGCCTGGACCGGAACCCCGTTTGCCTCGATGATCGCCCAGCGGTGGGGCTGGGGCGAGCGGACGGATCCGATCGCCGTGGTCAACCTGTTCCACTGGCTGGGGGACCAGATCCACTTCAGCCACTTCAACAGCAATCCCACGATCGATCTCAATCTCGTGGTGGGAGCAGCCGGCGTTCTGCTCCTGATTCCGGCGCTTTACATGTTGTTCAAGTCACGCCGGCTGGTCTCGGTCGAGGCAATCGTGTGGACCATCGGGATCGTCTTTCTGGCGATCACCTCGGAATACACGCCGCCGAATCCGCGTCTGCTGATCACGGCCTTCCCGGCGGTGATCGTGGCCGGGTACTACCTGGGCAAGCGGTCGTTTGCCACTGTCGTAGTGCTCAACGGCGCGTTGCTTGCGCTGCTCAGCGCGCTCACGTTCGTCGGGCCGACCGTGAGGCCGTGACAGGCCTCACGCCGAGAGCAGACTGACTGTGATGATGCCGGCGTGGCCAAATGACGCTGCGCTCATCGTCGGGTAGCGGCGCTCCAGCCGCGCAAGGAGGACGAAATACCGCTGGTAGTTGGCCTGAGAAGCTGGCGGTCCGTCAGCCTCGCCGGCGTGACTGGAGACCAGCCACACCCTCCCGCAATGACCGACATCGGAAAGAAGCTGCGATTCAGGGGGCACCACGTACTGTTCGACGTCTGGCCGCACCCTGCTCCAGGGCAGCCTCGGGAGCACGGCCGCCGGAGCCCCGGCGCCCCCACCCAGGTAGTACCGGAAGGGCATCCGCACGTCGAGCGGATAGAACGCCAGGCAATCACCGGGGCGGGCACGGTCGATGACGTACCGGGTTGCGGCCCGCCACGGCTCGCTCGACTTGGCATAGCTCGGAGCGACCTGCAGGGCCCTGAGCGAAACCAGAGCCACCAGCAGCCCCAATGCAACGGCTGTGGCGGGTAGCGGCCGGAGCATGTCGCTACGCCAGATTCCATCGAGGAGCCACGCGAGCAACAACGCCACCGCGGGCAGGCAGACCAGCAGGTAACGCGGCTCGAAGATCGATTGCCCGATCTCCGAGACGATGACGCTCAGCGCGATCGGGATGATCAGCCAGGCGAGTGCCAGCGTTGGTCGCCACGCCTCCGCGCGGCGCCGCCAGGGGTAGCCCACTCGAATGGCGGCCGCCAGCGTCAGAGCCAGCGTCAGGAACAGCAGAAATCGGCCGGAGTCCGTGTAGAAGCCCGGCTCAAGGCCCGAGGATGACAGGGACTGGACGACGTGTTTCAGGCTCTTGAACGACGGCTGAGGAACCCAGAACAGCTGCCCCGTCCCACGGTTCAGCGCTAGCACCGCAAGCGGCGCGCAGCATGCCGCGGTGACCACCATTGCGCTCAGGACGACAGGCACGCGCTTGCGGTGCCACGCAAGAATCGCCAGCTGGGCCGGCAGGATCAGGAGCGCCGCCAGCCCGCAGTACACGGAAGCTGTGGTCAGCGCCACGTATGCCACCCACGGCCGCCACGCTCTCCGGCGGCTCTCGAGCAGCTGGACGAGCGCAAGGTAGGAGCCGCAAGCCAGTCCGATCATGAGCGCGTAGGCGCGCGCGTTCTGACCCCAATAGATCATCGTCAGGCTGACGGCGGTGAGGATCCCCGCCAGGAAGCCAGTCCGCCGACCAAACAGCCGCACCGCCAGCAAGCTGAGGAGGGCCGCCGCCAGCCCTGCGCCCAGGACCGACGGGAGGCGGATCACGGCGGCCCCGGTACCGAACAGGCCTACGAGCACGTGGAGCAGCGCGTAATAACCGAGCATGTTCCCGCCGTCGTGGGCCAAGGCAGCTCCGAGCGCTCCGCCGTGCTGGCTGGCGATGCTCACGCTGGCGGCCTCGTCGAGCCACAGGTTGCGTCCGCTCAGCTCGTAGAGGCAGAGGGCCACGGCGATGGCGGCCGGCACGGCCACGACCGCGACCGTGGAGACCGACTCGCGCCAACTTGGATTAGCGGGCCGTGACTCCCGCCAACTGGGCCGAGCCGGCTGCAACTGGCGCAAGCCCGGGCGAAGCTCGAGGCCGTCTTTCACGAGCCCAGAGGGTACGGCGAGCCCGAAGCGTTCTAGGAAGAGTGGGTCTCGGGCTGGCCGGTGAGCTCGCGCAGGTGGGTCAAAGCGCGGCGCAAGATTCGCGAGACCTGCATCTGAGAGACGCCGATCTCCGCCGCGATCTGAGTCTGGGTCATGTCCCGCACGAACCTCAGCGACAGGACGCGTCGCTCGCGGGGCGATAGCTGCTGGGCTGCAGCGGAGATCGTGACGGTGTCGTCCACCAGTTCGTAGTGGGGGTCTTCGTGACCAAATACGTCGACGAGCGTCCCCGCATCGTCCTCGCCATCCTCGCGTGGAGCATCCAGCGAGGCGGAATGGTGCGCAGCCGCTGTCTCCAGCGCGTCGAGCACGTCCTCGAGGCTGAGCTCCAGATATTCAGCCAGGTCATTGACGCTGGGTGGACGGCCCGTGCGGGAGGTGAGGCGCTCCTGAGCCTCCTGAACCTTAAGCGCCTGCTCCTGCGCACCTCGAGGCACGTGGACCGACCAGCCCAGGTCACGGAAGTAGCGCTTCAGCTCGCCAAGGATGGTGGGCACTGCAAATGATGAGAACGCCGCGCCGCGCTCAGGATCGAATCGGTCGATGGCCTTCACCAACCCGAGGCTGGCCACCTGAAGTAGGTCGTCAAACGGTTCACGGGCACCGGCATACCGTCGCGCCAGGTTGCGGGCCAGCGGCAGGAAGCGCTCCACCAGCTCCTCCCGCGCCCTCGGATCCTGGGACTGGCGCCACCGCGCGAACAGCTCTTGGTTATCGGTGCGATCCGGCAGTCGGAGCGAAGCCGCATCGGCATCGTGCGTCGTGGCCATCACTATCGGCGTACCCACACGATCGCGATGCAAACGCTCCGGATGTCAGATTGCAGACAGTCGAACCGCCCCGGCCGACCGTCGTTCTCCCGGCTCGATGTGCGCTCTGAGGGACGCCCCGGAGGACAGCCGACACGCTTGATGCCTTGGAGTAGCTGGCCCCTGGCATACCTATACTTGCCTTTCCCCACCCCGAGGAGCCGGTCGTGCAGGAGATGGTCATCTACGGCGTCAGCTTCGACATGGTCGGCAAACAGCCGATCGTGTTGCTGAAGACCGTCGAGAGCAACAAGTTTCTGCCGATTTGGATCGGTCATCCCGAGGCCGCCGCGATCCTGATGAAACTTCAGGGGGCCTCCACGCCGCGCCCGATGACCCACGACCTGCTTTCCGATGTTCTCGGTGAGCTCGAGGTCGAATGCACCCGAGTGGCGGTCACCGAGCTACGTGAGAACACGTTCTACGCCTCGATCAGCCTCCGCGCGAACGGTCGGGAGCTGGAGATCGACTCACGCCCCAGCGATGCGCTTGCCCTTGCGGTCCGGTCCGGCGCACCGATCTTCGCGGCCGACGAGGTGATCGCCGAGTCGGCAATCGAATTCGAGCACGAGGTGGAGGACACCGAGGAGGTGGTCGAGAAGTTCAAGGACTTCCTGGACCACGTCACTCCCGAGGATTTCGCCGGCGGAAGCGACTAAAGACGTCGCGCCCAGCCAGCGCGACGCGCTCGCGGCGGGCGACTACGACCCAGCCGCCGCGGTGACCGGGGCGGCGTCGAGGATCCGGTCAATCAGCTGATCGAAGTCGATCCCGGCGGCCTCGGCCGACTGGGGTAGGAGGCTGGTCTCGGTGAACCCCGGGATCGGGTCCGCCTCCAGCACGTAAAGCTCGTCTGTCTCGGACTCGAGCATCAAGTCCACGCGGGCAAACCCTGAGCACCCCAAGAGCCCGAAGACCTCGAGCGCAATGGCGCTCGCGCGCTCCGTGATCTCATCCTGGAGCTCGGCGGGGCACAGAAACTTCGTCCTGCCGATCTCGTAACGCGACTCAAAGTCGTAGAAGTCCTCCTCGTCCTGGCGCACCGGGACCGCCTCGACGATCGGGAGAGCCTGCGGCCTGCCCGCGGGGCCGCCATTGCCTTGGCCTGCCCCCGCTTGTCCCTGGGTGCCGGAGCCGCCCGGCTGCTCAAGGATCGAAACGGCCAGATCGCGTCCCGGGATGTGGCGCTCGAGCATCACCTTGCGGTCATAGGAGAACGCAGCGACTAGCGCGCCTGGCACATCCTCGGGGGAGCGGGCGAACTTGATACCGAGCGCCGACCCCTGGCTCGCGGGTTTGACGACGATCGGAAAGCTGAGGCGGTCCTCGATTGCAGGTAGCGCCCCGGCGGCGCCCAGCCCCTGGAACGCGGTCTCGCTGAACGCGTAGAAATCGGGAGTGGGGATCCCGCGGTCTCTCATTGCGTGCTTGGTCAAAACCTTGTCGGCGGCCCGGATGCATGCGGAGACTCCCGAGCCCGTGTAGCGAACGCCCAGCACCTCAAGCAGCTCCTGAATCGTCCCGTCCTCTCCGTCGCGGCCGTGCAGCGCGATGAAGGCGATATCGGGCTCGGCTGAATCAAGCCGCTTGACGAGATCGGCTCCGACATCGATCGGGATGACCTCGTGGCCGAGGCGCTCCAGCGCGTCCTGGACGCGGGCGCCCGAGCGCAGCGACACCTGGCGCTCCAGCGACCGTCCTCCCTTCAGCACCGCTACGCGCATCAGGCGCGCTTGCGCGGCAGCCGAAGTACGTTCGTGGGCGGTGCCGGGGCGGACGGCTCTTCGGCCGGGGGCTCTAGGTCAGGCGCCGCGTTCACGGCGGACTGAATGCGGCGTCGGGCGTGAGGGGCGGCATCAGGACGGAGGCCCGTGAGCGTTCCGTAGAGCTCGACCTGCTCCCGCACAACCTCGCCGAGTCGGCGGACGCCCTCCCGGATGTCGTTCTCGGGAACCCCGGAGAAGTTGAGCCGCATGGACGATCCACCCCGGCCGTCGAGGAATGCGGCGCGGCCGGGGACAAACGCAACGTGCTCGTCCAGTGCGCGGGCAAGCAAATCCGTGGTGTCGATGTAATCCGGCAGCGAGGCCCAGATGAACAGACCGCCCTGGGGGTGCGTCCAGTCCGCTGAGCGAGGGAAGTGCTCGGCGAGGGCGTCCAGCATCACATCACGACGACGGCGGTAGATCTCGATCAGCGAGCGGACATAGTCACGCCAGGGGCCGGAGTCGAAGTAGGCACTGACGAAATACTGCGAGATCGAGGACGAGCAGAGATCTGAGGCCTGCTTGCCGATGTTCATCTTCTCCAGCACGGGAACCGGGGCAGCGGCCCAACCCAGCCTCACCCCCGGGGAAAGGATCTTGGAGAACGTGCTGGCGTAGATCACGAAACGGTCGTCCAGCGACCGCAGCGGCGGAAGCGGGGCGCCCTCGTAGCGGAGCAGGCCATAAGGGTTGTCCTCCAGGACGAGCAGCTCCCGATCGGAGGCGATGCGCAGGAGGTCACGCCGCCGCTCGAGTGACATCGTGATCCCGGCGGGGTTGTGGAAGGTCGGGACCGTGTAGATGAACTTCGGGCGCCGCCCGGCGCGCTCGAGCTGCGCCAGTGTCGACTCCAGCTCGTCGGTGCGCATGCCGTCACGGTCCATGGTGACCTGGACAACCCGAGCCTCGTAGGCGCAGAAGGTGGGGACCGCTCCGGGATAGGTGGGCGCCTCGCACACCACCACATCGCCTGGATCGAGCAGCGTCTTACACACCAGATCGATGACCTGCTGGCCGCCCGTGGTAACGAGCAGCTCCTCGGGATCGATCTCGATCTGCTCGGCTGCCATGACCTCAGCGATGCATCGCTTGACGATCGCCAATCCCTCCGTGGGTCCGTACTGAAGCGCCCTGGCGCACGATTTACTCGCCACGCTGCTCATCAGCGAGGCATAGGAATCTGGCGGGAACGTCGACGTGTCAGGCCAGCCGCCAGCCAGCGAGATGACCTCGGGACGTTCGGTCAGCGCCATCAGATCGCGCATCGCCGACGACTTCATGACCTTCGTGCGCCCGGCAAACAGGGCGCCATAGCGTTCGATGTCTCTGGCCGAGGACCGGGGTCGCCTCGGGCCCCCGTGCCCCCCGGTCACACTGCCCTCTCGTCTATCGTCACGCCTCTTCACGGTACACGACGGTGCATCTCGCCTTTGACATCTTCCAGGGACTGGGCATCGCCCTCGCGCTTGGACTCCGCCCCTTTATTCCGGCGCTGGCCGTCGCTGCGCTGGCCAGCGGCGGCGTCCAGATCCATTTCAACCACACCGACTACTCTTTCCTGCAAAGCACGGCTTTCCTGCTGGCGATGGTGGTCTGTGCGGCGGCGGCCTCAGTGCTCGAGCGACAGCTGGGCGCGGAGCCAGCCAACCGTGACGTGTTCGAGAACGTCCTGCTCGCCGCGGGCGTGGCGCTGGCGGCGCTGCTGTTTGCGGGCGCGCTGGCTCAGCATCACCACGCGGCCTGGCCTGGATGGCTTGCAGGCGTGGCCTGCGCGCTGTTCGGAGCAGCCGCCACCCGACCGCTCTTCGGCCGCGTGCGTGCCCGGCTTGATCAGCAAGCGGCCAACGCGACAACGCTCTACGTAGAGGCGGCCGCCCTGTTGATAGCGGTGCTGTCGGCCGTGGCCCCGCCGGTCGGCCCGGTGGCGCTGTTGCTTCTGTTGTGGCTGTTGCTGTCCGGCCGGCGCCGGGAAGGCCAGAAGTACGCGGGATTGCGGATCCTGCGGTAGTGGCCGCCGGCGTAAACACGCGCGCTTACGGCGACGGCCATTAACGGGCGCGGTGGGCGCGACGACTCCCAAGAAGCTCGTCTTGGTGGTGATCGATGCGCTGAAGCCGTCAATGCTCCATCGCGCGGTGGAGTCAGGTCGCGCTCCCGCACTCAAGCGCATTCGACAGGAGGGCGTATACGTCGACGACTGCGTGGCGGCATTTCCATCCGTGACCCCGGTGTGCGCCGCCACCATCACCACCGGGGTGGGCCCAGACCGTCACCGCATTCCCAGCATGAACTGGTACCACCGCGAGGAAGGCCGCTACGTGGAATACGGATCGAGCTTCTCCGCCAGCCGGCAGTTCGGCGTCCTGCGGTCACTCACCGACACCGTGTACCGGATGAATGCCGAGCATCTCAACCCGGAGGTGGAGACGGTTTTTGAAACCCTCGACGACGCGGGAGTCAGGACCGCCGGAACCACCTACCTGATTTACCGGGGCCGGCATCAACACGAGGTGGCGAACGAGAGCGCGCTCGCTCGGATCGTCACCTCAACCCTGTTTCGCCGCACCATCGACGGGCCTCAGGAGCTGTTCTACGCGGACCTCTACGCAAGCCGCAAGACCGGCTGCCGAGGTCAGCTCGGCATGCCGGGAATCCGTGACCAGCACACCGGCTGCGTCGGCGCGTACCTGGTCGAACACGATCTCTTCGACTTCCTGTTGTTCTCGCTACCGGACAACGATGCCTGGTCGCACCGCAACGGCCCCCACGCCCAGGTCACCTCGATAGCCGCCGCCGATCGGCAGATTGAGCGGTTGATGCATGCCGCGGGCGGAGCCGACGCGTTCCTGGACAGCCATGCAGTGATCGTCACCTCCGACCATTCGCAAGCAGCCGTCGAGGAGCGGATCCGCCTCGACCGGGCCTTCGCCGATTTCGATGTAGCCACACACACCGCCGCGAGCACGATCGGCGCCGAGGTAGCGCTAAGCCCGGGCCAGCGCGCGGCGATGATCTACGTCTTGGATGAAGAGCGACGTGAGTCCGTGCTCGCTCGCTCGTTGGTCGCGGCTGGTGCGCTTGAAGGTGTCGACCTGGTCCTGTCTCTGGCTGGTCCCGAAGGCGAGGAGGCAGTGGTTGGCTCTGAGCGAGGCGAGCTGCATTTCTCCCCGGGCGGAGACCTGGAGGACGAGCGCGGTCAAGGCTGGAGCGTGGAAGGGGAGCTCGCCGCCCTCGACCTTCGAGTGGAGGACGGGAGGATCTCCAGTGACGACTACCCGGGTGCGCTCCAGCGGATCTGGTCTGCGCTCACGTGTCCCACCGCAGGAGACGTGCTCCTGTCCGCCGCGCCTGGCTACGAGTTCGTTGACTGGGGGGAGCCGACCACGTGGGTGGAGGTAGTCACGGTTCGCTGCACCGCTCCGACTCATTGGGCGCGCTCCTGTGGTGCGGAACCGGGCCCCCGTCTCGCCAGGCACGGGAGCAGTGGATGCTCCACGACGTGGCCCCAATGGTGCGAGACCACTTTGGCGCGAGAACCCGGGATTAGAAGTCCGTTAGTGCCGAAAACACGCTTAGCCTTCTCTAAGCCCTTGCCGATAGAGTGCCCGCGATGACCGAAGAGTTGAGCGCCACGGTCGAGCGCGTTCCCGTGCCCGCGCGTACTCTCTCCGCCTCCGAACGTGGTCGCCCCGCAGTGAGCACCGCTCTGCACATCAGGGTGCGGCATGGAGTGCGTAAGCCGCACAACTGGTTCCAGCTGATCCGTTTTGGAGCGGTTGGTGCGACCGGGTATGCGGTGAACCTCGGAGTGTTCGCCGCCTGCGTGCACCTCCTCGCGCTCGACTACCGTGTGTCGGCGGTTATCGCGTGGATCGTCTCGGTGCTGAACAACTTCTGGTGGAACAGGCACTGGACGTTTGGTGGAGCAGGCGCCAAGGAGGCCCACCCCGTCGGCCAGGGCGTGCGGTTCTTTGCGGTCTCGCTCGTGGCCTTCGGATTCACCTACGCCGTGCTCGTCGGTCTGGTGAGCGGCGCGGGCTTGACGAAGGTAATGGCCCAGGCGATCGCCATCGGCGCGGGCACGCCGCTGAACTTTGTCGGGCAGAAGCTTTGGAGCTTCAAGGCCTAGGCCCGGTCCGGGCGCAGCGAGCCTCAAGCCAGTCGATACGGTTCGCGCTCTGCGCAGCGCTCATGTTGCTGGCGCTTGGGTTTCCGGCAAGGTCGCTCGCCCTCGCCCCGATGGGGTTTCCGGCCGGTGTCGCTTCCGGGCTGGCGCGCGCGTCCACGCAATCCGCGGCCGAGGCGGGCTCGGTGGTGGCCAAGCATCTGCGGGCGCACTCAGTCACCGATCCCAACACTCCGGTGCTCGTCAGCGATCCCAGCAAGTCGCCCGCCGGCTATCGGCTCACCGGGACCAAGGTGCTGCACATCGCATCCGCCGATCCCACGGTCCGTGCGGAGTTGCGACAGCATCCTCGAGCCACGCCGTACGTGTACACGAAGGGGCCCGGTCGGTGGCAGGTGAGCTGGTTCTCCTCGGGGCGCAACCAGAGGGAGCTGATCCAGGTCTATGTCGACGATGCCACCGGCACTGTGACCGAGGCCTGGACCGGGTACCAGGTGGCATGGTCCATGGCTCGCGGCTATCCCGGCGCGTTTGGCCGTCGCGTCAACGCGTGGTACATCTGGGTCCCGCTGTGCGTGCTGTTCGTCGCTCCTTTCCTGCCGTGGCGTAGGCCTCCGGGCGGCAGGCGACGGCTGTCGTTGCTGCACCTGGACCTCCTCATGCTGCTCGGGTTCTCGATCTCGCTGGTCCTCTTCAACAACGCCAACATCGGTCTCTCCGTACCGCTGGTCTATCCCTTCCTGCTCTATTTCCTCGTCCGGATGCTGCTGCTGGCCTTCGGGCGCGGCCGGCCCAAGACTGCGTTGCGCCTGCCGCTGCCAGTCTCGTGGCTTGCCATCGCCGCGATCTTCTTGATCGGATTCAGGGTAGGCCTCAACGTCACGAACTCCAACGTGATCGACGTTGGTTACGCCGGCGTGATCGGAGCCGACAAGCTGCTCCACGGTAAGCAGCTCTACGGCCACTGGCCAAGCGACAACGGCTACGGCGACACCTATGGCCCGGTCGCGTACTACGTCTACGTCCCGTTCCGGGCGCTGTTTGGCTGGAGCGGCCATTGGGACAACCTGCCGGCGGCTCACGCCGCGGCGATTGCGTTCGACCTGCTGACCCTGCTGGGGCTCTTCTTCCTGGGCCGCATGGTGCGGGGGCCGACGCTCGGCATCGTGCTCGTGTACCTGTGGGCGGCGTACCCGTTCACGCTGTGGTCGATGAACTCCAACACCAACGACACGCTGGTGGGCCTGGTCGTCGTCGCCGCCTTGCTGGCTGCGCGATGGTCCCCGGCGCGGGGAGCCCTCGCCGCCTGGGCTGGGCTGACGAAGTTTGCGCCGCTGGCGCTGGCCCCGCTCTTTATGAGAGGCACGGGCGGCTGGAGGCCGCGCCGGTCAGTCGTTATCTGTGCGCTGGCGTATGCGGCGGCGCTGGCTGTTGCGATGCTGCCGGTGCTGCTGGATCACAATCTTTCACGCTTCTGGCACGACACCGTGGTCTACCAATACCACCGGAACACGCCGTTCTCCGTCTGGGGCCTCTGGGGAGGGCTGGGTCTGGAGCAGCACCTGGTTGAGGGCGCGGCCGTGGCTCTCGCCATCCTGGTTGCATTCCTGCCGCGCCGCCGGGATGTCGTCCAGCTTGCCGCCCTGGGAGCGGCGGTACTGATCGCGCTTCAGCTGGCCGCCAACTACTGGCTGTACTCCTACGTCGTGTGGTTTTTCCCGCTGGTGATCCTGGCTCTGTTGGGCGCCCCGCCCAAGGTCATGCCGCCGTCGCCCGAGGCTCCGGCGCCCGAGCCTCGCTCCCTCGTTGCCGTCACGGTCTAAGGCGTCAAGCGCCGTCTGCCGGTAGCAGCAGCTGCTGGATCGCAGTTGCTCTCATGGGCTCCGAGGCCTGGATCAGCACGGCATTGAGCCAAGGGTCCTCGGTCGAGGTTTCGAACTTGATGGGCATACGCGTCAGCATCGACTCGATCGCCTGCTCGCGCTTTACGCCGATCACGCCCCCGCGTGGCCCGGTCATGCCAACGTCGGTCACATAGGCAGTTCCGCCCGGCAGGACCCGAGCGTCAGCGGTGGGCACGTGCGTGTGGGTCCCGAGCACCGCGGTGACCCTGCCGTCCAGGTGCCAGCCCAGCCCAACCTTCTCGCTGGTGGCCTCGGCGTGCATGTCGACCAACACGTGATCGACCTTTCCCTCCAGGGCTCCAAGCGCGACCTCGACTTCACTGAACGCCGGCCGGGCGGCGTTCATGAACAGGTTTCCCGACAGCGATACCACTCCGAGCCGGACGTCCTGCCGGCTGACGACGCACCATCCGTGCCCCGGCTGGCTGTGGAGAAAGTTTGCGGGTCGGAGGATCCGGTCCTCGTGGTCGAGGTATGCGTACACCTCTCGGTGGCGGTAGGCGTGGTTGCCGAGTGTGATCACGTCGATCCCCGCCTCGAACAGCTCCCGCGCGATTTTGCTCGTGATCCCGAGGCCCCCGGCGGAATTCTCGGCGTTGACCACCACGAAGTCAGGCCCGTGGCGCTCTCGCAGCGCTGGGAGCAGACTTAGGAGCGTTCGGCGGCCCAGCCCGCCGACGACGTCCCCCACGAACAGGATGCTCACGCTGTCTTTCATGTCTGCACGGGCTCATACTTCCAGCTAGATGGGATTCAGGGTTTCCAGTCCTTTCGGCCGGACGAAGGGCGCCCGGACCGGGAAACAGAGCCGCCTCTGTCTGGGGAGGCGCCGCCGCCTTCGTCTGGAGAGGGGTCGCCCGCACTTCCCAAGGCCGTGGTCCCACGCTGGATCCAGCTCGTGGTGCTGCCCCTCGCGCTGCTCGGTCTATGGGCGCTGGCGCGGGCCGCTGGACCGATCCTGCTGGTGCTGATCGCCGCCAGCACGCTGGCGCTGATCCTCAACCCCCTGGTGAAGCGCCTTCACCGGCGGCGCGTGCCGCGCGGCCTCGCGATCTTCATCGTCTACTTGACCAGCTTCGCGGTTCTGGCCGGAGTGGTCGTGCTCCTGTCCAACCCCGTGAGCACGCAGATCTCCAAGTTCTCACGCGACGTCCCCTCGATCGTCAAGAAGGCGAACAAGGACCTCGCCGACTTCCAGAGCTTCCTGAATCGCAACGGCATCCACGTTCATATCAAGGCACAAGGGCAGACGGCGCTTCAGACCCTGGAGAAGAACGTCCTGAAGGGGTCAGGCAACGTCGTTTCGTTCACGAGCAACGTACTTGGGAAGGCGGTGACGTTCGCCTTCGATCTGGTGCTCGTTCTGGTGCTGTCGATCTACCTGCTCGTCTATGGCAGGGAGATCGGCGATCTGGTGCGAAGAATCGTGCCTCCGGGAGACGGAACCCCGGAGGACGACTATCCGCTGTTGATCCAGCGTTCGGTGTTCGGGTACGTCCGCGGCCAACTTCTGTTCAGCTTGATCATGGGAGCGAGCGCCGCGCTTGCGCTGGAGATCGTGGGACTGATCGGCATCTTTCCGGCTGGCTCCCGGTATGCCCTGTTCTTCGGCGGCTTCTACGGGGTCATGGAGCTGATCCCCTACATCGGGCCGTTTCTGGGTGCTCTGCCCGCGGTACTCGTGGCGTTGTTCAACGATCCGCTCAGCGCAGTATGGGTCAGCCTCCTGTTCGTCGGCCTCCAGCAGCTCGAGGGCCACGTGGTTGCACCCCAGGTGTTCCGGATCTCGCTCCGCATCAACCCCATCGTGATCATCCTGTCGCTGCTCGTCGGCTACCAGATCTACGGCGTGGCCGGTGCCCTGGTAGCGCTTCCCACTGCCGCGGTGCTCAGGGAAACCGTGTTGTACCTGCGCCAACACTTGGTGCTCGAGCCGTGGGTGACCGCCGGGCCAAGCGCAGGCTTGGGGGCGGCACCGGCTCTTCCGCCGCCGGAGGACGCGCCGCGCCCGGGGTCGCGGGCCGCTGCGACCCCGCAGCCACAGCGGGCCGCGGAGGCGGACACCGAGCCTGCTCCGGTGATGCCCCCTGGGGTGGAGGAGGAAGTTATGCGCCCTAGGTGGAGGAGGACTTATGCCCCTGGGGTGGAGGAGGAACCCGCTGCTTATCCGCTCTCCACGCGGGTAGAAGACCGGCGATGAGCCATTTCGATAGTGATCAGGTCAAGGACCGTGAACTCGAGCGCCAGGGCCAGCGGATGCTCCATCCAGGCCTGCGCTTCGTTGTAATCGGCCTGGTTCTAGCCATCCCCGGGATCGTGCTCGTGGTGGGTGACTGGGCCCTTCCATTCGGGATAACGCTGATCTTCTTCGGCAGCCTGCCCTTTGGGGTGGGGTTGGCGATGCTGCTCTCAGCGTCGGTGGCCCGCTGGGCGGCACGCCACAAGCTGTTCGCTTAGCGCCGGGCACCGAGCCAACCGGCTAGCGGCTCCGCCAGGCGGCACGGCAGCGAAGCGCAGTCATTAGCCTCCGCGAGCGTGTCCGCGGCCGCCCCCAGCTCCGCCATCACGCTGACGGCGCGCTCGCTGACCAAGCGCTACGGCACCCGAACGGCGCTGCGCGACATGAGCTTCGAGCTCCAGGCTGGAGAGATCGTCGGCATCATCGGGCCAAACGGCGCCGGGAAGACCACGCTGCTGTCGATCTTGGCCGGCGTGCTCCAGCCCACCGACGGGCAGGTGGAGCGGCTCTCGGAGCGGCCGCTGGGGTGGGTACCTCAACAGCCAGCCGTGTATTCAAAGCTGTCGGTGGCCCAGAACCTCCAGCTGTTCGCCCGGCTCGAGAAGGTGGCCGATCCGTTGGGAGCGACCGAGTTGATGCTGGGGCAGACCGGCCTGAAGGACCGAGCCGATGAGGAGGTGGGCAGACTCTCCGGCGGAAACCAGCAGCGGGTCAACATCGCCATCGGACTGCTGTGCGAGCCCTCGGCGCTGCTCCTCGACGAGCCCTCCGCCGCGCTTGACCCCAGGCAGCGTGAGCGGCTGTGGGAGTTCATCGGCGGCCTCGCCAAGGCGGGGACGACGATTGCGTTCTCGACGCACAACGTGGCCGAGGTGGAGCGCTACGCGACGCGGATACTGGTGCTGGTCGATGCGGACCTGCTGTTCGTGGGAAGTCCGAGCGAGCTGGTGGAGGCTGTGGGCGGGGAGACTCCAGACCTCGAAGCGGCGTTCGTTCACTTCCTGCACGAGCGCGGGCACTGATCCACCCTGATGCGCTGGCTGTTCGTCAAGGACCTGCAGATCCTCAGGCGCTCGCCGCTGCTCGTCGGTCTACTGATCGTGTACCCGATCGCGCTCGCGCTGATGATTGGGTTTGCGCTCTCCAGTCCTCCCGGAAAACCCAGGGTCGCCTTCTTCAGCCAGGTTGCCCCCGGCAAGGGCCGGATCAACTTCGGCAGCCAGCAGATCAACGTCTCAAGCTACGCGCAGCAGCTCTTTCAGTCGGTGGACCCGATCAAAGTCCATTCTGTCGAGGAAGCGATCGCCAAGGTGCAGAGCGGCCAAGCGCTGGCCGCACTGATCATCCCGGGCGACATCGTCAGCCAGATCCAGAGCCTGGTACAGACCGGGGTGGGGAGCCCGACGGTGGAGCTGATCCTCAACTCCCGGGACCCTCTGGAGCGTCAGTTCGTCCAGTCAACCATCAGCGCGCGGCTCAACGATGTTGAGCAGGCGGTGTCAAAGCAGGTTTTGCGGGTGGCCATCGCTGACCTCCAGCAGGTTCTCAACGGGGGCGTGGTGAACATCGCCGGCCAGACGTTCAGCTGCTGGGGTTGCGCAACTCTCGTTCGATCGTCCAGGGTGCGATAGCGGCGCTGCCGCCGGGGTCGCCGCTCCGACCAGCGCTGCGACAGGTGGTGGGCTTCGCGAGCCTGGCGATCGAGGGACTGGGCTTTGCCAGCCCAGTCCTCGGCTCGATCGGCACGCCGTTGACCGTGGACCAGCGAGAGCTGGCTGGCCGCACGACCCCGACCGATGCCTATGCCGCGGCCATCGCGGTCGTCGTCTCACTGATGTTGGTAACGCTCCTGCTGGCAGCTGGGCTGCTGGCAATGGAGCGGACCGAGAACACGTATGCGCGGCTGGTGAGGGGCATGGTCAGGCCAGAAGGCCTGCTCGGCGAGAAGGTCGGCCTGTCCGCGGCGTGCGCGGCGGTGCTTGCGTTGCTGATGGCCGCCTTCGTCACGCTCTTCGTACACCTGGAGTGGGGGCGCTTTGAGCTGTGGGTGCTGGCCGTGGTGCTGGCGGGCATCGCGTTCGGTGCGCTTGGCGTGGCGATCGGCGCCGTGGCGCGGGAGCTGGGGGCCGCGTCGCTCCTGGCGCTGCTGGTATCACTGCCGATCGCGTTCGTGGCGCTCGTGCCGGCGAGCGCAGTCTCAGGCGGCCTGAAGAGCACGCTCGACGTGATCGCCTTCCTGTTTCCGTTCAAGCCCGCCCTTGAAGCCACGAGCAACGCCTTCAGCGGCGCCTCTCCGGACATGGTGGGACCTGCGTTTCATCTGCTGGCGCTGGCGCTCGTGTTCGGGGCGGTGGCGCGGATTGGTCTGCGGAGGTTTGCATAGGGGGTTGGCGGGGGGTTGCTTAGGCTTTGCGTTGCGCGGGGTTCCGTGGGCGCGACGCCGCTGGGACCGGGGCTGGGCGGTGGCGCTGGGCGGACCAGGGCGGGCGCTGGCGCTGGGAGGACCAGGGCCGGGCGCTCTACGACTCACCCGCCCACGACCCGGACCCGCGGCCAGCGCTCGAGGATGCGTTTGTCGCTCAGCCGCCGCTCATACTCCTGGACGCTAACTCGCGCCGGGTTGCGACGGTGCACGAGCCCTAGTAGGTCGTCGAGTCCCCACGGCGCCTCAACGATCAGCTCGCCTCCGGCGGTAAGGCGCAGGCCGACGCAGGTCGCCGTCTCGGGCCACGTGGCTACGGCCTCGGCGCTCGAGCCGAGCGGCTCGACGGAGTAGCCGAACCTCTCCCGATACCAAAGATGGACCGCGGCCTGATTCTTGACGTCCCATCGCTCGCTCGGCGGCTCGGACTCAAGGCGTGCGCAAATCTCCCGCTCCCGCCTCTCAGAGAGGTCACGCGGGTCGAAGAAGACGAGGTCGATGTCGCCAGCGTTCGTCCGTCCCTCGTAGCCGTGAAGGCGGTCCCAGACCGCGTTGCGCACGGCACCCGCACCGATCAACCATTCCGGCGCGTCGACCTTGCGCGCGGCGATGAGCGCACGCATCAGCCACTCGGTCGAGCGGACGATCTCCTGTAGCTGCTCTTTGTGGTCCAGGCCGTGTTCTAGCGCCGGCCGACGGTGCGGGAGAATCCGAGCACGCACAGCGCGGCGATGATCAGTGCGATCACCGGGAGCCAAGCCCCCACCGCTCCGACGACCGCGAGACCAACCCCCACGACGCCGACCACGCCCGCCGTGCCTCCCGCGAGCACCAGCCGGTAGGCCCGTTGCTCGCGGGCCCGCCGGGGGGTGTAGCTGCCGCGCTTTTCGAGATTTGCCACGTCTGCCAGCGTATCGGACGTGCACCACATCCTGCTCTATGAATACGTGAAGGACATCCTGGAGCATCGGGGTGCTTATCGGGACGAGCATCTGGCACGGATTGCGCGCGAACGCGAGCGCGGCCGCGTCGTGATGGCTGGAGCGCTGGGCGACCCGCCCAACGGGGCCGCGATCGTCTTTGACGGTGCCGACCAAGAAGAGATCGAGTCCTTCGCACGAGAGGATCCGTACGTACACGCGGGGCTCGTGACGTCATGGCGGGTAGAGCCGTGGAAGCTGGTCTAGACGTGAGCTGCCGGCTGGCCCTGCCCGAATGGGCGGCGGTCGCGCCGTCCCGCGTGTCGACAGTATTCTGAAAACGAGATGCCCTTCCCCCAGACGCGCATGCGCCGGCTCCGCGCAAGCCACCAGCTTCGCGGTTTGGTGCGGGAGACCCGACTTGAACCACAGGATCTCGTCTACCCGATGTTCGTGGCGCATGGCGTCGACCGGCGTGAGCCGATCGCCGCGATGCCCGGTGTCGATCGTCTGTCGATTGCGCACGCGGTCAGCGAGGCGGGTGAAGCCACCGAGCTGGGGATCCCCGCGGTCCTGCTGTTCGGGATCCCCGCCGCTAAGGACGAGGAGGGCAGCGGGGCTTGGGACGAGGAAGGGATCGTGCAGCTGGCCACGCGGGCGATCAAGGAGGCGTGGCCCGAGCTGATCGTGATCACCGACCTATGTCTGTGTGAGTACACGAGCCACGGACATTGCGGGGTGGTGCGGCCTGATGGAAGCGTCGACAACGACGCCACGCTGGAATTGCTCGCTCGAACGGCCACATCGCAGGCACGGGCCGGCGCCGACATCATCGCCCCAAGCGACATGATGGACGGTCGAGTTGGGTTCATCCGGGGTGCCCTGGACGAGGAAGGTCACACCGCGACGCCGATCCTCGCCTACTCAGCCAAGTTTGCCTCGGCCTTCTACGGTCCGTTCCGTGAGGCGGCGGAATCCACACCCGCCTTCGGCGACCGGCGCAGCTACCAGATGGATCCCGCCAATGGGCATGAGGCGCTGCGGGAGGTCCGCCTCGACGTGGAGGAGGGTGCAGACATCCTGATGGTGAAGCCGGCGTTGCCGTACCTCGACCTGATCCGCCGCGTCAAGGACGAGACCGGGATGCCCCTCGCCGCCTACAACGTCAGCGGCGAGTACGCGATGCTCAAGGCGGCGGCGGCGAGCGGAGCGCTCGATGAGCGGGCCGCCGTTCTCGAGGCTCTCACCGGCATACGCCGGGCCGGCGCCGATATCGTCATCACCTATCACGCCAAGGACGCCGCGCGATGGCTGCGGTAGGCGCAGGTCAGTACGGCCCCAAGCTACGAGCCCGCAAGCACGGCGCCGCAATACCGCTGACCGAGCTGGATAAGCGCCTGCTCAACCTGATGCAGGGTTCCTTTCCAGTTGCGGCCAGGCCGTATCAGCACGTGGCACGCGAAGCGGGCATCTCAGAGCGTGAGGCGATCGATCGAGTCCGGGAGCTGATCGACGAACGGATCATCCGTCAGGTCACGCCGATTTACGACACGCGTGCGCTCGGCTACTCGTCGATGCTCGTGGCGGCGAAGGTCGATCCAGAGAATCCGTGGCGCGCGGCCAACGTGATCAACGAGCATCCCGGCGTCTCGCACAACTACCTGCGCAACCACGAGTTCAACATCTGGTTCACGATCGCCACCGAACCGGATTCGCCGCTTGGTCTCGATCGGACACTTGAGGTCCTTGGTCGCCTTGCGGGAGCCGAGTCGATACGTCAGCTGCCCACTTTGAAGCTGTTCAAGATTCGCATGGACTTGGAGATGGAGGGCGGCACCGACAGCTTGGCGCAGTCCGCGGAGGCAGTCCCTCCCGTCGAGACGGAGCGTCAGCCCTACGACGAGTTGGATGTGGAAGTGATCCGGGCCACGCAGGGCGACATGCCGGTGACCGAGGAGCCATACGCCCTGGCGGCGTCGAAGCTCCAGATGGGACAGGATCGCCTGCTGGCACAGCTTCAAGACATGCAAGAGCGCAAGCTGCTGCGGCGGGTGGCCGCGATCCTGTATCACCGCCGAGCCGGCTTCAGCGCCAACGGGATGGGCGTTTGGAAGGTCCCTGAGGATCGCGTCATGGAGCTTGGCCCCCGGATGGCCGCGTACCGGGGGATCTCCCACTGTTATCAGCGTCCCACCTATGCGGACTGGCCGTACTCGATCTTCACGATGGCTCACGGACGCTCCAAGCCCGAGTGCGACGCGATCCTCGACTCAATCGCCGAGCAGACCGGAATCCACGAGCGCGCCACCCTCTATTCCTCCACTGAGTTCAAAAAGATCCGCCTGCTCTACTTCACCGAGGACTTCCGGGCCTGGGAACGGGAACACGCTGGGGTTTGAACGCCCCCACGTACACGACCGAACGCTCCACCGAGCTCTACCACCGGGCGCTTGAGCTGTTGCCCGGGGGGGTCAACTCTCCGGTCAGGGCAATGCGGGCGATCGGCCGCGATCCGCTCTTCATAGCCCGTGGAGATGGGCCGCGATTGGTCGACGTCGACGGCAACGAGTACGTCGACTGGGTGTGTTCGTGGGGCCCCCTTATCGCCGGCCACGCCCATCCGGCCGTGGTCGACGCCGTCGCGTCGGCTGCCACCGACGGAACGACCTTCGGCGCACCCACCAAGCGTGAAGTGGCGCTTGCCGCAGAGATCGCGGCGCGCATCCCCTCAGTTGAGATGGTGCGGATGACCTCGTCGGGGACCGAGGCGACGATGAGCGCCGTCAGGCTCGCACGTGCGGTCACCGGTCGCGAACACGTCCTCAAATTCGCCGGTGCCTACCACGGCCACGTGGACGGGTTGCTCGCAGAGGCGGGATCTGGGCTGGCCACCCAGGGGATCCCGGCCAGTCCGGGCGTCACGCGTGGTGCTACCGAGGCCACCGTGATCACGCCATGGAACGATCCCGACGCAGTCGCCGGTGCCGTGGAGCGATACGAGCTGGCCGCCATCCTGGCAGAGCCCGTGCCGGCCAACATGGGCGTCGTCCCGCCCGCCGCAGGGTTCCTGCGGTTCCTGCGCGAATGCGCCGATCGGAGCGGGGCACTGCTGATCTTCGACGAGGTGATCACCGGGTTTCGCGTCGGACTCGGAGGGGCGCAGCAGGTGCTGGGAGTCCTTCCGGACCTCACGATCCTGGGCAAGATCGTCGGCGGTGGCCTCCCTGCCGCCGCTTACGGCGGGCCTGCCGTGCTCATGGAGCGGATCGCGCCGGCCGGCGAGGTCTATCAGGCAGGCACGCTGTCGGGGAATCCGCTGGCGGTCGCGGCCGCGCTGGCGACCCTGGAGCTGCTTGACGACGACGCCTACGTTCGCCTGGAACGGTTGACGGCGCATCTGGCCGATGGCCTGCGCAACGCGGCATCGGAGGTTGGAGTGCCCCTGTGTGTGCAGACTACATGTGGCCTGCTCACTCCATTCTTCAGTCCAGGGCCAGTGCACGATTATGCGGGAGCCGCGGCGTGTGACCTCGCGGCGTACGGTGCCTGGTGCAGGGGCCTGCTCGAGCGGGGTGTCTACCCTCCGGCCTCTCAGTTTGAGGCTTGGTTCCCGTCGCTGGCCCACGACGAGCGAGACGTGGAGCGGACGGTCCAGGCCGCCCACGAAGCGTTCGTGGAGCTGGTGCGGTGAGCTCCCGGTTGAGGGAAGCCCTCAAGGCGGAGGGAGGAGTATTGGCCGAGACGGTTGCCGAGCATCAGGATGGAGCTCGGACCGGACCTGCTCAGAAGGCTGCTTCAGGCCCGCGGGCGGCGGGAAAGCGCGAGGAATACGAGCTGCTCCTGGAGATGATCCTCGAAGGCGCTCGCCTCCACTACGGCTCTCCGCAGGTGGTCCAGACCGAGGATCCGGACCTGGCATTGCTGCTGGGCGACCAGCTCTACGCCTTGGGGCTGGCGCGCCTGGCGGTGCTGGGAGACATGGAGGCGGTTCAGATCCTCGCCGAGACGATCGCCTCGCTAGCTCAGGTCCACGCCGAGGGTTCTCCCGAGCGCAACGACGAGATCTGGGATCTGACGGCGATCAGGATCGGCTGGGACCCAAGTGCCGGGCCCAGGGGCTCGGACGGGCACTACAGCGGCTCGTGACGGTTGCCTCGTTGTTGACGATAGCCTGTCTGGCCCTGTTCAATCCTGGCCCAGCGGACGCTTCCAGACGTGCCAGACCGACGTAAACCCAAGCCCTCCAAATACACGGCCGCCAGGAACATTCCCGGCGCGTTCGAGGGCGAGACAGTTACCCGGCGCCGGTTCATGACCGGTGTGGCTCACGGCGGTGGGGCAGTCGCCGCAGCTGCCTTCACCCTACCCGCGCTGGCCTTTGCGCTGGCTCCGGTGTTCAAGGCCTCGCAGATGGCCTGGCAGCCGATCGGCGCGCCGTCCGACTTTCCGAACGACAACTACGTGGCCAAGGTGATCACGATCGTCCCGGGGATCGGCGAAGCCGGGAAGAATCTCGCCTACGTTCGCTCACGGAACCCGGCAATCGATACCGAGCCTGAGGATCAGTACAACCGGTGGATCGCGGTGTCCAACCGGTGCGCACACCTCGGCTGTCCCGTCCGCTGGGTGGCTCCGGCGCAGCGCTTCGTTTGCCCGTGTCACGGAGGGGTGTACAACCTCCGCGGCATCGTCTCGGGCGGCCCTCCGGTGCGGCCTCTGGATCGTTTCTACACCCGGTTGAACGCCTCGACCGGTCTGGTGGAGGTGGGTCCTCGCTACTCGGTCAACAACGAGCTGCGCCGCTTCTCGCCACGAGATCCCGCCGAGCCGCTCGACGGGATCGGTCAGTACCTCTATCCGGCGCGTTGGTCCACAGCGCCGCTGGTCAAGTAGCCCATGCCACGTCTGCCTGCTCCACCATTGCCCAAGGTCTTGCGGCCGAAGCCGAAGAAGCCCGGCGAGAACGGCCAAGGCGGGATGCTGACCCCGCTGGAGGGTGCAACGACCGCAGCCGATTGGATCGACGAGCGCATGTCGCTCTCCCCGGTCGTCCGCTGGACGTTGTTCCGCAAGGTTCCCAAGGGGACGAACTGGGCCTACACGCTTGGCACCGCGACGCTGTTCGCTTTCCTCAACCAGGCGGTCACAGGCGTTTTCCTTGCCATGTGGTACCGCCCGGACGTTTCCGGCGGCGCGTACGAGTCCGTGCGTTACATCGACGACAACGTGTTCGCCGGGCAGCTGGTGCGCGGGATGCACAAGTGGGGTGCGTCGGTGATGATCATCCTGATCTTCCTACACATGGGGAGGGTGTTCTTCTACGGCGCCTATAAGTACCCGCGTGAGCTGACCTGGATCATTGGCGTAGTACTGCTGATCTTGACCCTCGCCATGGGCTTCACCGGGTACCTGCTGCCATTCGACCAGCGCTCCTACTGGGCGACGATCGTGGGCGTCAACATCAACGGCACCGGTCCGATCATCGGGCCATTCCTGTCTGATTTCCTGCGCGCCGGCCCTGAGTTCGGAGCGACCACGCTCTCCCGCTTCTACGCGATCCACATGATGCTCATCCCCGGCGCCATCATCGCGCTTATCGGCGCCCACCTGTACTTGGTGGCCAAGCTTGGTACGACCGCTCCGCCATGGCTGCGGGCGAACAAGGACGAGCCGGCGCTCCAGCCAGAGCACGCGGAGGTGTGAGCATGGGAGCGGCCACGTGAACCAGGCAGAGAAGGAGGCCTATCTCCGCGAATACTCGGTTCTGAAGAGCGAGGGCAAGCCGTTCTTCCCTTACGCCGTGGGCAAGGACGGGCTGATGGCCTGCGTTGTGATGGGGGTCATCATCTTCCTGGCCTTCTTGTTCGGTGCCGAGCTGGGGCCCAAGGCGAATCCCACCACCACGACGTACGTACCGCGGCCTGATTGGTACTTCTATTTCCTATTCGAGGTACTGCGGGTGATGCGCAACGTGCGCCTGTTCACCCCCATGGCCACAATCGGGGTGCCCACGATCTGCATGATCCTGCTTTTCCTGTTGCCGTTTTACGACCGCAGCGCGGAGCGGCGGATTGAGCGCCGTCCCGTCGCGCTAGCGGCTGGGGTGGCCACGATCGCTGCGATGGCCTACCTGACCTACACAGGCGCAAACACGGGCTCGCCAAACTCGGTCGACATGAAGCCGCCGGCCGGTCTCACCGCACAGCAGAAGGCGGTGTTTACGGCGGGGGCCGACGTGGTCGGGCAATCGGGTTGCCTGGCCTGCCACACGCTTGGCGACAACGGCAACAGCGGCCCTGGGCCGAATCTGACCCACATCGCCTCCCGGCTTCCGCCAGCCGCGATCGCCTCGACGCTAATCAATCCGACTGCGCCGATGCCCTCCTTCAAGAGCCTTCCCAAGCAGAAGTTCCAGAACCTGGTTGGGTTCCTATCCGAGCTCCAGTAGCCCGGCCGGAGCCTCCTTCCTGCCAAGCGCCCGATGCGTTGCGCATGGGAACAAAGGTAGGGTCCGGCCGGTGAGTACCGAGACCAGCAGCGCGGGTGCCGACGCGATCCAGGCGGTGATCGACGTCGGGGGGGCTGAAGTGGCGAAAATCTTGCGACGGGTTGAGCGCCGGATGGCGGCGCTTGCCACAGGTTCCGGGCTGCTCCTGGCCGAGCACGCCGGTGAGACGATTGCGGCGGGCGGCAAGCGGCTGCGGCCGCTGCTGGTCTGCCTCGCCGCGGGAGCGCCTCCACCGGAGAGCAAGTCGGTGCTGCGGGCGGCCGTTGCCGTCGAGCTGGTCCACGCGGCCACGCTGGTTCACGACGACGTACTTGACGGCTCGCGGCTGCGGCGCGGGCGCCCGACGGTGTTCGCGCGTGGCGGACGGTCCCTGGCTACCGCCACCGGAGATCTCTTGTTCTCCCGGGCGTTCGGCGAGCTCGCTGACGGAGGATCGATCGAAGCCGTGCGGATGCTTTCGCGAGCGGCCTGCGAGCTGGCTCAGGGAGAGCTGATGCAGCGGGCGGATGCCTTTAACGGCCTGGTTTCGGTTGAGCGCTATCTCGAGCGGTGCCGGCTCAAAACGGGCGTTCTGTTCCGTGCCTCTTGCGAGCTCGGGGCGCTGTCGGCCGATGGACCGGCGAGGGAGCTCGGTGCATTTGGCGAGCGGGTAGGCGTGGCGTTCCAGATTCTCGATGACGTGCTTGACGTGACCGGCCCCCCCGAGCGCACGGGCAAACCCCAGGGCGCGGATCTGCTCGACGGCACCGTCACGCTCCCGCTGATCCTCGCGAAGACCGAGGACCAGGGGCTGGCCGCTGTGGACCTGCAGGAGTTGCGTACGCCGGAGGCGGCAGCGGACGTGTGCCGCCGTATCTCACTGACGGGGGCGCTGGGCGAGGCAAAGTCACGTGCGCTCGAACTCGTCGCCGGAGCCAAGCTCAGCCTGCCGGATCTCCCGGCACGCCAGCGGCTGGCGCTCGAGCTGGTGGCCGAGGGCGTGGTTCAGCGATACGCGTAGCGCCGCTCGGCGCAGCGCGTGTCGACGCGGTGCCTAGAAGTCCTCAGGGAGAATAAGGTCGGCTTCGAGCGCCGCGACAAAGCGTTCGATCTCGTCGGCCATGTTGGCCTGGGTCAGCCGATGGAGGTCGCCGAGCAGGTCTGCGAGGCCCTCGTCGAGGTGCTCCTCCAGCTCCTCCACCGCTTCCTGACCGAAGACGCCCTCCTGGGTCCACTCGCAGTTGGGGCAGCGCAGCAGCAGCTCCCACTGCTCCTCGGAGGCCTCGGTCCACTCGATCGGCTGCACCAGTGCGGAGTCGCAGCTGGGGCAGATGTGCAGCGGCGCCGTAGCGGGCGCGCCGGCCGCATCGTGGAACCTGACGACCTCGATCTTTCGACCACTCGGCAAAACGATCCGGTGAACTGAGTGGTGGCTGTGCGTGCTTTCGTCCATGCCTGCTCGCCATTGTTATCGGCGGGCAGCGAGGAGACCTTGAGCCGATTCTTGTCCCAACTTGGGTGGTGGCCGCTAACCTTCGAGCCCCAGTCTGGGAGGACCCCAAGATGTTTCGAAACCCACTCGTCGATGCCGCCGTTGTCCTGATCGTGGTGTTGCTGATCTTCGGGCCCAAGCGATTGCCGATGCTGGGTCGTTCGCTCGGTCAGGGCATGCGCGAGTTCAAGGACTCAATCACCGGCAACTCAAGCGCGGACGAGGAAGGCGACCGGCCGGAGCTCACAGAATCCACCGCCATGCCGCAGGCTGGGTCCCCAGCCACGCCGCAGACGACGTCAGCGCCCGCGGCCGAGAGGAATCCCGAGCCGACGCCCGAGGGCGCTCCCGGGCCAGGACCCGGCCGCGAATCGGCTGAGGTCGGCCCGCGCGAGAACCGCTCGTAGCGGCTGAGCGCAAGGACGCGCCGCAGTGGCTAAGACGTTTCGGCCGATCGGGCACGAGGAGCGGCTTAGCGTTGTCGACCACCTCGATGAGCTCCGCTCGCGGTTGGTCGTTTGCCTTGGCGTATTGATCGTCGCGTTCGGGCTGTGCTTCTGGCAGAACCACCGGCTTCTCGACGTACTCAATCGGGCCCTCCCCCACGTCTCCACATCCTCCAACCAGCATGGCCTAGCCTCGCTGCCCAATCGTTCCGTCAAGGAGCGCGCGGCTCTGCTGAAGACCGCCGCGGCATTTCAGTCGCTGGCCGCCGCGCCCCATACCTCGGCGAGCACTCGGGCGGCTTACGCGCAGGCCGCCGCCGGCATGACGCAGGCGGCCAGCGAACTGCCGAGCACCGCGACAGCACAGGAGAAGCCGATTACGATCGGGGTCGGCGAGCCGTTCACCACGACCCTCACCGTGGCGGCCTACTTCGCGCTTCTGTTCACGCTGCCCATGCTCATCTACCAGGGCTATGCATTCGTGATTCCCGCGCTGCGGCCCGACGAGCGGCGGGTGATGGCGCCGGTGACCGCTATCGCGCCAATGCTGTTCCTGATTGGGGTGGCGTTCGCCTACGGCGTGATTTTGCCTCCCGCCGTGCACTTCCTCCAGGGTTACAACAGCTCGAACTTCGACATCCTCGTGCAGGCCAAGGCGTATTACACGTTCGAGATCATGACCATGCTTCTGGTCGGTCTGGCGTTTCAGCTTCCCCTCGGCCTCCTGGCGCTGCATCGACTGGGCGTGATCGACGGCCACACTCTGACTCGCCACTGGCGCTACGCGATCGTGATCATTGCCGTGATCGCCGCCGCTATGCCGGGCGCCGACCCCGTCACGACATCGTTGGAGGCGCTTCCCCTCGTTGTTCTGTTCGTGGTCAGTATCGTGATGCTCAAGATCGCCGACCGGCGGGCGGCGGCCCGGGCTGCGGCCGAGGAAGCCCAGCCATTGAGCTTCGACCCGACTTAGATCCAATCCGATAATGCTGTTCGACCTACGAGGACGTGGCCGGCGCACCACCGTGCGCGGCGTATATCTGGCGCTTGCGCTTCTGATGGGCGGTGGGCTGATCCTGTTCGGCGTCGGAACGGGCGTCGGTGGGGGCGGGCTTTTGAACGCCTTCAACGGCAACGGAGGTAGCAACGGGTCGGCCGCAAGCCAGGAGGTCAAGAACGCCCTTACCTCGACACGGCAGCGCCCGAACGACGCGGCGGCGTGGGCCTCGCTTGTCCAGGCCTATGAAGCCTCGGCTACCTCGGAGTGCAACGCTCAGACTTTGAGCTGCACCGCTGCCGGCAAGCAAGACCTGACGGCCGAGACTCAGGCCTTCGAACGCTACGGCCAGCTCACAAAGCATCCAGATCCGACGGTCGCCCTCCTCGCCGCCCGCGCGTACGAGCTGCTGGGCAACTATGCCGCCGCGGCGAAGGCCTGGCAGACCGACACTGCGGCCGATCCCACGCAGCTCAAAGGTTTCGAGTGCCTGGCGGTGACCTCCTACGCGGCCAAGCAGAATCGCCTAGGGGATCTCGCGATGTCGAAGGCCCTGAGCCTCGTGCCCAAGCTCCAGCGGCCACTGCTCAAGGAGCAGATCCAAGCTGCGAAGACCAACCCGCAGGTGGCTCAAGCCTGCTGAGCTCCTGCCGCGTCTCTGGCGCGCCCGACATGCGATCCGGTACGCCCGCCCAATCATCGGTCGCTGGCTAACATCGCGGTCCAAGGGCCGTTAGCTCAACTGGTAGAGCAGGGGACTCTTAATCCCAAGGTTGGAGGTTCGAGTCCTCCACGGCCCACTGAAAAGGCCCCGGATATAGAGGCTTTTTCTGGGGCGTTCGGTCGTCTGCCGCATGGGCGGGGGGCGCCACATCCGAGCGGCCGTCTCGCGCACGCCTCGGAAGTCTCGCGCGCTAACGTCGGACGCTGGTGGGCAGTTCGGCGTCGGCGCGTTGGATGAGCTCGGCGGGGCTGTCCTCTGGTGCGAGCGCGGCGAAACCGACCGTGATCTCGCACGGATCGGGGTCTGCCTTGAGCGTGGTTTCGATCTCAGCGAAGCGCTGGCGGGCACCCTCGATCGTCGCATCTGGCATTGCGCAGACAAACTCGTCGCCGCCGACGCGAACGATCAAGTCATAGGAACGCAGACGACGGCGGATCCCGCGCACTGCACGCTGCAGCAGCGCGTCGCCAGCGAAATGACCGTGCGCGTCGTTGACAGCCTTCAAGCCGACGATGTCGACGTAAGCGACGACGAGCCGGCCATTCGTTCTGTGGGCTCGATCGACCTCGTGCCCAAGGTCCGTTAGGCCCGCCGCGCGTGTGCGCGTCCCGGTTAGCTGGTCGGTCTCAGCGATCGCCAACTGGGCCAGCAGGGTGTCGCGGTCTGCCTGGGCCTGCGATCGGTCATGAGCAGCCAACTCGCGATCACGGGCCGCTTGCTCACGATCGGCCGCGGCCCGTATTCGACCCTCAGCGGCCGCGGCGCGGTCAGCCGCCGCACGCCTGCGGTCCTCCGCCGCGAGCAGTACGATCGCCACGCCCGTCTTCGCGCGGCCCTGCGCTTCCCGAGCAGCACCCCGCGCCGCTAGCTTACGATCGCGCAGCTCGGCGGCCTGATCACGGGCCAACGCCGCCAGATCGCGAGCCTGCGCAACCGCATCCCGTGCCGCAGCCGCCTCGACACGCCAGCAGAGCGCCCGCCGGGCGACCTCATGCGCGCCAACAGGGTCGCCACCGTGCATAAGGTCGTGATCGCTGGCGGCCTGATCGCTATCGGCTGCGGTCTGCTCAGCGTCCGCAAAGCCTTGATCGCGGTCAGCCAGAGTCCGATCGTCCTCGATCGTCCTCGAAGCTCTCGACTTCTGCAATCCCTCGACCGCCCCGTTGGTGGGATCCGTCGCGGGATCGATTGACATCAGGTCGGCCATAACAGGTCCCCCATGGCTAGACGACGGCTCGGCCATAACAGGCCCCCACGGCTAGACGACGGCTCTCGATGATCCCCGCGCCTATCGGGGCCGCTATTCGGACAGCGAGCATCGGCAGGCCACGTGACCTGCCGGGCTCGCGCCCACGAGGTTAGGACCAGAACTCGTCCCACGCGTAGAGGTCCTCGAAATGCTCCCGGCCGTCGGTAACCCGGCCGTCTTTGAGCTGGAAGACGATGCAGTCGGCAACATCCAGGTGCTTGCTGTCTCGCTCCGCGGTGCTGCGCTGGATGCCGACCACACGGTCCTCACCATCTGCAGTCAAGCGTTCCAGCTTGGCGCGGAAAGTGCCACCGGTCTTCTCCGCGAGCAGACCAAAGTACGCCAGGGTCGCATCGCGGCCCTGGTAGTCGTCGGCCATCGAGCTCCGCCCCGGCAAGTGCCACACGGCGCTCTCGTCAAAAAGCTCGGTCAGTGTGTCGATGTCGCCCGTGTTGAAGGCGTTGTAAGCGCGCTGCATGATCGCTACGTTTTGATCTGATCCCATGGTTTCTCTCCTGATAACTGTTTTCGGTAGAGGTACTGCGGTTGCTCAGCTGTGATTGCGTATCTCGGCTCCGCCGACCGCGTTCGGGGATGCACCCTGACCGGAATAGTTTCGGATGACTAGATACGTCACGCCTTCTCTCCGTGGCTTGCACTTTGGTTGTTTGGTGGGCGCTGCCGTGGTCGTGATCCAGCGGTTCGAGGGCCGCGCGCTGCGCGCCCAGCGCGCGGCCAACGATCCCTCCTGCGTGCGATCGCGTGATCCTGCTCGTGGCTGGGGGCCCCCAGGGCCCACGAGGAGATCACCGGAATCAGCTGCCCCTCGCTGTCCGGCTGGAGTACAGCGCGATCTCGGAGCTCAAAAACGCGGGCGAAGGTCGAGGCCACGCGCACGCCAGTCATCGGAACCGGCTTCGGGAGGCATACGACGCGTCGAGCATGGTCATTCCTAACGGATCTACGTTGCCTTCATGCAACGCCCCCGGAAGCCGCCAAAAAAGCCGCTACAGACGCGCGATTCGCAAAGATTGAGTAGCTCGAAGCAGAATTCGCTCGCCGCCAGGGCAAGCGCGCTCCACGTCCAACTACTCACACCGTACTCCTCTCAACCGCCAGCGCAAGTTAACATCGCTCATCCAGCACAATCGGACCCTGACGCAGGCGCCAGCCCCTCGGTCGGTGCGCCGCGCAAAGGTCAAGGCATCCGCAGCGACGTGAGCGTCCCGCAAGGCAAAGCATCCAGAGGCAGAACGTGAGCGCCGGCAGCCACGATGAGCAAGGGGCCGCGCCGCTCCTCGGCGGGAGGCTGCTGGCGGAGATCACCAACCGGATCGTCGCGCTGATGCGCGAGCACTACGGCCGTGGGCCGATCAAAGCCAAGACCTACGTGCTTGACAACCTGATCGTGTGCGTCCTCAGCGACGGGTTTACCGCGATCGAGCGCACGATGATGGAAGGCGGCGAACCGGACCGCGTGCTGGAGATGCGCCGCGACTTTCAGCGGCTGATGAAAGAGCGCTACAGCGGAATGATCGAGGAACTCACCGGACGCAAGGTGCTCGCCTTCCTCAGCCAGGCGCACGTCGAGCCCGATCTCACGATCGAGATGTTCCTGATGGACGGAACGGTGCCCGGGTTCGGCGCGCTCGAGCTTGTCGAGCCACCATCCCCGGAGTTCCAGAACGACCAAGGGCAAGAGATCCCGCCCGAACAGCGCGACCTCTGACTCGCCCTCCGTTTGACGGCGATCCCCCTAGCCTGCGGTCACCCACCAACCACCGGCTGCTCACACCTGGTGGCCCAATGACCGGCGTTCGGCCAGTGTGGCTTTTCCCTGCTGGGTCAGGCGCGAATCGCCTGCTCGTGTTCCTCGGCGTCGACGAGCGCCCAGCCCATGCGCTCGACTAGCTGGTGAGCGTAATGCTCGTTGGCGAACATCTCCGAGGGCACATGCTCGGTCAGCATGACCTCTTGGTCACGTCCCTGCACTTCGGTTAGAACCTGAACTCTGGGCATCTGTGCTCCTTTGTGAGTGGGAATGCGGGCATCGGCAGTCGCTGCTTAGTCGTGCGAATGCGTTAGGTATGCGTAGCGGGGGTCGGGGCCGTGCGGGTCTGCCTTCGCTCTGCTGCGATTCACCTGCGGCGGGCCAAGGCGTCGTCGGGCATGAATCGCCCGGTCGAACATTCGCGATCCGCGATCGCGAGCCGACTCGCCTCGCCTGCGCGCTGCCTGACTGGGTTCCGTTCGCGTCATGGCCTCTTGGCCTTCCCGTCCCTCTATTGGCGTCGCGCGGAGGAAGAGGGGCGAGAACCCCCGAGCGCTCATCGGGTAGGGGCGCGGCCACCGGCCAGTGGGGTAACGCCGATAGGAATCCCTGCACCGGCCCCGCAGTCAAAAACAAGTAACCCCCGCCTCTCGCCTCGTGGCGCGGGTCGCGCCGTCGGTGGCATTCTGGCTTGGGCTGAGAATCCTGACCGCAGGGCCAGCCACTTACCAACACTACTCCGAATCGCGACGTTCGCGGACGCCGATCCCAAATTCACCCGAGGATCATCGCCCTTGATTCTCAACGACCGTGCAGCGAAGAGCAGCGATCGAGTCGCTTGCCCAGGGCACGCGGAAGCTGCGTCAGCCAATTCCGAGTTCAGCGGTCGGATTGTGGTACGCTGGTGGTGCGCTCAGTGAGTCTCTAGTCCTTCTCGCTTCCCGGGCGACGTTTCCGGTCAGAAGGGCAGAGAGGCGGTTGGCCATGTCCACCGCAACAAAGAAGTCCCGCGCCTCTGGTCCGCCCAAGCGCAGTGCAGGTGAACTGCGCATACCCGCGTCGATGGAGTTCCTCATATTTGAGGACAACGGCGGTAACTACCACTGGACGATCGTCGCCGGCGACGGCGCAACCCTTGTCCGGTCGGCAAGCTTTGCTTCCTACGAGGACGCAGAACGAGCCGCAAACCACGTCCGCACCGGCGCCGCCTCGGCGCGGTTTGAACGGCGCGCCGGGGGCGCTACCCCGGTTGATCTCACCGTCTGGCGCTCTGCCGCAACCGACGACGCGGACGCCGAGCGTTGGCTGGATGAGGGCGGCAGCTTCAGCAGCGAGGCGGTGGCGAGATGGTAAGCGCCACGCTGATCGCGCCGCCGGAGCGGCTCGCGCCCTCAGGCAAGCGCGACCCACCCCGGACACATAGCTGCCCCGAGTGCGAGCACGTTCTGCGCGTGTCCGGTCTCGGGCGCCACCGGGTGTACTTCGAACTCAGCGACACGCGCTCAGAGGATCCCGTGATGAACCGCGTCTGCCCGGTGTGCGGGCACGGCCTCCCGGGCAAGAACCGACCCTAATCGGAACGGACCCGCACACCGCAGGGTGGTCTCGCTACGCGCGGATGTGAGGGCCGGCTTAGCTAGGAGCGGTGATCACGCGTAGTCCGGGGACGCGTTGGAACTCGTCCGGATTGCCGGTCGCAACGCTCATCCCGTGGGCCACTGCCGTGGCCGCGATCCAGAGGTCGTGCGCACCGATGAGCTGACCTTTGGCCGCCAGCTGGGACCACACGTCTGCGTGAACCCTGGCGATCGGCTCGGTGATCTCAATCGCCCGCATCCCGCCGAGCACGTGCTCGACGAACGCTCGGCGTCGCGTGCGCTGAGTGCCGCGGGCTCGGTGTACGCCGTCCAGCAGTTCGCTGACAGTGATGACGCTGATCGCTCGGTCCTCGTTTCCGATCGCGTGCTCCACCTCAGGATTGCCAACACCGCGCTCGAGATCGACGAGCATGTCGGTGTCAATCAGGACCGCCACGCGCCCTCGGGCGGTCCAACCGATTCGCGAGCCGTGAGGATATCGCGGGCGAACTCGGCGTCAGCTGTTGGGGCGGTGGCGATCAACTCCCGGAATCGGTCGGCCGAGATCAGCCGCCCCCTCGGCGGAGAAATCACCGCGACCGCTGCGCCGCTGCGGGTGATCTCGATCTCCTCTCCATTTGCGACTCGGTTCAGTACCCCGGAGAAGCTTCGGGCCGCGTCGGTTGCAGTCATTCGGGCCGTGAGCCACGAATATCAGATAAATCAGATAACACGCCCGGGGCGTGCGCCGCGGCGCGGGGGAGGCGTCTAGGGGCTGACAGCTCTAAGCATGACCACATACTCGGGGTTCACGACGAGGCGCTCGCCGGTCTCGGCCTCGACGAGCCATGCAAGCTGCATGATTGAACCTCGCGCGGCGTCGACGATGATCCGTTCGACCGTCTTGGGATCTCCGTCGATGCGGTAGCGCTCACCCGTGACGACCGTTATCTCGGTCACGGAGCTCAACGGTTGTGGGGGACCTTCGCTTGCGCTCATGCGCCCTCTGGTTTGGCGGATTGGGGCTGAAGTCCTGCGCAGGGAAGCAGAACGACTTGGAAGCTTGTCATCCGCCGGCGCCATTTGAAGCGCGTTGGGTCGGCCGGTGTCTAGGGTGCTACGGTGAGGGTGCCGGTGGTGTCGCCGCCCGTGAGGTATTCCTCACCGACTTAGCGAATCTCGCTCCGACCACTGACTTCGCCGGCGAAGGAAGGAGATCGATGTCCAGCCGCCGCTACCGAGGCCCCCGGCCGGTCCGGGTGAATGCAAGTGGAGGAAAGCTGTGAGCGAGCGCGAGGGACTGATCGGGCGGATCCGGCAGATTCGTCGCGTTTCCGCGGAGGCGGATGAGCGCGCGAGGCCGTCACCGCCCGATCCTCGACGCGATGAGCTGCGCGCGCTCGAGGCCAGGATTACGCAACTCGAGCAGCTCGTGCAGGGATTTCAGGATTCCGTTCATCGGGAGTCCACGCGCGTGGGCAAGCGGGTCGATGAACTCGAGGCCCGGTTACAGCCGGGGGCGCTGGCCAGGGCCGTGAACGAGGACGCTCGCGACCGCGGGCTCTAGGGTGACAGCGTTCTTTATTCCCGGGATCGGGGGCGACGCTGCTGGCATCGAGAGCGCATACGGCGAGATGCGCCAACAGCTTGAGCTCGAAATGGGTCATCGCCCGAGCGGTCGTCGGATCGTGAGCCTGTGGACGCGGCGAGGGGGCGTTGATTGCGTAACCCAGGTGGGGAGGGGCGACCCGTTTCGCGGCGGCACGGTGATCGCGATCTTCGACATGGGTTCGAATCAGCCATTTGTGGTGTGGTGGCAGCAGACGCCTGGGAGTGGCGACGGAGCCCGGGAGGTCCTGGGGTGCAACGCGTACTCAGTGCTTGAGTTCGACGCGTGAGCTCGCGTATCGATATGGAGCAGCTGCGGGCCGACGTCGATTACTACCGTGACCGGGTCGCGCTTCTGCGCGCCAAGCTGTATCGGTGGGGCGTGGGCTCCAATGCTCGCCTGCAAACGCTCGAGCGGGAGCTGGCGCGGGCTCAAGAACGGCTGCGCTCCGCGCGGCTGCGAGCGGGGCCGTGAGGTGACCTGCTACGTTCGTCCGAGCGGTCGGCGCCGTCGGCCGCGAGGCAGCTTGCTTGGGTCCCGCAGTTAGCGGTTCGGGTCAGCCGTCGCCTCCCGAATCGTCCGCGGCCCATCCGCGCCGCCCAGGAGTTGTGCATGTCAACAGAGTCGTTTGCTGATCTCGGTGTCTCGCACGCCGTCATCAGTTCGCTTTCCCGAGCTGGTATCACCGAGCCGTTTGCGATCCAGCGGGCTGTGATCGGCGACGCACTCGCCGGCCGCGACGTGATCGCGAAGTCGCCCACTGGATCCGGCAAGACCCTTGCGTTCGCAATTCCGCTGGTCGAGCGGATCGGCGCCGAGGACCTACGTCCGGCCGCGCTGGTACTCGCGCCGACCCGTGAGCTCGCGCTCCAGATCGTGGATGAGATCCGTGGCATCGCGCACGCCCGCGCGCTGCGGGTGACCGCCGTCTACGGTGGGGCCGGCCTGGATAAGCAGGCCAAGAACGCCGCCGCTTCGCACGTACTCGTCGCGACCCCAGGCCGTCTCGAGGACCTGCTAGCGCGGGGCGCATTCACGCTGGCTCGGATCCGGATGCTCGTGCTCGACGAGGCCGACCGGATGCTTGACATGGGCTTTCGCCCCGCGATCGACCGGATCGTCGCCGCCTGCCCGCGGCCGCGCCAAACGCTGTTCTTCTCCGCCACGCTGGACGGTGAAGCGGGACGACTCGCGCGCCGCTATGCACGCGACCCGGCGAGTCATCACCACGGCCCGGTGGCCCGGCGCGCCAATGCAGAGATCGAGCACCGATTCGTGAAGGTTGCGCATGAGCGCCGCGTTGAGGCGCTCGTCGAGGAGCTCGGTCGTGACCGTGAGCTCACGCTCGTGTTTGTCAGAACCAAGCACGGAGCCGACCGGCTCGTCAAGCGCCTGGCGGCGCACGGCGTCAAAGCTGCGGCGATGCACGGCAACAAATCACAGCGCCAGCGCGAGCAGGCACTGTCCCGCTTCGAGTCGGGCGCCGTCGACACGCTGGTCGCGACCGACGTGGCCGCGCGCGGCATCGACGTGGACGGGATCTCGCACGTGATCAACTTCGACCCGCCCCAAGACAGCGAGACCTACGTCCACCGCATCGGGCGCACCGGCCGCGCCGGCCGCACGGGCATCGGGATCACACTGCTCGCCCCTCATCAGCAGGACGATGTCACCCAACTCGCCGGCCACCTCGGACTCGACCACGGCCTCCAGAAGGCCAGCCCCCGGAGGCTCGCATCAGACTCCGCGCCCCACGCCCGCGCTCATAACGGCCGTACCGCACGCCGCCGGCGTAGGCAGCGGCAGATGTGACTCGGAACGCCCCTCCCGGGGTAGTTTGAGAGCGCTCAAAGGAGTTTTCCAGTCACAGGCTTGCCGACAGACGTAGACCGCGCTCCGCGGTCCAGCCCTCGGGTTGGGGCCGCGCCGGACATGATCGCGCTGGAACACGAGGTGGCTGATCGCCTGGCGCACGCAGTCGTGATCGCAGGGCCGTTGGCGGCCGTCGTGTTTGCGGGTTGGCTGACTTGGGGTGGGACCCTCCATTGGCAGGACCTGCTGGTGCTGGCAATCACATACTGGCTGACGGGCATCGGGATAACCGTTGGCTACCACCGTCTATTCACCCACCGCAGCTTTGAGACGACGCGCTCGCTGCGGGCGCTGTTCGCGGTACTCGGCTCGATGGCGGTCGAAGGGTCGCTGATTGAGTGGGTGGCCACTCATCGCCAGCACCATCGCTTCTCCGATCGGCCTGGCGATCCGCATAGCCCCAATATCGAGCGCGTACCCGGGCTGCGCGGAGCGCTGCGAGCACTCGGTCACGCGCACCTCGGCTGGATGTTTCGCGGCCGCGACATGGCCAACCCGCGCCGCTATGCGAAAGATCTTCTCGCGGACCGAGACCTGCGCTTCATCAGCCGGGCTTTTCCGCTCTGGGTGCTCGCCGGCCTCCTGCTCCCGTTCGGGCTTGGAATCGCGTTGACCGGCTCGCTGCTGGGAGGCCTCACGGGGTTACTGTGGGGCGGTGCTGTCCGGATCTTCCTATTGCACCACGCGACGTTCAGCATCAACTCTCTGTGCCACTTCTTCGGTCGGCATCCATTTGCGACGGGCGACCAATCGCGGAATCTCGGATGGCTGGCGCCAATCACGTTCGGGGAGGCTTGGCACAACAACCACCACGCGTTCCCGACCTCCGCGCGCCACGGGCTGGGCCGGCACCAGCCCGATCCCGGCGCCTGGCTGATCACGGGACTCGAACGGTGCCGTTTGGCTTGGAAGGTGGTGCGCATCTCCCCCGATCACCAGCGGGCGAGGCGGGCCATCAGCGCGCGATAGGAATCAGGACAGGCCGCAGGGCTTTCCGAGGCGCAGACGCGTAACCCGTGCGCGCGAGCGAGGTGGATATCCGAGGTATCAACCCTCGCCCCAGCGGCTATCGGCCGGACGATGGCAGCGGTGGGCACGAATCCATGGACGAGCCGCTCGCCGAGGACGAGAACAAGCGCATCCCTGACACGCGCGGCACGGGCTGAAGGCCTGCCGTCAGACGGCGGCACGCTCCTTCGCAGCGAGAGTGGTCATCTCCCCGATCAGGTTCTCCTCCAGCGACACTGAGTCGGCGAGATTCTCGCTGACCCACTCAGCCGCCCTCTCGGTTGCGGCCTCCGCCTGCTCGCGGCTCTCCCATGTGCTGACCGACACGAACCGCCCGCCGCCCACGTCCGTGGTCGAGTAGAAAACGAAGCCGGGACTCTCGCGCAGGATCGGCGCCATGCCCTCCCGGGCCCTCTCCATCAGCTCTTGATATGTCCCCTGCTTAATCGAATAGATAGCCAAGCGAACGTGGTTGGTCATGTTGCCTCCTGGGATGTAGGTCAGTCGTGACACTAGCCGCGATCGCACACCCCGCGAGAAAAAGTGTGATCGATGCTCGCTTACCGGAAGGTGCCGGAAACTCAGCGAGCAGCCATTCCCGGCAGGACCGAGCCCGCTGGTCGACCACTCTCGATCGGCATGACGCCTAGCCGCGCGCGGCCGCGGCGCCGGCGGATGCACCTAGATGCGCCTTGGCGAACGAGACCAGCTTTCCGCTCTCGGGATCCCAGAGCTTGAGGTTCACCGCTCGCAGCCCGTCGAGCAGAGACAAGGTCGGCACCCGGTGAAAGACTGCGTTCTCCCGGTGCGCGCGCTCCAGGTTGTAGCTCGGGATCCGGGCGTTCAGGTGATGCACGTGGTGCAATCCGATGTTGGCGGTGAAGAACTGCAACACCCGTGGCAGCTTGAGATAGGAGCTCCCCCGTAGTGCCGCGTCGGCGTAACTCCACTCCGCCGCGCTCTGCCAGTAGGCGTCCTCGAACTGGTGCTGGACGTAAAACAGCCAGATTCCGATGGATCCCGCGAGCATCGCCGGCGGACCCCAAACCAGCAGGAAATTCTCCCAGCCAATCAGCCAGCACAGGAACGCGAACACCGAGATCAACACCGCGTCGGTGGCCAGCACGCTGTGGCGCAGCCGTGGACGTTGGGCGCGAGTAGCGATACGCGGTCCGACGATCATCGCCATGATCGGCCCGACCCCGAACATCACAAGCGGGTTACGCACCGTCCGATACGCCAGCCGACCCAATAATGACCGCGACCGGTACTCGGCCACCGTCAGCGTGATGATGTCTCCGATCCCACGCCGCTCGAGATCGCCTGACGTTGCGTGATGCACCGCATGGTCGTGGCGCCACCGCGCAAACGGCGAGAGCACAAGCAGCCCGGCCAACCGGCCGACCCAACGATTCGCCCGCTTTGAGACGAACAGCGATCCATGCGTACAGTCATGGAAGACACCGAAGGTCCGGACCAGAAATCCGGCGGCACATACCACCAGCGCGAGGGTCAGCAACAACGAGACGCCCGACGTCACGTAGAGCAGCACCGACAGTGCCAGATACGGGACGAGCGATGTGCCGATATTGAACAGGCTCTTGGCCAACTGGGGCCGTGTGTAGGACGCCGCGAGCCGATTGACCGGCGTCCGTATGGGGTGATCCTGCATGAGGTAGCTCCAACTTTCGTAATGGACGCTGCGAACGGCAACGCCCTCGCGTGCCGCCTCCTCGACCGCTACGAGCGCGAGCTGCTCTGACCGAAGCGCGCCGGCCCGCCAAGGATGTCCGGCCGACCCCCTTCAAACGATGAGGGTACCCGATCCGCTCTCTCGTTATTCACCCAGCCGCCGCGGATCTTCGTAGCCTCGGGCCACACTCGTACCAGCTTCTTCACCTTCTCCCACGCAACTCTTACGGAGGGGCACGACGCTGGCTTCATGTTCAATCGCGCCCTTCCCACCTTCACCATCACGGGTTCGCTGCTCGCCGCCGGCCTGTGGTTCGGTTTGCCGGCCGCGTCGGCCGCGGTCGCACCCGAGGCCGCCAGTCAGAACTGGGCCGGCTACGTCATCAGCCCCTCCAACGGATCGTCCGGATTCTCGCGCGTATCCGGAAGCTGGGTGCAACCTTCCGCCAACCCCAGCGCGGGCGACGGCTACTCGGCGTTCTGGGTCGGACTGGGCGGCTCCGGTCAGGCGGAATCGCTAGAACAGATTGGCACGCAAGCCGATGTGTCTGGCGGCCAGACGACCTATTACGCGTGGTATGAACTCGTCCCATCGGCGCAGGTGAGGATCAACCTGCCGATCCAACCCGGTGACCACATCTCCGCCAGCGTCTCGGTTCGCGGCATCGACGTCACCGTCTCCCTAACCGATCAGACCACCGGACGGTCGTACACCAACACGCTGCAGATGAGCAACCCCGACACCTCGAGCGCGGAGTGGATCGCCGAGGCTCCCTCGACCTCAGACGGGCAGGGCGATCTCCAGCCCGTCCCGCTGGCCGACTTCGGGACGGTCAGCTTCTCCAATGCGACGGCGATCGGCAATGACGGCCACACCGGTTCGATCTCCGATAGCGACTGGACGAACCAGGCGGTCGCCCTCAGCGGCACCTCGACGGCAGGCGCGCAACCGTCCGCCTTGTCGACGGACGGATCGTCGTTCTCGGTCACGTGGCAGGATGCTGGCGGCGTGACCAACACGTCGTACCCCTCGGCCGGCGACTCTGGTCAGTCCGGCGACGGCGACGGCGGCGGCTACGGCTACGGCGGCTATGGGTATGGCGGCTATGGCTATGGCTAGGCGGCCGCGGCCGGGGCTCTGTCCCGCGCCTCGGCGAACACCTCGCGGTGGGCACCGATCCATTCCTCGGCCGTTGTCGGCGGCCGGCCGGTGAGCTCCCGGTAGGTGTCCGTGAGCGCCTCGGCATCGCCTTGCGCCACGCCCGGAAATGGCAGACGACGCCCATCTCCGCCTGCTCGGCCGTCATGCCGGCTTCCTCCACTAGGAGCCGCTCGAGTTCTTCGTCGGGCAAGTCGATGTATGGGATCGGCCGGCCCGTGACCCGGGAGAGGATCTCGCAGAGCTCGCCGAGCGAGAGCAGCTCGGGACCAGTGATCACGTAGTTGCGGCCGTTTTCGCGCCGCTCGGCGAGCACGACCGCACCGGCGCGAGCGACGTCTGCGGCGGCGACATGGGCCACCTTGCCCTCGCCGGCGGAGGCCACGATCCCGCCGACCTCTTCGATCCATGGGATCATCGAGAACAGGCTCGTCTCAAGCACGGAGGTCGGCGACAGCAGCGCCCACTCCAGCCCGGACTGGCGGATCGCATCGACGCTCGCGTCGTGGAGGCTGCCGAGCGGGTCACCGTGATGCTGGACCGCGCCGTACAGCTTGACGATCCGGCGGACGCCGGCGCGCTTCGCCGCCTCGAGGACGTTCCCCTCGCGTACCTGGACGCGGTCGTCCATCGGCGAGACCAGGAAGACCGTCTCGACGCCCGCCATCGCCTCGGCCAGCGTCTCCGGACGATCCATGTCCGCCACGACGGGCTCGACCCCGGGCCGTTTCAGTTGCTCGGCCCGCTCCGGGTTCGAGGTCATCGCCCGTAGCGCAACGCCGCGCTTGGCCAGCTGATCGGTCACCCCGCCGCCGAACATCCCCGTCGCACCGGTCACCAAAATCATCGTCTCTCCCCTCGGTAATTTAACGCCACTGCCAGTCTGCGATCGACTGCACCTTCGTTCGTCTTTAGGCGGGTGATGCAAAGCTGGCCAGAGACTCGCTGCTCCAGACACCACCCAGCGGCCTCCCGCTAGGGTCGGTCCCATATGCGGATCGCCCTCATATCCAGGGTCGCGGCGGCGGTCACCGCCCTGAGCTCGGTCCTTCGCGGACTCGGCCACGAGCCGGTTGGCGTTCTCACGACCGCACTCGGGGGCGACCGCTATGGCCAGGAGACGCTCGGTGCTATCGCGGAGCACGCTGCCACGGGCGCCGACGTCCTCGTCGCGGCATCCCCTGCCCGGATCGCGCCGCTGCTGGCGGCGTTGGACGCCGATGTTGCTATCAGCGCCGCGTTCCCACTGCTGATCCCGGCCGATGCGCTCACTGTGCCGCGCCTGGGCATCGTCAACACCCACCCCTCGCTTCTTCCGCGCTACCGGGGCCCCAACCCGATCGGCTGGACCGTACGGAACGGCGACCACGAACTCGGGTACAGCATCCACCGCATGGACCACGACTTCGACACCGGTCACCTGCTCGCCCAGGGCACGACGCCGATCCACGACGCCGGGCGGCCGGAGGACATCTTTGGGCGCATGGTCGCGCTCCTGAGCTCGCTGCTGCCCGAGGCCCTCGCACGGGTCGAGGCTGGCGACCCAGGCGATGCCCAACCAGCTGAGGGCGCGAGCTATGCCGGGTTCTTCGAGCCCGAGTACGCCGAGATCGACTGGGCGCAACCCACCGCGGACATCCGCCGGCAGGTGCTGGCGTGGGGTGTCGCGGCGCTGCGCCCGGGCCAGCGCGGCGCCCTGGCGACGGTCGACGGAGAGCGCCTGCGCGTCCTGCGCGTGCGCGATGACGACGCCGAAGGCGGCACGCGGATGGAATGCGCGGATGGCCCGTTGTGGCTCGTCGCTACCGAGCCGGCGTAGCCCGCCGCGAAAAGCTCAGCCAAACAGCGGCAGGCGCCGTCGCCGTGCGAGAGTGTCCATGCCGCCCTGGATAGCGCGGCGGACTTCCTCGTATTTGGCCTTCACGTAGGCATCATCGTCGGCACGACTTGGATCCTGGTCAAGCTCGACCGGCTCGAGGAACGCGGTCCGGATCTTGGTGGGCAGCGGGACTTCTGGCAGGAGTGCGGGGGACAGGCCCCACGGCGCCTGGAGCGCAATCGGGAACATCTTCAGCCTCGCAACGCGGTCCAGACGGAGAACCTGCGCGATGCGCCGGCCCGTGGCCAGGACGGGCATCGAGTCCGGCCCCCCGACTGTGGCGATGGGCACGATTGGCACGCCGCTGCGGATGGCCAGACGGACAAATCCGGTACGACCAGCCAGGATCGCCTCGTCTCGCTTTGTCCATGGCCGCAATGAGTCCCGCTCTCCGCCTGGCCAGAGCGCGACGTCGCGCCCGGCGGCCAGCGCGGCGGTCATGCTGTCTGCCGCGGCCGGAATCACCCCCATACGCCGGAAGTACGCACCGGCCAACGGCAGGGCCATCAACGCGTCGTGTGCTGTTCCGTGGAGGGGGCGCTCGGTGCCGAATCGCCGCCACCATTGGACCCCAACGGTCCAGGCGTCCCACACAAATGGGGCGCCCGAGTGGATGCCGACCACAAGCGTGGGTGGTGTGGGGAGGTTCTCCCATCCCTCGACGTCCATCCGGAACCAGTAGTCCATCAACGGGTTCCAGAAGTATTTCTGGCGCTCCATGAAATCCCAATCCGGCCCGTCAAGCGACCATTGCGAGGCTCGGTCGGCAACCCAGCCGGCCACCCCCGTCTGGTTCTCACGGCGCCGTTGTGCTTTCTCGCTTGCCTGGCGGGCTGCGCGCTCCGCTCGACCGGAACGGCTCCCGCCCGGGTGCTGGCGCAGATCCTGAGTTCTGGTCTCCATCGGGTTCACCTCCGCAAAGCCGTTTCTCGATGCCTACCCAGCCTTCCCGGCTCCCACTCGGCCCAAGGCTCTACGCGGCCGAGGGGCTGGCGTTCTCCTCGCTCGGCGTCTCGCCGGGGCTTGGCTGCTCGTAAGAGGACTCACTCTGGAGCGTCAGCTCGACGCAGTGCTCGAAGGTCCCCTCGATCTCCTCAGCCGCCTTCCGCTCCTCCTGCGCGATCTGCTCCGCCGCCTGAGCCGTCTCCTCATCGCCCGCGGCTTTGGCCAAGCGGATCAGGAACTCGTAGGCGGCGACCTCTAGATGTTCGAGGCAGTACGCGTTCATCGCCAGCTTGATCGGGGCGTCCGGAGGCCCACTTGTGAGGTCGCGCAATCCTGTCTTGGCCGCGCCGAGGTGGAGGTCCCTGACCATCGACGGCTTGGCGTCGCGTGCCTCAATCCGCTCGGTTATCGCCCGTTCTTGCTCTCGGGTCTGTTCCAAATGCTGCGAGTACACCTTCTCCAGTTGCTCGTCGTCGCAGATCTCCTCGACCGCGGTCTCAAGCAGCTGGAGTGACTGCTGCTCCAGCGCGTGCACGTCGCGCAAATGCCCTAGCAGCAACTCGGCCTTCTTGTCCGAGTCGTCCTCATCGCCGCTTCCCTGGCCACGCTTCGCAAGCAGATCCTCGACCGCCTCGTCGAACAGTCCCTCCACCTTCTCGGCCGTCTCACGCTCCTGGGGCAAGATCTGTTCGGCCGCGTCCGACGCCTCCTGGTCGCTCATATGCTGGCCGATCTGGCGCAGGAACTCGAAGCCGGCGATCTCCAGGTGCTCCAAGGCGAACAGATACATCGCGCGCTTAACCGCGGTGTCAGGCGCTATGTCGGCCAGCTGCCGGAGCCCGATTGCACCACCACGTAGGGTCTTATCGACAATCGCTGAGGGCTCATGGTCATGCGCCGCTACCAGTTTCTCCAGGGCCTGCTCATGTTCTCTCGTCTGATCGAGATGCTCGCGGTAGATCGACGCGCGGTCGCCGTCGGATGCGGTCGCAGCTCGCTGGAGCTGGCGAACCGCCTGCACCTCGATCGCGTGCATGTCCCGGAGGTGGTTGAGCAGATGCTCCTGCTCGGACTCCGACATTGCTCCCTCCTTCCCTACCTCACGACAACTGTCAGATAGGGCTACCCGGCTGGCCATGCGGCAACCGTCCCGCGGAGATCATTCCGGGCCACCGCACGGGGATAGCCTTCTGAGCTCGATGAAGCCGCCCCTGTCAGCATGGCTGGCGCTGGCGCAGCTCTAGGAGGCCGAAGGGGATGACCCAGTTCGTAGCAGCAGGAGGGGGCTTTCTCCTGGCCGTCCTGTGGTTCGATCTCATGTTCGATATTCAGGCCTCGCGGTTCGAGGGACGTGTGCTGCCAGAGACCGTGCTCGCCTCGATCTCCGGCTACTACCGCCGGGTCACCACGGCTGCCCGCCCCATGAATCGCCTGGTCGCGCTGGCGATGGTGGGCACCCTCGGCACGGTCATCGCGCAAATCGTGCGAGCGGACCGACCCCGCTGGGCGGGATGGGCCTCGCTGGTGCTCGTGGCCGGGCCGATCGCGCTTGCCGGAAGCCGCACCGTCCCCAGTGCCGTCCGCCTCGGCGGCCGGGTCGATTCAGCCGAGCAGCAGACCAAGCTGGCGAGGTCGATCTTGCGTGACCACGTGGTCTGCGCCATCGGGATCGTTGCGCTGCTCGTCGTGCAGCTGTCCTTCCTCTAGGTGAGCGCGGCGCGCTCGGCGTCGCTCAGCGGACGCTTACCCCGCGTATTGGCATCCCAGGCGACCATGACCGTCTGCCCGGAGGCGGCAACGGTGCCGTCCGGCAGTCTGAGCTCATGGCGGAGACGGAAGCTCGAGTTGCCGACATGCGCCACGCCGACCACGATCTCAACCTCGCCATGGTCCTTGCGGACCTCCGTGTGGTAATCCAGGTCGACGTGCGCCAACACGTAGGTCCCGCGGACGTTGTCATTGCCCGCCCGCCTCATGAGCTCCCACATCACCGCCGCGCGGCCCTCCTCCAGCAGCTCGTGGTAGACGGACTGGTTGAGATGGCCGAGCATGTCCATGTCACGCCAGCGCAGCTGCACCGATATCCGCTGCTGGAGCCGCATTCGGTATTACGCCCGAGCCTCGAGCAAGACGAGAGGGATCTCCCGGTTGGTCCGCTCTCGGTAGCGCCCCCAATGGGGGTTGTACTCAGCCGCCAGCGGCCAGAGCCGATTGCGCTCCTTCGGGTCGGCTTCGCGTGCGCGGACCTTCACGCGCGTGCGGCCAATCTGCACCTCCGTATCGGGGTGGGCGCGAAGATTGTGAAGCCAGCCGGGGTTCTTAGCGTGTCCTCCCTTCGAGGCAACGATGAGAAGGTTCTCGCCGTCGGGCATATAGACGAGCGGAGTCGTCCTGAGCTTGCCGCTCCTGGCGCCGACGTGATCGAGCAGCAGCAGCGGTGGGACCCCGGGCAGGCTTCCGCCGACGCGGCCTCCGGTTGCGCGATAGATCGTGGCGTGGCCGCGCATCAGCGGGCCAAGGAGAAACCAGAGGCGGTCGGCGACGTCGAGATAGTCGATGCCGGCAATCCTAGGCGGAAGCATGTGCCGAGCGCCGCGCCGCCCAGCCCACCCGGGGGGCCCCTAGACGGTCAGGCGGGCGCGAGCCCGTCGGCCCTGACGTGTTCCTCGAAGAAGGCCAGCATTCGCCGCCACCCGTCCTCCGCAGCCTGCTCGTCGTAGCCGACGGCCATCGGGCTCGGTAGGCGGGCGAGCCACGCCTGCCAGCCATCGACTTCAGAGAAGAACGAGTGTCCGGCCTGCTCGTAGCTCTTCACGTCGTGTGGAACGCCCAGCACGCGAAGGTGGCCTTCCAGCAGTTCGGCGGCGCGGCTGCCGAACACGCGATCCTTCGCCCCATAGCTGGCTACGACTGGGCAGACGCCGTCGAGCCGCGACCGCTCCTTGGGGACGTCGCCGTAGTTGACGGCGGCGGCTCGGAATCCAGGACGTGTCCCCGCGATCAACGCGAAGCCTCCACCCTGGCAGAACCCGGCAACCGCGATCCTGTCCTGATCGACGTCAGGCCGCTGGGCCAGCGCGTCTCGTGCCGTGACGATGTCCGCAATCTCCCTGTCGACCGCGCCCCTGAGCATGTCGACGATCACCCGGCTGAGACAGACGATCCGAGCTCCGTGCGAGTAGAGGTCCGGGCACATCGCAACGTAGCCCTCGGAAGCGAAGCGGTGGGCTATCCGGCGAATGTCGTTGTTGAGCCCGAACGACTCGTGCAGTACCAGCACGCCGGGCCAGGGGCCGGTTCCGCCGGGCACGAACAGCTCCGTACGCAGCGTCGCGCCATCGCCGAGGAGTACCGGGATCTCGAGTCCTTGGGACGGCATCGCCGAGATGTTCAGGCGGCGAAGCGCTGAGCGGCTCGCGCTCGCGCTTTGGCAGCTTCCGTCTCCCGGTTCTTCGTCGACGCATCCGTACTCAGACTCCTCAGCAGCTCGCAGGACGCGCGCGCAACCGCGTCGATGGCGTCGTCAAACGCCTGCTGGTTAGCGCGGGATGGCTTATGGAAGCCGCTGATCTTCCGTACGTACTGAAGCGATGCGGCGCGGATCTCCTCCTCCGTTGCCGGTGGATCGAAGTTGTAGAGCGTTCTGATGTTTCGGCACATGCGGCCAACTCTAGCCGCGTGGCCGCATCGACCGCTCGTACCGCCGCGCCCGGACCCATCGCCTCAGCTGCCCGCCGATCAAAGCTCCGAGCGAGCGGCTGGTGCTTACCGTGTACTGGCGGGGGCTGTTGGGAAGCTTGCGCGCCCACCCGTACCACTCGTCTTCGATCACAAACTGAGTGAATGACGGATGCTGCTTCACGACCAGCTCGAATACCGGCCTCATTTGCGGGGTCTCACGCTGGTTATCTGAGAGCGGGCCGAACGGGCGCGCGTTGCCGTCGGCTCCCAGGTCGGGGGCGACCCACGGGTTATGCGCGTAGGTCCAGTCGAGGTCGTCCATCAGCAGCCAGCTACCGGGCTTCAGGAGCTTTTCGACCAGGACCACCGCCAGGCCATCGATATCGAAGTTGTGGGAGCCGTCGAGATAGCAGAAGTCGTAGATGGGCGTGCAGTTGCCGTGCCGGTCGGTCCGCTGCTCCACCTGCTCCTTGAGAAACCAGTTGTAGGAGCTGTGCTCGCGCACGATCGTGACCCGGTGGCGCAACTGCGCCCCGGCGAGAACATCCTCGGGCGAGGGATCGAAGTTGGCGCCGCCGTGGTCAGCGGTCACGACGTGTCCTCGTCCGTTCGCCTCCAGAGCGGCCGCGATGTAGGCGGTGGAGACGCCGTGGGCCGTTCCAAGCTCGAGCACCTGGTCAGGCTTGCTGCGGCGGACGTGGTCGTACACGCGTCTGCCTAGATGCTCCGGCATATACGGGATGCCCTGAACCGCCGCCGCAACCTCCTCGAAGCGCATCCGGCGAAGTTACCGAGTGCTGTCGCGGCGCAGCGCGCGCAGCACGACGAGCCCGCACCGGCGGGTCAGATCAAATATTTACCGGCGTCTCAGCGCGGCTTGTCCCGCACGGTGACGAAGGTCAGCGTCCCGATCATTGCGCCACAGGTGACCGCGGGGATCAGAAACGCGACTCCTACGCCCCCAACCGCCAACATCACGACCGCGATCACCATCACTGGCAAGCAGGAGAGGAGGATCAGGCCGCCGTTGTCGGTCTTTGCAGCGGGCTTGAGTGTCTGATGTCGCTGCATTTCCATGCGCAAAGGCTGGCATCGCGAGGGAATTTCGGCAATCGAACATCCGTCCAGTCCGGTTGACCGGATCGCGCCGGTGTGGTTGGGGACCGGGTTCGGTCAACCGTCCGTACGTCAGCGGCGATACTGCGTCCGTGGGTGATCGAAACGTCCTCGGAGGAGAGCTCGAGCCTTGCGGCCTGGACCCAATGACCGGGTTCTACCGAGATGGCTGCTGCCGAACTGGCCCGGAGGATCTGGGGAGCCACACGATCTGTGCCGTGGTCAGCGCGGATTTTCTTGCGTACCAGAAGGAGATCGGGAATGACCTCAGCACCCCGGTGCCGGAGTTCGCATTCGGCGGCCTGCACCCCGGGGATCGCTGGTGCGTCACCGCGCTGAACTGGCTAAAGGCCCACGAGGCGAGTGTGGCCTCGTTCGTCGTGCTCGCCGCCACGCACGAACGGGCGCTGGACATCGTCCCGTTTGAGATCCTGGAGGAGTATGCGGTGGATGTGCCACCGGACCTTGGGCCACTTGATCGACCGTAGAGGCTGGCTGCTCCTGTCGGTGCTGGCGGGCTGCCTGATGTCTGCCGCGTCGGCCCAGGCGCGCGCCGTGATCCTCGTGGGGAACCTCCGCTCAGGCAACGTCACCGTGGTCGATCAGCAGGCCCTGAAGGTGCTCGGGACGATCAACGTCACCCCGGACGGAAAGACTCCCCAGGATCCCTCTCAGGCCGCGGTCTACCCGTTCCTCGTGGGCGCCAAGGGTGTCAACTATGTGCAGGGCCTGGCGGTCTCACCCGATGGGAGGACGCTGTACGTTTCGCGGGGCTACCTCGGGGACGTGGCCGCTTTCGACATCGCCTCACGCCGCCTGCTGTGGCGCCTGGAGGTGAACGGTGTGAGGGCGGACCACGTGACGCTGTCACCTGACGGCAAGCTGCTGTTCGTCTCGGCGCTCACAGCCAACCAGGTCCAGGTGATCGACATCGCCACCCACAGCTTCGTGGGCAGCTTCGCAACGGGTGACTGGGCACACGTTCTTGAGCTCACGCCTGATCGGCGGTATGTCGTAAACGGAAGCCTTGGCAACCAGCTGCTTCCCAGCGGGGCGCCCACCAACGAGTGGTTGACCTTCGCAGATCCGCGTACGTTCGAGGTCAAGCGAGTGCTCAAGTTCGACGCGGGGGTTAGGCCGTTTGTCTTCAGTCCTGATGGCAGGCTGGTCTATGTCCAGTTCTCCTACTTCAATGGCTTCAAGGTCGTCGACAGCACCAGCGGGCAGATCGTCCGCACCGTCAGCCTTCCGGTTCGTGGCCCTGCGGTCGGTGAGCCTCCGTCTCAGTACCCCAACCAGGCCGCGCACCACGGGATCGCGCTCTCCGGAGACTCGAGGACCATCTGCGATGCGGCAACGGTCTCCAATTACGTGGCTCTGGTGGACCGCCGCTCGCTGCGGACGCGCTCGATCATTCCGGTCGGCGATCAGCCGGCCGATGCGGACACCAGTACCGATGGCAAAACGTGCCTGGTCCCCAACCGCGGGTCCGGCGCGGGCGGCAACACGCTGTCGGTCATCTCCTACAGCAGTCACAAGGAGGTGGCGCGTTTGGCCACGGGAGACGGCCCCCAGGAAGTGGTGGCCGCCGTTGTCCCGGATGCCGTGTTGCGCCAGGCTGGGTTCAGGCTGCCGAAGGAGAAGCGGAAGAGGTGCGGAGCGCGGCACCGTCCACGACGGTGCACGAATCGAGCCTAGCCGGCGCGCTGTAGGGTACGGCTGCGATGGGCTACGAGACCGTGATCTGGGAGCAGGAGGGCGCAGTCGGCCGGATCACGCTCAACCGCCCGCAGACACTGAACGCCTGGACGGCCCAGTTCGGCAGCGAGCTCAAGCAGGTAGTGGAGGGAGAGGCATCGCAGGACTCGGTGCGGGCCATCCTCGTGACCGGTGCGGGCCGGGCTTTCTCATCCGGCGCTGACCTCAAGGCAGGCTTTGACCCAGCCGAGGACGGTATGCCCGATATCCGCAGGGAGCTGCATGACGTCTACCACCCCGCGATCGCAGGGCTGAAGCGGCTGCCCAAGCCGGTGGTGGCGGCGGTCAACGGACCCGCGGTCGGGATCGGCTGCTCGCTCGCCCTGGCATGCGATCTCGTCCTCGCGGCGGAGTCAGCTTTCTTCGGCCTGGCGTTCGTGAACATCGGCCTGATGCCCGACGGCGGCTCCACCGCATTCGTTCCGCCCGCCGTGGGTAAGGCACGCGCGTTTCAGATGGCGCTGCTCGGCGAACGAGTGGACGCAAATCAGGCGCGCGAGTGGGGGCTCGTCAACTGGGTGTACCCGGATGACCGGCTGATGGACGAAGCCGAGGCGCTGGTGAGGAAGCTGGCGACGGGGCCCACCCGATCTTACGCAAGCTCCAAGCAAGCCCTCAATCGCTGGATCTACGGCGACCTGGACGGGCAGCTCGAACTGGAGGGAGAGCTCCAGCACGCGCTGGGCCGCACCAAGGACTTCATGGAAGGCGTCGCCGCGTTCGTGGAGAAACGCGAGCCTGAGTTTCGGGGCGGATAGCGCTTCGGCGACGGGCCGCGCTCTGAGCGGTCTCTGCGAATTCTCGGACATAGGTTTCGACGACCGGTGTAGGTGGGATTACCAACCCTGGTGGGGATGCGCGCCTTCAGTAGAGTGACTGCGCCTTCTGAGAGATGGCTCTGACCGAGGATCGACCGATCGTGCGGCTCGAGCTCGAGTCGAGCCCAGAAACGCTGACGCTCGTGCGCGCGATGCTCGGCGGCGTGGCCGAACAGCTGTCGCTGGACCCTGAGCTGTTGGATGACCTCAAGACCGCCGTCAGCGAGGCGGCCAACAACGTCGTGATGCACGCGTACGGTGACGGAAGCGGCCCGCTGTGGGTCAGCCTGTACGTCGATACCGAGTCCCTCGAGGTGGTCGTGCGGGATCAGGGGGAAGGGATCCCGCTGATCATGCCCTCAGACGATCGGCTCCAGGGGGTCGGGATCCCGATCATCCGAGCGCTGGCCCAGCAGACGGCGTTCCGGCCGCTCGCCGCAGGTGGGACTGAAGTTTGGCTCCAGTTCGGCGGCCAGCGAGACGGCCGGCTCCTGTACGAGCTTCCGGGCCAGATTGCGCCGGAGCATGATGCGTGGTCCGAGCAGCTTCAGGGTGATGCCGTCGTCTCGCTATCGCCCGTCAGCCTGCTGGGAACGGTTCTCGGCAGGCTTGCCCGCGCCTTGGCGGCTCGGGCCCGCTTCTCGCTGGACCGTTTCTCCGATGTCTATCTCGTCACCGACGCGCTGGCCGGCTATGCCGAGCGAGCAGCTTTCGACGCTCGCATCGGATTTTGCATCGCCACCGGTCCGCGACGGCTGGAGATGACCGTGGGACCCTTCCGCGCCGGCGCTGGCGTCGAGCTCTCACATGCGGAGTCCGGCGACGCCGCCGCCCCCCTTCGGCTCCTTACCGATGAGCTCGAGGTTGGCTCCCAGAACGGGAACGAAACGCTTCGTCTGGTGATGCTGGACCGACGTAACCCCACGTCCGACTGAGCTACTGCAGGGGTCACTCGCCGTGGAGTAGCTCCTCGGGGGACTCGACGATCGTCAGGCGCTCCGCCACTCCGGTGAGATCGAGCAAGCGTTGCACCTGCGGCGGCCCCTTGACCAGTCCGAATCGCCGTTCGCTCTCGGTGGCTCGCTGATGGGCTCTGACCAGCACGCTGAGCCCCGTCGAGTCCATGAACTCGAGCTTTCGCAGGTCCACGATCACCACCGGTGCCGAGGAACCGGCCCCCTGCTCCAGCTCGTGCTCGAGCGCTGGGCTTGAGGCGAGGTCGAGCTCTCCACTCACCTCGATCACGACGGCCCGGTTTCCGTCCCGAACCTGGACACTGAAGTTGCTCTGCACCGAGCGGCGAGCGTACATACATCACGTCGGCAATGCGGTCTGGAGGCGGTCGGTGTGCCGTGCGAAAGATGTTTGGAGTGCCGGCTGCCGGGAAGCCCGGTGGTGAATCAGCAAAGCGAGCGCGAAAGAGGTAGGGCATGTGCGGCGCGCTCCCGGACGGTGAGTGTTTCCAGTTCATCCACGAGGCGCTGTTCTACGGCGATGAAACGCACGCCGTGGGTGTGGTACGCGAATTCTTAGAAGAGGGATCGTCACGCGACGAGCCTGCGCTGGTGGCGGTTCGCGGTCCGTTGCTTGAGCGCCTTCGCGCTCACATCAGGGGGTCGAATGGCCGCGTAACGCTGCAGGAGATCACCCCAGTCGGTCTCAATCCAGGCCGGATCCTGGCTTGGATCAGCGATTGGCTCGCTGCTCAGCCGGGTCGCACGCGTGTTGTGGTCCAACCACTGTGGCCGGGACGGGAAGAGGCTGAGTGCATGGAGGTCATACGCCACGAGGCCCTGGTCAACCTGGCGCTGCGAGACGCTCCCGTGAGAGTGCTGTGCGTGTTCGAGGACCTTGCGGTCGATGGGGAGACGAGGGCCGCGCTGGAGCAGACCCACCCGGTGCTCCGGCGCGCGGGCCCGTCTCGGCGGCCCAGCCGAAGCTACACCGAGCCGCTCGACTGCCTTCGCCGGACGGAGGAAAGCTTGACCGACCCCGAGAGGCCGATTGAAGAGGCGCCAGTCACCGACGATCTCCACAAGCTGCGCCAGACCATCGCCGCAAGCCGGATTACCTCGGCGCTGCCCGAAGACCGGCAGGCAGAGTTCATCCTGGCGGTCAACGAAGCCGCCACCAATGCGCTCAAATACGACTGGCCGCCTCGGACCGTCAGGTTATGGCGTAGCGGTCCCTACGTGGTCGCCGAGGTGGAAGGCCGCGGTGAAATCGACGATCCACTGGCCGGGCGCCTCCCGCCGCCTCCCGCCGCCCTCGAGGGCAGGGGTCTGTGGATGGTCAACCAGCTGTGTGACCTGGTTGAGCTGCGCAACTGCGACTCCCGGGCCACGGTGCGGATGCACATGCGCTGTGCGTAGGCCATTTGGGGAACGCGAATAATCCGGCTGAGAGGTGGGAAGCCTGAGCGGGCAAGGGCGGATAGGGAGTCCGCCCCGTTCAAAGGAGCTGTGATGGTTGCTCTAATTGTTCTGCTGCTGATCCTGGCCATCTTCGGTGGACTGGGCTTTGCAGCGCATGTTCTGTGGTTCGTGTTGATCGCGGCTGTCATCCTTTGGCTGCTGGGGTTCCTCGTCGGAGGGGCCGAGGCAGGACTGGGCCGCCGCCGCTGGTACGGCCGCTGGTGAGCTAAACCGAGCCGCCGTCCCAGCGGGCTACTGCGTGAGTTCGCGCAGGCGGTGGAGAGACCGACGGAGGAGACGAGAGACCTGCATCTGCGAGATCCCGACCTGCTGCGCGATCTCGGATTGAGTGAGATCCTCGCCAAAGCGTAGATAGAGGATCTGGCGCTCGCGGGTCGGTAGGTGCTGGGCCGCGGAGAAGATCGTCGCGATGTCATCGGCGAGGCCCAGCTGGCGGTCGTCCGCGCCCAGCGAGTCCAGTCGGCTGGACTCCTCGTCGTCTTCTCCGGCCACGGGAGCATCGAGCGAAACGGCGGAGTATGCCTCGGCGGTCTGGAGCCCCTCGAGGACCTCCTCCTGGCTCATCTCCAGGTACTGCGCCAGCTCGTCCACCGTGGGAGCCTGTCCGGTTCGGCTGCTCAGCTTCTGCTGGGCGTCCGTGATCTTGCGCGCGCGTTCCTGAGCGCCGCGGTCGACGTGCAGCGCCCACGCGGTGTCTCTGAAGTATCGCTTCAGCTCGCCCACGATCGTGGGCACGGCAAACGAACTGAATGCAAAGCCCCGCCCGGGGTCGAAGCGCTCGACCGCCTTGACCAGCCCTAGGCTAGCCACTTGGACGAGGTCTTCGTAGGGCTCGCTCGATTGCACATATCTGCGGGCCAGCTTGCGGGCCAGCGGCAAGAACCGCTCGACCAGCTCGTCACGGGCGACGCGATCGCCGTAGCCCCGCCACCGCGCAAACAGCTCCTCCGAATCAAGGAGGCCAGGCGCGGCACCTACGTTTGAGGTCACACTCACCGGGCACCTCCAGACATTGCAGACTACTCTTTTCTAGCACATCCGGCCGGGTTGGGAAAGGCCGTCTGGACGAGCGCCAACGGCCCGCGGCGGGGAGGCCTCTACCTGGCGCGGCTTGGGCGCTCGGCTAGGAGCTTTAGCACGGCGCGCTCGATCCGCGCGCGGACCCGATCGTTGGTGGGGTCCAGGTCACGGATTCTGCGCACGGTCTCGGAGATCGTCGATCCAGAGAGGTAGTGGTCGAACACCCTCGGATCGATATAGGAGCGGCGCGCAATGGTGGGGGTATTGCCGAGCAACTCGGCGACCGCCCTGACCGCGCCGTCAATTGCTCGCTTGCGGCTGCGTGCGGATTCTGCCCGTGTCCCATCGGTAGCCAGGGCGACCGCGGCCATCACCGTCGCGTTCCAGGTCCGGAAATCCTTCGCACTGAATTCGTCTCCAGCCCCGGCCTTCAGATACTCGTTGATCTCCTCGGATCGGAGGCTCGCCCAGCGCCTGCCCTCGCGATATGCCAGAAGCTCCGGGCCGCCCGAGCGCCGCCGCGCCAGTGAGGCGACCAGGTCGTAGGTGATGGGGTCGGCGATCACCTGAGCCCGGTGGATTCCCGCCTTAGCGGGATACTCGAACGCGATCGCGCCATCGTGGATCGATACATGCTCTCGGCGCAACGTGGCGAGGCCCACCCCGCCGTCGTCGTCGGCGTACTCCTCGCTGCCGATTCGAAACATGCCCACGTCGAGAAGACGTATGGCGCAGCCGAGCACGCGCTCTCGCGTCAACTCCTCCTCGCTCAGGTCGGCGGCCACCCGCTGGCGCAGCTTTGGCAGCGCGGCGCCGAACCGTCGCATGCGATCGAACTTCTTACGATCCCGATGCTCCCGCCAGCGCTGGTGGTAGAGGTACTGCTTCCGTCCTGCGGCATCCACGCCGGTTGCCTGCAGGTGGCCCAGAGGGTCCGCGCAGATCCAGACCTCCCGCCACGCCGGGGGGATCGCAAGGTCACCGACGCGGGCGAGCACCGCTGGGTCATGGATCGGGGAGCCATCCTCGTCGAGGTACTCAAATCCCCGCCCCCGCCGCCGCCGGCGAAATCCAGGTCCTGAGCAGTCGGACCGCCGGAGCCGCCCCCTTCGCTGTCGCTCAGCCATCCGTGCCCGAGGGAAGGCATCCGCCCCGGGCGACCGTCGATCGCCCTAGACGAATGCCGTTCATCCGGTCCTCAGACCAGCTCCCTGACCTGCTCGGCCAAGCCCTGCACGTCAGAGCGCAGGCCGTTCGCGCGCTGCTCGACGTTTCGCTGCGCGCCCTTCACCTCACGCTCCACCTCACGCCGGCGGCGGGCGAGCGCCCGCTGGCGGCGAGAGAGAGCACGGCTACCGCGGCGCTCGAACCGGTCGAACTCGATCGCCACGCGGTCCAGGCGAGTCCAGGTCTTGGCCGTACTGCGGACCTTGTCGCCGAGCGTTGCCGCCGCACCCACCTGGATTAGCAGCGCGCGCTGGGCCTGTTTACCGACGGCACCCAGTCGCGTGGTCGCGGCGTCCGCGCGCCGGCCCGCGGTCCGCGTGGCTCGCTTGGCCGTGCTTTGCGCGTTGCGCGTGGTCTGGCCCGCCGAGGCCGTGGTACGCCGGGCCGAGCTTCGGGTCGTAGAAGCGCTCCGCTTGGCCGCGTTCCGCTTCCGGGTGGCCGCGGCGCGCTTGGCCGCAGCCTGACGCTGAGTAGGTGTTTGGGTCGCCATCTAGTTTTCGCCTCCTCGAGTGTTCGCTCGCAGAAATCGCCCCATAGGAGTGCCTACCCCGAGGTCCGCGGATGAAACCTCAGCTGGAATACTCGGGCGTCGTGGCACGCGCTCCATTCACCTCGCCTCTGGCCGAGCAGCTGGCGACCGGCCTCCTGGAGCGCTTCCAGCGATACGTGCAGATTGACACGCAATCCCACCGCGATCGCCGGTCGTCGCCAAGCACGCCCGGTCAACTGGAGCTGGCACGCCTGTTGGTGGACGAGCTCCGGGCTGAAGGAGTTGGGGACGCCGAGGTCGACGACAGCGGCTACGTGACGGCGACGGTGCAGGGATCAGGGCCCACGATCGGGTTGATCGCCCATCTCGACACCAGTCCGGATGCACCCGGGCACGGTGTCAAGCCGCTGGTTCACGGCGCCTACGACGGGGGCGTGATCTCGCTTCCCCGGGGCGGGACCACACTCGATCCCGATCGCATGCCCGAGCTGATGGAGAAGGTTGGCCACGACATCGTCACCGCCAGCGGCGACACCCTGCTCGGAGCCGACGACAAGGCCGGCGTGGCGGCAATCATGACTGCGGTCAGCCACCTGGCGCGGGACCCGGAGCTTGCGCGGCCGAACCTGCGGATCGCCTTCACACCCGACGAGGAGATAGGGGAAGGAGCCACCCTGTTCGATCTCGAGCGGTTTGGCGCGGTCTGCGCCTACACGGTCGATGGTTCCGAGCTGGGAGAGCTCCAAGATGAGACCTTCAGCGCCCTGGAGATGATCCTCACCGTCCACGGTGTGGAGGTCCACCCCGGGCAGGCATTCGGCAAGCTTGTCAACGCGCTCCGGCTGATGGGCCGGATCATCGCCAGCCTGCCTACGGAGACGCTGGCCCCGGAGGCCACGCGGGACCGGGCGGGATTCATCCATCCCTACGAGCTCACGGGCGCGGCGGGTGAGGCTGTCCTGCGCGTGATCGTCCGAGACTTCGACGATGTGCAGCTGGAGGCGCATGCTGACCGGCTCCGGGCGATCGCCGAGGAGGTGGTCTGCTCCGAATCGCGAGCCAGGCTGGAGATCGAGGTTCGCCGCCAGTACAGGAACATGCGGCGATATCTGGAGCCCTTCCCGGAGGTGGTGCTGGCGGCTGAGGAGGCGATTCGCGCCGAGGGCGTCGAGCCTCTGCGCAATCCGATCCGGGGAGGAACCGACGGCTCGCGGCTCAGCGAGATGGGGCTCCCCACCCCCAACATCTTCACGGGCGGTCACGAGTACCACTCCGTGCGCGAGTGGGCCTCGCTTCAGGACATGTCGGCGTGTGCCGCCACCCTGGTTCGCCTCGCCGAGGTGTGGACCCGGCCACCGTTCGCAGACCAGATGCTGGGGCGCCGCCACGTCGCGGCGCAGCGTTAGGCTCGCAGCTGGCGTGAGTCCTTTCAGCGCTTCCATTGCCTCGGTCGATGGCGAGATCATGCTTGCCTCGGCCGCGGCGATCCCCGCAACCGACGCGGGCCTGCTCCGTGGCGATGGCGCGTTTGAGGTCATCCGCGTCTACGAAGGGAAACCGTTTGCCCTAGAGGAGCACCTGCGGCGGCTCGAGCGCTCGGCGCTGAATCTGCGACTGCCACTTGACGTGGAGGCAGTTCGCGCCGACGCGCACAGGCTGCTGGCCCACGCCGGCTCTGGATCCGACCACGAGCTGCTCCGGATCGTGGTCACTCGCGGTGGGCGTCGTCTGCTGCTGACCGAACGGCTGCCGGAAAGCCCGGAGCTTGCCCGCCTCGGATCTGTCACCTATTCGCCGACGCGCGTGCTCGACGGCGTCAAGTCGCTTTCCTATGGGGCCAACATGCTCGCCAGCCGCCTGGCGCGCGAGCGTGGGTATGACGAGGCGCTACTGGTCACGCCCCACGGACGAGTGCTGGAGGCCCCCACCAGCTCGATCTTCTGGGTCGAGCAAGAAGCCGTGTTCACTCCACCGCTCGATGAGCACATCCTGGCTTCGATAACCCGCCAGCTTGTGATCGAAGAAGCTGCGGCGTCTGAGCGTCCCTGCCCGCTGGAGGATCTGCTGGAGGCAGACGAGGCGTTTCTGGCGTCTACGACCCGTGAAGTGCAGCCGGTCGCCGCGATTGATTCGCGCAAACTGGACGCGCCCGGCCCCGTCACCTGCCGTGTCAAGGCCGCGGTTGCCAGCCGGATTGCGCGGGAGCTACAGAACAGCTAGATGAGGATCCTCACAGTGGTGGGCAACCGCCCGCAGTTCATCAAGGCGGCTGCCGTCTCGGGCCCGCTGCGCCACTCTCACCAAGAGGTGCTGATCCACACCGGCCAGCACTTCGACGAGGAGCTTTCTGCGGCGTTCTTCGCGGAGCTCGGGCTGCCCTCTCCCGATCGTCAGCTTGGAATTGCGCGCGGTTCCAACATCTCCCAGACCGCGCGAATGCTCGCCGCGCTGGAGCCGGTGCTGGCCGAGGTGCGGCCGGATGGACTGCTGATCTACGGCGATACCAACTCGACGCTGGCGGGGGCACTCGCCGGCGCGCAGGCTCGGGTTCCGGTCGCCCACGTCGAGGCCGGCATGCGCTCGTTCGATCGCGCGATGCCAGAGGAGCTCAACCGCGTGCTGGCGGATCACGCCAGCTCTCTCCTGCTCTGTTCCTCGCAAGTGCCGGCTGCCAATCTGGAGCGCGAGGCAGTACGGGGGGCAGTGAAGGTGGTCGGCGACGTCATGGTGGATGTAGCGATAAAGGTGCAACCACGAGCCCGGGCGCGGACCGACCTGGTCAGTGCCAAGGGCGTCGAGCCCGGCCAGTACATCCTGGCCACAGCCCACCGAGCGGGCAACGTCGACGACTCCGGTCGACTCACGCGCCTCGTGGAGCTGCTCCTGGCCATGTCGCGAACGGTCGTCCTACCGCTTCATCCCCGTACTCATGCGCGGCTGCGAGCCTTCGGACTGCTCGAGCGCCTTCAGCGCAGCGAGCGGCTGGTCGTCGCGCCACCGCTCGGCTATCTGGAGTTCGCCGCGCTCATGTGCAACGCCCATGCGGTGCTCACCGATTCGGGCGGTGTCCAGAAGGAGGCGTACCTCGCCGGCGTCCGGTGCATCACCCTGCGCCCAAGCACCGAGTGGGTCGAGACGGTTGAGCTCGGCTGGAACTCGCTCGTGGATCTGGACGCCTCGAGGGCGCTCGATGCGCTCGAGCGCGACCTTCCGGGTGAGCGCCCTGAGCTCTACGGCGACGGAAAGGCGGGCGAGCGCGTCGTGGACGCGCTGGGAGAGGCCTTCAGTCGACCTGGTTAGGCCGGCCCGCCAGGGCTGGTGCCCGGTCCGCCGCCCATGAGCGGAGCCCGATCCGCCAGTGCGGTATCGCGGGAAGCTCCTCCCGTCTGCTCCCCAAACACGTCGGTGGAGATGTCGCGGTCCTGCTTTCGGCGGGAACAAGACCGAGCCGACACGGTGCATCGAGCAGGCGGATGAGCGTTCGCGCCAGTTCCATCTCGTTGCATTCGCCGCTTCCCGCCCGGTGGACGATTCCGTAACAGGGAGAGTGGGCCAGCGCCACCAGCACATTGGCAAGGTGCGGGGCGTAGGTCGGTGGACAAACAGCCTTCGGTTCGACGCGAACTTCATCCGTCACGCGGATGCGGGTGATCAGGTCGCCGAGTCGTCCCGGCCACTGTGGCCCGTACAGCGATGCGCTGCGGACGACGGTGTATCGGGGATTCGAGCCGGCCACGCTCAGCTCGGCGTGGGCGACCGCCGCCCCCCGAGGGGTTGACGGGGTCGTGGCGTCGGACTCCACCCGCGGTCCCCCGGGTCGATCGCCGAACACGCTGACGTCCGAGACGAACACAGTGTGGGCCCCGATGTTCGAAGCCGCCAGGGCGAGGTTCTCCGAGCCGATCAACATCTCGTCGAGCGCCTTCAGGGACTGTCGCGATGGATCGTCGCCGGCCCCGCTGCAGTCGACGACGAAGTCGGGCCGTGTCCGCACGAGCGCCCGGCGGCAGGACCGGCGTTGCAGGAGGTTGAGGCTGACGCGCGCTTGGTCTTCGAGCTCAAAGCCGGCGTGCCGGAAAGCCTTTGCCACCACAGACTGGAGTGGTCCGGGCCGCCCGGCGATCAGAGCGGTGAGCATCGATTGCTGTTAGCCAAGCATCGCCGTCGACCCGCGCGCGACCGCAAGTTCGAGGACCCGGGGGAGGCTGAAGTCCCGGGTGACAACCGCGCCCTCGCCGATGACACTTCCTGAGATCCTAGCTTGCAGGTCCCGCGCCTCGGCATGAGGCATGACGATCGAGTTCTCGATCTCGACGCCATGCAGAACCGCCCGGCTCCCCACCGACGTATAGGGACCGACGAATGCGTCCGACAGACGCGCCCCTGGCCCGATGATCGCTGGCCCTCGGATCCTCACCGATTCAAGGTGCGCCGAAGGCGAGACCGACACCCGTCCCTCGATGACGCTGTCCGCTGGGACTGCCCGCGGCCGGCGATTTCCCAGCCCGTCGAGGACCAACCGGTTACCGTCAAGGAGCTGGCTGGGGCTGCCGTCGAACTGCCACCACGTGTCGAGCACCCGACCCTCGGCGCTGTCTTTGCCGGCCATTTGCCGTTTGACCAGCTCGGCCAGCTCGATGCGCCCTCTCCACGACGGAACTGAGGATGCGGCGGCGGCCAGCACCGACGGCCCAAAGAGGTGGACGCCCGCGGTGGCAACCGTCCGCTTACGGCGGGCCATCTCCGAAAGGGTTTGGGCCAGCCTGGCCCCGCGCAGGACCGGCTCGGAAACGGACTCGTCGAGATGCAACACATCGAGATCTCGCCGTGGCTCGGGCAACCCGTCTGAGCCCAGGTTCATCGTCGACTCCTCGATTCCCCAGCGGAGCGATAGCAGTGCGTCGAGCCCGGCGTCGTGAAAACGCTGGCAGAGAAGCTGCAGGGGGCTCAGGAGGATTCCGTTCGCCGAGTACACCAGAACCGGTCCCCCCTGCAGGAGCCTGCGCGTGAGGAGGAGAGCTTCGACCAATCCGAGCTGTGGAAGCTCCGTATATCGAACAGTGAGTCTCCAGGATGAGCCGTCTCCAACCACCTCACGAATCGACTCCCCAGTTTCCGGGTGAACGACCAGCGCAACGTCGGAGATGTCCGCGTCTCGGAGTGCTTCGAGGACGTGGAAGAGGATCGGCTTGTTGGCCACCGGCACCAGCTCACGAGCATCGGTGCTGACGAACGTCGGTCGGACGCGCGTAGGCGCCGTGTTCGCCAACACCAAGGCCCGGAACTGGTCCACTCTCTTCTAACGCGCGAGCTTAGTCAAACTGCGCGCAACCGTCTCCGTGGCCGCGGCAACCGGCTATCGGGATGCGGTCGAGGCCCTGGATGACGACTGCGTGCGCCGTTTGGATTCGGCCCCCCGCGGCGGCTGCGCCTCCCAGCACTCGGCAAGCTCGAAATCCGGTTCCTCGCCGAATTCTCGCGCCAGCCTCGCCCGGAAGGCCGCAAAGCGGCGAGCCGCTTCGCTGCGGCGGCCACAGCCAAGGCACAAACCGATCAAACGACGCTGAACGCTCGTGTCGTAGCAGGCCATGTTGCCCAGGCGGCGCGCATAATCGAGGGCTCGGGGAAGATCGCGGTTTCGCTCGCAAACGTTTATCGCGTTCCACAGCGCGGCCTCGGCCAGCTCGTGCAGCCGCTCCCGTTCGATCATCGCCCACTCGGCATACGGCTCATCGGCGATGAAGTCACCTCGGTAGAGCTCTAGCGCCTGGTCGATCTGGGTCAACGCCACCTGATCGTTGCCATCCTGTTGGGCCGCCAGGCCGTCTCGTACTCGGGCCTCGAACAACTGGGCATCGATCCACACATCCGGCCCCAACGAGTACGCGCCCCTGATGCATTGCACTGAGGCAGACCGGCCACGGGGAGGCCGGTGCGGCTCCAGCTGACGGCGCAGCGCGTGCACGAGGTAGCGGACGTTTTCGTCCGCGCTCGCACCCGACCGTGGCCAGAGCGCCTCGACGATCTCATCCGTGGAGACAAATCTGCCGCGGTGGCAGACCAGAAACCGCAGCAACTGCCCCGGCCGCTGGCTCAACCACGCGCGAGGCACAGCGCCGTCCGGAGTCTCAACGGCCGTCTCGCCGAGGACTCTGATTCGAAGGCTGGAAACAGCGACCCCGGATCGCTGCGTTGTTGGATTGGACATCCGCATCACCGTCGCACGATGGCAGCCCCCACCGTCCGCATCATCCTGATGACGGTGAGGACCCGATGGTTACAAAACGACCTCCCATAGTCAACCAATTTGCGGGAAAAAAAATTCCCTGGCCAACAAATTTCAAACAGAGGCCTGCACTGGCACCTCACATGCGGTCGCTAGGTTGCCCGGTGCGAATCTCGTTCCCGGGGGCCCGCCTGCTCCGGACCGGGGATAGGGACAGAGGCGGTCAGTCATTTTCACGAGGAGGCGATGGTCGTAGACGCAGTGTGGAGGGCCCGACAAGCACAAGCTCCGCCGCAGATGACCGAGGCGTGGCCCCGCCGCCGTGGCCAGGGGGCGGGAGCGACATCGGATGAGCGGCTTGACTCGGTGATCGCCAGGGCCCGCGCCGGCGACAGAGCTGCGCTCGGGGAGATCTACGAGCGTTACGCCGAAGCGGTGTTCCGCGCGGCCTACCGGATCCTCAACGACCTGCACGAGGCCGAGGACGTCACTCAGCACGTCTTCCTCAAGCTGATGTGGATCCTCCCCAAGTACCAGCGTCGCCAGGTTCCGTTCTCGGCGTGGTTGATGCGTGTGGCCCGCAATGCTGCTCTGGACGTCGAGCGCCGCCGCCGACCGGTCCGCTGCGAGGTCAAGGCCGATGCGGAGGCCCACGACGACACCGAGTACCAGCGTGGGCGCTGCATTCGGGATGCGCTGGCGGCTCTTCCGGACTCACAGCGCCGCGTCGTGATACTCCGTCACGTCGTCGGTTTGTCCGCCGATGAGGTAGCGGTACACCTCGGCAAGACGCCCGGGTCAGTCCACGCGTTGGACCAGCGCGGCCGGCGCGCCCTGCAGGGCGACCTCAGGGAACTCGGTTCAGCACCCGTGACGCTTCCTCACGTGAGCCGCGACGAGCTCCCAGCCGTCGCCTGATTGGCCGCGAGCACCGGCAGAACCTGGTGCTTACCCGTGCACCGCAGACGTGCTGTCATAATCGAGGAAGAACGTGCCGGGGGCATTAACCACGCGCGAAACCAAGTTGGGGGCCGGTTTTTGGCTAGCTCGAAGAACGTTTAGGGGGTGAGTGCAATGTTCGACACTTCGACGGTACCCCTCACCCGCCTTGACCCCACCGATCCCGATCTGATGGCGGAGTTGCTCGATGCCGTCGAGCGGGTGGCAAGAGCCGGTGCGTTCATCCTCGGGGATGAAGTAGAGGCGTTCGAGGCCGAGTTCGCTGGCTACTGCGGCACCGATCACGCGGTCGGCGTCTCCTCGGGAACCGAGGCGCTGGTGCTCAGCCTGCGTGCCCTCAACGTCGGCGTAGGGGATGAGGTGATCGTCCCCGCGAACTCGTTCGTCGCGACGGCCGAGGCGGTGGCCCTGGTGGGCGCAACCCCGCGGTTCGTCGATGTCGACCCCGACACCCAGCTCCTCACCGCGGCGTTGGTAGAGCCGGCACTCGGCCCGCAGGTCCGAGCGATCATCGCCGTGCACCTGTTTGGGCGCACGGTCGAGCTGTCACCCCTGCTCCGTCTCGCCAGGAAGTGGAACGTACCGGTCATCGAGGATGCGGCTCAGGCGCATGGCGCGGTTTATCGAGGTAAGCGCGTCGGGTCACTCGGGGCGTGTGGTTGCTTTAGCTTCTATCCCTCGAAGAACCTCGGAGCGTGGGGGGACGCGGGGGCGGTGACAACCTCGAACGCTGCTCTGGCAGACCGCGTGCGGTTGCTCCGTTCGCACGGTGAGCGTCCGCGTTATCACCATCACAGCGTCGGGACTACCGCGAGGTTGGACTCGATCCAGGCGGCGATACTTCGCATCAAGCTGCAGTGGCTGGATGACTACAACACCGCCAGGCGCAGCCGAGCCGCCGATCTCAGCGCCGGGCTAGCTCACCGACTGTCGGTTCCTCCGCCACCGGGACCCGGTCGTGATCACGTCTATCACCAGTACGTGATCCGCTGCCGTGCCAGAGATCGGCTACGCGAGCATCTGGCCGCGCGGGGCATCGCCTCAGCGGTTCATTACCCGGTGCCAATCCACCGCACCGACGCATTTTCGCCGTTCGGGCAGCCGAGCCTGCCCGTCAGCGAGCGTCTGGCGGACACGATCTGCTCGCTTCCTCTCTACCCGTCGATGAGCGACGAGGAGGTCGGTCTCATCGTCGACGCGTGTTGTTCGTTTGAATCCGAGCCGTGATCCTCCGGCCGGGTCATTCAGCTGGAGAGTCGATCGCACCGATAGCCAGCTGGCGTAGCTGATGGTTGATCTGGTACGCCTGCTCCAGCGGTCCCATGTGACCGACTCCAGGTAGCTCGCTCAGGGCGACGAGGTTGGGCAGCATCTCGGCGATCGTCCGGGCATCCGAAGGCGGCGCCAACTGATCGACCTCGCCGGCGATCACGAGCGTCGGAACCGTCAGCCGCGCTAGACCCTCCCGCAGGCCCTGCTCGTCGATCCCCTCGGCGGATTGGCGGCGGACGTCGGCCGGGCACTCCCGCAACATCTCCTGGTAGAACGACACGGCGTCGGCGCTCGCGGGATTACCGAACACCAGGTAACGGATCATCGACTCCTGAACCAGTGAAGGTTCCTGCACCATGCCAGGCGTTCCGTTCGGCAATGTCAGGCGCGTGAGCAGGCGCTCGGCTACCGGATTGCCAAGACCTGGATGCAGCAACGCAGCGGCTTTGACCCGCGGCTCCACGTCGTACCTCCGCGCCCACGCCGCAATCGATATCGCGCCAAGCGAATGGCCCGCGACAAGCGCGGGAGTCCCCTCCTCGACAAACGCCCTCAGGACGGCTTCGAGGTCATCGCCGAACCTGTCGAACGAGTAGTCCGCTCCCTGTGCAGCCTGACTTCGACCGTGGCCCCGAAGGTCGTAGGCTACAACGCGGAACGTCTCGGCAAGACCGCGGATCTGGTGTGTCCAGAAACGGAGCGAGCTGGCCCATCCGTGGGCGAGCACAATCGTGCCGGCCTGCTCGTGGCCAAACAGCTCTGCGTGCAAGACCGTGCCGTCCGAGGACTTGACCGGTTTCGTCTCCGATGGAGTGTCACGCTTCTCCCTCTCGGACCCCGCGCTCGTCGTGAGGTGCCGCCGCCTCTCGGTGACCGGCTGGCCACCAATCAGCTCGGATCTAAGCGGGGAGAGCATGCTTGCGACTCCCCCAATAACCGCAATCGTCCCCAGGTTATCGAGCCCTCTGATCGCCTCCTCCCGAACTTCGCTGTTCTCATCCGTGGTGGCAGCAAAGATTGCTGCCACGGCGCGGGAATCCGCCATCTCGCCCAGAGCCCAGATGCAGGCCTGTCGCACCCCGGGATCTGCGGACTGCGATGCAGCGACCAGGGCGCCGAGCGCGCGGTTCTCTTTCAGCTGACCGAGCGCCCTTGCCGCTGAGGCGCTCCGAGCGGGATCACGAAGCGCCAGGATCAAGGCATCTATCTGGTCGGGCCCGCGTGCATACCGGACGATCAACTCGATTGCCCGTTCCACGACCGGCGGTTGCGGATCGGCGAGTGCCTCCAGCATCTCCTGCACCATCACCGCCCCGAGGTCCGGATCTGATTCCGTGGTCAAGAAGCTAAGGAGCAGTTCTCGTTGGTCGAGGATCAGCTGTTCCTCGCCTACCAGCAGGAGTGTGCGAGCGAGTTGGGTGGCGACGATGGCTCTTTCTTCCGCGGCCTGTGGGACCGGGTCAGAGCCTTGGTCTGCTTTCTCGGTCGCCGGGGGCGACGGCGCCGGCCCTCGGAACGTCTCCAGCAGTCGGAGCAGGCCAGACACGGCCGCGTGGCGCACGCGCTCGTCGTCGTCCACCAGGGCGGCCATGGCCACCGCCTGAACCGCGCGCTGGTCGTCCACCTGACATAAGGCCTCCGCTGCCTCAGATCGCACCCCGACTCCGAGGTCGAGGACTCGACCATTCGTCTCGGGGACCTTGTCCTCGTAGCGAAGCGCAGCGATCAGCGTCTCGATATCACCCTGACGCCACAGCCGCCGCACGTTTGGCGACTTCCTGAACACAGTTCAGACGTTAGAGATTAGGCCGGCAGCCGTCGCTGCGGCCGAAACTCCCCCATTTGTTGTCTGCCCAAATGACACAGTCAGTGTATCCGAGAACCCGGGAGCCGCACGGTCGTCCCGGGCTCAGCCCGTGGTCCACGGTGGACTCGAAACGGCCCCCTGGACGGCGCGAAGCGTCACGTGCCTACCCAGTGCGCGCGTCGCGTGGAACACGCCACCGGGGGTGGTCTGGAGCTGGACGACCAGCTGCCAGGCATTGGCGACCTCGCGCTCGATGGATACGGTCCCGGCAAGTGGCGCCCGACCCCACAGGGTCAACGTCTGCCTTCCCGCCCGCACGGCCACGAACGGAAAGCGGAAAGCGGCCGTCGCCGGCTTGGGGTCCCCGTTGCCGAAGTAGAGGCCGCCGCCACCCCCGAAGGCATGTCCGGAGTCGCGCAGCGTGAACCAGAAGACATGGTCGACGCCCTGGCGCCACAGCGTGTAGAACGCCAGCGCCAGATAGCGCGTCTGAGTGTCAGGAGCGATTCCGTGCGGATTGGGGGGCCTCGTGCCCCAGCCGATCTCCGTGATCCAAAGCGGCTTGGGCCCCCGCGGGAGTGCCCGCCCGGACCGCTCCGCGACGCGCACGATCCGCTCGAGCCTGGCGAGGTCTCCGACGCTGATGTCGGCTGGATTGGCCGCCTTGTATGTAGGTAGGGCAGCGTAGGGATGGTGGTCAACCGCGTCGAAGTGGGCCGGATGGGGGCACGGCTCGGGCCGGAGTGATCGGTCCTGCAGACACAACAGCTCGCTCATGAACAGCGTCGGCGGCATGCGGCCCGCTCCTGGAGGATCGCCATAAGCCTCCGTGCCGGCCGAGAGCACGTATGCGTCTGGCTGCGCTGCCTTCACGTTCTTATAGACGGCATTGAGCATCTCCCGATAGATCCCGGGGCTAGCTGGCAGGAACGAGCCATCCTTGCTCCGGATCCACTGCGGGGCCAAGTAGAGGGGCAAGTTGGGCTCGTTCCATGCCTGAAACCAGCGGACCCGCGGGAGCGTTGCGCCCGGATGTACCGGATCCGGGAACGTGCCGGAATATCGCGCTGCCAAGGCGTGTGCGAATGCCCCCAGAGCGCGCGGACTCGGCTTCCAGGAGCCGGGGCCCGAAGAACGGGGCCGATCCTTTCCCTGAGCCCAGAGCGGCGCGTCGTAGATCGTGAGCAACACGTTCAGACCGCGCGTGGTGGCGTCCCGCAGCACTGCGTCGAGGTCATCCCACCCGTAACGACGGTCACCCGGATCGGCAGGCCGGAATCTGCGGGTCAGCCGTTTGGGTGCGATGGCAGACCACTCGATGCTGAAGCGCACCGCCGTCGCCCCAGTTTCCTTAGCGCGGTCAAGCCACGTATCCCGCACCGAAGCATTCGCACTCCCGAGCGTGGGCAGGTCGATGAAGCCCTCGGTGAAGCTGGCTGGCCCCTGAGCCATCGCAGTCGCGACACCCGTGGACCCGAGAATCAGCGAGCACAGAAGCGCCAGGGCGAGCCCTGTGCAAATCACACTCCGGCACCGGCGATCTGCGCGTGCCGCGGCGTCTAGGATCCAGTGATGGCCGGAGATCCGGTGGCCGGCGATCAAGAGGAAGGGCGCCTGCTCCGGCGATCCGATCGTCGCGCCAGCACCAGCGCCAGCGCGACGCCGGTTATCGCGGCGAGAATCGCAGGGAGGGCCCAGCCGATGCCTTGGGATCCGCTACCGACCAGCAATGAGCCGAACGCAGCCCCGGGAGATTCAGGACGGGTCGCCGGACCGTTCGTCGGCACGATGCTCGATCGACCGCCCGCAGACGCGGTGCCACCTCGGCCTTGGGCCAGCTTCGGGGACCGTGGCCCCAGCGCAAGGACAAGCAAGCCCGCGGGGCCTTGCCTGGACAACGCGCGGACGGTCCCCGGTGGCAGTAGCACCGGCTGGCCCGGAGTCAGAACCATGCTGCCCGTGGGCCCGGGTAGGGTTTCGACGTACTGGTTGCCGGCGGGATTCCCGGGCGGCACGGCGATCGGTGTCGCGGCATGCGCCGACGGCACCAGCCACATCAGAAGCGGAATCCAACCAACGCGGCTTAGGACTCTCATCGCTGTCTCCGCACGGTAAGGAGAAATGGTAGGCGGTCGAACCTACGACCGGGCCGCTGCGTCCGAGGCAGCCCGGGGGTCGCTACGCGCGTGGGCCTCGCGGGTGGACCGTGGCTGGCACACGGTGGACCTTCGGGGCGGTGCGATATGGGTTCTCGCCGCCGTCGCCATCGGATATCTCGGCTGGGAGGGAGGCGGCTACGACACGACGGTGTGGGGAAGCGCAGGTGTGATCATCTGCTGGACCGCGTTGCTCGGAGCCCTGCTCGGGTTCGACCGGGTCCGTAGACCCTCACGCGTCGGTTGGGTGATGCTCGGTGCCCTCATCGGCCTCGTCGCTTGGTCCGCGGTCGGGATGATCTGGTCAGGCAGCCGGGAGCGGACACTCGCCGAGGTCGCGCGCGACGCGACGTACCTCGGTGCTCTCGCACTCGCAATCGGCGGACTGGGTGCCAAATACGCCCGGCATCTCATAGCCGGCGTTGCCACCGCCATTGTTTTCATCGCCACCGTCGCGCTGCTCTCGCGAATGCTCCCCGGCTCGTTCGGGACGAACTCCACGAACACGCTGCTGCCTGGAGTACGGGCACGCCTGAGCTATCCCGTGGGCTATTGGAATGCGCTCGGGGAGCTGGTCGCTATCGGGATACCTCTCGTTTGGAGCGCCACGACGCAAGCGAGGACGCGGTTGGGCCAGAGCCTGGCCGCGGGCACGCTTCCGGCGCTCGTCCTGACGCTGCTGCTCACGCTCTCTCGGGGCAGCCTGGTCGCGCTCGCGCTCGCCGCGCTGCTTTACCTCCTCCTGGCGCCAAATCGTTCTGCTCAGCTCGTCACCGGACTCCTCGGCGCAGCTGGCGGCGCGCTGCTGACGGTGATTGCGTTTGGAGATCACGCCTTCCGTGAAGGCCTGGCCACGTCCGGAGCGCGTCATCAGGGCCACGCGCTGCTCGTCCTGACCATAGTGGTGTGCGTCGCCGTCGCGGCAGCTCATTTCGGGTTGAGCCTGGCTCGCAGGCGTGGCGTCTTCGCCAGGTTGCGGGAGGTCGCGCTCCCGTCCACCGGGATCCGTGTCCGGCCGCGTACGACGGCGGCCGCGGTGCTGCTGGCCGCTGTCATTGCGTTCCTCGTAGCGGGTGGCCCGCATCGGCTCTCGCACGCGTGGAGCGCATTCAAGCGCCCGACGCCTGCCAGCAACCAGAGCCCGGCGCGGCTTGGAAGCCTGAGCGGAAATTGGCGATATCAGTACTGGCGCGAGTCGATCCTGGCGGCCGAGCACCATCCGTTCCGCGGGATCGGCGCGGGGACGTGGGAGTTCTGGTGGACGCGCCATGGCGACCCGACCGCCGGCTACGTCCGCAACGCACATTCACTGGTGTTTGAGACGATCGCCGAGACTGGCATCCCCGGTGGGGTGCTGATTCTGTTGTTCCTCGGAGCTGCGCTGGCTGGTACAGCGCTTCGGGCGCGTCGCTCGCCGATAGTCCCGGACTCGGCGTCTTTCGCGGCAGCCGCCGCCTCATCAGCCGCGTTCACCGTGGCGGCCTTCACCGACTGGGTGTGGCAGGTGCCGGTGGTAACGCTGTGCTTCCTGATGGTGGCGGGCGTGGCCCTTGGTGTTGAAGGTGCCCCGCCCCGGCGCGCCGGGATCGGACCACGCCTCTCGGTCGCGGGTGCCACGGTGTGCTGCCTGATCGCAATTGCGATCCCGCTCGAGGCCACAATCGCGGTTCGCCGGAGCCAGGCGGCCGTCGCCCACGGATCGATCCAATCGGGGCTTCGTTACGCCCGGACCGCCGAACGGATCGAGCCCTACGGTGCCACTCCATGGATGCAGGAGGCTCTCGTGCTGGAACTCGCCGGTGACCTGAAGGGGGCCGAGCGAGCTGCACGCCGAGCGCAAGCCGACGAACCCCAGAACTGGCGCCCTCCGCTTATCCTGGCACGCGTAGAAGCGGAGCGTGGCAGGATCCCGCAGGCCCTAGCAGCGGCACGTCGGGCACTGCTATTAAACCCGAGCCTGTCGCTGCTATAAATCGAGTCGGTCTACCCTACCTCGCTTTGGCAAGCCTATCGAGCAAACCGCAGCGTCGCGTGGGCGATCGCGAGCGCAACCGGGAAGAGGAGCCAGACAGCTGGCCCGCCGGAGGCTTTTCTCCTCGGATTCCGCCGATCGTTTCCCTTCGTCGCCACCCGATGTGGATCGTGGTGCCGGCCGTGCTGTTCCTTGCGATCGGGGTCGCGATCGGGTTTGGGCGCAATCCGACATATACCGCTCAGTCGAGCCTGATCATCGGGACCGCGAATCCCGCCTCGCCCAACTTCGGAGGCAACGTGGTCGCCGCGGGCTCGCTGGCGACCGCGTACAGCCGCACGATCTTGGCGACGCCCGTTGTCGCCGAGGTCAGCCAGACGCTCAATCTGAGCAGGGGCACGGTCTCAAGCAACTTGAGCTCGGCTCCGGTGCCGGACAGCCCCGCCTTCAACATCGTTGCCACCGCCAAGTCGGCCAGTTTGGCGATCCAGCTGGCGAATACGGCGAGCACGGCGGTCCTCCATTATCTGAAGCTGCTGAATTCCCCCACCAGTGGCACCCAGAGCCTGTTGACGGACTACGGCGCGGCATCGGTGAAGGTCGATTCGGACAATACGGCGCTGGCCGCGGCCCAAACAGCCGGTAATCAACAGGCGATCAGCACGGCCAAAGCCAAGAGGGATCGGGACCAGCTCGTCCTCAACTCCCTCGGCGCGGCGTACACAGCGTCGCTTCAGGCCAACCCGCCGACCACGGGCGTATCGACGCTGACGACCGCGGACGGCGCGTCAAACGACCGCAAGTCGACGATCGAGCTGCTCGGGTTCATCGGCTTCGTTGTGGGAGCAGTCATCGGAGTTGCATTGGCGATGCTGAGGGCGGCTCAGGAGGTGCAGCGGGTCACGGTCACGTGATGCGGCCGTGAACGATGGGCTGACGATCCCGCCGCTTCGGCGGGCGGCGATGTGGCTGGTCCCGGTCGTCGTGCTGCTCACGCTGGTCATCAGTCGCAAGGCGGGCACCGGTACGCACGCCACCTCGCTGTTTCTCGCGGCGACCGTGTCGCTTGCGTTTGTTGCCGGGGTGTACGTGCTCTGTCAGCTCCCGACCGTCTACATGTTCAGCGCCGGGCTCGTCTTGAGCATCTTTTCCGGCAATTGGCAGACGCTCGGTCTGCCGGGTTTCCCCTTCCTTCCGGACCGGTTCCTTCTGTTGGGCTCGGTCCTCCTGCTTGCCGTGCGTGAGCGAGACCAGCTCAAGAGCTTCCGCCTCAGGCCCGCTCACGTGTTGCTGATGTTGACGGCGATATATGCGACTGTGTCCGCAGCCGTGGCCGGATCGCTGGGCCACCGCACACCCACCTTCTTGCTGCTCGATCAGCTTGGACTGATCCCATTCTCGATTTTCTTTGTCGTCCCGTTGATCGTGCGGAGCGACAGGGACCGCCGCGTCCTGCTGTTCGTCCTGCTGGCGCTCGGCATTTACCTCGGTATCGAGGCGCTGCTGGAGGGGGTGGGGGCGAACTCGCTCGTATTCCCGCGCTACATCGTCGATCCCAACGTCGGCACGGTGGACGGCAGGGCGAGGGGTCCCTTTACGGCCCCAGTGACCGAGGGCTTGGCGCTGTTCGGCTGCGCAGTCGCGGCGGCCGTGATCCTGTCGACGAAGCCATCCCGCCCGATTCGCATGATTGCCAGGGCGGTGATCCCTCTCTGCCTGCTCGGCTGCTTCTTCACACTTGAGCGCGGAATCTGGATCGGCGTGGTGCTGAGTGCCTTCGCCGTGGGAGTCGGTACACGCGAGCTACGGCGAACGCTCTTGCCGGTCCTGTTCGTCGGTGCCGCGCTGGTGGTCGGATCGGTGTCATTCGTACCCGGGCTGCAGCAGCGGGTCACTCACCGGACGCAGACCTCGCTCTCCGTATGGGATCGGCAAAACCAAGATGCGGCGGCGTTCCGCATGATCAAGGCCCGTCCCCTGTTCGGGTTCGGATGGAGCACATTCACCGACGTCAGCCTCCCGTATTTCCGTCAGGCCGCCTCCTACCCTATGACCGGGTTCAACGTCGCGCTCCACGACGTGTACTTATCCAATGCGGTCGAGCTGGGGCTGGTCGGATTGTTGCTGTGGCTGTTAGCGCAGATCTATGCGTTTGGGACCGCGCTTGCAGGACGCGCTCCACCTGAGATGCGGCCGTGGAAGATAGGGCTGGTGGCGATGATCATCCTCGTCGCCGTGGTCGGCGTGGTCAACCCGCTTGAACAGAACTTCGCCCAGCTCCTGCTGTGGACGTGGGCGGGGGTGATCGTCGGCGCGACGTGGAACTACTCGACGGGCTCTCGCAGGGTGGGCGGCGAAGCCATCGGCGCGGCCGCCGGCGCGGCCCCCCCGTCGCCAGGGCGCAGCTTCCGGCCGGTCACCCGGCCGCGGAGACCTCCCATCGTCCGCCCGCGTACCGCAGTGGTGGTGGTCGGCGGCACGGTCGTGGCGGCAGCGGTCGGGTTAGCCCTTGGTCTGGGCAGGGGCGGAGGCTCCTCGCATATTGCTGTCAACCAGAACCCCTCCGGTGGCGTGATCTCGCCCGGGCCGAACGCGGCCTACGCAGCCTCTCTCGATCGCGTGATCGGCAGGCTCAATGCGGTCCGGTCGAGCGCCGGCGCCCAGCTCCATCGCGCGCACGACGCTCACGCCCAGGCTGCGGCGGCGAACGGCCTCGCGAGCGCCCACTTCCAGGCCGCCCTCGCCCTCCTTCATCTCAACGCCGGTGTTGCGACCACCGAGAACGCGACGCTCATCGCTGCGCTGAGGACGACCGGTGATGCGTATGCGGCGCTGGCGCGCGCGGCCGCGGGGAACGACTCACACGGCTACAGCCAGGCGACGGTGGCGCTCGGTCACGCCAACGATGCCCTGAACTCGGCCCTGGCCCGACTCAGAAGCCTCGGCTATCTGGTCGGGTGAGCGGCGGGCTCAACCTCCCCCGCTGGCCGTCCCAGAGCCGGAGCCGCCGCCATTAGATGAGCTGCCGGAGCTCGTGCCGGAGCCGCTGCTCGGCGGCGGGGAACTTGAGGCCGGCGGAGGAGAGCTGACGGCGGGCGGGGGAGAGCTGACGGCGGGCGGGGGAGAGCTGTAGACCGGGCTGGAACCGGCGCTCGATCCCGAGCCGCCACCTCCGGACGAGCCCACGGTCGCTGAGCTCCCGGTCCTCGTCTGGGTATTTGCCGTGGTCGAGACCGAGACAGCTGGGGCGCTCGCGGACGCGGCTGGCTGCGGGGCGGGCTTTGGCTTGGGCTTCACGGCAAGCGCAGATGGGCGGGGAACTGGAGCCACCGCACTGACTCTCGGCCCGGCGAGGCTTGCCGGGTGATGGCTCGGTTTGCCGGTCTTCGTGACAGCAGCCACGGCGAACGCGACGCCGAACGCCAGGACCGGCAGCCCGACCACGAGCAGGAGCCATGGCCTGGCGAACCTGCGCTTAGCGGCGCCGTCCGAGGGCTCGTCGCCATTGGCAGCAGCGCCGGCCAGCGACCACACGCCGAACCCACCGAAGCTCTGCTTGCCCACTGCAGAACGCGTCTCCAACAGACCCACTACTTTCTGCTTGAAAGGTTGCCTCGAGAGGATCATAGCCGAAGCGGCAGGGCGCCGAGTGTGGCTTTCGTGGCATTCGGAGCACGCTCACGGCCGATGGCGTACTCTTTAGGGCTGGGGATTTGGAAGGGATGAACGTGCGACGGACTATTGATCGTCCGCGGGGTGAGGCGTCCGGTCGCCTCAGCCGCGTAAGAGGCTTATGCGACGCCTGATTCTCATTGCCTTGGCAGTGCTGTCGGCGATCGCCTGCGGGTGGCTGCTCCCGGCCGGCTCGCAGGCCTTGCCGCCGCCCCCGCCCGGTCCGGCGGCCCATGTCTCGGTGTCAGTGTCCCCGAACCCGATCAAAGCCGATGGCATTGCGACGGCCACTGTCACCGCGACGGTGACGGATACGAACGGCCTCCCGGTCGACGGCGACACCGTCACGATCACGTCGAGCGATCCGGCAGACGTTGTCAGCGCAACGTCGCCCGGCACGCCCGGCACCGGCACCTACACCGCGACGATCCACTCGACAGATCCCGGGAAGTCGACGATCACGGCGACCGACAGCTCGGTGACCCCCAACCTCACGGGGACGGCGGTGACCTGACCAAGTACGGCCCGGCGAGCAACGTCGCCGTCGTGCTGGCTCCCGCCCGGCTAAAGGCTGACGGCGTGAGCACGAGCACGGCGACCGCGACGGTGACAGATGCGCAGGGAGATCCCGTCCCGGGCGACACCGTCTCCTTCTCCTCGAGCGACTCGAAGGACACGGTCAGCGGCACCTCGCCGGGTGCGCAGCCTGGCACCTATACGGCGACGGTTAATTCGACGGATCCGGGGCAAGCGACGATCACGGCTAAGGACACGTCGGTCACCCCCAATGTTTCAGGGTCAGCGGTCCTGAGCAAGTACGGCCCGGCGAGCTCCGTCACCGTCTCGCTGTTCCCAGCGTCCATCCAAGCGAATGGCGTGAGCGCGAGCACCGCGACCGCGACGGTGACCGATGCGAAGGGTGATCCCGTCCCAGGCGACACGGTCACCTTCACCTCCAGCGACCCGGGCCAGAAGATCAACCCCTCGCCTGCCAAGGACAACGGCGACGGCACCTACACCGCGACGATCACGAGCTCCGGCACCCCCGGACAGTCGACGATCACCGCCACCGACAGCTCGGTTTCTCCGAACCGGACCGGCATGAGCACCTTGACCCAGACGACGGCAGGCGTGAGCGTCGGGCTCAACCCCAGCTCGTTACCCGCCGACGGAACCTCGACGACGACGGCGACCGCTGTGGTGACCGATTTCAACGGCAACGCCGCACCCGGGCATAGCGTCGTCTTCTCCTCCAGCGATCCGCAGCAGAAGGTGGGGAGCACCACGGACCACGGCAACGGGATCTACTCCGCCACGATCACCGCCTCCAAGACCGCAGGGCAATCCACCATCACGGCCACCGACCAGACCACCGGCATCAACGGATTCGCGACGCTGACCCAGAACGCAGTGGGCTCCGGCACGACGCTCGTCTCCTCCTCCTCGACCCCGGTCACCAACGAGAGCGTCACCCTGTTCGCGTCAGTGAACACCAACGGGGGGTCCCCGTCGGGAACGATCACGTTCGCGGACGATGGTTTTCCGCTCGGCGGATGCGTGGGAAAGCCGATCACCCCGTCAAACCCGACCGCGGTCTGCCACACCTCATTCGCGGCGATGGCCTCGCTCCAGCGGCTGACCGCCACCTTCACGCCGGACAGCAGCTCGACGGTCGCGGGCTCGACCGGCGCCGCGACCATCAGCGTGGGCAAGGATGTGACCTCGACCTCGCTCGACGTCTCCAGCTTTGCCGTTCAAGTGGGCTCGGACATCACCTACACCGCGACCGTCACTCCTGGTCACGGAGGGCCGGTTCAGCCTTCCGGACCAGTCGCGTTCACCGACGGGACCACGCCGATCCCGGGATGCGGCCATCAGCCGCTGGTGAAGAAGAACGGCGTCAGCAGCGCGACCTGCACGGTCACCTACGGCCAGACCGGCGGGCACACCGTCACAGCAACCTACGGCGGCGACCCATACTTCCTGGGGTCAAAGTCGTCTTCGACGTCGGTTGACGTGCAACCCCAGCCGGTGCTTGGCACGATCGGCGCGACGATGCGATGGAGCTTCTACTACACGCCCGGCTACACGAAGGTCCTCGCGATGGTGATCGAGAGGGTGCCGAACGGCTCGAGCGTGCTCATCACGTGCAACGGCCAGGGCTGCCCGTTTGCCAGCAGCGCGATCACCGTCACCAAGCTCAAGCATTGCGTTCGGCTGGGCGCTCAGCGCTGTGTTGCGCGCCACCCCGGGACGATCCAGCTCGGGCACTGGTTCGGCGATCACCACCTGCAGGTCGGGACCCAGATCATCGTCAAGATCCTCCGGCCCAACTGGATCGGCAAGTACTACGCGTTTGTCATCCGACCGCGTCAGGGGCCGCGCATCCGGATCCAGTGCCTGGCCCCGGGACGGGCCCGTCCCGGCGTCGGCTGCTGATCGGCCGTCCGCAGAGCTCGACGCTACGATTGAAGCGATGGGGCAGGACCAGAGCGAAGACGGGGGCCGCGCTGCGCCGACCGCTGCGGAGGCCTCCGAGAATGTCGCGGCGCGCCGTCGACGCGGGCAGCAGATTCTTTCCGGCTCGCCTGGAGATCCCGGCGAGCGGCTCCGCGTCGCCGTCCTGAGCTCGTTCAACGTCGACTTCCTCCCGCCGCTGCTTGCGGATGCCCTCGACCGCGCCGGCCTGCCGACGCCCGAGGTGCGCCTGGGCGAGTTCGGCCAGCTAAGCCAGGAAATACTGAATCCGCGCTCAAAGGCACTGGAGTCGGCCGGCGCCGTGATCGTGATCCCCGCGGTCGAGGACATGCTGCTTGCTCTCTATGACCGGTCCGTCCCGATCGCCCAGCAGGAGGCCGAGAGCCTGGTCGAGGACCGCATCAACGAGCTCGAGACAAGCCTTCACGCGCTTCTTGAGCGCCTGCCCGCGACGATGATCTACGTGGTCGCCTTCGGCGCCGACCGAGCTCCGGTAGAGCATCTGCTCGATCCGGCCGCGGCGCTCCGTGGTCAATGGGCGGTGGAGCGCTTCCTCTCGCAGGTGCGGGACCTGGGCGGGCTGTCGCCGCGAATCGTCCCCATTGACTGGGACTGGCACACCCGTGCGCAGGGAGCTCGCCGCTACTTCGACCCGCGGCTCTGGTATCTGGCTCGGATGCGTCTGAATCCACTGGGCCTGGCCACGCTGAGCGACCTGATCGCGCTCCACATCGGGGCGCACGGCGGCGCCACTCGCAAGCTGATCGCGGTCGATCTTGACAACACGCTCTGGGGGGGCATCGTGGGCGAGGATGGCCTCCAAGGGGTCGTCTGCGGTGAGGAAGGCGTGGGTCTGGCGTTCCAGGACTTCCAGCGAGAGTTGCTTGCGCTGCGTGAGACCGGCGTGATCCTCGTGATCTGCAGCAAGAACAACCCGGAAGACGCATACGAAGTTCTGGACCGCCACCCCGGGATGGTTCTGAGGAGACAGCACTTCGCAACCGAGCGCATCAACTGGGAGGACAAGGCCAGCAATCTCGTTGCCATCGCCGAAGAGCTCGACCTTGGCCTGGAAAGCTTCGTGCTGCTCGATGACAATCCGGTCGAGCGCGATTACGTCGGCCGCGCCCTCCCAGCCGTGGCAGTTCCAGACCTTCCCCAGGATCCGGTCAGACGCCCAGCGTTCCTACGCGGCCTCCCGCTGTTTGCGCGTCTCTCCCTGACCGACGCCGACAGCGAGCGTCCGGCCGCCTACACCGCGCATGTGGCGCGCAAGCGTGCTCGCAGCGTCGGTCTCTCGCTGGAGGACTACCTCCGCTCGCTGGAGCAGACGGTAAGCATCGAGCCCGTCGACGACGCATCCATCGCCCGTGCGGCGCAGCTGTGCCAGCGCACCAACCAGTTCAATCTCACCACAACTCGCTACACCATCGCCGAGCTAGAGGAGATGCTCGCGGACGGCGACACCGAGCTCTTCACCGTGGCCGTCAGCGACCGCTTCGGACAGAGCGGCATCACGGGGCTGGCGATTGTGCGGTTCGTCGAGCGCGAGCGGGCCGAGATCGACACGTTGCTGCTCAGCTGCCGGGTGCTGGGGCGCGGCGTCGAGGACGCGCTGCTTGATTTCGCGGCGGCTCGGGTCCGGAGGCGCGGTGTCCGTTTCCTCGACGGCCGCTACCTGCCAACGCCCAAGAACGGCCAGGCGGCGGATTTCTACAGCGCCGCCGGCTTCGACCCGGTTGGCGACGGCGTTTTCCGAGTCGATCTCGAGCACAGCCAGCTGGGGTCTGGCGGGCACGCGCAGGGGGTGGTCACGCATGCGTGATCGAGTGCGAGGAATCATGGCCGACGTCTTTGGAATCGACCAGGCCGAGCTGCCTGACGAGGCCACCAGCGAGGATGTGGAGACGTGGGACTCGCTTCACCACCTCGAGCTGATGCTCGCGCTCGAGACCGAGTTCGGCATCGAGATATCGAGCGAGGTGATGCCGGAGCTGCTGTCGCTTGAGGCGATTGAGAGCTATCTGCAAACCGAGGTTCGCGCTTGATCGTGTCCGCGGCGCAGGAGGAACGAGGGGTTCTTGGCGAGTTCCGCAACCGCCACCTGCTCGACCGATCGCGCATCGGTGGCCAGTAGCCGGGGTCCGTCTGGGACGGCGACGGTGCGTGCCAGCCCCGCGTCCAGCAGGGCCGCCTCAAGCGGCCTGAGGAACACGTCGACATCGCCATCGAGCGGACGCACGAAATATGAGGCGGTGGCCTCAGCTCGCTCCTCGCCGTCCTCGACGATCCCGTGGAAGTTCTTCATGTAGCGGTAATCGACGCCGTGGCGCTGCTCGACGTGGTGGATGAACGTGCAGGCCTCGAGGTCGACGCCGAAGAACAGGAGAGTGGCATTCACCTCACGCAGGTAGGCGAAGAAACTGCGCTCGCCAAAGCAATCGACGTCACCGACGGTTAACAGGCTCTCCTCCCATTCCGGCGGAACGCTGCCGCGGAGCGCCGCCGAGAAAATCGGATCGGTTGTCCGGCGCACGCCGGAAAGCTGCCGGAAGTATTCGGTCAGGGCCCCGACGGTGGAGGGGCTCCGCGAAAGGTTGAACGGCTCGCCGTTGCAGAAGCTGTAAGTGAACGTGGGCATCGCCAGCACCCCGTCGCCCACCACCTCGTCTAGCGCCCGAACGATCGTCTCGAGCTTGGCGGTCGGCGTGGCTCCATCGACGCGCAGGCAGGCACGCACGCTGGAGTGGACCATCAGCGTCCCAGGGGATCCGATCCCGAGCTCCGCAAAGTTGTCGGCGAGGTCGACTGCGGAGATCACGGCGTGCCGTGCAGCTGCAGCTTCAGTACCTGGAGATGCGCCCACGGGAAGGTGGCCAGCAGTTGGCGAGCATTCAGTCCGCCGAAAGCACCTTTAGGCCCGGTGTAAGGGTCCGTTCCGCTCGGAGTGGGGTCCTCGGCGTAGAACGTGATTACTCCGGAGGTGTCGCGCACGACGATCCCGTAGCGCTGAGCCGCCCGGGCCATCGCCAGCGTCATCGGGGGCAGATTGAGTGCGTCCAGGTTCAACGCGGGGTCGAGCCGCAGGCGCGCGCCCTCCGGCAGCGAGTTGGGATCGGTTGACTGTCCGTCGGTGCGCTGTGCCGGCCACGACCAAACGTGCTCGCGCGTGTTGGGGATTGCAAGTGCCAGCGCGTGATCGATCTGAAACCTCTGCAACTCGCTGATCATCATCAGTCCCCCGACCTCGGGAAGCGAAGTCGCGGCGGCGCCCCAGTAGTACTCGGCACCCGGCCACGATCCGCGGCCGAATATTCCGCTGCTCTCCTGCACATGGCGCATCGCTCCGCCCCAGCTTGCGTGCCAGTTGTTTCGAGTGCGATGAAGCTGCCAGAACTCCCACATCCTGTCCTGAGCGGGCTGCCACACCACGAGGATCCCGTCCGATCCGGTTGCGGGGTGGACGTTCGACGGCAGTGGTACCGCGCTGAATGCCTGCTGGAGCGCCGGGTTGTGCTTATCGAGGATCACGCGCACCGTGCTCTGGGAAGGCCCGACCGTGTAGATCGGGACGCTGAAGGCGTTCGTGTTCACCGTCGGGCCGTCCTGAAGCGACTGCTCATGGGTGATGTCAGTCAGGAAATCGGCCACCAGTCGCAGGGGAGGCGGGGTCGAGAGGAGCGTTGTTGGGAAGGGGAGCGTTCCAGAAGCTCGTCGGGGCGAAGAAGCGAAACGACTCGGCCGCGGTGCTCCACGGGCTCCAGACGAGCAGGCCAGCAGCTACCGCCGCAACCAGAGCTGCGAGCAGGATCAGACCGCGCATGCGACGGCCTCGGTTGCTCGACCGGGCCTCAATCATCCGCCGGCTCCGGTGTGCAGACATAGATGTCGTCGGCGCGTTTGGGGTCCGGGTCGTCCAGCGCACAGCGGCGGATCTGCTCCGCTGTCAGCTGGTCGCGGTACGGGACGCACTCCACCGACAGACCGGCCGCGCGCAGCCGGTCGACGAAATCGCGTCCGTAGACGCGCACATGATCCCACTGTCCGAACTCCAGCTCTCGCTGCTGAGGGTCGATGATTGACGCATCCTCGTAGGTCTCGGGCCGCGCGTGGTCGATGGGATGCTGGAGGAGTGCGCGTCCACCGCGGCGGAGCACGCGACGCATCTCGCGCATCGCGCGGCCGTCGTCAGGGACGTGCTCGAGCACGTGACTGCAGAGGATCACGTCGAAGGACTCATCCTCAAACTGCATGTCGGTGATGTCGACCTGTACGTCGATCATCGGCAGGTCGATCAGGTCGGCGGCGACGTAGTCGAGCTCCGGCGCGATGCGGAAGCGGTCATACAGGCACTTCTCGGGGGCGAAGTGCAGCATTCTCAAGGGCGCGGTGAGCACGTCGGTTCGCTCGCTCAGATACAGCATCAGCAACCGCTGACGCTGCAACGAGCCGCATGCGGGGCAGCCGGTGCGCGGTCCCGCGATGGAGGAGACGAACGTACGCAGTCCCCGGTCGCAGCACGGGCAGTGGAACTCGGTCCCGGCGTAGAGGACTGCCGCCACGGACCGAATCCCGACGCGGACGCGGTGCCGGAGCTCGCGAGTGATCACCGCGTTCGCTGCCAAGGTGCCCTGATTCCTCGCACCGGCCGAAGTGCCAGCGTCGTGTTGTCGCAATCGATCCGTACGCCGTCGTCGTGTTGCATTTGCGCGTGCTCCGTACCCCTGAGCCTGGCAAGGAGTATGCCTGAGGACGCCTCCAGAAGCCCGCTCATGCGCCCGAACGCGAGTTTATCGGCTCAAACCAGCTCGCGCACGGCGCTAATTACCGTGTCCTGCGCTGCCGAGGTGAGTCCTACATAGCAGGGAAGCGAGATGCAGCCCGCGTAGTAGTCCTCGGCCGCGGGGCAGAGCCCCTTTCGGTAGTTGTATGTCCGTTGATAGAACGGATGCAGGTAGACCGGGAGGTAGTGCACCTGAGCGAAGACTCCTCGTTCACGCAGTCCGTCGAACAGCCGTCGTCGCGCATGCGCACCGTCGCGGTGACGGATGACGAACAGATGGTAGGCGTGGCGAGAACCACGGGCGCCGGCGGGCGGCAGCACGAGCTGCTCGAGATCGCCCAGTCCCTCCCGGTAGCGCGCGGCGACCTGGTTGCGCGCTTCGATGAACAGGGGGAGCTTCCGCAGCTGGGAGCGCCCCAACGCGCTGTGGATGTCGCTCAGGCGGTAGTTGAAGCCAAGCGCGACCTGTTCCTGATACCAGCCGCCAGCATCATGCGGAGAGGCGCTCCGGGTCCTTGGTGATCCCGTGGGTGCGGAAGAGCTGCAGGCGCTCGTGCAGCTCGGGGTCACGGGTCGTGACCATCCCGCCTTCGCCGGTGGCAATGGCCTTGACCGGATGAAAGGAGAAAACTGCCATGTCGGAGTGGTGCAGGCACCGATCGTCTCGTCGCGGTGTGGGCACCGAGGGCGTGCGCGGCGTCCTCGATGATCCGAACGTCTGCACCGAGCGATGGCGCGGATCTCGGCCATCGGCGCCGGTAGTCCCGCGAAGTGGACGGGTATGACGGCCCGCGTCCGATCCGAGCATCGCTGCCAGGACCGTCTCCGGCGTGACGTTGAGACGTCTCGGATCGATGTCGGCAAAGCGCGGAACCGCGCCCAGGTAGGCGCCGCAGTTGGCGCTGGCGCTGAAGGTGATCGCGCTGGTCACGAGTTCGTCACCGGGACCGTCAGCCGTGCGGCGAACGCGGCCGCATGCAGGGCAGCCGTGCCCGAGGAGAACGCGACCGCGAACGGAGCGTCACAGCACTCGGCGATCGCATGCTCGAACTCGGTCACAGCTGGCCCCTGCGTCAACCAATCCCCTCGAGGACGTCGACGACGGCTTGCACGTCCTGTCGTCGAGCTGGTGGCGGCCGTACGGGATCGGCATCGAATCGGACAGGCTATCGGCTACCCTGGGCCGGGGATGACGGGGACGACCAGCGCTCCGGGCGGATTGACGGGGACGCGGGACATCGGCGACGAAGCCGCTGCTCGTCTGCATGTTCCACCTCAATCTCGCCTTCTCGTCGCTGGAGGAAGAGCAGCGGACGGTTGTCATCGAGCGCTGCTACTGGCCGATGCTCGGGCTGGCCGAACGGTCGGGCTTCGCGATCGGGATCGAGGCGACCGGGTGGACGCTCGAGCAGGATCCAGCGGCACGACCCGAGCTGGATCTCGACCGCGCGCCGCCTGATCGCGGACGGTCGCCTGGAGCTCGTCGGCAGCGGTTACGCGCAGTGCTCCGCGCCCTTGCTGCCCGCCGAGGTGAACCGCTGGAACCTGCGGCTCGGCCTCGACGTCTACAGCGAGCTGCTCGGCGTGCGCCCCCGCATGGCGCTTGTCGGTGAGCAGGCGTACGCGCCTGGCCTCGTGGCCCTCTTTCGCGATGCTGGGTACGAAGGGATCATCGCGGACTGGGACAACGCCTACCGGTCCCACCCGGAGTGGGATCCGCGGCTGCGCCAATATCCCCAGCTGGCGCTCGGCACGACCGCTTCGCTGCCGGTCGTCTGGAGCGAGTCGATCGCGTTTCAGAAGTTCCAGCGGTTCGCGCACGAGGAGATGACGCACGAGGAGTACGTCGCGTTCGTCGACAGGGTGCTCGCGGGTGGCGCAGGCGCGCTCATGCTGTATGCGAATGACGCCGAGGTCTTCGACCACCGCCCGGGGCGGTTTGCGGCGGAGCCGGTGCTCCGCGGCAGGGAATGGGAACGGATCGCCGAGGGGCTGGAGCAGCTCCGGCAGCTGTCGATCGGTGAACCGTCGCTCCCCTCCGCGGTGCTCGAGCTGTTGGACGATCCTCGCGGCGGGCAGGAGGTATCGCTTGAGTCGGCGGCGCATCCGGTTCCGGTCAAGAAGCAGGCCAAGTACAACATCGGACGCTGGGCGGTGACCGGTCGCGACGATGTCGGGATCAACACGCGCTGCTGGCGGATCTTCGAGTCCCTGCGCCAAGGCGGCGTTTCAGATCCGGAGGCGTGGAGGGAGCTCTGCTTCCTGTGGTCGTCCGACTTCCGCACGCACATCACCGAAGAACGGTGGACGACCCTTCAGGCGCGGCTCGATCATATGGAGCAACGTGTCGGCGCAGCCCAACCGCCCGCTCCCCCCCGCGACCGCCGTCTTCGGAGTCACAGCCGGCCGTCATCACACGCGGCAATCTCATAGAGATTGACGCTGGGCCTCTCGAGGTCATCCTCAACACGCGGCGGGGCCTTGCCGTACACGAGTTCCGCAATCGACGGGTCTCTGATTCGTCGCTGTTCGGGACGCTCGAGCACGGCTACTTCGCGACGATCGACCTCGCGGCCGACTGGTATTCGGGAAACGTCACTCAAGAGGCACCGCTTCATCACAAGGTGACCGATCTGGAGCGAGTTCAGCCGGCGTTCCACCAGGTCGATGACCAAACGGTCAGGGTATGGGCCGAGATCGAGACCGAGCTCGGAGCGATCGAGAAGCTGGTGACGATCAACGGGGCCGCTGAGGCAATCGAGCTGGAGTACCTCCTGCGCTGGCCGGAACTCCCGGCCGGATCGCTTCGAGCCGCCAATGTCACCCTCCATCCCGAGTCGTTCGACCGCGCGACGCTGTGGTACGCGACCCACAACGGCGGTGGTGAGCTTGAACGCCACCGGCTCGACGGTTCTCCGTTCGACCACGGCCAGGCGGTCTCGGCTCTGGTCTCCACAGGGGATGGCCTGGGCCTTACCGAGGGGGTCGTGCTGTTGGGCGACGCCTACCGCCAGCTACAAGTCAACGTCGACCAATCGGTGGCCCGGCCCTTGGGCTTGATCGCATTCCGGCCCGAGCGTGAGCGGTACTTCCTCCGCCTGTCCTTCAGCATCACCGAGTCCGACGACACGAGGCGGGGCGGGATCCCGCGCGATCCCTCGGCGCCACAGAGGCTGCGGGTCGTCATCCGCGCGGCTCCAGCGAGTTAGCCAGCGCAGGTCGAGGGAGCAGTTCGACCCATTGCCGAGGACCGTCACATTCATCCAGGCGCGGATGGGCTCGACGCGCCTACCTGGGAAGGTTCTCGAAGATGTTGGTGGGCGACCTGTTCTCCTGCGAATCGTGGAACGGGTACGGGCTGCCACGGCCATCGACGAGGTAGTGGTAGTGACCTCGAGCAAACCTAGCGACGACGCGCTCTACGAACTATGCACAGAGACTGATGTCGAAGTGTTCCGTGGGAGCGAGCACGACGTTCTCGACCGCTTCATTGTGGCCGCCAGAACATATCGCCCCGATGTGGTCGTGCGTGTGACCGGCGATTGTCCGCTGATCGATCCGCACGTGGTCGACGACGTGGTCAGCTTGCTCACGCAAACGCCCTCGCTCGTCTTTGCATCGGTCGCAACCGGGGCCCTGAAAGCCGACTCAGGACGTCGAAGGTATCCGGATGGCCTTGACGTGGAAGCGATGACCGAAACCGCGCTGGCGATTGCGGCAGAGGAGGCGCGTGACCCGTTCGATCGGGAGCACGTGACCCCGTTTATCTGGAAGCATCCTGGTCGCTTTCCGGCTGCGCTGCTCGAAGCCGATCATGACATGGGCAATGAGCGGTGGACATTGGACTATCCGTCGGATCTCGAGTTCATCCGGGCGATCTACGAGCGGTTGGAGGGCCTTGGTTCGCCGTTTGGCTGTCAGGAGATCCTCGCCGTGCTGGAGCGCGAACCAGAGCTCCGCGAGCTCAACGCGGCGCACCGAAGCTAGCGCACGCTCTCCAATTCCTCACGCGTGTCCATCCGAGGGCGGAGCCCGTCGAGCGGATCAGCGCGCCACGGAACATCGGGCAGCTCGACCGGCATCGGACGTTTGACGCCGTCACCGTCGATGGCGCGCGCCAGGTCGGGCTCTATCGCCTGCTGCTCGGACGCTATCGATTCGATCGCACGCGCAATCATTTTGGGGCTCCAGTTGTGAGCCCCCGCCTCGTTGCCGCCACCGTCGAGGTCGATGTGGAGCTCGACGTCCGTCGCGCCCCACCGGACGGCGGCGCGAATCACCACTTCTGGAACCCCGGTGTGGTCGGACCACCCCACGGCGCAGCCGAAACGAGTCCGCAGCGTTTCGATCGCCGCGAGATTGCTCTGCTCCGGGGGCGTCGGATAGCCCGAGACGCAGTGCAGCAACGTCAGGTCGCCGTCCACCGCATCGACAGCAGCGGCAATCTCCGCCTCGGTCGCCATGCCGGTCGAGACGATCAGGGGCTTGCCGGTTGACGCACAGGCTCGCAGCAGCTCGTGCCAGAGCACCTCGTATGACGCGATCTTGAAGAAGTCCACATAGGCCTTAAGTTCGTCGACCGCCGACAGCGCGAACGGCGTTGCGCCGAGTGCCACCCCCAGCTCCGTGCAACGCGCGCGCACCGCCGGCAGGAGCTCTAGGGGAAACTCCCACGCCGAGCGGGCGCGGAGTGCCGGGTCGCGTTCCAGCGCCACCGGCGCAAACAGATCTTCGACCCGGAACACCTGAAGCTTGACAGCGTGGCACCCCGCTCCAGCGGCCTCCTCAATCAGCTCCAGGCAGCGCGCCTCATCCCGGTTGTGATTGCTCCCAATCTCCGCGATGAAGCGGGTCAAGCGCTCGATGGTAGCGGCGTCGCCGCCACCTCAAGCGGTCCCTGGCCAGCGGCTGGGATCGAGCAGGTCGTCGCCGAGGGCGCGGTCCCAGTCACCTGCCAGATCGCGGACCTTCTCGGTCAGCCGTTCCGCGCCTCTGAGCAGCGTGATCAGCTCGGACTCATCGCGTGGCCCGACGAGGACCGAGGTCACGCCCGGACGCGTAAGCGCGAAGGCAACCGCCGCGGCGGGCAGGTCTTCCCAGGACGCCCCCGCGCTTGCCCGGAACTCGTCGGCGGCCGCCCCAAGCGGAGCAAACGGGCCGGTCAGCGTCCGCCCCGCGGCGCTGAGGACCCCGCGCAGCAGGATCGAGCGGGCGATCAGCGAGGTGCCGGCGGCGGCCGCCGCCGCCACGATCGCACGCTCCGGGCGACGGTCGAGCGCGCTGTACGCAATCTGGACGGCGTCGAACGTAGGGCAGGCGAGTGCGGCGAGCGCGTTGCGCTCGCCGTAGACCGTTGCGCCGCAGGCGCCGACAAGCCCTTCGCTTCGCAGATCTTCGAGGGCGGGGACCACCTCGCTATCCGCGATCAGCCGCGCGTCTGCATTGTGGACCTGAAGCAGCTCGACGCGGGAGCGCCGCAGCCGGCCGAGGCTGTGCTCCAGCGAGCGCCGAACGTGATCGACGGTCTCACCGGGCGAGAGCCGGTCCCATCCCCTTTGCGGAATCTCGAGCTTTGTGGCGATCTGACAATCGTGGCCAGCGCAGGCTTCCCCAACGATCGCTTCGGCATCGCCGTAGGCGGGGGCGGTGTCGATCAAGGTCACGCCGGCGTCGAGCGCCCGCGCGATCGTGCGAGCGGCAATTAGAGTGTTCGGAGCGGCGCGTTCGGCCCCGGGTGCTCCGTAGGTCGTGGCCAGTGCAGCGGTTCCTAGGCCGAGCGCAGAGACCTCCACTCCGGAGGTACCGATCCGCCGAAGTCCTGTCATTAGCGTGTCCAACGCTCCTAGCCAGGCTGGCGCGCCGGCACAGAGAAGCCGTTCAAATGAAAAGCCATCATCGTCTCGTCGACATGGTGCAGCGCCAGCCGCTCGGAGAGCTCGTCGAGGTATGCGGTCAGCTCGGGGTACTTTTCGTTTCCGTAGTCGTGCCAGACCAGCGCTGACGGTCCCTCGGGCACGAGCATCCTGAGCGCGTTCTCGGTGTCCCTGGCCGCATACTTCACAGCGTGGTTTCCGTCCACGAAGGCGAGGCCAACCTGATTCTCGTACGGAGTCGGGTCAAACTCGTACGAGTCACCGAACAGCTGCACGACCCTTGCGGGGAGCTCGCCGAAGTCTCGGCGTAACCCAACTGCTCGGCTGGCCCACTCGAAGTCATCCCCTTCGAACTCGACGCCATCGATGCGCTCGAGGTCGAGGGTGTAGACCACTGAGGACGAGGGCAGGTTTGCAGCAATCAGCCGCGTCGTTTCTCCACGGTAAGTACCAAACTCGAACGCCGTGCCCGGCGTCACGAGCTTGAGAAGTGTTGCGATCACACACGATTCCAAAGCGGTCACGGAGTCGATCAGGGGAATCTGGTTGGTGAACGCGCGATCGGCAGACTCAACCAACGCAAAGATCTGATGGGGCCGGATGTGTTCCACAGCGAGCTCCTCCAGCGATTGTTTGCTTGCGTAGGCAGCCCCGCAGGCTGCACGAGGTAGCGGCCACGATACGCTAAGCGCTTCGGCGCGATCCGCCAGGTATGACATCCCGAACTCCAACCACAGGCGCCGCCAAGGGGATGCCCACCGCTAGCGCCGTCGCCGTAGCCATCCACGTGGACGGTGGCCATCGGCACGGCTTTGGACACGTTGGTCGGTGTCTCGCGCTGTGCGAGGAGATCGGCGAGGCAGCTGCCTTCACGACATCCGACCCGGGGTTGACTGCCTATCTCACCGCCCGCGGCGCCAGGCTCGTGAGGGTGGACGTCGATACGCCGGTCGTCGTGCTCGACCGCGCCGCCGAGGTTGGGCTGCCTGAAGTCCAGCGGTTTCAAGCTCATGGTTCGCGCGTGGTGCTCGTCGACGATGCGGGACCGGCGCGCACCGTCGCGGACCTTGTCGTGGATCCCCCGACCGGGCCCTCGTGGCCTCCGGCTTCAGGCCCCCGCCTGGGTGGCTTCGAGCACGTTCTGTTGCGGCGTGAGATACGTGCTGCACGGAGCCGCCCCACCCCCGGAGTGGGGGTGCTGGTGAGCATGGGCGGAAGCGATCCCGAAGGCCTCACGCCTCGCCTGGCGCAGGCGCTGCGTCAGGCCGGCATCGAGATGGCAGTCGCGCTCGGCCCCGGCTACCGCGGACCCCAGATCCCGGAAGCTGTTGCGCCGGATACCTGGCCAAACGCTCTCGCCGGGGCTTCGCTGGTGGTCACCCGCTTCGGCCACACGCTGCTCGAGGCGGCACATCTAGGCGTTCCCGCTGTCGTGGTCGTCAGCGACGGACGTGACCGCCGCGACGCCAGCGCGTTCGCCGCCCACGGCACGATCAGATGGCTCGAGTCGACCGCCCCGGAGGCCGTTGCGGACGCGGCGGCAGCGATGATCGAGCACGACGAAGAGCGTCTGCGGATGTCGCGCCGGGGGCGTCAACTCGTGGACGGACTCGGCGCCGCGCGTGTCGCCGCTGCGGTGATGGAGCTAACGTGAGCGGCCCGCTCGATGGGCGCGCCGCGCTCGTCACTGGCGGGAGCCGTGGGATCGGCCGCGCGATTGCGCTCACGCTCGCGCGGGCGGGGGCCGACGTCGCCATCGGGTATCGGGAGCGCTCGGACGACGCGGATGCCGCTGTGCGCGAGATCGCAGGCTGCGGGCGCCAGGGGGTGGCGACCAAAGCAGACGTCAGCGAGCGCCGGAGCGTTCGGGCCATGGTCACGCAGGTTCGGCAGGAGCTGGGCGGCATCGACATTCTCGTAAACAACGCGGGGCTGCTAGAGCAGAAGCCGTTCCCTGAAATCACGGACGCCGAGTGGGACCGGATCCTTGCGGTCAACCTGAAGGGGGTGTTCATCTGCTCTCAGGAGGTCCTCGAGGCGATGCGAGAGCGAGGAGGCGGGCGGATCATCAACATCGCCTCATCAGGCGGTCAGCTCGGCGGACCGCTGGCGCCGCACTATTCGGCCAGCAAGGCGGGCGTGATAAGCCTCACCCGTTCTCTGGCTCGGATCCTGGCGCCCGACATCTCCGTCAATTGCGTGAGCCCCGGGCTGATCATGACGGAGATGGCCCAAGCTGAGGTGGACTCGACTGAGGGGGCCAAGAAACTCGCACAGATCCCCGCCGGACGCCTTGGCACTCCTGAGGAGGTCGCCGACGCGGTCCTCTTCCTTGCGTCGTCGGCGCCGTACATCACGGGCCACACGCTCAATGTCAACGGTGGGCTCTACCTCGGCTAAAGCGGTCCATGAACCGTGTAAGTCGCGATGGCGCGGTCCTGTCAGACTTCGGAGTGCCATGTTGAGTGTCACCAAACACAGGACGTCGGCAAGATGACCGTCCACGACGGGCCTGTCCTCGCAAGGCGGGCCGGCCACGCAGTCATCGACTGCGAGCGCTGCGGCTGGGCCCACCTCGATCCGCTTCCCGATGCCGCTGAGCTCGCTTCCATGTACGACGGCGCGGAGTATCACGAGATGAATCCCATCTGGCTCGCCAAGGAGCGCTCAGAACAGGCATTTTGGGATCTGGAACACGCCGATAAGCTTGCCGACTGGCAGATCGCGCTTGGAAGCAAGACTGGCGCGTTGCTCGACGTTGGGTGCGCCAACGGGCTCCTGCTCGAGTATGCGCTCTCCCAGGGCTGGCAAGCCGAGGGAGTTGAGCCCTCTGAGCCAGCCGCTGCGGAGGTGCGTGCCCATGGCCTCACCGTTCACCGTGGTCTCTATCAGAACATCGAGCTCCCGCCAGGTTCATTCGACGTTGTTCACACGAAGCTCGTGGCCGAGCACCTACCGGACCCTCCCGACTTCCTTGCCTGGGTTGCGCGCGTGCTTCGTCCCGGTGGGCTTGTGACGCTCCAGGCGCCCAACGACTTCAATCCGCTTCAGCTGATGGCCCGCGACGCGCTGGGACTGGAAGATTGGTGGGTCTCCCCGCCCTTCCACGTCAACTACTTCACTTTTGCTTCGCTCGAGCGGTTGCTGACCAAATGCGGATTCACTCCCGTGGGACGTGACGCGACGTTTCCTATGGAGTGGTTCCTGCTCATGGGCGAGAACTACGTAGTGAATGCCTCGCTCGGCACATACGCGCACGGCCGGCGGATGCTGCTGGAGTCGCGGCTTGAGGAGGTAGGCCTTCGGCGCGCGCTACACAGCCACCTAGCCTCGCAAGGACTCGGCCGCGAAGCCATCGTCTATGGGCGGTGGGACGGTTGAGCCCAGCCAACGGTGGGCCCTACCTCGGCTAGCATGAAGACGGGCGATCCGGGGCACAACCTCCGCGACGATGGTCGAGCAAACCACCAACACTCCGACATTCCTGCGCCGTAAGGCCGACGAGATCCGCTTCGGTGCCCTGGAGCTGGTCCATTTCGCGGGGTCCGGCCATCCTGGGGGATCGCTTTCGTCTGCGGACATCCTCGCCGTCCTGTATTTCCAGGAGATGCGGCTGCGGCCGCATGAGCCCGACTGGGACCGTCGCGACCGCCTGGTCCTCTCGAAGGGCCACGCCTGCCCTGCGCTCTACGCCGCGCTCGCTCTGCGCGGGTACTTCGACCGCGGTGAGTTTCGCCGGTTCAGGTCACTCGGAGGCCTCCTGCAGGGCCATCCTGACGTTGGGACCCCCGGAGTCGATGCGCCATCGGGCTCGCTTGGAATGGGCCTCTCGCAGGGTCTGGGCATGGCCTTCGGCAGCCGGTACCTGAAACTCGGCTTCCGCACGTTCGTGATCCTCGGTGACGGAGACATGCAGGAGGGCAACACCTGGGAAGCGCTCATGGCCGCCGGGTTCAGAACGTTTGGCACATTGACGGCCATCCTCGATGCAAACGGGCGCCAGGGCGACGACCGTGTCGATCATCAGATGAATTACGAGCCGATCGTTGACAAGGTTGCGGCGTTCGGCTGGCGCACAACCGAAATCGATGGACACGACGTCGAGGCGATCACCCGGGCGGTGCAGGACACCGCCGCGGACGAGAGCACCCCCAGCTTCATCGTTGCGAGGACCACGAAGGGGAAGGGGGTGTCGTTCATGGAGGATGAGCAGTACTGGCACGGGAGCGTGCCGATTTCGGCAGATCAGCTGGCGCAGGCCCGAGACGAACTGCTGGGAAACGATGGCTGACACAGCCGTGCAGGAGGCCTTCGCTCTGGGCGACGCGGTGTCGTTGCGGACCGCGTTTGGAAGGGCGCTGTGCGAAGCCGCAGGCAGGCGTGACGACTTCGTCCTATTCGACGCTGACGTCGCCAGCGGAACAGGAGCGAAGCCGTTCGTCGAGCAGTACCCGGACCGTGTCCTCCAGTTCGGTACCGCCGAGCAGAACCTGATGGCCGCGGCGGCGGGCGCGGCATCGACGGGCGTGATCCCGGTCGTTGCGACATTCGCCGTGTTCGGGATCATGCGGGCGCACGAGCAGTTTCGAACGGCTGTCGCCTATCCGCGGCGCAGTGTCAAGCTCTGCTGCAGCCACCTCGGCCTCGACGTCGGACCCGACGGTGCGACCGCCCAGATGCTCGAGGACCTGGCCGTCGCGCGTTCGATCCCGAACGTGACGGTGCTGGTTCCAGCCGACGCCAACGCCATGTTGTCCGCGTTCCCGCTGGTTCTGGACACGGGTGGACCGGTTTATCTGCGGATCGGTCGCAGCCCGGCCCCCGTGATCTACGACTCTGTCCCATCGCTCGCCGTCGGGGCCGCCATGACCCTGCGCGAGGGCGCGGATGTGACAATCGTCGCGACCGGAGTAACGGTTGCGCGCTCGCTCGAGGCTGCGGCTGAGCTTGCCAGCGAAGGGATCTCGTGCGAAGTGCTTGACGCGTTCAGCATCAAGCCCCTGGATGTTGACGCAATCGTTGGGTCGGCGAGCCGCACGGGCCGCGTGGTGACCGCCGAGGACCACAACGTGATGGGCGGGCTGGGTGGCGCGGTTTCGGAGGCTCTGGCAAGCCGTCATCCTGTGCCGGTCGAGGCGGTCGGGGTGTCGGATCGTTTTGGGTCGTCGGGAGACCCCGGCGAGCTGGCGGCGCAGTACGGCATCGATGCGCAAGCCATCGTTGCCGCGGTTCACCGCGTAGTTCGCCGCGCTCCGTGAGCGCGGTCTGGGGTTGATCAAATTAGCGTCCCCACGCTCCTGATCGTCAGCGGCGGCATCGAAGCGGTGCCGGGCATCGTCCGAGCGAAGGAGATGGGAATCCGGGTGGTGGTCAGCGACGGATCCGAAGATGCGCCCGGGTTCGCCGCCGCAGACGATCACATCATCGCCAGCACCTACGACATCGAGGGGACGGTTGCGGCAGCGAGGCGCTACGCGCAGCGACACCCAATCGACGGTGTCATCTGTATTGCCTCTGACGTCCCGTTGACGGTCGCCAGCGTCGCGGCCGCGCTGTCGCTACCAGGAATCAGCGTCGAATCCGCAATGCTCGCCACCGACAAGCTGGCGATGAAGCGGCGCTTCGCCGACGACGGAGTCCCGATTCCCTCGTTCTTTGAAGTGGCGAGCGCAGACGAACTCGCGATGAAGGTCAGCGACCACGGTTTGCCGCTCGTACTGAAGCCGGTCGACAGCCGAGGTGCGCGCGGAGTCCTGTTGCTCCGCTCGGGCGTCGATCTCGAATGGGCCTTCGAGCATTCCCGCGGGGAGTCTCCAACGGGTCGCGTGATGGCGGAGGCCTATCTAGCTGGCCCACAGATAAGCACCGAGTCGATCGTCATTGACGGCAGCGCGTACACCGTCGGATTCGCCGATCGAAACTATCGGGAGCTGGACCGATTCGCGCCGTTCATCATCGAGAATGGGGGCGAGTTGCCGAGCCGCCTTCCATTCCACCAACAGGAAGAGGTCCGCGCGCTCGTACAGCAAGCCACCGAGAGCATGGGAGTGATCGATGGTGTCGTCAAGGGTGACATCGTGTATAGCGACGGCCGACCGTACGTGATCGAGCTCGCACTGCGTCTGAGCGGTGGATACCTCTGCTCGCACGAGATCCCGTTGAACACTGGTGTCGATTTCCTGGGCGCGGCAATACGCCTCGCGCTCGGTGAGCGCCCGGCCGGACACGAGTTGTCGGCGACCGCCGCCCAAGGCGTTGCCCAACGCTGGCTGTTCCCGGCCCCGGGCACCGTGCGCGAGATCTCGGGGGTGGAGCACGTGGCGCGCCGGCGGGAGATTGCGTTGTGCGAGATCCGGGTCGGCGTTGGAGACACGGTGAAACCCGTTGAAAGCCACCCTGGCCGCGCTGGCGTGATCATTGCGACTGGCGACACTCGTGACCATGCGATTGCGAACGCGGAACGCGCGGTGCAGGACATCCACGTGGTAACAGCCTGACCCTAAGGAACCTTTGGATCACGCCCAGCAGAAGCTATCCTTCCCGTCCCTCCGCGGAGAGTCCTGACAATGTCAACACCGAGTTCGATCACAGCTCGCATCACAGAGTCTGAGCGCATGTGGCAGCGCGCTCAGCGCGTGATCCCAGGCGGGTCGCAGACACTGAGCAAGATGCCCTCGCAGTTCGTCGACGGGGTGTCGCCTAAGTTCCTTGCCCGTGGAGAGGGGTGCCGGGTTTGGGACGTCGATGGCAACGAGTACATCGACTACCCGATGGCGCTCGGCCCGATACTTCTGGGTTACGGCTACCCCGCTGTCATGGACGCCGTTATCACGCAGATCCGCGAGGGCACGACGTTTACGCTGATGCATCCCGCCGAGGTGGAGCTGGCTGAGCGGCTGGTAGAGATGATTCCCTGCGCGCAGCAGGTGCGGTTTGCCAAGAACGGCGGCGACGCCACGGCGGGCGCAATCCGCGCGGCGCGCGCGCTCACGGGCAGGGAGCACGTGGTGGCGACCGGCTACCACGGTTTCCACGACTGGTACATCGCATCCACCGAGCGCAACGCCGGTGTGCCTCAATCCAACCGCAGCCTCATCCATTCTGTGCCGTTCAACGATCTCGCTGCGCTGGAGTCGACACTGCAGGAGCATCCGGTGGCCGCAGTGATCATGGAGATCCCGGGGGAGGACCCGGCCAAGGACTATCTCCGGCAGGCGATCCAAGCGACTCACCGTCACGGTGCGCTGTTCATCCTCGACGAGATCGTCACCGGTTTCCGGTACGCCCTGGGCGGAGCTCAGGAGCTCTTTGGAATCATGCCTGACCTCGCTTGTGTCGGAAAGGGCATGTCGAACGGGTTCCCGCTGTCGGCTGTCGTGGGAAGCGAGCAGGCGATGAGCGCATTCGAGCGGATCTTCTTTTCGACCACGTTCGGCGGCGAGGTCGTCTCGCTCGTCGCCGGGATCGCCACGGTCGACACGCTGCGCTCCGAGCCGGTGCTCGAGCACATCTGGGAACGCGGCACGCAGCTGCGCGAGGGCATTGTTCGGCTCGGCTCCTCGGCGAGCTTCGGCGTTACGTTGGTCGGTAATCCACCGCGCTCAGCGGTCTCGTTTACCGACGGCTCGGGCGAGACCTCGGACGTGCTGCGCGCGCTGTTCCTGCAGGAGTGCCACAAGCGTGGGGTCCTGTTCGGGGTTCCGATGTTCCCGACCTACAGTCACTCCAGCAGTGACATCGATCAAACGTTGGCCGTCGTGGCCGACGCATTCGAGGTGATGGAGTCCGCCGTTGCATCGGGCGAGCCCGAGCAGCTGCTGGAGGGCGTGCCCCCTGGGGTCGTCTTTCGTTCGCACGGCTGAGGCGCGCCCGGGGGGAAGCGATGATCATCTCGAAGACACCTCTGCGCGTCAGTTTCGTGGGCGGAGGAACCGATCTGCCGGACTTCTACGAAGAGCACGGGGGCGCGGTGGTGTCGACCACGATCGACAAGTGGATCCACGTGGTAGTTGCCAAGCGATTCGAGGGTGACATCCGAGTGAGCTATTCGCGCACGGAGATCGTCAACACCGCGGATGAAGTCGAGCACGAGCTCGTGCGGGAGGCATTGCGGCTGACCGGGCTCCCCCGCGGGTTGGACATCGTGACGCTCGCGGACGTCCCGTCGCACGGCACCGGGCTAGGCTCCTCCAGCGCGGTGATGGTTGGCCTCCTGAGCGCACTCTATGCCTATCAGGGCGTTTACAAGTCCGCCGTCGAGCTGGCGGAGGAGGCGTCGCATATCGAGATCTCGGTGCTGGGCAAGCCGATCGGTCGACAGGACCAGTACGCGGCGGCGTTCGGCGGTTTCAACCTGTTCGAGTTCCTTGCACGCGGCGAGGGGGTGCGGGTCGAAGCGATCGTCTGTCCGCCGCGGACGCTGGAGCGGCTGCACCGAATGCTGATGCTGTTCTACACCGGCCGCCAGCGCACGGCTGCCGACGTGCTCTCACGGCAGCGAACCGCAGTCCAGGACGGCCGCGCGACCTCGGCGTTGACCCAGATGCGGGACCTTGCGTATGAGATGCGCGACGCGTTGACGCACGGCGAGGCGGACGCCGTCGGGCCGCTGCTCAACCGCAACTGGGAGCTCAAACGGATGCTCGCCAACGGCGTGACCGACGAGCAGATCGACGCCCTTTACGGGCGCGCGATGGAAGCGGGGGCCAGCGGCGGCAAGCTGCTCGGCGCAGGCGGCGGCGGGTTCCTGCTGGTGGCGGCGCCCGAGGACAGGCAGCCCGCCATCCGTGCCGCGCTCTCAGACCTGCGCGAGTCGCCCTTCCGCTTCGCTGCGAGGGGAACGCAGATCGAGTTGTTCCAACCACAGGATAATTAGAGGATGCAATCGCACATCGATGACTACCTGGATCGGCTGCGGAGCGCTCTCGAAGCGCTGCCGCGCGAGCACGTGATCAGGCTCGCCGAGACTCTCTTGCGCGCCTACCACAACGACAAGCAGGTGTTCACGATCGGCAACGGCGGCAGCTCCTCGACCGCAAGCCACATGGCCGCCGACCTGGCTAAGAACACGATTGGGCCGAACATGCGCCGTTTTCGGATCACCAGCCTCAACGACAACGCCTCGATCGTCACGGCGCTGGCCAACGACCTCGGCTACGAGAACGTGTTCGCCGAGCAGCTCGTCAACCTGATCCGCGCCGGGGACGTGCTGATCGCGGTCTCAGCGAGCGGCAACTCGCCGAACGTGATCAACGCGATCCGCTACGCCCAGCGCCAGAGTGCGCACGTCGTCGGCCTGCTCGGGTTCGACGGGGGGGTGGCAGCGAAGCTCGCCGACAACGCGATCGTCGTCCCGTCCTACCACTACGGGATCGTCGAGGACGCCCACCTGATCATCAACCACATCCTCGTCGAGTACTTCCGCGAGCACCTGCTCGAGACCCGTGCGTGGGCGGTGTGAAGCGCTTCGCCGCGTTTCTTGATCGTGATGGAGTCCTGAATGCGCGGCCGCCGGAGCACGACTACGTGCGGTCGGTTGCAGGCTTTCGCTGGCTCGCAGGGGCCGCGGAAGGAGCGGCGCGGTTGGCGCAAGCCGGCTATGTGCTGGCGGTTGTCTCCAATCAGCGTGGAGTTGCCCGCGGCCTTGTCGAACCCCAGACGCTGACCGCGATCGAGCGGGAGATCCAGGCTGGCTTGGGGCTACTTGGCTCGCGGATTGAGGCCTTCCGCTACTGCATCCACGACCTCGATGACGCCTGCGACTGTCGGAAGCCCGCCCCCGGCATGCTCCTATCGCTCGCCGACGAGCTCGGGCTGGATCTGGCGCGGTCGTGGATGATTGGGGACTCCGAGAGCGACGTGCGCGCCGGCCATGCCGCTGGGTGTGCGACGGCGCTGGTGGGCGACGCAACGCAGGTGCACACGATCGATCCCCCACCGGAGCTCGTCGCGCCGTCGCTACTAGGGGTCAGCGAGTTGATCGTCGAGCGAAGCGCCGCCCGACGCACCTGCGGTAGCTCGGCCCTCTGACTCGAACTCCTGGAGCAGCGCGCGCACTGTCGACCTCAGTCCCTCTTCCAATGAAATCTCCGCTCTCCAGCCGAGCTCTTCGGCCGCACGCGAGGGGTCCATGCAGCTACGCTCGAGCTCGCCTTCGCGCAGCGGCGCCAGCACCGGCTCGACCGTCGTGCCCAGGGTCCGCTGAATGATCTCGTAGACGGCGCTGACCGGCGTCTCCGACGCGGTCGCAATGTTGAACACACCTGCCTTCCCCACCGCGACCGCCATCGCGCGCACGACATCGTGGACGTGCACGTAGTCGCGCGTCGGGCGGCCGTAGCCGAACAGCGCGGGCCGGTTCCCGGCGTGCAGCTTGTAGGTGAAGATCGCGACAACCCCCGCCTCTCCATGTGGACTCTGGCGCGGGCCGTAGACGTTGCCCAGCCGGCAGACGGCGTGTGGGATGCCTCTGGCACGGCTCCAAGTGGTGACGTACGCCTCCGCGGCCCACTTCGACGCCCCGTACGGCGCCAGCGGTGCGGGGATGAAGTCCTCGGTGGTGGGGATCGGGGCCTGGTTGCCGTATAGGGCTCCACCCGTCGACGTGAAGACGATTGGCGCTCCGTTGCGGCTGGCGGCCTCGAGGATGTTCAAGGTCCCCTGCACGTTGACGGCGCAGTCGCGGGCCGGGTCCTTCACCGAGACCGTGACACTCGACTGGGCGCCGAGATGGAAGATCGCCTCGGGCGCCACCGCATCGATCACGCGATCGGTGGCTGCGCTGTCGGAGATGTCGACCACCTCCAGCGTCGCCTCCGGGGAGACACGCGCGGCGTCGCCACTGGACAGGTCGTCGATCACGACGACCTGGCGGCCTTCGGCGAGCATTGCGTCAACCACGTGCGAGCCGATGAACCCAGCACCCCCGGTTACAACGACGCTGCCGGTCACGTGGCCGGCGAGTATACGGACCGGGACCGCTTAGGCTAGGGCACGAACCGCTGTGGCCTGTAGGACTGCTCGCTCTAGCCCAGCTCGAAACTGTTCCAGGCTATGCCGGTTCTCGACGACCCTCCTGCCGGCTGCACCGAGGCGGCGACACCTCTCGGGGTCGCTCCACAGCTCGTTGATCATGTCCCGAAGTGCTCCTGCGTCGAACGGGGGGACGCGCAGGCAGTTGACTCCGTCCTGGAGGATCGTGCCGCTCTGCCCAGCGGTCCGGGTGCAGATCACCGGCTTGCCCATCGCAAACGCCTCGCAGATGGTCGTGAACCCATTGTCCATGTCCGAGGGGAGCAACGGGACGACGATGAACCGCGACCGTGCGTAGAGCTCACGTAACTCGGCGTACGATTTGGGGCCGACCGTGACGCCTGGGGGCAGCACTTGTCCTCCGGCCGTTGTGCCTCCCCATTTGTCCGACGCTTTGTTGAAGCAGTTGGTGCCGGCCGCGATATGGCACCGGATCTCCAACCCCCGAAGCGCCTCGACGAGCGTGCCGTAGTCGCGCATTTCCTGCCCGACGCTACAGATCATGTCGCCGGCAGCGTCCATCGGACGCCAGAAGCGGGTGTCGACCGGCGGCTGCACCTCGACGAATCGCTCGCGTGAGATACCGAGCTTGGTCTCGACGAATTTCCGCTGTTGCGGCGCCCAGGCAATCAGCCGATCGATCCCACGGTGTGCGAGCCGGAGCGGGATCGCCTTTTTGGGCTTAGAGGGCCATAAGAGGATCGCCACGTGCGCCGGGCGGCGTCTCCAGAAGCGCATGACGGCACCAATCAGAATCGCGTGCCGATCGCTCCACGTGAGGACAGCGTCGTAGTGCTTTGCTCGAACGCGGAGCTCGATCAGCTGCGCCAGGTAGTAGGGAAGCCGGCGAACGATCTTGCCACGCAACCCCGGAACGGCCGCCAATAGGTGGTCATTGAGAATCGTTCCGCCGATGGTGTCATGGATAGACAGACCGTCCGGCATTGCATCCCTGTCCACTAGTCGAGCTTGCTCCTCCTCCGGTGGAGCCGTCGTTCGCCCTCCGAGGACGAGCGTTCGCAGTCCGGGAGGCACCACGCCGTGCGTCGTGACCAGCCTGACGCAGGCTGGCTGAGTGCTCTCGCGTGGTTGCGACATTAAGTCGCGTGCGCCTGGGATGTTCCCGGATCATCGTGGCGGTGCTGGATCGACGGCGGTTTGAGATGGCGTACGCCTGCCCGCGCCAACATCGGTATTCCCAAAACGGAGGAGGCCTAATCACGGCTGTAGGCTGTGCCCACGGAAAGGGTCCCCTGGTGTCGAGCGCAATGATCCTTGCGGCGGGCCGTGGAACACGTCTGGCCTCCCTCGGGCTCGACGTCCCGAAGCCGCTGGTCGACGTAGGAGGCAAGCCGCTGCTCGCTCGTCAGCTCGCGTTTCTGGAGCGCCAGGGCGTGACGCGGGTTGTGATAAATGCCCACCACCGCGCCGAAGCCATCGCCTCCTTTGCGCGTGGCTACAGGGGCGCGCTGGAGGTGGTGGTGGTAATAGAAAACGAGTTGCTAGGAACTGCTGGTGGTGTTCGCAACGCGCTTGACCACCTCCACGAGACGCCGTTCATCGTCCTTTACGGAGATGTGCTGGTCTCCCACAAGCTCACTGGGATGACCAAGCTTCACTCGGCCGTTCAGGCCGACGCGACCCTCGCCGTATACGAGGCGGACGAAGTGGAAGGCAAGGGCACGGTCACCGTCGATGAGCGTGGGCTCGTCACCGGCTTCGTCGAGAAGGGGCAGGCCCGGAGGGTGACTCCGGCCTTGATCAACGCCGGCATCTACGTACTTGACAGGGCGTTTGCCGCCGCTATTCCTTCCGGCGTCGCTAGCGACTTCGGGCATGACGTGTTTCCTGCCGCGCTCGAGCGCGGTGCAAGCATTGCGGCCTATCGCCTGCCGGGCGATGTGATTGACGTAGGAACGCCAATGGGCTTGGAGCTTGCCCGCGCCGAGGCTGCCCGCTCAAGCTGGGAGAACGCCTGATCTCGTTATCATGGCTGCGTGGCGGTCTCCTCTCCGCTGAAAGGCAAGGTCGTACTCGTGACCGGTGCCACCGGATCGTTTGGCAAGGCGTTCATCCGCAAGATGCTCGCCGACCACGATCCGGCCGCCGTGCGTGTCTACAGCCGGGACGAGCTCAAGCAGTACGAACTTCAGCGCGAGCTCGGAAGCGAGGACCCACTTCGATACCTCGTGGGCGACGTCCGCGACCACGAGCGGCTGACGCTGGCGACGCGTGGTGTCGATGTGATCGTGCATGCCGCGGCGTTGAAACAGGTCCCAGCCTGTGAGTACAACCCCTTCGAAGCCGTGCAAACGAACATCCTGGGCGCCCAAAACGTCGTGTCAGCGGCGATCGCCAATGATGTCGAGCGAGTGATGGCATTGAGTACGGACAAGGCCGTCAATCCGGTGAACCTCTACGGCGCCACCAAGTTGTGCGCCGAGAAGATCATCACTCAGGGCAACTCGTATGTCGGTGATTCGAACGTGCGCTTTGCCACCGTTCGGTACGGCAACGTTGTCGGCAGCCGCGGAAGTGTGATTCCGCTGTTCAAGCGTCAGGCCGAGCATGGAGAGCTGACAATCACTGACGAAGCGATGACTCGCTTTTGGATCACGCTTGAGCAGGCAGTGGAGTTCGTGATCAGCTGCCTTGCGAGGATGCGCGGCGGGGAGATATTCGTTCCCAAGATTCCCAGCATGCGCGTCAGCGACATCGCGGATGCGATCGCCCCGTCAGCCATGCGCAGGATCATCGGCATTCGTCCCGGCGAGAAGATCCACGAGGTCCTCCTGACGGAGGACGAGTCACGCCACGCGAACGCGTTTGATGATCGGTTCGCCATCTATCCGAGCTTCAAGTTCTGGGGCGAGGAGGACGCATATCCCCGCGGGACCGAGCTTCCGCCCGGATTCCGCTTTTCGAGCGACACCAACGACACGTGGTTGACGCCGGACGACATCCGCGAGATGGCGGAGCTCGTCACAACCCCTGATTGATCGCCTCAGCGTGACGGATAGTCGGGCGGCGCCAAGCTGATCCGCTCAAGCGCGGCACGATCGATCCCACCGGGCGCCGTCATCGCGGCCACCACTCGCATGTAGCGCTTGCGCTGGTGCGGCCACCGGTATGGCTCGTTTACCTCGCCGGCACGCTCCACTAGGCGCTCGGCGAGCTCCGGTTGGGCGTGGAGCTCCCAGATCGCCCGGGCGAGGTCCTCGGGGTCATCGGGCTCGAAGTAGGCGAAGCAGGACTCCGGAAAGTACGTCATTACCGAACGGGTTCGCGAGCAGAGCACAGGCCGCTTCATGCTGATCAGGTCGAACATCTTGTTGCAGTGGGTGAGATCGCGAAACGGATCTCGTTTCATTGCGACAACCCCCGCATCGCACGATCCGATCGCATCCACAAGCTCCTTGAGGGACACGAAACCGTCGCTGAACGAGACCTGGCTGGCGACGCCGAGGTCGGCGGCGAGCTGCACGAGATCCTGTCGCTGCGAGCCATCGCCATATACCCACAGGCGGATGCCTGGCACCCGCGCGCGGACGTGGGCAACTGCGCGGATTGCGGTGTCGATCCCGTACCGCGCTTCGATCGTGCCGTGGTGGAGGAGTCTCAGCTCGTCGTCGACCTGCCGGCGCCGCGGCCGCCCGTTGGCCCGGAACACGCTCTCGTCGGCGCTGTTCATGACGACTGCGATCTTCTCCTTCGGTGCACCGCGGGTCACGAACGCCTGGCGCATTTCCTCTGTGCACGTCAGCGCGAAGTCGGCGAAGCGGATGCTGGCCTGCTCACACGCCGCCATCACCCTCACGACAGGATGGCCTTGGTCAGCCGAGTACGTGGAGGCGAAGAACTCGGGCATGCACTCGTGGAGGTCGAGCAGGACCGGTACCCCCAACAGTTTCGGAACCGCAGCCGCGAAGACGAGCGTGTCGGGAACTGTGTTCGCCTGAACCAGATCGAACCGCCGGCGCAGGCATAAGACTCCCGCCAGTACACCCGCCATCGCGGTGAACAGCGCGTACTCATAGATCCGCCGCCCCGCGCCGCCCCGGCGGTGGCGTAGTGGCAGCCGCCAGATCCTGATGCGCCCCTGGCGTTCCAGGTGACGCTCGCCCGCCTGACGGAGACAGATGACATCGACAGAGTTGCCATCCGCCGCAAGCGCCTGAACCTCGCGCCGGACCCGAGGATCGAGCGGGTAGTAGTAGTGCCGGATCACACATATCCGCCTCATGCCGGCAGACCCTTGGAGAGCGAGGAGGCGCCGGCGCGCGTCCGCGGGTAATCGTGATCGGCTGCGATGGTTGGCCGGGGCCGGAAGGCGAATGCGACATAGCCGGCCGGCATGGACGAGCGGCCCCCGGAAAGGTGTTGGCTGACGGCCCGGGTCATCGATCGCCCCACCTCGGGCACACGCAGGACGATGTCGGCGCGGAGTTCGAGGAGATCCTCGAAGTACTCCGCCGAGAGCCGGGCGTTCTCGACAACTTTGATCCCCAACAGTCGCCTCCACCGGCATTGCCATGCCGGCGCGTGGGTTGACGGCGTAGTTGCGACAACGGCACCTACTATCGCCCACGAATTCTTCGACGCGCGCTCCAGGAACGCCGCTACCGCCTCTGCAGGCGAGCTCGACGGGGCGCTTGGTGTGTCGAGAGAGGCCGCATCAGCCCGGGGCAGGACCCAAGCAATGCCGTTCTCCTCGTCGGGGACCAAGACGAGATCGCGCGTCCCGAGACTCTGCTTGACCTCAGATGGGATCTGGGGCAGCTTCCAGTGCACGGTGCGGCGCCGCCAGGATCCTGCCGGCTTCCATGTGATCGGCCGCGTCAGCCGGCCCAACGCGCGTTCGAGGAAACCGACCTGCCACTGAGGGTTGACGTGCATCACCGAGCGGCCGTCCCATCCGTCAATAGCGTCGACGATGCGCTTGGCCTGTACCGCCCCGCTGATCACCCGGTTGCGTTGACGCGGGAGCAGCGCGCGGCGGGCTTGCCTGCGGGGAAGAGCCACTGAGCCGCTGACGCCGAAGAGGTACTTGATCGAAAGCGCTGAGGAGGATCCCTGGGTATGGACGGCGTCGACCGCGCGCAGGAGTCGCTCGAACAGCTCGATCGGATGGTGACCGAACTGGAACTGCCCCATGATGCGTACCGGGTGGCCGTCCGAGCGGAGGGCTCGTGCAACCGCGGCCGCCTGTCCCAGCGATGACCTCGGATGCGGTTTGATCACGACCGGCTCAGTCGAGGTCCTACGGGCGCCCCGCATGATCTGAACGGCGAGATCGATCTCGCCTGTGAGAGTCGCGTCGTAAGCCTCGGTCATATAGTTCATGATGAGAAGGGTCCCTCCGCGCGCGAACTCGGCCAGGTCTCCGTCGAGCTCACGGAGATCCGGGCTTCGCTCGCGTGCGATCGCAATGACGTCGAGCAGGACCTCGCGAGGGACGATCTCGAGCTCGGTCCTGTCCAATGCTCCCGGTGTGAGCGGCAATGGAACGATCGGCATTGCCAGCTGAAACTGAGGCTTTGCGGGATCGAGGTCAACGTCGAGCACTCCAAGCCCATCGCCTACGACGATCCGGAATGCTTCCGGGAACGCGCCGAGGGCGACTTTGTTGACGTCGTGCCAGTTGCGCCCGCAGACGATTTCAGCAACTTCTCCGTGCTTGGACATGGCACCCCGAAGTGACTCTTCATCGGGAACCGCGATGAACTCGATCACATCGGTCAGATCGATAGCGTGGAGACAATCCATGGTCGCGCTGAGCACGACGCCGTAGTGCCCCGAACGATCATCAGCAAGGATTCCACCGAACAGCATTACGTTCGGCAGCCGAAAGTCACGGGTGCGTTCGGCGTGACAGATCGCAGCGCACGCCGTCAGCGCTTGCAGGGGGCCCTGGACCACGACTAGGCGAACCGTGCCCTCGCCCGCCATGCGATCCGGTGCGCCCCTTGATCCCAGCGTCGATGGCATCAGGGTCTCACCGCTGATATGCGCCGAGCAGCCGCCTTCCGACCCGCCACGAGCAGTCCGCGAATCTCGGCACGTTCAGCATCTGTCCAGAAGCGAACCAGGTACAGGCTCACCGGGAAGCCCGCTAGCAAGACCACGACGCGAAGGAGGATGCTCTGCGCTGTCGGCGCGTCGCCGATCAAGAGACCCAGTCCCAGGCAGACACCGGATATGCACATGATCTTGAACCACCGTCGGTACTCCCATGGAATCGGATACAGCTGCTTGGCGATCAAGCCCTGGATCAACGCCAACGACGCGTAACCGATCAGCGTGCTGATGCCGGCCCCGACGATCCCGAACAACGACCCGAACAAGAAGGTGGTACCGACGTTGATCACGCCGGCGGCAATCGTCCCCAGCGCCAGCTGCATCGTGCGCATCACGTACCAGGTCGCGAACGTCAGCAAGATGTAGACCGAGACGAAGATGTATGAGGCGGCCACCCACGGAACGATCACGGTGGCACCGTGATAGGAGGGAGGCGTGACGATTCGAATCGCAGTACCGCCAAAGATCGCCAGGGCAACGCAAAGAAAGCTCAGCCCAAGCAACACGTACGAACCCAGCGGCGGCACCTGGCCCCGCGCTTCGTCGCTGCGCAACCGCCAATAGAACAGAGGCGCCAGCGCACCCGATGCTGCGTTGGTGAACAGCGTCGCCGCGCCTCCCACGAGGTAGCCCAGCTGATACAGGCCTAACTGAGTGTCGTTGACGTAGTGCTGAAGCACCACCCGATCGGACAGCGACAGCACCCAATTCGCGATTGAGTGAGGGATGATCGGCAGGCAGAACGCGAACGACGCCATCAGCAACCTGCGCGAGAAGCGGAACGCGGCGTGGCGGACCATCAGGATGATCGACACAACCGCCGAGACGGCAGCGCCGGCGAGGATCCCGCGCAGCGCGCCGATCGCGCCCTGGTGCAGGAACACGATCAGGGTCACGCCGACGCTCACCTGGACGATGATCGTCAGGTATCGAATGGCGAGCACCTTGCGCGGCTCACCGCGCAGCGTGTAGAGCGCAATCGGGAGAAACGGGAAGATCGCCAGGTAACCGCTCCATACCGCGTAGCGCAGGTACGGCACATACGGGACCGATCGGAACAGGTGCAGGTATCCCCGGCCCCCGAGAACTTCGAGGACAAGGGCTATGAGCAGCGAGGCGCTCAGCAGAAACATGAGGATCGTGCCAACCAGCCGGCGCCTCTCCTCGTCGGTCTTGACCTCAACCGTCAACCGACTGATGGCGTTATCGAGCTGGAGGCTCAGAACCAGCGTCACCACCATGCTCGTGGTCGCGGCGACCGCCAGGATTCCGTAGTCCCTGGGCTTCATCGCGTGCGTGTACAGCGGTGTCACCACCAGCGTTGCCGCTCGGACGCCCCCCTCCGCCATGAAGTACACGACCGAGTTGCCCCCGATCGTCTTCAGGCTGCTGCGCAGCCCGGTGATCGCACTGTTCGGCATGGGTGTCGCCGTTTGTTCGACCGCCTGATCCGCCGCCGCTTCTGCCACAGGTGGGCTCTCGATTTGCTTGGAGCTGCTCATCGTTGACCCCTCCGGGCGATCGATACTGCGCCCACCGGCCCGGCTCTGTGCACGTCGCATCGTTTACTCGACGTCAATGGGATGATGACCTCGTTCTGCGAGCGCGATTACGCTTGTCGGCCCCCGAGCCAACGCGCGGCCAGCGCCCCACACGGCGTATTGCGCCAATGATAGCCGTCCATCTCTGGTCCGAGCCCTGAAGCACAACTCCAATCCCACATCGACGATCTCGTCGCCGGGGCTGGGAGGAGAGCTGCACTCCCTGGCCACAGAGCTGTTCCCGATCACACGCAGCCTGACCGGCCCGGGGGTGCGCGAGACGCTGGCGATCCTGGAACGCGTCACGGGCCCGATGGAGATCCACCGTTGGCCAACCGGCGCGCAGGTCTTCGACTGGACCGTTCCCGACGAGTGGCAGATTCGCGAAGCGTGGATCAAAGACCCGTCCGGGGGCAAGGTCGTCGACTTTGCCGACTCCAATCTCCATGTGCTCGGCTATAGCGAGCCGGTGCATCGCACGATCGGGCTCGACGAGCTCCAGGGCCATCTCTACAGCCTTCCCGAGATGCCCGATGCGATCCCTTACCTCACCAGCTACTACCAGCGTCGTTGGGGTTTCTGCCTTCAACACAGCAGGCGGCAGCGGCTCCTCCCGGGCGATTATGAGGTGTACGTCGACGCGGACCTGGGTCCCGGCAACCTCGAGGTTGGCGAGGTGACGCTCCCGGGCGAGCAGCCGGCTGAAGTCCTGTTCTCCACGTACGTGTGTCACCCATCGCTGGCTAACAACGAGCTTTCCGGCCCGGTCGTGGCGGCTCATCTCGCGCGCCTGATTCGAGACCGGCCGCACCGCCTCACCTACCGCTTTCTTTTCCTTCCGGAGACCATCGGAAGCATCGCCTATCTGCACCGCTTCGGCGAGCGGCTGCGCGAGCGGCTGCTTGCCGGCTACGTCATCACCTGCGTCGGCGATCCCGGGGCGTTCACCTACAAACGCTCCCGTCGTGGAGACAGCCTCGCGGACCGAATCGCCGAGCACATCCTGCGCGTAGCCGGCGAACCGCACGCGGTGATCGACTTCTTTCCGTCGGGAAGCGACGAGCGCCAGTTTTGCTCTCCAGGCTTCGATCTCCCCGTCGGGTCGCTGATGCGCAGCATGTATGGGACGTACCCCGAGTACCACACTTCCCTCGATGACCTCTCGCTGATCACCACGGACGCGCTGGAGGGCAGCCTGGCGATGTACGCCGCGATGATCGGCGCGCTCGAGGCCAACGAGACGCTTAAGGTCGCGATATCCCATTGCGAGCCGCAGCTCGGAAAGCGCGGCTTGTACCCGACGCTTGGGAGCGCGCGTGAGACGGAGCAGCGAGTGTTGGACATGATGTGGTTGCTGAATCTCTGCGACGGCACGAGCGACCTCCTGGCCGTTGCCGAGCGTGCCGGTCGGCCGATGTCGTCGCTCGCTCCGCTTGCAGCGGAGCTCAAGGCTGCTGGACTTCTACTGGTGCCGCCGGGCTGACGCCCCTGGGACGGTCTGCCTGCTCGCGCTGCCACAGCTCGAGGACGAGCAGTGTCCAGATCGATCTGGAGTGATCCTCCTGATGAGTGGTGTGGCGGTCGAGCAGCTCACGCGCATAGCCTCCATCGAGCAAGCCGCGGTCCAGGGCAGCGGGATCAAGCAGCACCTCGCGGGCAAAGCTCCCGAGGTCACCGCGCAGCCATTCCGCGATCGGAAGCTCGAATCCCCGCTTGGGACGGTCCAGGATCTCGTCGGGGATCCAGCCGCGCAGCGCGGCCCGGAACGCCACCTTCTTCTCTCGGCCCTGGATCTTGAGCTCGGGTGGGGCAGCGGCTGCTAGCTCCATCAACTCGTGGTCAAGGAGCGGCGAACGGGCCTCGAGGGAGTACTGCATCGAGGAGATGTCTGCCTTGGCGAGAAGGTCGCCCGGCAGGTAGAGCTCCACATCGGTCGCCAGCATCCTGTCCACGAGCTCGTCGGCCTCGACGGTCTCCCATACCTCCAGGAAGGCGCGATCGACCGACTCCCCGCCTAGTTCGGCCCGGCCTTCGGGTGTGTACACCCGCGCGCGGTCCACGGCGTCCAACCTCGTCGCATATGCGAGGTAGCGCTCCGCCTCGTCGAGCGGCAAGCCGCCGGCGAGGCGCCTCAGACGGCTTCGGGTGGAGTTGATGATGGGATCGGGCGGAAGGCGCATGCCGATGTGACCGACCACGCGACGTACGCGGGCTGGCAGTCGATCGAGCCTGGCGAGCAATGCGTTGGCGGCGTACCGGTCATAGCCGGCGAAGCTCTCATCTCCGCCGTCGCCGTTCAGCGCCACGGTGACGTGACGGCGAGTCATCTCGGAGAGCTGGAAGGTCGGCAGCGCCGTTGGGTCCGCGAACGGCTCGCCAAAGGCCCGCACCACGCGGGGGAGTAAGCCCAGGGCATCGGGTTCCACGATCTCCTCGTGGTGATCGGTGCCGAACGTCTCGGCGACCAGCCGCGCATAGGGCAACTCGTTGAACTCGGGACGGCTCGTGACAAAGCCGATCGAGAACGTCTTGACCGGCTCGGAGGAAGCTTCGGCCATTGCCGCAACCACGGCCGATGAGTCGATTCCGCCCGAGAGAAACGCGCCGAGCGGTACGTCGGACATCAGCCGGCGGCGAGTGGCGCGTCGAACGGCGTCGCGGATCGCCTCCAGAAACTCTGCCTCGCTCTTGGGCGCAACCTTCGGCCGGTATGAGGGACGCCACCACCGATCGATGCTGGCAGTGCCTTCCTCCCATACCAGGCGGCCACCGGGGGGCAGCTTGCGGGCGACGCGATAGATGCTGAGCGGGTGGGGTATGTAGCGAAGCGCCAGGTAGGCATCAAGCGCGCCGAGGTCAAGCGTCCGAGGGAGATCTGGGTCCTCCATCAGCGCATTCAGCTCGGATGCGAATGACAGCGTTCCGTCGCGAACCGCGTAGTACAGGGGCTTCTTGCCGACCCGATCTCGCGCCAGCAGCAGCCTCCGACGCGACGAGTCCCACAGGGCCAGCGCGAACATTCCGTGCAAATCGTGGACGAGATCGGGCCCCTTCTCCTCGTAAAGGTGCACGATCACCTCGGTGTCGGTCCGAGTGGAGAACGTGTGCCCGCTCCGCTCCAAGCGCTGACGCAGCTCGCGGTAGTTATAGATCTCACCGTTCAGTACGACCGTCGCCGTCTTCGTCTCATTGGAGATCGGCTGGTCGCCAGTAACGAGATCGATGATGCGCAGTCGCTGGATCCCCAACCCCACGCCAGGAGCAAGGTGGCTCCCTCGGGAATCCGGGCCCCTGTGCTCGATGGCGGCGCACATGCGCTCGAGGAGCGCGGCACCTACGGGCGCGCCCCCGGCGCGCACCTGTCCTGCGATGCCGCACACGACCAGTCAGGGTAGCGGCAAGGGGCTCGGCATACTCCCCAGGGACAGCCCGTTCCTCGCTCGCCTCCGATCGTACGCATGCCCGAAACCACCTTGCCCTCCTACGCCATCGTGTCTCCGGTCCGCGACGAAGGACGACACGTCCGCCGGACCCTCGAGGCGGTCATCGCCCAGACGCATCGTCCCGCGGAGTGGGTGGTTGTAGATGATGGGTCGAGCGACGAGACCCCGGACATCGTCGCTGGGTATGCCACGGAGCACCCCTGGATCCGCCTGATCTCCTCCAACCGGCAGGGAGGAGGTCGAGCGCGCGGCTCTCCCATCGTCGAGGCGTTCGCGCAAGGGCGTGCGGAGCTTCGCGCAAGGCCTGAGGTGACCGTCAAGCTCGACGGCGACCTTTATCTTCCACCCAACTATTTCGCGTGGGTGGCTGAGGTCTTCGCGCGGGAGCCTTCGGCCGGAATCGTGGGCGGGGTCGGTCTCGTCTGGGACGGATCGTGGTGGACTCCGGAGAAGGCGGCGCGCCACAACGTCGTTGGCTACGCGAAGGCTTATCGAACGGATTGCCTGGACGACATCGGGGGCCTGCAGCGCTCGATGGGATGGGACGGAATCGATGAATACAGTGCGCGGGCCCGGGGCTGGAGGGTCCACGTCCTCTCGGAGTTGCCGATCCTGCATTTCAAGCAGCGTGGCTCAGAGCAGGATTGGTGGCGAGCGCGCTGGGAGGAGGGGCTTGGGAACGCGTTCATGGGGTACCGAGTCGATTTCCTGGTGCTCCGCGCGCTATACCGCGGCTTGGTGGAGCGCCCGCCTCTGCTCAGCGGCCTCGTGCTCGCCGCGGGCTATTGCTGGGCCAGACTCGTGCGCCGGTCGCAGGTGCACGATCCGGCAGCCCGCGCACTGCTGCGCGCCGAGCAGCGGGTCCGCATGCGAGCGTTGGTCGGACGCAAGGAGGGAGCCCAGCTTGTGCAATCGACCGGGGAGGGCGGCCCCGCGTTCTGGACCAATGGCCGGTCGGGCGGCGTCTGACCTGCTTCCATTCGCCCCTTGCCAGGCATACCGCACCTTCTCCGCTTGCTGAGGCCGCCGCCCATCCTGCGCTCGGGATTCGACGCCGGCCCTGACCACGACCCCGGCCGGCTCCGGGTTGCGTACCTGTGCAATGCATATCCCGCACTGACAACCACATTCGTGTCGCGCGAAGTCGTGGCGCTCCGACGGCGCGGTGTGGAGATCTCCACGTTCTCGATCCACCGGGCGGATCCGGAGAAGTTGCTCTCACATAGCGACCGTGAAGAGTTCGCCAGGACGTTTTCGCTGCTCCCCCCCAACTGGATGCGGCTCATGCGCGTCATCCTGCGCCTGGCTGTCACCGCGCCGGCGCCGTTCGCCTCGACGCTCGTTTTCGCCATCCGGCTCGGCAAGAGCCTGCGTGGCCGGCTCTGGCAGGTCTTCTACCTGATGGAGGCGGCTCTGTTGTGGGACGAGTGCCGCCGTCAGAAGCTGAACCACATCCATGCGCACATGGCCACGAACGCCACGGACGCTGCTCTGCTCGCCGCTCGCCTCGGCAATGCCGTGGGCGATCCAGACCAGCGCTGGTCCTGGAGCTTCACGATCCACGGACCTGACGAGTTCTTCAACGTCGAAGGCTTCAATCTCCCAGAGAAGGTCGTCCATGCGAGCTTTGTCGTGTGCATCAGCTACTACGTGCGAAGCCAGCTGATGGCGCTCAGCGATCCCGTGCACTGGGAGAAGCTCAAGGTGGTCCGCTGCAGCGTGGACGCGGAACGGTTTCGTCCGCCCGCTAGCCGCGACGGGACGGGGCAGCCAGAGATCCTATGCATCGGACGGCTCGTCCCGGTAAAGGGACAGGCGATCCTGCTCGAGGCGCTGGCCCTCCTCCGCGACCGTGGGCTCCCCTTCAGGGCGACGCTCGCCGGAGCCGGTCCCACGGAATCGGCGCTACAGCGGCGTGCGAAGGAGCTTGGGTTGAGCGGTTGCGTGAGCTTCCCGGGTCCCGTTGGGCAAGACGAGATCCGCTCGTTCTATCTCGCGGCCTCGATCTTCTGCCTGCCGAGTTTTGCCGAAGGCCTCCCCGGCGTGATCTTCGAAGCCATGGCAATGGAGCTGCCGGTCGTCTCCACGCGGATCACGGCCATTCCGGAGCTCGTTGTGGAGGAGGAAACCGGCTACCTGGTGACCCCCGGTCGCGCAGACGAGCTCGCGGACGCGCTCGAGCGGATGCTGGCAGATCCCCGGCAAGCGCGCCGAGATGGGCCGCGCGGGCCGGCAGAAGGTGCTGCGGGAGTACAGCCCGCAGGGCCTCGCCGAATGCCTGCACTCGCTCTTCCTCGGCCGGAGTGAGCCCGAGCGCGTCGTGTTGCCGTCCGCCTGACGATCAGCTGCCGTGCGAGCTCAGGCTCTCTTCATCGTCCGGCCGTTGATCGCGCACGGCCGCCAGCTGGCGCTCCAGCTGATCACGCTCTGAGGCGACCTCACGAAGCGCCGTGCGCAGCGGGGCAAGCTCGGCGAGCGCTTCCTCGGCGCGCTCCTGGAGCTGTGCGGCGCGATCGTCGACTCCGGCCAACACAGGATCGAACGCCTGGATCCGCTGCTCCAGCTGTATGACCTGATCCTGGAGCAGGCCCACGATCTCCCGAGCCTGGTGCAGTGCCGCCAGGGTCCGCTCGTACCTCGCTTCACTTGCGGCGAGCTCAGCTTGGTGGTGCTCCAGATCCTTACGGACAGCCGACAAGTCCTCACCCTGCTGCGCGAGCTGCTCCCGCGCACCTGTCAACTCGCGCTCCAACCCCGCGTCGCCGCTAGGTGTACCGCCTGGCGCCGAGCCTCGCTCGTCCACCGGGAGTGTCCGACCCGATCGCTCATCTTCGAGTTCACCAACGCGCTTGTGTGCAGCCTTTAACTCGCGGGTGAGCTTTGCGATGCGTGTGTTCGCGGTGCTCAACGCCTCCTCGAGCTCTGCGACGCGGGTGCGTTGTGTCGTCCGGCGCATAAGTCGTGAGATGTGAGACGCACCAGTCGGCGCGCCGTCTGTGGCGGCTCCCCCGCCAAAATCTTGGGAGGTTGAGGTCCTCCGCTGCTCGTTATGATAGCTCGGGGCCTCTCCGTCGATGACATCAGCATGGCGTTTGACGATAGGGATAAAGAGGAGTTCAGCTCGGTCGCGGACCGCAGCCACGAGAACTTAACGCGCTTCCTGCAGGAGGTAACGGAACTGCGTGAAGAGGTCCTCAAGCTGAAGGGAGGGCCTGCAACTCTCTTTGCGGAGATCGCGAGGCTGCGCGAGCGTCTGGAAACTGGGAGACAGCAGGTAGGCTCGCTCGACGAGTCGAGCTCGCAGCCGGAATAGACGTCCAAATCCACTGGCTGCTCCTCTCCGACAAACGTCTAGACGGGGATAAGCGCTTCACCTAAACGCCTGGTCCGAACGATGACCAGGTCGTGTTTCAGAGCAAGCGATTCGGAGCGAGGACGCTCGCCGGGCTTGGCGGGATTGGCGCTGCGCTTGGGCTGGCAAGCGCAGGGAGCAGCGCGCATGCTGGGGTGCCCGTCGATGCGCGTGAAGCCGGGGCGGCGATCCGGGCGAGCGGCCTGGCCGCGGAGGTCGGCCAGCATCGTGAGGCGAAGGCCGTGCTTCGGACGCTGAGCAGACTGCTCGCCCACGGATCGAACGTCGTGTATCGGTACGCCCATTCACATGGGTACCTGACGCCAGGTAATGGCACCGTCACAGCAATCGCCGTCCGGCGGTTCATGCAGGCTGTGAGCCCCTCTGTACAGGCCCCCGTTCACCGGTCACTATCACTCCGAGGCGCGGTCGCTCGATCACGCAACCGGGTAACGACTTCTCGCTACCCCGTGTCGTTCTCTGATCTCCAGACCGGTGGCCGACAGTTCGCGGCCTCTGCCTACGTCAAGGCTCCGTCGACCGTGACCGTGTATCGCCCGAAGGCATCGCCGTCCAATGTGGCCCGCTATGACCTTCCGCCCAAGCGGTACATGCTGACCATCAGAGGACCAAAAGCAACGCAGCTGCAAGTCATAGCCACGGATCCGCTCACAGGCCACCTGGTTCCGGTTCGGATCGTGAGGCGAGAGCACAACCGGGCCGTGATCGAGATCAGCCTCACGGATTATCCGCGGGTCGTCAAGTTGAACTACGGCCACAGTCGTCAGCTCGCGCCGGTCACAGGAGTCACTTCCCCACCCGCCGGGGCACCGTCGGATACTCCCCAATCGCCGGCAGCTCCCCAGTCGCCGGCCGGCTCCGGCGGCCAGTCTGACTCAAGCACGCCCCCGCCCGATGCGTCGACGACCACGACGCCGCCGTCCACGCCCACCTCAACGCCCACCTCAACGCCCACCTCGACGCCGCCTCCAACCTCGACGCCGCCTCCAACCACGACTCCCCCTCCCACGTCCAGCGGCGGGAACCCCTTCGCGCCGAGCAGTCCGTGGCGGAGCACGGTTCCAGCCTCAACTCCGCTCGACCCCCAGTCATCTGCGATCGTCGCCAACCTTGTTGGGCAGATCCACACCTACTATGGGCACGCCTCACTGAATACGACCAACTCCTCGGCCCCGATCTACACCGTGCCTGCGAACGAACCCACGGTGAACCTGAGTTGGAATGATTGTCAGAACCACGGCGGCTCCGTGGACCCCGGGCTCGCCGCTCAGCTCCAAAACGTCCCGGTCCCGCCGAACGCGGTCCCCGGCGGAGGGTCTGATGCCAACCTCGTAATCTGGCAGCCCGGCACTGACACCGAATGGGAGTTCTGGAAGGCCACCAAGGATTCCGGCGGGAACTGGTCGGCCTGCTGGGGAGGAAAGATCACGGGCGTCTCACAAAACCCCGGGATCTTCGCCTTCCCGTACGGCGTCAGCGCATCGGGTATTTCGTACCTCGCCTCTCTGATCCGCGTGAGCGAGATCAGCTCAGGACACATCGATCACGCGATCGCCATGGGGATCCCAAATGTCCGTGCGTCCGTCTTTTCGTGGCCGGCCAACCGAACCGACGGGGTCGACCAGAACGCAACCGACCCGGCTGAAGGTGAACGGTTCCGGCTCGACCCCAACCTCGATCTGAACTCGCTACACCTCTCCCCTGGCGAACTGACCATCGCGCGAGCGATGCAGCAGTACGGCGTGATCCTGACGGATACTTCAGGCGCCGTCGCTATCTACGCGGAGGATCCGAGCCAATACATCGCCAATGGTCAACCCGATCCGTACTCGCTCGTCTTTCCGGGAGGGCAGTACAGCTGGCTGAAGGACATCCCGTGGGACCATCTCCAGGTCCTACCGTGGAACTATGGTCAGTGACCTAACGGGATCGAGCCTGCTCTAGCTCCGCCGCGACGTCCACGGGCGCGCCATCGCTGGCAAGCGACTGGTCAACTGCCTCGATCATCCGCACCACGTCCAGGCCCAGCTCGGCCGATGACCGCGGGGTTGTCTCGTCGAGGATCGCCCGGCAGAAGTCCTGGAGCTCGAGGTACATCGGCTCGGCGGCCTCAACTCGCGGCGAGAGAATGTCGCCTGTTCGGTAGGTCAAGGTGAACTCGCCAAAGGTGGCCGGATCCCGCAGCACGGCGCCGGAGTCGAATACGCGAACCGGCTCATTGGACGTGTCGTCGTAGACGATCATCTTCTCCGCGCCGACGATCGTGGTTCGGCGAAGCTTGCTCGGTGCCAGCCACGAGAGCTCGACATGCGCAACCGTCCCGGAGTCATACTCGAGGTTGATGAACGCCACATCGGGGATATGCGGCACGACACAGCCTCGCGCAAGCGCGCTTACCCGCACGGGCGTCTCTTCCAGCCAATACCGCAGGATCGAGAAGTCATGCGGACCAAGGTCCCACGCGACGCTCACGTCGGGTTGGTGGAGCCCCAGGTTCACTCGGCTCGTCGAGATGAAGTAGATCTCGCCAAGCTCGCCGTTGCGAATCAACGAGCGGATCGCCATGACCGGGGGGCTGTACAGGAACGTGTGTCCCGGCATCAAAACGAGGCTGCTCTCGTCGGCCAGCTCAATCAAGGAATTGACCTCGTCAACCGATGCAGCCAGTGGCTTCTCGACGAGCACATGCTTGCCTGCCTCGAGGGCGGCCGCGGCAAGCGCATGATGGGTTGAGACTGGGGTGGCGATCAGGACGGCGTCGATCGAAGGCTCAGACAGCACCTCGTCGTAGCTGGTCGTCACGCAGGTCGAGGGGAAACGACGCGCAATGGCGTTCAGACGATCGGTGCGCAGATCACACGCCCACAGCTCGCCGACCTCCTCGATCTCGAACAGGTTGCGAACGAGGTTCGGCCCCCAGTAGCCGAGCCCGATGACTGCCATGCTCAGCATTCCCGCCCTTCCATTGCTTTCGACCGCACTCACGTAGTGGAGCTCCTCTGACGCATCACCTGTACGGGCGTCCGCAGCAACAGCTGCAGATCCAGCCACACCGACCAACTATGTACATACGCGACATCCATATCGAGCGACTCTCCATAGGTGGAGCTAGCCCTTGCCGTTACCTGCCACAACCCAGTGATGCCTTGTGGGACGGCGAAGCGGTCCAGCTGGTGTGTCTCGAAGTTCTCGACCTCGTACGGGATACATGGACGTGGGCCAACGAGCGACATGTTGCCGCGAAGCACGTTGATGAGCTGTGGCAGCTCGTCAAGACTGGTCCGCCGGAGCCAGCGGCCGAAGCCTGTCACCGCGTCCGAGCGGTCGAGCTTGTAGAGGCCGTTGCCATTCAATGTCGCCGACGAGGACATCGTCTCCTTGATGTACGCCTGGTGAGCCGCCTCATCGGTGCCCACCTTCATCGTCCGAAACTTGAGCGCAGTGAACTCCTTCATGTTGGCTCCGAGCCGCGTCTGGCGGAACAGGATCGGTCCTTCGGAGTCCATCCGTATCCGGACCGAGATGTAGGCAAGCAGCGGGGACAGGACAACCAGTCCGACGAGCGCTCCCGCGATGTCGATCAACCGTTTGATCATCCGCCCGACCAGGGTGATCCTCGCGGGCGCCAACCCGATCAGGGGGATGCCCTCAACCTCGTGCATGGTGTGACGGGTACCCATCAGCTCGAACAGCCGTGGCACGAGATCGACCTGTACGGATCGATCACGCAGACTCCGCAGTAGCGCCAACAGGTCCGACAGCGGCTGGCCCGAGAATGCGATGATCACGCGCTCGACATCGAACCGCTCAACGATGTTGGGTAGCTGCTCGGGCGAACCTAGGATTGGGAGGTCCGTCGGAAGATCAGGGCGCCGTGCCTTGGGATGCCCATCCACCAATCCAACGAGATTCAGTCCGTACTCCTGGTGCTTGAGGAGCTTGCGAGCGATCAATTGACCCACGTCGCCGGCGCCGACAATCACGGTGTTCTGCTGGTAGGCCGACATCCTCCGGCAGATCTCCCTGGCCATTACACGTAGCAGCGGCACGGTGCAGGTCCCGAGGATCCAGAAGGTCATGAGGGCGTACATATCGGGCGAACGACGTCCTGCCAACCGGCTCGCGACGAACGTCAACCAGACGCCAATCGTCATGAGGTGAAAGACCCCGATGACATCGTCCGTGGTGGAGTGGTTCGTGGACTCCTGGTCGCGCTGGTAGAGGCCATAGAGCTTTGCGACTCCGACCCACACCGGAAGCGAGAGCGCAAACGCCAGCAGCTCATGTCCCGATCCCGTAGGACCCTTGGTTCCCGAAAGCCAACCTGCTAGCAGATAGGCGATGGTGAGACCCAATACGTCGGCCGCGATCAGGCTTCGCGGAACGAGCCACTGCCGCCGTTGCTGGCGTCTCCGCACCTGAGAAATGCTCACGCCATCATCAGGCAGCGCGCTGGGTTCTGCGTCGGGAATAGGGAACGACGCGCAATCCCCGGACGATCGTTGCTGAGGCCGCCGGCGTTCGATTGACGTCAGAGAGCTCATCGCCGGAAAGTCTCTCCGGCTGCGATCCTCTGAAACCGAGGATCCTGCGAGCTCACATGGCGCTTACGTCGGCAGCGCGTTGATCTATCTCTCATCGTTCCGATTGCTCCAACCATCTCTCGACCCCCCACGGCGGTGGTCTCCATCGCCCGGTTAACGCGTCGGCTGCGGCGTCCTCTACGCCCCTCTCCACCCAAATCGACCGTCCAGTCCCTTTGGTCGCTAGGTCTCCATGCTACTCCATCACGTAAGTGCTCGCGCAGGAAAATTCGTTCCCCACAACCAGGGTAGAAATCTCCCCCGCTCCTGTCGTGGCCCTGCGGGTTAAGGAAGTCAGCGTGGCGCCGCCATCCGACGCATGCGTTCCGCGGCAGCGAGCGCTTCGGCACGGCTACGCACGCCCAGCTTGCGCATGACGCTCTTCATGTGGCTGTAGACGGTGTCTGGCGCCAGGTGAAGCTCTGCGGCTACCTCGACGCTGGATGCACCCGTGGCGTGAAGGTCTAGAACTTCCCATTCCCGTGGGGTGAGCACGCTACGGATAGGACGCATTCCTCGCCCCGACTCCGGTGCGACGCGGATCGACTCGATCAGCGTCATCGTCAACGTCCTCGGGATTGCGGCCTCACCGCGGGCCACTGCGCGCAGCGCAGCGATCACTCCATCCTGCCTCGCCTCCTTCGACAACACTCCGCTCGCTCCGGCGCGCAGCGCAGCCAGCTGAAGCTTTGGATCCTGCGAGAAGGTAAAGATCACGACGCGTACGCTGGGGGTCTTCTCCCTGACGTGCCGAGCGACGTCCACCCCGGATACACGCGCCAACACTGCCTCGCTCAGCAGGATCTCGGGCCTGTAGTGGGTGGTGAGTTCGATCGCCTCCACTCCGTCCTTGGCCTCTGCGACGACGGTGAATCCGGAGCCATTTTGAAGGACGTTGCGAATGCCCCGCCGCGCCAAAGGATCGCCGTCGGCGACGATCAACCTCAGCCTCGACGCCAGCCGGCGCTCGTCAGTTGACCCCTCTGGTCTGGTCTTCTCGGCGGAGATCCGCAACGCAGTCATGCGCCATTCTTTCCGTTTCGCCCAGCGCGAACACTGCCCATCTTGAGGGCGCGGTTAGGGTGGCGAGGCTCGTGCGCCTCGTCACCGCGACGATCCGGCCGAAGTTCGGCCACGTTGAATTAACGGATCGACGTCTCGGCTTTTGACGGGCAACGCCCCAAATAGCTTGGCGGAGCAAGCCACACCGGTTTTTGGTGCGCGTACACTGCGAGGTCATGGGGTCAGGCGAGCCCGAGAACCCGGTTCGTATCGGGGTGGCTGGACTCGGATATTGGGGGCCGAACCTTGCGCGCAACTTCGCGTCGTTGCCTGGTTGCGAGCTGAGATGGTGCTGCGACCCTTCCGTGGAGGCCCTCGAGCGTGCGAGTGCCCGCTTCCCCGGCATCCGGGCGACAGCCGATCTCGCCGATCTTCTCGCAGACCCGGAGCTGGATGCGATAGCGCTCGCCACTCCGGTCGCAACCCACGGAGCGCTGGCCACCGCGGTGCTGGAGGCCGGGAAGCACTGCTTTGTTGAAAAGCCCCTTGCGCAATCCGTCGGTGAGGCCGAGCGCGCGGTGGCGGCCGCCGGTGCCAACGGGGTTGTGCTGATGACCGGTCATCTCCTTGAGTACCACCCCGGCGTGCAAAAACTCAAAGAGCTGACCCGCTCAGGCGAGCTTGGAGACCGCATCTACTACATCTACGGCAACCGCCTAAACCTTGGACAACTCCGGGAGGACGAGAATGCCCTCTGGAGCCTGGGAGCCCACGACGTCTCGGTTCTCCTCTACCTTGCCGCCGAAGAGCCGTCTGAGGCCATCGCTCACGGCGCCTCCTACGTGCGAGGTGGGATAGAGGACGTCGTGTTCTGTTTCCTTCGGTTTCCCTCGGGATTGAGCGCCCACCTCCATCTCAGCTGGCTTGATCCTCACAAGGAGCGCCGCTTCACGGTGGTTGGCTCACGGCGCATGGCCACGTTCGATGACATGGCCTTGGAGGGAAAGCTCACCGTCTATGACAAGGGCTTCGACGAGGATGCCCGGGGTTATGGCGAGTACATCACGCGTAGCGGAGACATCTTCTGTCCCCGGATTTCCAACGTGGAGCCGCTCCGCCTGGAATGCGAGCATTTCGTCGAGTCGATCTCAACCGGCTCGCAACCACGCTCAGATGGGCACAGTGGATTGCGGGTGGTCCGCGTGTTAGAGACGCTGCAACGCTCTCTCGAAGCCTCCAAGCCCCATTTACTGCGGCCCGGTGCTGAACCAGCCCGTGTCGGCTGACCCCGTGACCCCGTCGCGAGCGTTCGTCGCTCCTGAGGTCAATCTGCCGGAGAGCGTCCGGATAGGCCCGGGCGCGGTGATCGAGGCGAACGTCGTGTTGGGAGAGGACTGCATCGTGGAGGCCGGAGCGGTGCTGGGAAAGCAGCCTCGGTTGCGAGCAGGATCAAGTGCGAAAGGCGATGGCGCGTTGGGTCAGTTGGTGCTCGACGTGCGCGTTACGGTGTGCGCGTTAGCGATCGTATACGCGGGATCTCGGATAGCCGCAGACGCCATCATCGGCGACCACGCCCAGGTCAGAGAACGCTCCACGATCGGCAGAGGATCGGTCGTGGGGCGGGGCTCGACGGTGGATTTCGGTTGCCGCGTAGGCGACCGCGTGCTCATCCAGACTGGGGTATACGTGACGGGTGGATCCGTGATCGAGGACGACGTTTTTGTCGGTCCAGGCGTGGTGACCACAAATGACCACACCATGGGGCGCCATGCCCCGGGCGGAGAGCTGGCTGGGCCGGTTCTTCGCCGGGCCTGCCGCGTCGGCGGCGGTGCGGTCCTTGTCCCGGGGATAGAAATCGGGGAGGAAGCCTTTGTGGCTGCCGGCGCCGTCGTGACGGCTGATGTGGCACCGCGCGAGGTGGTCATGGGTGTCCCGGCCCGAGTCATACGCCAGGTTCAGGACGCCGACCTGATCGACCACTGGCGCTAAGCGCCCTGCCGGGGGCGCTGAGATCAGGGGACCGTGCGCCCCACTGGCGCTAAGCGCCCTGCCGGGGCGCTGAGATCAGGGGGACCGTGCGCCCCACGGGGGGGGACCGTGCGCCAAACGGTTGTTAGCTGGTAAAACGGAGGCTGTGGAAAGCTGGGACACCCGCTCGCTGGCAGTTGAGCCACGCCGGCCTCAGATCTTGCGCTCTGATGAGGAGACCCGGGTCATCGCGATCCACCTGCCCGCCGGCGACGAGCTGCAGGAGCACCAGGTCCACGAGCGGGCCTTCTTGTTCGTCTCAGACGGTGAGGTTGAGCTGACCCAGGGTGAGGAGGCGGTAAGCGGCGGCCCCGGGTTCCTGGCGCATTTCGATCCCGCTGAGCGCCACCGGGTGCGGGCCGTCACCGACGCGATGCTTGTACTTGTGCTGGCCCCGTGGCCGGGAGTGGGTCACCCGTCGCGCCGTTAGCTGCGCCTTTCCAGATCACATCGTCGGCGCCGGGCCCGACGCCTATCAGCGCAACTGGAACACCGACGAACTCTTCGATGAACTCCAGGTACCGGCGGGCGGCCTGCGGGAGGTCTGCCTCCTCTCGGCACTCGCGCAGATCCTCAGTCCATCCTGAAAGCTCGACGCATTCGCCGAGCGCGTGGTGAAGCACGGTCTGGTGATACGGGAAGTCCTCGAACTCCGCTCCCTCGGCGCCGCGGTAGCGTGTACACAGCTTGAGCCGATCGAAGCCATCAGGACGTCGAGTTTGGTCACTGCGAGCGCGGTCAGCGTGTTGAGGCGGGCGGCGTACCTGAGTGCCACCAGATCAAGCCAGCCGATCCGGCGCGACCGCCCCGTCGTAGTGCCGTATTCGCGCCCGCGCTCGCGGATTTCGTCCGCCTCCGGGCCATCGATCTCAGTGGGAAACGGCCCTGAACCCACCCGCGTCGCGTAGGCCTTGGCGACGCCCCAGATCTCGTCGATGTCCTTCGGCCCGACGCCCGCGCCAATGCAGGCGGAACCGGCGATGGGGTTGGACGACGTGACGAACGGATACGTGCCGTGGTCGATGTCCAGCAGCGTCCCCTGCGCGCCCTCGAAAAGGACGGTTTCTCCACCATCGAGGCACTCGTGAGTGAGGCGCGCCGTGTCGGCGATCAGCGGCTCCAGCCGGTGACCGTACACGACGTACTCCTCGGTCATAGCCTGCAGATCTAGGCGGGGATCCTTGGCGAATGGCCGGAGCGTCAGGCGCTTGGGCTCGAGCGCCGCGACGATCTTCTTCTTGAGGATCTTCTCGTCGAGCAGATCCTGGACGCGGATGCCCAGCCGCGCCGCCTTGTCGGCATAGCAGGGCCCGATGCCGCGCCTGGTCGTCCCGATCTGGAGCTTTCCGAGCTTGGCCTCCCCCGCGTGGTCGAGCATCAGGTGGTAGGGCATGATCAGGTGGGCGTTGGCCGAGACGCGCAGCGAGTTGGTGTCCACGCCGCGGCGCCTGAGCTCGTCGAGCTCGTCTGTCAGGACCTTGGGATCGATGACGACCCCATTGCCGATCATGCACAGCTTCCCGCGGTGCAAGATCCCGGATGGGATCAGGTGGAGCTTCCAGGTCTGGCCGTTGCGGACGATCGTGTGGCCGGCGTTGTTCCCGCCTTGAAAGCGAACCACGGCGTCAGCCCGGGCCGCGAGCAGGTCGGTGATCTTGCCCTTACCCTCATCGCCCCACTGGGCTCCCACGATTACGGTGCCTGGCATTGCCTGCGCCAGTGTAGGGAGGCGCGCAGCGGCGCCGTAGTGGCGGCCTCGAGGTCGCCCTACGGCCTCAACCCAGCGCTTCTGTCCAGTGGTCGGGGTCGGAGGCCACCTGGTGCTTTCCGCGCGCAACCGCGCCGTTGATCCTCACCTTGCTGCCGCCGTCCGGTCCCGGCTCGAACGTGACGGTCATCCGCTCGCGGTTGAGGTTGTGCACGAGCATGATCAGGAACGGAAACTGAACGCGGGGCCGGTAGCTGAGCTCCCCGGCGCCGCGTTTGGTGAGCCGGAGCCCCACCGCGCCGGCCGGGTCCTTGAGCGCGGTGGCCGCGCGGGCTTGAGCCTCCGCGGGAGCCTCCGGCATCGAGAACTCAACATCGAATGCGAGCTGCCATCTTGCCGTCCTTTCGTTATTCAGCGCTCCGGGGTGACCACGAGAAGCGCCACAGGGCAATCACCAACCCCGCTGCGCCCCACGCCGCAAGAATGCCGAGGTCTTTGCCGCTGATGCCGGACCCCGTCGTAGCGGGGTTGAACGCCTTGAACAGGGCGTTGTTGAGATGGCTGATCGGGAACACGCTCGCGATGTCCTGAAGCGTGTGAGAGAGCTGGTTCTTGGGGACGAAGACGCCCGAGATGAAGTACAGCGGCAGGGTCACCGCCTGGATGATCGGCTGGGCGGCGTCTTCGCTCGAGATGAAGCAGGTCACCGCAAAGGCCAGGCAGCAAAGAGCAGCCGCCCCTACCGCCACGCCGATTACAAACGCAGGCAGCGTCGAGGACGGAAAGTGCACGCCGTAAGCGACCCGGCCGATCAGCACGAGCACGATCACGAGCACGATCGACATGACCACAGAGGTGAGGACTCGGCTGGTAATCAGGACCCAGGCGGGGACCGGGGTTGAGCGACGACGCTTCAGTACGCCGCTCTCTCGCTGGGCGACGAGCGTGATCACAAGGTTGACGAACGAGGAGGACATGATGCCGAGCACGCAGATGCCCGGTACGTAGTAGGTGGAGTTCTTGACCCCATGGTTGCGGTCGTTGCCGAACAGCGCCGCCAGCAGGACCAAGAAGATCACCGGCAGCGCGAGCGTGAAGAAGCGACTCCGCGGGTCACGCCAGAGAACCAGCAGGTCGTAGCGCAGCTGGTGGAGGACCAGACGCACATCGCCCGCACTTCTGCGCCGACCCAGCTGACCCGCCGCCGCACGCGTGGCGCTCATTGCGTTGCCTCCGTCAACCCGAGATAGATCTCCTCCAACGACGGCCGATTGACCTGGAGATCCGAGAAGTCAGAGCGATGCTCCATCGCCCAGCTGGACAGCGCCTGCAACGTGGCCATCACGTGATCGGTCTCCAGCAGTACTCTGCCCGATTCATCGAGCCCGCGCGAGCTCGATGAGCCGACGGGGAGCTGATCGAGGGCGAGTCCCTCGGGCAGGGTGAAGATGATCTGGTAGGGAGTCTGGTCGCGGCCACCGAGCGTGGTCGGGGTTCCCTCGGCGACGATCGTGCCGGCGCGGAGCACCGCGATCCGATCGGCCAGCTTCTCCGCCTCCTCCATGTAGTGGGTGGTCAGGAAGATCGTCTTTCCGAGCTTGCGCAGACCGTCGATCATCTCCCAGGCCGACCGCCGGGCGGCGGGATCAAAGCCGGTGGTCGGCTCGTCGAGGAACACCAGCTCCGGGTCACCGATCAGCGCCAGGCCGACGTCCACGCGCCGCTGCTGGCCGCCCGAGAGGAGCCCGCAGCGGACCTCGGACTTCTTCTTCAGCCCGACGAGCTCGATCACCTCTCGGCACCGAGCGCGGGGCGGGGTAATAGCCGGCGTACAGCTCGAGGCACTCCCGCACAGTCAGCTCGGGCTCGACTCTGGAGTCCTGAAGCACGACCCCTACTCGGGCCCGCCACGAGCGACCGGCGTGCTCGGGATCTTCGCCGAGCACGCTGACTCCGCCGGAGGTGCGCTTGCGGTGGCCCTCCAGGATCTCGACCGTCGTGGTCTTGCCTGCGCCGTTGGGTCCGAGGAAGGTGAAGATCTCCCCGCGTTTCACGTGCAGGTCGATGCCCCGCACCGCCTCGAAGCCGTCGTAGGACATGCGCAGGTCCGAGACCTCGATTACGGCATCAGCTGCGCGTTCCTCGACCGAGACGCCCTGGGTGTCTTCAGTTACCGACACACTCGCCCTCGCCCCTCCACATCGCGAGCGGAGCTTACTCCTATCGGCGGAGCTGATCAGAGATCATTCAGCTGGGCGGGATCAAGCTTCCCGCATGCGATCAGACGGGAGTCCGCCAGCGCTGCCTCGCGATGTGCGTGCACCTTGAGATAGTCCTCATTGGTCGCCATTTCGAGGAACTTCGCGCGGGAGGGGTACTCGACCAGCAGGATCAGGTCCCATTCGCGGTGGGCAGGCCCGATCACGGATCGTTGAGCCTGCACGGCCATCAGCAGCCGGCCACCGACTCCCTCTAGAAAGGGTTGAGTGGCGGAGCTGTAGCGGGCATACGCCTCCGCACCGCTCATGCCCTCATCGATTCCGTCTGCCTGATCCTTGAACCGCAGCAGGTTCAGCATCACGACAGGCTCCTCATCCTGGAAGGTCGCCAGCTGCTGGAGCTGCTCGGCTGTGGGGTGAATCGGCATCGGATGTTCCTGGGTCGTACGCGACCGAGTTCAGCCCATACGGCGGTCGGCTCCCATCAGGGGCAGCTCGTCGCACATCTCTGTCAGTCGGGAAACGGTGCGGTCGGTGACCTGCTCGCAGAGCGCCTCGCGATCGAGGATGTTCGTGGTGATCACGATCGAGCGCTCGTCCTCGTAGCGGGCGTTGACGATGGAGTAGAGCTCCTCCAGGACCCACTCATTCGTGCGCTCGGCGCCGACGTCGTCCACGTGGAGGAGGTCCACCGACGTCAGCCTGTCGAGCAGGTCCAGGTGGGAGCGCTCCGCACGATGGGTCTCACGGATCTCGTTGAGGAGCCGGGGGAGTGAGTAGATCGCAACCGATCGGCCGGCGCTCAACGCGGCGCTGGAGACCAGCATCGCCAGTGTCGTCTTGCCCGTTCCCACGGGACCCATGAACCAAAGGCCGCGCCCAGCATCGAGGTTCGCGTCGATGTTGTTGGCGAAGCGCCGGGTGGCCGCGACGACCGGCGGGTCAATCTCTGTTACGGGCGGGCGGTCGAACGAGACGTCCCGATAGCGGCGCGGAATCACGGCCGACAGGCTGCGGGCCTTCGCCAGCGCAATCCTCTGCGGACGGCAGCGGCAGTCGAACGCGGTATTTGTGTCCTCGTCGATCACGAACCCGTCGCCGTCGCATTGCCCATACGGACAGCGGCTGTCCAGGCTTGCGAGCGGCGCGCTCATTGGCCGAACCGGTCGTGGGCGTAGTTCATGAACTTCGGGTACTCCTTGCGGAACGTCAGCACGACCTCCCCCACGGGTCCATTGCGGTGCTTGGCGATGATGATGTCCGCCTCCCCGACCCGCTCGGATTCCTTGTTGTAGTACTCGTCGCGATAGATGAACATGACCAGGTCGCTGTCCTGCTCCACCTGCCCTGACTCCCTCAGGTCCGACAGGATTGGCCTCTTCTCCTGGCGCTGTTCCACCGCCCGGCTCAGCTGGGAAATCGCCACGACCGGGACATTAAGCTCCCGCGCCAGACCCTTGAGGCCGCGAGAGATCTGGCCGACCTGCTCCACTCGGCTCTCCACGCGCCCCTCGTGGCGCATCAACTGGAGGTAGTCGACGATGATCAGGCCGAGTCCGTCCGGCACCTGGTGGTGAAGCCGGCGAGCCTTCGCCCTGACCTCCAGTACGCCGGTGTCGCTTGAATCATCGACCCACAGCGGCGCCTCGGACAGCTTCTGGCACGTGTCAAGGATCTTCTGCCATTTGCTCTCGGCGACCCGGCCGCGACGTAGCTCCTCACCGGGGATCCGCGCCTGCGAGGCCACGAACCTCTGGGCCAGCTCAGATTCCGACATCTCCAGCGAGAACAGGGCAACCGCATGCCCCTTCAATGACGCGTTCTCGGCGATGTTTGCCACCAGTGCCGACTTGCCCATCGACGGACGGGCGGCGATCACGATCAGGTTGCCGGGCTGAAAGCCTCCCGTGACCTCATCGATGTCCTTGAAACCGGAAGGAGTGCCGGTGAGCGATGTCTTGGCGATCGAGAGGCGGTGGAGCTTCTCGGTCTCCTCGTGGAGGATCTCCTCGATGGAGCGGAACGTTTTCTGGCGCTCCGCCTCCGCCACCTCCAAGACCGAACGCTCGGCGCGCTCCAGCAGGTCGCGGGGAGGGGCGTCGGGGGCCAGGACGCTGGCCTGGATCTCGTAGCTGGCGGTGAGCAGCGCTCGCATCTGGGCCTTCTCGCGGACGATCCGGCCGTAGTCACGGGCGTGCCCCGCAGTGGGAACCCATCCGGCCAGCTCGTCGATCCCCTCTGGGCCGCCGACCTCCTCGAGCTTGCCGCGCTGGCGCAGCAGCTCGGCGACCGTCAGGTGATCGATCTTTCGGTCGCCCGAGTGAAGCTCGATCATCGCCGCAAACACCGCTCCGTGCTGCTCGCGGTAGAAGTGCTGGGGTCGCAGGTGCTCTTCGATCAGCAGCGGATAGAGGTGGCGCTCATCCAGCAGCACCGCCCCGAGCACCGACTTCTCGGCTTCGAGGTTGTGGGGCGGGACGGCGATCGCTTGGACGGTGCTCATTGGTCGATGCCCCGAATATACGTTCGGCTCAGGCGGCAACAGAAGGCGATTCCCGCATCCTGCGGCGAATGATTGCCGCCGCGGGGCTACGCCCCGCGGACGGCGACCGGAGCCCCGCGGACGGGCGCCGGAGCATTCCGGGGGCGGTCGGAATTCTGACGGCGTCGCCGGGCGCGGACTGTCAGAACCCCGACACAGTCTCAGTCAGACGTCCGCTCTGCGAGCACCGCACCTCACATCCGCGTGGGCGCCGTCCGACCACTCCGTGTGTGGCGCCACGTCGATGGCGCGGGGGGTTGACGGGGCCGAACACGGGGCCGAACCGTTTGCCCACATGACAAACGGCAGGGGCGACCCCACTGCCTGGATATCGATCGGAGAAACCAGAATGTTATCTAAGTGGTCACGCCTCACACATGTGAGTCGTCACATGGCCGTCGCGTCTGTGTCGTTGCTGTTGGTTACCAGTGCGGTCGAGTATGTGTTCGCGCCGGTTTCCGAGTCACTCGGCGCCACCCTCGCCGCGGTGGCGAGCAAGCCCCACCATTGTTACATCGGCGGGAAGGTCCAGGGTAAGCACGTCCGAGGCCTCCATGTTCGAGTCATGGGCCACGGCCGTGGTCATATGGTGCTGGTCGACGACGTCCGCGTCGGTAAGAGCGGACGCTTCCACATCCCGGTTCGCCCGGGCGCGTATGAAGTCGTGCTCACGCACGGCTCGCATCGGATGACGATGAAGGTCACTGTGACCTCTACCCAGTCTGAGTTCATCGTCGTGAAGGTCACCGAGACCAGGGACGGGCTTGGGCTCATCCCGGTGATCTTCAACTATTGACACTACCGCTCAGGCCGCGACGCGGCCTGAGCGGGACCGGGCGGACCCGCTGGGTCCGGCCCGCCGAGTCATCAAGGAGATAGTCGAGTGACGGGGCTACTGACAGCTGCTTCCTACTTCGTCGCCGCGGTAGTCGTGTACTACGCGGTGCTGTTCGTGATCTCGCTGCTTAGAAGCGGGCCTGATGCCGGCGGCGAGCTACCCCGCGCATTTGTGATCTTCGTTGCCGCGCTGAACGAGGAGGCGGTGATCGGAGAGACGATGGAGAGCTTGCTGAAGCTCGACCACGAGCGGTTCGTGATCTGCGTTGGCGACGACGACTCCACCGATGCCACGGCCGGGATTCTCGGGCGATACGCAGCCAACCCGCAGGTTGCGGTGCTGCATCGCAAGGCGCCGCAAGCACGCACCGGGAAGAGCGACGTCCTGAACGCGTGCATGGCGCACACCATGGATCTTCTGGACTCCGGACATCCGGTGCTGGGCGGGTTGGACGCCGGCGACGTTGTGGTCGGGATCGTCGACGCTGACGGCCGCCTGGATCCGCGCTCGCTTCGCGCCGTGGGGCCGTATTTCGCAGACCCGAAGGTCGCCAGCGTGCAAATTGGGGTCCGGATCGCGAACGCGTCGACCAACCTGCTCACTCGCATGCAAGATATGGAGTTCGTGGGGTTCAGCGCGTTCGTCCAGCGGGCGCGTGATCGGCTCGGCTCGAGCGGGCTGGGCGGAAACGGCCAATTTACGCGGCTGTCGGCGCTGGTCGAGCTCAAGGACGCTCGGGGCGGTCCGTGGAAGATCGATGCTCTGACCGAGGATCTGGAGCTGGGCCTGGCATTGGTATGCCGTGGCTGGCGCACTCGGTACTGCCCTGATGTGTACGTCGCTCAGCAGGGTCTCCCCGGCTGGCGTGCCTTGTTCCGGCAGCGCACGCGTTGGATCCAAGGTCACTACAGCTGCTGGCGTTACCTGATGCGTCTGGTACGAGCGCCGACGACCGCGATGACGCGGGCGGACCTCTCTCTGTACCTGCTCTTGATCGTGACGGTGATCATCGTCACGATCAGCGCGGTCGTTTCCCTCCTGAGCATCGCAGGTCTGGTGCACCCGCGGAACGACTTCCTGGGGTTCGTGGCAACCGGTACTGCTCGTAACGCGGTGAGTGTCGGGTTCGCGTTCGTCCCGCTGGTCCTTTTCATGTTGGTTTATCAGCGGCACGCTTTGCAGCGGTTCCGGTTCTGGGAGGTGCCGGCCGCGGGGATGCTGTTCACGCTCTACACCTACGTGTGGATACTCGCCACCGCGCGAGCCCTCGCCCGCAGTCTCATGGGTCGCAGCAATTGGGTCAAGACTCCGCGAGTCGCGGAGACGGTGACCGGCACCAGTGTGGAGAAGGCGTGAGTCCGGGTCAGATCATGGTGTGCATGGGCACGCGTCCGGAGGTGATCAAGCTCGCGCCGGTGATCAAAGAGCTCGAGCGCCGTGGAGAAGACCTGATGCTGGTGACGACCGGCCAGCACCGCGAGATGCTTCAACAGGCGCTTGACACTTTCGGCCTCCGGCCGCACATCGACCTGGAGCTGATGGAACCTGGGCAGTCGCTGGGCAACCTGACCGGCCGGGCGATTCCTGCGCTCGATGCCGTCATCGCGGAGGCCGATCCTCGAGTGGTCGTCGTCCAAGGGGACACAACGACCGCCTTCTGCGGTGCGCTTGGAGCGTTTTACCGCCGTGTGCCCGTGGCCCACGTTGAGGCTGGGCTGCGTACCAGGGTCCTTACAGACCCCTTCCCCGAGGAGGCCAATCGTCGCCTCATCGGGCAGCTCGCCTGTTGGCACTTCTGCCCCACGCCTGCGGCTGCGGAGAATCTTCTCGGCGAGGGCGTCGATGCAACCAAGGTGTACGTGACCGGTAACACCAGCATCGACGCTGCATTGTCGATAGCGGCGTCGAGCCAGCGGCCGGTCGTCAACGACAACGTCTCCCGCCGGGTCCTCGTCACCATGCACCGTCGGGAGACTCAAGGTGACACACAACGACGAATCAGCCGGGCTATTGCCCAGCTGGCGCAGCGTGAGGACGTGCATATCGTGTTCCCCGTCCATCTCTCGCCGGCTGTACGCAAGAGCGTGCTCCCCGAGCTAGCCGGCCGCCCGAACGTGACGCTCTGCGAACCGCTCGACTACCGCGACCTCATAGACCGGCTTCGTGAGGTCGAGCTCGTCATCACGGATTCCGGCGGCCTCCAGGAGGAGGCACCGGCGTTTGATGTTCCGGTGCTGGTGATGCGAGAGACCACTGAACGCCCTGAAGGTGTAAGTGCCGGGTGCAGCGTGCTGTGCGGCACCGACCCCGAGGCGATCCTCGCCCATGCGCGGAGGCTCTTGGATGACCCAGCGATCTACGCGCGGATGGCCAACGCCCAGAATCCGTATGGCGACGGGCGCGCGGCAGCGCGCATCGTCGATGTTCTCCTGGATGACTCCGAGCCAAGCATGGTCTTCCGTCGAGCCTCCTCACCGGCTGCCACACCACAGCCTGGCGCGGTGCTCTAGAACGTGTCGCGCGGTCCGCACACCGTCCCGCACGCGCCCTGGGCCCGCTAGCCCGCCGCCACCACCATCGTCTTGACCGACGCCATCACCCCGTCTGTCACCTCGACGTCCACCATGTAGGTCCCGGTCTGACGGATCGGCTCCTCCAGGTGGATCTTGCGGCGATCGATCCGGAGGCCGCGAGCCTCCTTGATGGCGTCGGCGACATCCTGCGGAGTCACCGATCCAAACAGCCGGCCGTCCTCCCCAGCCTGCTGGGGGATTGTGAGGACCGTGCGGCTGAGCAAGGCGGCGTTCTCCTGGGCGCGTTCCTCGGCGTCCTGCCTGGCCTTCTCGGCAGTCTCGTGCCGGCGCCGCGCCGCCTCGATCGACCCCGCCGTGGCCGGCTCGGCCAGCTTGCGCGGTACCAAGTAGTTGCGCAGATACCCCGACGAGACGTCCACGACCGCCCCGCGCTCGCCGAGGGTGTCAACGTCCTGGAGAAGAATCGCCTGGGGCACCAGACGGCCTCCTAGTCTCGGCGACTACCGCGCTCCGGGCCCGAGCCCTCGGCGACATACGGCAGCAGCGCCAGTTCCCGCGCACGCTTGACCGCCCGAGCTATCTGGCTCTGGTGACGACGGCACGCTCCGGTGATGCGACGCGAGCGGATCTTTCCGCGATCGGAGATGAACTTCCGCAGCGACGCGATGTCCTTGTAGTCGACCTGTGCGACCTTCTCACGGCAATAGGGGCACGGCTTGCGCCGAGACGTGGTCGCGGCACCCTTTCTGTCTCTCCGGCGAACCGGTCGTCTACGTTGCTTTGCCACCTTCGCTTACCTGACTCGTATCTCCTGTTGTCGCCGGCTAGAACGGAATGTCGTCGTCGCCGGTCGCCGCAGCTACAGGGGCCGTCTCGAAGTCGCCGGTGTCGATCGGAACGTCGCTCTCCACAGGACTTGCTGGGGAGAACCCATTGCCGTTACCGCCGTCGGCGACATCGCGCCCGCCCAGGAACTGGACGTTGTCGGCGATGATATCGACGGACTCCCGCTTCTGTCCGTCCCGCTCCCACTGGCTCCACTCCAGTCGCCCGTCGATCGCCACCGGCCGACCCTTTTTGAGGTACTGGTGGCAGCTCTCGGCCTGTCTGCCGAACACGGTGATGCGGAAGAAGTTGGGCTTTTCCTCCCACTGCTCGCCGTTCTTGCGACGGGTATTGACGGCGATACCGAGCTTGCAGATCGATAGCCCGCTCGGGGTCGCGCTCAGCTCAGGATCACGGGTCAGATTGCCCGTCAGCACGACTCGGTTGATGTTCATGGCCGCTCCTTTCCACGACGCATAAAGACTGTCCGACCGAGTCTAGGCACGGCCCAGGCGGCAACGGCTCCTGTCCACGGAAAATGGGCGGAATCGTTGTCCGCACGACGCAGGACGTTGCGATGTCGTAGCAACGGACGGCGGACACGGTGCCGTAAGGTGCGCTCGGTGAGCGGAGCCGGGGTGTGTTTGGGGCGGGGGCTTGGGTTTGCAGCGGTTGCCCTCGTGGCTGCTCTGGCTTGGGTCCCCGGCGCGCGGGCCACGACGCCTTACACCCTCATCACCCCGCCCCTGAGGACTCCGTGGACCGACGCAGTGTCGACCGTGACTCCGCTTCCCGACTATCCGCGCCCGGAGCTCCAGCGCCAGAGGTGGATGAACCTCAACGGTGAATGGCAGTACGAGGTCGCCCAGCCTGGCCAATCGCTGCCGGTGGGCCGCGCCTTGGCGCAGACCATCCTGGTGCCATTTCCCGTCGAGGCCCCGCTGTCGGGAATCGGTCGCCAGGACTACAGCGGGTGGTATCGACGTACATTCGCCATCCCGCACGACTGGCGCTCCGATCACGTGCTGCTGAACTTCGGGGCGGTCAGCTATCTGGCGACGGTGTGGGTCAACGGCCGGCTGGCCGGCAGGCACCTGGGCGACTATGACGCCTTCTCGCTCGACATCACGCATCTGCTGCATCCCAGGGGCAGCAATGAGCTGATCGTGGGTTTCCAGGATCCAGTGGGAAGCGCCGGAGAGCCGGTCGGCAAGCAGCTGAACGGCTCCCCGCGCGGGATCCATCACAGCCCCTCGAGCGGGATCTGGCAGACGGTGTGGCTTGAGCCGGTGGCGGCCGAGCACATCACCGCGCTCACGATCACCCCGCAGTTGAGCCACCGCTCCGCGGTGGTGTCAACCGAGGTTCGGGGTCCTCGAGGCGGTCAGTTACTCGCCACTGCGCTGGCAGGCGGCCGGACTGTTGCTGCCGCGACCGGTGCGCCCGGAAAACCGCTCGTCCTCCACATCAGGGCCCCGATCCCGTGGACCCCGTGGAACCCGTACCTGTACCAGCTCCACCTTGCGGTGGTGCGCCACGGCCGCGTCGTCGACGCGGTGAGCAGTTATTTTGGAATGCGCTCGATTTCGCTGGGCCGGGTGGACGGCGCGGTCCGGATCCTGCTCAACGGCAAGTTCGTATTCGAAAGCGGCGCACTCGACCAGGGTTACTGGCCGGACGGGCTCTATACGCCGTCCTCGGACGACGCCATGCGCTTCGACATCACGGCCGCTAAGCGGATGGGTTACGACATGCTCCGCGAGCACCAAAAGGTGCAGCCTGACCGCTGGTACTACTGGGCTGACCGGCTCGGAATGCTCGTGTGGCAGGACATGCCGAGTCCTTCGATAGCTCCGGCGCGGGCCCCCACCACCCAGACGGAGGCCGAGTTCGAGCGTGAACTCGGGCGGATCGTCGGTCAACTCCGCTCACATCCCTCGCTGGTGATGTGGATCGCGTTCAACGAGGGCTGGGGGCAGTTTGATCCCGCGGGCGTGACCCACGAAATCAGGCGGCTTGACCCGGCGGCGTTGGTGGATACCGACAGCGGCAGCGCCGACTGCTGCGCCGCGGTCGAATCGGACGCGAGCGACGTGCGTGACTCGCATCTCTACACGGGGCCGTTCGCGGCCCCGGCCGATCGGCGCGCGTCGGTGATCGGCGAGTACGGCGCGATGCTCCCGTATCCCCCGACGGGCCACCGCTGGCCGGGAATCCTGACCAGTCTGGGCATTCCGGCTGCCCAGCTCGATCAGCCGCCGATCGACAAGCTGCTGCGCGCCCAATACGCCGAGTTGGCCCAGGAGACACGGATTCGCGGCCTGTCAGGAGCGGTGTTCACCGAGTTGGCCAACTATGAGCAGGAGCTGGGCATCCTCACCTACGACCGGCGCGTGTTCACGATCGGAGCGAAGCTCCTGAGCGGGCTCAACCAGCATCTGATCGCAAGTTCCGAGCGGATGGCCACCCGTGAGGAGATGCGTCCCGCGGTCCCGCCCGACCCGAGCGGGACGTGGCGCTTCACCGAGGGGACCGGCTCGGTCGCGGCCGATAGCAGCGGGCACCACAACGACCTGGCGCTCGAAGGCGGCGCTACCTGGGGCGCCGGTCCGACGCTTGGCCGGGGCACCACCCACGCGGTCGATTTCACCGGACCTGGACAGCTGGCGAAAACGACTGCTCCGGTCATCGACACGGGCCGATCGTTCACCGTCTCGGCGTGGGTTCGGTCGGATCTGGATGGACAGTCAGGGACCGCGGTCAGCGGCCCCGGCGCGGCTGGGTCGGCGTTCTCATTGGGTATCCACAGCGGTCCGGGTGGGGGGCAGGAGAATGCCGGGCTGATCGCGCTGGGCCGGCCTCCCGTCGCCGGCACCCAGACGTTGTGGACGTTCGCGGTACCGGCCGGGGATTGCACGATCGTCGAATGCGGAGTGGGCGCCGATCTGCACTTTGCCGACGCCCGCTGGGATGTGCAGGGCGGGCGCTGGTACCAGCTCACCGCGGTCTCTGACCTTGCCACGCGGACAATCAGGCTGTACGTGGATGGCGCCCCCGCGGATGTCGAGCACGTGTTCGGGCTCCCGGCCACCAGCAGTCCGCTGATCGTCGGCGAGGGTAGTGGTGCTTATTCGGGCAGCGACCAGTTCATCGGGGCGGTGACTGCACTGCGCACATACTCCCGGGCGCTCAGCCCAGCCGAGGTGTGGGGGCTCTACCGGGCCGACGCCGGATAACCGCTTGTATGCTCGGCAACGGTGGAAGCGCGCACGCTGAAGACGATCCGCAACGAGGCCGAGCTACGCGAGGTCATCGGCTGGCCGGCCGAAAAAGCCGCCGCCAAGCTGGCGGATCACATCAACGACTTGACCAGGCAGTTCATCGAGCACGCTCCGTTTGTCTGCGTGGCCACGGCAAATGCCGATGGAGGCCTGGACGTCTCGCCGCGCGGAGATCCCGCCGGGTTCGTGCGGGTCTTGGACGAGCACACGCTCCTGCTTCCCGAGCGGCCCGGGAATCGTCTGGCGGACACGCTGACAAACCTGCTCACCGATCCGCGGATCGCCCTGCTGTTCCTGATTCCCGGAGTCGACGACACGTTTCGCGTCAACGGGGAGGCCGTGATCGTGGACGATCGGGAGCTGCTCGAGCCCTGCGCGGTGGAGGGGAAGGTGCCTCAGCTGGGCCTCCTGATCTCCGTCGAGGAGGCCTACACGCAGTGTGCAAAGGCCCTGATCCGCTCCGATTTGTGGAACCCCGAGCGGCACATCGACCGGTCCGAGCTACCGCGCCACGGTGACATCCTCCGCTCGCTGCACCTGCCCGATCTCGACGTTGAGGCTCACGAGCGGGCCAGGGCTGAGCGCTACGCCCGCCGCGAGGGCTTCTACTAGGGCACCGGCTCCACTTTGCCCCGGGCCGCGTCGATCACGCGTCCGGCTGCCCGACCCCAGGAGTAGTGCACAGCCACCGTCTCCGCCAGCTGGGCTCGGACCGCCTCGCCGGCGGCGGCGTCCGCGGCCAGCCATGTCGCCACTGACCGGGCGATCGACTCAACCGCGCGCTGGTCCAGGCGGAACGCAAGGAGCTGGGCTGCCCACACCGGCAGCGACTCCGCCAGGCGATCGCACACCTCGGCAAGCCCGGAGTGGGCGGCACAGATTGGGAGCACCCCACACGCGGCGGCCTCAGCCGCGACCATCCCAAACGCCTCGGGGAAGGTGCTCGGGACGACGAGCGCCTCACACAGCGGCAGAAAGTCGGCGAGCTCGTTGTGCTCCAGCCGGCCGGTGAAGGTGACCGTTTCCGGCATACGAGCTGCGGCATCGAGGTAGCGGTCTCGCTCCTCCCACGACTGAAGCCGATCGAGAAATGCATTGAGGAGGGGAAGTGCTTTCGCGGGTCCGCCTTCGGGCTGGCGGCCGGCCAGCGCCAGCGCCCTGAGCCGTTCAAGGTCAGCTTTCCCCAGTGCGTGGGCGATCTCGTGCGCGGACTTCTCGTATGCCCCGAACCCGACCACCGCGAGGTGTGCCGTTGGCTGCCTTGCAAGCACCAGTGGCCAGGCCATCAGCAGCAGATCGATCCCCTTGGACAGGATCAACTTGCCCACGAACGCAACCACCGGCCCCCGCTCGCTCGCTGTGGCAAGCTCCGAAACCGCCTCGCTGGTGCTGGCTCGGTCACGCGAGAAGGTCGACTCCGGCGCATCCGTCGCCGAGTCGCGGGCGAGGCGAGCCCCGAGTGCGCGGACCCGGGCCAGTACCGCCGCCTTGTCACGCGGCCGAAACCGCTCGGTGTCGACGCCGGGCGGCCCGAACCCCGTGCGCGGAGGGAGCTCATCGTCACCGACGGCAGACCACAGGCTCTCGGCGGTGTGGCGCGAGCCGACCAGCACCCCGGCGGCGCCGGCGAGTCCTTCCTGCGCGTAGGGGAGAAAACGGGGATGGGGCTTGACCGTGTACTCGAGCGCGCTGCCATGAACCTGGACCGCGTAGGGGATCCCGGTGGCCGACAACGCGCGAGCCAGGATCACCGGTCCCATGACGAGATGGTTCGCAAGCGCTATCTCCGGCCGTGCGTGACGGACGACGTCACGCACCGCGTCCACGTTCCTGCTGATGTAGGTCTCGAGCTCCGCGTCGGTGAGCTGGGGGAACGTTCTGGCGGTGAGGCCTTCGTAGTCGTCGAGCACGTACACCGGCAAGACCGGGCCGACGTTCGGCCGGTAGATCGTGCACGGTTGGTCGCGGATCGGCTCCACCTGGAGCATGCCGTCATCCCAGTCGCCGATCGCCCCCACGAAATCCAGCTCGCGGGCATGGCGCTCCTGGCACAGCAGGTGCACCTCGTGACCGAGTGCCAAAAACGCGGCCGCAAGGCTCGCGTTGAACACGTTCGATCCCGTCCCGCGCAGCAGGTAACCGTGGAACACGAGCACGCGCACGCGGTTAGTCAGCTTAAGGGTCGGGCCTAAACTGCGCGGCCATGCAAACGCGCCCCAATACCTGCGTGATCGGCGCCGGGGTGAGCGGGCTGACGTCGATCAAGGCGCTCGGCGATTGGGATATCCCGCATACGTGTTTCGAGGCCTCGGATGACGTCGGGGGCAACTGGTACTTCCGCAACCCGAACGGCCGCTCGTCCGCGTACCGCTCGCTCCACATAGATACCTCCAAGAACGCCATCAGCTTCGCCGACTTTCCGATGGACGAGCGGTACCCGGACTTCCCCCACCACAGCGAGATCCGACAGTTCCTGTCCGAGTACGCCGACCGGTTCCGCCTGCGTGAGCGGATCCGGTTCAACACCGCGGTCGAGCGGGCGGAGCGGCAGGAGGGTGGAGGCTGGACGATCACAACCTCCGATGGCCGGGGGCATCGCTTCGATGCGCTGCTGGTATGCAACGGCCATCACTGGGATCCGTCCTTTCCGGAATTCCCCGGCCACTTCGATGGGCAGACGATCCACTCGCACCACTACATCGATCCCACCGAGCCACTGAATCTGGTGGGTGAGCGCGTGCTCGTGGTGGGAATCGGCAACAGCGCCGTCGACATCACGTCCGAGCTGGCGCGTAAGGGCGTCGCCGAGCAGGTGTTCATCTCCACCCGAAGCGGGGCGTGGGTGATGCCCAAGTACGTGTTCGGCCGGCCCGCGGACCAGGTGTTCAAGACCAACCCCCGGCTCCCGCTCGGGCTTCAACGACGCATCGCCCGTCTGCTGCCGCCGATCGTCTCGGGCAAGATGGAGGACTTCGGACTGCCCAAGCCCGACCACCATTTCCTGGAGGCACATCCCACAGTGTCCAGCGAGCTGCTGCTGCGGCTCGGATCGGGAGATGCGGTGGCAAAGCCGAACGTGGAGGAGCTGCTGGGCGACCGCGTTCGTTTTGCGGACGGCACGGTGGAGCAGGTTGACGCGATTGTCTACGCCACCGGCTACCGGATCAGCTTCCCATTCTTCGATGCTGACTTCATCTCGGCGCCCAATAACGTGCTCCCGCTGTACAAGCGGATGTTCAAGCCGGGAGTCGAGGATCTGGCGTTCATCGGCCTCGGCCAGGCGATTCCCACCATATTCCCGTTTGCTGAATGCCAGTCGAAGTTCGCTGCGCGCTGGCTGGGGGGCGACTGGGCGCCCCCTACGCAATCCGAGATGGAGGAGGAGATCCGCCGAGACGAGCGCCGGTTCGTTCGCCATTTCAACCCTCGCCCGCGCCACACCATGCAGCTCGACTACTACGTCTACGAGCACGAGCTGCGTAGACGAGTGATTCCAGAGGGTCAGCAGCGGGCGCGAAGCAGTGCCCTGATGCCTGCGACGTAAGTCGTCCGATACGCGGCGTACGCTGCCGCCAGTGGTCCAGTTCGAGTTCGCTGGCGTGGTTTATTCGCTCTCGGAGGATCAGGCCACGCTGCTGGCGCACAAGCTCCGCAGCTGCGCGAAGGGGAAGCTGCCTGAGGACGTCAGGCGGGTCAAGAAGCTGAGTGGCAATACGCATTGGCACCACGGGGCTCTGGCGGTGGCCGACTTCACCGAGGAGATCCTGGTCGGCAATTGGCCTGGGCCGCTTCCCCTGGAGGGCAAGGCGGCAGAGGCCACCTTCTGGACGTTGTGGCTGATCGAGGAGTCCGAGGTCCACAAGGACTCTGACGGTGACGCCGTCGCCCTGCGCGGGGCGCTCGCGGAGCGCTTCGCGACCGTGTCCAGCTAACGCGGGGGGCGGTCGGGGGGCGGTCGCGGGGCGGCGGCTCCGGGGTGTTCGGGCGCGGGGCGTTGGGGGGGCGGCCGGAGGGCGTGCGCTGCCGGTTCGGGGGCGCACGGGGGCAAGGGCGGATTAGCGAACGTATGGTTCGCTCAGCCGCCCTTGCCCGGAGCTGCGCGCTCGAGCCCCGCGACCGCGCCTGCCGCGGCCCTCGCCACGCCGCCAGCCGCCCCGCCGGGTTCGCGCCTCGCCCCCCGAGCCCCTGCATGTGTGCAAGATCACACACAACGGCGCTCGGGAGCGGGACGATGCTCCGCGAGCGGAGCAGAGCGTGCCAGAAGCATCCCTACCCTTAGGACCGAGGTATCCAGCCGCCGTCCAGATGGTCGGCTTTTGGACTCGGCCGCTGGCGTTCTTGGAACGGTGCCGGGCTCGGTATGGCTCTCGCTTCACGATCCGGCTACCGCTGGCCCCTCCGTTCGTGATGCTGACCAATCCGGCTGAGGTGAAGGAGGTGTTCACCGCGCCAGCAGACGTGCTGCATCCGGGCTCCGGCGCCAAGGTGCTCGAACCCGTGGTGGGCCGGAACTCCGTGATCCTGCTCGACGCTGACGCGCACATGGAGCAGCGCAAGCTGATGCTGCCGGCGTTCCACGGGGAGCGGATCGAGCGGCTCTCATCGCTGGTCGAGTCCGTGGCCGAGCGAGACGTCGCCACCTGGCCGACCGACGGTCCGATCCGCCTCCACGAACGGCTGCAGCGGGTGACTCTCGAAATCATCCTGCGGGCGGTGTTCGGGCTTGACCCGGGACCGCGAATGGACACACTTCGTGACCGGCTCGCGGCGATGCTTCGCTTCGGCGACAAGCCGATCAGCCTGATGCCGCCGCCAAATCCCGACGGCGCGGCGGCAAAGATCCTCGAGCGGGTTGGGCCCTTCGCGTCTTTTGCGCGCATGCAGCGCGAGGCCGACGAGCTGATCTTTGAGCTGATCGAGGAGCGCCGCCGCGACACGGAAGAGCGCGACGACGTGCTTGCGATGCTGCTGGGCGCGCGGCACGAGGACGAGGAGCCGATGTCAGAGCAGGAGCTGCGTGACGAGCTGATGACGCTGCTGGTGGCCGGCCACGAGACCACCGCCTCGACGCTGGCATGGGGGTTTGACCAGCTGTGCGGCGAACCGGAGGTCGTCGACAGGTTGCGCCAGGACGACGATGCCTACCTCACCGCCACCATCCAGGAGGTGCTCCGGCACCGGCCTGTGCTCCCGAACGTGGCTCCGCGCCTGGTGGTCAAGCCGATCGAGGTGGGTGGCTTCACCTATCCGGAGGGGGTGTGCCTGGTTCCGAACGCCTACCTCATCCACCACGACCCGGAGATTTACCCGGACCCGTATGCGTTCCGCCCCGAGCGATTCTTGGAGCAGCCCCCTGGGACGTATACGTGGATCCCGTTCGGTGGCGGACGCCGCCGCTGCCTGGGAGCGAGCTTTGCGATGCTCGAGATGAAGATCGTGCTCCGTACGGTGGTACGTGAACGGGAGCTCGAGCCCGTAGGCGAGCGGTTCGCGCTGCCGCGCCGGCGAAACATCACCGTCACGCCGGGTGACGGCTGTGAGGTGCGACTTCCCGCGCGGGCGAGCGTGCCGCTAGCCGCTGCCGCCGCTGGATAATCCGCTCGTGAGCAGCAATCCCGTTCACCGCCTGCGCAAGCGGCTGAGGCTGATCGGCACGTGCGTCAACGCGCTGGGAGCGTTCACGACCTTCATCGCCGTGGGGTTCCTGTTCCCAGCTTTCGGCGGAAGCAACCGGATAAACACCACCAGCACCTGGGTCAACGTTCCGCTGATCATCGCGGCCGTCCTGGGGTACGGATTCCTGCGGATCAGGGACAAGCACGTCTCCGACGCGCTCCTGTGGATGACCGAGGAGCGCGCGCCCAACCCGCGCGAGCACCGGCTGACGCTCGGCCTCCCCGCTTACTTCGTCAAGCTGGACGCCCTCGGCTGGTCGCTGGCCGCGGTGGGGTTCGCCGTGTTCAACGGCATTGTTTTCTCGTGGGGCCTCGCGGCGATCATCGCGGCCACGATCTGGTTCGGTGGCGAGACCACGTGCGCGCTCGGCTACCTCCTTTATGAGCGCGCCCTGCGGCCGGTCACGGCAAAGGCGCTGGCGGCCCGTCCGGCTGACGCGATGGTCGCTCCCGGCGTGCGGCTGCGGCTCTCGATGGCATGGCTGCTGGGAACCGGGGTCCCGCTGGTCGGAGTTCTCGCGCTCGGCGTCGCCGGGGCGTTCGGGTGGACCCATCACCCCAAGTACGTGGGAGCCGCGGTGCTGTGCCTGGCGATCATCGCGACCGCCAGCGGTTTCCTGGCGACGCTCCTGGCGGCCCGCGCAATCGCCGACCCGGTCAGCGGTGTGCGGGACGGGCTCGAGCGGATTGCCCGGGGCGATCTCGAAGTCGATGTGCCCGTGGACGACGCCAGCGAGGTGGGACAGCTACAGGCAGGGTTCAACCGCATGGCCGAGGGGTTGCGTGAGCGGCAGCGTATCCGCGACCTGTTCGGCCGTCACGTGGGCGAGGACGTGGCACGCGCTGCGCTCTCGGAAGGAGTCCGCCTCGGCGGCGAGGAGCGAGATGTGGCCGCGCTGTTCGTCGACATCGTCGGGTCGACGTCGCTTGCCCTGGCGTTGCCCCCGACCGAGGTGGTACGGGTGCTGAACCGGTTCTTCCGGGTCGTGGTCGAGATCACGGAGGCGGAGGGAGGCCTGGTCAACAAGTTCGAGGGCGACGCCGCCCTGTGCGTGTTCGGAGCTCCGGTCGTGCGCCAGGATCCAGCCGAGGACGCGCTCCGAACTGCCCGCCGCCTGGCTTCGCGCCTTGGCAGTGAGCTGCCTGAGGTCGATTTCGGCATCGGCGTCTCCGCCGGACTGGCAGTGGCGGGCAACGTCGGTGCCGAGAGCCGGCTTGAGTACACCGTGATCGGCGATCCCGTCAATGAAGCCGCCAGGCTGGCCGAGCTGGCCAAGCAAAGACCGGAGCGCGTCCTGGCCTCGAGCGCGGCGCTCGACCGGGCCGGCACGCCTGAGGCGGAGGCCTGGAGTGATACCGAGTCCGAGATATTGCGCGGACGGCTGGCGCCAACGCAGCTCGCTCACCCAATCATGGATTGAGCTGCAGGTCCTCGGACTCGTACCTAACGCCCACCGGCTCGAGCACCACCCGCCTCGGGCCCTCCTCACCACCCCCGCGACGCTCGCGTCGAGCCCCTGCTCAGCGGCCAGCCGGACCACCTCCGCTCCCCCACCCGCTGCGCAGTAGACGGCAAAGCCGCAGCCCATGTTCAAGGTCGAGTACGCCGCAGCGGGCGGGAGCTCGGCCTGCTCGGCCAGCCACCCAAGCACCTCCGGTACCGCGGGTAGCTCCCGGATCAGGTAGGTGAGCTCGCGCCGGGGCCTCATCAGCTTCAGCAGCCCGTGGCCGGTGATGTGGCTCAGATAGTGGATTTTCAGATCGCTCGCGAGCAGCGAGCGGACCAGCGAGCAATAGATGACGCTTCGATCAAGGAGCGCCTCGCCGAGCCCTCGGCCGCTGGGAAGCCGCGTCCCGAAGCCCTCCGGAAGGCTCCCGGCAATCGACCGGGCCAGCGAAGCCCCGTTGGCATGAAGCCCGGAGCTGGCCACGATCACGATTTCATCCCCGGGTGCAAGATCCTGCCCGAGAATCGGCTCATGTCCGGAGGGGACCAGGCCGATCGCACTCCCCGCCAGCTCGATGTCTTGGGAGCTCACAAGCCCGGGCAGCGATGGGGACTCCCCTCCGCCCCACGTGGCGCCGGCGTCCTCGCAGCCCTCTCTCCATCCGGATAGGAGCGCCAGCTGCCGTTCCTGCTGGCGATACCAGTCGGAGGATCCGGTGGCGAAGTACGCATTGACCACCAATGGCAGCGCCCCCACACAGACCAGGTCGTTGACGATCGCCGCGACGGTGTCGTAGGCGACGGCAGCAAACGGAGCGGGTCCCAGCTCGGCCTCCAGCCGGCGGGCGATCATCGATTTGGTTCCCAAGCCCTCCAGTACGAACCCGAGCGTCACCCCGCCGCAGCTGAACACGAACGCCGGCTCGCCCCGGGACTGGTCCAACGCGCGACCGCCAAGGCGCTCGAGAAGCGCAGATGTGGCGAGCGCTTCGGTGAGAGCGTTGCGCTTGCCTGCATCCAGCGCCTCATAGTCGACGCCGGCTGAGCGGTACGCCGAGCTGCCGGAGCTCATGCCGAAGGCCGGCTACTCGCCGGCTTCGACGTCCTCGTCTGCCGGCTCGGCGGTGGCCGCGCCGACGGCGGCGACGTCCTCCTCGGGCGCTGACGAGGCTGGAGGCTCCTCCGATATCGGCTGGGGCGGTGGCGGCGCACCGGCCGTTACCACCACCGGAGGCGGTGATGAGGGAGCCGGTGGCGTGCCGGCGCGCACCTTGATGACCCGCACGCGCAACACGCCATCGGTGATCCGCAGCGTGTGTGTGAGCTCGGCGATCAGCTCGCCGGGAGCGTGGAACTGGAGCAGGTGATATTCGGCATCCGCCTGGTGGCGGATCTGGTAGGTCATCGGCCGCCGCCCCCACTGGTCGTTGCGCTCGATTGACCCGCCCGCCCCGGCGATCGCCTTCTCGACGTCGCTTAGAACTTTGGCGCGCTGCTCCTCGGGGGCATCGAGCGAGAGCAGGAGCAGCAGGTCGTATGTGGGAGCTTCGGCGGCCATCGGCAGCGGCCGAGGATAGCGTCTAGGACTCGATGGTCGATAGACCGGAGTTGCCGATCGTGGAGATGCCAGACAGCGCTCGCTGGCGAGAGTGGCTCAGGGAGAACCACCAAAGCGCCCGCGGCGCGTGGTTGAAGCTGGCCAAGAAGTCCTCCGCCCGGCCAACGGTCAGCCACGGGGAAGCCCTTGAGGAGGCGCTCTGTTACGGGTGGATCGATGGCCAGGCCCGTCGATACGGCGAGCACTTCTACCTCGTGCGATTCACTCCGCGCCGGGCACGCAGCGTTTGGTCGCAGATCAACCGCGAGAAGGCAACGCGGCTGATCGAGGAGGGACGGATGGCGCCCGCGGGCCTCGTCCAGGTGGAGGCGGCCCGAACCGACGGGCGCTGGGAAAATGCCTACGAGCCGCAGAGCCGCGCGACCGTACCCGAGGACTTCCAGCGTGCGCTTGACGCCAACCCCAAGGCCGCGGAGTTCTTCCGGGCGCTGACGGGTTCGTCCAGGTACGCCTTTCTGTATCGGCTGCATCAAGTCCGAGATCCGTCCCGCCGTGCGAGCCGGATCGCGGGCTATATCGAACTGCTATCGGCCGAAAAAACGCTCACGTAGGGGCTGAGGGGTGCCACTCGGACGACACTCGGGTCGGCCCGCGACCGGTGTCGGAGAGGGGCGCCTCTCAGCCCGTGATTCCAGCCTTCGACCGGATGTCCGTCAGCTGCTCATCGACCCAATCGCCGGGATCACGCGCGGTGACGATCGACTTCAAGCCCTCGTGGCGCCGCGCCCGCTCCGATTCGGCCATCGTCAGCGCCGCGTGGATGGAGTCGGCCAGCGCCTGTAGGTCGAAGGGGTTGACGGACAAGGCGTATTCGCCGAGTTCTTCGTGGGCTCCGGTGTTCTCGGACAGGATCGAGACCCCGGCGCGCTCGTTGACCATCGGTCCTTCCTTGGCGACGAGGTTCATGCCGTCGAACATGGCGTTGACGATCAGCACGTCGTAGTGCTTGTACGCCGCCACGGCCTCCTCGAGGTCATCCCGCAGCTTGAGCTGGATCGGCATCCAGTCCGGAGAACCATGGCGGTGGTTCACCACGGCAACCACGGCCTCGATCCGCTCCAGGTACTCGGCGTATTCGGGGACATCGGTTCGTGAGGGCATGAGCTGGGCGATGAACGTGACGCGCTCACGGAACTCCGGATGCTGCTCTAGAAAGATGTCGAAGGCCCCGAAGCCTCGCAGCACGTTCTTGCTCAGATCCGCTCGGTCGACTCGCAGGATCAGGTGGTCACGACGACGTCGAAGCAGCTCGGCCTCGAGGTCCCGGGTGCGCTGACGCGCGGCCACCGCCCGGACCGCCCCGGCGTCTATCGGTAGTGGATAGGCCCGGACCCAGACATCCCGTTCCTCACAGCGGACCACGCCGCGCTCGAAGTCGACGTCCAGCTCCAGCAGGTCCTGGCAGCACTGGAGGAAGTTTCGCCGGTAGGACCGCGTGTGGAAGCCGATGATGTCGTTACAGAGAATGCCGTGGTAGATCTCGTCCCGGATCATCGCGGGAAGCACCCGCCAGGAATCCGACTGACTCCACGGGATATGCACGAAATGGTGTAGGAAGACGTCGGGCCGGGCCTGGCGGATCAGCCCGGGCAATGTGTACAGGTGGTAGTCGTGCACCATCACCACCGGCTGATCGACGTCGTCGATCTCCTCTAGCACCGCCCGCGCCAGGTCCTCGTTGACGACGTTGTAGCCGAACTCGAACGCCTCGGTCTCGTTGCGGCGAATGTCGGGGGCGTTGCTCAGGTCCCACAGGTAGTGCTGGATGAACCACAGCATGGGATTGGCGATGATGTTGTAGAAGCGGTCGTAGGCCTCCGGATCCGATGCCACGAGCTTCACCCGGTAATCGCCCCCCTCGGGAGCTTGCACGGTAAAAGGCCGTCCCTTGTGCTCCTCGGCCGCCATCACATCCTCGTCGGTCATCGCCGAGGCGATCCACGTGACCTCTCGGTACGACGCCAGGCCGGTCAAGGCTGTGACCAGACCGCCGGTCCCCCGCCGGATCTCTCCGTCGGGCTCAAACGTAACCGGGCCCCGGTTGGAGACTAAGACCAGCGGCGAGTCGCCCATCACATACCCAGCTGCCCGAGAATCCTCAGCCAGTCTCGAAGCAGCCGTGGGGTGAGAAACCGCTGGCGGACGGCCTCCTTGCCCGCTCGGCCCAATTGCTTGCCCAGCCCGGGGTCACGTAGGACCTCGACAGCCCGCTGGGCGCACTCTTCCACGCTCTGCACCAGGTAGCCGGATTCGCCATTGGTGATCTGGAGGGGGATCCCGCCCACATCGCCGCCCACGAACGGGCGCGCCTTCCAGATCGCCTCGGTGACCGTGAGACCGAAGCCCTCGCGAGTCGACTTCTGGATGACCACATCGCAGTGTGATTGGAATGCGTTGACCTCAATCGCGCCGACGTTGTTGAGGTTGTTGAGAATGTGGATGTCCGGGTCCCCGTCGGCGTGTGCCACGGTGGCGTTGAAGAAGTCCCAACCCTCAGGATCGTCGGTGGCCATTGATCCCACCAGCGCCAGCTGCACGTCCGGAACCTCGCTCTTCACCATCCGGTATGCATCGATCACCCCGAGAGGATCCTTCCATGGGTCGAAGCGTGACACCTGGCAAAGGAGCGGCCGGTCGACGTCGATCCCGAACTGGCTGCAGATGTAAACCGCGTCCTCGGGCGCAAACGCCATGTTCTTGGGCGTCAGCGGGTCGATGGCGGGCGGGACGATATGCGCGCGCCCGTCCATACCCGGCGTCACGTACTCCTCCATATGGAAGAGCGCCGCGCTGTAGGGCTCCAGGTAGGGCGTGAGCCGGTCGAGCGTGGACTTGTTGGGAGTCGAGAGATCGATGTGACAGCGCCAGATCCAGAGCCGCGCCTTGCCGCTCACAAGCGAGGCGATCGCCGCCGGCTGTGGGTCGTGGACGATGCACGCGTCCCAACCCTCCGCCAGCTGCTCGGCGTTGATTGAGTTGTAGTTGAGCCACGTCTGCCACTGCTCATCGTCGAGATCCTGCGGGCTGCCCTGGAGCGAGTTGTGCATCAGCTTGGTTGTGTTGAAGAACTCCTCGCGTCCGTAGATGACCTGCCACTCGCAGTCGAGCCCCACATCGCGCATCAGCGGAACCAGCGTGCTCAGGATCTCGGCCACGCCCCCGCCAAACGCGGTAGCGGAGAGATGGAGGATCCGCTTGCCCTTCAGGGACTCGGCAAGCTCGAGGATCTCCTGCACCAGGGGGCGACCAACGATGCTCGCGTAATCGGAGAGGTTTTTTTGGGCTACGGAGACCGGTTGGAGCATCGACCCTGCTTTCGCGGGGACGATATCGCCCAAGGAGGCGGCGATTGCCGCTCGCCGCGACCGTTTTCAGCTTCGCATCGCCCGCAACCGCGCGATGCCCTCGTCGATTTCGGCCACCAGCATTTCGTGGAGCGCAGCGTTGGAAGCCGAGATCGAGGACATCTGATAGTCGTGGCCGGAGCCGAGCAGCTTCCGAGAATCGAGCGGGGAGCCCCATCCGTCGGAGACAACTCCCCCGGCCTCGCGCAAGCACAGCCACGGCGCAGCCAGATCGTAAGGTGAGTTGTTGAGCACCTGGCCGCGGCCAACCCGTTCAAATTCCTCGCGCATCCCCGGCACGTCCTCGATCAGCCTCGAGCCGACCTCGACCACGGCGTCGAGCTGGCCCGTGACGATGCGCGTCATCACGAATGCCTGTGAGCCGAGCTCAAAGGTCCCACCCCCCACCGAGGAGCCGTCGATCAGGTTCCCCAACACCTCGACCGTGGGCCGAACGGGTCGCCCGCGGAACCCGAAAGCCCAGAACATGGCTGTGATATCGGTGGCGGTGCTCAGCGCGACGGGACGGCTGCTCGTCACTCCCTCGTCGCGGACCGCCAGAAACCAGTCGCCCGACTTGATCTCGACCACGCACCCCACCTCGACGTCGGCCATGGTCGGTTCGCCGTCCTGGAGCGGGGCCAGGGCAGCTGCGACGCACGAGGATTCAAGGCCTGCCATCGCCGGGCGGGTCCCGTCGATGGGGTCGACGACAAGCACGTGGCTGGCGTCGGCCGGCGCCACCAGGCCGCGATCCTCGCTGTAGAAGGCAGCCCCCGGCGCCCGTTCAGCGACGAGCTCCGCGAGCGCATCCTCGGCCAGCGCGTCTACCGCGAACGTCAGATCGCCACCAGCGCCAGCACCGCCATGCGCCCGCCCGGCGTGTGACCCAAGCTCGGGGAGCACCCGCCCCCGGAGCTCAAGCGCCAGGTCAAGCATTCGTTCGGAGGAGATCAATCGGGGATCTCGAGTGTGAAGGTCGTGGCCCCAGGCGCGGAGTCGACCGATAGCCGGCCGGACATACGCTCGGCGAGCTCCGAGGCGATCGCCAGCCCTAGCCCCGATCCCTGCACGTCATCGCCGGTGTAGAACGGCTCGAATACTCGCGCGAGCGCCGTCGTGTCGATGCCCGGCCCGTCGTCTTTGACCGACAGCCGCACGTGTCCGTCGAAACGCCCGGCGGTGACAACGATCCGCGTTCCAGGCTGCGTGTGGGTGAGGGCGTTGTCGATCAAGATCCGGACGATCTGGGCCATGCGTACGGGGTCGCAGGTCGCCTCGATGTGCCGAGCGGCGAGCCGCAGCTCCAGGTGGGAGTCGTGCTGAGCCAGCGCGGGCTCAAATTCTCCGGACACCGACCGGGTCAGCTCACCCAGATCGACCTCCTCAGGCCGCAGCTCGAGCGAGCCTGACTCGAGCTTTGACAGGTCGAGCAGGTCGACCGACAGTTTGCGCAGGCGCTCGATCTGCTCTCTGACCTGATCGAGAAAACGCTTGCGCGTCTCCTCGTCCAGCTCTTCGTCCTCAAGCAGCTCGACGAAGCCTCCGAGCGAGAAGATCGGCGTGCGAAGCTCGTGCGAGGCCGTGGCGATGAACTTCTCACGCGCCGAGCTCAGCCCCGCAAGCTGCCGCTGCATCTGGTTGAAAGCGACGGCGAGCTCGCCGAGCTCATCTGCCGAGTCGACCGGGATCGGATGCTCGAAGTCGCCGGCGGCGACCTGCTCGGCGGCGAGCTCCAGGCGTTTGACTCGCCTCGCCAGGGCCCGGGCGACCAGATAGCCCACCACCACCGCAAGGAGCAGGGCCAGCGCGCCGGCGATCAGGATCTGGCGCCGTACGACGGACACGGTGCGGTCGACGTCTGAAACCGAAGAGGAGTAGACGATGACGTACGCCACCCGGCCCCCGTAGGTCACGGGGTACGCGGTCATGGCAAACGTGCCCGAAGGCGTTGATGCGGTGGCCGAGCGCAGTTCGCCCGAGCGCACGGCGGTGAAGGCGATCCCGAGCGGCAGGGCGGCGGCGGCGCCTGACTTGCTCGAGTCGGCCTGCCGGGAAAGCTCGATCCCAACGCGTGTACGGGTGACCAGCAGGAGCATCACTCGGTCGCCTGACGCCAGCGCGGCGGCATCGACGGTCGTCACGACCTGCTGGAATGGCTCAGGACTTCCAACCGTCCGGATGATCTGCCCCGAGGTGCTGGTGGTCGCCGCCTCCAGCTCGCTGATCCGCTCCGACACGAGCCGGTTACGAAGGCCCGGTGCCACGTACACGTACAGGACGGCGATCGCCGCGAGCGTGATCGCAAAGAAAGCAACGGCCAGTCGGTTGCGCAGCGAGCGCCTCATTGGCGGTGACGGGGCTAGGTTTCGGTGTCGCGGAACCGGTAGCCCACTCCGCGCACCGTGAACAGGTACTCGGGGTCCTTGGGATCCTTCTCGATCTTTTCCCTGAGATGCCGGATGTGGACGTCGATCGTCCGAGGATCGCGGTACGCGGAATCACCCCAGATCGTGGCAAGCAGCATGTCTCGAGTGAACACCCTTCCCGGTGCGCGGGCGAGCGAGCTCAGGATCTCGAACTCGACAAAAGTCAGCTCCACGTCGCTCCCGCGAACCCGGACTGAGCGCTTTCCGAAGTCCAGCCGAAGGTGATGGAGCTCGAGCGGGCTTTCGTCGGCCGTCAGCTCGGCTGCCTGGCTCATCTCGGCGCGCCGCAGCGCAGCCTTGATCCGGCTTGAGAACTCCCGGAGCGAGAAGGGCTTCGTGATGTAGTCGTCGGCACCCAGCTCAAGACCCACCACCTTGTCGATCTCGTCGGACCGGGCGGTGAGCATGATGATCGGCACCGAGCTGCGCCCGCGCAGCTGGCGGCATACCTCCAGGCCGTCGACCTTCGGCAGCATCAGGTCCAGTACGACCAGGTCGAACGGCTGTTCCTCGAACCGTTCGAGGGCCTGGCGACCATCGGTTGCCTGGACCACCTGATAACCCTCTTTACGGAGTGGATAGGAGAGCAGCGTCTGAATCGACTGCTCATCGTCCACGAGCAGAATGCGCGCTGATCGGTCGGGCACAGTCTTCCTTTCTGCGCTTCGAAGAGTAGTAGCCCGACCGCCCATGTCCCAAGGGCGACGGGACCACGGCTGGAAGGTCGTGCCCCGGACGGGGGGATAACCTCTAGCCGCGATGCTGGATCCCCGGATCTACCGCATGGGGCTCGTTCCGGTGGTGCTCGCGGTGATCGTGCTGGCGTTCTCCCTGGGAAATCAGCAAGGCGCGCTCACCACCAACCTCGCTCCTGACGCGTTCGTCGGAGCGAATGCGTACGGCACCATGAACAGCCTTACCCGGCAATACCCCGAGCGCCGGCCGGGGTCCTTCGGCGACGATGGTCTGGCCTCCTACGTCGCGGGACAGCTGCGGCACAACGGCTTCGTCACGACGACCAGCGCGTTCACGGCCCGGACTGCCGATGGGCGGCGCACCGTGGAGAGCGTGACCGGGATGAGGGCTGGGCTTGGGTCGGGGAGCATCGTCGTCCTGAGCCATCGGGACGCACTGACCTCGCCCGCCCCCGCGAATATTTCCGGCACGGCCGTGATGCTGGAGTTGGCGCGCGTCCTCTCCGGACGAAACCAGCAGCACACGATCGTGCTCGCATCCACCAGCGGCTCCGTCGGCGCGGACGGCGCTCGAGAAGTGGCGGCGAACCTTCCCCGGCCGGTCGACGCAGTCATAGTGCTCGGCGATCTGGCCACGAGCATGGTGCGCGAGCCGGTGGTCGTGCCGTGGTCCGACGGACTCAACGTGGCCCCTCCGCAGCTACGGAACACGGTGGCCGCCGCGCTTGGCGCCGAGACCGGACTGCCCGCTGGATCCGAGGGCCTGGGTGGCCAATTTGCGCGATTGGCGGTGCCGATCACCAGCACCGAGCAGGCACCCTTCAATTCGGCCGGCGAGCCGGCGGTACTGCTGTCGCTCTCCAGCGAGCAGGGATCGTCGGCCAGCGGGCTCACCAGCAGAGCCCAGATCACGGCCATGGGCAGGACCGTGTTGCGAACGCTGACCGCGCTCGACACCGGACCTCAGATCTCCGCGCCGTCGAGCTATCTGATCTGGGATGGGAAGACGATTCCGGCTTGGGCCATTCGGGTCCTGGTGCTGGTTCTAATCCTCCCGGTCCTTGGTGCGACGGTCGACGGCCTGGCGAGAGCTCGCCGGCGGGGCGAGTCGGTTCTCGGTGGGGTGCTCTGGACGCTTTCCGCGGGCCTCCCGTTTGTGCTGGCCGCAGGGCTCGTCCTGGGAGCGGGCAAGGCGGGCTGGCTAGGCGCCACGCCGGGAGCGCCGTTGGGGACGGCGGACGTCTCCTTACATGCCGGTGGGTTGGCGGTTTTGGCTACCGGCGCGGCGTTGATAGTGGTGGGCATAGCCTGGCTGTGGCCCATGTTGAGCACGCACCTGCACCTCGGTCGAGGCCGTGTTCGGACGGGGGGCGATAGGGCCGGCGTGGCCGCCGGTCTCCTGCTCGTGCTGTGCGCCGTCACGCTGGCGATTTGGGTGTCGAATCCGTTCGCCGCAGCGCTTCTCATCCCCGCGTTGCATCTCTGGCTGTGGATCGTCGTGCCTGACGTTCGCGTGCCGGCGCCTGCAGCGGCGGTTCTCTTGCTGGCGGGCTTGGCGGCGCCGATTCTGGTTGTGGTGTACTACTCCGTGGTGTTTGGGCTCGGGCCTGTGAGCGCCGTCTGGCACTGGATGCTCGCGGTGGGCGGAGGCGTGGTCTCGCCCCTGTGGGCCATCGAATGGAGCATCGTCGCCGGGTGCGCGGTCACCGTGATCGCGCTGATGCTGAGGGCCGCCCGTGGCGCCCAGGTTGAAGAGACTCGGATCACGATCCGAGGGCCCGCGACGTACGCCGGCCCCGGTTCGCTGGGCGGAACGAAATCGGCACTTCGACGGTGAGCGGCGAAAGCGTTATCGAGGCCGGCGCCGTTCGCAACCGCACGGGCGGCCATCGTCGCTCGCTGGTGCGGCGGCTGGCTCTCGACGTCTCCTGGGTACTGGTCCTCGCAGGCTTTCTGGTGCTGAGCGACGCGGCGGTCACGGTCCTGTGGCAGGAGCCGCTCACCGCGCTGATCGGCAAGATCCGAGCGAGCCAGGTGGACCAGCGGTTGCTCACCACCCACGGCGCGCCCCTCTCGCAGATGGATCAGCAGGCACTGGCGGCGCTGCGGACGCCCCAGCGGATCGCCTACCTGGCCCGGCGGGAGCGCAATCACGCGGTGACCGGCGCCGCAATCGGTCGCATCCGAATACCCAAGATCGGTGTGAACTTCCTGGTAGTCCAGGGAACGGACGAAGGTACCCTCGAGAGGGGGCCGGGGCACTACCCGTCGACCGCGCTACCCGGCCTCGGCCAGACGATGGCGATCGCGGGGCACCGGACCACCTACCTGGCGCCGTTCCGTCATCTGGACGGCTTGCGGCCCGGTGACCGAATCATGGTAGGAATGCCGTATGGGCGGTTCACCTACGTCGTGGAGTCGACGCGGATCGTGACGCCAGACGCGTGGTGGGTGACGGATAACGTGGGGTATGACAGGCTCGTCCTGTCGGCGTGCAACCCCCTCTACAGCGCGAGTCAGCGCATTGTCGTGTTTGCTCGATTGGCCGGTGTGGTCCCGTTTGGAGACGCTCAGCGGCCCATCTGAGGGCCGGTTTCTGGGACCGCATGACTCCAGCTTTCCGTTTATGGGGCTTTGACCGGATGAAGGATCGTTTTCGTTCTGCCGATGACACGGATGAGTCCATGAGGACCGGCCGCGGATGAAGCGGGAGAACCAACGCATGCTGAGGATCAAACAGCTGGTCCAGGATGATCGCTACGAGATCGATCCGTATGTGGTTGCCGACGCGATCCTGCGCCGGGTGAGGAGGGGGGAAGTGGGCGGGTTGCCACTCATACCTCAGAAACTGTGCTCGAAGCCCGACAGTGCTTCGTCTGAATCCACGAACGCCAATCCGACGTCTCCGTCGGTCACCGATCCCACCCAGGTAAGGCCGGCATTCGGCTGAGCAGACACCTGGGCTTGCGCCAGCGAAACGGCCGCGGCGGGAACGCAAGCACATAGCTCATAGTCCTCCCCGGCCGTGGCGGCGAAGCTCCGCGGGTTGATCCCGAGTTGCGCGGTAACCGCTTCTAGCCCCGGCGCCAGCGGCAGACGGGCCAGCTCCAGCTCGATCCGGACAGCGCTGCGGTGAGCGAGATGGGCGGCGTCCGTGGCCAGGCCGTCGGAGATGTCGATCATCGCCCGTGCCCCGGCTCGGGCCAGGGCGCGTCCTTCCGGCAGTCGTGGCCAGGGGTGGGAGTACCGACCGCGCAGCCTCTCGGCCTGCCCGTGCCCCAGCTCGGCGGGAACCGCCTTCTCCTGGAGCAGTGCCAAACCCGCGCCGGATCCGCCGAGCTGGCCTGTGACGCACACGGCGTCGCCAGGCTGCGCGCCTTCTCTTCCGACCAGCTCGCCCGGCTCGTCGCACCAACCAACGACGGTGAATGAGACCGTGAGGGCTGCGGAGCGAGTGACGTCTCCACCGGCGATCACGCACCCGGTTGCGCGGGCCAGGTTGGCCGCCCCGCGGACGAGCGCAACCGCTTCGGTCGGCTCACTTCCTTGCGGCAGGCCCAGCGCGAGATACGCCTGTCCAATCTCCGCTCCCATCGCGGCCAGATCCGAAAGCGCGCCGGCAAGCGCACGATGACCGATCTCCTCTGGGGATAGGTACTCGCGTTGAAAGTGCACGCCGTCGACCATCATGTCCACGGAAGTGACCGCATAGCCCGACGACCTGACGATCGCAGCATCGTCGCCGGGGCCACGGATAATCCGAGAGTTTCCGGTGGCGAGCACCTCCTCGATCCGCATGAGGAGGTCGCGCTCTCTCATCAGCGCGCCCTAGCGGTGCCGGTAAACGATCCGCGCGCGATCCAGGTCGTAAGGAGAGAGCTCGACCCGGACACGGTCCCCGGGCAGGATCCGAATCCGGAACCTTCGCATCTTGCCGGCGACGTGCCCGAGCACCGTCCGATCCATGTTGTCGAGCTTGACGCGGAACATGGCGTTGGGCAGTGCCTCGACGACCTCGCCTTCGAGCTCAACTTTTTCCTCTTTGGCCATGCCGGCCGAAAGCTACCAGCAGCGTTTACGGCAAGCGACTAATGGCCGCCGTGCCCGCCGCCGTGCCCGCCGTGCCCGCCGCCGACCGACCCCCCGCCCGAGCCGCTGTTGTGGCCACCGCCACCTGGGTTCGCCGGCGGTCCGTTGCCTCCGGTTGGGGTGGCAGCTTGAGGAGGCTGGGCGTAGAGCGTCCTGTTGTTGTACGGGTTTGCGGGCGTGCCGCCGCCGTTCGACCCGCCGTTCCCGCCGCGGCCGTTCGATCCGCCGTTCCCGCCGCCGCCGTTGTTCGTCGAAGAGTTGCCCGTGGCCGAATGTGGACCGAAATACGCGCTGCCGCTCCACGGCGAGCTGGGCTGGGGAAAGTCGCCGCAGAACCCGTTTGACGCCTGCTGCATGAAGTCGTGCCAGATCGGCGCCGCCAACGCGCCGCCGAAACCGTCGGGCATCGGCACGTTGCCCTGGGGGTAGCCAACCCACACCGCCGTGGCGATCTGCGGCGTGTAGCCGACAAACCATGCGTTGTCCATGTTGTTGGCGGTGCCGGTCTTCCCGGCCGCAGGACAGCCGTAATTCGCCGCGGTCCCGGTTCCGCTCTGGATCACCGTCTTGAGCACCTGCGTCGCCTTGTATGCCTCACCGTTTGAGAACACCTGCTTGTGAGTCGGATCGCCGAGGTCGAGCGAGCTTCCGTCCGGGAAGACGACCTTGCTGATGATCGTTGGCGCCACGTGGCTTCCGCCGTTGGCCAGCGTTGCGTCGGCGTCGGCCATCTCCAGCGGAGTCACTCCCTCCTTGAGCCCACCGAGCACCTCCGAGTAGTAGCCGTCGAGATGCGAGGTGATGCCCATCGCGTACGCCGTCTGATCGAGCTTGTCCGGCCCCAGATCCGCCGCGAGCTGGGCGAACACGGTGTTGTCCGAAACCGTCGTCGCGTGGGTCACGTTGATCGTTCCCTGATATGTCTCCTCGGCGGTGTGGACCTGCCAGGTCGGGTCCTGCGGCAGCCATCCCGGGGCCAGGAACTGAGACGTGTAGTACGTCTGGTCGGGATCGCCGTTGTAGTCGTGAATCAGGGTCATCAGCGCAAACACCTTGAACGCCGACCCCGTCTGTCGGTGCGCCATGGCCGGGTAGTCGAACTTGGTCTGCGTGTACGGTGCCGATTGCGCCAGCGCCAGGATGTGCCCGTTCGATGGGTCGACCGACGCTAGGCCGGCAGCGGGCTGGGCATCGAGATTCGGGCCACCGGGCTGGTGGTTGAGGACCGCCTGGGTCGCCTCGTCCTGGACCTTCGGATCGACCGTGGTGTAGATCTTCAGGCCACCGTTGGCGACCATCGGACACCGCGCCGGGTTCTGCGGGCACAGCTTCTGCGCCAGCTGCTGGACCACGTAGTCGAAGATGAAGGGCTCGCGCTTGAGCGTGTAGTCGGTGTCGTGCTGTACGCCGAGCGGCTCGCTTTCAGCCTTCGCCGCATCGTCAGCTGAGATGTAGTGCGCGGCCACCATGGCCTGGAGGACCTGGTCACGCCGCGTCTTGGCGAGCGACGGGCGCAGGAATGGGTTGTACTGCGAGGGAGCCTGGGGGAGGCCGGCGAGCAGCGCCATCTGGGACAGGTCCAGCTGCCACACGGGCTTGTTGAAGAACATCTTGGAGGCAGCCCCGACGCCGACCGCGGTCTGGCCGCCGACCGTGCCGTAGGGCACGTTGTTGAGGTAGTTGCCGAGGATCCACTGCTTGGTGTGCCCCTTCTCGAGCTGCTCGGCGAGCTTGGCCTGGGTGATCTTGTACTTGAGGTCGTGGTGGACTGAGTACTTGGTCCCGTTCAGGTACCTGTTGTCGACGAGCTGCATGGTCAGCGTCGAGGCCCCCTGAAGGGAGTTGGAGTTGCCGAAGACGTCCCGGATCCCCGCCCGCAGGATGCCCTGGTAGTCGAGTGCGCCGTGCTGGTAGAAGCGGCGGTCCTCGATTGCCACGGTGGCGTTCTTCATCTGGAGTGGGATGCGGCCATTTGGCACGGGCGTGAAGAGCGTGTCGGTGTGGATGTAGCCGAGCAACGAGCCATCGGCGGCGTAGATCGCCGAAGGCGGCTGCGCCGAGTGGGGCGTGAGCTCGTTGAGGTTCGGGGCTGAGTCCGCAACGGCCACCACCCAGGTGACTGCGAACAACGCGGCTAGAGCTAGCCCGGCAACTGCCACGAGTGCCGTCATGCCCACGACCTTGCGCCCCGAGTGCCCACGGTGGCGCCGCCGGTACCGTTGTCGTTCGCGTCGACTCATCTAGCGGTCAGCAGGCAAAGGCGGCTCGCATGGTGAGGGCAAGCGCCGCTGCTGGAAAAAGGAGTGTAGCCAGAGGCGGGTTTCTGCCCGGCGGGTCAGGGTCCTGCCCGGGGTGCCAGACTGATGCACCGTGAGCCTCGGGGCAGTCGAGGAAAGACGGCGTTGGCGTACCGTAAATCCGGCCGCCGTGCGAGTCGCATTGCGCTCGGCGCCGGTGCGGGTGGCCTGGCGCGCGTTCTGGACATCGCGCCTGCTCGTGATGGCCTCTGGCGTGTTTGCGCTGCTGTCGTTCCCGAAGGCCGACTGGGCCCCCAGGTTTGACCCGGCCTCACTCACCGCGCCATTCGGGTACCTGGGCAACTTGCTGGTGGCACCGTTCGCACGCTGGGATTCCGTCTGGTACCTCGCCATCGCGATCGGCGGCTACAACCATGAGGCCGCGCGGACGGCTTTCTTCCCGCTCTATCCCCTTGCGATAAGGGGGGTGGGGGGCGTCCAGGGCTCGTGGGGCGGATATCTGGTCGCCGGGATCATCATCTCGCTGGTCTGTTTCGCGATCGCCCTCGTGCTCCTCTACCGGCTCGTCGAGCTCGAGCTCGGCGAGGAGGTGGCCAGGACAACCGTGATGCTGGTGGCGTTTTGCCCGATGGCGTTCTACTTCTCGGCCGTTTACTCGGAGTCGATGTTCCTGGCACTTTCGCTCGGCTGCATCCTGTGTGCCCGGCGGGGACGATGGCTGCTGGCGGGCCTGCTGGGAGCGCTTGCTGCGGCTACCCGCAACAGCGGAATCATGCTGGTGGTCCCGCTGGCGTTGATGTACCTATATGGCCCTCGCTCAGACCGCGAGCCGCTTCAGCGCGCCGCGCTCTCGGCTGGTGGCGGTTTGCGACGCCTTCGCGCGCTGCTGCCCCGGTACCGGTTGGGTCCCGGCCTGGCGTGGGTGCTGCTGGTTCCGGTTGGCCTCGGCGTGTACATCCTCGTGCTCCAGTTGACCACCGGCGACGGCCTCACTCCGTTCCAGTCGCAGACCGTGTGGTTCCGACATTTCGCCGGGCCGTTCGGTGGGGTGTGGAGTGGTGCCGTGGCCGCGTGGGATGGCCTGCGGCAGCTTGTCCACGGCCAGCCACCTCCCATCTATTTCCCCAAGGCGGGCGGCGATCCATTTGTGGCCTCGGGCCACAACCTGCTCCTGTTCGGATTCCTCGTGCTTGGCGCGGCGGCGGTGGTTGGCACCCTGCGACGACTGCCGATCGCCTACGGCGCCTACGCGCTCGCGGCTCTGGCTCTGCCCCTCAGCTATCCAGCAGATCCACAGCCCCTGATGTCGCTTCCGCGGCACGAGCTGGTCCTGTTCCCGCTGTTCATGTGGGGAGGCTGGTGGATAACCAGGCGAAGATGGACCACGCCCGCGGTGGCGTCGCTTGCCATCCTGCTCGGTCTGTTTACGGCCGAGTTCGCCACCTGGCGTTTCGTCGCCTGACCGGTTGCTGACGTGGCGCGCGGCGTGAGCGAGGATCGCCCTCGTGCCGTGCTGCTCGACGCACTGGGGACGCTCCTTGCGCTCCAGCCGCCTGCGCCTCACCTGCGGCACGAGATCCGGCAGCGCCTGGGGGTGGAGGTAACCGACGAAGTAGCTCGAGCGGCGATCGCCGCCGAGATCGCGTACTACCGCGAGCATCTTGACGAAGGCCGCGACGAGCAAACCCTGGCTCGCCTGAGGCACAGGTGCGGGGAGGTCCTCTCGCGGGAGCTGGCCCGTCACGTTGCGGTGGACCTTCCCAACGGCGCACACATGACCGAGGTGCTGCTGGCCTCGCTCCGCTTCAGCAGGTTCGACGATGTGCTACCGACGCTACGGGGATGCAGACGCCTGGGACTCCGGATCGTGGTCGTCAGTAACTGGGATGTGTCGCTCGCCTCGGTGCTGGACCGCTTGGGAGTCGCCCAGCTGCTCGATGGCATCGTCACCTCAGCGGCATTCGGGGCTCGCAAGCCATCCCGCGCGATCTTTCAGCGCGCGCTCGAGGAGGCAGGCGTCGGTGCACGGGATGCGTGGCACGTTGGGGACAGCATTGAGGAGGACGTGGCCGGCGCGCGCGCAGCGGGGATCAAGCCGATTCTGATTGAGCGCGAGGGATCGTCCGCCGCGGCTGGCGTGGATACGGTCGCGAGCTTGTCAGAGGTCCTGGCGATGCTGGAGTCGCTTACGGCCCCCACGTGAGTGAGTATGGTTTCTAGGCGGTGGACGAGGGCGCAGCAATCTCCTACCAGGTGTTGGATACGGGGGTGCCGGTGTATTCGCTGGAGGGCGAGCTGCTGGGCAACGTCGATCACGTGATCGCAGCCGTCGGCGAGGACATCTTCCACGGCATCGTGATGCGCTCACCACAGGGCCGGCGGTTCATCTCCGCAGATCAGGTCGCGTCGCTGCACGAGCGCGGAGTGGATCTGCGGATCGACGCGGCCGCCGCCGCCGAGCTGCCGGAGCCCGGCGGCGGAGCGCCAGTCCGTCGCGCACACGAACCAGGGCTCAAGCCGAGTCGCTGGACTCAAATCGTGGACCTCCTGACGGGCGCGCCTCCGCATCGTCGGGACTGGGACGACGAGATGAGGTTTAGCCGGCTCCTGCGCGGGTATACCTGTCCGGACCGGCTAAGGAACTGCGCCCCCACTTCCTTGGCCCCTCCGGGAGGACTCAGATGGAACTGGGTCCTCCCGGAGACCTACTTGGGCGAGCCCGGCGGGTCCGGTACCACGGCGCGGCGGCGAGCGCGCAAGAGACTTTGCCTAACCTGGGACCCCACAGCGTGCCCGGCGTCCCTCCACCCCCAGCGACGACCCCTGGCCCCATCCATCCCGAGGCCGGCGATGACGAAGCGAACGATCAGCCCGCCTGGCCGCTGTGGTCCGCCTTGGCGGCGGTGGCGTTGGGGTTTGCGCTGGGGATCGTGGCCACGCTCGTCCTGGATGTGATCGCGCGGGCCGGCGGCTCCAGCCTGTCACGCCCCACTCCGGCCGTCAGCCTGATCGGGGACGTGCTGTTCGACGTCGCCTTCGTGGCGGCGGCGGTATACGTCGTGAGGTGGAGCGGCCGTCTCCGGGCCTCAGACTTTGGTTTCCGCCGCATCCAGGCGTCTGCTGCCGTCGCTGCCGTGGTACTTGCTGGTGTCGGCTACTACGTCGTCACGTACATCTACGCCTCCGCGTTTCACTTTCAAGGTAACGAGAAGCTCCCGCGCGAGCTCGGGGTGAGCAACAGCACCGCGGCGCTGGTCGGCGCCGCGATCTTCGTCTGCGTGATCGCGCCCGTGGCCGAGGAGTTCTTCTTTCGGGGCTTCCTCTTCGGCGTCCTACGCCGGATGCGGGTGGTCGTCGCCGGCCGCGACGTTGGGACGTGGATCGCGGCGGTGATCACGGGGATCGTGTTTGGCCTGGCTCACACCGGATCGGCCTCGTCGCGCTACCTGGTCCCGCTTGGCTTCCTGGGCTTTGTGCTGTGCCTCGTCAGATGGCGCACGGGCTCCCTGTACCCGTGCATCGCACTGCACGCGCTCAACAACTCGCTGGCGCTCGGGGTCTCTCAGTTGAACTGGAACGCGGGCGAGGTGGCCGGACTGGTGGCCGGCTCGCTAGCCGTGGTGATGGCGATCACTCTTCCGCTGGGCGGATCCCGGCGGTCCGCCAGCGCCGCGATGCTTTAATTCTGTTCATGACCTGGGGGCGACTCACCACCGTCGCGGCCGGCGCTGCTTTGACGGCGGGCTCGGTGATTCCCGCGCTGGCCCTCGCCGACGGGTCGGGATCAAGCCAGAGGCTGACTCCGGGCGCCGCGACATCAACCGCCACCGTGCCCGCAGTGACCACGCCGGTTGTCACGACCCCGACCACACCAACGACCCCCGCCACACGGCCGCCCAAGCCGAAGCCTGCCGTCTCAGGCAAGGTGCGCATCTATCTGCCCGACGCATTCTTCGTTGAACGCAATCCCGTCACCGTGCCTGGTCGCCAGTTCCACGTTGGCGGCGTCGTCACCCCGTATGTGCCGGGCCAGCGGGTCACCCTTCGGGTGAGCGTCGGCCATCGGCTGATCAAGTCCTACAAGCTGCGGATAAAGCCCTCCCGTAGGCACACGTACGGCTGGTTCCGCGAACGCTTCTCGAGCCCCGTGACCGGGCAGGTGGTCGCTTCCGTGAAGCATTTCGGCACGCGCCAGATGAAGACGTTCGGCACCCGCCGGACACTTCAGGTGCTTGACGAGAACATCGGCTTCGGATCCACCGGGCGGTTCGTCCAGCTGATCCAGCAACGGCTGGCCGCGCTCCACCTCTACGTCCCCCAGAGCGGGGTATACGACCAGGGCACCGGTCTCGCGATCGACGCCTATCACCGGCTGCTCCACTGGGGTACCTACCAGAGCCTGGACGGGGAGACCGATAGCTTCCTCCTGGATGGCTTCGGAGATTTCAAGGTCCGCTTTCCCTCGCACGGGCGCCACGCCGAGGGCAACCTAGGCCTCCAGCTGCTGGCTCTGGCCGACGGCGGCCGCGTGCAGATGATCTTCCCGATCAGTTCGGGCAAGCCCTCGACGCCGACGATCCTCGGCGACTTCCATGTCTATAGCAGGGTGCCGGGCTACCTGCCCGACGGGATGTATTACTCGGACTTTTTCTACAGCGGGTATGCGATTCACGGGTACGATCCGGCGCCTGACTATCCCGCCAGCCACGGCTGCATGCGCCTTCCGATCGTCGATGCCATCACCGTGTTCAACTGGCTGGCGTACGGCGACTGGGTCGATACGTACTACTGATGCTCGGCCGCAGGCGCGCGGGCCGCGCTAGGTCCCGCGCGCGTATCGCGCCAGATAGCCAAGGCCTACGCCGTATACAAGCAGCGCCAGAAGCGTCGAGACGATCTCAACGGCTCCACTGGCTGCTGGAGCTGACCAGCGAGCGAAACGGCGAGGTCAGACCGTGTGCGACGGTGTCGATGAAACGCCGTGGCTGGCCGTGCTTCTTTGCCTTCGGCGCGGTCGTGGCGGGGGCCTGGGTCTGGAGTCTCTCTCACCTGCTGCCTGCTTGCGGTGGATGCCTGGTCCACGGCGAACGGCGCGAATGAGACGCCAACGAGCGAGGCAACAGAGGAGCGCACACGTTCTGAGCGCGCGATGCAGCACGGTCTCTCCATCGACTCCGACCGCAACTAGCATGAGCTTTCTCCATGGGTCTCGACACAGAAACGACAGCTCGGCAGCGGCTGCTTGCCGAGCTTCGCCAGCATGGCCTGGTGATCGGCGAGGTGATCCTCACCAGCGGTCGCAGCTCCCACTACCTTGTTGACGCAAAACGGGCGATCCTCCGGCCGCGCGGCTTCGCGGCGCTGGCCGAGCTGTCGCCGAGCAAGCCAGGACGTGGAACGCCACTGCCGTCGGCGGAATGACAATGGGAGCGGATCCGATTGCGTGCGCCGCACTCGCTGGAGGAGCTCAGGTCAAGGCGTTCTTTGTGCGCAAGGAGGTCAAGCAGCACGGCCTTGCCAGACGGATCGAAGGTCCGGATCTGACGGTCACAGACCGCTGCATGGTCGTCGAGGACGTGGTGACGACCGGCGGCTCGACCATCGCCGCAGTTGAGGCCCTTCACGATGCTGGGCACGAGGTCTGCGGAGTGCTCGCCATCTGCGACCGCTTGGCCGGTGGCGCACAGGCGATCGAGCATGCCGCGCACGCCCCGTTCATGGCGCTGACGACGATCGATGAGGTGTATCCGGAGCGGCCGGATCGCGGCGGCTGATCGCCGCGGGCGCTCTGCGGTCAGCGGCCGGGCATCGCTGAGTGCTTCATCGTCGGCATCGCCTTGCCGGGCATCGCGGGCATCGCCTTCATCGCGGGCGCCGGCTTCATGCCGTGCATCGATTGCATTGCCCGCTGCGCCGCCTTGGAGCCGGGGACCGTCAATCCGGGCACGCTGGCGGGCGCGAGCGCGACGCCCAGAGCGAACAACGCCAGCGCCAGGGCGATCGTGCGGTTGGCGATCGCCTTCCACGGCAGCAGCTTCTCCAGCGCAATCATGCCGGCGATCACGATCATCCAGGGGATGCTCATCAGCCCCAGGGCGAAGAGGGCGGCCATCAGTGCCCAGCAACAGCCCACGCACCACGTGCCATGAACGACTCCCATCCGCAGGGCCCCCCATGCACCATCGCGCCACTGGGTCATGATGAAGTCAAGCGGTCCGCGACAGCGGCGCAGGCAGGCGTCCTTGGCGGGCGTGAGCTGGTAGACCGCTGCGGCGAGCAGCACCGCCCCCGCCAGGTAGCGCCCATCCCGGTGCCAAGAGAAGGCGCCTATCGAGAGCGAGCGCACGCCCACGAACAGGCCGTAGGCGAGCAGGCCGAACAGCGTCCACGTGACCAGGTAGCCGGCCACGAATAGCCAGCTGGAGACCGCACCCTCGACGGCGCCGCGCGCCCGGCGTCGCCGTTGGACGAATGCAAAAGTCAGCACCATCGGCGCGATCGACGGGAACATCATCGCGCTCATCATCACCAGCCAGGAGACGACGTAGAACCCCAGGCTTCCGGGGTCCGTGCCGGGTCCGGCATCCATTCCGAGCATCCGCTGCCGGGTGAGGATCCACGCCAGGATCGCTGCCGCCAAAAGCGACGTCAGCAGTCCTGCCTGAAGACGAGCCGGGCGCGGGACGACCGTCGTAGCCATTGCATCCCTGACCCTAACCAACTAGGCTCGAACCGGCAATTGAAAACGGGGTGGGATCATGGCTGACTGGCGGCTTGAGGGCCTCTACATGAAGAACTGCAATTGCGACCCGGGTTGCCCTTGCGATTTCAACGCCGACCCGACGCACCACGAGTGCGAGGGGATGGTGGCGATGATCGTCGAGAAGGGCCACTTCGACGGCGTTTCGCTAGACGACACCAAGTGGGCCTTCACCTACCACTGGCCGGGGCCGTTACACGAAGGCAACGGGACCGGCCAGCCGATCCTCGATGCCGGACTGACCGATGAACAGCGTGAAGCGCTGGGCGCGATTCTCTCCGGCCAAAACGGCGGCACTTTCTACGGGATCTTGTCGGAGATAATCACCACCTTCCACGACCCGGTGATCGCTGACATCGACATCGATATCGACGTCGACGCCCGCAGTGCTCGCTGTCGGATCGAGAACGTGTTGGAGACCGAGACTCAGCCGATCGGCGTGATCGGCGTCGATGAGCCGCAGCCGTATCAGATCCAGGTGAGCATTCCCAATGGGTTCGAGTACGACCTGGCTGAGGTCGCGCAGGCGACCGTGCTCAAGGGGACCGGCGACATCAAGTTCGACTGGACCGCAGCACACAGCTCGCTGGCGCGAGTGGCGCGCCATCCTGGCAACTGAGTCAGCCCGCGGTTTCAGCGCGGAAGGCGCCGGCAGCTGGAGCTCGTCTGATGGACCCCCTGCACGCGCCAGCCGCCGTGCGACAACGGCGTGAACAGGACCAGCGGATTGCCGTGTCGGATCGCCTGGCCGTACTTGAAGCCGACCTTTGCGACGTTCACGCGCAAAGTCCAGGCGAGGATGGTCTGATACTCCAGCCGAGTGAGCGGCTCGCCGCACGCATTCAGTCGCTTCGGTCCGCCCAGCCGCGAGACGATCGTGGAGAGCCGGTTGATCTCCTTGGTCCGAGCTCGCTGGGAGCGGAGGTCACGGCGTTCGTCACGGCCACGGGAAATCGCCGGCGGAATCAGGCTCACGCTAAGCGCGACTGCGAGCACCAGGCCTGTCCACGCAGCTGCCGGGCCCACCGCGTGTCGTTCTCGCGCGGCCAGCCCAGGTAGATCGGTGAGGAGCCGGCCGACCAGTACAGCTGCCACCACGACCATCGCGCCGGCGGCCGGGAACATGTAGCGGCCAAGCCCGGGCCACCCGTGCAGCGAGAACGCAATCTCAACTATCACCCAAGCCACCGCGCCGGCGGCGATAGCGGCGGTCACGAAGTCCCGCCGGATCGCGGCCACCGCAAGCGACACCAGCGCCGCCACCTCAAGCGGCGTCTCATGCAGGTCCAGGAACCGATCGATGGTGCCGAACACGCGGCCGGTACGCAGGCGGCGTCCTGAGCCGAAGGCGTTGGAGGCGGCGACGAACGGGCTGCGGGAGGTGATCGCTGGTATTCCGAGCCATAGGAACGCAATCAGTCCGATCCCGCAGAGCAGCAACCAGCGCATCGGCGGGGCCTTGAACCAACACCAGATCGCGTACAGGCCCAGGAACGGCCAGACTTCGGGACGCCCCAGCGCCGCCAAGCCGCCGAGGACGAACGCGAGCCGCGGACGCTTTGACAGGTGGGCGTCGATCGCGGCCAGGCACAGCGCGACGATCATCGTGTCCGATTGCGCGCTGAGCATGTAGTGCCACCAGTCGCGGATCTCCAGCACCGCAACCGCCGCAAACACACCCGCGAACCCGGCCGCGTATCGCGCGCGCGGGTCGCCAGCAGCGGTGCCCGCGAGCGTGAGCCTGTACACGATCCGTCCCGCGGCCACCGCTCCGGCCAGCGAGATCGCCACGCAGGTGATCAACCACAGCCAGAGCTGGTAGTGGCCGAAGATGGCGAATGGGAGGGTGAACAGGAATGGCAGGGGCTTCCACGACGGCGCGGCGTTCGTGTCCAGCGAACCCAGCAGCGTCTGGTGGCCCCACACAAGCCAGCCGTACGGATCGAATCCGGGTCTGGTCCTGGCCCACACGACGATCACCAGGGCGACCACCAGCAGCGCTGCGGCGCCCAGCAACATCCGAGGGTCTAGCCAGTGGGGGAGCGCGCGGCGCGGTTCGGCCGGCTGGACGGGAGGGGCCGGAGAGGCGGTGGCGGTCAACGGTGCAAGAGCACGCCGCCTGGGAACCGGCGGGTGATCACGAACGTTGCGTTCAGCCCGCGGCAGCGCGCCACCTGGGACGCGCGGGTGTGGTGGGTGACCACCTTCCAGCCGCCGTGAGTTAGCGGATAGAACAACACCTTCGGGATGCGGGGATTGCGCAGCTCCGCCGCCTGAACCCCCTGCTGGAGGCCTCCCACATGACCGACGTTGCGGTGGAAGAGGTACGCCAGCGCGCTCACGTACCCCACGTCCGTCACCGGCTGGCCACAGTTCTGAATATGGCGCGTGCCGCCCAGGTGGTTCGCGGTGGTTTGAAGCAAAGCGATCTCATGGGCGCGGCCACGCTCGTGCTTGAGGTCCTTGCGCTCGACGCGCGCCCGGTGCACCGCCCCCGGGATCAGCGCGACAACCAGGACGGCAACCGCGGGGATGCCGATCCATTGCGGAAGCCCCGTGCGAATCCTTGGCAACTCGGTCAACGCCCAGCCGACTCCGACTCCGGCAAGGACGGCGCATACGGCCGCCGGCTCGAACATGTACCGCTGCAGGGCCGGCCAGCCGTGGTAGGCGAACGCAATCTCGACGATCACCCATACGACCGCGCCAATTGCCATACCCAGGATGACCCGGTTGCGGCGGACCGTCGCGATGGTGATGGCGAATGCCGCGGCGATCCACACCTGGAGGTACTGGAGCTCGCCGAACCGTCCAATCGTCCCGAACAGCTGGTTGCGCCGGAGCGCCCGGGGCGACTTCTTGGCTAGCTCACCGGCAAGGTTCGGGCGGCCGTTGGTGATCGTGGGGATCCCGAACCACATGAACGCAATCACCAGCACCCCACCGATGAGCCACCAGCGCATCGATGGGACCTTGAACCAGGCCCAGATCATGAAGATCCCTACGAACGGGAAGAACTCGGGACGGCCGACTGCCGCGAGCACACCCAAGACGAGCGTCCAGCGATAGCGCCCAAGCAGGAACATGTCGATAGCGGCCAGGCAGAACGTGACCAGCATGGGGTCGGTCTGCACAGACAGGATGTAGTGCATGTAGTCCTCGAGCCCGAGGACCGCGGCGCCGGCAAAGATGGCTGCAGCGAGGGGCGCGTACCGGGCCAGCTGATCCTCCGGCGCGACACCGGCACGCGGAACGGTCAGCCGGTAGGCGATCCTGCCGGCGAACACCGCGCCGGCCAGCGAGACCGCGACGCACGTGATCATCCAGAGCCACAGCTCGTAGTGGCCGAAGATCGCGAACGGTGCGGTGAAGAGGAGCGGCAACGGCTTCCAGGACGGAGCCCCGCCTAGGTCGAGTGTTCCGTGAATCGTCTGATAACCCCACACGAGCCATCCATACGCATCGAAGCTCGGGCGGGTTCCCGCCCAAGCGACGAGGGCGATCGAGATCGCCAACAGGATTACCGCGGTGGTCCACCATGGATGGCGTCGCACGAACAGACGCAGCGTCCAGGGCACGGGCGCAGGCGCCCGCTGTTCATCGTGGACCTCCGGGACCGTGGAGATCGGCGGTGCTTCTAGCGTGCCGGACACGAGGAGCGCCGGACGGTAGCACGGGCTAGACGAGGACCGGGTTAATCAGGAGCCGCCAGCGAATGCCCCCGGCAGGAATCGAACCTGCATCCCGCGCTTAGGAGGCGCGTGCTCTATCCATTGAGCTACGAGGGCGTCGGCGGTCAGTCCTCCACGTAGAGAGACTCCCTTGCCAGCTCGTCACCGTTCTTGCTCCACAGCTTGATCTCGAGGAAGTCCGAGCGATAGTTGTCGGGAGCCAGGAGCGTGAAGCGCTGCTCCGTCAGCTCGCACTGGTCGACGGCCAGGTTGGCCAGCTCGGCGGTCACGAGCACGCCGCCAGGAATCAGTGGCACGCCCCAGACGACCGTCATGTCGGCGCTGTGCCCGAGCTCGCCACGCCAGCGCCCGATCACCTCGTCGTTCAGGTCCAGCTTCCAATCGGGATTGGCCTCAGCCAGCTCGGAAGTGAAGTCAGCACTCGCGTCGAAGTCGCTTGCGCCGTCGGCTCCCTCTGTGAACGACACGAAACCGAACAGCTCGAAGCCTCCGGTGGTGCGGGCTACTGCCGGCACGTAGGTGCGCCCGCCATAGGTGCGGTCCGGAAACCACACGATCTCGCCTGGCTCACCGAGGTCCTCGCCCTCGGTGTCGATCTCGTTGCACGCCCTGAGGAAGTGACCCTTGAGGGTCTCGGCCCAGCGACCATAGGGGGGACCCTCCTGCGGGGGCTCTGCTGCAAAGCTGATCACGAAGCGCTCGGTGGGAGGCATCTGCCTGGGCAGCGTACCCGCGGGAAGGCGCAGGCACCGGCGTGGTCAGCCGGCGGTAAGAGCCGCGTCGATCGTCGCGCGGAGGCTTTTCGCCAGCAGCTCGGCCAAGACCGCGCGGTCAACCGCGGTGATCCGTGCCTCCTCCAGCACCGCCTCGGTGAACGCCACGAAGCCTTGCAGCGCGAGGCGTACGGGCGGCGGAGGATCGGGCGTCTGCAGATGGTTGAGCGAGATGCTCGAGATCACGACCGAGACGAACCGCTCGACCACGACGGAGACCTCCGGATCGAGCGCTGCGCGCGCCATCCGGTGGACACGCCAGGCGTGGGTGGGGGCCAGAGCGTGATCCATGATCCGAGCGAAGTTCGCCCTCAGACGCTCGTCAAGCGGCAGCGACTCGTCGAGGACCCAGCCCTGGGTGAGCTGCCCCCCGGCGCGCTCGACCACGGCCAGCACGATGTCCGGCCGCCCGCGCGGGAAGTAGTGATAGAGCAGGTTCCGTGTGACGCCAGCCCGCTCGGCGATGGAGTCGAGCGAGAAGTCGCCAAACCCGTGCCGGGCGACGATCGGCATCGCAGCCCCTACAAGCTGCTCGCGGCGCTCGCCTCGAGACAGGCGGCGCACGTCGCGCGGGGACGGCGAGGCTGATACGGCCACGCTTCAAGGTTAGACCTCGTTTACAGATTGTCAACTTGACAAAACGTAAATGAGCGACGGATCGCTGGATGTCTACCTTCAGAGCACGGCGCCAGCCGGGCATCGGTCGAACTGGCTCCCTGCTCCGGCAAGCGGCAACTTCGAGGTCACGCTGCGGCTGTACGGCCCCAAGCCGGCGGCGCTGGAGGGCAGGTACATCTATCCGCCGATCACGCGGACAAGCTCAGCGGCCACGCCGCCACGCCTCCACCTCGGGCCCGGCTGAGCGGCGGGTCCGCGGATCAAAAAGCGCCGCGGCGGCTGAGCACGGCTGGGATCGTCTTCAGCAGGATGGACAGGTCCAGCATCACCGACCAGCGCTCCAGGTAAAGGAAATCCAGCCGCACGAGGTCGTCGAAGTCGAGATCCGAGCGTCCTGAGACCTGCCACAGCCCTGTGATCCCGGGGAGGACCAGGTAGCGCTTCTTGTGCCAGTCCTGTAGCCGGTTGAAATCGCGCATCGGTAGCGGGCGCGGTCCGACCAGCGACATCTCGCCGCGGATCACGTTGGCCAGCTGTGGTAGTTCGTCCAGCGAGAACCTGCGGAGGAATCGGCCGACGCCGGTAAGGCGCGGGTCGTCGCGGATCTTGAACAGGGCTCCGGTCTGCTCGTTGAGCGGCTCTAGGTCCGCCTGAACCTGTTCAGCGTGCTCTCGCATCGTGCGGAACTTGAAGCAGTAGAAAGGCTTCCCAGCCATCCCGGGACGGACGGATCGGTAGATCACCGGGCCGCTCGAACTCAGCTTCACCGCGGCCGCGATCATCAGCAGCACAGGCGAGATCAGGAACAGTCCGACCGTCGAGATCACGAGGTCGAACGTGCGCTTGACGGCGTAATCGATTCCCTGGAAGACCGGGGGGCGCAGCTTGAAAAGCGGCACCGTCTGGCCGGGGACGAACTCCGCGCGGTCGAACAGGATTTCCATCGTCGACGGCGCAACGTGGACCGCAACTCCGCGCTGGTTGCAGAGGTCCACGAGCTCGACGGCCTGCTCCTGAGGAAAGTCCGGATCGGCCAGGATCACCTCCTGGATGCGCTCGCGTCCGAGGATCTCCGGCAGATCCTCGAGCTGGCCCAGCGAGCGAAGGCCATTTTGCGGACGGGGGGTGAGGGAGATGTACCCGGCGATGTCAACGCGTGTGCGCGCCCTTCCAGCCAGGGCCTGGGCCACGGCCTCGATGTGCTTGCCGGAGCCCACCAGGACGGCCCGTCGCCAGTATCCGGCCTGCTCCAGCAGCCATCCGGTCACGCGGAGGTGGAGCTCTCGCATCAGCGAGATGTAGACGGTGGCGAAGAACAGCGTGCCGTAGAAGATGAAATAGCTCGAGAAATGCTGGCCATCGGCCAGCGCGAACACCAGCGCGATGACCGTGGCCTGGAACAGGGCCGTGGCGATCTGGGGCCAGCCAGGCCGGCGCGGGCGGTCGGCGTAGAGATCCGCGCGAGCGAACATCAGCACCACCACGAGGTAAGCGAAAGCTAGCCATCGCCTGGATTGGCTCCAGGCTGCGGCGGCGTCGTAGTGGCCGTTGATGCCGGCCTTGAGCGAAAGGGCCGTGAACAGCGCCCCCGCCACGCCGGCGATGTCGATGGCCAGAAGCGACACCACGCGAGCCATCCGCCGCGCTGTCTCCAGTCGGAGCAGGAACGAGAGCAGCGGAGGACGCCTGCGCCGCACGTCCTGCGCCGGCATGTGCACCGGCAGCGCCGCCCAAACGTGGGATCTCGTTCGGGAGGTTTGGCCGTCCTTGGCGCTGGTCTGCTCCGTGCTCACGATTCGGTGGCGGCCGTGATCATTTCCCGCGCTTCCTTGTAACGGTATATCTCTGACTAAGTTTCGGCTCACAACCGGCCGGTATTGAGCCCTTCGTTGCTCAGCTTGGAGCCCCCATCAGCGCCTCGACGCCAGCTTGCTCAATCGTGCGCCTCAGCCCCTCTCGAAGCTCCACTTCGGGCTCCCATCCTAAGATCTCTCGAGCCAACGTGATGTCGGGCCGGCGGACCTGCGGATCGTCGGTCGGGAGCGCCTCAAAGACGATATCCGACCGCGATCCGGTCACCTCGATCACGGCCTTGGACAGTTCTAGCAGCGTGAACTCGTCAGGGTTCCCGACGTTCACGGGCATGTGATACCCGGATTCGGCGAGGGCGATCAGCCCCTGGATCTCGTCGGCGACGTAGCAGAACGACCGCGTCTGAGAGCCGTCGCCGAACACCGTGATCGGTCGGTCCTGCAGTGCCTGTCGCAGGAACGTGGGGATCGCGCGGCCATCGTGGGGCCGCATCCGGCTGCCGTAGGTGTTGAAGATGCGCACGATCGCCGTGTCCACTCCCTGCTGGCGGTGATAGGCCATCGTCAGCGCCTCGGCGTAGCGCTTGGCCTCGTCATAGACGCCCCGCGGGCCGATTGGATTTACGTGACCCCAGTAGGACTCGCGCTGGGGATGCTCCTGCGGGTCGCCATAGACCTCGCTGGTCGAGGCCAGCAGGAATCGGGCCCGGTGCTTCTTGGCAAGTCCCAAGGTGTGGTGGGTCCCGTACGAGCCGACCTTGAGCGTGTGCAGCGGCAACCGGAGGTAGTCGATCGGCGAGGCAGGCGACGCCAGGTGGTAGACGAAGTCGATCGGCTCTTCTACGAAATAGGGCTCGGTGATGTCCAGGTTGAGGTGGACGAAATCCGGCGTCCGGATGTGCTCGATGTTGTTCAGCGTCCCGGTCTCGAGGTTGTCCACGCAGATGACCCGATGGCCGCGGCGCAGGAGCTCATCGCAGAGATGCGATCCCACGAACCCAGCTCCGCCGGTAACAAGGCTGGTTGGCATCGGGCCGCAGCCTACCGAGCCCCGCGGCGCAGGACATGGACGTCCCCGCGCCGGATCGTCAGCTTCTCGGAATCGAAGTGCTCAAGCAGAGCCTGCGCGAACTTGCGGGAGGTTCCGAGCGCATCGCGTAACTGAGCCAGGGTGACCGCACCGTCATTGCGGTCGGCTAGCCCGATTATCCGCTGGCGTGCTTGTTCGAGCGCATCCGCGTGATAGTGCTGCTTGCGCGAAACCCGGACGGCGCGCCCAGCTTCGCGCAGAGCCGCCAGGGCGTTGCGATCGAGCTCGGCGTCAGGCGGTGGCTCGAGGCCCGCGTCGCGCAGCTGCTGCTCGAGCGCCAATGCACTCGGCGACAGTCCTGGAGATGGGGGCGCGGCGGACGCGGAAGGCTCCGGTCGCGCGGTTGCTGGGACACGCTCATCGACCCTCTCTCCGCGAGCGAGGCGCTCAAGTCGCACCAGAACGGGTCGACTTGCCCCATGCTTCCTCGGGTGGGCGTCGATGATGATGCCTCCGCCGAGGGTGTCCGGGGGCGCGATTTGGCGGATCACCACGCGATCGCCGGGAGCTGGAACCAGCGGCTGCTCCAGGCGCAGCTGCCAGTAGTCACCGCCGAGGTGAGCAGTCCGTGCAGGCGTCTCGCGCGTGCCGTGGTGGACCTGGACTCGGGCGGCAGGCTCATGGTCCAGTCGCACATCGAGCAGGTAAGTAGGCGCAAGGCCGGAGTCCGGCGTGGTCAGCACGTCCCCGCGCTCCACGTCGCTCACGGGGACGCCGATGAGGTTCACCGCCACCCGCTGGCCCGCGTGGGCCCGCTGGAGCCGCTCGTCGTGAACCTGGACCCCGCGGACCCTGGAGCGCTGACCCCGTGGTAGCAGCCGCACCTCGTCGCCTCGAGAAATCGTGCCTCCCCAGAGGGTTCCAGTGATAACCGTGCCGGCGCCGCGGATCGTGAAGGCGCGATCGATGTGAAGCCTTGCGGCGCCAGCTGTCTGGGCGCGGCTTGATGCCCGTGCGCTGGCCCGCTCGAGCGCCGCAAGTAGCTCGTGGAGCCCCGCGTGGCTGCGGGCGGAGACCGCCACGATCTCCGCACCGGGCAGCAGCTCAGCCGCCTCGAGCGTGGCCTGAGCCGGGTCGGCGATATCGATCTTGGTCACCGCCACTACGCCCTGCCCGATCGCCAGAGCTTCGAGGACCGTTGCGTGCTCGCGCGTCTGGGGCATCACGCCATCGTCGGCCGCAACCACCATGAGGTACACGTCGATCCCGGTTGCCCCAGCCACCATCGTCCGCACGAAGCGCTCGTGCCCCGGAGCATCGATCACCGACAGCTGGCGGCCCGATGGAAGCTTCAGCTTGGCGTAGCCGAGCTCGATCGAGATCCCACGCGCCTGCTCCTGGGGCAGCCGGTCGGTGTCGGTTCCGGTCAGCGCGGCGATTAGCGCGGTCTTGCCATGATCGATGTGGCCCGCGGTCCCCAGCGTGAGCGGACCGCTCACTGCTCACCCAGGGCGGCGCGGGCTGCTCTGGCCACCTCGTCGGCCTCCGCCGCGGTGAGCGTCCGCGGGTCAAGCAGGAGGCGTCCGTCACGGATCCGCGCGATCACCGGGGGGTCGCCACCGCGCAGCCTCGCGGCCAGCTCGTCCGGGTCGCGGTCCGCTCCAAGCGCGACCGCAGGTCCTTCGAGCTCCACCAGCGGCAACGCACCGCCGCCGGCTCTGGCGGTCCCGTGGACGATCTCCGCGCTCCGGCCGATGGCCTCTCGCAGCCGCTCGGCCCGGCGCCGTAGCTCTTGTTCGGAGACCGAAAGCATCGCGAGGGCGGGGATCTCCCGCAGCGCACGCTCGGGGTCGCGGTATAGCTGTAGCGTCGCGGCCAGGGCCGCCAGGCAGAGCTTGTCGATCCGCATCGCTCGGGCCAGGGGGTGCTCGCGTGCGGCCGCGATCGCGGTATGCGTCCCAACCATCAGCCCGGCCTGGGGTCCGCCCAGGAGCTTGTCGCCCGAGCAGCACACGATCGCAGCGCCCGCTGACACCGAACGCTTCAGGCATGGCTCCTCGGCCACCACTCCGACCAGGCTCGGATCCACCAGAACGCCAGAGCCGACGTCGTCGATCACCGGCGCTCCGAGGGCGCAGAGCGCCTCGATCTCCACCTCCTGCACGAACCCGACCGTGCGGAAGTTCGACTGGTGGACTCGGAGGATCGTGGCCTTCTCGGTGGCCGCCAGTGCACGCTCGTAGTCGTCCAACCGGGTGCGATTGGTCGTGCCCACCTCAACCAGCCTCGCCCCGGAGTGGGCGATGACTTCAGGGATCCGGAACCCCCCACCGATCTCCACGAGCTGCCCCCGGGAGACCACGACCGGCTGATCAGGCCCGCTCAGCACAGCCACCGCCAGCAGCACGGCCGCTGCGCCGTTGTTGACCACCATCGCCGCCTCCGCTCCGCTGAGCTCGCTCAGCAGAGAATCCACGTGCGCCTGGCGGCTGCCTCGCTCCCCGGCCTGGAGCTCGTACTCGAGGTTGAGGTATCCCGCGGCGTCAGCGACCGCGTCGCGCGCCGCGTCGGCTAGCGGGGCGCGGCCCAGGTTGGTGTGCAGGACCACCCCGGTGGCGTTGATCACCCGCCGGAGCGAGATTCGCTCTAGTTCGACCAGCAGCTCGCGGGCGCGCGCTTGCACCGCCTCCGTGTCCTGTGCGCTCGGGCCTGGCTGGCCGGCCAGCCAGGCCCGGCGCTGCTCGTCGATCGCCCTTCGTGCCGCCGCCACAGCGAGCGGATGCGGCGCGTCGAGTGTGGCGGCCACCTCGTGCACCGCCGGAAGGCCGCTCAGGCGGGCTTCGGCGTCGTCCCCGGTACCCACTCGCCCTCCTCCTTCTTCCACACCGGCACTCGAGCCTTGATCTCGTCGATGATCTCCCTGGCGCCCGCAAAGGCCGCGTCTCGATGCGGCGCTGATGCGGCAACTGCCACCGACGGCTCCGATAGAGGGACGGCGCCGATCCGATGCTCGGCGGCGGCTGCGCAGAGGCCATGGTGGTCGATCGCCTGCCGGACGATTTCGGCCATCTGGGTTTCCGCCATCTCCACATACGCCTCGTACTCGAGCTGGTCCACCTGGCGCGTGACTCCGAGGAAGCTGACGACTGCGCCGGCACGTGGATCACACACGAGACTGACCAGCGGCTCCAGAACGAGCGGCTCTCTCCGCACAACGGCATGCAGCGAGCGCACGGCGCCCCCTGACACCGGCGGTATCAGCGCCAGCTCGTCACCAGGGCGCAGGCGGGTGCTGCCGTCCGCGTACTCATGGTTGACCGCCAGCACGACGGGGACGTCCCCCGTCAGCTCCGACAGCCTCCTCAAGGCGTCGTCGACCCGCGCGTCATCAGCGAGCTCGAGCTCCACGACGTCCTCTCCGGCGCGCTCGCGAAGCGCGGCGAACAAGCGCACTCGGACCTGCATCCCAGGAAGGCTAGTCCCAGGCGGGGTCCCCAGGGGTAATCTCCACGTCGATGGCGACCAGCGAGGAGCACCGCACGATCGCCCCGATCGTCGGTCCAGACGATCCGCGGCGGTTCACCGACTCCGGCATTGAGATCAAGCCGCTCTACGCCGACGAGGATCTGCCGGCGGAGCTTCCGAGTCGCCTTGGAAAGCCGGGCGACTACCCGTACACGCGCGGGATCCACCGCGAGATGTATCGGAAGCAGCTGTGGACGATGCGCCAGTACGCCGGTTACGCCTCGGCCAAGGAGTCAAACGAGCGCTACCGCTACCTGCTGTCGAAGGGCTCCACCGGCCTGAGCATGGCTTTCGACCTTCCCACCCAGCTCGGGCTGGACTCAGACGATCCCCGCTGCCTTGGCGAGGTCGGCCGGACCGGGGTGGCGATCGACACGATTGAGGATATGAGGATCGCCTTCGACGAGATCCCGCTCGATCAGGTCTCCACCTCGATGACGATCAACGCGCCGGCCAGCGTTCTGCTGCTGCTCTATGAGCTCGTCGGCGAGGAGCAGGGGGTGGCGGCGGACAAGCTCCGCGGTACCACGCAGAACGACATTCTCAAGGAATACATCGCGCGCGGGAACTTCATCTACCCGCCCGCCGGAGCGATCCGTCTCACCACGGACCTGTTCGCTTATTGCAAGGAGCGGATCCCGAAGTGGAACACGATCTCCATCTCGGGGTACCACTTCCGCGAGAAGGGATGTTCGGCTGTCCAGGAGGTGGCATTTACGCTGGCAAACGGCATCGCCTATGTGCAGGCCGCATTGGACGCGGGACTTGCCGTCGATGAGTTCGCGCCGCGATTGGCGTTCTTCTTCAACGGCCACAACAACGTCTTTCAGGAGGTGGCCAAGTTTCGAGCGGCCCGGCGCATGTGGGCGGAGGTCATGCGTGAGCGCTTCGGGGCCAAGGACGAGCGATCGTGGCGGCTGCGATTCCACACCCAGACTGGCGGCGTCACGCTGACTGCGCAGCAGCCCGAGAACAACATCGTTCGCGTCGCTCTCCAGGGCTTTGCGGCGGTGTGCGGTGGCACTCAGTCGCTTCACACCAACGGCTTTGACGAGGCACTGGCGCTACCCACCGAGCGAGCCGCCAAGATTGCGCTGCGGACCCAGCAGATAATCGGCAACGAGTCCGGGGCTGCGGACACCGTCGATCCATTTGCGGGCTCCTACTTCGTTGAGTCGCTGACCGAGGAGATCGGGACCAGCGCCCGCGAGCTCATCGCCAAGATCGACGAGCTGGGCGGGTCGGTGCAGGCAATCGACTTCATCAAGAACGAGATAGAGGAGTCGGCTTTCGGCTACCACGAGCGCTACCGGATCGGACAGGACGTCGTGGTCGGGGTCAACAGGTTCGTGGAGGACGACCCCGAGGTTCCAGACATCCTCCGGGTGGACCCCGAATCGGAGCGCCAGCAAGTGGAGCGGCTCCAGGCGTTCAAAGCGGATCGGGACGGCGCAGCCGTCGAGCGCCGACTGGAGGAGATCCGTACTGCTGCCCAGGATGACGTCAACCTGCTCCCGGTCGTGCGCCAGGCGCTCAAGGACCGATGCACGCTCGGTGAGGTTTGCGCCGCCATGCGCGACGTGTTCGGGGAGTACACGCCGACCTTCTGATTCACGCATGATGCTCCGAGTGGCGGCATGCGTAGTGGCGCTGACGGCGGCGCCGGGGGTCGCGCTCGCAGAGCGCGCGATCCCCGATACCTCCTCAGCGGTCCATGTCTGGGACGACCAGCTTCCGGACTCCATGACCGACGCCCAGATCCGGTTTGTGGCGCGGCATGTCGATGGCACGCAGAAGGTCTCACGCCAGACAGCAGCGCGGCTGCGCGCCATAAACCCCGGCTTCCTGGTCCTGCACTATCGGTTGGGCATCGGCGATGGGCCCGTTCCGTTTCGGATTGGAGATCGCTGGACCTCCGACTACGGCTCGGTCACCCACCACGAGTCGTGGTTCTGGCACATGGCCGGGGCTCGCGTGCGCAACACCCAGTCGAACTGGTACGTGATGAACCCCGACAGCGGATGGCGCTCATACTGGGCGCGCCGTGTGCGGTACGAGGCGGGACTCCTATCCGACGACGGCGTATTTGCCGACTCGCTGAGCGTGCCCCAGTACCTCGGTGCAGGCAACTTCTCGCCGCCATTCCAGTACTTCGTCGGGGAGGGGGCGTGGACGGCCCGGATCGATCGCTTCATGCGCTACGAGGAGTCGCAGCTGCGGGGCCGGCTGTGGTTCATTCCGAACGCCGGGTCGTGGATCACCACTCGGGACCGGACCGACTACGCCATCCCGGATGGCGTGATGATCGAGGGCTTCGCTGAGGGCCAACCGCCTGACTACTACGCAACGTCGGACTGGCAGCTCCAGATGAACCGGGTTCTTGGGCTGGTCCGCCGCGGAAAGGTCATCCTCGCTCAGTCCTACCTCGACGCTGGCGATTTGACGGCCCGGGGCTTCGTGCTCGGCTCCTACCTGCTGATGAAGGGCAGCCACACCTTCATGAACATGTGGATCGGAGGCGAGCCACAGTGGTTTCCGGAGTACGGAGTGAACCTCGGTCGGGCACTGACGCCGCCGCCCGCCTCGATCGGCGCTCTCCGTCGCGGGTTCGGGCTGTACGAGCGGCGGTACGCCCGAGGCACCGTTGTCGTAAATCCTGGAACCCAGAGCCGGGCGATGACGTTCCATCCGGCTGTCGAGGTGATGCGCCCCTACGGCGGGGGCGCGCTGGACGCGAGCGCCAGTACCAGTGGCGCGGGGCTTAGGTGGCAGCGCGTGAATACGGTGACCCTCCCGTCGCACGGAGCGGTGATCTATCGCTCGCTGTCCAGGTGAGCCATCTGTGGCGAGGCGTAGCGATCGCCTGCGGCGGCGTCCGCCGGGACCGCCTCCTCGACGCGGGCTAGCTGCTCGCCCGAGAGCTCTAGGGTGACGGCGGATATCGCGTCGGCGACCTGGTCTGGGGTCCGGGCCCCAGCCAGCGGGACCACGTCGTCACCGCAGGACAGGACCCAGGCGTAGGCCAGCTGGGGCAGCGTGGCTCCGACGCTCTCCGCCACCTCGGTCAGCCGCGTGACGAGAGTCAGGTTGCGGTCGAGGTTCTCCCCCTGAAAACGCGGGAAATGCTGACGAATGTCATGCGGATTACCGGTTGCCCCCGGGGAGTAGTGGCCGCTCAGAAGGCCGCGGCACAGTACGCCGTAGGCGGTGACGGCGATTCCCAGCTGGCGGCAAGTCGGGAGGATCTCGGCTTCGATTCCGCGCGATAGGAGCGAGTACTCGATCTGGAGATCGACGATCGGATGGACGGCCGCTGCGCGCCGGATCGTCTCGGGCCCGACCTCCGAGAGCCCTACGTACCGGACATAGCCGGCCTCGACCATCTCGGCGATCGCCCCGATTGTCTCCTCAATCGGCACGCCGGGGTCCAGGCGGGCCGGGCGGTAGACGTCGACGTAGTCCGTTCCCAGCCGGGTCAGCGAGTAGGCCAGTGCGGACTTCACCGCCGCGGGGCGGGCGTCCTGGCCCAGCCAGCTGCCGTCCGGCCCGCGCTGGGCGCCGAACTTGACGCTGATGATGAAGGCGTCTCGGTCGCGGTCCCGCAGCGCGCGGACAATCAGCAGCTCGTTGTGTCCCATCCCGTAGAAGTCGCCCGTGTCGAGGAGGTTGATGCCCGCGTCGAGAGCAGCATCGATCGTGGCGATGCCCTGCCGGTCGTTCACCGGTCCGTAGGTGCCAGATAGCGCCATGCATCCCAGTCCGAGACGTGACACAGCGGGTCCGGCCGATCCGAGGCGCGTGTTCATGGCCTCACTATTGCAAGCGGCCGATGCGGGAGGAGTCGAGTCTGGACGCGCGAACCCTCACCACCATGACTACAGATCACGAGGCCAGCCGAACGCTTGTCAAATCGCCACCGGAGTTGTGGGCGGAGTGCAGCGACGCCGGGTCGCTTGCCCGTCACCTGGGGGAGTTCGGCGAGATAAGGATCACGAGGCTCGAGCCGGAGAACGTCGTTGCCTGGGAGGGCGAGCAGGTGAGCGGCACCGTCAGGATCGAGCCTTCCGGCTGGGGGACCCGGGTCACGCTGACCGCGAAGACGGAGCTTGAGGATCTTGCCGAAGTGACCGGGGAGGCTGAAGAGCCGACCGTTGAGGACGAGCAGCTGCCGCCGGAATCACCGCCATCGCCTGGGGGCCTGGTCCAGCGGGCGGCGTGGTGGAGCCGGCTGTGGGCGCGGTTCCGAGACATGCCGGTGGCGGTGGAGGCGCAGCAGCCCGTGGGCGTGGCTGAGCCTGAGCCGCCGGCACCCGAGGAGTCCGCTATGGCCGGTGAGGCCACGGGCGACCCAACCGCGGCGGTGCTCACGGCCGCTCTCGACAGCCTGGGACAGGCTCACCACAGGCCGTTCTCGCGCGGTTGAGCCGGGCGCCGCTGCGGTCGCAACCGCGATGAACTTTGCCGCTGGGCGTCGGTATGCCGACGTTCGGCGCCAAAGTTCGCGGATCCATAAACTCGCCCAGCGATGCGCGACAAGGCTCCTGAGACCTACGAGGAAAAGCTCGCCCAGCTAGAGGAGCTGCGCCACGACGTGGTCCACGCCGGCTCTGAGCAGGCGGTAGCCAAGCAGCATGAGAAGGGCAAGTACACAGCCCGCGAGCGGGTGCAGAAACTGCTGGACCCCGGCTCGTTCCAGGAGCTTGACGCGTTCGTGCGCCACCGCACGACGGAATTTGAGATGGAGAAGAACCGCCCGTACGGGGACGCGGTCGTGACCGGTCACGGCACCATCGACGGCCGGCGGGTCTGCGTGTTCAGCCAGGACTTCACCGTGTTCGGCGGGTCGCTGGGTGAGGTGATGGGCGAGAAGATGTGCAAGATCATGGATCTGGCGGCGCGGATTGGTTGCCCAGTGATCGGGATCAACGACTCTGGCGGCGCACGGATCCAGGAAGGGGTGGTCTCGCTGGGGGCGTACGGCGACGTGTTCGTGCGCAACGTCCAGTGCAGTGGTGTGATCCCTCAGATCAGCTTGATCATGGGGCCGTGCGCGGGCGGCGCGGTGTATTCGCCGGCGATGACCGACTTCATCTTCATGGTCAAGGAGACCAGCCACATGTTCATCACGGGGCCCGACGTGATCAGGACGGTCACCGGCGAGGAGGTGGACTTTGAGTCCCTGGGTGGAGCGGTGGCTCACAACACAAAGTCCGGGGTCGCCCACTTCGCTTGCGACGACGAGGACCAGTGTCTGGAGGACACCCGCTATCTGTTGAGCTTCCTGCCCCAGAACAACCTGGAGACACCGCCGCGGGTAATCCCCACCGACGACCCGATGCGCATGGACGCCGAGCTCGACCACGTGGTCCCGGACAACCCGAACAAGCCGTACGACATGCGAGATGTGATCCGCTTCATCGTCGATGACGGCGAGTTCTTCGAAGTCCACGAGCGCTACGCCACCAACATCGTCTGTGGCTTTGCCCGGCTGGGCGGCTACGCGATAGGCGTGGTCGGCAACCAGCCCAACCAGCTCGCCGGCGTGCTGGACATCGACTCGGCCTGCAAGGCGGGACGTTTCGTGCGCACGTGTGATGCCTTCAACATCCCGTTGCTCACCTTCTGCGACGTCCCCGGATTCTTGCCGGGTACCGCCCAGGAATGGGGTGGGATCATCCGCCACGGCGCCAAGCTTCTGTATGCGTACACCGAGGCGACGGTGCCCAAGCTGACCGTGATCACGCGCAAGGCCTACGGCGGGGCCTACGACGTCATGGCCTCAAAGCACATGCTGGCCGACTTCAACTTCGCGTGGCCGACCGCTGAGGTTGCGGTGATGGGACCCGAGGGAGCCGTCAACATCATCTACCGGCGAGACATCCAGAGCTCGCCCACGCCGGATACGCGCCGCCAGAAGCTGATCAACGACTACAAAGCGCACTTCGCCAATCCATATGTGGCCGCGGAGCGTGGGTACATCGACGACGTGATCGTGCCGCATGAGACGCGGCCAAAGCTGATCACAGCGCTCGAGACGCTTCAGAACAAGCGCGTGGCCGGACCACGGCGAAAGCACGGGAATATTCCGTTGTAGACCGGCGGCCGTCGCCGGGGAGCTAGATCGTCACGATCTGTGCCTTCACCCGGCCGCTCCGCCAGGCTTCGAGGGCAGCCGCTGCCACGGCCAGATCCTGGATTGCCAGCCCGGTGGAGTCGAACAGTGTCACCGCATCCGGCCCCGGCCTGCCCGGCGCGCTGCCCGCGAGCACCGCTCCCAGCTCCGTGACCTGATCACGGGTCACGATTCCGGCCTCCACCACTCCTGTCAACTCGCCGTGGTGCGACGCCTGCTCCCACTCATCGCAGAACAGGGTGCATGAGGCGACGGCGCCCACGCTGGCCTCGGCCTTCCCCGGCCCGTCGGCGCCCATCATGTTCAGATGGAGTCCCGGTCTGAGGTCGCCCGCATCGATCACGATCTCGTGTCCGGGAGTGACGCAGCACACGACATCGCAGCGAACGGCCTCGCCACGCGTCCCCGGCCGCCAGCCAAGCTCGTCCGCCAGCGCTTGGGCCGCCGCGGGGTGGGGGTCAGAACACACGCCCGGCCCGTAGCCGGCATCGACCAGGCAGCGGGCGACCCAGGCACCGTGGAGCCCGCAGCCCACGATCCCGACAGATCTCGCGTCCTGGCGGGCAAGTGCCTGCGCGGCGACGGCCGCGATGGCGCCGGTGCGCAGAGCAGTGACGGCCCGAGCGTCCAGAAGCATCAGCGGAACTCCAGTATCGGCGTCTGATAGGCAGACGATCCCGGCGACGGTCGGCAGCCCGTGGGCCGGGTTTCCGGGAAACGAGGTGACCCATTTGAGCGACGCTAACCCACCGCCGCGGGCCGGCATCGCGCGGAAATCTCCGCCCGGCGGGCTTTCGAGGTAGACCTTCGGCGGCATTGCCCACTCGCCGCTCGCGTACGCGACCAGCGCGTTGCGGACCCGCTCGATGGCCTCGCTCGCGGTCACCGCCGCTAGGACGGTGTCGTGGTCGAGGACGGCGAGGTCGGTCACCCGTGGTCACGATAGCCTCGTGGCGTGATCAATCGCCGGCCGAAGCTGACGATCGTTGCGCCAAACGCCACTCCCGACGAGGCCGCGGCAGTCGTAGCGGCGCTCGAGCGTTTCATGCGCGCAACGGCGCCGGTGCCGGCCTCTCCGGCCCCAAAGCGGAATCCATGGCAGGAGGCGGCGCTCTGGGAGGGCGTCTCCAACCTGCCGGCGCAGCCTCCATTCTGGGGCTGATCAGCCCCGGAAAAGGGTCCGGGAGGACTGATTCTGTGCATGATCAGGCTTGACAGCCATGCTCGGGTGTGGGACCGTGCTTCGTGCACAAGGCGGCCCGCCGGGCGGCTGCCGATTCAAGCTCTTGAGCGAGCAGTAAGGGGCTCGTAGTTGATCCCTTGGGGGGCACGTAGAAAGAACGCTTCACCGCTCGACCGCGCGTGCGCGGCGCGTGAGCGGAAAACCGCGCTCACCAACATTCCGGAGTTCGTCGGCATCGCCAAGCCCCCACAGCCGATGCCGGCCTGCCATTTAGGCGCCGGATAGGAGAGCGTGCCGGCGGCCGCGGCGGAGCCCCCACCGCCGCGGCCCCGGAACTTCTGGGGGGGCGAGCCCGCGAGCCCCGGGACCTCCCGGGGCGAAAATAGCTGTATCCAGATTGCCTTTTGGTACATTAGGCCGTCCGTCCTAGACCGGAAGGATTTCCATGGAGCCCGCTTCCCTCGACACGAGCGCGACGGACTACTCGGCTGCGCCCGCCAACGGTCGCACCGGAATGCTCGAGGATCCCGAAGTCCTCGAGAACGTTCCTGGCCACGTGATTCCCGTCCTCGAGCGGGAGTTCGATGACTTCGACACCGAGTCGACGCGCTTCCTGAAGGGAGATCTCGAGGAGGAGAGCTTCATCAAGTTCAGGCTCAAGCAGGGGATCTATGGCCAGCGCCAGGCCGCTGTTCAGATGATCCGCGTCAAGCTCCCGCTGGGCGGCGTCACACCGGATCAGCTGGACGCGTTTGCCGCCGGGATCGAGAAGTACGTTCCGCTGGCCAAGGGACACATCACCACCCGGCAGAACATCCAGATGCACCACGTGCCGCTCCCGGACGCCGCCAAGCTGATCCGCGAGCTGGGAGAGATGGGCCTGTCGAGCCGAGAGGGCTGCGGCAACACGATGCGCAACGTCACCGGCGACCCGCGGGCGGGCGTCCTGCCCGGTGAGGAGTTCGACATCACTCCCTACGCCGGGGCGTATGTCCGGTACTTCGTGCGCCACCAGACGACGCAGAACATGCCGCGGAAGTTCAAGACCGCGTTCGCATCGACCGCCGGCGACAACACGATCGCAAAGATCCACGACCTCGCTTTCCTGCCGAAGATCCGCGACGGAGTGCGCGGGGCGGCCGTCCTTGTGGGCGGCGGCACGTCGATCATGCCGCGCCTGGCTCCCACGCTCTATGAGTTCGTTGAGCTGGAGAACGGGGACTACCTGAAAGTGGCCGAGGCGGTTCTCCGGATCTTCGATCGCACCGATTGGTTGCGACCAAACCGCGCCCGAGCGAGGATCAAGGTCCTGATCGACAAGATCGGCATCGATGAGTTCCGCGAGATGGTGGAGGAGGAGCTCGAGGGCGATTGGGTAAACGAGCGCGACTTCACCCCCGATGGGCTGCTCTACGTGGACGATGAGGAGGCCGGTGCGCCGGAGCCCCACGAGTCCTACGTGAGCCCCAACGGCAACCTCGCGGCGTTCAACCACTTCGTTGAGTCGAACGTAGATCAGCAGCGTCAGCCCGGCTTCTGCACCGTGGAGGTGAACGTCCGCCGCGGTGACCTGTCGGTTGAGCAGCTGCGCGGCCTTGCGCAGATCATGCGTGACTACTGCGGTGGATACGCGCGCACGACGGTGCACCAGAACCTGGTCCTGCGCTGGGTGCGCCAGGAGTCGGTCTACGAGGTGTGGGAGCGCCTCAATGCGCTGGAGCTAGGTGACGCGGGCGCCCAGGAGATCACCGACGTAGTCAGCTGCCCGGGAACGGATTCGTGCAAGCTCGGGATTACGAGCTCCATGGGCCTCAACCAGGCGATCCATGAGCGGCTGGTGCAGATGGACCTCAGCGACGAGCTGACGCGGAGGATCCACATCAAGATGAGCGGCTGCCCAAATGGATGCGGGCAGCACCACATCGCCAACATCGGCTTCTATGGCGCCTCGATCAAGGTCGGCGAGCACACGATCCCCGCCTACATCCCGCACATCGGCGGGGCGTATGAGGATGGCGACGTGGCCTACGGTCACCGTCTAAAGGCGCGGCTCCCGGCCAAGCGGGTGCCGGACGCGATCGAGCGCTGGGTACGCTTCTACGAGTCCGAGCGAGCTGCAGAGGAGGAGTTCAACCAGTTCGTTGAGCGGGTTGGTACGCAGGAGTTCGAGGCTCGGGTGAAGGATCTGACGATGCCGATCGAATTCAACCTGGAGAACATGAACTACTTCGTCGACTGGAGCAAGAACGCTCCGTTCGAGGTGATCCGCGGCGAAGGTGAGTGCGCGGTCTAGTGAGCGCCACAGTCCCCGAGCTCGAGCACGCCACCGCCCGGGAGGTCATCTCCTACGCGGTGGAGCGTTTTCATCCCCGCCTGACCACGGCCTGCTCCTTCCAGAAGGAGGAATCCGTCCTCGTCCACATGCTGGCGGAGGCCTGCGAAGACCCGCGGATCTTCATGATCGACACGGGTGCCTTGTTCGACGAGACGCTCGCTACGTGGAAGCAGTTCGAGGATCGTTTCGGGGTCCGGGTTGAGGTTGTTGACGCGCGCAGTCCCGACCTACCCTGGTCGGTCGACCGCTGCTGCAGCGACGCCAAAGTGGCGGCGCTGGAACGTGCTCTGGAAGACGTGGATGCGTGGATCACTGGAATCCGTCGTGAGCAGGCTCCCACGCGGGCAGCAGCACCAAAGCTCCAGCGTGACGATCAGCGGGATATCTGGAAGGTGAATCCACTGGCTGACTGGACCGAGAAGGATCTGTGGCGCTACATACATGCGCATCAGCTGCCGTACAACCCGCTCCACGACGAGGGCTACGCATCGATCGGATGTGCTCCATGCACCCGTCCCGGAGCCGGTCGCGAAGGCCGTTGGGCCGGCCTGGACAAAACCGAGTGCGGGATCCACGAGTAGCGCGCCTCATGAATCCCCTGCACTACGAGCTCTCGTATCTCGAGACGTTGGAGGCGGAGTCGATCCACATCTTTAGAGAAGTAGCGGCTGAGCTCGAGCGCCCGGTGCTGCTGTTCTCGGGCGGCAAGGACTCACTGGTCCTGCTTCGCCTCGCCGAGAAGGCGTTTCGCCCCGGCCGCTTCCCGTTCCCGATCATGCACGTCGACACCGGCCACAACTTCCCCGAAGTCGTCGAGTTCAGGGACCGTTTGATCGACCGGATCGACGAGCGCCTCATCGTCGCCCGCGTCCAGGACTCAATCGACTCAGGAAGGGTCAGCGAGGAGACCGGCCCACGTGCCTCGCGCAACCGGCTACAGACGGTGACCCTGTTGGACGCCATCGAGAAACACGGCTTCGATGCCGCGTTCGGCGGCGCCAGGCGCGACGAGGAGCGGGCTCGCGCCAAGGAGCGCGTCTTCTCCTTCCGCGACGACTTCGGCCAGTGGGATCCAAAATCGCAGCGCCCCGAGCTCTGGTCGCTCTATAACGGCCAGATCCGCAAGGGCGAGCACGTTCGTGTGTTCCCCATCTCCAACTGGACCGAGCTCGATGTCTGGCAGTACATCGCGAAGGAGGGGCTTGAGATTCCCTCGATCTATTACGCGCACCAACGCCAGGTCTTCGAGCGCGACGGAATGCTTTACGCGCTGAGCCCCCACGTCCAGCTGATCGACGGCGAGGCGCCCTTCGAAGCCTCAGTCCGCTACCGGACGGTGGGCGACATGACGTGCACCGGGGCAGTGCGATCGGAGGCGAGCACCCTCGAGCAGGTGGTAGCCGAGATCGCGGCGACTCGGATAACCGAGCGGGGAGAGACCCGAGCGGACGATCGAGTGACCGAGGCCGCGATGGAGGACCGCAAGCGCGAGGGCTACTTCTAGTGCCGGCCCCCGGCGTCGCCACAAACGGACGTGTCACGAGCGCCCGGCCCAGCGAGTTGCTGCGGATCGCCACCGCGGGCTCGGTGGACGATGGCAAGTCGACGTTGATCGGGCGCCTGCTCTACGACTCAAAGCAGGTCCTCACCGATCAGCTCGAGCACGTGATCGAGACTTCCGAGCGCCGCGGCGACGGCTACCTCAACCTGGCGCTACTGACCGATGGCCTGCGGGCCGAGCGTGAGCAGGGCATCACGATCGACGTCGCCTACCGCTACTTCCAGACCAAGCGCAGGAAGTTCATCATCGCCGACACGCCAGGGCACGAGCAGTACACGCGGAACATGGTCACGGGCGCCTCAACCGCTGATCTCTCGGTGATCCTGATCGATGCGCGTAATGGCGTTTCCGAGCAGACCCGGCGACACGCCTACATCGCTTCGCTGTTGCGGATCCCGCATCTCGTGGTTTGCGTGAACAAGATGGACCTCGTCGGCTACGACGAGGCCGTGTTCGATCGGATCGAGGACGAGCTGACCGACTGGGCAGCACGGCTGGACATCTGGGACATCACGTTCATCCCGATCTCGGCGCTGCACGGTGACAACGTCGTGATGCGCTCGGAGCGGATGCCGTGGTACGACGGACCGCCTCTGCTCTACCACCTGGAGCACGTGGTGATCGCCACCGACCGCAATCTGACCGACGTTCGCTTCCCCGTCCAGTGGGTAATCAGACCGATCGACGACGCGCACCACGACTACCGCGGCTACTCGGGACAAGTCGCGGCAGGAGTGCTACGCCCGGGCGACGAGGTAATGGTGATGCCGGGGGGCCAGCAGACCCGGATAGCCGCGATCGACACCTATGAGGGCGAGGTCGATGCGGCCGTCCCGCCGATGTCGGTGACACTGCGGTTCACCGACGACCTCGACATCTCGCGTGGAGACATGATCGTCAACCCCGACGACCCACCCGTCCCGGGCCGTGAGCTCGATGCGATGGTTTGCTGGATGAGCTCGCGCCCGCTCACCCCAGGAGCTCGCTACACGCTCAAGCATACGACCAGCTCGGTACGCGCGGTCGCCCAGGATCTGGAATACAGGATCGATGTGAACAGCCTCGAGCATCAGGGCGCGAACGAGCTGAGCCTGAACGAGATCGGCCGCGTCAAGCTGCGCACAAGCGCTCCGGTGATGGTCGATCGCTATCGCCGCAACCGCACCATCGGCAGCTTCATCCTGATCGATGAAGCCACGAACGACACCGTCGGGGCGGGGATGGTCGTGCACGCTTCGAGCGGGTAGCGGGCGGCGCCCCGCCCGGGGCAGTGGTCATCGCAGGGCCGCCAGAACCTCCTCGACGCACTCATGAGCCAGTTCTCGGAGCTCGTCGTCGGTGCGGTCCTGGATCGGATGTGGAATCAGCACTCGCCGGACGTCAGGTTGGCCGAGCGCGGTCGATTGGTGCACGGCAGCGTCGGCGAAAACCGACGACGCCACCAGCACCGCCGGCCGATTCTGCCCCTCGAAGCTGAGCACGTCGCGCAGACCGCACGACACGCAGGATCCTCAGTCGGCCAGGGCCTCGATCACCGCCTCGCAGCGGCTGGCGATCTCCGAGCGCAGATCGGCAGGAGCCGGCTTGGTGAACGTCGGCTTTGCGGTGCGGATGATCGTGTGGCCGCGGGCGGCCAGCAGCTGCTCCAGCTGATCGAGGAACACGTCACCGCGCGGCTTGCGGATGTCCATCAGCGCGATCTTGGCCGGCTGGCCCTCCCGGAGGCGACTGGTGGCAAGCGGGCGCCCTGCCGCCTGCACCTCACGCGTGGGATCGAGGATCGTTAGCGCCACGGCGCCACGCTTCTGGTCACGGGCTCCGATCCGATCTCGCCTGCAACCCAGCCACCGTAGACCATGCTGAACAGCCCGGCGTCGCCTCCGGCGTGCGCCAGCAGGATCCGCTCGGGAGCCGCGAATTTCGGAACGAGTGCCGCGGCGTCGGCCACGTGGCGCTCCTCAATTCCCTCGGCGATGCCGCCGGCGCCACGAAGCAGTTCTCCGGCCGGGGCTCCAGAGCGCTCGAACAGCTCCTGGCGGACACGAGCGCGGTCCCATCCGGCCTCACGGAAGATCCGCCCATGTTCGGGTCCCACCACCACGAGAGCGTCGAAGGCAAGGCGCTGCCGGCGGTGAGCGACCCACTCCAGCCCGGCCGCCAGGCTGCTCGAGAGCGATTCCGGGGTGCGCGCCAGCTGATCGACGATCAGGCGCGGGGCCTCCGCGGCGAACAGCGTAACGCCCGTCTCCTCCGGCGGGATACCCCGATCTTGGGCCAGGCCCGGCCAGGGGGAATCATGCAGCCGCTCTGCAAAGCACGAGCTCAACTTCCCCGGCTGCCCGTGCGCGGCGCGATCCTCCTGACCCGGTCGCCCGCCGCCGACGTTCCGAACCACGAGTTGCAGCGCTCTTCCGGTGGTGAGGGTCGCACGATTCCCCTGACCCAGCGCATTGCCGGCGCTGTTCATTCGCACCTCCTCGGACATGGGTCCGGACACGACCACCACCGGACCGGACGGATGCGTGGTCGATACGAGTCCGAGCAGCGCGAAGGAGGGGTCGCATGCGGCTTCGACCGCCGCCAGCACGATCGGGAAGACTGCGGGTTGGCAGCCCGCCATCACGGCGTTGATTGCCACCTTTTCGACCGTGGCCTCACCTTCGTAGGGTGGGACCAAGCCGACGACGTCCTGGGCGGCGCGGCTCGTGGCGTCGAGCATCGCCACCACCCGCTCCGGTGTGGGAGGGACCAATGGCAGGCCATCCGAGAACCCGCGGTCGAACAGCGCCTCGATCGGATCCTCGAGCTCGCCGATCTCCAGCTCCCTGGCCCGCAGCCGGCCAGACCGGCGGGCTACGCGCGCCGCCAGCGTCGCGGCCACGCCGGGGTCCCGAGTCAGACTCGCGCAACCCGGACGCCTCTCGGGCAACCCATCGAGCTTCAGCCTGGCGCCGGCACGGAGCGCCAGGTCGGCGAGCCGCGCGCGATCGAGGCCCTCGACCCGGTCGGACTCGGTCCCGCCGTCAAGCAGTACCACCGCGGGGACCGCATCCGGATCGAACTTGGCGGAGAGCTCGAGCTCGAGGTCCAATTCGGGAACTGCCGCCAGGTTCAGGCGACGCGCTTGAGCCTCCGTTTCTCCTTCCGGGGACTGCGAGAGGATCCGGATCGCCGCGCCGTGCTGACGGGCCTCGTCGAGCGCCGGCAACACCTGATCGCAAACCGGACAGTCGTGCTTGACGAGCGCCAGCAGCTCCACCGGACCGACCTTAGGGCGCGCGGGCGCCGGTGTAAAGTCCCGCGCCTTCCTATGTTTTCGAAGGTTCTCATCGCCAACCGCGGCGAAATCGCAGTCCGGATCATCCGCGCCTGCGAGGAGTTGGGGATCGGCACCGTAGCCGTGTATTCCGAGCTCGACCGCGACGCGCTGCACGTGGCGCGCGCCGACGAGGCCTACCTGCTCGGTCCGGGGCCGGCCACCGAGAGTTATCTGGTGATCGAGAAGCTGATCGAGGTGGCCCAACGGTCCGGCGCCGAGGCCGTCCATCCCGGTTATGGCTTTCTCGCAGAGAACGCCGCGTTTGCCGCCGCGCTCGAGGAGAACGGGATCACGTTCATCGGGCCGCCGGCGTCGGCGATCGAGGCGATGGGCTCCAAGACACGCGCCCGGGAGCTCATGGCCAAGGCCGGAGTTCCCATCGTGCCCGGCACCACCGAGCCGGTTGCCACGGTCGATGACGCTCGCGGCGTGATCGATGAGTCGATCGGTTATCCCGTCGCGGTCAAGGCCGCGGGAGGCGGTGGCGGCAAGGGCTTCCGCGTGGCCGAGTCCGAGGAGAAGCTCCAGGACGCATTCGAGGGTTCCTCGCGGGAGGGCCAGAAGTTCTTCGGAGATCCCACCGTCTACCTCGAGCGCTACCTGCCCGATCCGCGTCACGTCGAGGTGCAGGTGCTCGCCGACAAGCACGGGAACGTGATCCACCTCGGAGAGCGAGACTGCTCGATTCAGCGCCGCCACCAGAAGCTGATCGAGGAGGCTCCCGCTCCAGCGGTGGACGAGGAGCTTCGGGAGCGCATCGGCAAGATCGCCACCGACGCCGCCGCCGCCGTTTCCTATACCGGCGCCGGCACGGTCGAGGGGTTGCTCCAAGAGGGCGAGTACTTCTTCCTGGAGATGAACACGCGGGTGCAGGTCGAACATCCGGTGACCGAGCTGGTGACCGGGATCGACATCGTCAAGGAGGGGATTCGCGTGGCCGCCGGCGAGAAGCTCTCGATCTCTCAGGATCAGGTTCAGCTGCGAGGGCACGCAATCGAGTGCCGAATCAACGCCGAGGACGCGAGTAAGAACTTCGCTCCGGCGCCTGGGCGGATCGGCTCGTATCGGGAGCCGGCGGGCCCGGGCGTGCGCATTGACTCAGGAGTCCAGGCAGGCTCCGAGATCAGCCCGATGTACGACCCGATGGTTGCCAAGCTGATCGTGTGGGATGTCGACCGCCAGCAGGCGACGGCGCGGATGATCCGGGCGCTGCGCGAGTACCAGATCGGCGACCTCAAGACCTTGCTGCCGTTCCACGAAGCGATCCTCCAAACCGAGCAGTGGGCGCGGGCCGAGACAGCTCGGGACCTGATCAGCGACCGCGCCTGGCTGAAGAGCCTGGCGTTCCCAAAAGCCGAGCCGGCAGAGGAGGAGGCGGCCGAGGAGCCCCTCGAGCAGAGCTACACGGTCGAGGTGTCCGGGAGGCGGTTTGATGTCAAGGTGATAGGACCGCCGTTGGCCGCCGGGGCGGTGAACGGCTCCGTGGCGGCCGGGGCTCCCGCTGCGCGGAAGCCGCCCCGACGCAGCGAGCGCGCCGGGCCCTCGGCCGGCGGCGGAGGCAGCGACGCTCTGGTCTCGCCTCTTCAGGGCACGGTCCTCAAGGTGGTGGTGGAGCAGGGCGCCGCTGTTGAGGAGGGCGCGCTGATCGCGGTGATCGAGGCGATGAAGATGGAGAACGAGATCACGGCCCACAAGACCGGGAAGGTGTCGGAGCTGCCGATCGCGGTGGGGGCTTCGGTCGCCACGGGCGACACCCTGGCGGTGATCACCTCGGAGTAGGGGGCACGGAGGTTCGGCGTGGGCGGGGGGTTCGTGGGCCCGGGGGGCTGTGTGCGGGGGGTGCGGTTTCGCCGGCTAGGGCGTTGCGGCGCGCCCGCCCCACCAACGCGCCCCCAGCGCCTACCCCACGCCGATTATCTTGGCCGCCTCACGGAGGTTGTGCACCTCGGCGTCGGGCTTCTTCTGGCCCTGCTCTAGCGGCTGCTTGGAGCGGTTGACCCAGATCACGGGAACCTTTCGCTTCACGCAGGGCTCGACGTCGTAGTAGTAGCTGGTGGCGACGTGAACCCAGCCCTTCTTGCTTCCGATCCGCCGTTCGCATTCGACGAAGTGGGCGGGATCCGGCTTGTACGAACGGACCTGCTGGGCGGTGACGACGAGATCGAAATCAAGGGGCATGTGGCGCCGTGTCTGTCCCAGAAGCTTGTCGTCGATGTTGGAGATGAGTCCGACCTTGTACTTCTTGGCGATCCTGTTGAGAACAGAATTGGTCTCCTTGAACGGCGGCCAGCGCTGCACGGAGTCAGGCAGGAACCCGGAGCGCGAGGGCTCTAGGGGCCAGTTGAGGTTCTTGGCGATCTGGACCGCAGTGCGTCGCAGGACCTCCGCGTAGAGCTCGTAGGAGCCAGCTTTGATCTGGCGCTGGACCTCGTGGAACTGCGTGATCAGCTCTTCGCGGTCGACGGTGAATCCGTCACGCTCCGCCTCGGCCTGAAAGGCGTCGAACACGCCGGTTTCCCAGTCGATCAAGGTTCCGTAAACGTCGAATGTGACAAACGAGACTTGCTTAGGGATGGCCATGCGGCGGCCATGATGGCATGGGAACGCGCGAACCGCGCACGCGAGCGAAATGACTGGCCGCGCGCCGCGCGGACTGGCATGAACGCGATCTGCTCGTCCGCCCGCGGCCCCCGATCGGCACGGCCGCGCCCATGGCCGGACTCTATCGAGCGGGTAGCGCCACGGCCGGCGGGGACTCGGAGCGGATGGGCGGATAAAGTGCTCGGCCGTGGACCTCCTCGAGTACCAAGGAAAAGAGCTGTTCAAGCGCCGTGGCGTGCCGGTACCCGATGGCCGTCACGCCGCCTCGGTGGACGAGGCGGTTAAGGCGGCGGACGAAGTCGGCTATCCCTGCGTAGTCAAGGCGCAGGTGCAGATCGGCGGCCGTGGAAAGGCGGGCGGCATCAAGGTGGCCAACGACCGGGAAGAGGCGCGGTCCCATGCCGAGGCCATTCTGGGTATGGACATTCGCGGTTTGACCGTCCACGAGATTTGGGTTGAGGGAGCCTCGGAGATCTCGTCCGAGTACTACGCCTCCGTGATCTTCGACCGGTCGACCAAGGCCCCGCTGCTGATGCTCTCGACGAAGGGGGGGATGGACATCGAGGAGGTGGCCGCGTCGGACCCCGACGCAATCGCGCGCCTCCATGTCGACCCCCTGCTGGGATTCCAGGACTTCCATGGAAGGCGGCTCGCCTTCGAGGCCGGAGTCGACGAGGACGTGGTCAGGCCCGTCGGCGCGATGCTGGCCAAGCTATACGAGGTATTCGTGGCGGAGGAGGCGACGCTGGTCGAGGTCAACCCGCTGATCATCACTCCGGACCGGGAGGTGAAGGCGCTTGACGCCAAAGTGACGCTTGACGACAACGCGCTCTTCCGCCATGCCGAGAACGCGGAGCTGCGCGATCTCTCCAAGGAGGATCCGCAGGAACGTATGGCCAAGGAGCGCGATCTGACCTACGTCAAGCTGGACGGAGACGTCGGCATCCTGGGCAATGGGGCGGGCCTGGTGATGTCGACGCTGGACGTGGTGGCTGAAGCCGGCGGCTCCCCCGCCAACTTCCTCGACGCCGGAGGCGGCAGCAAGGCTGAGGCGATCACCAACGCGGTGGAGGTGATCCTCTCCGATGAAAAGGTGAAAGCGGTTCTCTTCAATATCTTCGGGGGGATCACGCGCTGCGACGAGGTGGCGCGAGGATTGATCGAGGCGTTCAACCAGGTCAATCCGCAGGTCCCGTTCGTGGTGCGCCTGGACGGCACCAACGACGAGGAGGGGCGGCGGCTGCTGGCGGAGGCGGATCTGCCGAACGTGTTCACGGAGGCCACCATGGACGGCGCGGCGGCCAGGGTTGTCGAGCTGGCGGCCGCCGCGAAGGCGGGGGCGGCCGCGTCGTGAGCATCCTGGTTGACGAGAACACGCGCCTGTGTGTCTCTGGCATCACCGGACGCGAGGGCACGTTTCATTCGCTTCGCAACCGTGACTACGGCACCCAGGTAGTCGGCGGCGTCACCCCGGGCAAGGGCGGCCAGGACGTGGACGGCGTCCCGGTCTTCGACACCTTCCACGAGGCCGTGGCCGAGACGCGCGCCAACACTGCGATGATCTTCGTACCACCGCGATTCGCCGCCGACTCCATCCTCGAGGCCGAGGATGCCGGGATCGAACTGATCGTCGCGATCACGGAGGGGATTCCCGCCCACGATGAGCTGCGGGTGTTCAACACGCTGAGAGCTCACGGCCGCTCCCGGCTGGTCGGTCCCAACTGCCCCGGGATCCTGTCGCCCGGGAAGGCCAACGTCGGCATCATCCCGGCCGCGTTCTTCAAGCAGGGAAATGTCGGGGTGGTTTCGCGCTCCGGGACGCTGACGTACCAGATCGGCAACGTGATCGCCCAGCGTGGCTTCGGCAACTCGTCGATCGTTGGAATCGGGGGCGACCCGGTTCCGGGCACGGATTTCATCGACGTGATCGGGATGTTCGAGGAGGATCCTGAGACCGAGCTGATCGTCATGTGCGGCGAGATCGGCGGCGACGCCGAGGAGCAGGCTTCGGAGTTCATCGCCGGTAACGTCTCAAAGCCGGTGGTGGCCTACATCGCCGGCTTCACGGCCCCGCCCGGCAAGACGATGGGACACGCGGGCGCCATCGTCTCCGGGTCACGGGGAACCGCCAAGGCCAAGGCCGAGGCGCTCGAGGACAAGGGAGTTCGGGTCGGCCGGACCCCGACCCAGGTCGCCGAGCTTGCTGTTTCGCTCCTGGGCGGCACCCGCTCGGCGTCGAGCCTCGCCTGATCGGATGCCGTCCAATCATCCGGCGGCGCGGCGGGCGCCCAGAGGCCGTCCCGCGTCTGAAAGCGCCCCTATCATGAACCGGCCCGCGTGAGCGTTATCACTCCCCCACGTCAGGACCCACGGGGAGGTCGGCCCCTGCCGCCGCGCGGCGGCGTGCCGCGATCGCCCGGCGGACTTCCCCCGGATGACGATCACGGCGGAGGATTCCGCTGGAATGGCAGGCGTGTGCTGCTGGCGTGCGTCATCGTGCTTTTGGCAGCCGCCATCTCGGCCGCCGTGTTCGTGCTCGAGGAAGTCCACACCCTCACCAGCGACCTGAGCCAGAACGGCACGCTGAAAGTGGCTAATGGGCAGCTGGCGCAGGCCGGCGCGGGAGAGCCGCAGACCCTGCTCCTGGTGGGCGACGACCAGCGATCGCTGACGAAGTACTACCACGTCGCGGTGCCCCACCTGGCGAACGAGATGCTGCTAGTGCGACTGGATCCGTCGAAGCCCTACATCTCGATGATGTCGGTTCCGCGCGAGCTCTGGGTTCCGATCCACACGCCGAATGGGGGCACGTTCGTCAACCGCATCAACGCCGCCTACACCTACGGGATCGGGACACTTGTCTCGACGCTCAAGCAGGACATTGGCATCTCGGTCAACCACGTCGTGGTGATCACCTTCGCTCACTTCAAGCGAGCGGTCGACCAGATGGGTTGCGTGTATTCGACGGTCGATCGCCGGTACTTCCACGTCAACGTTCCGGGCGGGCCGCAGTACCAGGAGATCAACCTTCAGCCCGGCTACCAGAAGCTCTGTGGCGACGAGGCACTTCAGTTCGTCTCCTACCGGCACGGTGACACCTCTCAGGTTCGTGATGCCCGTGACCAGAGCTTCCTGCTCGACGTCAAGAAGCAGTACGGGCCCACGCTGGTGGACAGCATCCACAAGTTCGAGCAGATCTTCGGCCAGGCGGTGCAGACGGACTCCGGGCTGCAATCAACCTCCGGCATCCTCAACCTGCTCACCACACTGATCGACTCCTCCGGCCGCCGCGTGAGGCAGGTGCACTTCCAGGCAAACCTCGGGCCGTCCTTCGACACCGCGTCGCCCCAGCAGATTCAGGCCAGTGTCCATGCGTTTCTGTTCGGGGGCTCCTCGGAGCTACCAAAGCAGCACACGGTCGCCGTGGCGCACGCCGTGCACAGCAACAAGAAGCACATCACGGTCCAGCTCCCACTGGTCCCGACGACCTTGGGGCAGCTGGCGCAGGCCCGTGACGCGGCCGCCAACCTGCCTTTCCCGCTCGAATACTCCCGGGTTCAAGACCGGGGTGGGGCGGGGGTGCCAGTGTCGGTGCGTGGCTATCTCATCCACGCGCCTGACGGAACGGCCTATCCCATCTATACCGCCGTGTTCGCAACGGCGACCCTAGGGCAGTTCTATGACCTTCAGGGCACCACGTGGACGACTGCCCCCCAGTTCGACGGCGCGGACCAGACGGTCTCGGTGGGGGACCGAACGTACTACCTCTACTACGAAGGGTCCAATCTCAAAATGGTCGCGTGGTACGAGCATGGGGCCGTTTACTGGATCCGCAACTCGCTGACCGATGACCTCGACAACGGCAAGATGCTCGCGATCGCCGAGCAGACCCAGCCGTTCACGACCGGCGGCCCCGGTAAGCGCTCTGTCCTGCTCCAGGAGGTCGGGGTGCCTACCCGGACCCCGGTGTCGAAACCGACCAGCCTGAGGCAGACGCTGGGCGGGATCAGCGGCCTGGTTGCGCTGCTCGGTATCCCGATGCTGCTGGTGGTGGCGGTTCGCCGCCGTCGTAGGCTGGGCGTGGTGCGCTCGGACCTGGCGGTGGCGGGTCCGGCCGGAAACCGGCTGAGCGCTTCGCTGGCCCACATACCCGACGTGCCGATCTCGCCGCCTCCGATCGGCGCCATGCCTCCGATGGGCTCCCGACCCCTGTCGAGGTATCAGTCCCGAGGGGGCCGGGGGAAGCTGCTGATAGCGCTCGCGCTTCTGGTAATTGCCGCGGCGGCAGTTGCGATCGTCCTGCTGCTGAGCTCGAGGCATAGCTCGGTCGGCTCGTCGACGGGCGCCTCGCGGCCGGCGAGTGCGGCAGCCGCAAAGCCTCTGGTGCCTACCACCCCGGTGACCGTGCTGAACTCGGGCTCTGCTCAGGGCGCCGCCAGAAACCTGGCGGTGTCGCTGCGCTCCCAGGGGGTCATCGTCGCCAACACCGGGAACGTCACCGAATCACGGCCACCGGGAGTGGAGGTGCTGTACGAGCCCGGGCAGCAGCCCGAGGCTAAGGAACTCGCTCGCCTGCTGAGCGCCCAGCAGGTCACGGTGGCGCCGATCGATCCGGTCACCGCCGCGGCCGCTGGACCGTCCGCGCAGCTGGTCGTGGTGATTTCGTAGTCTTAGCCTGTGGCCGCGGCGAAGCCGATCTCGTTTGCGCGAGGAGCACCCTCGCTGGACATCGTCGACGTCGAAGGATTGCGGGCGGCGGCGGAGCGGGCATTCGCCGAGGACCCGGCCGGGGTCACCGCCTACGGGACGGCGCTCGGCTACCCAAAGCTGCGAGAGTGGATTGCGGATTTCCATCAGGTCGATCCCGGCCAGGTGATGGTGACCAACGGCTCGATGCAGGCCGACGCCTTCCTGTTTGAGGCGCTTGTCGAACCTGGGGATGCGGTGGTGGTGGAGCGTCCGACGTATGACCGGACGCTGCTGTCGCTGCGCGGGCGTGGGGCGGACGTTCGCGCCGTTGAACTCGAGCCCGACGGCATCGACGTCGCCGCTGTGGAGCGCGTGCTAGTGGCAGGAGCACGGCCCAAACTCGCCCACATCATCCCCAACTTCCAAAACCCCGCGGGCTGCACGCTGTCCGAGGCCAAGCGTCAGGCGCTCCTGGAGCTGGCCGGGCGCTTCGGGTTCAAGATCTTCGAAGACGATCCCTATGCAGCGCTGCGGTTCGAGGGGTCGCCACTGCCGCGGATGGTGGAGATGGACGGCGAGCGCGTTGTGTACGCATCCTCGTTTTCCAAGACGGTGTGCCCGGGTATCCGGGTCGGTTATCTGGTGGGGCCGGCCGAATTGATCGCGAAGATCGTCAAGATCGCCACCAGCACCTACATCTCCCCGAGCATGGTCTCGCAGGCGATCGTGTACCAGTTCTGCCTCTCCGGGGCGCTCGACAAGTCGATCGAGACGGTCAAGGCGGCCCTGCGCGAGCGCGCGTACACGTTGTGCGAATCCCTGCGGCGGGAGCTGCCGGAGGCTCGGTTCGACCCACCAGAAGGTGGGTACTTCCTATGGCTCGAGCTACCGAAGGGAAGCGATGTGGACGCATTGTTCACGGCCGCCGCCGAGCTTGGCGTCCAGTTTGTGAAGGGCTCTGACTTCGTGCTCGAGGGAGGCGAATCAAGCCTGAGGCTCGCCTATTCCGGGGTGACCGTCGATGAGATCGAGGAGGGGGTCAAGCGTCTGGCGGCGGCGTTCCGCGAAGTCAGCGGGAAGGTACCGAGCGCGGACGCAGCATGACGAGGTCCGGCTAGCGCCCGTAGCGCTCGCGGCCGAGCACCAGCTGCTCCGGCAGCGCAATCCGGGGAGGTGGCGAGGGATCGGCCAGCACCGAGACAGTTTCGGCGACGCTCGAGGTGACCGTTGCCGTGCGCCCGTCGCTGCGAACTGACACGCTCTCCCCATCGTTGAGGTCGACCTTGCCCTCGAGTCCGGGCTCGATCCCAGCGTCCTTCAGGTAGTGGAGCAGGTCTTCGGCCTCGTTCTCAAGGCGCAGGATCGTCACCTGTGTGCCCGGACCGCAGTCGGCTAGGGGAACGCCGTCGATCCGGTGGCCGACCTGGATCGGGTGACCATGGGGACAGGTCTTGGCGTCCCCCACGGTCGCTCGGACGTACGCCTCAAACCTCGGCGTCATCGCGTGCTCCAAGTGCTCGGCCTCCTCATGCACGTCGTCCCACTGCACCCCGACGACGTCGGTCAAGAAGCGCTCGATCATGCGGTGGCGCGAGACGATGTGCTCGGCATGCGAGCGCCCCTCGCCGGTGAAGTTGATCGCACGGTCGCTGGATCGAATGATGTAGCCGTCTCGCTCCAGCCGCCCCAGCATCTCGTGGACCGTTGGAGCGGAGAGCTGCATCGCGCGGGCCAGGTTGGCGCCAGTCATCGGCAATCCCGCCTCCAGCAGCCAGAACAGGCTCTGGAGGTATTCCTCCTCGGCGGGCGTCGCTTGCTCGTGGGCCACGAGTTGATCGTAGCCATGCCAGGCAATGGCCTAGGATCGAGCTCCGTGGCACTTCCCCTAAAGCCGCCGATCCTTCCCCAGCTGGCTCGCTCCCGCGCCGCGCTGCCGACGGGCGAGGAGTGGGCCTATGAGCCCAAGTACGACGGGTTCCGGGCGATCGTGTTCGTTGACGGCGAGGACGCCGTGATCCAATCGCGGGGGGGAAAGCCGCTCGCGCGCTACTTTCCGGAGCTGGAGTTTCCCGCCGGCCGTTACGTCCTCGACGGCGAGATCGTGATCGACTACGCCGATGGCGGACAGGACTTCGATGCGCTCCAGCAGCGGATCCATCCGGCTGTGTCGCGGATAACGATGCTCTCCGAGCAAACGCCCGCTCGGTACGTGGCGTTTGACCTTCTGGTCGATGACGGGGAGTCGTTGCTCGAGCGGCCCCTCGCCGAGCGCCGTGAGCGGCTCGAGCGCCTGGTCGGGGGAGCGGTCGACATCACGCCACTGACAAGCCGCCCCGAAGACGCCGAGCCGTGGTTGCAATCCGGTGAGGGCGTTGTGGCCAAGGACATCCACGCCCCATACCGGCCCGGTCAACGGACCGGGATGGTCAAGGTCAAGCGCGAGCGGACGATCGATGCCGTGGTCATGGGATACCGCCCCGGCAAGGAGGACGGGACGGTGGGCTCGCTGATCCTCGGGCTCTACGACACCGCCGAAAAGCTTCATGTGGTCGGCCATTCCTCCGGCCTCCGAGCTGCCGAAAAGCGTGCGCTCGTGGACAAGCTCTCGGCGTATGAGACCGGCAGCCGGGGCCATGGCGATCCGAGCCGGTGGAAGAACGACAAGGAGCTCGAGTGGATTGAGCTCCGTCCTGAGCTGGTTGTGGAGGTGCGCTTCGACCACGTCAGCGCTGGCCGCATTCGCCACGGCACGCGCATCCTGCGCTGGCGCGATGACAAGCCTCCCCGCGAGTGCGGTCTCCAGCAGATGGAGGCGTAGACCTCGCCGGCCGCCCCGCGGCACATCCTGGTGGCTCCGGACTCGTTCAAGGGCACCTTCTCCGCCTCCGAGGTCGCCGACGCGGTCGGCCGGGGCCTAGTAGCTAAGGGGGAGCCGGTTGAGCTGTGCCCGGTGGCCGATGGTGGAGAGGGAACCCTTGAGATTCTGGCCCGCGCGCTCGACGCGCGGCTTGAGTCAGCGACTGTATCCGACCCGCTGGGACGCCCCGTCGAGGCAGCGTTTGCGCTTGTGAAGGAGGGCCCGCGCCGGACCGCTGCGATCGTTGAGACCGCGGCGGCCGCAGGGCTTGCGCTAGTGGCCGGGGACGAGCTCGATCCGGTGGGCGCCAGCAGCGGCGGGGCGGGTGAGCTGATCCTGGCGGCGGTCGAGGCCGGCGCGCGAGTCGTCTACGTCGGGGCCGGCGGTAGCGCCACAACTGACGGCGGCGCGGGAGCAATTCGAGCGATTCGCCGCGCCGGGGGCCTCGGCGGCGCCCAGCTCGTGGTGCTGTGCGACACACGGGCTCTTTTCGAGGATGCGGCGCGGGTGTTTGGTCCCCAGAAGGGCGCGGGGCCGGCCGACGTGAAGCGTCTCACCCAGCGGCTGCACCGAGTAGCGCGAAGCCTCAAGCGCGATCCCCGGGGCATCCCGATGACAGGAGCGGCGGGAGGGCTGTCTGGCGGGCTGTGGGGCGAGTTCGGCGCCGAGCTCGTGTCAGGTGGGGGGGTGGTGCTCGATCTGCTGGGCTTCGACGCCCAGATGCGGGAGTCCCGGGCAGTGGTCGGCGGCGAGGGCCGGCTTGATCAGCAGAGCCTCAGCGGCAAGGCGATATCCGAGGTGGCGACTCGGGCGCGTCAGGCCGGGGTCCCATGCCACGCGATCGTCGGGCAGCGGGACCTGGACGCGTTTGGCGCCCGCATCCTCGACCTTCAGGCCGTCCTCGAAGCGGGGACTTTGTCCGAGCTCGAGGCGGCCGGCCGCCGCCTGGCGGAGCTGCTGTAGCGATCAGTTGTGTGCGAACCCCTCCCGCCTCTCGCCGGGGAGCGGAGCGTCCAGCGACTGGAGGAACTCGGTCAGCTCATGGACGTGCTCGAGCAGCAGGCTCGCCATCTCGTGGGTCATTCCGGCGCGCACCACGATGCGCAGGACGCTCAGATCCTGGCGGTTCTCAGGGAATGAGTACGCCGGGACGAGCCATCCCTGCTGGCGCAGCCGATCGGAGACGTCGTACACGCCGTAGTTCTCGACGTCGTCCTTCAGCGTGAAGGCGAACACGGGCAGATCGGTGCCCCGGGAGATCAGCCTGTACGGGCCGATCTTCTCGATCCCGCTCGAGAGGTGCTCGGCCACCTCCTGGGCCTGCTGCATCGCCTTCGTGTAGCCGTCGCGGCCCAGCCCCGCCAGCATCAAATACTGAGCGATCACCTCGCTCCCCGGCCGCGAGAAGTTGAGCGCGAACGTGGGCATGTGGCCGCCGAGGTAGTTGACGTCGAACACCAGATCCTGCGGCAGGGCCTCCTTGTTCCGCCAGATTGCCCAGCCCACCCCGGGATACACCAGCCCGTATTTGTGCCCCGAGGCGTTGATCGACTGTACGCGCGGGATCCGGAAGTCCCACTCGAGCTCCGGCTGCAGAAATGGCGCTACGAACCCGCCCGACGCGGCGTCGACATGCAGCGGCACGTGCAGCCCGCGGTCGGACTCCAGCCGATCCAGCGCTTCGGCGATTTCCTTGATCGGCTCGTAGCTACCTTCGAACGTCGAGCCGAGGATCGCCACGACACCGATCGTGTTCTCATCGCACTGTTCAACCGCCTCGGGCGCTCCGAGGTAAAACCGCTCACCCTCCATCGGGACCAGTCGGGGCTCGACTTCCCAGTAGCGGCAGAACTTCTCCCAGCACACCTGAACGTTCGACCCGGTTACCAGGTTGGGCCGGTCTGTCGGTTTGCCTGCCTGGCGCATCCGCTCGCGCCAGCGCCACTTCAACGCCATCCCGGACAGCATCGCCGCTTCGCTGGAGCCCGTGGTGGAGCAGCCTGTCGCGTCCGCGGACTCCGGCGACCGCCACAGCTCGGCCAGCATGTTGACGCAGCGGCCCTCGATCTCCGCTGTCTGCGGGTACTCGTCCTTGTCGATCATGTTCTTGTCGGCCGTCTCGGCCATGAGCACGCCGGCGATCGGGGGCATGTACGTGGTCACGAACGTGGCCAGGTTGAGTCGTGCCTGACCGTCCAGCAGAAGCTCTCCTGAGATCTGTTCGTAGGCCTCCTGGAGTCCGAGACCCTTCTCAGGAATCTCATGCGTGGGCATCTCGTTACGCCAATGGTGCTTAACGCGCGCCGCGCGCCGCCGCGCGTGCTCCTGCTGGCTCGTGAGGGCCATGCGGCCAACCTCCTTAGAGTCGTGGAGGCCGCATCATCGCTACCGATCTGCGGGCTGGCAACCCAGAGAGATGAGGTAGCGATCGAAGGCCGGTCGGTCACGCTGAGGGTGAAACGGATCGCCTCCCTCGCGCAGCAGCACGGTCACGCGCTCGAGGTCGTACAGCAGCGCCAGCTTTCCGGGAGGGTCATCCCACTCGCCCGAGTCATAGCGAGCGACCCATGAGGCCAGCGCGGCGAGTGCCTCCAGCTGCACCTGGTCCTCCCACCAGCCCGAGCGGATCGGGAGCCGGAACCTTGTGCGCAGCATGGACACATCGCTCCATAGCTGCTCGAACCACAGCCATCGCTCACGGGGGTACAAGCCGTGCCAGTCAAGCGGCCACCTAGCCGCCGGTGCTTCGTCTTCCCATGTCTCGCTCATGAGCCCGCCATGCCCCGTAACCGCCGGTCTTTGAACCACATCCGCAAGCCGACCACCGTGGGGGGGATGCGGCCGTAGATCAGGAGTGCCCGCCCGTCAGGAATCTGGCGGAGGGCCTCGGCGGCGACCAACGGGCGCCGCCGCCGGCCACTTGACCGTGTGGATCCGCCCGCGCCGCGCGTGTGCGTCTCTTCGCGTGCCTCCTCATCGCCGATCAGGCCGGCGAAATAGCGCAGCGTGTCGAGGTCAGCGACTCCGGGCAGCAACATGCGCGCTCGATGGCTGTTGATGACCGTCTCGGCCTGGCGTCCGAAGCGACTACGCGCCTGTGACAGATCGTGAAAGATCGACAGCAATTGGATGTTGTGACTCGGTGCTGTCGACGCGATCTCGGCCAGGTTGGGAAGAGGGGCAACGTTGCCGGCTTCGTCCAGACAGAGGAGCAACGGCTGCTCCAGCCGGCCTCCAGAAAGGGTGGCCCGCTCGTAGGCCCGGTCGACGACCTCACCGAGGAGGGCCAGGAAGATCGGCCGCAGCAACTTCGAGGTCTTGGCGTCGCCGATCAGGTACAGCGTGGCGCTGCAGCCGAGCAGTCGGTCTGCGGTGATCTCGGAGCGCTTGGCCGAGCGAGCAACCCGGTTGAAGCGGTAAGCCCTGAGGAGGGTCTGGGCCGTCGCCTCGATCGAGCTCCGCGTGCGGTCGGCCTGAGTTTCGAAGGCCCGCACTGCGTCGTACGCGGCGTGAGCCCCAACGAGCGCGTCGTCGGCCTCAGCCTCTCCGGTCATCTGCGCCAGCGCCCGGTCGAGCTCCCGGGATCCCTGGCCGTAGGTCCAGCGCACCAGCGCCTCGATTCCGGCATCGGACCTGGCTGCGGTGTACAGCAGTGGAGCGAGTCGCTGCTCGGCCGCGATCGCCCAGAAGTCGCCGCTCTCAACGGACCTCGAGTCAAGCTCGGCGGCGCCCGCAAGCCGCCATGCGACCTCCAGCGCTCCATCCCACGTGTGGGCCTGTCCGAGCGGGGACCAGCAGTGGGTACCGATACCGGCTAGGTTGAACGGATCGAAGACCAGGACCTCCCCCAGCGCGCGCCGGCGGCGAAGGGTGACAGCCAGCAGGTCGGTCTTGATCGACGATGCCACGGCGGGGCCTTCCCACTCCAGCAGGGCCGGAACCGCCAGCCCTGCCGACTTACCCGATTGCGGAGGGCCAAAGGCCACCAGGGCGTGACGCTGCTCGGCATAGAGACGCCTCCCGCCTGAGCGCCCCAGTGTCAAGCGTCCATCCCCACCATGGGCCGAACGCAACGGCCTGAGTTCGCTGGCGGTCGCCCAGCGGGCGCCGTGCTGGCGCCACCTCGCCCTAGCCGGGCTTCCCACTCTGCGGGCCAGGGCAGCGAGCAGAGCCGCCGCGGCAAGCATCACCACCAGCGCTCCGTAGATGCCCGCAGCCCCAGGAAGCCGCGCCTGAGCCGGATGGGACCAGGCCTTTGCCGGCTCTCCGAGGTGAGACGGGAGCCGGAGCAGGACCGCGAGCGCCTCCAGTGGTCCCGATCGCGGCCAGCCCCGACCGAAAAGTGTTCCCGCCAGGCCGCCCCACAGCCACACCGCGATGCTCACGGCAAGCCCACAACCGATGATTGTCAGCAGGACGCCGTCCGAGACGCTGGGGTGGCGGTGCGCGCTCACCGACTATTGGCGCGTCAACGCGTCGCCGCTGATTCGCATCCCCACATCGGTGTTCGTGAGCCGGGTCTCAAGGCGCGAGCGGTAGTGCTGGACCACGAAGGAGCGGCTCGCAACCAGCCACAGCGCCTGACCGGCCGACAGCATCGAGATGAGGCGCGCCTCGTTCTCAGAGAGCCCCAGCAGAGACCGTGTCAGCGCCACCTGACTTTCATCCTGGTGGTAGACGATCCGAGTTGAAGCGTCGGCAATCAGCCCCTCGGCGATGCGTGCCGCTCGGGACCCCGCGTCGCCAGCCGCCTGGAGGTCCGCCAGCTTGTGGAGCACGACCAGGTTCATCACCCCGAACTGGCGTGCGAGCTTGAAGTTGGACTGAAACCACTCGCCGAGCCCTGTGTGCTGGATGATCTTCCACGACTCGTCGGCGACGTTGATCATGCGCTCGCGTCCGGGTCGCTCCGCCATTCGCGCAAGCAGCGCGCTCATCCACGCCGTCGCACATGCCATCAGGATCCCCACGGCCGGCGAGTCCTTTACCGCGTGAAGGTCGAGCACGACCAGCTTGGAGTCGAGATCCAGGCCGGGTGTAGTTGGGCCATCGAACATTCCCCGCAGCGGCCCCTCGCATAGATCCTGAAGCGCGAGAGCCACCCGCCGTGAGTCCGCCGCCAGCCGCCTCGGCGTGGTGCGGAGGCACTCGGCCATCTCGGCGGTCGGATGAAACAGCACGTGGGCGATCTCCGGCAGCGTCGGATCTGCCGTGCCCCGGTGCCGCACTGCCCGCAAGGCCTCCCGCAGCGCGGCGTTCTCGACCAGAGTTAACGCGGCGTCGGCGGCCGTGACCGCCACCGCTCGCAGCAGCTCGACCTGGGCATGCTCTCCGGGGCCCCAGGAGAGAGGATTCAGCCGAATCCCGCCGCCCGGGACGAGCGAGATCGGGCGAACGCCGGCGGCCTGGCAAAGCGGGCCGTATTCGCGCTTGATATCCAGCACGAACGCTCGTCGTCCGAACAGCAGCATGCGCCACAGCAGCGTTTTGACCAGCGCGCTCTTGCCCTGCCCCAGCTTCCCGAGCACGATGGCGTTCGGATCGTCGAGCAGGCCGTCTCCGTAGAGGACCCACGGGTCGTAGCAGAACGCGCCGCCGCTCGAGTCACGGCCGATGAACACACCGCGGCCACCCAGGCCGCCGCCGGTTGTGAACGGGTACACCGCCTGCGCGTGGCGGGTAGTGCACCTGTGCCCGGGCCGCTCCACAGCGCGCACCCCCATCACTCCACCGCGCCCAGGCTCATCGCAGGCCCCGGCAGAGCGGAAGCGTGAAGGTGAATGCGTCCGCTTGCTGCCCGTACATGCGATGCAGCTCCAACCTAGCCCGCGCAGAATGCTCGTGGACCTCCGCGCAGGCGCGGCGGAGATCGTCAGGGTCGCGGCCGGTGACCGTGATGAAGCCGGAGAAGCGGACCTCTCCGTGGCCAGCCGCGAGCTCTGCTTCCCGCCGCATCGTGGCTTCCTCGGCCTGCCGCTGCCGCGCTGTGTCGGACTGACCGAGACGATGACGTAGCTCGCGATCCGCCCGGTCGCGGGTGACCGCTGCCTCGACGTCCCGTGTGGAGCGCTCGATCGGGATCGGCTCGAATGTCACGGCGACCGTTCGCACGGCGCTGGAGCGACCAAGCAGCGTGTCCATGAACATCGGGGAAACGTCCACCCGGGGCCATGCTCCGATCCAGTACGTGGTGTGAAGCGCGCCGTCGCAGCGGTACTGCTCCCAACCCTCCTCGCATCCGACGGGCCACGCCTCCGCGCTCTCCAAGCCATCGCGTTTGGGATCCGCTGTCTGCAGGATGGCCAGCTCCGTGCGGGCGTACGGATCAAAAGCCGTCCGCAGCGCGCGCGACAGCTGCCCGGCGCTCAGCGCGCCCAGTACCCTCACCTCGGCGGCCTCCAGGCCCTGGGCCAGCCGCTCCGTCTGCTCTAGGAGACTTCGGGCTACCCCATCGGCGCCGCCGTCGCGCACGCGTGACGAGTCGACCTGAACCGCGAGCAGGATCTCGTGCTCCTGGGTCACGCGGGCTGTGGTGTCGATCAGCTCGAGATATGAGTCGATCAGCGGCGTTCCCCGCAGCGGGACGCTGGGGTCGCGCTGGGCCGCGACCCAGCGAGCGAGCTCGTCTCCCTGGGCGGGAACCGTGCGTTCGATCCACTGGATCCTCCGGGCTGAGGTTCCGGCGGCCCCCGAGAGAACAAGCCCCCACCGGGCAAGCCGCCGCTCCTGGGCATCGGGATCAAGCAACGTGAACGAGACCACGCGGCAGGCCAAGACCGCAGTCAGCCGCTTTCCCCGGCGCTCGGAGATCACGCCGATCGAGCGGTCCCGGTAGCCGGTTTCCACAATCGACAGCCCTCGCAACGCCGTCGGTGGTGCGGCCGGAGGATCGATCTGCTGAGCTTTGCCGGGGATGAGGCGACCGCCGCAGCGGGGGGTTGGTGAGCGAAATCGAGTCCGTCCGATGGTGCGCCGGCCAACGAAGCGCGCCGCAATGGGGCCCCATTCCTGGGCGGTGCGGCGGCCTATGGGGGTGAGCGCGAGCAGCACCGCGGCGGCGAACAGACCGGTTGCTCCAACCGCTCCCACTGCCGTGGGCGCCTGATCGAGCAGGCCAATTGCGACCACGGCGCCTGCCGCGATTACGATCGCCTGCCCGGTCCTGACAGCCCCGAATATGCCGCGGCGCTCGAGCGGTCCAAACCGATAGGTGGTTCGTTCGCCGCTCAGAGCAGTCCCTCAGACGGCGGCTGCGGCGGCGGCGTCAAGTCGTGGTCATCGGCAACTGGAGCGGCGCGGTCGGGCCCGCCCGCGTGGTCGGGGCTGGTATCTCGATGCTCTCTCTGCGTTCGGGGCGGCCAGACCGGCGCTCCTCGCACTCCGTCCGGGTCGAGCACCGGACTCCACGCCAGATCGTCCTGCTGCCACATCGGCGACATCCCGGATATGCGCTCTGCCGGCGGTTGAGAGGGGGTGTAGGCCCTGCCGTTACCGGCCGGATCCGCGGGCAGCTGGGACTCGTCGGCCTGCTCTTGCTCGGCCAAATCCGGCTCGCGCGGGTCGGGAACGGGAATGTCCTCTGGCTGGGCGGCCTTAGCACCATCGGTGGGAGCGCCAGCTTCTTGGCGCCCGACCGCCGCACCGTTGTCGGCCGGCAGTCCTCGCTCGCTGTCTCGTCGCATCACGGCGATGGCGTCGGTCCATTGCTCCTCAGCCAGGTCTGCCTTGCCGCGCGCCTCCCGGTACTTGGCACGGAGGACGCTCCCGTCGTGGCGCAGAGAAGCGGATGCACTTCCGGCGAGCTCGGCCAACGGAATCAGCCGCAGCAGCGTCCACGGAGCGAAAACGCCCATGCCCAGGAGGACAACTCCCGCCAGCAGGGCCGACACGCTGAATCCCTGGCTCTTGCTGATGGCAGCCCCGCCAAGTGAGAGCACCGCAACGATTGCGAATTTGGAGAGGATCAGCGCCACCAGCAACTCCACCGCTCGTACCGCCCACGTGCGCCGGGCTGGCCAGACCATCGCGGCGAACACCAGCGGAAGCATGAGCACGACGATGTAGACCGCGGCTTCGCGCAGCAGCAGCTCTATCCACAGGGTCAGCGCCCCCGCGACGGTCAGCAGTCCAACGAAGAACACGATGAAGGGCGACCGGCTCAAGAAGGTCAGGGCCGCGATGGTGAGCCCGGTGACGTGGAGAAAGCGCGTGCTGGCATCACCGGCGGCGGAGGAGACGGCGCTCGAAAGCTGGTCGGATGCCGACAGGAGCAACATCGCGAGCGGAGCGGCGATGGCAACCGCGAGCATCGCGAGAGGGAGGTATCCGAGAACCGCCCGGAGCAGGAGCGCCAGGTCCGATCGGATCAGCGCCTGCACCGCTGCCGCAAAGAGGAACGGCAGCGTGAGCACCGCGGCGATGCCCGCCACCCGCCAGTAGGTCGACGAGAACCAGGTGCTCTCGAGCTGAGGGGCAGTTGAGTGACTGAGCGCCTTGGCGGTCTCGTGGAGGGCAAACACCGCGCCACCGAGAACCCAGGTGCCGATCGCCGCGAGTCCTAGCTCGGTGTTGGACGCGGTTGAGCTCCCCGACGCTGTGGCCGCAACGCCACTTGACGGGCCGCTAACCAGCCCCTTTATCGCTGAGAACAATCCGATGCCGATCCGGGCGGCGGTGCATGCCTTTTTCACGGTAGGACTGACTGCGCCCGCGACGGCGCAGCTGGCCTTCAGGGGGTTGAGCGCCCGCGAGTTCTGAGGCGCCGCTCCGAACGCGCAAGTCCCGGCGGTTAGTCCGGCTGCTGCGTAGCAGCGCAGCCTGGCCAATCTCATCGGGCGGTGCTCCCGAGATGCTGGAAGAAGTTGACGAGCCCTGGGCCCGCGCCGATCACCAATGCGGCGGCGCCGGAGGTCAGAGCTGCCATCCGGCCTCGAGCTGCGTAGTGGTGGTTGTGGGCATGTGACGCCACGGCCCAGATACCGGCCCCGACGAACGCACCAAGGAGCGCGATGGCCAGGGCCCATGCCTCGGCCCCGTTCACGAGCTGCTGGAGCACGTTGCTCCCCGGGAGCCCGGTCATGTTCGGGTGAGCGGTGACGGCGAGGACTAGTTCCACGGCGGAGGGCCTCCAGACCAATTGAGACTTAGAAAGACCATTTGAGTATATATATCTGTGGTAGAGTCAACCGGTGCAAATTAGTCTCAATTAGAACAATGAGGCCCACATGATCGTGTCGATAGTTCCGACCCCTCTGCCCCCTCCGGCCGCGGTCGCAAGCCGCGACGCAAGGCGCCCGGGAACGAGAAGGGTCACCGCGCCCATCGCCACCACGCCCGCCCAGAACCCATTCACCAGCTGCAGCCCGACCGGGGCCCCAACGGTTAGGGCCCTCGACGAGCTATACGCGGAGCTGGGGCATCAGGTCGAGAAAGTCGTGCGCGCAGAGGTAGGCGCGTCAAAGCCGGTGGTTGAGGACGCATGCCAGGCGGCCTGGAGTCGCTTGATTTGCCGTCGCGAGCACGTGCGCGAGGAGTCGGTACTCGGCTGGCTCGCCACGACTGCGATTCACGAGGCGCTCAGGCTGATCGGGCGCCAGCGGCGGGAGACGTCACTGGAGAGCGAGCTGGAGCAGCGGGGTGAGGAGTCGGTGTGGAGGCTGGCGCCGGGCCCGGAGGAGCTGTGGGAAACGCGGGAGCGGTTCGGTTGCCTGGGCGCGCTGTCTCCCCGTCAGCAGCGGCTCGTGTGGCTGCAAGGCATCGGCCTGAGCTACGAGGAGATGGCAGGGCACGAGAGCTGCACCGTTCGAACCGTGGAACGACAGCTGTTACGCGCCAAGCGCGCCCTTCGGGCCGGTGTCGCTTAGCGAGACCTTCCGCGCTTGCGCCGCTTGCGCTCGGCCGGACTGAGCTTGCGCGGCTTGGGTCGGGGCTTTGACCCGCCCCCACGGCCGGCCGCGGCGGCGGCAGCAGCTCGACGGCGAAGTGGAGCCCGGCGCCGGGCGTCGTACCAGATGAAGAACGAGATGCCGCCCAAGACGACCAGCGCGCCCACTCCGATGGCAGCTGCTGCGCCTCCGCTCAGACCGCCACCGGGCGAGGTAGCGGAGGTCGAGGTGGGAGCAATGGGGGTCGCCGTCTGAGTCTGAGCCGGCGCAGGTGCCGAGGGCAGCGGCGCGAAGGGATTGCCCGGAGCCTGCGCGGCCGCGACACTGGGAAGCGTGGCCGTTACAACAGCGGCCGCCAGAGCGAGCCTCATCCGAACCAATGGCCGCCGCCGCGAAGTCGGTGTGGACCTAGCCACGGCGATGACCACTACGCGAGCGGCTTCTCCATGGCCGGGGTCTCCGGGGCGGACTTGTAAGGTTGCTCAGGCTCGACGTCCTCCTCGTGGTAGGCGCTCTCGGCGTTGACCGCCCAGAGGTCGTGGGTGGTTCCGAGGAGGATGTTGTCCACCGCCCGCATCGCGGTCAGCATCGAGTGGTCGGAGTTGTTGTAGCGATGCAGACCGTTGCGGCCAACCTGTTGGAGGTTGCTGATTCCCTCAAGCCAGCCTCGGATCGCCGCCACTCGATCGGCGTATTCGGCGTCGTACATTGGGTAGGCCTTGTGCACCCGGACGACGAAACCGATCTTGACCTTATCCGCCCGCGCCAGGCCAAGCTGCTGAATCTCCCTGGTTGCCATCGCGACAAGATCCTCGTCGGAGGAGCTCCACAGCTCGTCACCCTCGAAGCAGAAGTACTCCATCCCTAGGGACGCGTCCGTGTCATTGGGCACCATCCACGGGCTCCAGGAACGGAAGTTCTGGATCCGGCCGACCTTGACGGAAGGGTCGTGGATGTAGATCCAGTTGTCAGGGAACACGTCCTCGCCTTCGATCACCAGCAGGACCGTGAGAAAGTCCCGGTAGCGCAGGCCGCGCGCGGCGTCTCGAACCTCGCCGGGGGCCTCCGGTTCGGCGATGCCCACGGTGCTACGCAGCGGTAGCGATGAGATCACATGGGAAGGGCTGATCGTCTCGCCGCCCGCCACGACCTCCACCACGCGGCCGCCCTCCATCCGCAGCCGCGTCACCGGCGCGTTGAGGCGCACCTCGCCGCCCCCCGAGCGGATCTCGTCGCGCATCTTCTCCCACATCTGGCCCGGGCCATAGCGGGGGTAGTTGAACTCGGAGATCAGCGACTTGATCTTGTTGCCCTTGTTGCCAAAGAACGCGTTCCTGGCAGCGGCGAAGAACGACAGACCTTTGATCCGCTGGGCGGCCCATTCCGCGCGGATCTCCGAGGTGGACACGCCCCACACCTTCTCGGTGTAGGACTTGAAGAACGCGTTGAACATCCAGCGGCCGAACCGGTTGGTCACCCAGTCTTCGAAGGTCTCCTCGCGTCCCTTCGGCTTGATCGCCGCCCACAGGTAGGACACCAGTGCCTTGGTGAGGTTGACGGGCCCCAATTTCCTGATCACGTCCATTCCCTGCAGCGGGTACTCCAAGAACTTGTGGTTCCAGTAGATCCGCGACTGTCTGGGCCGCCTGAGGAATTCCTCAGCGAGTATCTCGTGCCAGAGATCGTCGACTTCCTTGACCTTGGTGAAGAAACGGTGACCGCCCAGGTCAAATCGATAGCCCTCGCGGACGTCGGTCCGTGCGATCCCACCGACCTGGTCGGTGGACTCGAGCACGATCACCGGTTTGCCCTGCTTTGCCAGGAGGTATCCAGCAGTCAGCCCGGCAGGCCCGCCTCCGATCGCCACCACCGGATGTTCAGGGGTGATCTGTCTGTCGTTGGAGTCGGAGCTCAAATCATTTGACCCGGTAGAGGATCGCGCTGTCGCCTACGCAGCACACACCCCGGTAGTTGTGGGGGGCCCACGCGACGGGTTGGAGGCGGGGATCGTTGGCAAGCAACGCGCCCCACTGAGCCGACCGCCGGCGCACCACGCGCGTCCAGTCGGCCTGCCAGTTGCGCGCGCCTTCGGTCAACGGGCGTACGTAGAGGACCTGCTGTCCGGGCCGCAGGCTAGCAAGCAACGGATCGAGCGTGGCCGCGGGCTGGGCGGCCCGCAGGCGCCTGAGTGCGTAGACCCAATTGAAGTAGCGCGGGTCCGAGACCGGCCCCAATGTGCTGGCGTAGCGCAGCCCGTTCGGAAGGTAGTACCACGCCAATGGGATCTGCTCAGGCTGGCCTGAGATCACCAGGTCGCCCTGGTGAAGGAGCGGCGTCATCTCGCCGCTTATGTCGCGCATGTCGCTCTTGTATTGCGGCGTGTACGACGAGATGTGAGCTGCGAAAACGACGGCTAGCACGATCGCCACGATCCCGACGATGCCCGATCGCGACGCGCCCCACGCGGCAAGCAGCAGGATCGCCGCCAGCACCGGCGCAAAGTACCGCGAGACGAACGCCGGCGTGATCTGAGAGCTCAGCCAAGCAAGCAACAGCGTGGCCACGGGCAGGACGATGAGCGCCCACATCGCGGTCGCATCGCGACCGCGGCGGTACGCCTTCGTGAACAGCGGAGCCAGCCCGATGATCAGAGCCACCAGCAGCGTCACCATGATCCGGTCGCCGCCGATCAGGTCACGCGAGAGCAAGACCGGCGCACCGAACCGGGGCGGAGGAGCCCACGGAGCTCCGGTATGCGAAGCCTGGTAGATGAAGTTTGGGAGCCACGGCAGGAAGAGGATCCCTGCACCGACGAATGCCATCACGGCATCTCGGACCAGGCCCCGACGGTCCTCCGAGCTAAGCCACACCGGGATCAACGCGAGTACCGCGCCTGCCGCGAAGAACGCTCCCCACGCGTGCGTGTAGAGCATCAGCGCCAGCGAGACCGCGAACAGTGCCAGATACCCCCGGCGCCGGAAGACGAAGGCGTGGATGAACGCCGCGGTTGCCACGATCGCAAGCAAGCCCATCAGCTCGTACATCCGCGTTTCCTGGGCATAGGCGGTCAGCCACGTGCTGAACGCGAACAGCACGGCCGCCATCAGGCCCGCCCGTCGCCCGAACAGGCTCCACCCCGCCCACATCCCGGCGGGGATGGTGAGCAGCCCGAAAAGCAGCGTCAACGCATGGGTGGCGGCTTCACTGGTTCCAAAAACGCGGATCCAGAAGTGAAGGAGGAAGTAGAAAAGCGGCGGAGATCCGTCATGGCGCAGGATCCCTGGGATCGCGCTCAGGGAGTGGGAGGCGATCCCCGTGGTGATCGCCTCGTCCATCCAGAACTGCCCGGTGATGAAGTAGGAGCGCAGAACGCCCGAAAGCCCCATCAGCAACACCAGCGACCCCCCCGCAATCGCCCAGTTGGGAAGCCGCTCAAACCATCGCGGTGCCTTGACGTCCGCGATGCGCGGAATCAGCCGGGGAGGAGGGGGTGCGACGGTGGTGGCCATTGGCTAGGCGGGGACCTTAGCTGTGCAATGTGTGTAGATCCTGAACGTGCGAACGCGAGCAACCCGCTCGTAGGGGACGCCCTTCCAAGCGCTCACCACCGGGAGCAGGTGAGCGTTGCGCTGGGCGCGGGTCTGGAAGATCGCGTTTGGCGGCGGCCCAGGCTGGCGGACCGTTGCCGGTGACGCCTCGACGCGTGCGGTGTGGACGTCCAGGTTCCACGCGAGCATCGGTACTTGGAAGCCCTCGGTCATGACCGTCCCGCACGCCAGAAGCCGGTGGGTCCCCAGCAGCTTGACCGCGCGCGTCATGTCCTGACGCAGGTGGGCCTGATAGACGAGCGCCCTGTGGGTGGCGGGGACGTCGACGATGCTGGGACCGATCCATGGAGGGGTGGCGACGATCACCGCGATCGCGATTGCAGTCGCTACCGCGGCGGCCGGAGCAGTCGTGACGCGCCGGCGCATTAAGCGGCTGATGGCTGCTGCCCCCCAGCCCCATCCGATGCCGCCCGAGATCGAAACCAGCGCCGCGCCGAGTACCAGGTAGCGGTCGTTCCCGGAGAACCCAGCCTGGGTCAGGACCGCGATCCCTATCCACCACGCCCAGCCGACCGCCCCGGCCACGACGAGCGCAAGCTTTGCGAGCGTGGCGCCGGGAAGCGAGCCGGCCCTCCACCAGGAGCTGCGCGTCCGCCACAAACCAAGCACGGCCACGGCGACGGCCAGCAGCCCCACCAACTTGACGCGGAACATCACCCGCGGCCAGGCGTGCTTGGTGAACTCGGTGCAGAACGGACAGCGAGCGTTGGCGGCGCTGTTGGAGCGCACGTGTTGAGCACGCGTGACGCCGCGGAAGAAGTGTCCCGAGCCCCAGTACTCAGGCAAGAACCACAGGATGGGGACGAGCACGAAGAGCGCCGCCACCAGCTTGCGCGCCCCTGGGTCCTTCCACCACAGGTAGATGCCGTACGGACCCCACAGCAGCCACAGCTCGGGACGATCCAGCGCGGCGAAGAACCCGATCGCGAATGCTTGCCGCCGGGCGCCATCCAGGTGACGCTCCAGCGCGACGAGCACCAGCGCCGTCATCAACCCCTCGGAGTAGCCGAGGGCGTTGTCGGTGATGAAGCCGGGCGAGTTGATCAGGCTCGCCGCCGCGATCGCCGCAGCGAGGCCGGCAGGCAGCAGCGCCAACCTGGATGTTCGATCGCCGCCACTGGCCGCCAACACCAACGGCCGGGCGAGGCGCCAGGCCACGCGGAACGTCATCGCGATCGCCATTAGAGCGCCCGCCCGCGCCACCACCAGCCATAGGTCCGGCGCCGCCGAGCCGAACGGGGAGAAGATGGTTGTGAAGATGACCGGCAGCGGCTTCCAGGTCGGCCCTCCGGTCGTCTGAAGGTTCAGGTGCCCAATTTCCCGCCCCCAGACGAGCCAGGCCCACGGGTCATAGCTCGGGGTCGAAGGGATGAGCAACGACAGCGCGGCCAGGGCGAGCGCCGCTGCAGCCAGCGCGATGTAGATTCGCCCACCGGTCAGGCTGCCCGCCAACGAGATTGGTGCGGCGAAGGGGCGGCGGGCGGCTGGCGCAGCGGGCAGCTCTGCTGTGGGAACGGACACTTTGACGACGTGAACTAGCTGGTCCGCGACCGAGATGGAAGGCCCGGCACCAGGTCATACGCACACGTGCCCGCGCAGACACCGCGGGCAACGCGCCGCAATTCTAGTCGTTTGGGTGACGGGCTCGGTTGGTGTAAAGCGACGCTAACCACTGACGCCGTTGCCCAAGCAAGTTTCGATCTGCTTGAGCTCGCCGTCGCTTGCGCCGTGCGGGTAGAGCAATGCACCGCCGATCACCTCCGCCCCCTGATCCTGCTTGGCACCTGTGATCTGAAGCGATTGTGCGGCGCCCGATGTCGGTACGAACTGGACGGTCGGCCCGTTCGGGAGTGGCCCGATCTGAAGAGAGGTGGGGCTCGTCTCCTCTACCGGCAGATGCTGCTGTTGCAGGCACTTGAGATGGTTGGTCTTGGTCGTGATCGCGTTGTCGATCTGACCGCGGCCCCGGGCAGGCTTGGCCGCCGAACCGCAGCCACAGACGAGCAGCGAGGCGACGACGAGCACAACGGCCGCCGCCCAAGGCCGGGTCGGATGAGCGAAGCGCATCGGGAGCACGGTAGAGGAATACAGCATCATGCCGGGGGTGATCGCGTTTGCCGCACTCAGCGGACCGCTTCCCAAGCTCGGTGTGGTCGTCGCTGCGGGATGTGTCGGGCTCGCTCTGTTGCACCCGCGCCGGGCCGGGCAGGCGGCCGGGATGGCCGGTGCGCTGGTTCTGGCACCAGTGCTGCTGTTGGCTGAGATCTGGCACTCGCCCCAGCTCGGGCTGGTACACCGCCACCCGCTCGCCGCCGCCGGGATCGGCGTGGGCGGGCTGCTGGTCGTGGCGATGCTGGCCGTAGCGATTGGACGCAGGCCTCACCTGCTTGCCCTCTTGGTGCTCGTCGCGCTTCCATTTCGAATTCCGATCGAGGCGGGGGGTGCCACCAGCAATCTGCTGGTCCCGCTCTATCTGGTGGTCGGCGCCGGCACCGCCGCCTTCATCGTGCTCACCGTTCGCGGACGCCCGGCGTTCGGAGGCCGGCCGATGGTCGCCGGCTGGCTGGAGCGCCTGCTGACGGTGTACGTGGGCCTCTACGCGGTCCAGGCGATCTACTCCGGTGACTTCGAGAAGGCGCTTCAGCAGATGGTCTTCTTCTATGTCCCCTTCGCTCTCATGTTCTGCCTGCTGCGCCGCCTCGAGTGGAGCGCCCGCCTATTGCGAACTTGCCTCCTGGTGGCGGTCGGGCTGGCGATTGCGTTTGCCGTGGTGGGGTTCGCCGAGTACGCGACCAAAACTCTGTTCCTCAACCCGAAGCTGATCGCGGCCAACGACGTCCATGCCTACTTCACGGTCAACTCGGTGTTCTTCGATCCCGACATATTCGGACGGTTCCTGGCGCTGGTGATGATCCTGCTCGCCGCGGCGCTCCTATACGGGCGAGAGCAGCGGGTCCAACTCGGCGCGGTCGGCGCGCTTGCGGTGCTGTGGGCCGGACTCGTACTGACGCTTTCTCGGTCGAGTCTCGGCGCGCTGCTTGTGGGGCTGGGGATCCTCGGCGCGATGCGCTGGCGCGGCCGGCCGATCCTGCTTGCGGCGACGGTGGTGGTCGCAGTGGGCATCGCAGCTGTGGTCATCTCACCGAAGACATTCGGGCTCAACCAGGGCCTAAACGGGGCCTCGAGCGGGCGGACCGGGCTAATCAGCGGAGGCGCCCAGCTGTTCGCCAGGCGGCCCGTGTGGGGATACGGCTCGGGCTCTTTCCAGGTTCGCTACAGAGCGCTGAACGCCGGGAGCACGTCGACGCTCACTGCCTCACACACCATCGTCATCACGATCGCCGCCGAACAAGGTCTGATCGGCGAGCTCCCCTACGTGGCGCTTGTGATCACAGCTGGGGTGCTGCTGATCCGCCGAGCGCGCTCAAATCCATACCGAGCCGCGATCGCCGCAGCCTACGTAGCGCTGGTCTTCCACACCCAGCTCTATGCCGATTTTCTCGAGGATCCGGTCACGTGGACCTTGCTGAGCGCAGGAGCCGCGCTCGCCGTCTACGGCGTGACGGAGCTCCGCGGGGCGGAAGCCGCCGAGCAGACGGCGCCCGCGCTTGCGGTCTGAGGCTACGCCGCCAGCTGCGTCAGCGAGAGGCCGTCAACGCCGGCGAGCACGGAGTCGAAGTGCCGCCTTGCCTCGCTGAGCAGCGGTTCGAGTGATTCCTCAAACGGCGGCAGATGGATGAGGATCAGCTGCTGCACTCCGGCGGCCGCGGCAACTTGTCCCGCCTGGGCCGCCGAGGTGTGGATTCCTGGGTTTCGCGGGTTGCTCGTCGTGAACCATGCCTCATGAGCAAGCGTGTGGCAGCCCCTGATGAACTCGATGGATTCGGGGTCGTAGGCGGTGTCGGTGATCCAGGCGAGCTCGTCGTCGAATCGGAGCCCAAGGGTCGGCGAAGTGTGGTGGCCCTGCCGCCGGTGACGCATCCGCACCCCCTCGAGCTCCAGCAAACCGCTAGGGATATCTCGGACCTCGATGTCCTGCTGATCCAGCGATACGGGGTGGAATGGCTCACTCGACACCCGATCCAGCAACGCCTCGGTGGGCGTCCCATAAAGCAGCTCCCCGGGCCCCCATACGGCGGTCTGCTCACACAGGCCCAGGCTCGGCAGGTAGGCCAGCCCGGCGATGTGATCGAGGTGGAAGTGGGTGAGGATGATGTCCAGGCGCCTGACACCCTCCATCAGTTCCGGCTGCTCCATCAGACGCGCGACGCCGGTCCCCGCATCGATCACGATCGCCGCATCGGCGCGTCTGAGCAGTGCCGTCGCGGTGTGACGACCATGGGCTGGGAGCCAGCCCCCGCCGCCCAGAATCGTCAACACTGGCCCTGCCGCGGAAGCGGCTACTCCTGACCGCGAGCCTGGCGCCGGCAGCGCTCGCAGATGCAATGCCAGCCGTGCACGGGCTGAACGTCTAGGCCCATTGCCGAATGACGGCCGCTGCGCTCAACGGCCGGACCGCGCGGATGGACATTGCCGTGCGAGCGGCGGAACCGACGTGTCGGCAGGCCCATTACGCGGAGAAAAGGTGACCAAGCCATCGCGTACCTCGAAGGTTACGAACCGGATCGGCGGATAAAGGCGATGACTTGAGTGAGATGCGTCACTGAGCGCTATTTCTCCTGCTGTTTGCGAGCTTCGCGCCGCTCGCGTCGCTGCTCCTCGCGGGCTGCGCGTGCCGCCTCAGAGCGCCGCGCGGCGACCCCGCGCAACCGCCCCACGGTGAACGGCCCCGCGAACTTGGTCAGTCGCCGCTCCGCGTCAGCCGCTCCACAGACCGGGCAGCGAGCGGTCTCGCCCGGGCTCGTTCGCTCCTCGAACTCCTCCCCGCACGACCGGCAAATGAAGTCGTACAACGGCATGCGTTCGATTATTGCGGCAACTGCCGACGGGGCCGCCATGCACGGGCTGCCGACGGGGCCGCCATGCACGGGCTGCCGACGGGGCCGCCATGCACGGGCTGCCCGCCCGCCGGGATGAAATTAGGACAGAACCTAGTCAGTGTCTCTTGACGCCTGTCGCGATGGCGTTCACATTGCCGGTGGCGCCGGAATCCAGGCCAACGCGGCCACCCCGGCGCGGGGCCATCGATCGCACCAAGGCAGGAGGATCTCGAGTGTTCAGGCAGAGGATCGGGAGAGTTGCGTCATTAACGGCTGCGGCGCTGTTGCTCGCAACGGTCGGCGCGGGGACGGCCACGGCCAAGTCATGTCCGAATTCGTCGACCTCAACGGTGAGCGGAAGTCCGTCCTACACGTACGTACGCGGCTGCATCGTCAGCTATGACGGAACTCCGATCGTCTACAACCTGTTTGAGCCGCTGAGCCCGGCCGCAGGTTCCGTATACCCGATCATGGAAGGGCCCGGATGGGGCAGTGCCGGGGACACCACGCCAGACGCGAACCTGATTGCCCAGGGCTACGCCGAGCTGACCTGGGATCCCCGCGGTTTCGGCCAGTCGGGCGGGGTAGCCGAGGTGGACGCTCCGTATGCGGAGGGGCGGGACGTCTCGGCATTGATCGACAAGGTGCTGACCGGCAGGCCGGAGATCGTCACTGACACCGGAGGACGTCACGGTCAGCCGGCGTACACCAACGATCATCGGCACAGCAACACGATCGGTGAGCCGGTGGTCGGTATGACCGGCGGCAGCTACGGCGGCGGCATCCAGTTCGCCACAGCGGCCTTCGACAAGCGGATCAAGGCGATTGTGCCCGTGATCACGTGGAACAACCTCAACTGGTCACTTTGGCCGAACGGTGTGATCAAGCTGGGGTGGGGCGAGCTGCTGTACGGCGCTGGTCTCGCCGAGCAGGGCTCCGAACACGTCCCCGCCGATGTCAACCAGGACGCTCTGACCAGTGGCAACCCCTTCTCGGGCGGCGATGGCGGGATGCAGATCGGCGGCTATGACCCGATGCTCCACTACGCCGAAGTAACCGGCACGGCCCGGGGGTATCCAGACTCGACGATGACGGGCTGGTTCGGCCAGCGGTCGATGGCGGTCTACGGAGCTGGCCCTCACGGTCGCGTGCCTGACGTACCCACGCTGCTCGAGCAGGGCACCGTGGACACGCTCTTCAACCTGAATGACGCGTGGAGCAACTACCTGCTGATGAAGAGCCACTACCGAAGCCTGCCGGTCAAGCTGGTGGCGTTCTGCGGCGGTCATGTGAGCTGTCCAACGGGTGCTCCCCCCAGCGGCGCCGGCTACAGCGACACCTCCTCTGCGAGCAGCACGATTGCGCCGGGCACGTCAGCCGGCAAATTCGATGAGGACCGCACGCTCGACTGGTTCAACCACTATCTGAAGGGTCGGCACGGCGGGGATGGAATGCCGGCGAAGGTCGTCTACCAGGACCAGAATGGCGACTACTACAGCCTGTCAACGTTCCCCACGGCAGCGAGCCCAGGGCCGGCGAGCTTCCACTCGGCGCCGGTGACCGGGACGCTCGTCGCTCACACCGCGCCCACCGGCGCGGGGCCGGCGGGCATCGACACCGCAGTCACGGACGGTGCCACCAACTCGGGCGACCCGGGACAGATCACCGTGCCCGTGTTCACGGCCGGCCGGGACACGCACGTTGTCGGCATTGGAAGGGTGAGTGGAACTGTCACAGTCAACGGTGCTGCCACCGAGCTGTTCTTCCGTCTCCTCGACAAGAACACCGGCCTCGTCCTGGATCTTCAGACCACTCCGCTCCGGGTGGACAACCTGGACCAGCAGAACCTGGGTACCAACGCCCAGGCCCCCGGCACGCCGCTGAAGTTCGCGGTGGATCTTCCGGGGGTGGCATACAAGCTGCCCGCCGGCGACACGCTGGAGCTCCAGGTCTCGACCTCTACCGACTCCTTCACGGGCAACCGTGGCAGCTCGGTGGTGCAGCTCAGCGGCACCGTCCAGGTGCCGGCGCTGTAGTCCGCCAACTTCGGCGCGTCTGTTGCGCATACGACAGCGTCAGCGCCAAAGTTCGCGCCCAGGAGCTTGACATACCGACCGGTATGTGGTTTACATACTGGTTGGTATCCGATGGCTTCGAGTGAGCACACCTTCCTGTTCGCGGATCTCGTCGGCTTCACCGCGCTTGCGGAGCTCGAGGGCGACGATCGGGCGCTGCAGGTGGTGCTGGGCCTCCAGCGAAGGGTCAGCGAGTTGCTCTCCGATCACGGCGCCGAGCAGGTGAAGACGATCGGCGACGGGCTCATGCTGCATTGCAGTGAGCCCGAGGCGGCGATATCGCTCGGACTGAGGCTCGTTGAGGGGCTGGCGGAGGACATCGGCTTTCCGCCGGTCCGAGTTGGCATCCACACGGGCCCCGCGCTTGCCAACGACGGCGATTGGTATGGCCGAACGGTCAACGTGGCGGCGCGGCTGTGCGCCGTTGCGCCCGGCGGCGAGGTGATGGTTTCGGAGCAGACCCGGCAGGCGGCCGGCTCCGTGCCGCGGGTCAAATGGGGCGAACGGGAGCTTCACTGGCTGCGCAACGTCACCGAACCTGTGGCCACCTATCTGGCGATCGCCGATGGCCAGCTTGGATCCGGCGAGGAGCCGCGACGGCGGAGTTTGCGGTCCTGGTCCTTGGGATGCGGACACCGAACCATCAACAGGGAGGCATTCGCATGACGACTACGACCAACGGCTCTTTGGGCTCGCACACACTGCCGCCCGGGCCGCCGATGCCGGCGGTGGTGCAAACCGCGATCTGGTTCGGGAAGGCGCAGTGGATGCTCGGCCAATGTGCCTCCCGGTACGGCGAGACGTTCACGATCCGGCTGGTGAACGAGGGTCCGTTTGTAGTGCTGTCGAACCCCGAGCACGTCAAGCAGGTGTTCACCGGCGATCCTCGCGTCTTCCATGCCGGTGAGGGCAACCGGATCCTGCTCCCGGTGCTCGGCCCGAACTCCCTGCTGCTGCTCGACGAGGACGCCCACATGCGCCAGCGAAAGCTGCTGCTCCCGTCCTTCCACGGCGAGCGGATGCAGCGCTACCGCGAGCTGATGGCCGATATCGCCGCGGAGGAGATCGATCGCTGGCCATCCGGCGTTCCCTACCGCTTGCGCCCGCGCATGCAGGCGATCACGTTGGAAATCATCCTGCGAGCGGTGTTCGGGCTGCGCCAAGGCGAGCGTCTGGAGCAGCTTCGAGACGAGCTGCGCCGCGTGCTCGACCTGTTGACCCAACCGCGGATGATCCTGTTCCCAGCGCTGTTGGGTCCGGATCGTCTGGCCAAGTTCGGCCCCTTCCAGCGGCTCCTTAACCCCGTTGACAGGCTGATCTACGAGGAGATTGCCGAGCGGCGGCGGGCGGAGGATCTGGATGAGCGAGAGGACATCCTGTCGCTGATGATGGCCGCCCAGCACGAGGACGGCTCGCCGATGACCGACCGCGAGCTGCGTGATGAGCTGATGACCCTGCTGGTGGCAGGTCACGAGACCACCGCCACCGCCCTGGCATGGGCAGTCGAGCGGCTGGTCCGGCATCCCGACAAGCTGAGCCGCCTGACCGAGGAGGCGCGATCGGATCAGAGTGAGTATCTGGAGGCCGTGGTCATCGAGACGCTTCGTCTGCGACCGGTCATATCGCTGGTCGCCCGCCGGTTGACCGAGCCGGTTCAGATCGGGGGGTTGCAGCTTCCCGCCGACGTGATCGTGTCGCCGTCGATCTACCTGGTCCATCGCAGGCCAGATGTCTACCCCGACCCCGAGGCCTTCCAGCCAGAGCGGTTCGTAGACACCAAGCCCGGGACCTATACCTGGATCCCATTTGGCGGCGGCGTCAGGAGGTGCCTGGGCGGAGCTTTTGCCCAATTCGAGATGACGGTGGTGCTCGGCGAGCTGGTCAAGCGCCGGCAGCTTGATCCGGCCCGTCCCGAGCCCGAGCCCGTTTTCCGGCGGGCTATAACCGAGACGCCCAGGCGTGACGCGGAGGTGGTGCTCCAGTGAGCGGGTTGAGCGGAGCCGCTGGGTCAGGCGGCGGGGCTGGAGGCCCCGCGGGACAAACCCTGACACGGCGTGAGAAGCAGCGGCACACGCGCAAGTGCCTCCTGGAGGCCGCGGCGAAGATCTTCAGCAAGCAGGGGCTGGAGGGAACTTCCATCGACCAGGTTGCCCAGACCGCCGGCTACACCAAGGGAGCCTTCTACGCCAACTTCAAGAGCAAGGAGGAGCTGTTCCTGGTGATGCTCGACGAGCGCTTCTCACACGAGCTGGAGCGCCTGGACCATTCGCTTGCGGGAACCGGCGACAAGCACGCCGAGGCACACGCTGCCGCCACCGACTTCATCCATTTCGCCGGCGACGAGAACTGGGCAAAGCTGTACTTCCAGTTCGTCGCTCATGCTGCCCGCGACGAGGACTTCCGCGAGGAGCTTGCGACGCGGATGAAGGCGATGCGCGCGCGGATTGCGGAGATCTTCAGCCGCTGGCAGGAGAGCTACGAGGTAACCCCCGTGCTGCCCGTGGAGGACGTGACGGCCATCATCTGCTTCATGGGCGACGGGTTCCTCGTCGACCGCATGATTGAGCCCGACTTGAGCGAGGACCTCTACACGACCCTCGTGGGTGTGTTCCTCCGCGGACTGCAGGCGCTGGCCGAAGAGCAGAGCTAGTACTCCGGGAAGCACCCGGCGCATGAACTCGCCGCGTTTACCTAGCAACCTCGTGTGTATGGTGCGCCCATGTCGCTGACCGTGGTCGGCTCGATTGCGTTCGACGCCGTCAAGACTCCGTTTGGCAGCCGGGACCGGATGCTCGGCGGCTCCGCGGTCCATTTCGCGCTCGCCGCTTCGTTCTTCGACGAAGTGCACGTGGTGGGCCCCGTGGGCGACGATTTTGGTGACGCCGAGCTTCAGATCCTCCGAAGCCGTGGGATCAGCACCGACGACGTCGAACGCGTTCCCGGCGGTAAGACGTTCTTCTGGCGTGGCGAGTACGGCTGGGACCTGAAGCAGCGGACAACGCTGGATACCCAGCTGGGAGTGTTCGCCGAGTTCGAGCCCAAGCTCTCTGAGGGCTCGCGGGCCGCCGAGGTGGTTTTCCTCGCCAACATTCAGCCCGATCTCCAGCGGCGGGTCCGCGACCAGTGCCCGGAAGCGCGCTTCGTGGCCATGGACTCGATGAATCTCTGGATCGATACGGCCAAAGACGCGCTGCTTGGCGCCATGGCCGGCGTCGACTGTCTGATGCTCAACGATGACGAGCTACGTGAGCTGACGGGCGAGCCGAACTTCGTGCGCGCCGCGCGCGCGGTGCGCGAATGGGGTCCCACCACGGTCGTCGCCAAGCAGGGCCAGTACGGCGCGATGATGGTTACCAACCAAGGCTTCTTTGCGCTGCCCGCGTTTCCGCTCGAGACTGTGGTTGATCCGACCGGCGCCGGCGACTCGTTCGCGGGGGGCTTCCTGGGTTACGTCGCGGCCCACCGCGATGCCCCGATAGACCATGAGCTGTTGAGCTCGGCGATGGCCTACGGAACCGCCCTGGCATCGTTCAACGTCGAGGAGTTCGGCACCGAGCGGGTGGCCCGGCTGACCAGCGAGGAGATCTCCGAGCGCGTCGCCGTGCTGCGTGAGTGCACCCAGTTTCTGGAGCGCCCAGTCGCGCTGCGGGGGTGAGGGCGGCCCCGAACGCGCGGTTGGCGCGTTGGCGGGACGCTGCCGCACGCCGGCCCAACACCCCAGCGTGAAAATCGAGCGCAATCGGGGTAGCATCTCGGCGCTGTGACCTGGGGATTCATCTGGCTGATGCTGGCGCTGAAGATCCCGTTGATCGGGCTCATCTGCCTGGTGTGGTGGGCGATCAAGCAGAAGCCGGACGACGCCTCCTCCTCGCACGATGACGACGGCGGCATCAAGCGGCACCGGCCGCACCCCCGCAAACCGTTCCCGCGCCGGCCGCGGCGGGGCCCGCACGGGGACCCGGCCCCCATGCCTCCTTCTCGCGTGCGCACGGTCCGGGCGCGGGCTCGCACGCTCGGACACTAGTCGGCGGGCGCGGGCTCGCGGGCGCTCGGACACTGGCGGCGGGCGCCATACGACACGCCCGGCCGCTTTCTGCGCACCGTGTCAAACCACGCCCGGCTTCCGGGCGCGCCATGACTCGCCTCCGGGAAAATCCTTGGGCGTGTCGCAAAACGCCCACCCTAGAAACCTCCTCGCCCAGCCCACAAAACGCCCCAGACAACCACCACCTCCGCGCCATCGCCGCTCACTGGCACACTGCGCGCTGTGACCGACCAGGCGACCTCGGTGCTCTCAGATGGCACCATCCTGGACCTCGTCGAGCAGGGCCGGATCCGGATCGAGCCGTGGGACTCGGAGCTGGTGCAGCCGGCGAGCGTCGACCTGCGGTTGGGGGACTCCTTCCGCGTCTTCCACAACTACCGCGTTTCGACGATCGATCTGCGCGAGCCACCCGGGAACCTGACCGAGGAGGTGGTGGTCGCTGGCGAAGAGGCCTTCGTGATCCACCCCGGCGAGTTCTGCCTGGGACGGACGCTCGAGTGGGTGGAGCTGCCGGATGACATCGTGGCTCGCATCGAGGGAAAGAGCTCCCTGGGGCGCCTTGGGCTGATCGTGCATGCGACGGCGGGATTTTGCGATCCCGGATGGAAGGGGACGCTGACACTGGAGCTCAACAACCTGACCCGCGTTCCGATCAGGCTCTATCCCGGCCTGCTGATTGCGCAGCTGTCGTTCATGACGCTCGACCGGCCGGCGCAGCGCCCGTACGGGAGCCCGGAGCTTGGCAGTCACTATCAGGGCCAGCAGGCGGCGACCGAGAGCCGCTACGAGGGAGCCCGCTAGGGAAACATCGGATAGGCTCGCGGCCGATGCCGCTGCTGATCGCCGCCGCCGAGCCGTCGAAGGTCCCGTTCTACCTGCTCGGCGGCGCGTTCGTGCTTTGGGCGGTGGTGCTCGCAGCGGTGGGGCTGACGCGTCCGAGCTTCCCCTATGGCGCGACAGGCCAGCGGCTGGTGATGCTGGTGAGCTTCTCGTTGTCGGCCGCGGCCGTGTTGTCGGCGGTGCTGACCAGCAAGTAGCTCCGCGGCCCGACGTGCGAACGCCGCGGGCCGAGGGACGCGCTCCGCAGGCCGAGGCGAACTCCGCAGGCCGAGGCGAACTCCGCAGGCCGAGGGGCGCGCTCCGCGGGCCAGTAACCCGGCAGAGCAGGCTTCCCGGCGGCGGCCCTCGGGTACTAGAGTGATGACGGCTGCCCGCGTGCAGGCGGACAGACGGACCTCTCAACCGCCAGGAGGAGTGCCATGACCACCGAGACCCAGCAACGAGATGGCGCTGACGTAGCCGCCGGCAGCGAGACCCTCACCGTCACCGACAACCGCACCGGCAAGCAGTACGAGATCCCGATCGAGGACGGGACGATCCGCGCAACGGAGCTGCGCAACATCAAGACGCACGAAGACGACTTTGGCTTGATGAGCTACGACCCGGCGTACATGGCAACCGCGTCGTGCCGGTCGGCCATCACGTTCATCGACGGCGAGAAGGGCATCCTGGAGTACCGGGGCTATCCGATAGAGCAGCTGGCGGAGAACTCGTCGTACCTCGAGGTGGCCTATTTGCTGATCCACGGCGAGCTACCGACCCCGAAGCAGCTCGAAGAGTGGACGCACGAGATCACGATCCACACGTTCGTGCACGAGAACGTCAAGGAGTTCATGCAGGGCTTCCGCTACGACGCCCACCCAATGGGCATGCTCCTGGCCTCGGTGGGCGCGCTCTCGACCTTCTATCCAGAGGCAAGCGCAATCAAGGACGAAGAGGTCCGCTACATGCAGGTGATCCGCCTGATCGCCAAGATGCCGACGCTGGCGGCGTTCTCCTACCGCCACAACCGGGGCATGCCCTACGTGTATCCGGACAACGACCTGAGCTACCCGGGCAACTTCCTGTCGATGATCTACAGGATCGCCGAGCTCAAGTACGACCCGGATCCCCGGCTTGAGCACGCACTCGATGTCCTGTTCATCCTCCACGCCGACCATGAGCAGAACTGCTCGGCGAGCGCCGTACGGAGCGTGGGCTCCTCCCAGGTCGATCCGTACTCGGCGGTCGCCGCGGGCGTCGCCGCGCTATACGGCCCGCTCCACGGCGGCGCAAACGAACAGGTACTGCGGATGCTGCGCCGGATCGAGCGCAAGGAGAACATCCCCGACTTTCTCGAGGGCGTGAAGAAGGGTGACGAGAAGCTGATGGGCTTCGGCCACCGGGTGTACAAGAACTACGACCCGCGGGCCAAGATCATCCAGAAGGCGACCTACGAGGTATTCGAGGTCACCGGCACCAACCCGCTGCTGGACATCGCGATCGAGCTGGAGAAGATCGCGCTCAACGAGGACTACTTCGTCGAGCGCAAGCTCTACCCCAACGTCGACTTCTACTCAGGGATCATCTACGAGGCTCTCGGAATGCCTGTGGAGATGTTCCCGGTGCTGTTCGCGATCGGCCGGACGTCCGGCTGGATCGCACAATGGCTCGAGATGATCGACGACAAAGAGCAGAAGATCGCCAGGCCGCGCCAGATCTACACGGGCGAGCGGGGACGGGAGTACGTCCCCATCGACCAGCGCTCCTGATCAGCCGCTGACGGACAGGATGGCCTCACCGCGCGGCTGATCGGGCGCCCTTGCCCTGGAAGCTCACGGTGCGCGCGGGACCCCGCGTCGAGCGGCGGCGGTTTGACCGATTGGAGCAGGCACTCGATGCGCTAGAAGGCCGGGCCCGCGAGCTTGGCCGCGATGGCCGGCGCCGGGCCGTAGACCTCAAGTACAAGCAGTTCGAGCCGGTCCAGCTTGTCGCCGCGCGGCTTGAGCTCGCCGGCCCGCAACGTCTCCTGCCGGATGTGCATGCGGGGATCGACATCCGGGGCGACGGGTCGATGGAGGCCTACAACGGGCGCGTCAGGCGCTCGCTGATCCAGCCACGCGGCGGGGAGGACGCGGTCCGGGCGCTGCGGCGCACGCTCAGCGAAGGACGAGAGTAGAGCCATGGCGGCGGAGCCACCGAAGGGGCTCGCGATACCCCGGGCAGCGCCGCTGCAGCAACGACCAGAAGCGCGGTGAGTGGTCCATCACCTCCAGGTGGCAGACCTCGTGCCATACGACGTAGTCGAGCACCGGCTCGGGCGCCAGCAGCAGCCGCCAGTTGAAGCTCATCGCTCCCGCCCGCGAGCAGCTGGCCCAGCGCGTGCGCTGGCCGCGGATCGTGAGCCGGGTGTATTCGGTGCCCGCGCGCGCGCACGCGACGTCCAACCGGGTGGCCACCTCATGCCGCGCCGCCAGACGGTAGAACCGCTCCAGCGCCTGAAGCTGAGCCTCGCCCTCGGGCACGAGCAGGTCATCACCGAGGCGGTGCACGCGGATGCGACCTGGTTCGGGCAGCAGCCGCAGTGGCCGGCCGAGGTAGGGGACGGTCTCCCCCGGGCTGCGACCGCCGCCCGGGCGCGCCGAAGCTCGGTCAAGCGACGCTCGATCCACGGTCTGAGCTCCTGAACCGCCGCGGCCGCCTCACGTTCGGATGAGCGCTGCGGCAACACGACCTCGACGCCGCGCTCCGGCTCGATGGTGATGCGGACGCGCCTGGCGCGTGCGGAACGGCGGATGCTGTACTCGATCACGGCCCGAGGAATGTACGGTCAGCGGCTGACAGTGCCTTCGTTCCCGGATCTCGATCAACCGCTGACCGACGGAGTGGTGGGTGTGCGCCAGTCGTCCGGGCGGGACATCCCGGAGGTGTTGATCGCCTATCAGGACGATCCTGAGCTGCATGAGGCGCTGGGCGAGGAGCGGCCACCCAGCGGAGCAGAGCTGGGAAGGCGAGCCGAACAAGCTGAGGCCGACCGAACCGAGGGCGTCCGATTGACGTTGACGATATCCCGGGCAGATTCCGACGCGTGCTGCGGCGAGATATGGGTCCACGACGTGGACTGGAAGCGTGGGGTCGCTCGGCTGAGCGTCTGGACGGCGCCCGCCGTACGCGGCCAGGGCCTCGCCCGCCGGGCGGTCGTCCTAGCCCGGGATTGGTTGTGGCGGGAGTGTCGACTGGACGCAACGCCGTGAACTAGCCTGAGGCGCGATGCCTCAGTCGCGTGTCAAGCTCCCCCCGGGGGTCCGGACCCCTTTCCAGGTGTACGTGAACGGGGTCCTTCAGGAGCTAGGCGGCGATTACCGAATCGAAAGCGGCGAGTTGGTGTTCACGCGGGAGCTCGTCCAGCAGAAGCTCTCGCCCTGGGAGTGGTTCATGGGCCTGTGGGGGATCGGCACCTACAAGCGAAACGACGAGGTCGACGTCCGCTACGAGCTCGATGGGCGGCCGACGGTCGCCCATGGCCTGGTCATCAAGACGTCCTGACGATCTCTCGCGCCACCCAGGGCCGGAGCAGCTTGAGCGCGGAGAGGATCGCGCGGGTGGCGGGGGAGCGGTTCAGGGTGTAGAAGTGGATTCCCGGTGCCCCGCGTGCGAGCAGCTCGGCACACTGAAGCGTGGCGTACGAGACGCCGAGCTGGAGCACCGCATCTGGATCATCCGCCCGCGCCTCGAGCCCCGCCAGTAGTGGTGCCGGGATGCTGGCGCCGCACATGCCGGTGATCGTCTTGATCTGCTTGACGTCGGTGATCGGCATGATCCCGGGGATGATCGGCACCTCGATTCCCGCCGCCCGTGCCTCCTCCACGAAGCGGAAGTAGAGCTCGTTGTCGAGGAACAGCTGGGTGATCAGGAACGACGCTCCCGACTCCACCTTCTGCCGCAGGAAATGGAGGTCGTGGGCTAGGTCTGGAGCGTCCGGGTGCACCTCGGGGAAGCACGCCGCTCCGATCCCGAACGGGTAGCCGGAGGAGATCAGCGAAGCCAGCTCGGTGGAGTACTTCAGGCCCCCGGGGTGTGGCTCCCATTCGGTCTGGCCACGAGGGGGGTCGCCGCGCAGAGCCAGGACGTTGTCGATCCCGGCGGTCTCGACGTCATTGAGGATGGCGACCAGCTCCTCACGCGTGGTGCCCACGCAGCTGAGATGGGCCATGGCCTCGATGCCGAGCTCCTGCTTGATCCACTTGGTTATCTCGACCGTGCGCTCACGCGTCGAACCACCGGCTCCGTAGGTGACCGACACAAAATCGGGCTCGAGCAGCGCCAGCTCTCTCAGCGCGCCACGGAGGTTGCGCTCGCCCTCGTCGGTCTTGGGGGGAAAGAACTCAAACGAGAAGACGGGCTCTTGTGCGGAAGCGAGGATCTCGTCGATGCGCACCGGCCGGCCACTCTAGCAACCTTGACACGAGTGTGTCAAGGTTGCGCCAGCCACGCCGGGAAGGAGGGCGCACGCGCGGAGCACGCCCGCGAGACCGGCTACGACGCCCGCCACCTCACGGCATCCCCGTCAGGTTCCTGGTTTGCCTCGCCGAGCTGCTCCAGATGCCGCAGGTAGCTGAGCGTCTCCGAGAGCTGCCAGGAAGCATTCTGCTCGGTGAGCGGGTCGTCATAGACGTCCGGCGCCACCTCCAGCGCGGTCCGCTCGCGGTTGCACAGGGCGCTGCGCACCGCCTCAAGCCTGGCATGGACGAGCCGTCGCGAGGAGTCGATGTGGCCGTGGACGTCCACGAACGGCCTGCCGTGCCCGGAGAGGCCCAGGCGGGCGCCGAGCCGATCGACCACGTCCAGCGAGTTCAGGAACTCCCCGACCGGGTCAGGCGTCCAACCGAAGTCATAGAAAAGCGAGGTGCGACCCAGGACGTGGTCTCCCGAGATCAGAAGCCGCCGCTCTGGCTGAAACAGGCACACATGCGAGGGGGCGTGCCCGGGCGTCTCATACACGGTCCAGGTACCCAGATCGGTCTCGATGCGCATACCGTCGACGAGCGGCCGGTCAGGTTCGATCACCCGGGAGATCCCGGAGGGCATCCCCTTGGGGAAGCGCTCCGCGTAGCGCTCCATCGTCGCCTTGGGAACGCCGGACTGACGCGCCACCTCCATTCGCCTGGCTAGCGCCGCTTCGGGGTCGTTCGCCGATCGGGTGGCGTGCTCATGGTTCGGGTGCATCCAGAACTCGCAGCCTGCCCGGTCGACGATCGTCGCGGCCTGGCCCCAGTGATCGGAATGGGCATGGGTGGCAGCCACCAGCTGGACATGCTCCAGGCGGAGGTTCACCTGCTCCAACGCACGCTCGAGCTGGCCGAGCGAACCGGGCTCGTGATAGCCGGTGTCGATCAGGACGACCCCTGGACCCGCGGCGATCGCCCACGCATTTCCGTGGGGCACGCCGGGCCAGGGCAACGGGAGACGGATCCGCCACAGCCCGGGCAGGACCCGCTCGCCGCGGCCGAGCTCGCGCCGGCGCTTCACCACGGTGGCTCCACCATGATCTCGCACGATATTCGCGCGTAGACTCCGGCGCGCGATGGCCTCCGCGAGCGAGATCGGCAAGCGCTACTTCAACGCGCTCTCCGATCACGATCTCGACGCGGCCCTCGAGTGCTGGGAGCCTGGTGCAATCGATAGGCTGGTCGGTCAGCAGGACCTGATCGCGCCGGACGGGGTCAGGGCGTACTTCTCGGCGCTTTTCGAGGCGTTCCCGGACTTCCGCCTGGAGGTACTCGATACGACGACGGCGCGGAACCGCGTTGCGCTGCGATGGCGGGCCACCGGGACATTCGCCGGCCCAGGTCTCTTTGAAGGCTTCGAGCCCAACGGAGCCCGGATCGAGATGGCCGGATGCGACGTGATGACGGTCAAGGAGGACAAGATCCAGGACAACGAGGGGTACCTGGACTCGGGCGCCCTGGCACGCCAGCTCGGCTTCCTGCCGCCCACCGGCTCTCCCGCCGAGGCGCGACTGGCCAAGCTCGCCAACGCGCGGACCCGCATCGCGCGTCGCATCCAAGGCACCGCGCCCCAGCGGATCGCCGACGGCGTGTGGCTGGTGCGGGGAGGCTTCCCGGGGCGGGTCATGAACGTCTACCTGATCGAGGACGACGGAGGCGTGACCGTGTTCGATGCTGGAGTCGCGAGCATGACGCCCGCCGTTCGCGCGGCCGCGGCTCGCCTGGGGGGCATTCGCAAAGTGGTCCTGGGGCACGCCGACGCGGACCATCGCGGCGTGGCGCCCGAGCTTGCGGCGCCGGTGTACTGCCATCCCGACGAGGTGCAGGCGGCACAGAGCGACAGCTCGATGCGCCCGTACTTCGATTTCAGCAAGCTCGCGCCGCACGGACGGCTTCTCATCCCGAGGCTGCTGCCGATATGGGACGGCGGGGCCGTTCAGATCGAAGGCACGATCAAGGAGGGTGACGAGGTCGCGGCCTTCCGCGTGATCGAGCTGCCAGGGCATGCCCCGGGGCTCATCGGCCTGTTCCGCGAACGCGACCGGCTGGCACTTGCTTCCGACTGCGTCTACACGCTTGACCCGCAGACCGGGATCAGCGGCGCCCCTCGCGTGCCCCATCCGGCGTTCAACGTCGACACCCAGCAGGCCCGCGAGTCGATCCGGAGGCTGGCCGACCTCGAACCGTCGGTGGCGTGGTTCGGCCATGCCAAGCCGGTTCGCGAGGATGTGGTCACGCAGCTTCATCGCGCCGCCGCCAGCTAGTGGTCGACGCTGACGGCTTCGCCGCGCTCCTCTGCGACTGGTGCCTCCAGGTCGAGCCGCGCCAGCAGGTCCTGATCGCCGCCAGCACGCTGGCTGAGCCGCTGGTCATCGCTCTGCACGGCGCGGTGCTAGAGCGCGAAGCGTGGCCCCTCTTGCGGTTGGCCCCGCCCGCGCTGGCGGAGGACTTCTACAGACACGCCCGCCCCGAGCACATCGACACATTCGCGCCGCTCGAGCTCGCCGAGGTGGAGTCGATCGCTGCCTGGCTCCGCGTCGACGCGCCTGCGAACACGCGCGCCCTGGCAGGCGTCGATCCAGAGCTGATCACGCGAGCGTCGCGGGCTCGGGCGCCGATCCAGGAAGCTCGTTTGGCGCTTCGATGGTGCGGCACCCTTTGGCCGACGCCCGCGCTGGCCCAGCAGGCTGGCATGAGCGAGGGCGACTACCAGGCCTTCGTCTCCCGCGGCCTGTTCTTGGATCAGCCCGACCCCGTGGCGAGTTGGCTCGAGCTGAGCGCTCGCCAGCAGCAACTCGTGGAGCGCCTGGGCAGCGCCAAGGAGATCAGGATCGAAGCCGCTGGAACCGACCTTCACCTGCGGGTCGATGACCGTACCTGGATCAACTCCGACGGCAGGCACAACATGCCAAGCGGCGAGGTGTTCACCGGGCCGCTCGAGAACACGGCGAGCGGAACCATTCGCTTCGACGTGCCGTCCAGCCCGCGCGGCGTGGAGGTGCTGGGCGTCGAACTCACGTTCTCCGACGGCGAGGTCGTCGATGCTCGAGCCGACCGGGGTCAACAGTTCCTGGACGCGGCGCTGGCCACGGATCCGGGCGCACGCCGCCTTGGCGAGCTGGGGATCGGTACCAACCCGGGGATCGACCGGCCGACGGGTTCGATCCTGCTCGATGAGAAGATGGCCGGGACGGTGCATCTGGCGCTCGGCCGGTCCTACCCGGAGACCGGCGGGCAGAACGTCTCGGCTCTGCACTGGGACCTGATCTGCGATCTCCGTGGTGGTGGCCGGCTCACAGTGGATGGAGAGCCACTTGACGCCCTCTCCGTCCAGTAGCTTGGGCTAGATGCGCCGCACCAAGATCGTCGCCACGATCGGTCCCGCTTGTCAGGATCCCGACACGCTGCGGCGGATGGTGGAGGCGGGGATGGACGTGGCCAGGCTGAACTTCTCCCACGGCAACAGAGAGATCCACGCAGAGAACGCCGATCGGGTGCGCAGGGCGGCCGGTGAGGCTGGCCGGCAGGTTGCGATCCTCCAGGACCTGCCCGGGCCGAAGGTCAGGATCGGTGGTCTCAAAGACGACATCGTGGAACTGAAGCCGGGGGAGCGTCTGGTCCTTGCCTGCGGGGGCGAGGAGCTTGGGGACGAGCACCGGATGTCGGTCAGCTGGCACGGATTGGCCGGGGCGGTCGACCCCGGGGATGTGATCTACCTCGCCGACGGGGCTATCCGGCTGCGTGTGGACGGCATCCGCGACGGCGACGGCGAGCTCGACACCTCTGTGGAGATCGGAGGATCGGTGGCCTCGCGACAGGGCCTCAACATCCCCGGCGCGATTCGCGGGCTCTCCTCGGTGAATGAGGAGGACCTCGACATGCTCAGCTACGGCGAGTCGATCGGCGTGGATCTCGTTGCGTTGTCGTTCGTGCGGACCGCCGAGGATGTCACCACCGTGCGCCGGCACACGCGGCTGCCGCTGATCGCCAAGATCGAGAAGCCCGAGGCGGTGGATGCCGCCGAGGAGATCATCCGCTCGGCCGATTGCGTGATGGTGGCGAGGGGTGACCTGGGAATAGAGCTACCCATCCAGGATGTCCCCATGGTGCAGAAGCAGCTGCTCGAAATCGCCGGGCGGCTGGCTCGGCCCGCGATCACCGCCACCCAGATGCTGGACTCGATGGTGGCCTCGAGCCGACCCACCCGAGCCGAGGTGGCGGACGTCGCCAACGCCATCCTCGATGGAACCGATGCGGTGATGCTCTCCCAGGAGACCGCGGTCGGCGCGTACCCCGTGGAGGCCGTTGAGACGATGGCGGCGATCGCCGAGCGAACCGAACAATCGGCTCCGTACCGAAGCTGGAACGAGCAGCGCGTCCGGCGCGACGCCCGAGATCCGGCGTACACGGTGGCCTATATGGCCTGCGCTGCGGCCCGCGAGCTTCACCTGGCGGCGCTCGTCGTGCCCACCCTTTCGGGGCGCTCCGCGCGCCTGATCTCCGCCCACCGCCCCGAGGTACCCATCTATGCCTTGTCCCCAGGGCGGGAGACCGTACGGAGGTGCAGCCTGATGTGGGGCGTCCAGGCGGGGTCGATGCGCCGCCACGAGGTCACCGAGGCGCTGATCGCCGACGCCGCCAGGCGCGTCATAGAGCTGGGGTGGGTCAAAGAGGGCGCCCGAGTCGGCATCACGGCGGGACTCCCCAGCGGCCGGCCCGGAACGACCAGCCTGATGCAGATCCAGAAGGTCTAGCCGGGTAACGACAGCCTGATGAGATCCAGAAGTTAGCCGGGGCCGGGGGTGCCGAACGCACCCCCCGCGGGGTGCCGCATGCGGGCGGGGCCGGGACTTAACTGGGATCAGCGGTAGCGCGCCGCCGTGGCGTGCGCGAAGAACTCGGCCTCCTGGCGGCCCAGCTCGGTTTCCGGCTCATCGCCGTACAGCCACTCCCGCGCTATTCGGTGGAAGTTCCCGCGCGCGTGGAGCTGGGCGAGCACGGCCAGGGTGAGGACCTCCATCCGCCGCCCGAAGATGTGGTCGGGAGGCGCCGACTCATGCCGCAGCTGTCCGAAATATTCGGAACGGGGGTCGCTCATGTCGATCAGCACCTGGGTGGCGTACTCGGGGGTCAGCTTGATGTCTTCATCGACGGTGTACCAGGACGTGGCGGCGAGGAAATGCTCGAGGACGCGGTCGGGCTTGAATCTCTCAGGGTCCGGGAAGAAGCCAGTCTCGGTGCCGAGGCGCATGATCGTTTCGACGTCTCCCTCGACGACTGCGCGGGCCACCAGGATCTCCAGCTCCACGGTGCCGGGTGGCATCCGCTTGAACAGACCGAAGTCCAGAAACGCCATGCGGCCGTCGTCGAGCAGGAGCGAGTTTCCGGGATGGGGGTCTCCGGAGAACTGCCGCAGGCGGTACAGGCAGCCGAAGTAGAAGCGAAACATGATCTCTCCGATGCGATCCCGCTCCTCCTGCGGGTACTGCTTGAGTTCCTCGAAGCCGGTCCCATGGACGTACTCGGAGATCATCACCCGCTGCCGGGAGAGCGACGTAACGACGTCCGGCACAACGATGAACGGGTGGCCCCGGAAGATGCGCGCCAGAGCGCGCTGGTTGCCAGCTTCCAGCTCGTAGTCGAGCTCGTCCTCGATCCGGTCGCGGATCTCCTTGCCGATCGCCTTGGGGTCCATCCCCGGCGCTATTCGCTTGGCCACGCGGAGGATCATCCCGAGGTTCTGCATGTCGGCGCGAACCGCCGCATCGACGCCCGGGTACTGGACCTTGACGGCCACCTGGCGCCCGTCCTGCAGCCGCGCCCGATACACCTGGCCGATTGAGGCGGCCGCGACCGGCTCCTCCTCGAACTCCTCGAACACCTCGTCAAGAGGCTCCTCCAGCTCTGCCTCGATCACCTTCCTCATGTCCTTGAACGTGACGGTTGGCGCGGCGTCACGGAGCTTGCCCAGCTTGCGCTGAAACTCTTCGCGGTACTCAGGGGGCACCAGGCCGACGTCGAGGAAGGACATCACCTGTCCGACCTTCATCGCGGCGCCTTTCATGTGGCCGAGCGCTTCGACGATCTGCTCGGCCGCCTCTATGTGGCGGCGCTCTAGGGCCAGCTTGCGGCCTTCCTTCGTGCGGGCGACGTTGGTCACGTGGGTCCCGGCCTGACGGGCTGCCTGTCCGGCCGCCAGGCGTCCGACCCGGGCCGACCGTCCAACGCGCGAGGTGGGAATCCGGTCCTTAGCCACGCTCCACCTGGGACCCCGGCACGATGTCGTCCGAGCCGTCCGGCCAGCGCACCCACGCCTTGTGGCCGCCGTCGTAGTCCTCGGCCAGAAGGATCAGGGTGGCCGGCTCGCCGAGTGCCGTGCATTGCTCCTGTCCCTCGGGATCCAGCCCGCGCCAGATCCGGACAAACGGGTTGTGCTCGAGCTCGTCGCCGACCGTGGTTGGTTCGGTATGGCCGGGATGGATGCGGGTATCCGCGGGCAGCTTGAGCAGGGTGTCCATGATCGAAGACTTGAGATCGGAATAGGTCGTGTGACCGGGCGCCCTCACCCCGCCGACGGATCCCCTGAACAGCGTGTCGCCCGTGAACACGTCCGTGCCTTCCACCAGCAGCGAGAGCATCCCTGCGGTGTGGCCTGGGGTGTGGAGCGGCTCGATCGTCAGAGCGCCGCTCTCGATCTTCGTGCCCGGTTCGAGCGTCTCGGTCGCACCCGCCACCTGCTCGCGCTCGAGCGGGTGAATCAGGACTGGGGTGCCCGGATGGCGCTCCAGCACTCGCTCGAGCTCGGCGACGTGGTCATGGTGGTGGTGGGTGAGGATGACGTGGGTCAGCCGGAAGCGCATCCGATCGAGAACGTCAAGCAGCGGCTGCACCGGCCCCCCGGCGTCGACCATCACGGCGTGGGCGCCCAGCTCATCAGCCACCAGATACGTATTTGAGAGGAATTGCTCGTTCATCGACCGCTCGACGATCACGGCGACGGAGGCTAACGGGTAGGCTCCGCTTCCAGAGACATGAGCCTGATCCACACCTGCTACCGCATCATGGACATCGATCGCTCGGTGGCCTTCTACGAGGCCCTCGGATTCAACGAGATCGGGCGGGTGCCGATCCGCGAAGAGGCGATCAACGTGTTCATGGGGCTTCCCGACGATGGGCCGGAGCCGCGGCTCGAGCTGACCTACAACGTCGGGCGCGAGGAGCCGTACGAGGTTGGGACCGGTTACGGCCACATCGCCATCACCACCTCCGAGCTTGACCAGACGCTCGAAAGGCTCTCCGCCCAGGGAATCAAGCCCGAGCGGCCTCCATACACGATCCGGGACGGCGGTCCGAGGCTCTGCTTCGTCCGTGACCCCGACGGCTACCGGATCGAGATACTCGAACGGAGCTAGGGGGAGTAGGCTGCGGTCAGTGACCAGTTCCCTGACGAAGATCGCGGCGTTGCTGGAGCGGCTGACCCAGGGAGTCGCCGCCCACGATCGCGAGAATCCCGGGCATCACACGTGGGGCATCGGGATGGCGCATTTCGACATCGAGCGGCTGGGTCTTGAGGAAGGCGAGGCGATCCTGCCTGGGATCGTGCTCGAGGCCGATGGGGGAATGACGGGCCAGTTCCGGATCCTTTGCGACGGCCACCACGACCAGGGCATCGAGGAAGAAGAGGAGGAGGTCGTCCAGGCGGTCGCCTCTGAAGAAGTGATGGCGCCGGTTGAGGCGCCTTCTGGCGAGCCGCCCCCGCTGAGCCCGCCGCTCTAGCGGCTGACCGGCGCTATACCGGCCCGCTCGGCGATCTGGTCCGCGAGGCAAGCGATGGTTGGGCAGTCGAGGCCGTGGCGGGCCCCGGCGCGCAGAACCGCACCTGGGATCGCGTCGAGCTCTGGCGCTCTCCCCGCGGCGATGTCACGTTGCATCGAGGAGCCGAGCTCGGGGTGCGCGTCGTCGAGCTCTGCCAGACGCGCGGCCGGGTCGATCGAGGCGCCGTCGGCGTTGGCCACCGCCGCACCTTCCTCGATGCAGCTGATCAGGGCCTGGCGCAAGTCGGGATCGGAGCGGATCACCCCGATCGCCTGGTCCGTCGCGCTCGTGGTGCAGGCGAGCGCGTTCAGCCGTACGAGCTTCGACCATAGGATCTGCCTCTCGCTGTCCTCGATCCGCGCTGGAATCTCCGCGCGCTCCAGGCTTTCCTTCACCAGCGGCAGCTCGGCGCGCGGGACGGGCAGATCGGCCGCCAGGTCCACTCGCAGGAACGGGCTGCTCTGGACGATCCGACCAGGTGCGGGACGGTCTGATTCGATCCGGATCGTGCCCGCCGCCACGGCCTCGCGCCCAAAGTGCTCCCGCACGAGGTCCATGTGGTCGATCCCGTTGAGCAGGGGCACCACGATCCGCGGCCGCGATGAGACCCGCTCCAGGGCGGCGCCGAGCCCGTTGGCCTTGGTGGCGACGATCAGCGTGTGCACGTCGTGGTCGAGGCGTGGAAATGCCGCCACCCGGGCCGTGAAGGTTCCGAGGCGGACGCTGCGAAGCGAGATTCCGTGCTCGCTGATATGCGCCGCCGTCGTCTCCTTGGCAACCACGATCACGTCTTCTCCGACTCGGTGAAGCGCCGCGGCGATAAAGCCCCCGACTCCGCCCGGGCCGATGATGGCGATCATCGGCATGCGCCGAACAGTACGGTTTCCCGCCGGATGCCGGTCGAGATAAGCCCAGTTCGCGGACTCGGAGAACTCCGGGACTTCGTCGCCCTCCCCTTCAGGCTGCACGCGGGGACGCCATGGATTCCGCCCGTGAAGCTGGAGCGCTACGCGTTTCTATCTCGCCGCCTCAACCCCTACTTCCGGCGTGGAGAGGCCGAGTATTTCGTGGCTCGGCGGGACGGCCGGGTCGTGGGCCGCATCACCGCACAGGTCGATCACGAGTTCAACGATTTCCACGACTCCCGGTGGGGGATGTTCGGCTTCGTCGAGATCGAGGACGATCAAGCGCTGCTGGACGCCCTGCTGGCGGCCGCCGGCGAATGGTGTCGGGAGCGCGGCTGCGAGCGGATCGTCGGCCCGATGGATTTCCGGCTGAACGACGAGAGCGGGGTACTGATCGAGGGATTCGAGCTAGAGCCGATGATCCGGCAGCCGTGGCATCCGCCGTATTACCAGCGCCTGTTCGAGGCCGCAGGGATGACCAAGGCGATGGACCTGCTGAGCTGGCACCTGCACATCTCCGATCGCCAGCAGCGAATGCTGCCCGTCCTGCCGCGGGCCGCCGAGCGGGCCCGGGAGACATATGGCGTCACGATCCGGCATATGTCCCGGCGGGGCCTGCGCCGGGATCTGGACGAATTCGCCAAGGTCTACAACGCGGCATGGTCGAGCAACTGGGGGTTCGTCCCGTACTCGCGCCGCGGACCTCGATGAGATGGCGCGCACCCTTCAGTTGGTGTTCAGCCCTGACTGGTTCCTCGTTGCGGAGATCGCAGGGGAGACGGTCGGCGTGGCGATCGCCGTACCCGATATCAACCGGGTGCAGAAGAAGATGCATGGTCGGGTCCTGCCCCTGGGCTGGTGGTATTTCCTCAACCGGAAGAATCTCATCGACCGAGTACGGGTCGGATTTCTCGGCGTGATGCCTGACCACCAGCACACGGGTGCCGCCGCGGCCCTATACCTGGCGTTCTTCGATGCCGGGGAGCAAACGCCGCAGCACTGGGGCGAGGCCGGCTGGATCCTCGAGGACAACAAGGCGATGAACCGGGGGCTCGAGGCGATGGGCGGCAGGATCGTCAAGCGCTACCGCGTGTACGAGCGATTGCTCTAGGGGTCGACGAGCGCCCCGGGGTTGAGCGCTCCGGAGGGATCGACCGAGGCCTTGGCCGCGCGGAGCGCGGCGGCAAAAGGATCAGGCCGCTGCCGGTCATACCACGGTCGGTGATCACGGCCGACCGCGTGGTGGTGGGTGATGGTGCCGCCCGCGGCAAGCACCGCGTCGGAGGCGGCGGCCTTGATCTGCGCCCACTGCTCCAGCTCGCCGCCGCGGCGAGCCGGGGCCAGGATCGTGTAGTAGGGGGCGGGTCCGTCGGGGTACACGTGGGTGAAGCGGCACGTGACAGAGCCGCCGCCGCACGCCGTCCTCACGGCCTCTGTTGCGCGCGAGCGCACAGACTCGTGGAATTCCGGGAAACGCTCCCAGGTGATCGCGGTCTCGAAGGTCTCCGACAGGATCCCCGAGGGCGATGAAGCTGTCGCGAAGGTAGGGGGCGCGCAGGAATGACTCGCGCCAGCTGCCGACCGAATCGCGTTGGCCGCGGCGCTCCCAGGCGCCGCCGTGCTCCTCGCAGATGCGCAGCGCCTGGGCCATCGATGGCTCCACGTCGCGGTCGGCTGACTCGAAACCCAGCAGCAGGAGCGTGGCTGAGCCGTCGCCGGCGCCCGTGGTCCGCGCCTCATCCGCGTCGACCAGCCGGCAGTTGGTCGGGTAGAGCCCGGATTGCGACAGCTGACGCGTCGCCTCGACGCCCGCGTCGAAGCTGGCGAAGTGGACCGCGGCGGACGCGCGGCGAGCAGGGCGGGGGCGCACCCGGACCCACGCCTCGGTGATCAGCCCGAGGATTCCCTCTGAACCGATCAGCATGCGGTCAGGCGAGACCCCGGCACCGGAGCCCGGCAGGCGTCGCGACTGCCAGATGCCACGCGGGGTCACGGCGCGGACCGATTCGACCAGATCGTCGATATGGGTATACAGCGTCGCGAAGTGCCCCCCTGACCGCGTGGCGATCCATCCCCCTAGGGTCGAAAACTGGAACGACTGCGGGAAGTGACGAAGCGTCAGGTCATGCTCGGCGAGCTGCCGCTCCAGATCGGGTCCGAGCGCCCCCGCCTGGATCCGAGCGGCGAGCGAGGTGCGGTCGACCTCCACCACGCGATCAAGCGCCTTGAGGTCAACGGTGACAACGCCGTTGTACCGGTCAGCGACCGCGGGCTCCACCCCGCCCACGACGCTGGTCCCACCACCGAACGGGATGACCGCGGCTCCGGCTCCGACCGCCCACTCCAGCACGGCCTCCAACTCATCCTCGGTGCGGGGCCGCGCCACCACGTCCGGGAGATGGTCGAAGCGGCCGCGGAACGCCCGCAGCACATCGCGGTACGAGCGCCCGTAGGCGTGGAGCGTCCTCTCATACGCGTCGTCGGCGCAGATTGGAGCCAGCCCGCTGGGTGGCCTGATCCTGGGCGGGGGCAGGTCCAGCTCGGTGAGTGCCACGGGCTGCTCGGGCTCGGTCAGACCGAAGCCGAGTCGGCGAACCAGCTCTCCGGCCAGCGCTCGCAAGTCATCGGCCGAGGGCTGCTCGTCCTCGAAGCCCCAGCCCCAGTGCTTGAGTCGCCGGTGCACTGGCGGATGAGCCTATCCCGGTACCGTCTGCCCCGTGCCCACCTACGCGCCCGGCGTGCTGGCTCGTGGTCCCTGGGATCCCGAATCGATCGAGGTGCGCTGGCTGTCAGAGAGCTTTGAGCCGGCGGCGGAGGCCGCCGACGCTGCCGACCAGGCCGTTGAGGCGCTGCGGGCACGCGGCTCGCCCTCCTACGACGGGCTCGCCGCCCGGCTAGTGAGCTTTGAGGCGGGCCCCGATCGGCTGAGGCTGGAGCTTCAGCCGGTGCGCTGGGCGCTGCGATTGCTGCCCGGCATGGCCGCGCGGAGCCTTGCGGCACTCTGCCTCGTACGTTCCTCCGACGGCTCGTGGCTGGCGGGCCGGCGGGCGTCATGGCTGGCGACCTGGCCTGGGCGCTGGGCGCTGGGCGCCGGCGGCTCGGTCGAGGTGGACGAGAACCCGATCGGGGCCCTATCGCGCGAGCTCCGCGAGGAATGGTCCGTCGACGCTGACGAGCTGATGGTGGAGGCCCTGGTGCTGCTGGACACCGAGCTCGCGCTGCTCGTGGGGCAGGCCCGGCTTGCCGATGGCGCGACCGTCCTGCCCGACGCCGAGCACGACGAGTTTGCATGGTGGCCGGCCGATGTCGGCAAGTGGCCGCAAGAAGCGGATGAGCCGCTCAGGAGAATGGCCACCCTGCTGTCGGGCTGAAGCATGAGACCGGTCACCTTCGGACGGCTGGAGGCGGTGTCATTCACCCATTCGGCCATCTACCTCGGACTGCTGGTCTGCGCGTTCGCCGCCGGTGGTCCCGAGCCCGAGACGTTCATCCTGGGGATGGCGCACGGGCTTCTGTGGATCGGGATGTCGTTGGTCTGCATCGCCGCCGCACGCGCCCGCATCGTGCCGTTCTGGCTGGCGGTTACGGTGGTTGTGCTGGGCGGATTGGGTCCGTTTGCCGGTTCGGTCGGATTCGTCGCGGAAGCTCGCCGTCGGCGGTCTCGAGCGCCCGCGGTCAGCCGTTAGAGTTGATCACTGATGGCAGTCGAGAGCGGCACCGTCGAAGTGGTGATGCCCGCGATGGGCGACTCGGTGGCCGAGGGAACGGTGCTGGAGTGGCACAAGCAGGTCGGCGAGCACATCGAGGCCGACGAGACACTGGTCACGATCTCGACCGACAAGGTCGATGCCGAGGTCCCCTCGCCCGCAAGCGGAACGCTCACCAAGGTCCACGCCGCCGAGGGCGACACGGTTTCGGTGGGTGGGGTACTTGCGGAGATCGCGGCTCCAGATGGGGCGACGCCGAACGGATCCACGGCGCCCCCTCTGCCTGTGACCGATGAGTCGCCGCCAGCGACCAGCCAGGAGCGTGTCGCAGCGGCCGCGACCGAGGCAGAGGGGTTGGCCGCTGGCCGGGCTGCTGCCGATGAGCTCATCGACATCATCACACCCACCGGCGGCGAGTCGGTCACGGAGGGGACGATCTTGGAGTGGTCGGTCAAGGTCGGCGACGCGGTGCGCGAGGGCGAGACCGTGGTTGAGATCTCGACCGACAAGGTCGACATGGAGCTCCCCGCGCCCGCAACCGGGACGATCACCGAGATCCTGGTGCAAGACGGCGACACCGTGACCGTGGGCCAGACGATCGCGCGGATGAGCAAGGCCGCGAGCGAGACGGTCGCCCCGGAGCCGCGGAAGGCGGCCCGTGTGCCGGAGGCGACCGACGGCGACGGCGCCAATGCCTCCCCGGTGGCGCGACGGGTGGCCGCCCAGGAGGGCGTCGATCTCGACGGGATCCACGGCAGCGGCCGGGCCGGGAGGATCACAAAGGCCGATGTGCTCGAGGTGGCTGGCAACGGCGGCGCCACGACACGGGCGGCCGCTCCAGCGGCCGCCATTCAACCCCTTCGCGGTAGCGCTGCGGCGCTGGCACGCTACATGGACGAGAGCCGGTCCGTTCCCACGGCGACCTCGTTCCGCACGGTCGCCGTCACCGCACTGGCCCATAGACGGGCGCAGCTCAAGGAGTCTGGGCACCGGGTCTCGTTCACGCATCTGATCGCCTACGCCATCGCGCGAGTGGTGACCGACGAGATGCCCGTGATGGCTTACCACTTCGCCGACGTCGACGGGAAGCCCCATCGCCTCGACGATGGTGCCTGTCACCTGGGGCTGGCGGTGGACGTGGAACGGAAGGACGGAGGCCGCACCCTGATGGTCCCCGTGATTCGCGATGCCGGGCGGCTGGGCTTCGACCGGTTCCTCGATGCCTACAACGAGCTGGTCGAGAAGGCCAGGACCAACACGCTTAGCGCGGACGACCTCGCGGGTGCCAACGTGTCGCTCACCAATCCCGGCGGCATCGGGACCGTCGCCTCGGTGCCGCGGCTCATGGCCGGGCAGGGGACGATCGTCGCGACGGGCTCGATCGCCTACCCCGTAGGGATGGAGAACGTGGCCGGCGCGCAGAAGGTCATGACGATGACCTCGACCTATGACCACCGGATCATCCAGGGCGCCGAGTCGGGTCGGTTCCTGGCACGGATAGAGGCCTTCCTCGATGGTGAGGCCGGCTTCTATGAGCGCGTGTTCGCGGATTTGGGCGTGGCGCTGCCGCCGTTGCCGACGATCTCGCGCCGCGCTGAGGAGGCGACGGCGGTAGCGCCGAGCCCTGCCGACGAGCACCTTCTCCAGGCGGTCCAGGCCGCCACTTCGCTACTGAAGGCGCACCGCACCCATGGACACCTCGCGGCCAAGCTCGACCCGCTGGGGCGTGAGCCCGAGGGCGACCCAGCGCTCGATCCCGAGCCGCTGGGCCTGACCGAGGAGCTGATGGCGAAGATCCCCTCGCAGATACTGCGGATGTATGTGCCCGGCGCCACGCTTGCCGAGGCCCTCCCCAGGCTGCGCGAGACCTACTGCGGCCCCATCGCCTACGAGATCGAGCACATCGGCTCCCATCGCCAGCGTCTGTGGTTGCGTGAAGCGATTGAGGCCGGACGCTTCCGCACCCCGCTCGCCGTGGAGGAGCAGAAGGCGCTCCTCAAGCGGCTGACCGAGGTCGACGCGCTGGAGCGCTTCATGCACAAGGCGTACCTGGGGCAGAAGCAGTTCTCGGTCGAAGGGCTCGACATGACCGTCCCGATGCTCGATGAGCTGATCCAGCTCGCGGCGGGTCAGGGCGCACGGGAAGTGGTGCTTGGCATGGCCCACCGCGGGCGCCTGAATGTGCTCGCACACAACCTGGGGCGTCCCTACGACTCGATCTTCGCCGAGTTCGAGGGCACCTCGACGCTGGAGGCGGTCACCACGATTCCTCAGGGCGGCACCGGGGACGTCAAGTACCACCACGGGGCCCAGGGCTCCTACCAGCTACCCAAGGACGAGTCGATCATCGTGCGGCTGGAGTCGAACCCCAGCCATCTGGAGTATGTGGTGCCCGTGGCGTCGGGCGCAACTCGCGCCGCGCAGACAACGAGGCAGGGCCCGCATGTCCACCGGGACACGAACGCCGCCATTCCAGTGATCCTCCACGGGGATGCCGCGTTCCCGGGCCAGGGCGTGGTTGCCGAGACGCTCAACCTGCAGGCACTCGACGGCTACACCGTCGGCGGGGCGATCCACATCATCCAGAACAACCAGGTGGGGTTCACCACCGATCCCGACGACGCCCGTTCCACAACGTGGGCCTCGGACATGGCCAAAGGCTTCGACGTCCCGATCATCCACGTGAATGCCGACGACGTGGCCGCCTGCATCTCGGCTGTCCGGCTCGCGTTTGCGTTCCGCCAGGAGTTCGGACACGACGTGGTGATCGACGTGATCGGCTATCGCCGCTTCGGCCACAACGAGGCCGATGAGCCGGCCTATACCCAGCCGGCCATGTACCAGGTGATCAAGAAGCACCCGCCGGTGCGTGAGCTGTTCGCCCGCCAGCTCATCGAGGACGGCGTGGTCTCAGAGCAGGAGTCGACCGAGATGACCGACGAGGTGTGGTCGGTTCTCTCGGACGCCCACCAGCGGCTCAAGGAGCGGATCAAGGTCAGCCGCGAGGTAGAACACGCTACGGGCGAGTACCAGCTCGACCGCACTCCCTCGCCTGAGGTCAAGACTGCGGTAGCGCCAGAGCGTCTGGGGGTCCTGGGCGAGGAGCTGCTTTCGGTGCCCGATGGTTTCACGGTCCATCCGAAGCTGCTGCGCCAGCTGGAACAGCGGCGTGAAGCGCTACAGCGTGGGGAGGACATCCTCTGGGCCCACGCCGAGGCGCTGGCATTCGCCTCGCTGCTGACCGAGGGTCTGCCGATCCGACTGACCGGCCAGGACACCGAGCGGGGAACTTTCAGCCAGCGTCACCTCGTCCTCCACGACGCCAAGACCGGGCAGGAGTACTCGCCGATCCAGCACCTGCCGGGCGCGCTTGCGCCGATGGAGCTTCACAACAGTCCGCTGTCCGAGGCGGCCTGCGTGGGATTCGAGTACGGCTACTCGCAGGAGGCCCCCGAGACGCTGGTGCTCTGGGAGGCGCAGTTTGGCGATTTTGTCAACGCGGCTCAGGTGATCGTCGACCAGTTCATAGTCTCGGGACTTGCAAAGTGGGGCCAGACGTCGAGGCTGACCCTGCTCCTGCCCCACGGCTACGAGGGCTCGGGCCCCGAACATTCCTCCTCCCGCGTGGAGCGCTTCCTCCAGCTTGCCGCCGAAGGCAACATCCGGGCGGCCCAGCCCACCACCCCGGCTCAGTACTTCCACCTGCTACGCCGGCAGGCCCGGATCGCAAAGCAACGCCCGCTGGTGGTGCTGACGCCCAAGAGTCTGTTGCGCCTACCGCAGGCGACGAGCCGGTTTGACGAGCTGACGAGTGGTCGATTCGAGCCTGTGCTTCCAGAACCCGATGTCGATCCAGATCGGGTGCGCCGGCTGATCCTTTGCAGCGGCAAGGTCTTCTACGAGCTGAAGGCTCATGCGCTACGGGAGCACCACCCCGAGGTCGCCATCGGCCGCGTCGAGCTGCTGTACCCGTTCCCGCAGAAGGAGATCCTTGGCCTCGTCGATCAGTACCCCCAGCTGAACGAGGTGGTCTGGGTCCAAGAGGAGCCTCGCAACATGGGCGCTCGCGCTCACATGTCGCCGCGGTTGATGCAGATCCTGCCCCAGCACCTGCAGTTCGGCTACATCGGCCGCCCCGAACGGGCGTCCCCCGGCGAGGGGTATCCGATCGCGCACGCAGAGGAGCAGGAGCGGATCCTCTCGACGTCTCTCGACATGGATCGGCCGATCTCCCAGTTCCCGCAGAAGCCACCCGGGGACCGCTGAGCTCACGCCGCCGAGGCCGGGAGCGGGCCGCGCCGGGCCGTCTTTTGACACCCTTTGCTAATCCGTTTCCGCCGCGCAGGCACTAGCCGGGACACCGCGCGTCGCCATCTGACGCCGAGCTTTCGCGTCCACGACATGGCGATTGATCTCGGGACCGCCAACACGCTCGTCTACGTCGGCGGCCGGGGCATCGTCGTGTCCGAGCCATCGGTCGTCGCGGCGGACGTGGAGACGGGCAGGGTTCATGCGGTGGGTTCGGACGCCCAGCGGATGATCGGGCGCACCCCGGCCACGATCGCCGCGACGCGGCCCCTGCGCCACGGGGTGATTGCCGACTTCGAGGTCACCGAACAGATGCTGCGCTACTTCATCCGCAAGGTGCTGGACAAGCGCCTGGCCCATCCTCGGTTGATCGTGTGTGCTCCGTCGGGGATCACAGAGGTCGAGAAGCGGGCGGTGGAGGAGGCGTCACTGGCCGCCGGCGCGAGGCGCGTCCACCTGATCGAAGAGCCGATCGCCGCGGCGATCGGGGCGGGCCTGGAAATCGAGGAACCGGTCGGCCGGATGGTGGTGGACGTCGGCGGTGGGACCAGCGAAATGGCGGTCATCTCGCTGGGAGGGATCGTCGTATCCCACTCGATCCGCGTCGGTGGGTACGAGATGGACGAGGGGATCACCCACTACCTGCGCAACGTCTACCAGCTGGCGATCGGCTCGCAGACCGCCGAAAAGATCAAGCTGGCGATCGGCTCGGCGCTGCCAAGTCCTGACGAAGATCAGATGGAGGTCAGGGGCCGGCACCTCGTCAGCGGCCTGCCGACGTCGGTCATGATCTCGGCCGCCGAGGTCCGGAGCGCGGTTGCGCAGCCAGTGCGCGAGATCGTGCAGGCGATCCGCGACACCCTCGAGCAGACGCCGCCCGAGCTGGCCTCAGACATCGCCCGCGGCGGGATCCTGCTGGCTGGCGGTGGCACGCTGCTCCAGGGATTCTCCGACCTGGTCGCGGCCGAGACCGGGATGCCGGTCCACAGCGCCGAGTCACCCTTGACATGCGTGGCTTACGGTTCCGGCCAGGCGCTAGACCACCTCGACACGCTTGCTCGCTCCAGCCGACAGCGCTCCTACGCCGGTACCGGCGACTGGCGCACGATGTAGGCGCGCCTGAAGGCGGCGGACCCCCGCCGCCAGCGCGCACGCGGCCAGCACCACCAGGAACGGATCTACCGGCTCGCGGAATCGAGGAGTCTCGGCGTTGACGAGCGCAACGCTGAGCCACAGCAGGACCGGCGTCACCCACAGCCACCTCCACGCCGCACGGCCGGCGCGCGTCAACGCGCCGGCGAGTGCGAGCATGCATAGAAGCCAGAACGAGAACACGCCCAGGCGAGCCATCCCTCGGGGCAGGGAGATCGCTTCTGCCGAAGCGTGCCAGGCGTAGGACCCCTCGAGCTCGAGCAGCCGTCGGGAATTGTCGAAGGTCACCTCGAACGGAGCAGACGGATGGCTGGTGATGTAGTGCCGGGCGTGGCTCAGGAGGCGATCTGAGAGCGCGGTCTCCGAGAGCGTCGCGGCCCGTCCGGCGAGCGCTGCCTCAGCCGGGATTCCGGTGTAGAGACGCCACTTGTATGGGACGGGACCATAGGCGGCCGAGGCTGAGTTGTAGGTCCCCACGAGGGTGATGCCCGTCTCGTCCGTGACGAATACGAAGCGGTGCATCACCACCGCGTCGCGCACGAGCCAGGGGGTCAGGGCGAGGAGGAGACAGCCCACGGCGATGCCTGGAGAAAGCAGTGATCGCCAGCGGGATACGGCCGGCGCGGGCCTGACGCGCCAGAGGATCAGGATCAGGGGCACCACCAGCACGATCGCGTTGACGTGGCTGAGCGTTGCGAATCCGGCCAGCAGCCCGGCAGCCGCGGTCCACCAGTACGGCCTCGACGAGCGCGCCGCTACAAGCGCCGCCCAGATCGACGCGAGCACCAGGGGGGTGGTCAGGTTCTCGGCCACGATCGTCCCAGACAGGCCAATGAACACGGGATAGACGGCAGCCAAGGCCAGCGCGATCAGCGCCGCCAGCGGCCCGAGCCCCTCGAGGGCCAGGAGGCCCACAAGCGCCACCGTGACCGTGCCCAGCAGCGCATTTGCGATGCGAGCCCCGTGGACGGCGCCGGCGGGAATCCGGCTGTGGCCCTGGACACGGGTCACCGTCGTGTGTCCATCGAGGAGGTCGACCGCGGCCAGAAGTACGGGTAGCCAGGCGGGAAGTAGGCGCTGGGGCCACGCGAGCCGCCGGCACCGATGCCGGGAGCTCGGCCGTTCGAATAGTCACCGATGTGCGCGATCTGGCTGGCCAGCACCAGATACGTGCCAGCGTCGTTGATCGGCCGGTAGTCCGTCCGCTCGACCTCGACCAGCCTCAGCGCCAGCGCCAGAGCGAGGATCGCCGCGACGAGCAGGGTTGTCCGCGAGGGGGGCCGCCTCACCGGTACGGCAGGTTATGCCTAAGCCGCGACCGCGGCGGCGTCCGAGGCGGCGGGGTCGCCCGCCGCGCCGTCGGCACGGAAGAACTGAAGCACGCCGTCCTCGATCGGGGCGGCGCGGATCAGCTTCCGATCCCGCAGGTAGTTCTGGTAAAGCGCCCAGGGGTCTTGAGCCCTGCCTCGGAAACAGGTGGATCGAGCGCTGGATGTAGCCCGAGGTGAAGTCGACGAACGGGACCGGCTCAATCGAGCCGTCGCGCAGGGTCGGCACGGCCGAGGTATGGCCATGCTCGTCCAGGTAGTTGAGGATGCGGGTTACGTACTCGACGTTAAATCGCACTTGAGCGTCCAGGAGGCGTTCGTGTAGCCGAAAGCGAACGCCATGTTCGGCACCCCGGAGAGCATCGAGCCCTTGTAGATCATCCGCTTGGGCATGTCGAGTCGCTGCCCGTCCACCTCGATTTCAAGGCCGCCCAGTAGAAGCATATTTAGGCCCGTCGCGGTGACGATCACGTCGGCCTCGAGCTCACGGCCGGACGCAAGCCTGATCCCGGTCTCGGTGAAGGCGTCTACCTGATCGGTGACGATCGAGACCTTGCCGTTGCCGATTGCCTCGAACAGATCCGAGTCTGGCACCAGGCACATCCGCTGGTCCCAGGGGTTGTAGCGCGGCTTGAAATGCGTGTCGATATCGAAGCCCTCCGGGAGATGGCGCTCCAGGCCCTTACGGATCAGGCCCTTGACGAGACGCGGGCGGTTGCGGCTCAGCCAGAACACCAGCATCGTGACGAAGACGTTCTTCCAGCGGACCGCCGAGTAAGCAGCTTTCAGCGGCAGGACGCGCCGCAAGAGCTTGGCGAGAGGATCCTCGCCGGGCAGCGACACCACGTAGCTTGGCGACCGCTGGAGCATCGTCACATGGGCCGCGCTCTCGGCCATCGCCGGCACCAGGGTGACGGCGGTGGCGCCCGAGCCGATCACGATCACGCGCCTGCCCGTGTAATCGAGATCTTCAGGCCAGAACTGAGGATGCAGGATTTCACCGCGGAACTTCTCACGCCCGGGAAACTCGGGGTTGTAGGGCTGGTCGTAGCGGAAGTAGCCACTGCACATGAAGAGGAACTGGCAGCTGAGCCGGACCCGCTCGTCGGTATCTGTTCGATGCGCCTCGACGGTCCAACGCTGCTCGGCGGTCGACCAGCTGGCGCTGGTCACCCGGTGGTGGAGACGGACCTTGTCGTCGACGCCGTGCTCGCGGGCGGTGTCGCGGATGTACCGGCGAATGGACGGCCCATCGACGATCGACTGGTTGCTGTCCCACGGCCGGAACGGAAATCCCAGCGTGTACATGTCGGAATCCGAGCGGATCCCCGGATAGCGGAACAGGTCCCAAGTGCCACCGATGGCGCCGCGGGCCTCCAGGATGGCGTAGCTCTTCTGAGGGCACTCCATCTCAAGGTGAGCACCCGCGCCGACTCCCGAGAGCCCGGCGCCCACGATCAGCACGTCGACGTGCTCGACGGGTTCGCCAGCCGAGCTGTCTGGCGAGGCGGAGGAGACCGTGGCTGAGGCCACCGACCCGAATCCTACACCAGTGAAGCTTTGTATCGACCGAGGGTACTCCGCACCGATCGCGAAAACAGGGCCATGGCCCAACCCAGGCGACGGATCGACCGGGGCCCATCGCCCCCGGCCCTGCACGGCGCCACGACCGCGGGCGAGAAGAGCGACCGGTACGCCCAGCTGCTGGCGGAGCTTCCGCCCGCCGAGGAAGGGCTTCTCTACGAGGCGCTCGGAGCGCGTGGAAAGGAGCTCCGGGACCGCTCGGGAGCGACCCTCGGAACGATCGCGGCGGTCCTCGTCGACCGCGAGACCGCCAGGCCTCAGTGGCTCGTGGTAGAGCGGCCCTCGACAGAGCCGCTGTTCGTGGGAGTCCCGATCGCGGGTCTTGAGGTGGAGAGCTCCCACTGCTCGACGCCTTTGCCCGTTGCGGGGATCGAATCCGCGCCGGCGATCGACCTGGCGGGGCTCCCGGCCCGTGTTGAGCGAGACCTCTGTCAGCACTATGAGCTTCCGCCCACGCGTGGCGCGGCCCGGCCAACCGACCGACGAGCCACGTCGTCGAGGGCGTTTCAGGACGGCGGTCAGCTCGGCTGGCTGCCGGGGCCGCGGAGCGGCTGAGTCGGCGAGCCGGGATCCCGGCGACGGTCCGGGCGCTACGGTGGCGAAAAGGAGTCCGGTGTCCTCTGACGAAACCGCACTCATTCATGGGCCGGCGCAAAACCACAAAAAAGCAGCTGCACCCCGAGTCCTACGACGAGCTAGTGGCTGCGCTCCCCACCGACGATCGGGAGTTGCTGCAGCGTGCTCTGGCCGCGCGCGGCCGCGCTCTATACGACCGGACGGGTGAGGCCGTTGGGATGATCGCCGACGTGCTGATCGACAGGGAGACCGGGCGGCCGACCTGGATCGCGGTGGAGCGGGCGTCCCGAACTCCAAGCCTGGTCGGCGTCCCAGTCGCAGGCCTCGAGGCCTTTGGCTCTCATTACCGGATTCCCGTCTCTGCCGACCTGATCCACTCGGCGCCCCCGGTGTCGCTTGCCGGGCTCAGGGCTTCTGTCGAGCAAGACCTCTGCCTGCACTACGGCGTGCCGCGCACGCGCGGCGCGGCGCGGCCGACCGACCGCCGCGCGACCTCCTCCAGGGTGTTCCGGGGTCCGGGCTCGGCCGGGACAATGGGATGGCTACCGGGTCCTCGCGGCGAGTGACGCTCAGGCCGCTAATGAATCCCGACGATGGAGGCGCACACCCAGGCTGAGGCCCCCCGGCCGCCGTCCCAGATGCGGCTGGCGACCGCATCCTGTTCGGCCTTGCTCGCGAGATAGGCGGCCGGCCCGGTGCCTCCATTTGCCGCCCACGTGCCGGGGATGATCTGGTAGTAGCCGGAGGCGCCGGCACTGTTGGGCGGCAGATTCTGCCCGCCGCTCTCGCACAGCACGATCGCGTACGGGATCGCCCACCCACCAGAGGGACCGAGGGCAGGACCAGCCGAGGCCGCGCTCTGCGCCTGCTGCTGCGCGGCGGCGGCCTGCTGGGCCTGGATGCGTGAGATCTCGCCCTGAAGCTGGCTCGCTTTCGCCTGGCTGGCTCCGAGGGCGGCTCGCTGGACAGATTCGGCCTGCTGGAGCGCAGCCTGCTTGTTTTCAAGCAGGGCCCTCATGCCTGACAGGGCCCGCTCCCGTACGGTGGCGTCGGCGGTCAGGCGGCGATCGGTCTGCTCGAGCTGGGCCAGGCGGCGCGCTGCCGCGTCAGCTTTGCGCTTTGCCTCGGTCGTGATCGTGATGATGCGCTGCTGCTGGCGCTCGGCATCCCGCAGGAAGGTGACGCGCTCCAGCAGATCGGCGAACCCCGAAGACTCGAGCACCACGCTGACCAGGTCCGGGCTGTCGGACTCGTAGTGGCTGACGAGCTGCTTGGCGAGCAGCTGGCGGGCGAAAGCCAACTGGCGCCTGAGCTGCGCCAGCAGACTGCGCTCGTGCGCCAGCGCAACCTGGGCCTGGGCCAACGCCGAACGGTCGCGATCGAGGTCGGCCTGGACCGCCGCTTCGCGTGAGCGGACCAGATCGATCTGTCCTGACAGCGAGGAGATCAGTCCCGACAGCGAGCCAAGGCTGGCTTGTAGCTGCTGCTGGCGCGCGTGCTGGGCGGAGAGCTGCTGGCCCAGCTGATTCAGGCTCGGCTGGGCGTCGGAGGTCACGGGAAGGACCGCCAGCGCGCAAACGGCAAGCGCCGCTGCCAGTGACGCGGCGAAGCCGATTCGGAAACGTCGGAAGCAGATGGGCATCGTAGGTGCCTACGGGGTTAGCTGTCGGGCTCGCGCGACGGGGTTCGCGCTACGCGGCCAGCAGGCCGCGATTCGCCCCAGGGAGACTGGGTCCCCCGTTTCCCTTGCTTAGCAGGGAATTCGGCGGCGGGCACGTTACCACGACCGAGGGGGTGGTATCAGTCTGAGGCGTGATCTGGGTCCGGGGGAAGGTTCCTGACCGCTCGGCGGTCATGTCCGGTTAAGAGGCCCAACGACGTTTTACTCCGTGAGATGGATTTCGACGCACTGATACGAGACGAACAGGACGGGTTGACGCGGCGACTCGCCTACATGCTCGGAGGCGACCGGGACGCCGCCGAGGATGTGCGTCAGGAGGCATTGCTACGGGCTTGGCGGAGCCTCCCACGCGACGTCGATCGCACCAGCCAGCGCGCTTGGCTTCACCGAACCGCCTCGAACCTGGCGATCGATGAGCTGCGGCGCCGGGCCAGGCGCCCGACCGCTCCGCTGGTCGATGCGGCCGAGGTAAGTGTTGATGCGACTGACAGCGCCGAGCCGATGGCCGAGGCTCTCGCCCACCTGCCGACCCACGACCGGTTCCTCCTTCTGCTGCGGTTTGAAGCGGGGTTTGCGCACGCGGACATCGCACGGCTGCTCGAGATCTCCGAGGAAGCCGCGCGCAAGCGCGTGTCCCGGGCGCGAGCGGCGTTTCTCAGCTCATTCCGGTCGGCACGGGCGGAGCGCCAGCCGCTGATCCTGCTCCTCTCCCGCCACGAGGAGTCTGGCCCATACGTCGTCTGGCTGGAACGCGCCGGCGCCAGAGTTCGGCGTTCAAGCGATGTCCCGTCTGAGCGCGACCTGGCGCTGTCCGATGGGTTGGTGATGACGGGCGGGTTCGCCGACGTCCACTCTTCCCTTTACGGCGAAGCTCCGCGGGTGCTGCGCGGAGAGCCCGATTTGACCGCAGACCGAATCGACGCGGCCGTGGTTTCGGCCGCGATGACGCTGAAGTTGCCGTTCGTCGGCATCTGTCGGGGTCATCAGCTGTTGAACATCGTCCGTGGCGGCAGCCTGTACCAGGATGTGGTCCGCGACGGCGCGACGCACTCGAGCCATGACGCCGGGCTGCACCGGGTACGCACGGAGCCCTCCAGCCGGCTCAGGTCACTGGTGGGGGGAGGCGCCGAGGTCCACTCTGACCATCATCAGGCGATATCCCGGATAGGGCACGGGCTGCGGGTGGCGGCCGGCTCACCGGACGGGCTGATCGAGGCCGTCGAGAGCACGGATGATCGGTTCGCGGTCGGTCTCCAGTGGCATCCGGAAAGCGATCCCGACGGCGATGGACGGCGCGTGGCCGAAGCGATGGTCGACGCGGCGGTAAGGCGGGTAGCGTGAACCCCAGCGATCTCAGGTGGCTCGCAGTACGCGCAAAGCACGACGGTCTGCGTCGGAGCGCCGAGTCGCAGAGGCCTTTGGCGCTGCACCTCCAGTCGGTCGATCCTGTGACGCTCCGCCTGGATCCTGGAGGCGACGCGCTGACCCGGCTTGCCGCTCTTGACACCTCGGCGCCGCTCACACCCCCCGTGCTAGTGGTGGAAGTCTGCGGTGAGCTCCGGGCCGCTATGTCACTGACGGACGGCGCGGTCGCGGCCGATCCGTTCGCCCCGAGCCTAGAGCTGGTCGATTTGCTCCGCGTCCGGGCGAGTCAGGTCGGCCGCCCGCGGATTTGGCTGCGCCGTCGCAGTCGACTGCGGCGGCGACCGCCTCGGAGCTAACGGTTCAGCGTCCCTTCCACACGGGCGGCCGCTTTTCAGCGAACGCCGTCGCTCCTTCGCGGGCGTCCTCCGACGTCATCACCGGACCGACGATCTCCCCCTGCCGCTCGAAGAACTCCGAATCGGACCAGTCGGCCGACTCCACCATCACCCGTTTCGTAGCCGCCAGCGCCAGGGGGCCATTTGCCGCCACCGCCTCGGCTAGCTCGAGCGCGGCGTCGAGCGCCCCACCCGGCTCGGTCAGCCGGTTGATCAGCCCGAGCTCGTAGCCCCGATCCGCCTCGATGGGGTCGCCGGTCAGCGCCAGCTCCATGGCCAGGTTACGCGGCAGGGTGCGGGGCAGCCGCAGCAACGCTCCACCCGCGGCGACCAGGGAACGCTTGACCTCCGGGACTCCGAGCTTCGCCCCACGGGCCGCCACGATCAGGTCACACGCGAGAGCTACCTCCAAGCCGCCGGCCACCGCGAAACCCTCCACCGCTGCGATCAGGGGCTTTATCGACGGGCGCTGGACAATCCCGGCAAAGCCTCGATCACCAGCGTACGGCCGCTCTCCGGCCACGAATGCCTTGAGGTCCATTCCCGAGGAGAAGCCCTTGCCCGCGCCGGTTACGACGCCTACCGACAGGGCCGCTTGACCGTCGAGCTCGTCGAGCGCGGCTGCCATGCCCTGTGCCACGGCCGCGTTGACCGCGTTGCGCTGGTCAGGCCGGTTGATGGTGATCAGTAGGACGCGGTCACGCCGCTCCGTGAGGATTGCTGGCTCATCGTTCATGCCGCGAACAATCGCAGTTCTGGTCGGCGCTCGCCCCGCAGCACGCCGAGATCGACCTCGACGCAGTCGATTCCCCGTGCTCCGGCCAGCACACGGGCCTGCGGTTTGATCGCCTGGGCGGCAAGTACACCCCGGCAGGAGGCGAGCGCCGGGTCAAGCCGGATCCGCTCCAGGTAGCGGGACAGCTGCTCGACGGCCTCGATCCCAGCCACCCGCTTGACCTCGACCGCGATCCACTGCTCGTCCGCGTCTCGGCACATCAGATCCACCGGCCCGATGTCGGTCGGCCATTCTCGTCGCACCAGGCGGAGGCCCTCCCCACAGCAGTCCGGTCGCTCGGCGAGAAGCCGCTGGAGGTCGGCCTCCACGCCGTCTTTTGCGATCCCGGCGTCCTCGTCGGGCGCGCCCATGTCGTGGGTGACGTCGGAGATCACCTCCCGGATCGCGATCTCGAGCCGATCGTCGCTCGATCCCGCACGCTTGCGGACCACGATCTCGCCGGGAGACTCCTCGATCACCGTCGGCGGAGTCATCCAGTTCAGGGGCTTGTATCCGCCTGCGTCAGCGTGCACCAGCACCGATCCATCTGCCTTGATCAGGATCAGGCGGAGCGACTCCGACAGGAAGGCGTCGAGGCGGCCGGAGTAAGTGACTTCGCAGCGAGCGATGATCAGGCGCAAGGAGCGAAAGCTATGGTGGGTGCCGGATCGATCGTCGTCTGACCCGCACCTAGCCACCCTAAGATCAACCTCGTCAGATGCGCAACCAGCTGCGGCCACTGTTCGACCGTGTCGTGATCAAGGAGCTCGACCCGGACCGCGTCCGGCAGTCGGGTCTGCTGATTCCGCCGGGGACGGACGAGCCGCCGCCCCAGCACGGGATTGTTCTGGCCGTGGGTCCCGGACTTGACTGGTGGGATCACGTGGGGATCGTGATGCCGGTCAAGCCAGGCGACCATGTTGTTTTCCCGGCGTCTGCGGGCTCGTGGATTGAGGTCGACGAGGAGCGGTTGCTGGTGTGCCGTGTAGGGGAGCTGCTCGGTGTGCTGGAGCGCGTCGAGGATTGCCCTGAATGCGGCGGGCGTCCCCTCGCGCCACAGGAGTCATGTCCTGTCTGTGGCCGAGAGGGCTCGGCCTCACGGCGCTAATCGCTCAGGCGGCCGTGCGTTCCGAGAGCCCCCGCGGGCGGGCATCTTCGAGGCGCTTGAGCAGCTCTGCGACCTCGGGATCGTGTTTACGCTCCAGCGCTCTGCGGCAGGCTTCGGCGCATTCGCTGACCCGGTCCGTTCGCGCGAGGGCGTGGGCATAGCTGCGCCAAGCCTCTGGCGAGTCCGGTTTGAGCACCGTCGCCGCTTGCGATGCCGACACCTCGCCCCCGATGTCACCGGCCAGGTGGTAAGCCAGCGCCAGGGACAGCAGACCTTCGGTTGACGGGCCTGCCAGCCGAGCCTTCTCGAGCGCGGAGATCGCGCCTGGACGGTCCATCAGGCGCAAGCGCAGGCGGCCGAGGCGCTCCCATGCGGAGGCGTCCGCCGGAGCCCGCTCGACGGCCCTCGCCGCCGCCTCGGCAGCGAGGTCGATGGCACCCATGTCTTCGTAGATCCGCGACGCGAATCGCTCGGGCGCCGGACGATCGGTGTCCACCCTCGCCCAGTCACGTACAGCGCGGGCGGCCGCGGCGAGGTTGCCGGCCTGCCAGAACGCCACGGTCAGGAGCCGAAGCACCATCGGATTTGATGGCTCGGCATCCCGCGCGTAGATGAGGCGCTGGGCTGCAAGCGCAGCGTTCCCTTCGGCAAGGGCGTGCTGGGCGGCGGTCATGAACCGCTGTACCCGATCGGCTCCCGGATCGGGCTGGGAGAAGTCCACGAACTGAAGCGAGCCCGCGGGCACCGTGCGGACCCCGACCGAGAAGCTCATCCGCGCCCACTGCTGGACGTCGTCTCCCTCGCCGGAGAAGTAGATCCCGGTGACCGTGCCGACGCCCCACTCCGGATAGGAGAGGCAGCGGGCATATCGGTGGACGACCGAGTGATCTGGCACGCGCGAACCGAACGGGTCGTGCTTGGCGCGCTCCTCGGTAGCGGTGCGTGCGCGCTGCTCCGCCTCGTAGGCCCGTCGCCCGGCCTCCTCACGCGCCTTACGGGCAGCTTGGGCGGAGGCCCTCACCGCGCTCGAGCTCACCCGCCCGCCGCGCGAGGATTCCGCCAGACGCTCCAGCTGGTCGGCGGCCTCGTTGATCGCCTGGAGATGGCGCTCGTGCTCGTGGCGACGTCCAGGAGGGGCGATGTCCGGATGCCAGCGCTTGGCCATCTGGCGGCGAGCAAGCTGGACCCCCCGTTGGTCGAACGGCGCCTTCAGCTCGAGCAGAAGCAGGGCCTGTTCGACGTCGAGGATCCGGGCCATATGAAGCGTCAACGTTAGCGGCGAGGCACGTCTGAGCACACGCCTGAGAACAGATAGCGGAGCGCAAGCATCAATTCGCCTTCAACCGGGTTCGGGCCGCTGAAGCGAGATTAGCGTCGGCCGGGTGAGCAGCCGGAGGCGACGGCGCGGGGGAAGGGTGCTGCTTCTAGCCGGCGTCATGCTGACGTCGACTCTCCTCGGGGTCACCGGAATGGCCGTGTTGCTGGCGCTCACAGCGGGTGCATGCCCCGGGGCCGGCGGACCCGGCGACACGCCCTCGGCCGGCGCCATGGCCGCGATTCCCGCTGGTCTATTGCCGATCTACATTCAGGTCGGCGCCCAGTATGGGCTGCCTTGGGAGGTGCTGGCGGCGATCGGGACCGAGGAGTGCTCGCAAGCTCGGACCTCGGACCCCTCATGCGCGCTCCAGCCAGGGGCCACGGGCCCCGGAGCGGCGAACTATGCGGGCGCCTCCGGGCTGATGCAGATAGGGGTGGGCGGCGCCGCCGGCGATGAATATGACCGGCTGCGCGGTTACCTGCCCAACCCGTCTTTGGGGCCCCACGACCCCCTCACTTCGGTGCAGCTCGCGGCGCTGGTTCTGATCAAGGACAAGGGCGCGCCGACCTACCAGCCGATTGACGCCTACCGCCCGTACGTTCGCGCGTACAACGGGTCGGGCCCAGCGGCCGACGCGTACGCGGTGCGGGTCCTGGCCGATGCCCACTCGTATCAGGGGAGCAGCACCACAATCGTGGCCGCGTTCTGTCCGGCGGGCGCGCTCGGCGCGGCCGGGTACGTCAACCCGTTCGCGCGCGCTCAAGTCAGTTCATCACGGATCGACCAGGGGGTCGACTACGGCGGCAGCGGGCCGATCGATGCCCTGGGGCCTGGGCGGGTCGTCGTTGTCAGCACCACCGATACCGGCTGGGGCAATGGCGACGGGTGGGTCTCCTACCAGCTCACCGCTGGCCGCTATGCCGGCGACTACGTCTACGTCGCCGAAGGGATAACGCCGACGGTGCACGTGGGAGATCTCCTTGGCGCCGGTCAGGAGATCGGAACGTTCAATGGCCACTCGATCGAGATCGGCTTCGCGGCTGACGGCCAGAGCGACTCGGCACTTGCGCACAGCGTGTACTCGCCCGACGGAGCCGACACCGCAGCAGGCCGGGTGATGAACCAGCTGCTCACCTCGCTGGGCGCACCAGGCGGGCATCGGGACATGGGTGAATGCGGCGGGCCGTGCCCGATTTTGGGCGGCCCGGTGCCCGCGGCCTCGACGAGCCTCACGTGATGGTCAGCACTGAATCCCGCTGGGGCTGGCGGCCTCTCGCTCCAGCTGGGCTAGCGTGATACCCGGATCCTCCTTTCGGCATAGCGCCAAGGCGCGTTTGGCTTTGGCAACCTCCTGCGGAGTAGGCCGGGAGGCTCCGGGCGGTGTCGTGGATCTCGAGGTGGTCGCCGTCGTCGTGGCCGTGGCGGTTCCAGACGTGGTCGCCGTGATGGTTCCAGACGTGGTCGGCACCTGCGGCGTTGTCGTTGCGGTTGTCGGAGTGGTCGCCGTCTGGGCAGGCCGCGTCCTGGAGGATCCCCCGCACGCGCTCGCGCAGAGCGCCGCGCAAACTGCGCCCAGCGTGAGCGCCCGTCTCATGTGCCATGACCGTAGCGCGATCAGTGCGCGGTCGCGTTCAGCACGACGGCAGCGATGAAGCAGGCCAGGGCGCCGGCCCTGATCAGTCCCGCGGCGCGGGGCCCGGGACGGCCGGTGACCATTCCCGCGATCGCGGCGAACATCAACAGCACCGCGATCAGGGCCAACACCGCTGCGAGCGCGCGCACGCGCCTATGAAAGCGCGCGGGAAGGATCGGCGGCCAGTTGCGTCCTTCACTATGGCGCTGAGAACATTGGGCGACGGCGCAATGGTGCAAGTACGAGCTCTCTTCCTAACGATCGCCGGACTCCTGGGCACTGCGGGAGCAGTGGTGCCCACGCTGGCAGCGGGTAGCTCACTACCCAGCAGCGGGTCGTTCACCGCGCATGACTTCTCGTGGGACGCCGACTCGGGCGGGCACACAGTGACGATCGCGCAGGGCGGCACCGTGAAGTTCTCCTATCCGCTCGGCCTCAGCGAACACAACGCCGACTTCACCGCGGCGCAACCCAGCTCCTGTGTGCAGACTGGTGGCCCCAGCAGTGGGTCGGTGCCTCCACTTCCTCACCAGGCAACAGGAGAGGGCTGGACCGGGACGTGCACATTCGACAAGCCAGGGACGTACACGTTCAAGTGCGATCAGCATTCATTCATGACCGGCACTGTGGCGGTTCAGGCGACCGGCACATCGCCGACGAGTTCGCCGCTGGCGGGCAGCGCCAGTCAGGCGATTCGCGTGCGGGGAAGCCAACGAGGCGGTGCGGTACGGGGGAGCGTGAAGGTGAGCGCGGCGGGGGCCGGTGGAAGCCTGACGGCGACGGTGCGGGCGCGCGCGTCGGATCTGGGCCGCCGGGGAAAGGCGCTCCTCACGGTGGGTAGGACCAGCTTGGGGCTGCGGCCGGGCACGGTCGCTTTCTCGGTAGGACTGAACCGCCAAGGCAAGCGTGCGCTCGGTCAGAGGGGAACGCTCACGGTGCAGCTCAACCTGGTGGTGCGAAGTCCGTCGGGCGCTGCAATTCGTGTGAGCCGCCGCATCACGTTGCGTCGCTAGGAGGCGTGCCCGCCGAGCGCGGCGGTTCTCCCTCCCTATCCTCCCGGCATCACATCCGGCCAGCAGTACATCTTCACGACCTACCGTCTGTCACGGCGGTATCCGCCCGATAAGGACGTCCTGACCGACATCTCGCTGTCGTTCCTCCCGGGGGCGAAGATCGGGGTCCTCGGCTACAACGGCGCGGGGAAGTCGACGCTTCTGCGGATCATGGCCGGCCTGGACAGCGAGTTCGACGGGCAGGCACAGCTTGCTCCCGGTGCATCGGTGGGCCTTCTGGAGCAGGAGCCCTCCCTCGATCCCGGCCAAGACGTCCGCGGGAATATCGAGCAGGGTGTCTCGGAGACAAAGGCACTGCTGGAGCGGTTCAACGAGCTGTCGATGAACTACTCCGAGGAGAACGCCGATGAGTTCGCCAGCCTTCAGGAGCGGATCGATGCCGTCGAGGGCTGGAACCTCGAGACCACGCTCCAGATCGCGATGGACGCGCTGCGGTGCCCTCCACAGGATGCGGACGTCACCAAGCTGTCGGGCGGCGAGCGCCGGCGGGTGGCGCTATGCCGGTTACTGCTGCGCAGTCCTGATCTCTTGCTGCTCGACGAGCCGACAAACCATCTCGACGCCGAGTCCGTGGCCTGGCTGGAGCGGCACCTCCAGGAATATCGCGGGACGGTCGTGGCGGTCACCCACGACCGCTATTTCCTGGACAACGTGGCCGGATGGATCTTGGAACTCGATCGGGGACGTGGCATCCCCTACCAGGGCAACTACTCGGGATGGCTAGAGCAGAAGCGGGCGCGCTTGGAGGTCCAGGCCCGCCAGGAGGTGGCCCGCAGGCGCACGATCGACCGCGAGCTCGAGTGGGTTCGGTTGAACGCCAGCGCGCGCCGCAACAAGCCCAAGGCGCGGCTGAACGCCTACGAAACGCTGTTGGCCGAGGACGCGCGCGCGGGAGCGACGCTCGAGCACGTGCAGATCCACATCCCCGCTGGCCCGCGCATGGGCGAGCTTGTGCTCGAGGCAGATGGCCTCCGAAAGGCGTACGGCGACAGAGTGCTGTTCGAGGATCTCTCGTTCAGTCTTCCGCGGGGCGGGATCGTGGGCGTTATCGGGGCCAACGGCGCCGGGAAGACGACGCTCCTGCGACTGATCACGCGCCAGGAGCAAGCGGACGGCGGCACGCTCAGACTCGGCGAGAGCGTGAAGCTGGCGTACGTCGACCAATCGCGCGACGCGTTGGATCCCGAACGGACGGTGTGGGAGGAGGTCTCGCAGGGACAGGATCAGATCCGGTTGGGCGAGCATGTCCTCAACAGCCGGGCGTACGTCGCCGGGTTCAACTTCAAAGGAACCGACCAGCAGAAGAAGGTGGCGAAGCTCTCCGGCGGCGAGCGCAACCGGGTTCATCTGGCGAAGCTTCTGCGTGAGGGCGGGAACTTGCTTCTGCTGGACGAGCCCACCAATGACCTCGACGTGGACACGCTCCGTGCGCTTGAGGAGGCCCTGCTTGCATTTGCGGGTTGCGCGATCGTGGTCTCGCACGACCGCTGGTTTTTGGATCGCGTCGCCACCCACGTGCTGGCGTTCGAAGGCGATTCCCGGGCGCGCTGGTTTGAAGGAAACTTCGAGGCCTACGAGAGCTTCCGGCGCGAGCAGCTGGGAGCCGAGGCCGACCGACCGAAGCGGATCACCTACAAGAAGCTTGCGCGGACGTAGCGGCCGGGACCTTGCCCCGGCCGCCCCGATGGGCGATGCTTCTCCTAACCGAGCCGAGAGGAGCAGCCAGTGGCAATCACCGAGCCCAAGCCGCAGGTTGGCGACGACGCCGCCGCAATCGACGAGCTGAAGGAGACCTTTGCTGCCCAGAAGGCGGCGTTTCTAAAAGACACCTATCCAAGCGTTGCCGACCGGCGCTCGCGGCTCGAAGCTCTGACGGGGATGGTCGCCTCAAACCGCGACCGGATCCATGAGGCCCTCCGTGAGGACTTCGCCGTCCATCCCGACGCCTTGTCGGACATGGCCGAGGTCCTGACCGTGATGGGCCGGGCCGCCTTCACGCATCAGCATCTGGAGGAGTGGATGGCGCCCGAGCCGAGGGAGACCGATCCCGCGCTGCACGGGTCGGCGCGCGCCGCCATCAGCTATCAGCCCAAGGGCGTGATCGGCAACATCTCGCCCTGGAACTTCCCATTCGACCTCTCCCTGGGGCCGCTGGTCGACATGCTCGCCGCCGGCAACCGCGCGATCATCAAGCCTTCCGAGTACACCCCGGCGTGCTCCGAGCTGCTGCGCGAGATGATCTCCTCCACGTTCGACAGGGATCTGGCCGCGGTTGTCACTGGCGGACTTGAGCTTGCGAAGTTGTTTCCGACGCTGCGTTGGGATCACCTCCTGTACACCGGGAACACCGAGGTAGGCCGGCTGATCGCCAAGGCCGCGGCGGAGAACCTCGTTCCGGTCACACTCGAGCTCGGCGGCAAGAGTCCGGTCTTCATGCTCGACGACGGCGTCGACGAGGGTGCCGTCGGAAACATCCTCGGCACGAAGATGATCAAGAACGGTCAGATGTGCATCGCGCCGGACTACTGCTTCGTACCCCGCCAGCGGATGGATGAGTTCGTGGATCTGGCGCGCGAGCACTACCGCAAAAACACCCCGCAGTATGCGGCGAGCGACGACTGCACCGGGATCATCTCCGAGCGACATCTGGAGCGCGTGAACAAGCTGCTGGAGGAGGCCCGCGAACGGGGCTGCGAGGTCGTGGCGCTGGGCGACGACGAGGGCGACCCGTCCACTCGGCGGATGCCGATGTCACTGGTGATCGATCCGGACGAGTCGCTCGGGGTCATGCGCGAGGAGATCTTCGGCCCGATCCTGCCGGTCAAGCCCTACGACTCGGTGGAAGAGGCGATCGGCTATGTGAACTCGGGCGAGCGCCCGCTCGGCCTGTACGTGTTCGCTGGCGACGAGGACGCCGCGCAGGCGGTGCTGGAGCGCACCGTGTCAGGCGGAGCGGCGGTCGGCGCCTGCGCCGCGCAGGGCGCGCTCCCCTCGCTGGGGTTTGGCGGGATCGGGTACAGCGGGTCCGGTCGTCACCACGGTGTCGACGGCTTCCGGGAGTTCTCAAACCCCCGCGGAGTCGTGTTCCGGGGCGAGGGCGGGATGCTCGATGCGTTCCTCCCGCCCTACGGCGAGCAGACGCAGGCTCTTCTCGACAGCATCTTCGGCGCCGGCGGCGCCGAGTAGGTTCGGACGATGAGTGAGCACCCTCGAGCGGTCCTGATAACCGGGTGTTCTTCCGGGATCGGGGCCGCCACCGCCTCGCGACTGGTTGACGAAGGGTGGGCGGTGTACGCGACCGCTCGCCGCCCCGAGACGCTCACGGAGCTGGCCGACAAGGGCTGCCACACGCTCGCTCTCGACGTGGCCGACGAAAACTCGATGCAGGGCGCGGTGGACGCCGTGACCGATGCGGAGGGCGCGGTCGGCGTCCTGGTCAACAACGCGGGTTACAGCCAGTCCGGCGCGGTGGAGACGATTCCGATCGACCAGCTTCGCCAGCAGTTCGAGACCAACGTGTTCGGCCTCGTCCGGATGTGCCAGCTCGTGCTTCCGGGAATGCGGGCACAAGGATGGGGCAAGATCGTCAACATCGGCTCGATGGGCGGGCGGCTGACGTTCCCCGGTGGCGGCGCCTACCACGCCACCAAGTACGGGGTGGAGGCGCTGTCGGACGCGCTGCGCTTCGAGGTGCGCGGGTTTGGGATCGACGTGGTCCTCGTCGAGCCCGGACTGATCGTGACCAACTTCGGCGAGGTGGCAGCCGGTTCGGTGTCCGAGGCGGCGGACGGTGGCGCCTACGGGCAGTTCAACGAGTCCGTGGCGAAGATCACCGCCGACGCCTACAAGGGACCGATGGCCAAGCTGGGCGCTGGGCCCGACGCGGTGGCCAAGACGATCTCTCGGGCGATCAATGCCCGCCGGCCAAAGGCGCGCTACCCGGTGACGGCCAGCGCCCGCATCATGATCAACCAGCGTCGGCTGACCCCGGACAGGATGTGGGATCTGATGATGCGCTCGCAGTTCCCACAGCCCAGGGCGTAGCGAGCGCGTGGTCACGTAGGCCGGCTGGGCGATTTTGGGCCACCATGGCACCAAATCGCCCAACGCCCGTTGGACGCCACGACCCCGCCTAAAGGAGCCCCTCGAGCGCTCCGCGCAATTCGGCCGCACCCGCTACCACGGTGTCCGCACCGGTCAGTGCCGCCGCGTCATATGGGCCCGTGGCCACCGCGACGCATCGCACCTCGTCGGCCCGGGCGCAGGCGATGTCCCTGGGGGTGTCGCCGATGACGATCGTTCGGGCGCGGGGGTGGGGAGCCCCGACGGTCCCGGCGCGGCGGCGCGCAATCGCCGGCAGCATCGTCCGGTCTTCGGAGTCCGATCCGAACGCGCCGTGGCCTGAGGCGAACTGCTCCCCCAGCCCAGCGCGCCGTAGCTTGAGCCGGGCCACCGGTTCGTAGTTACCGGTCAGCAGGCCGAGTATCACGCCGGCCTGCCGGGACAGCCACGCGAGCAGGTCAGGCACGCCGGGCAGAACGGTGTGCCGGAGGTCTGTCGGGCACAACCGGGCGTATGTACCGCAGCAGCGCTCGCGGACCTCGTCGGCTCGCTCGTCGATCTGCGTGGCCGACACGCCGGCGCCGAGGAGCAGCGCGCGAGCGATCTCCGGATCGGTTCGTCCCGCCGGCGCGATCGGAATCGGCATGCGACGCGCGTCGACCCCGTGTACCGCATGTAGTGCCTCGTGCAAGGCTTGCGCGTGCGCGTCGGCGGCGCCGGTCACGAGCGTCCCGTCGATGTCGAACAGCAGCAGCAGCGGCTGGCTCGCCATCGGCCCTAGCGCTCAAACGACGTTCCCGGGGCCAGTCGCCGGGCAAACGCCGCGATCAAGCGGGCGGCGGCGTCGACGTCCGCTGTGCTGACCATCTCCACGGGCGAGTGCATGTACCGAGAGGGGACGGACACAAGACCCGTGGGAATGCCTGCGCGCGCCAGATGGAACGCATCCGCGTCAGTGCCGGTGGAGCGGCCCAGCGATTCGACCGTGAACGGAATTCCCTCCGCCTCGCCCGCCTCGTACAGGAGCTCGAAAACCTGCGGGTGGAGCATGGTCCCACGGGCGATCACCGGCCCCGAGCCGAGCTTGTGCTCGGTCATTTCGCCGAGCTCGATCCCCGGCTGGTCGGTGGCGAAGGTCAGATCGACGACGATCGCGACGTCAGGGTCATGGGCGAACGCGCTCGTCCGTGATCCGGCGAACGAGGTCTCCTCCTGTGCGACAGCCATCGCCAGCACGTCTCCAGGCGCCCCTCCGGCCGCCGCGACGAGGCGCGCCGTCTCGGCGGCGACGTAGCAGCCAACCCGGTTGTCCAGCGCGCGGGACACGACCAGATCGCCCGGGAGCTCGAGCGGCTCCACGTCGATAACTGCGACGTCGCCGATGCGTACCCGCTCGCGCGCCCCGTCCGCATCATCGGCTCCGATGTCGATGTAGAGGTCCTTGAGCTCGGGCACCTTCTTGCGGTCCTCCTCGCGCAGCAGATGGATCGGCTTGCGTCCGATCACGCCAGGAAGCGATCCTTCACGCGTCTGCACGCTGACCCGCTGGCCAACGAGCTGAATCGGATCCCAGCCGCCCACACCACCGAACCGCAGGTAGCCGTCGCTGTCGATGTGTGAGACGTGAAGCCCGATCTCGTCGATGTGACCCACCACCGCCAGGCGCAGGCCCCCCTCGGTCCCGGGGACGCGGGCCAGCGAAGACCCGACGGTGTCGGTCGTCACCTCTGCGGCGAAAGAGCTGGTGGCCTCTCTCCAGGCACGGGCAGCGGCCGCCTCATGCCCGGACGGGCCCGTGGCGGTGAGCAAGCGATGGAGCAGGTCCGGAACGGGCACCGCGCGGAAGCCTATTCGGGCGGGGCGCGCGGGGCCCGTCAGCTTCAGCGGGCGGGGCGCGCGGGGCTCCGGGGCCCCCTCAGCTCCAGTCGGCGGGGCGCGCGGGCCCCCCTCAGCTCCGGCGCTCTCAGCGCGTTCGGTGAGAGCGAGAGCCGGAGATCACGGTGATGCTCGCCGGAGAGGGATCACCGGAGTCGCGGGAGTCCGATAGCTGCCAGGCCAACCAGCGGGCTAGGGAGAGGATCATGGAAGTCACCCCCGACACGTACCCGTGGCGCGGGCGGGGAATCGTCCGCGGTTAGCTGCCTGACAGGAGCTCCCGGATCACGAACTGGAGGATTCCACCGTGGCGGAAGTAGCGTTGCTCCTTCGGCGTGTCGATGCGGACCGTGACGGCGAACTCCCTGTCGTCGGCCTTCACCGTCAGCTCCCGGGGAACCTCGTCTCCATCGGAGAGGCCCGTGATCGTGAACTCCTCGTGTCCGCTGAGGCCGAGGCTTGCGACTGACTCGCCGTCGCGGAACTGGAGTGGAAGCACGCCCATGCCAACCAGATTCGAGCGGTGGATCCGCTCAAAGCTCTCGGCGAGCACCGCGCGGACGCCGAGCAGCCGGGTTCCCTTTGCGGCCCAGTCCCGCGAGGACCCTGATCCGTACTCCTTGCCGGCAAGCACGATCAGGGGCACGTCCTCAGACACGTAGCGCATGGCCGCGTCGAAGATCGGCATCTGCTCGCCGTCGGGCAGGTGGACGGTGACGCCTCCCTCCGTGCCGGGGGCAAGCTGGTTGCGCAGCCTGATGTTGGCGAACGTCCCTCGCATCATCACCTCGTGATTCCCGCGGCGCGAGCCGTACGAATTGAAATCCCGCGGCGTGACGCCGTGGTCGATCAAGTAGCGGCCGGCGGGGCTGTCTCGCTTGATAGAGCCGGCAGGGGAAATGTGGTCGGTGGTAACGCTGTCGCCGAGCACGGCCAGAACCCGCGCAGCCAAGATGTCACCGACCGGGCCTGGCTCGCGATCAAGCCCCTCGAAGAACGGCGGCCGGCGCACATATGTTGAGTCGGGACCCCATCCAAACTGCTCACCTGACGGTACGTCGAGCGAATTCCAGCGCTCGTCGCCCTCGAACACCTGGCCATAGCTCTTGCGGAACATGTCCGACTGGACCGCATCCTCGATCGTCGAGGCCACCTCCGCCGAGTGAGGCCAGATGTCCTTGAGGAAGACCTCCTGGTCGTGGGCGTCGACACCCAGGGGCTCGTCGTACAGGTCGATGTCCATCGTCCCTGCGATCGCGTAGGCCACCACCAGCGGCGGCGATGCCAGGTAGTTCATCTTCACGTCCGGGTTGATCCGGCCCTCGAAGTTGCGGTTGCCCGACAGCACCGACACCACGGCGAGGTCCTCCGCTCCTACCAGGTTCGAAATCTCTTCGGGCAGCGGGCCGCTGTTCCCGATGCAAGTCGTGCACCCGTAGCCGACGAGGTTGAAGCCGAGCTCGTCGAGGTACTCCGTGAGCCCGGCGCGGTCGAGGTATTCGGTCACCACCTTGGAGCCCGGTGCCAGCGAGGTCTTCACCCACGGCTTCACCTTCAGCCCACGCCGCACCGCGTTTCGCGCCAGGAGCCCGGCGCCGACCATGACCGACGGATTTGACGTGTTGGTGCAGCTGGTGATTGCGGAGATGACCACGTGCCCGTGGTCAAGCTCGGTCTCTGTTCCGTCGGCCAGCGTCAGCGGTGTGGCGGTTCGCTCGCGCTCGGCCACCTGCGCGCCGCCCGTGTCTCCGAGCGGCTCGCTGTCGTCCCCATCTGGCACGTGCGTGGATACTGGATCGCTGGCCGGAAAGCTCTCAGCCACAGCTTGATCCTCCAGGTCCTCCTCGGGCAGAAAGCCCTCCAGCGCCAGCCGAAAGGCAGCCTTGGATTCGGTAAGCGACACCCGATCCTGTGGCCGCCTCGGCCCCGCGACGCTCGGCACCACATCCCCTAAGTCGAGCTCGAGCGTGTCGCTGAACGTGGCCTCCTCGGCTCCCTCTGCATGCCACATGCCCTGCTCCTTGGCATACGACTCAACGAGCTCGATGGCCTCCTGCGGTCGACCGGAGAAGCCCAGGTAGCGCACCGTCTCGGCGTCGATCGGGAAGATCGCGCAGGTCGAGCCAAACTCGGGGGACATGTTGCCAATCGTCGCCCTGTCAGCCAGCGGCAGGTTCGCTAAACCGTCTCCGTAGAACTCCACGAACTTCCCGACCACGCCGTGGCGCCGGAGCATCTCGGTCACCGTGAGCACCAGATCCGTGGCCGTGGCGCCCTCGGCGAGCGCGCCGGTAAGCCTGAAGCCGATGACCTGCGGGATCAGCATCGACAGCGCCTGGCCGAGCATCGCCGCCTCCGCCTCGATCCCGCCCACCCCCCAGCCGAGCACGCCGAGCCCGTTGACCATCGTCGTGTGGGAGTCGGTGCCCACCAGCGTGTCCGGGTAGGCCTGGCCCGTCCGATCGTCGACGAACACGCCGCGGGCGAGGTATTCAAGGTTGACCTGATGGACGATGCCGGTGTCAGGCGGGACCACGCTGAAGTTCTCGAACGCACTCTGACCCCAGCGGAGGAACGCGTATCGCTCGCGGTTGCGCTCGAACTCGAGCTCGGCGTTGCGCTCGAACGCCTGTGGGCTGCCGAAAGCGTCGACCTGGACCGAGTGGTCGATCACCAGCTCGGCGGGGACCAGCGGGTTGATCCGGCGAGGGTCGCCATCCATCTGGCGCATTGCGTCGCGCATCGCCGCAAGGTCCACCACTGCGGGCACGCCAGTGAAGTCCTGCATCAGCACACGAGCCGGCGAGAACGAGATCTCCTTAGATGGCTCGGCCCTTGCGTCCCACCGCGCCAGCGACTCGATGTCATCCGCGCGCACCGACTCGCCGTCCTCGGTCCGCAACAGGTTCTCCAAGAGGACCTTCAACGAGAATGGCAGCCTCGCAACGTCATACTCGGCCTGGAGCGCGTCGAGGCGGTAGATCTCATAGGGGCGACCGGAGACCGTGAGGGTGGACTTGGCGCCGAACGAGTTCATGGTTGCACTCTAGTGGGCGGCTACCTGGCTCAAGCCCCCGGCCGCAGCGGCCGAAACGTCACATATGGGGTATCGGTCCCTCGCTGCCGCGGTCGTACTCGGCGCGCTCGTGCTGACGCCTCCAGCGCTCGCCGATACGACGGACAGCAGCAACTGGGCCGGATACGCGATCCAGCGTCCCGGTGTCTCATTCCGCACCGTCCAAGCCGTCTGGACCCAGCCGACGCCGTTCTGCCGACCCGGGTCTGAGACCTACTCGTCCTATTGGGTGGGGCTCGGTGGGTTCAGCGCCGGCTCCACCGCCCTCGAACAGATCGGGACCGAGATCGACTGCACCCGCTCAGGAAGGGCCGCCTCCACGGCGTGGTATGAGACCGTCCCCGATCCGTCGTTTCCGGTCTTTCGTACCGTCCGGCCTGGAGACAGGCTGGCGGCGACGGTCACCGTTCGCGGCAGGCTCGTCACGTTGGTCCTACGCAACCTGACTCGCGGCTGGAGCTTCCACAGGACGCTGCGCACCTCGCCGATCGACGTCTCCTCGGCCGAGTGGATCGTTGAGGCGCCATCGGAGTGTCAGGGGAATTGGTGCCGGACCCTTCCGCTGGCGAATTTTGGGTCGGCGGCTTTCACCTCGGCCACGGCGACCACCTCTGGCGGGCACACCGGCTCGCTGTCGGACCCGAGCTGGCGGCTGACCGAGATCAGGCTGCGCCCCGGCAGCCACCACTTTGCGGTGGCGGGCCAGCTGGCCGGAGGGGCGACGCCGTCGCCACTCGGCCCCGGGGGGAGTTCCTTCGGCGTCAACTATTCGCTGGTCTCGCTCCAGCTCCCCGGGACGGCCAGAGACACGTGGGTCAGGGGGGCGCCCGGCGCCCGTTTAGGCTCGGCCTGGCGCCCTCCGCCCTCGCACTTGATTCAATAGCCTGGGATGCGCCGCTTGGTCTCAGTACTGGCATGTCTGTTGGTCGTGACCAGTGTGGCTCTGGTGGGAGCCGGAGCCGCCCTTGCCGCTGGCTCTGCCTCGGGCCAGCAATACACCGACCCGCTTGCCGGGACGACCCCACCGCCTCCTTCCTCGAACGGCTCCTCCACGTCGTCTTCACAGGGTTCGACTTCCTCCGCACCGTCAGCCGGTGGCTCCTCCTCATCGACGGGCTCCTCGTCATCGACGTCGTCGTCGAGCAGCAGCTCCGCGGGCTCTAGTGCGACGGGGTCCACCAGCGCGACGACCTCGGGTCAGCCGGTGGCCACTTCGGGATCCGGGCAGACCCTGCCCCGCACCGGGCTCAACGTCTGGGCCTTCATCTCGGTCGGACTCGGGTTGATGGGTTCTGGCCTGCTCTTGCGGTCCGCTCTGCGCCGCGCCTGGTGACGGACAGCCCAGCGGGGCCCGGCCTGGTCGCGATCAACGGCCGGGCAGCGATTCGTGCGCAGATCGGCGGGGTGGAGCGGCTGGCGCGCGAGATGGTGCGGCATCTTCCGGCGCTCCGGCCCCAGCGATACCGGGTAATCCGACCGCCGGCTGCGCTGGCACATCGCGCTGGGCACGCTATGGGAGCAGGCCGTCCTGCCCGCCCAGGCTGTGAGCTGCCGCCTGCTGTATTCCCCCGCGAATCTGGCGCCGGTTGCTTCCAGGCGCAATGTGCTCGTGATCCACGACGTTGCTGCCCTGCGGCATCCGGAGGCGTACTCCCGGACGTACGTCACCTATCAGAGGGTGCTCCTGCCGATTCTCGCGCGCCGGGCTCGGATGCTGATCACGGTTTCTGAGTTCTCCCGGGGCGAGCTGATCGACTTGCTGGACGCGCCGGAAGCCCGGATCAGGGTCATCCCGGAAGGGGTCGCCGAGGATTTCGGTTCAGGCGCCGATCCCTCCCGGGTGTCAGCGCGGCTCGGACTGTCCCGTCCTTATGCGCTAGTGGTGGCCACCGCTTCAGAACGGAAGAACCTGGCTGTCCTGGACCACGCGGCGAGGGCGCTGTCCGAGCGCGGCGTCGAACTGGTGTTGGCGGGGTCCGGGCGGTCCTACCTCCGAGCGGGAGCGCCGGCCATGAGGCGTTTAGGCTACGTTCCGGACGCAGATCTCCCCGGGCTGTATGCAGGGGCCCTGGCGCTGGCGATGCCGTCGGTCTATGAAGGGTTTGGACTGCCCTGCTTGGAGGCGATGGCCTGTGGCACCCCGGTAGTGGCCGCCGATGCGGGTGCCCTGCCCGAGACGGTCGGCGACGCCGCGCTCCTGGTCGGTGCAACCGATGCGAGCGGCTTTGCCGAAGCGCTTGTAGCTGCTGCCAGCGAGGTGAATGTTCGGGAGCGGCTGGTAGCGGCCGGCCGCTACCGCGTTCGCGCATTCACCTGGCGCCGGACAGCCCAGATGACCGATTCGTTGCTAGGGGAGCTCCTGAAAACTTGAGTCCGCCGCTCCCCCTACGCTCCAATCGTGTTGGAACAGCCGTGCCTACACCCGGAGCGGTGCCCCGACCTGTAGCGATCAGGTGGGCGCTGGCGCTCGCCCTCCTGATGGCGGTTGTCAGCTGCCCTGCTGTTGGCTCAGCCGCGCAGTCGCAGCGGCCGTCACGCGTACCCCAAGGCTTCGCGGGGATGGTCGTCGACGAGCCGGTGTGGCCTGACCCTTACATACAGGTACAGCCGCAAATGGACAGGATGGTGGCCAGCGGCGTGGAGAGCGTGCGGGTGGTGTTCGACTGGTCCAAGGCGCAGCCTTACCGGCGGTGGAAGGATGTCCCGAGCGACCTGAAGGGGTGGTATGTGAACGTGGGTGGCGTGCCGACGTCGTTTGCGGTTTTCGATCAGCTGGTCGAAGCCGCCAGCCGCGACGGGCTGCAGATCTTGCCGGTGATACTCAACGCCCCCTCCTGGGATGCACTGCGGACCAAGAGCTCAATCGTCTATGTCCCGAAATCGAATGCTCCGTATGCCGCGTTCGTCAAGGCGTTGGTCCGGCGCTACGGCCCCGGAGGCACGTTCTGGCAGAGCTACCCGTACCCGAACCCCGTACCGATCACGATGTGGCAGATCTGGAACGAACCCAACATCCTGGCGTTCTGGCCGTATCAGCCTTTCGAGGCGAGGTACGTGTCGTTGCTGATCGCCGCGCACAATGCGATCAAGAGCGTCGATCCCTCGGCCAAGGTGGTGCTGGCCGGGATGCCCAACTACTCGTGGATCAACCTCCAGCGGATCTACAAGATTTCCGGCGCCAGATCGGCATTTGACGTCGTAGCGATCCACCCCTACACCAAGGATCCCAAGGGCGTGATCACCATCCTCGGTTATGTCCGGGACGTCATGGATAGCGCTGGAGACGCCAAGAAGCCGATCATCGCGGATGAGATCAGCTGGCCCTCGTCGGAGGGGAAGACCGATCACAACGTCGGTTATGACTTCGCCACCACCGAGTCGGGTCAGGCCCAGGACATAAAGCAGGTCCTGCCTATGCTGGTTGCAAATCGCACCCGGCTGAACCTGCAGGGCTTCTACTACTACGACTGGGCCGGTCAGGAGCGCCCGAATGAGCTGGCCTTCGACTTCTCCGGGCTGTTCCGTCTGAGCGACGGAAGGTTCGTGGCCAAGCCCGCGTACAACATCTTCCGCAGCGGCGTGCTGGCAATGGAGGATTGCCGCGCCAAGGGGCAGCGCGCGACGATCTGCCTGCACTAAGGCTCACGCTCCGCCGCAGACGGTCTCGATCGACCCGGGCGCGGAGGCGGAGCGCAGGCCTTGCGTGAGCGCCACCGTGTCGGGGCTGGCCGCCCCATCGGGCGGTTGGACCCCAAACCAGTCCTGAGAGTCCGCGGGGTTCCGCTCTGGGGTCACCCACGTGTACAGCAGAGCCGCGCTCACCCCGCAGTCGGAGTGAGCGAGCTCCGTCAGGGTCTGCTCGAGGAATCGTGGCCGCAGCCGCGCGGGCAGATAGTCGAGCGCTCCCGGCGGGCTGGTGGTCCACCCGAACTCCGTCACGTACAGCGGCACCGCACTCAATGTCAGCGACCTCAACACGTCCCGGGCGTCGCGCAAACGATCGAGGACTCCCTTCGGGGTCCTGGCGTAGGGATGGATGGCGACGCCGTCGATGCGACCACGAAGGGCGGGCGAAGCTGCCAGCAAGGCTGGAAGAAACCCGCTGGGGTTCGTCAGACCCCCGACGATCACGTGAGCCCCGGGCTGGGCTGCGCTGATCGCACTTCGGGTCGTCTGATACAGCGCCGCGTAACCTGCTGGATCGGGCGAGGGTTTCCAGAAGACCGGGTTGTCCGGCTCGTTCCAGATCTCGTAGGTGTCGACCGGCAGCGGACGAAGCTCGGGGTGCGCGCGCCAGAAGGACCCGTTGGGGCCGTAGCGCTCGGAAAGGGCGCGGGCGTAAGCGGCGAATGCGGACACATCGGCAGGCGGTGAGTGGTCCTCCCCGGGGACCGATTGAACCCACGGCGGCGAATAGTCGACCACCGGGAGCCAGCGCAGCCCCTGGGCCGCCAGCGATCCCGCCACGGTGTCGTCGAAGAGCCAGCTGTAGCGATGCTCGCCGCCCGACGGCGGCGCGGGCTCGGTGGCCTCCCACGGGGCATCGCTGCGGGCCACCGTGGCTCCGGTCCGTCGCAGCGCTGCGAGCAGAGCCGCGATCTGCTGGGGTCCGTACAGGTGGCTGTTGAACAGCAGACCGGTGTTGGCGCCGAACTGCTCGCCGGCCGGCGCGGGGACCGACGGTGGCCCGGACGAGGGACGTGGCTGGTGGCGGGCTGGGCCGGGGGAGAGCAGGAGCGCCAACACGATCGCGAGCGTCACAGCTAGGGCAGCGGCGATCGCGGCGCGCCTGCGGGGGGCGAACCGAGTCCTCAGCCGGGCCACCGCAGGATGCTGCGAAGTCTGATCAGGTTCCTCTGGGTGGGCGGAAGGGGGTGGACCAGAATCGCATCGATGTAGTCGACCGGGACCGTCCGTGAGCGCTGAATCTGCCTGCGTTTCTCCAGCAGTCGTGCCCAGCTCCGGAGCGCATCCAGGTACGCGCCTGCGATCGAGCGAAAACGGCGTCGCCGCACATCGTTGACCGCCATCAGGGTCAGCCCGACTAGGAACTTGGGCAGGTACTTCCAACAAAGAGGGTGTGGAACGTTCTTGACGTAGAGGAAGATGCAATTGCGGACGGCGTGGTAACGGCTGAAGTGATCAAGCGCGGCGCTCGTCCCCATCATGTGGTGGTAGGCCAGCGCGTTCGGCTCGTATCTGGCCCGCCATCCCCGCAGCTGGGCGCGAAAGCCCAGGTCCTGGTCTTCGAGATACGCGAAGAAGTCTTCGTCGAACAACCCAACCTCTTTCAGCATCTCCGCCCGGAAGACGCTGGCGCCGCCTGAGCCGCAGAACACCTCGTGCTTTTCGGGAGAGTCGTACTGACCGTCGTCGACTTCGTCACGTCCCCGTGGATAGGCCCATCCCCAGGATGAGTAGAAGTCGCCGGTGCTGTCGATGTGGACCCGGTCGTAGAGCATCAGCTTCGCCGTGACGATTCCGGCGCTGGGGTGGGCCTCAGCTGTGGCGATCAACCGCTCCAGCCATTGCTCGTCGGCAACCGCGTCGTTGTTGAGCAGCGCCACGTATTTGGCCCCCCCTCGCAGCGCGTGCTCAATCCCTCGGTTGACCGCCCCTGCAAACCCGCGGTTCACTGGCAGACAGACCAGCGTGACGGCGGGAAACTGGTCCCTTATCAGCGCGAGGGAGCCATCGGTCGACCCCCCGTCGACGACGATCAGCTCCGCCGGATAGGTCTGTCGCCGGAGCGACTCGAGACACTCCCCAAGGAAATGCGCGCCGTTCCAGTTGGGGACCACTACGGCGGCGCGGACCACGGCCGGCAAAGGGTAGTGCTCCCGTGACCGGCTACGATGGCGCGCTTGCAGGTGAACTTGGACTCGCCGCTCCCGGCGGAAGTGTCGGTCGGAGGCGGGACGGCGTTGTTCGTCGCCGGCACGTGCTTTGCTCCGGACGCGGAGATCACGGATCTGCACCTGACGGTGGACGGAGCGCAGCAGTCCGTGGCCGCCCATGGGATGCCCCGGTTGGATCACTTCCGTGCACTGCATCCGGGCCTTGATCCGTACGCCACCGGTGCGGTGAAAGCCGATCCGGAGTCCGCCGATGATCCACTGCTTCTCGGCTATCGCAGCGGGTTCTGGGGAGTCGCACGACTGGAGCCGAAGCCAGCTGGAGAGGCGTACGAAATCGGCCTCGTGGGCCGGACGGCCGAGGGGGACGCGCGCAATTTCAAGCTCGGCTCGGTGGCGGTCGCCGAGGCGACCTCCCCGGTCGAAATCGAGACGCCAGCCGGCGCAGGCGGCCAGCTCGTTGGAATTTGCATGGCAACCCACGATCCGCCCACCGAGCTATTCCGGAGACAGATCGACTCGATCCGCGCCCAGACCCACTCCAACTGGGTCTGCCTCGTCAGCGACGACTGCTCTCGTCCTGAACGCGTCGACGCTATCCACCAGGTCCTCGACGGCGATCCTCGCTTCGTTCTCTCGCGCTCGACCAAGCGCCTGGGCTTCTACTCGAACTTCGAGCGGGCACTTTCGCTTGCGCCCGCGAGCTGCGAGTACGTCGCCATGGCCGACCAGGATGACTTCTGGTACCCCGAAAAGCTTGACAGGCTGCTCCGGGGATTGGGGCCGGCTCAGCTCTGCTACAGCGACGCACGGATCGTGGGCGCAGAAGGAAACGAGATCGCGCCCTCCTACTGGGAGCACCGCCGCAACAACCACTCCGACCTGACCTCACTGCTGGTCGCCAACTCCGTGACCGGAGCCGCATCCCTGTTCCGCCGCGAGGTGCTCGACTACGCCCTCCCGTTTCCTCCGGGCCAGTTTGCGCACTACCACGATCACTGGATAGGTCTGGTTGCGTTGTCGCTCGGCGGCATCGAGTTCATCCCCCGGGCGCTGTACGACTACGTCCAGCACGGCAGCGCGGCGCTCGGCCATGCCCAGGCCACGCGCGTCACCCGCTTCCGAGAGCGGCTGTCACGCGTTCGCGCCGATCCGCGTGAGCGCGTCCGCGTGAACCGCGCCCGGTACTTCGTCGACGTGATGCGGTTGACGGTCTTCGCGACGATCCTTCAAATGCGCTGTGGACCGCGCCTGTCGGCAGAGCACAGCCGCGCACTGGAGCGCTTCCTGTCCCTGGACGATTCCGGGCTCGCGCTGGCGAGCTTGGGCTGGCGTGCGGCGCGGGAACTGAGCGGTCCTCCGGAGACACTGGGCGCCGAGTGGGAGCTCCTCCAAGCCCTGGTCTGGCGTCGCCTTTTGTCCGCCACCGCCCGACGGCGTCCGAGCCGCCGTTTCCGGCTCGACGCCGTCCCGCCTCCGGATCTGGCGCCTCGGGTGGGCCGCCGCCCACCGTCCGCCGAGGGGCCGCGCTCGATCTCAGAGAAGGTGGCGCCGCTCCACCTCGCAGTCTCAGAGGCTGCACCGCGCCGCGTAAATGTTCTCATCCCGACGATCGACCTCGAGCACTTCTTCGGCGGCTACATCGCCAAGTTCAACCTGGCTTACCGCTTGTCAGCCCGGGGCACCCGCGTGAGACTCGTGACCGTTGATCCGGTCGGGCCCTTGGCGCGGTCCTGGCGGACCACGGTCGAGTCCTACGATGGTTTGGCAGGGATGTTCGATCGCGTCGAGTTGGCAATTGGCCGGCGATCGGGTCCGCTCGAGGTGAGCCGCTCGGACGCTTTCGTGGCGACCACCTGGTGGACCGCGCACATCGCTAATGCTGCGGCGATGGAGCTTGGAACTCCCGGCTTCGTCTACCTCATTCAGGAGTACGAGCCGTTCACGTTCCCGATGGGCTCATACGCCGCGCTTGCCGAGGAGTCATATCGCTTTCCCCATTTCGCCCTGTTCTCCACGGAGCTGCTGCGCGGCTATTTCCGTGGGCATGCCATCGGCGCCTATTCGGAAGGGGACACGTGGGGAGATGCGTGCTCGGCGTCGTTCCAAAACGCCATCACTTCAATCGAGCCGCCCACTACGGCGGAGCTGGCTGCGCGAGACGGCCGCCGGCTCCTGTTCTACGCACGACCCGAGCCTCATGCGGCACGCAACATGTTTGAGGTCGGGATCCTGGCGCTCCAGCGGGCGTGGGATGAGGGCTTTTTCCGGGAGGGGTGGCAACTTCATGGCATCGGGACCGTCAGCCGGCGCGGGCGGATCAGCCTGGGTGCGGGGGGGGAGCTGGAGCTATTGCCGCGGAGCCCCCAAGCCGCGTATGCCGAACTCCTCAGAGACCATGACGTCGGCCTGGCATTGATGTACACCCCGCACCCGAGCCTTGTACCGATCGAGATGGCTTCGGCGGGACTGGCCACCGCGACAAACACGTTCGAGAACAAAACCCCCGACGCGCTGAGCGACATCTCGCCGAACCTGATCGCAGGAGAGCCAACGGTCGACGGCATCGCAAAGGCTCTGGGGACCGCCGCCCAAGCCGCCGAGGATTTCGAGCGCCGCGTCAACGGAAGCACGGTCGCGTGGAGTCGCGACTGGACCGATTCGTTCAACGACGGTCTCCTGGACCGGGTGGAGTCGTACTTTGCGCGCTGAGCGGGGTCCCGGAGGTTGCGCGTCCGGGCCGGGGACTTAGACTTGGCGCGTGGGGGACATTCTGAGGACCGAACAGCCTGAACCAAAGGTCGCGCTCGTGCACGACTTCCTGCTGGACATCCGCGGGGCCGAGCGGGTATTCCTCGAGCTGTGCGCGATGTGGCCGTCCGCGGACCTATACACGGCTGTCTACGACGAGGAGGGCACCGAGGGACGGTTTGCCGAGCGGAGGATCCGCAGCTCGTTCCTGCAATGGACGCGGCCCTCAGCGCGAACCTTCAGGGCATTGCTGCCCCTGTACCCGGTGGCAATCGAGTCGTTTGACTTCGGCGACTACGACATCGTGGTGTCCAGCTCATCGGCCTGGGCCCACGCGGTCCTGTGCGACGAGCACACGGTCCACGTGAGCTACTGCCACAACCCATTCCGGTACGCCTGGAACGACCGGGAGCGAACCCTCTCTCGCCGCCACGATCCGATCACACGTGCCTTTCTGCGGGCCACCTTCAGCCGGTGGCGCCAGTGGGACTGGATCGCCGCCCAACGAACCGACCGCTACGTGGCGAATTCCCGCACCACGCAGGCCCGCATCCGCGCGTACTTCGGGCGCGACGCTGGCATCGTCCATCCACCGGTGGATACCCAGCGCTTCTCACCCGGCCGGCCGAGTGACCACTACGTGGTTGTGTCAGAGCTCATGGCCCACAAGGAGATCGATATCGCGATCGAGGCGTTCAACTACCTGCGTCTGCCGCTCGTGGTGATCGGAGACGGCCCGGACGCGCGGAGGTTGCGGCGAATGGCCGGTCCAACGATCAGCTTCACCGGGCGGCTGTCCGACCGCGCGGTGGCCGAGGTAGTACGGGGCGCACGGGCGCTCGTCATGACCGCCGTGGAGGAGTTCGGGATTGCAGCGGTCGAAAGCCAGGCGGCTGGCCGGCCGGTGATCGCAAGGCGCGGCGGCGGAGCGCTCGAGACGGTGATCGACGGAGTCACGGGCTGCTTCTGGTCAGGCGGGCCGATGGACCTGGCCCAGGCCGTGAAGGGATTCGACGACGCCGCTATCGACTCGCAGGCGTGTGCCCGCAACGCGGCTCGGTTCGACGCCAGTGTGTTTCGTCGCCGGATGCGTGCGGAGGTAGAGGCCGCCTGTGCGGAGCGGACCCATCCCCCGGCCTACGATCGTCAACCGCTGGCCTCCACGCGCTTGATGCGGCGAGCTAGGGAATCTGGCCGCTGAGCAGAGTAGGGCTTCCTGACGGTGCCGACCGCCGGCGCGCTGGCGCGCGCAGGCGGCGGACACTTGCCCTCGCGCAGTTGCCATTGCTGGGCGGCGCCACCGCGCTGGCGTTCTTCTCCGGCGGCTACTTCGACGAGGCCCGTGCATGGGCGGGCCTCGTCGTCTGGGCGCTGGTGGTGGTTGCGGTGCTGTGTGATTCGCGGGCGCTGTCCCGGTCACGCGCCGCCTGGTTGGCGATCGGAGGTCTCCTGGGGTGGGCGGGGTGGTCGCTGGCGTCCATGGCCTGGGCGCCGTTGGCCGGCAATGCGTACCACGCCGGCCAGCTCGTGTTCCTGTACGCCGGCGGTCTGCTCGCCGCAGCGATGTTGCTGCGAACTCCGGCGGCCGGTGGGTGGGTCGAACCGGCCCTGGCGTTCGGCGCCACCATCGTCATCTGCTACGCCCTCTCCGAACGACTCCTCCCCGGCGTGCTGCACTTCTCGCGGTCGGCCGCGGCGTTCGGCCGGCTGGAGCAGCCACTGACGTACTGGAACGCCACCGGCGAGCTCGCCGCGCTGGGATTGGTCCTCTGCGCCCGGATACTGGGGGACTCCGTCCGTCACGTGGCGCTGCGGCTGGCGGCCGGCGCCGCCAGTGCTCCGCTGGGGATGGGGCTCTACCTGAGCTTCTCGCGCGGGGCACTGTTCGCATGGGCGGCCGGCCTCGTGGCGCTTGCGGTTGCGGCGCGCCGCCGAGAGCAGATGCGATCGATGGTGCTCGCTATCGCCACTTCGGTGCTGTCCGCTGCCGCCGCCGCCCCGTTCACGGGGTTGACCGCGCTGAGCGGATCGCTGGCGACCCGCGAGCGTCAGGGTGCTGCGGTCCTGGTGCTGCTGGTGGGCATCGTGATCGCCACCGTGCTCGCGGGCTCGCAGCTGATCGTCTCCGAGCGTCCCGCCGTCCTCCGCCTGCCCCGCCGCGCACCGTGGCTCGCCGCGGCGGTGATCTGCGCCGGGCTTGCGATTGCGATAGTGGCCGGTGCAAAGGAAGGCCACAGCCAGCATCTGGGAGGAGGCGCCGGACGGCTTGTGACGTTTACAAGCAACCGGTACGCCTACTGGGGGGTGGCGGTGCGGGCATTCGGCCAGCAGCCGCTGCGCGGCGTGGGCGCCGGAAACTGGTCGGTCTGGTGGCTGCGGTACCGCACGGTGAACGAGTTCGCCACCGACGCGCATTCGCTGCCGCTTCAGACGGCGGCCGAGCTGGGGCTGGTGGGGCTCGCTCTGCTGGTGGTGGTGGTCACCGGCATTGCTCTGACCGCGCGCGCCGCCCACCGCCGAGCCAGCGCCCTGGCGGCTGGTCCCATCGCCGGCCTGGTCTGCTACGCAGCGCATGCGCCCTTGGACTGGGACTGGCAGATGCCAGCGGTGACGCTGATCGCGATCGCCCTGGCCGGGGCGCTGCTAGCGCAGGTGGAGCGCCCGCCCCCGGGTGCTCAGAGTGCCTCGGCGATCCTGGGCGCCTCGCGCTTGAAGACCCAGACGGCCAGCGCGCAGATCAGCACATAGATCCCCAGCGGGACGAGGACCCGAGCCGCGCCGCCGTACACGGGGGCGTGAGGATCGATCACCCAGCGCCGCGCCAGCTCAAGCAGCGGCGCCAAGGGGTTGAGTGCGGCCAGCTGCCTGAACGTCCCGTGGAGGAGCTGCAGGGGATAGATCACCGGGGAGGCGTAGAACAGCGCGGTCGAGACGACAGTCCAGATGATCCCCACATCGCGATAGCGCGGATAAAGCGAGGACAGGAGCATCGACACCGTCGAGACGAGCACCACCAGCGCGGCCACCACCGGCACCAGCCCGAACCATGACCAGCGCGGCGAGATCCCGGCGGCAAGCACGAATATGAACACGACGACCAGGTTCAGGACCAGGTTGAACAGGCTGGTCAGAACGACCGCCAGGGGTATGACCAGCCGCGGGAACTGGGTCTTTCGAACGATCCCCTCCTGCGTGACGATCGATGGAACGGCGGCGTTGGTCGCCTCCTGGAAGAAGCCGAACAGCACGATGTTCAGCAGCAGCAGCACCGCGTAGTGGGGCACTTGCGAGCCAAGCCTCACCACGTGCGTGAACACCGCAAGCAGGACCGCGAACAGCAGCAGCGGCCGGCACAGCGACCACAGGTATCCCAGCACGGTGCCGAAATATGTCCGCTTGAACTCTGTGGAGGCCATGAGGTATAGGAGCTCTCCCGCTCGCTTGACTCCTCCACCTAGTGGGGAGGGCCCGTGCACGTCACGAAGCTCCACCGAGCCGTCGCTCATGGAGCTCCCGGAGGCTCCACCTCCACGCTGACGTCAGCGTCGAGGCTCACGTTGCCGAAGCCAGGCTCGCTGCCGTAGACCACGAAGTCGAACAGACGCAATGCATGAAGCGCAAGGTCTCCATGGGTACGGTTGCGCGCCGTCCAACCCTCCACTACGTAGCGGCCGGGCAGCAGCCGGTTATCGATCGACGCGCTGATCGTCACCCGGTGGCCGGCGGGGATGCGGTCCGCCGCCGGATCGTCGACTCCGAGCGTTTGGTTGAAGCCGAACAGGTCCGTGCCGTCGGCGGTGCGAAACAGGAAGCCGAAGATCGGGCGCTCCAGCTCCCTGCGAGCCTCGATCACGACCACGAACCGGATCGGCTGGCCCTGTTCCACGTTCGCGATTCGCCGGCCACTTTCATCCTGTAGCCACGAGTCGATCAGGGTGGCGTTCACGTCGGGGAGCCCGCCGCCCGACGGTGAAGATGTGATCTGGTCAGGATCGCCGAAGTTGATCCGGAAATACCGCAAGGCAGCTTCCTGCGGGTCGCCCACGTACTGGACGACGCCGTCGTGCAAGACCATCGCGCGGTCGCAGAAAGCCTGAACCGTGACCATGTCGTGCGTGACGAGCATGATCGTCTTGCCGGCCTGGCGCTTCTCCCGGAACACGTCCATGCACTTCTGCGCAAAGGCAGCATCGCCGACCGCCAGGACCTCGTCGATCAGCATCGTGTCGGCGTCGGCTTGCACCATCACGCTGAAGGCGAGCCGGACCATCATCCCCGAGGAGTAGTTCTTGAGCTGCATGTCGGCGAACGGCCGGAGCTCGGCGAAATCGAGTACCGCGTCCAGCCGGCGCTGAGCCTCTGCGCGTGAGAGGCCCATCAGGACCCCGTTGAGCACGACGTTCTCTCGCGACGTCAGCTCTGGGTTGAAGCCGACGCCGAGCTCGATGAACGGCGCCAGGCGGCCCGCCAGCCGCACCCTCCCCGAGTCCGCGCCGTAGATGCTCGCCAAGACCTTGAGCAGCGTGCTCTTTCCCGACCCGTTGCGGCCAACGATTCCGAAGAACTCCCCCTTGTGGACCTCGAAGCTGACGTCGCGCAGCGCCTGCAGCTCGCGCGAGTGGACTCGCCGAAACGGGTGCACGACCCGCTCCTTGAGCGAGTCAACCCGGTGGTCTGGGACCCGGAAGGTCTTGTTCACGTCCTGGACCTGAACCACCACTGGACCCGTCCTCGCCCCGGCGGCCCGCGCGTTTCGCTCGTGCTCGGGCTCGATCGTTATTTGCGAGTCTGCCAACGCCCGGATCATAGGGTTGCCCGCCACCGGGCAAGCCGACCCATGCCGAGCGTCTCGGCGGTGGGAGCCGGGCAGCTGGCGTCAAAGTGGTTGCGTCCACCCGCCTGCCGGCGCCAGGCCCGGATCGGTATCAGTGCCCGCCAGGCGATGCCTCGAGCCAGCTCCAGCTCCGTCCCAAGGGTCACCCGGCGATGAAGGATCCCGCGCAGGAGAAACCAGGCGAAGGCCAGCGGTGAGCGCGCGCTGGCCAGGACGAGCTGTAGCGCGCGACGCTTGCGCGGAGGGAGGCGGTCTCCGCAGCGGGCCAGGAGTGCTCGGGCCAGCACCTCGCGGGGGACGAACCCATAGAAGTAGGTTGCCCGGGCGTCCGCCCTGGAGTGTGGATTCGCTCCGGAAACCTGACCCAGAACCGCGTTGCCGTGTTGGACGTAATCGCCCAGCGGGCGGTCGACGTAGCGGATTCTGCCGGTCGCGAGCGCCACCAGCGCCAGCCAGTGATCGTGCAGGGCGAGGCCCGGGATCTCTGGAAACGGCAGCGCCAGCTCGACCACCTCACGGCGCATCAGCGAAGCGGCGCCGGTGACCGTGTTGGCGATCAGCAGCGACGCCAGACCCGAGTACTGGTTGCTCCTGGAGTTCCACATGGTCTCGCGACGCAGGCCACCGCCGCGGTCGACGATCCGCTGGTCACAGTAAGCCAGCTGGGCCCGGTCAAGGTGCTGGCGGAGCACGGCCAGCTTGTCCGGGTCCCAGCGGTCATCCTGGTCACACAAGGCAACCAGCGACGGTCCAGCGGGAAGGTGGCTCAGCAGTCGCTCGAAGTTTCGATACGGGCCTAGGATCCGCTCGCCTCTGGAGATCCTGAAACGCTCGTCCCCGGCGATCATCGAGGTGAGCTCGGCGAACCGCCGTACCGACGAGCAATCGTCCCTGATCAGGCATACCCAGTCCTTCTCGGTCTGAGCGCGCAGCGAATCGATCTGCCGGCGGAGAAGCCCGGGGTCCGGTTCGTGGGTCGCCATGCAGATGGCGATCGAGGCACTGGAGCGACGGGCCGCGGACGTGGGAGGGGTGACGACGTCGATCACGCCGAGCCGGCGTACGACCTCCTCCCCGCTTTCGAACTCCACGGCCAGCTCGATTGCGAGCTTCCCGGCGGCCGGCTGGGCTGGAATCGGAATGGTGCCCCAGAAACCGCTGCGGTAGGCGCGAGGGTTGCCGAGCGCGCGCACCAGGTCCAGGCGCGGAGCTCCCCAGATCGCGGGCTCAACCGGTTCGCCGCCCACGCGCAGCCAGCCCCGGCACACGTCTCTGTCGGGGTGAAAGCACGCTCCGTTACAGAAGAACGCCGTGCCTCGCCCGACCGGAACCCACTCCGGCACGGCGGTATCCAGCCTCACGACGAGCTCAGATGAACTGGGTAGCATCGCTCGGCGCTGATGATCTTCGAGGAGTTTCGCGGCATCAAGGAGGCACGTGCCGCGCGGGCGGTCGGTCCCGATGCCGAACCTGAGGCGCTTCGCATTGCCTACCTGGAGCTGCTCAAGCTATCGCTGTGCGATTTGGTTGGTTCCACCACGGCCTCGGTCGGCAAGGCCGACGACGGCTCGGTGAGCTCGCGTCAGTTGACCGGCGAGCAGCTGAAGATGCGGGCCGCCGGGATGGATTGGCCGCTCCAGGGGCTCACGATGGTGGGACTGAACCGCCTTGATGATCTACAGCGGTGCGTGGAGTCGGTGGTCCACGACGGGGTCGAGGGGGACCTGATCGAGGCGGGATCCTGGCGGGGAGGTGCCTCGATCCTGATGCGCGCGGCGCTCGACTCGCTCGGCGACCGCGCACGCAATGTGTGGGTGGCGGACTCGTTTCGGGGATTTCCGCGCGGCCCGGGCGAGGGCGAGGAGCTGAGCGAGATCGACTTCCTGGCCGCCCCGCTGGAGGACGTCAAGGCCAGCTTCGCGAGGCTCGGCCTCGGGGACGGGGTGGAGTTCGTGCCCGGTTTCTTCGAGGAGACGCTGCCGCAGCTCTCGGGCCGTCGTTGGTCCGTGGTCCGTCTAGACGGCGACACGTACGAGGCCACCTGGGTGGCGCTGTGCTCGCTTTACCCTGGGCTCTCGGCGGGAGGCTTTCTTATCGTCGATGACTACGGCGCGGTCCCGGAGTGCAGCCGGGCGGTCGACGATTTCCGGAACCGGCACGGGATCGAGGAGGCGCTCGTCGACGTCGACTGGACGTGTGTTCGCTGGCAGCGGACCGACGGGGCGCCGCTTGAGGTGGAGGTGCCCGAGCCTCGGTCGGTGTCCGGCGCCGGCGCGCCGCCGCTTGGGCACCGGCGGGTGCCCTCCCAGGAGGAGCTGGCGCTCCGCCGGGAGCTCGAGGCGCTGCGCGCCCGCCGCTCCGGGGCGAGCCTGACGGGAGTCCGCAGGCTGCTGAGAGGCCGACGCCGATGATCGTGTTCGGCTGCTCCATCACCGAACCCGATATGTACCGCCAGTGCGCGGAGCGGGGCATTGAGCGGGTCAGGGAGGCTGACTCGAAGGTGTTCGCGCGGATGGCTGCCGGGTCGCTGTTCCGCAGCTACAACCTGCTGCTGGACCAGGCTGCCGAGTACGAGGACCTCGAAGCGCTGGTGCTGGTGCACCAGGACGCCGAGATCCTCGACCCCGACTTCTGCGCCAAGCTCCGGCGGGCGCTCAGCGATCCCGAGGTGGGGGTGGTTGGCTGCGTCGGGGCGATCGGCGTACGGAGCATCGCGTGGTGGGAAGGATCCGTGACCTGGGCCTCATTCACCCACCGGTACGGCGAGCTGGGCGGCGGCGAGATCCCCGCCTTCTCGTTCCGCGGCGAGGTCCTCCCTCCCTACGCCCACATCGGCGAGGTGGACACCGTCGATGGATTCATCCTCGGCCTGGCGCCCTGGACAGTGCACAACGTCCGCTTCGACGAGTCGCTGGGTCAGCTGCACGGCTACGACTTCGACTTCTGCCTCCAGGTGCGGGCGGCCGGGAAGAAGATCATCACCGAGGACTTTCAGGCGGTTCACCACCATTCGCTGGAGCTCGTCTCCGAGCCCGAGACCTGGATCAGCGCCCACATGAAGATCTCCGAGAAGTGGGAAGGCCGCATGCCAGGGGTGGGATATGCGCCCGGCGACTGGAAGGAGCGCGCGCGGCGGGCCGAGGCCGAAGCGGCCGCCACCCGAGCCCAGGTCGTCGCCAAGGAGCTCCAGCACGAGGCCCAGCTCAAATGGGTGCGCAAAGAGGTCGACGAGATGAAGGAGAGCATCAGCTGGCGGCTGACCTCGCCGCTGCGGTGGGCGAACAGGATGCGCAAGCAGGCGGGCGAGCGGCGGCGGACAGGGGAGTAGGGCGGGTTGGCTTTGCGCGGGTGTGGGGCGGGCGCGGCCTGTTTGCGGGGTCGGGTTTGCGGGCGGGCTGCCGCGGGCGCGATACGACGCACCCCCCGCAATCTCGGGCGCCTAGTCGTCGAACGCCCACCTCCCGAGCACGCGACGACGCACCCCCACAGACGGGAGGGGGTGTGTCGCTGCGTGCCCACCCCAGGGCGCGCCGAGACCGCCGCGCAGGGAGCGGGTGAGTCGCTACGAGCCCGCCGAGCCTCGCCCACCCGCCGAGCCGCGCCTGCCCCTCACGCCCACGGCGCCCGCCCCCTCGAGCTAGCCGTCCTCCAGCGCCCTGCGGACGTCCTCCTTGGAGATCGCGGGGTCGCCCCCCTGGCGCACCCGCGAGACCAGCTCGGCCAGGGCAAACGACTTCGACTTGAGCAGCTCCTGCAGCACTGCCTCCTGGCGCGCCAGGCGCTCCTGGGCCTGGTTCCACTTTGTGAGGTGATAGTGCGAGGACGCCAGGTGGAGCACGCGGTTGGCCTCGAGTCGCTCGAGCAGCGGGTTGCGGTCCCAGGGATCGAGCAGCTCGGCCAACGCGTCCGCGTACGGGGCGCTCAGATCCCACAGCGCGCCGAATCCGAAGAACGCGGGCACGACTGCAAGCCGGTGGCCGGGGAGGTGCCGCGCGAATTCCTCGATCGCGGTCAGCACGCCGTTGCGCTCGCCGCCCTCCTCACGCGCGGCCCACTTGTATGGCAGCCCCCCCGGGCGGTCGCCCGACACGCCGGGGAACAGACCGACGCCTTCGAGCATCGGCTGCCGGTACTCCTCCGGGATCGCCTCCGGCGTGAAGTAGCTGTCTCGCCGAGCGTGCGGCCAGCAGACGTCGTGGAAAAGCAGCAGCGGGAGCGCGCCGTCCGAGCGCTCGTCGATACGCCGCAGCTCCTCCGAGACCGTGTAGTAGTTGTGATCGCCGTCGATGATCACGACGTCGGCTGCGTCCACCTGCTTGAGCGCGTCGAGACTCGACTCCTCAATCAGCTCGAGCTCGGGGTGCTCGTCCGCCAGCTCCTTCAAGGCCGGCTTGGGGAACGGATCGATCGCCACGAATCGCCGGCTGTCTCCAGCCCCCCAGTCCAGCAGCAGCTTGGTCACGTCGCCGGCGTAGGCCCCAACCTCGATCACCGACCTCGCGTCAGCACGTTTCAGGCACCCGATCAGGAGCTCGGCGCTGTTGATCAGCGACGCTCCCCAGTGCCCGGGATCGTGGGCGTAGGGGTCGACATCGAGGTCAAGCCGTTCCAAGGGAGGGCGAGTCTAGAGAACCCCCCGCGCCTAGAATCGCGCCGCCCTGTCTTCGCTTGACGTCGCCACCGAGGCCCAGTCTGAGCGCCCTGCGCCGCCGGCGCTGACCCCGCCTCCCGGGAACCCTCGGTTTCCCCTGTTCGATGGCCTCCGGGCGATCGCGGCCCTGTCCGTGTTGGTGTTCCACGCCGCTTACTACTCGCGGGCCAGCGAGGGCGCCGGCGGAATCCAGCCTTATCTAGCGCGCCTCAACGTCGGCGTGGCGGTGTTCTTCGTGATCTCGGGCTTCCTGCTCTACCGGCCACTGCTCGCAGCCCGTGCCGGCGAGGGCCCGCCGGTGAGGCTTCGGGACTACGCGCGGCGCCGTGTACTGCGGATCGTTCCCGCCTACTGGGTGGCGCTGACGGTTTTGGCAATCTACCCCGGCCTGGGCGGGGTGTTCTCAGGGCGGTGGTGGGTGTACTACGGCTTCGGCCAGGATTACGGCACCCGCACGGTCGTGCGAGGCATCGGCCCTGCCTGGAGCCTCGGCTGCGAGGTCGTCTTCTACGCAATCCTGCCCCTGGTCTCGATGGCGTTCGCGTGGGCGTCAGAGCGCGCTGGCCGAAGGGTGTGGTGGCAGTTCGAGTTGGCGGTCCTGGCGCTGCTGAGTGCCGTCAGCTTTGGCTTCAGGGCGCTGGCCGCCACCCATCCGAGCGTTCCGTCATCGACCTTTGCGACGACGTTCGCCTGGTTTGCGGTCGGGATGGCGTTGGCCTTGTGGAGCGTGTGTGCGCCGCGGTCGAAATGGCTTTCCCGATATGCGTGGACGGGCTGGGTTCTCGCCGCCGCAGCGTACGTGGCGATCTGCCGAGGGATAGGACTGCCAGCGGGCAACGTGCTCCTGGCGCATCAGACCGCCGGGCAGCAACTGACGGTGTACGCGCTCAGCGGCATCGTCGCAGCGGGCTTGGCGCTGCCCGCGGTTCTCGAGGTCAGGCCGAGCAGCTTGGTGGGCCGGTTTCTGGCGTCGCCGGCGATGAGCTGGCTGGGGCTCGTCTCCTACGGGATCTACCTCTACCACGAGCCCGTGGTGCGAGCGCTGAGCGGCGGTCTATCCGGCCCCGGCCCCACCACCGGGAAGTTCATCTGGCTGACCGCGGCAACCGCGGCGATCGCGATCACGGCGGGTGCGCTCAGCTACTACATAGTCGAGCGGCCGCTGCTGCGGCTCAAGGAGGGACTCGCGTCGATCAGCCGGTTGCGCAGATGGTCACCGGCGCGTCCCCGGTGATCTGGACGGACCACGGCTGCGGGGCCCGGTCTTTGGCGACGCGTAGGGTCGCCGACGAACTCGCCGCCAGCGTGCCGATGGGCGCGAACACGGCAGCGAAGCGACGGACACTCACAGTCGCCGGCGCACCGTGTGTGGTCAAGCTCATCCCATCCGGCGGAAGTTGGAGCTCGATCTCAGGTGAGGAGGGTGTGGGTGCGAACGTCGGGATGAACACCTCACAGACCCCGCTACGGCCGAGTCTGGCGCCGCTCAGCTGCTCCACCGGCGGGGGGTTCGCAGCCGCCGGCGGGGGATTCGCAGCCGCCGGGGGATTCGCAGCCGCCGGCGCACCGCCGCCCGTGGCGAGCGAGATTCCAAGGATCCGGCTGAGCTCGATGTCGGCTACTTCGCGCGCGGGTTCGGGAGCCTGAACAAGGCCGGCCACGCCCAGAGCCGGTGAACCGATCGAGTGCTTCATGCTGAAGTAGTCAGCGGCGCGAACGACCAGGAACGGGTAGCCGGGAAACGCTTTGGCAACGTACCCACCCGGAATGTTCGCTCGGGCGATGTCGAGCGCTGCCAGGTCGGCCTCGGCGACGGGAGCCTGGCTCCGCAGGTAGCCCCCCGCGTCGCGCATGATCCCGACGTTCGACACAACCGCGGCCGCCGCCGCCACGCCGAGTACAGCTCCCCAAACCGGGCCGACGGACCGGCCGGCCGCCAGCTCGACCGCAAGGAGGAGCACGAACACGCAGTCGACATACACGTAGCGGCTGGCGTACGGCGTGCCCAGGAACGCCCTTCCGATCGCCGTGAGCCCCCAGAACACGAGCGCGATCACGGCCAGGCTCACCGTCCGGGCGGGCCACCGCCCCGCTCTCACCGTTCGCACCAGGATCACCGCCAAACCGGCCAGCATCAGGGGCACGCCAAACTCCAGCGCCGTTCCCGAGTCATTGGCCACGCTCTGTCCCGACAGACCGACCAAGGCGCTTGTCGCGGTGGCCGCGGAGCTGGCGGCCCAGTGGGGAATTGCGAAGATGTCCTTGGCCACGAGCGTGCTGTTCTGGTAGGCGAGTGACCACACGGCGTAGACGAGGGCCGGCACCGCTACCACCCAGGCGCCGCGCCAGCGGCGCCTTGTCAACGCGTAATCCACGATCGCTCCTGCCAGGATCGCGACCCCGACGCTCGAGCTCGCCACCGAGACCAACAGCAGTAAGCATGCGGTCACGTCTCCAGGCCGATCACGACGCTCGAGCATCAGCAGCGCGCCGATGCCAGCCCCCACGGAGATCAGCCAGCCGATCTGAAACGGCCAAAGGATGTCCTGCCAGGCCGGACCCAGGAACAAGATCAGACAGGCTGCGAGCAGCGCCAGGTAGTCGCCGACCCGGCGCCGGACGTACAGAAAGACGAGGCCTGTGCACCCCAGGTGCAGCACGATCGCCAGGATCCGGTAGCCCGCGTAGGTACGGGCACCCTCGGTGGCGAACAGCAACTTGTAGATAGCCACCGGGATGAGCGAGAAGTGCCCGTTATAGGGGGCGAGCAGCCAGTGGAGCCCGCCTCCGCGACGGTGGAGTGCCCAGTTCCAATCATCAAACCAAAGCGTCGTGCCTCTCGTGAGATGGAAGATGAGGATTCCGGCGCCGACCATGGCGACCGCCAGCGCGGCCCGCCAGATCCAGGCCGGATCCCGCCGGCGAACCAAGCTCAGTGGCCCGCCGGAACCGCTCGCACCAGGGACCGAATGTGGATCTCCGCGGCGAAGAACAGCACCCGGTCATCGCCAGATGCCCGGGCCAGCTGGACCCACGCCTGGAGGTTCTGCGGCTCGCGGCGGGTGACCGAGGTGAGGATCCGGCGGGCCTCAGCCGGGTGACCCTGGTCGATGGCGAGCTCACCGCGCAGAACGTCCACCTGCAGGTCAGGGTTCAGTGTCCTAGCCGTGCTTAGAGCCGCGCCTGCACGCTGGGCCTGGTGCGCAGATAGCGGGTGGCCGGGTTCGACGATCGCCGCTGCCTGAGCAACTTTGTGCGCCTGCCGCGCTCCCAGCGCAAACCAGGCGCAGCAAACCAACGCCAGCACGAGGATGGTGGCTCGGGCAAGCACGCGCGAATGATGCCTCAAGGCGGGACGGCAGCGGTCAATGCCTGGGCGGCGGTGACGATCAAGTCCACGCACGCCTCCGTTGACAGCTGGGTGGAGTCGACAATCAGGTGGTACAGGCGGGGGTCGGTGATCTCGACGCCGTAGAGCTGGCGCGCGTAGTCGGCATGGGTGCGATCGGAGCGCCGGAGCCCGTGCTCCGCTGAGGCACGATCTAGCGATGGATCGAGCGCCATCGCCTGCTCGATGCGCCGCTGCGGTGCCCCGTCAAGGCGCGCGCGCAGGACCCGGGGGTGATGACGGAGCACCACGACCGAGGCTCGTCCCAGGATCACCCCTTCACCGGTCGCGGCCTGGCGGTGGAGGACCTCCTCGGTGGCGCGGCGGAAGTCATCGGAGATGAACGAGTCCGGCGGGATCGGGGCCGGCACACCGGTGTCAGAGCCGATGAAGCCTCGTAGCAGCTGTTCAAGCCGGGTCGGCGCCGGCTGCTCTTCATACGCGGTCGCCTCCGCAGGCGCGACCTGCAACTGGGCCGCGACGGCCAGTGGGATGGCGCGATCCACGAACGGGACTCCCAAACGTTCGGCCAGCGCCGGGCCGACCCGGCTGCCGCCGGCCCCGAAAGAGGCGGAGATCGCGACGAGGGTCATCGTTCTAAGCGGATTCTGACCTCAAGCACGGTGATAGCGTTCCGCCGCATGACAACTTCTAACGCAGCCACGATCGAGCTGGCTTCGCTTCCCGAACAGGTCGGCAGGCACCTTGGCTACACCGACTGGCGAGAGATGACCCAGGAGCGGGTCAACATGTTCGCCGACGCAACGGACGACCACCAGTTCATTCACGTCGATGTCGAGCGCGCCAAGGAGACGCCGTTCGGGGGGACGATCGCGCACGGATACCTGACAATCTCAATGCTGGCCTGGGCGATCGGCGAGCTCATGCACGTCTCCGACGCCAAGATGGGCGTCAACTATGGCCTTGACCGGGTCCGTTTCCCGGCGCCTCTTCCGGTCGGCGCGCAGTGGCGCGTCGGCTGTGAGGTTGCCGAGGTGACCGAGGTCCCCGGCGGTTACCAGGTAAAGGCCAAGTGCACCGTCGAGGTCAAGGACCAGGACAAGCCGGCGTGCGTGGCTGAGACGCTCGCCCGCATCTACGGGTGAGGGCGCGCGAGGTCCAGCTCGCGGCCAGGCCGGTCGGCGAGCCGAAGGCCGGCGACTTTCGCGTGGCCGAGGTGGAGGTGCCCGACCCCGCAGAAGGACAGCTTCTCGTCCGAAACCAGTGGATGTCGGTCGACCCGTACATGCGGGGGCGCATGAACGACGTCAGGTCATACGTCCCCCCGTTCCAAATCGACGCGCCACTGGATGGCGGGGCGGTTGGCGAGGTGGTGGCCTCTGGCGCCGACGGCTTCGAAATCGGGAAGACGGTGATGCACGGGCTGGGATGGCGCGAGTACGCGCTGGTACCCGCTGCGCATGCGCGCGCGCTGGACACGACCATCGGTCCGCCGCAGGCCTACCTCGGCATCCTGGGGATGCCGGGAATGACCGCGTACGTGGGCATCACCGACATTGCGGCGCTGCGGGACGGCGAGACGGTGTTCGTATCGGCCGCGGCCGGCGCGGTGGGCTCTCTGGCAGGACAGATCGCCAAAGCCCGGGGGTGCACGGTGATTGGCAGCGCCGGCTCGCCCGAGAAGGTCGCCTATGTCCGGGATGAGCTGGGCTTCGACGCGGCATTCGACTACCACGAGGGCCCGGTGGCCGAGAATCTGGCCAAAGCGGCTCCCGACGGAATCGACGTGTATTTCGACAACGTCGGCGGGGAGCATCTTGAGGCCGCAATCGGCGCGATGCGCAACCACGGGCGGATTGCGATGTGCGGCGCCATCTCGCTTTACAACGCCACCGAGCCGCCGGCGGGCCCCCGCAATCTGACGCTGACCGTGGCCCGGCGTCTCACCCTGAGGGGATTCATCATCTCCGACCACGCCGACCGCATGCCCGACTTCCTGAGGGATGTCGGGGGGTGGCTGCGTGAGGGGAAAATCCGCTATCAGGAGACCGTCGTGGAGGGGATCGAGAACGCTCCGGACGCGTTCATCGGCCTGCTTCGGGGCGAGAACATCGGGAAGATGCTCGTCCGGCTCGAAAGCTGATGCAGACTCGTCAGCTCGGCGCGCAGGGCCTCGAGGTCTCGATGCAGGGGCTCGGCTGCATGGGAATGTCGGAGTTCTACGGTCAGACCGACGAGGACGAAGCGCTCGCCACGATCCATCGCTCGGTAGAGACCTAGCGCGTCGTGGCGGGATCACTAGCGCCCCGTAGCGCGTCGCGTGCGATCACTGACCCAAGCCTCAGGGCGCGCCGGGGGGCGCCCTGCCGTGGTGTCGACTGGAAAATCCCTGGTCAATATGATCTTTTGGTTCGATGGAACCCGCCGGTGAGCAGATGACCTTGGTCGGGGCGGCTTGGAGGAAGAGCGGCGCCGAGCCGGTTCTGGTCGTCATGGGACGCGGGATGAATGGGGGTGGGTCGGCACCCTCCTCGGCGGTCCTGACCGTCTACCACCGTGGACGTCGTTACCGCTTCGTCGGGACGGCTGTGACGCCAAATTCGCCGGACTCCGAGTCCATGAAGACGTACCGGTTCGAGTTCCGGCTGCCGTCGCGGGTCCAGAGCTGGCCGATCGAACGCCTGGTGCTGCGCTGGCAGCAAGCAAGCTTCGAGGTTCCGCTGCCGCGGACACGCGCGCCCGGAGCTGCACCTCGGATCCATGCGAGCGCAACTCGTGCCCGCGCCGACGCGGCTGGCGCGGCCGGCGCGTCCTGGCGCTCGGGCTCCCGCCAGCCGGATGAGGATCGATATGGTGGGCAGATACCTGAGGCGGAAGCACAGCTGGTCAAGCTGCGCCAGGAGGTGGCTCGGCTTCGGGACGAGAGCGCGGCCGCCCGCGCCCGGCGAGACGAGGCGCACACCGAGCGCGACCGCGTCCGCGAGGAACGTGAGCATGCTTACGCGTCGCTAGCGGCCATGGCCGCCGAACTGAAGCAAGCGGAGCAAGAGCTCGCCGAACGGCGGGGTGACTTCGAGCAGGTCGTGGGGGGCGTTAGAGCTCGACGCGCGGAACTCGAAGGCTTGGAGGCCGAACAGCCTTCCGCAGACGGGGAGCTTGCCCCCGGCACCTCCGGGCCGACCGAGCCCGAACTGGTCCCGGTGAGCCCGCCCGTTTCCACCGATGCTCCGGCCCAGACAACGCCGCGTCGCACCGCCTCTCCGTCCCAGGACCGGGTGGTCGATGCCATCTCGAAGATGCGCAGACAGCTCGAGCGTGTCCAGCGTGTGGACACGGCGCCACGAGTGGCGGATGCGTCTGGCGAGCCGCAACCGGCCGCCGACGGAGAAGGGGATGGCGGAGGCTGGTTCTCCCGTGCGCTTCATCAGCTAACCCCGCGGGACCGCCGGACCGGAGCAAGAGCCCGACACTCGGCGGAAGATTCCGCGGACTAGAGGCGTCCTTCCTCTAGAGCCGGCTCGGAAGTCAGCCGGCGTGCTCGGTCCGAGTTGGCCAGCTAGGGTCCCGGCCGGTAGACGAAACGGCTTCCCGGGGGCGGCCCCGCTTATGCGCACGAAGTCAATGCCGATACGACTTTAGGTGGCCCGGTGAGAGAAACAAGGAGTTATGGAGCCTGTGCAGCGGCGGCCGAAAGTTCGGATGCAGCGCAAGGAACGGCACAATTGCTGTGGTACCTTTGAACATGCTGTTACCGCTGAGTTTGCAGGGGCTTCGCGCGGATCGGCGAGTCCACGGCCGAACGAGACGAGACGGACGTTCCAGTCGGGGTCAGGGAGATGACGGAGTTCAGTAAGCCGGGCCCGATAAGCGCCACTACTGACACGCCTGCGTCAGACGCTCGGCCGCGGGATCCCCGCCCGGGCGCCCCGGCCGTTGTTGACTCAGGACAGACGCTGTGGGCGCGCTCGTTGGACCGTCCGGACGATGCTGCCTTCCCATGGCAGGAAGCGGCCGCTACCCCTCCGATACCCCACACCGGGCACTTGGTCGGCGAGCTCACCGCCGGACCCGGCGATGTCATCGCCGTCCTCGATCCCCGCGGCGTCATCGTCTCGGCGTCCCCCAACTGTGAACCGGTGCTGGGGTTTGATCGCGAAGAGCTGATCGGTGTCTACGCAAATGATCTGCTCCATCCAGAGGACCGCGCTTCGTTGGCATCCGCTACCCGCGCGTTTGCGCGTGGCCTGACCGACCACCTCCACTCGGTCCAGCGAATCCGTCACAAGCAGCTTGGTTACAGGCTCGTCGAGACAGCTGTGCGCTCCACGGCGGAGCGTTCCGCCCAGCGGCCCGCCGGCGCGATCGTCCTCATACGGATCCCCGAGAACCCTCCGCACGACGGGGTGCGTCCGACCGTCTCGCTTGCGCCGGCGGCGATCGGCACCGCTTACGCCTGGGTCATGCACGGCTCCCGGCGCGCCGTGATCGCCTCGGCGGACCCCGTCTTTGCCTCCCTGCTTCGAACCACCACCGCAAACATGGTCGGGCTGCCCATCGAGGAGATAACCGACCCGGACGACCCCGGCGTCGGTATGGGACGCTTCCTAGCGCTGCTCGATGGATCTGGCTCCACCTACCAAGTCGAGCGGACACTCGACGCCGGCCAGGCGGGGATCGAGCTCACGGTGTCGCTGCTGCCGCTTCTCGACCGGCCCGGACGGATGGCGGTGATCCAGGCTCGCGACATCTCGCGTCAGCGTGAGATGGAGGCTGCGGTGCGCACCTCGCTGTCCGAGCTACGGCGGTCCAATCGTGAGCTCGAGGCGTTCGCATCGGTGGCTGCGCACGATCTGGCGGCGCCCTTGCGGGTGGTCGTGGGCTACGCCGAGATGCTCGCCAAGCCCGACGAGCACGTGAATCCGCGAATCGCCGAGCTTCTCGGGAAGGTCGCCAGCACGAGCCGTCGCATGCAAGAACAGGTCGACGGTCTGATGACGCTGGCTCGAATGGAACGCGAGGAGCTCACCGCCTCGAGCTTTGACCTCCGGATGCTGACCGAGGAGGCGATTGGATTGCTCCAGGACGACATCTCCCGAGCCGGGGGGATGGTGGAAGTAGGTCCGATGCCGGTGGTCACGTGCAATGCGACAGGACTCGTTCAGGTACTCCAGAACCTGATCGCCAACGCGATCAAATACGGTGGAGCTCGGCCGATGGTGGACGTGAGTGCCACCCGCCAACCCGATGGCTGGATCCTCAGTGTGCGCGACCGCGGCATTGGGTTGCCGGGCGGTCAACAGCAGGATTTGTTTGAGCTGTTCGAGCGGGGGGACGTACCGCGGACTCCCGGTGCCGGCATCGGACTGGCCGTGTGCCGCCGGATCATCGAGCGCCACGGGGGACGGATCTGGTGCAACCAGCGGCCTGGAGGGGGCGCAGAGTTCCACTTCGCCTTGCCGGACGTAGGGCCCGTCGGCACCGCCGAGGATCTCGCGAGAACCAGGCCTGAGACGGCTAGGAATCGTGACGTGTGACTCCCGACGTCCACGCTGACATCGAGCCTGACAAGGACGGCGAGCCCGCCGCGCGACGGATCCGGGCGATGGTCGTCGACGACGATGCCATGGTTCGGCGCGCCGTCCGCGATGCGCTGCAGGAATCAGGGGTCGTGGTCATCGCCGAGGCGAGGGACGGCCGCGAGGGGGTGGAGCTAGCGCTCCACTACAAGCCCGACGTGGTTGTGCTCGACGTTTTCATGCCCGGCATGGACGGGATCGCTGCGATGCGTCGTATCCACGAGCGTCATCCGGATACCTGCTGCATCATGCTGTCTGTCTCTTCCGATCCCGAGCTTGGTGTGATGGCCCTGCGTTCCGGCGCATCTGGCTTTCTGACCAAAGGCTCGGTGAGCCCATCGAGCCTGGCGGCGGTCATCGAGGGCACGCTCAGGGGTGAGGTGGCCGGCTCACGAACGCTGATGGCGGAGGTAGTGAACGAGCTGCGGCGCCTGCCTCAAGCGGGGATCGGCATGCGCCCAGTGCGTAGCGTTCTCACGCCGCGGGAGTGGGAGGTCCTGGACCTCATGTCCCTGGGCAGGAGTACCAACGAGATCGCCGACGATCTGGTGCTCTCGAGCGAGACTGTGCGCAGCCACATCAAGAACCTGATGCGCAAGCTCGGCGCCAAGTCACGGGCCGAGGCGATCGAGCTCGGCGCCCGTGAGCGCGGCCACGCAGAGCTGAATCCCGAGGGCTGACGCGCTCCAGGCGGCGATCAGAACTTGATCGCTCGGTCCGGAAGCTCAACGCCGGGGGACAGGCGGGCGCCCGCAGCGAGCACGTTGCCGTCGCCGATCTGCGCTCCCTGGCCGACCACGACACCGGCGTCGATGTGGCAACGATCTCCGATCTTCACGTCGCCCGCGATGATCGACGATCGAACCGTGGTGTCTGTGCCGATCGTCGTTCCGTCCAACACCACCGAGCTCTCGATGTGCGCACCCGCGCCGACGGAGACTGCTTCACCCAGTACTGCGCGTCCGCCCACGATCGCCGAGCGACCGATCTCGCTGCCAGGGCCCACGAGCGCTGGCGCCACCAGGCGCCCGTGAATCACCGCGCCGTCCGCCGATGCTCCCTCCGATTGCGCCAGATCCCTTCCCACCGCGGTCACGACGTTGCCCTCCAGGATGTCGAACGTGCCCTGGAGGTAGCGCTCGGGAGTGCCGATGTCGAGCCAATAGCCCTTCGCCTCATACCCGTAGAGCCCCTGTCCAACGAGCGTAGGGAAGACGTCCCGCTCGATGGAGATGTTGGTACCCGGGGGTGCCATCTGCTCGACAACCGAGCGATCCAGCACGTATGCGCCGGCATTGACCAGGCTGGTGCCGATCTCGTCCTGGCTCGGTTTCTCCAGGAACTCGCCGACCGATAGGTCGGCCCTGCGGCGCACCAGGCCGTAGGCCGACGGATCCTCCACGCCGACCAGAGCGATGGTTGCGCGGGCGCCCGTCTGCTCGTGCTGGGCAAGCTGAGCGCCCAGGTCGATGTCGGTCAGCACGTCGCCGTTGAGCATGAAGAACCGCTCGTCGAGCATCGGTCCGGCAAACCGCAATGCTCCGCCAGTGCCTAGTGGTGTGGGCTCTTCGACGTAGCGGAGCCGGACCCCTGACTCCTCGCCGTCACCGAGCACCGCACGCACGCCCTCGGCGAGAAAACCGCACGAGAGGATGACGTCATCCACTCCGTACCGACGCAGCCAGTCGATCATGAACGTGATGAACGGCCGGCCGGCCAGCGGCACCACCGGCTTTGGCACCGTGGAGGTCAGTGGCCGGAGGCGGGTGCCCTCGCCCCCGGCGAGGATCAGTGCCTGCACGTATGCCCCGGAGGGGCTCCGGGACTGTCGACCGGACCGCGGGCGGGCCCGTCAGCCGGCGATCGTCCCCGGCTCCAGCTGCTCATCGGATCCAGCTTGTCGGGCCTCCAGCCGCGCGAGCTCGGCGCGCCGGGCCGCGAGCTCCCGTTCGAGGTGCTCAAGCTCGCCGGCGACGGACATCAGCCAGGCCTCGGCGCGCTTGCGCTCCTCGCGCGCGAGGTCACGCTGTCTGCTCGCCTCGTCCCGCTGGCCGATGGCCCGGTCGCTTTCGCCTTGGAGCCGAGCTACCTCCAAGCGGAGCTTGATGATCTCCCCCTCCGCCGCAGATATCTGGCGCTCGAGCTCCTGGGGTCTCTGATCGCCTATGGACGGGCCGCGCTCTGCGTCGCGAGCGGGAATCTCTTCCCCCATGAGGATTGCCCGTGGGACCCAGTCCAGATACCACTCGGGGGTTGTCTCGAACAGGCCGGCAAGATCGACGTCCGCCGTCGCTAGCGGCGGCCGATGGGTCAGGTTGTGCCCATCCGAGGCGATGTTGTGAACGAGGCCGTCGCGGACGAGTCGCTGGGCATACTGCTGCACGGTGCGCCCGAAGCGCCCGCTCAGCGACCCGGCCGTGATCGAGCACAGCATCCCGGCGCGAACGAACCCCGCGAGCGCCGCAGGATCACGGTGGAAGGCGAGACTTCGCTCAGGGTGGGCCAGCACGATCCGGTGGTTGCGCTCGAGAAGCGAGTAAAGGATTCGATCAAACCCGGCCGTGGAAGGCGAGTGCGGACACTCCACGAGCAGCCAGGGCCCGCCCCCCAGGTGGTACTCCCAGAGCTGATCGTCGCTCATCTGTCCCAAGATCGTGAGCGCCACCTCGGCGCCTGGGACGACGGCGAGCTCTATGCCCTCTTGAGCCAGTGTCCGCCTTAGTTGATCGACCGCGGTGGAGATGACCGCCGGCGTGTTGCCCGGCCACTGGGGGCTTACGTGTGGCGTCGCGACGATCATGCCGGTGCCCGAAGCAGCCGCCATCCGGCACATCTCAACGCTTTCGGCCACCGTCTGCGGGCCGTCGTCGAGGCCCGGCAGCACGTGACAATGCAGATCAATCATTAGCAGTGGCCTAGGTGGCCAGCCCCTTGGAAGCTCGAGCAGGAGATCCGATAGTTCATGCCCATTTATCGGCCGGCTGACCACGCTCCTTCAGCAGACCGCATCGAAGCTTACTTCGGCGTTTTGGGGTTCTACCGATCCTGGCCGACAGATCCGCGTCATTCGGTCATCCTGAAGACGGTCAGGCGGTGCGGGACGGCGGGCAGGAAACCAACCCACGCCGGCGGAGTCCCCAACCGACAATTGGAACGTCGGACCGTATTTGGACATGCCCGATGGCTGGTTCATACACCTCTACGGCCGCTTCAATTGACACCGGACCCCCGATGCCGGCATCGCTGGCCGTCGGGACGCACCATTACCGTTCCCGATGGAGGCTGGCAGGCACCCACCGGCCAAGTCTTATGTCCACTGCTCATGTGCCCCAAAGCTCAGTGACCGTGACGGCGATCGGACGACGTCGTGGCTGACATCCACGACGCCCTGTCGCAGCTCGAGCGCCGGTTGGGCGATCTCAAACTCGAGCTCGTCCGCATCGCCGAGGAGCCATACGCGGAACCGGTCCCACCGGCAGGGTGGCGCTCATCTGGAGCCGGTCAGGAGCGGCCGGCAGGCCCGGCCGAGCGCACGGAGGACATCCACGCGTTCCCTCCGCCGACCCCGTACGTCCCCCAGCGCTCGCACGTCGAGAGCGGCCCGGCTCCTGCTCCGCCGGCGGACCCGCAGCATGAGATCGTGAGGCGCGCGCAGGCGGAGGCAAACCGGCTTCTGGCAGACGCCTACGAGCGTGTGGACCAGCTCCGGGTCGAGATCGAGCAGCTGCTTGGGATCCGGGATGGACTGCTGAGGTCCGCCAGGGACCTCGTCCGCCAGTACGAGCAACAGCTGGCTGAGCTAGAACGGTCCTTCGGGACGCCGCCCCCGGCCTCCCCGCCGCCTCCGTCCGATTACCCAGAGAGGGTCTCGCCCTTCCTCTCCGGCCGGCCTTCGGCGGGCGCTCCACCGAGCCGGGTTCCGCCTCCGGCCGGCGCGCCGTCGGCCCAGGCCATGCCCCCTCCGCCTGCTTCCCCCGTTGCGCCCCCGCCGCCCCCGCCTCCTGTCTCCCAGGTTGCGCCCGCCACACCCCCTCCGCCTGTCTCCCCCGTTGCGCCCGCGCCGCCGCCTCCCCCAGCCCCCCAAACCACCGCCTTCGAAGGGGTGATGACCGTCGTCGTGCGGTCGGTGAGCCGGCTCCAGACGATCCAGGTCCTGGAGGACTCGCTGACACGCGTGCGTGGTGCGGAGTTCGCGTACGTCCGTGGCTATCACGAGGGCGAGGTCAGGCTCGAGTTGCTTCTGCGGGAGCCACTGGACTTGATCGGCGAGATGGGGCGCGTGATGCCGTACGAATTCACGGTCGAATCGGCCCGTCCTGAAGAGATCGTTATCCGCCTGGATCGCGCCGCCCGCGAGGGAGACGGAGAGATGATGCGACGGAAGTGGATGGACCTGCAAAAACGGGACAGAGGGTGATTGAGATACGAGAAAGCGAGGTCAACGCCCTGTCATTGGCGATGCAGAGTGGCCTCCCGTACGTGGGCCTGAGAGACGTGGCTCCCGATCCCAACCTGATGCTGTACCTCCCGGCTGCCGTGGCCGGGACGGCCGAGATGGTTCCGCTGTCTCTTGAGGGAAACCGGCTCCAGCTGGCTTGCGCCTCCCCTGAGAGCGACACAACCGCCATCGAGACACGCTTTCCACGTCTCGAGATCGAAAGGCTGATCTCGCCCGCAGACGAGATTCGTGAGCTCGTTGGGCGACTCAGCGAGGGTGGCGTGCGATGACCGATCCGCATGGAGAGCCAGTCGCGCAGCTGGTTGCGGCGCGAATCGAACGGATCGTCGAGGCGGCCGAGCGCGCGGCCTACGAGTTCCGCCGTGAGGTGGAGGGTGCCGCCCAGGAGGAAGCGGGCAGGATGCGAGAGGCTGCGGAAGCTGAGTCCCGCCGTATCCGCCACGAGGCGGCGACGCAGGCGGCGGAATACCTTCAGGACTCGCGCCGGATCGTCGACGAGTTCGCGGCCGAGCGAATCGCCCACATCTCGGCGGTCACCGACAAGCTGATCGAGCAGACCGAGCAGGTCCACCATGGATTTGCGCAGGCCGAGGTGGTGCGGCGCCAGATCTACGACCTGATCGGAGCACTGGGCGCCGTGGCCGAGGCGATCGCGGGCGAGGCGCAGAGCGCCGATCCGGCTCTACCCGAGCCTCCGGGATCGGCCTCGGGCGCGGCCTCTCCGGGGGCGCCCTCCGACGAGGGCGGTGAGACGGCTTAAGCCGACACGCTGAGCGATCCCTGCAGGCGCTCGGCCAGCCTCCCGTGGCGCTTGCCGGTGTCGGGCGTCCGAGCGGCCCGGGCAACGACCTCCGGAATGCCCACGATCACGGTGGCCAGACGGGCGCGAGTTACTGCGGTGTAGAGCATCTCACGCCGCAAGAAGAATGCGCCGGCAGCGGGATGGGCGACGATCACCGATACCGGGAGCTCAATCCCCTGACCTCGATGAACCGAGCACGCGTAGGCCAGCCGCAGGCGGTCGGCCTCATCGGCCGGCACCCTGAACACCGCCTCCTCCGAGCTCAGGATCAGGGCGGCGTCATCCCGGTCTGGAGCGGGTGAGGTTTCGTCCTGGAGGCGCAGCAGCGTTCCGTTCATCAACCCCAACTCGTGGAGGTTGCGGCCGGTGAGCATGACTTTGTCGCCGAGGCGCAGACGGTCGCCCCGGACGGGCCGGCCGTCAGGATTGAGTGCATTACGCAGCTTTTGGTTGAGCGCATCGATTCCCAGTTCGCCGCGGTAAACCGGCGCGAACACCTGGATCTCCTCAAACGGATCGACCCCGTAGTGCTGAGGCAGTCTGTGACACACCAGCGAGAGGATCTCCTCGAGCGCCGCCAGGGGGTCGGTGCGCTTGACCATGAACAGGTCTCGGCGCATGCCTTCGGCCGCGGCAAAGCTCGGGACCTCGCCTCTGCGAATGGCGTGGGCGCCCTGCACGATCATGCTTCCGGCTGCCTGCCGGAATATGTGCGTCAGGCGGACGGTGGGCACTGCGCCGCTTGCGATCAGATCGGCAAACGGCTTGCCCGCTCCGACCGGCGCAAGCTGGTCGGCGTCTCCCACAAGCACCACGCTTGCCTTCTCCGGGACCGCTCGGAGCAGCGCCACGAGCAGCTCCAGGTTTGCCATCGAGGTCTCATCGACGATCAGCAGGTCGACGGACAGTGGATCTTGCTCGTCATGAACGGGGCCTTCCCCCGGAACCCACCCCAGCGCCGCATGTACGGTCTGCGCCTTCAGCCCGCTCGCCTGGCTCATGCGCACTGCCGCGCGGCCGGTCGGAGCAACCAGCAGCGCGCGAGCGCTCAGCCCGGAGCCAGCCGCAGCAATCGCCTTGATCGATGCTGTCTTGCCGGTTCCCGGGCCTCCCGTGATTAGCGACAGCCGGTAGCGCAGGGCGTTCTGGACGCCGAGCCGCTGCTCGGCGGTCTCTCGGCCTTCCTCGGTCGTCCCGTTCCGCCGCTCCCGCGGGGGCGCGCGCACCAGCTCGGTCACTAGCCGCGCCAGCTCCGCCTCGAGCTCCGCGGTCTGCCGCCGGTAGATCCAGGGTCCCTCGCGCACCAGATCGCCACGTTCGATCAGCCGCTCGAGCAGCGAATCCGAGGGCGGCCCGCCCAACAGCCGGTGGAGTTCGCCGAGCAACACTTCGCGGTCCATGCAAGTGCTTCCGCCCCGTTCGGCTTCGCTCAGGAGATGGAGCGCCCCCGCTCGCGCTCGCTCGGGATCGTCGATGGCGCAGCCCAGGCCGCGGGCGATTCGATCGGCGATCAGGAAGCCGACGCCGAACACGCTGGTCAGCTCGTAAGGCCCGCCGGCCACCACCCGATGGGCGCTGGGGCCATACGTCTCGTGCAGGCGGGGCGCGAGATAGGAAAGGCCGTGGGGGGCCAGCAGCAGGTGGAGCTTGCGCATCACTCGCAGCTGCTCCCATGACGCGGCCGCCTCCTCGAGCCTTCGATGGCTCAGCCCGGCGGCCGAGAGCGTCTCCCTTGGGGAGTGGTCGATCGCATCCAGCACGCCGTCACCGTGCTGCTCAATAAGGGTGGCCGCACGCCTGAGGCCGACGTGCTTGACGCGCCTAAGGTACGTGGTCACCGCGTCCGGATCGCGTGGGGGCAGTGGAGCGGCCTGATCGACCTTGATCTGCGGGCCGTACCGAGGGTCATCCACCCGTCTACCGACGATCCGCGCGCGCTCTGAGGCCTCGAGGTGACCGAGGGGACCGACGAGCACGATCTCCTCCCCGTCGTCGGCGCAGGCATCGAGGACGGCCCAGCCGCGATCAGGGCTTACGTACCTGGCCCTGTGAACCGTCACCTCGGCGTCGAACGCGCTCACCGGCTCACCTTAATCAGTCCGGCGGGCGGTCCGGTGCGTCCGTTGAAGAGTTGTGACAAACGGTGGAGCGGCGACCACTAAGCTCGCGGCGGTGACCGCCTCCGGCAGCGATCCCAGTGTCGCCAAGAGCAGCGCGCGGGCGTTCTTGCGACTTCTCCGCTGGCTGGGGCGCCTGGCTCGAGGTGAGGTGGTCAAACGGGTGGGCGGCCCTGCACGGGCCAGGGTGATAACGGTGTTCGGGGCGGTGCTGGCGCTGAATGGCGCCGACACCGCCACCGTGGGGGCGATCTCCCCACAGCTGGAGAGCGCGCTGCACATCGGCAACACCAAGATTGGGCTGTTGACGACCGTCTCGCTGCTCGTGGGGGCGGTGTTCACGATTCCAGTCGGGCTCCTCGTCGACCGGATTCACCGCCTGCCCATGCTCGCGATCAGCATCGTGCTTTGGAGCGTCGCCTCAATGGCCAGTGCATTCGCCGGCAGCTACTCAAGCCTGCTCCTAACCCGCCTGCTGTTGGGAGCGGTGGCCGCCACCGCGGGGCCAGCGATCGCCTCGCTGACCGGAGACTATTTCCCGGCGGCCGAGCGAGGACGCGTATATGCATACATCCTGGGAGGTGAAGTGGCCGGCACCGCATTTGGATTCATCATCTCGAGCTCGGTCGCCAGCCTGATCGACTGGCGGGCGACATTCGTGGTCCTGGGGATCCCCGGCTTCTTCCTTGCGCGAGAGCTGTGGCGCACGGTCCCCGAGCCGCTTCGCGGTGGACAGAGCACCTTGGAGGAGGGGGTAGTGGACCTCGGCAAGGCCGTGGCTGACGCAGCCGAGCGCGTTTCGCGGGAAGCCGAGCACCCACCGAGCACGGAGGAGTTCCACGAGGCGCCGACGGTCAAGGAAGATCTGGCACAAGCGGCCGCCCGGCGGACTGGAGCGAAGGCGAATCCGCGGCTCGTTCTGGACGAGGACCCTGCCCGGATGGGCCTGGTGCGGGCGGTTCGCTACGTCCTGTCGGTACCCAGCAACGTCCTGATGATCATCAGCTCCTCGTTGGGGTACTTCTTCTTCTCCGGGCTGTCGACATTCGCCCTCCTGTTCGTTCGCGGGCACTACCACGTGGGTCAGGCGGAGTCGGAGCTCGTGCTCGCATTGCTGGTGGGGGGAGCGCTTGTAGGGACGCTCGTAAGCGGACGGCTGACCGACGCGCTGCTCCGTCGCGGGATGCTGGGCGCGCGCGTCTGGGTGCCCGCGATCTGCTACGTCGCGGCGGCGGTCTTCTTGATCCCGGGCTTCGTGTCCAGCCACCTGACGCCGGCCATCTGGTTCTGCGTCGCCGGCGCCGCGTTCATCTCGGCGGCCAACCCTCCCCTCGATGCCGCCAGGCTCGACATCATGCCCGCCGGCCTGTGGGGTCGGGCCGAGAGTATCCGCACGTTCCTGCGATCTCTGGCCCAGGCGCTAGCCCCGACGCTGTTCGGTGGCCTGGCGGATCTCGTTGCCGGATTCGTCCCCGAACAGACCCCAATCGGAACCCATGTCAGGACCAACCCCATCTCCCATGCACATGCAACGGGGCTGGAGGTGACGTTCCTGATCATGCTCGTCGCCCTGGTGGCCGCCGGAGTGTTTCTAGCGCGTGCTCGCGTCACCTACCCGAGCGACGTCGCCACCGCCTCCGCTTCGCAATCCGCCATCTCTAAACGTCGGGCCGGCCGCCGGCCCGTCACCGCCGGATAGCTTCGGTCGCCTCTTCGGTACCGTCCTGGCGGTCTGAGAGCCTTGCCTTCCTGGCTGTCCGCTGCGAGCATTGATGGCCGCAGGCACGCGGCTGGCGTGTGGTCGGGACATCAGGGCGGCTCAGCGATACATGACCTTCGCTTCCTCGACAGAGCCTGAGTTTGCCCGGTTCGCGATCGGCTTCGACGATCGCGACCGCGCTCGTCTGCACGCGTTGATCGATGAGATCCTGGACTCCAACAGCTGGTCGGAGGCCGCCATGGTCACGCGCTTCGAGGAGGCGTGGGGGGGGTGGAACGGGCTGCCGGCGGTGGCGCTCTCGAGCTGGGCGGGCGGTGCGCTGGCCGCTTTGGACTTCGCCTCCGTAACAGGTCAAACGGTGCTCTGCCCCTCCAACACGTTCATGGCCACCCCGCTGGCGGCGCTCCGGGCAGGCGCCCGGGTGGAGTTCGTGGACTGCAATCGCGAGGACCTGTGCATGTCGTTGGCGGACTTCGAGGCCAAGGCTCAGCGGCACCGTCCTCGCGCGGCGATGCTGGTGCACATCGGCGGCCACATCGCGTTTGAGTCCGAGGCAATCGCCGATTACTGCCGGCGAGAGGGCATTTTCCTGATCGAGGACTGCGCTCACGCCCACGGCGCGTCGTGGAACGGCCGACGGCCGGGAACGTACGGCGACGCCGGCGTCTTCTCGCTGTATGCCACCAAGACCATCTCTACCGGCGAGGGTGGGGTGCTGGTGTCCCGCCACCCGGAGCTGATCGAGCACGCCCGGGCGTTTCGAAACTACGGCAAGCCCTCATTTGAGGTACATGGGCTCAACTTCCGCATGAGCGAGTTCATCGCCGCGCTGGGGCTGGTGCAGGTCGAGCGGATGCCGGAGATCGTGGAGTGGAAGAACGCGGTGGCCCGCCAACACCTGGACCCGATTCACCCGGCGCGCCTAGAGCTGCCGGACGGGATGACCTCCGGCCTCTATAAGTACATAGTGTTCGATTGGCTCGAGCGGTCAACCGGCCGTGTGTACGACGAGCCGTGCCACCGGATCATGGGCCACCACTCGGAGCTCCCAAATAGCGACTGGGTGGCTCGCAATCATTCCTGTGTTCCGCTGTACTACCGGCCGGAGGAACAGACGCCGTGAGGGTTCTGGTAACAGGCGGGTCCGGATTCATTGGGTCGCACGTGGTCGACAAGCTCCGTCGCCACGGGCATGAGCCGGTGATCTATGACCTGCGACCGTCCCCCTGGCACCCAGAGGGCAGCGTCGAGACCGTGCTGGGCTCGATCACCGATCGCGAGGCGTTGGAGCGGGCGCTTCACAGCTGTGACGCGGTCGCTCATCTGGCCGCAGTGGCCGACGTCAACGACGTGCACGCCGAGCCCGAGGACGCCGAGCGCGTCAACGCCCGTGGCACTGTGGCGGTGCTCGAGGCAGCCCGCCGTGCGGGAGTCAAACGGATCATCTACGCCTCGACCATATGGGTGTACTCCGACTGCGCCGAGGAGCAGGTGGACGAGACCACGCTTCTGCCCGCGCCTAGCCATCTGTACACCAGCACCAAGCTCGCCGGGGAGCTCTACTGCAAGGCCTACCAGGAGCTCTATGGGATCGACTACACGATCCTGCGGTTTGGGATCCCGTACGGACCTCGCGCTCGTGAAGCCGCTGTGGTTCCGGCGTTCGTGGGCAAGGCGCTGCGGGGCGAGCCGCTGACGCTGGCCGGCGACGGCAGCCAGTCACGCCGATTCGTGTACGTGGAGGATCTGGCCGAGGGCGTGGCGCTGGCGCTCAGCCACGTCGCCCGCAACCGGGTCTACAACCTGGCCTCCGACGAGAACGTGAGCATCCGCCAGATCGCCGAGAACGTCCGTGACCTCCTCGGGGACGTTGAGATCGTCTACACCGAGGCAAGACCTGGTGACTTCAACGGGAAGGTGGTCTGCAGCCGGCGGGCCTCGAGGGAGCTGGGGTGGGCCGCAGCCACGCCATTCTCCGAGGGCGTGCGGCGCTACGTGGAATGGCGCCGCCGGCGGGAACGGGACGCGGCTGAGCGCGAGGCATCCGCGGTCATCCCGGCTGGTGAGCCCGACGCCGAATCCAAGCCGCGACAGATCCTGATCATCTCCGCCGACATCGGCGAGGGGCATGACCTCCCGGCGCGTGCGGTCAAGCGGGAATTCGAGGACGAGGATCCGGACGCAATGGTGTCGATCGTCAACGGCCTTCCCGCGATGGGCCCCGCCGTGACCCGGGTGCTCCGTGAGAACTCCGCGTTCATGTTCCGCTGGGTCCCGTGGTGGTTCGACTTCCAGTACACGCTGTTCATGTACTTCTGGCCCCTCCGGTGGTGCGCCTCGCGGCTGCTCTGGATTTTCGGCCGCCGGGGTCTGATGCGCCTGATCAAGGCCCACGATCCCGACCTGATCGTCTCGACCTATCCGGGGGTCACGGCCCTGCTGGGGATGCTGCGCCGTCGCCGCCGGCTCGATGTGCCGTGCTACTCGTCGATCACGGATCTGGCGGGGTTGCACTTCTGGGCGCACCCGGGGATCGACCTCCATTTCGTCACGCATCCCGAGTCGATCGAGGAGGTTGAGCGGATCGCCGGACCCGGCAGCGTTCGCTGGGCCAAGCCACCGACTGCGCCCGCGTTCCTGGCCAACCGCTCTCGAGCCGATGCGCGCCGTGCGCTCGGGCTCCCTGCCGAGGGGCAGGTGATCGCGGTCTCGGGCGGCGGCTGGGGTGTCGGAGACCTGCTCGGCGCTACCAGGGCTTCGCTCAACGTCCCCGGAGCGACGGTCATGTGTCTGTGCGGACGTAACGACAAATTGCGGGCACGCGTTGCAAAGGCGCTTGGTGGAGACCCGCGGTTGAAGCTGATGGGCTTCACCGACCGGATGGGGGACGTCCTGGCCGCCAGCGACGTACTCGTGCACTCGAGCGCCGGACTCACCGTGCTGGAGGCGATCATCCGCGGCTGCCCGGTGATCTCCTACGGGTTTGGTTACGGGCACGTCAAGGCCTCCAACAAGGCCCTGCTGCGGTTCGGCCTGGCTCAGGTGGCCGATTCAGAGGAGGAGCTCGAGCCCGCATTGCAGCGCGCCCTGGAACGTCGTCAGGATCCCGCGCCCTCGTTTGCCCGCCGTCCGTCCACGGCCTCGCTGGTCCTCTCCAATGAGCGCCGGGTCCAACAGATCTCTCGCTGGCGCGTGCGCGCGGCGCGCCTGGTTTCGACCACGTCAATCACGGTCGGGGCCGCTGCCTGGGCGCTGACCACCGGGGCGTCCTACAGCCTTGTGTCGCACTTCGGCATGCAGCCGGTGACGTCGGTCCAGACCAATCACCCCGAGGTTGGCCTCCTGGTCGATGCGTCGGCCAGGGATATTCCGGCCCTGGCGCGCACGCTGCGCGGCGAGCGGGTCCACGTTTCCTTCGCCGTGAGCTCGCCGCCGGCCGCTTCGGCGTTAGCGGGAATCGGTACCGGCGACCAGGCCATCCCTCGCCTCGGCGGTGGCGGACTGGTGCGCTGGCTTGAGACCGGCGATCAGCTGCATCGACTGACGCTTCCACTTGGCTTTGCTCGGCACCACCGGTTCGTGTACGCGTCGAGCGGACCCAGCATTGGACAGTGGTGGCTGGCTCATCACGCCGGCGGGCGTCTGGTGGGCGGCGCCGTGAGGCTGCGTCACCCCACAGACAGCGTCGGGGCCCTGCGTGCGGGCGAGGTCGTGGAGATCGACGCCAGCAGCCCAAGGTCGGTCCGAACCATCGTGTCGCGAATCTGCGGCCGGCTCCGGGCGGAGCGCCTTCATGGCGTGTCAGTGAGCCGCCTGATGCGCGACGCAGGACAGCCCGTTTAGGCCGGGGCCGCATGCGGCCCCGATCCCTTACCAGTGCACCCCACGAGTCGCGCGGATGAATGCCCGCTGCTCGGGCGTGGGCTCCTCGGGTGCCGGGCGCTTGCCGTCGCCCTCGGGGATCAGCTGGTAGGCGCGGTTAGCCACCAGGTCCTGGGCGCCCGGCGCGATTGCGTACGTGACCTGGCCGAGGTTGCCCAGCGTGGTGCCGATCCGCTTGGGCCGCTTGCGGATCGCTTCGATGATCATGTTGGCCGCCTCATCCGGGGTCAGGGTGGGGAAGCGGTCGTAGATCTTGGTCGGCGCGATCATCGGGGTCCGCACCAGCGGCATGTAGATGGTTGTGAGGTGGACTCGATCGCCGATCACCTCGGGCGCGAGCGAGCGGGAGAAGGCGTCGAGTGCGGCTTTTGAGGCCACGTATGCGGCAAAGCGCGGCGTGTTCACCTGAAGGCCGATCGTGGAGATGTTGATGATGTGCCCACGCTTGCGGCTGCGCATCGTCGGCAGCATGTCGAGGATCAGCTTGACTGGACCGAAGTAGTTCAGCTGCATCGTGCGCTGGTAGTCGTGGAAGCGGTCATAGGTGCGGCTGACCGAGCGCCTGATCGACTTCCCGGCGTTGTTGATCAGGATGTCCACCGCCTCGTGCTGCTCCAGTACCTCGCTGGCCATCCGGTCGATGTCGTCTGCGTCGGAGAGGTTGCATGGGTGGACGTACGCCACGCCACCCAGCTGCTCTATCTGGTCCGCGACGTCCTGGAGCTTCTCGCGCGTGCGAGCAACAAGGAGCACGGTTCCTCCGGCGTTGCCGATCCTAAGGGCGGCTGACTCGCCGATGCCCGAAGACGCGCCCGTGATGAGGACGACACGTCCGCTGACCGCGTCCTCGAGTGAGGGCGCAAGCACCCCACCGCCGACCGGAATACGCCGCCCGAATGCCTGAAGGGTGCGCAGTCCCTCGGCGGCGATGTCGAACGGGTTCGGCGCCATGCGCCGCACGGTATCACCGCCGAGAGGCTCCCCCGGGCTAGGCGTCGGGCGCGTTCTCGCCGCTGCGATCGACCTCGGCGGCCGAGGGCCGCTGCCGCAGCCGTTCGAACCACGCGGTGACTCGGGGAAACTCCTTGGGATCGGGCACTAGGTCGGGCTTCCACTGCGGCAGGCGGACCGCCAGCGGGATCGCCGCCAAGTCAGTCAGCGTCGGCTCATCGCCGGGCAGAAGCCAATTACCGCCGCTCTGGTCCAGCAGCCGTTCGGTGGTGGGCCAGCGCCGGCTGAGCTTGCTGCCTCAGGTGTTCGATCGCGTCGGGGTGATCGGTCTCGTCAAGGCCGAACGCCTCCTTACGCATCGAGCGAAAGAACGGGCTGGTCAGCTCGTCATCCACGAAGCGCAACAGCCCGCGTCCAGCCGCCCGCGCTGCGGGGTCGGCGGGCCAGAAGGAAGGCTCGGGGTGGAGGTCCTGGAGCCACTCACAGATCACAGTCGATTCGCGGATGCCACGACCATCGATCTCGAGTGTGGGCACGCGACCGGTGGGGTTCAGCTCCCGCAGGCGAGCGGGGCGGTTGCGGGGGTCGATCTCGAGCAGCTCCACCTCGACCCCCTTTTCGGCAAACGCGATCCGGGCCTTCCCCGCAAAAGGGGACATGCGCCACGACCACAAGCGCGGGAGGGCCATGGCGTGCGAGCATAACTGCTCGGATCCTGTGGCTTGACGAGTCGAGCCGGCCGTGTGCTCAGCCGAGTGAGGCGCCCAACCGGCCGCTGAGGTCGGCGACGAGTCGAGCCGGCCGCGGGCTCAGCCGAGTGAGGCGCCCAACCGGCCGCTGAGGTCGGCGCATTCCTCGCACACGCTGTCGGGGATGACCCCCGCGCGCATCAGCAGAGCGAACGCCTTGCACCCCAGGCAGTATGCGAGGACCGCCTCGAATCCCGCCGCCACCACGAGCAGGCTCAGCAGCACGTCCGCGGCGGTGTGGAGTCCGAATCCCAGCGCCAGCACTGCGGCGGCCGTCGACATGGCCGCGCCCATGCCTTGGGCAAAGCGCTTGGGTGGGCCGGGCACGGGCTTCTTCTCCCCTAGCCGCGGTGCGACGACCCTCTGCGCGGTCCATCCGAGTGGACTGAGGGTGGGACCCGTCAGGACCCTGGCCCAGAAGCCATAGGCGATCGGCACCAGCAGCCAGTACCAGCTCGTGGCCAAGACCACCAGCGTCGCAAGCAGCACCGCGCCGGCAACGACTCGCGCTGCCTTCTCGTTGACTGGGTTGGGGAAGCCGAACAGCCCCTGCACAGTTTCAGCATACCCAGGGGTATTCGTCAGGCTTGCTGGTGGATTTTGGTCTGTGAGGCTCGTGCTTTGTGGCGACTCGGCTCTCGCTGCGGATGCGGCTCGCTGCGGCTCGCGGCGCCCTGAGCGGTCGCGCTTGAACCTCCGGTTTGCGGGCGTAGCACGACGCACCTAGGCCACGTTTTGGGGGTCTGTCGTCTCGTGCCCGCGGGGCGAGAATGAGATGACACGGGTCGCTCAATGGGAGGGGGTGTGTCATCTCGCGCCCGCACCGCGCGTGCCCGCGTCCCGCCGGGCCCCGGCCTGCCCCAGCCACGCCCGCGCCCGCCCGCTGCCCGCGCCCGCTTTCGCTGCCCGCCCTCCGCGCCCGTCCCCCGCCCCCCCGCGCGCCCGGCCCGCCCCGCGCCCCCCACCGACCTTCCGTCCACGCCGCCTGCGAACATATGTTCGCGCAAATGGGTCCAATCGTCTGTGTCCTGCTCCCCCGCTTCGAGCTTGCGGTCGCCGCTGGCGATCGGGAAGAGCTGCTACGTACCCCGGCTGCGGTCGCGCCTGTCGCTGGGGGAGTGCAGGTCATCGGCGAGGTCTCCCTGGCCGCCGAGGCGTTTGGCGTGCATCCCGGCATGAGGCTGGGGAGGCGCTGGCCCGGTGTCCCCGGATGACGCTGGTCCCCGGTGACCCCGCAGGAGTGGCTGACGCATGGGAGCGTGTTCTCGTTCGCCTGGAGTCGATGGGTGCTGGGGTGGAGCCGGAGCGACCGGGGTTGGCCTGTTTCGACGCCCGTGGACTGCTGAGGCTGCACGGCGGAGTTGAAGGGGTCCTGGCTGCAGCCCGGCGAGCCCTCCGCAGGCCCGCCCGCTACGGCGTGGCGCCGTCGCGTTTTGCCGCGGTCGCCGCGGCGAGCCGCGCCAGGATGCGCCGTCCGGTGATCGTCTCAGGTGGGCGCCGGGAGGCCGCGGCCTTTCTGGTGTCGATGCCGGTGTCGCTGCTGCGAGCCAGGCCGGTCCTTGCTGAGCTGCCCCAGAGCCTCGAGCGGTTGGGCATCGGAACTTTGGGAGAGCTCGCCGCGATGCCGGCGTCTGCGCTGGCCGACCGCTTCGGAGCGGCGGGCCTTCACGCCCTGGAGCTGGCCGCTGGTGGAGATGGGTCGCTGCGGCCGCGGCCTCCTGGAGAGCTCGTACGCGAGTCACTGGAGCTTCCCGAGGCGGCTTCCGGAATCCAGCTTGAGAGCGCGCTCGGGCTGCTGATCGACCGGCTGCTCGCTCGCCGCGAGCGGAGGGGTCGCACGATTCGTGCCGTCGTGCTCAGCGCTGCGCTCGTCGAACACGGGGGGACCTGGCGTGAACAGGTTGTGTTCCGGGAGTCGCTCGCAGATGCTGGGCGGATGCGCCTCGTCCTGGCCACACATCTGCTTGGGATTCCCGCCCCCGCGTACGAGCTGCGGCTCGCTGTCGAGCGCTTTGGGCCGGCCGCGGACGACCAGCAGGGTCTGATCGGAGACCCGCACGCGGCGCGGACCGCTCGGTTGCGCGAAGCGATAAGGCAAGCGCGTGCGACGGCCGGTCCCGACGCCGCTCTGCGCGTGCTCGAGGTCGATCCGGGCTCTCGACTTCCGGAGCGTCGGGTGATGCTGACGCCGTTCGAAGGATGAGCTTTCCCACGAAGGGCACCTCGCCGACGAGCGCGCCTCGCCGCCTCGCCACCCCGCGCCGCGTCGCCGCCCAGGCCGATGAGGACGGTCATCCCAAGGTAGTTGACGGTCGGATTGTGGACAGCGTTCGAGAGTCCTGGCTGGTCGAGGATCGCTGGTGGACTGAGCGGCCGGTTAGCCGGCGCTATCACGAGGTGGTGACCGTCTGCGGTCGAGACGAGGTCGTCTTCCGTGACCTGCGCAGCGGGAAGTGGTGGCGCCAGCGTTGAGCGGGACTACACCTTCCTCGTTCGGAGCCAGAAGCCAAGGAGCGCCAGGACCAGTCCCCCGACGGCGCCGAACACGATCAGCAGGGCCAGCGGTGAGGGGACCTTCACAAGCGGGTGATCTCCAGAAACCGTATGGGCCACAACGATCCCGGTGCCGAACAGCGTCCCGGCGACCAGGCCGCGCGCCGCCGCGGCGCGGGGTGTGACGTGCTCCAGGCCGCCACCGATCCCTCCGAGGAGACCCAGCCCACTGACGATCCAGTAGCCCGTAGTGCTCTCCCCAAGGAGAAAGCCCACTATTCCGCCGAGAAGCAGCGGCCCGATCCCCGCAAGCTGAGCCTGGACCGGCAGCGGGAGCTCGCCGAACGCGTAGCGCCGTCGCACGGCTGGCCAGTCTCGCAGACCTACACTCTGGGCAATGTCCAGATCGCGCTCGCCGGTTGGGCCTGGCCCGACCGCCATCGGCACCTGGAGCGGTGGACGTTTCATGCACTTCGGTGAGCCGCTGGAGGACGAGCGGTTCGTGTCACTGATCACGCCCGATGACCAGCTGCGCACTGTGATCACCGCCGATGTGTATGGGACTGGCGAGGCCGATCGCATGCTTGGGCGAGCGCTGGCCGAGGTGCCGCGTGAGGAGGTCTGCGTGGTAGGCGCTGTCGGCCATGACTTCTACACCGGGCAGCGCGAGGGGGCGAAGGGCTTCCCGCGGTTCACCGATCCCCGGTTGCGGGCGCCGGAACAGTACGGCGACTACCTGCGCATGGCGACCGAGCGCAGTCTCGAGCGCTGCGCTCTCGACAGCTTCGATCTTCTGCTCCTGCACAACCCGGATCGAACCGGGTACACCAGCTCACAGGTGTGGGACGCGCTGGCCAGCCTGCGCCAGGATGGGCTGACGACGATGATCGGGATCGCCCCGGGACCAGCCAACGGCTTCACTCTCGATCTGATCGGCTGTCTGGAGCGCTTCGGCGCCGTAATCGACTGGGCGATGATCATCCTCAACCCGCTCGAGCCGTGGCCCGGGGAGCTTTGCCTGGACGCCGCAGCCGCCGCCGGGGTCAGCGTCATCACGCGCGTGGTCGACTACGGGGGCCTGTTCTTCGACGACGTGCAGCCGGGCCACCAGTTCTCACCCGGAGATCATCGCGGCTTTCGCCCGGCGGGCTGGGTGGACGCCGGTCGGGAGCGGATGGAGAAGATGCGTCCGGTTGCCCAGCGACACGGACTGACGATGATCCAGCTGGCCTGCCAGTGGAACCTGGCCCACCGGCCGGTTGCGTGCGTGGCCCCCACCTTGATCCAGGAGGCTGGCCCCAAGGCGCGCGCAATCGAGGACAAGCGCCGCGAGCTGGCAGAGCTCGAGTCAACGGCGCCGCTGACGCCCGACGAGGTCGACGAGATCCGCGCCATCGGGGACAACGCAGGGTGCATGGCGCTGAAGGGCGCCAGCCCGCAGCATGACGGAGACGAGCGGCCGGACCGCTGGCCGATGGCTCCCGAGCTTGCGGCTGTGGCTCGCCGCTGGGGGATTGATCCGTCTCGCGACCTCGTAGGATCGGCCGCGTGAGTTCTCCCCTGACTGGAGGCTGCAACTGCGGCGCTGTTCGGTTCGAGATCACAGAGCCACTGTTCGGGGCTCGGTACTGTCACTGCACGCGCTGCCAGCGGCGAACCGGAACTGCGGCATCGGCCAGTGCCTCGATCGTTCCCGGCGCGTTTCGGATCGTTAGCGGAGAGGACGCGCTGGAGGCCTGGAGGCCCGCGGACGGCCACGAGAAATGGTTCTGCGGCGAGTGTGGCTCAGCGATCTTCACGCGGGATCCAGACGATCACGCCAAGACGGGCGTCCGGCTCGGGGCGATCGATGGGGATCCCGGAATACGTCCCGGCTTCCGGCAATTTGTCGCCTACGCAGCTCCGTGGGAGGCGATCCCGGATGACGGCCTGCCGCGGTATCCCGAGCGCAAGCCTCCCGACTAAGCCGACTCTGGCTCCTGCTCCTGACGGAGCCACTCACAGCCGACCGATAGGTCCTCGACTCCCATCGCCGCGGCGACGTTCAACCACATCCCGTATCGGAAGAACTCATCGATTCGCTCTGGCTCGGCATCCGATAGCCGTTCGACCAGCGCAACGAGCCCGGCAAACAGATGACGAACGCGCTGACGAATCACCGGGTCATCACATGCGGCATACGCTTGATGCTGGAGCATGAGGTAGTCACGCCGGCGGCCAAGCAGTTCGACATACCCATTCCCCATGGCCTTGAGCACGTCCATCTCGGGCTCGGCCGTTGCGGGGTCGAATTGCTCTGCCGCTGAGGCCATCGTGGTACCGGTGACCTCGAAGCAGCGCTCGACCGCCGCTAGGAACAGCTCCCGTTTTGAGCCGAACAGGGCGAACACGTACGGCTGGGCCACGCCAACCTTCCGGGCGATCCGGTCGACCGGAGTCCCATGCAGTCCACCGTGGGCGAACTCGTGCACCGCGCTCTCGATCAGCGCGTCCCGCCGCTCGCTGGCGGGAACGCGCTGGCGCCGCTCTCGAGACTTGTCGGTTGAGGTTGCGCCCATTCGGAGTCAGCTCCTGATCCTACGCGCCCCTCAGGCGGCGGCGGGCGCCTCGGCCAGTGCGTGTGCGACCGCCGACTCTCGCGTTGAGAACGGCACCGCGGCAGCCAGCAGCGCGCCGGCGGCGAGCACCGCCACGCCGATCCACATGGCCGGTCTGAGCCCGTGGATGAACGCGATCGGCGAGCCGTAACCGCCGTCGGAGGTGAACACGGTTGCCAGGATCGAGATTCCCAGGACCCCACCGAGCTCGCGGATCGCGTTGGTGGCGCCCGACGCCTTGCCGGCGTCGATCGTGGCCACCGAAGCCAGGACGGCATTGGCCGAAGGCGCAAACACCATCGCCATCCCGCTTCCCGCCAGCACGAATGGGCCCACCATGCTCGAGTAGGTCTCCGTGACGCTCGCTTCGCTGGCCAGCCAAGCCAGCGCGATCGCCTGCAGCGACATTCCGGCCACCATGAACGGCCGGCTGCCGTAACGCTCGGAAAAGAAGCCGGCCAGCGGCGCGGTGACCATCGTTGCGCCGGTCCAGACCAGCAGCTTGATTCCGGCCTGAAGCGGAGTGTTGCCGAGCACGTTCTGCATGAACTGGCTGAGGAAGAAGATCGACCCGAACATGCCGAAGTACATCGCCAGCGATACCGCGTTGGTCACCGCGAAGCCACGGTCGGCGAAGAAGTGCATTGGCAGCATCGGCGCGTCGGTGCGGAGCTCGTGGATGACGAAGGCCGCGACGAGGACGAGGCCCGCCCCCAACCCGATTAGCACCTCGGGATGAATCCAGCCCATCGACTGCGAGCGGATCAGGCCGTAGATGAGACCGAACAGGCCGGCCGAAGCCAGCCCCAACCCGACGAGGTCAAGGCGCTGGGGTGCGCCGAAGCTCTCCACCAGCCTCGCTCGCGCGAGCGGGACGAGGGCGATGCCAATCGGCACGTTGATCCAGAAGATCCAGTGCCACGTCGCCGCTTGGGTCACCGCCCCTCCCACTAGCGGTCCCAAGGCGATGGCGATCCCGCTGATCCCTGACCAGATACCGAGGGCGAGCCCTCGGCGATCGGGCGGGAAGGCCTCGGCCAGCAGTGTCAAGGTCACAGGCGTTGCGAGAGCGGCGCCGAAGCCCTGAAGACCCCTCGCGGCGATGAGAAAGCCGACTGTCGGTGCGAGCGCTGCCGCCGCCGAGGCGGTGGTGAACAGGGCAACGCCGGCGATGAACATCCGCTTTCGGCCAAGCCGGTCGCCGAGTGCGGCACCGGTTAGCAGGAACACGGCATATGCCAGAACGTAAGCGTTGATCGTCCACTCCAGAGACTGGATCGACGCGCCCAGGTCATGGTGGATGCTGGGCAGTGCGACGTTCACCACGAGGTTGTCGAGTACGACCATGAACAGGCCCACTGAGACAAGGACGAGCGTCCAGGCCCGGCGGCGGGAAGTGGCTGTGGTGGATGTCATATGCGCCTCGCTTGACGGAATTAGTGAGTGCTAACTACAGAGATAGCTTAGCAGTCACTAATAAAAAGTCAGGGGCGCGCGAAATCGAGTGCGCAGGGTGCTTGACATCCGAACCGGGTGGGAACATATGTTCGCGTCCATGACGTATGCGGAGCTTCATTGCCACTCGGCCTTCTCCTTCCTGGACGGAGCCTCGCTACCCGACGAGCTCGCTGCCACGGCGGTAGAGCTCGGCTACAGCGCGCTGGCCCTGACGGATCACAACTCGGTCTCGGGCTCGATGGAGTTCGCGATGGCTTCACGCGCACTGGGGCTGCGCGCGATTCATGGGGCCGAGATCGACCTGGATGAGGGCCGTCACCTGACGCTGCTGGTCGAGGATGCCCGTGGGTGGTCCAACCTCTGTCGCATCATCAGTCAGGCGCACGCGCACACGCGTGAAGGACGGCCGGGTGCGCCTCCCGCCGATCCGCACACGTCGCTCGAGACTGTCCTTGCCCATGCGGAGGGCCTCGTATGCCTGAGCGGCTGCGCCCTGAGTGGCGTGCACGACGAGGCGACGCTCAAGCGCCTGCTCGAGGCATTCGGGGCCGACCATCTGCGGATCGAGCTTCAACGTCCTTTCCTGTTCGGCGACCGCTCGCGCAATCGCAGGCTGGAGCGGCTCGCCGCAGACCTGGGAGTGAGGACCGTGGCCACCGGCAACGTCCACGCTCACGCCCGGGCACGGGCGCCACTTCAGGACGCGTTTGTGGCGATCCGTCTGCACACCACGCTGGACGCCTCGGAGCCCCAGCGCCGCGGTAACCATTCCCATGTCCTGACTTCGCCTGAAGCGATGGCGGCTCGCTTCCCCGAGCATCTCGGCGCCGTCGCCGAGACCGAGCGCTTGGCCGAGCGTCTGCGCTTTGACCTGGCGAGCGATCTCGGCTATCGCTATCCCGGCGCTGAGGACGCCGACGCAATGCGCAGCCTCACCGAGCTCTGCGACGCCCGGCTTCGCCTCCGCTACGGAGGATCGACGGCCGGAGTGCTTGACACCGCCGCAGGTCGCCTACGTGAGGAGCTACGAATCATCGAGCGCCTGGGACTGGCGGGATTCTTCCTGCTTCATCACGACCTGCTCGAGCTCGCCCGGGAGGTGGCGGTCGAGGTCCGCGGTCCCTCGACCGCTCGGGCGTTGCTGCCGCCTGGAAGGGGCCGTGGCTCAAGCGTCTCCTCGATCGTCTGCTACCTCACCGGGCTCTCCCACGTCGATCCCATCGCCAACGAGCTCCTGATTGGGCGCTTCCTCAACGAGGAGCTGACCTCGCTGCCGGACATCGACCTGGACTTCCCGCGGGACATCCGGGAGAAGCTGATACCTCGGGTGCACGAGCGCTATGGACGGGAGCGTTCGGCGCTGGTGGCGGCGTTTCCGACCTATCGAGCTAGGGGAGCGATCCGGGAGCTGGGGAAGGCCCTGGGACTGTCGGCTGGAGAGATCGAGCGGGTGGCCCGCGGCAGCGAGGGATGGGACGCGCGGAACGTTGAAAAGGACATCGAAAGCGCCTTCGGAGGCAGCCGCGGCAAGACCGGTCGCTGGGCATGGCTGGGCCGCCTGGCCGGGGAAGCCCATGGTCTGCCACGCCATCTGTCGCAGCACTCGGGGGGAATGGTGGTGGCCACGCGGCCGCTGATCGACTGCTGCCCAATCGTGCCAGCCGCCATGGAGGGCCGCCAGATCGTCCAGTGGGACAAGGACTCCTGCGCCGACGCCGGCTTTCTCAAGATCGACCTGCTGGGGCTGGGCATGCTCTCGGCGGTCGAGCGCAGTGTGGAGCTGATTGCGCGGACTCAGGGAGAGCGGATCGACCTCTCGACGATTCCCTATGACGACCCGGCCACTTACGAATGCATCCAGAACGCCGACACCACCGGCGTCTTCCAGATCGAAAGCCGCGCTCAGATGCAGTCGCTCCGTCGAACCAGGCCAGCCACCCTCCAGGATCTCACGGTCCAGGTCGCCATCGTCCGGCCAGGGCCAATCCAGGGTGGCGCGGTCAACCCGTACATCGAGCGCCGTCAGCGGCTGCGAGTGGACCCCACCTACCAGGTCCCCTATGAGCATCCCTCGCTTGAACCAGTTCTGAAGGAGACGCTCGGCACGATCATCTTCCAGGACCAGGTGCTTGAGGTTGCGATCGCGTTCGCGGGCTTCTCGGTGGGCGAGGCGGAGGGGCTCCGGCGGGCCATGAGCCGCAAACGCTCGGGAGCTGCGATCGAGGCCTACCACCAGCGCTTCGTCGCCGGCGCCCGGCGCAAGCACGGGGTGGATGAGGAAACCGCGGAGCGCGTATTCGAGATGGTCAAGGGCTTTTCCGGCTTTGGCTTCCCCAAGGCTCACGGCGCGGCCTTTGGCCTGCTGGCGTACCAATCGACCTGGCTCCGAGTGCACTATGGCCCGGAGCTCTTGTGCTCCTTGCTGAATGAGCAGCCGATGGGTTTCTATCCGCCCGATGCGCTCATTCACGAAGCCCAGCGGCGCGGAATGGAGGTGCTCGCGCCCGACGTCAACTCAAGCGAAGCGGAGTGCGACATGGACTCTGAGGGACGGGTCCGCATCGGCCTCGGCTACGTGCGCGGCGTGCGTGAGCAGGAGATCAGGGAGCTGTGCTCCGCTCGCCAAGCGGGCGGGCCGTTTCGAAGCCTGTCCGATCTCGCTTCGCGCGCGGGCACCGGCGCTCCCTCGCTTGAGCTCCTGGCGTGGTCCGGAGCCTGCGACTCCTTGGCGGCGGGCGGTGACCGGCGCATGGTCCTCTGGCAGCTCGGCGTGGCTACTCCGGGGCAAAGCGTTCCTGGTGGGATCCAGCTGTCGCTGCCACTCGACCTCCCCGCCCCACCTAAGCTGAACCAGCTCTCCAAGTGGGAGGCGATGCTGGCCGACTACTCCTCCACCGGCCTAACCACCAGGACTCACCCGATCGCGCTACTGCGTGATCGCCTCCCCGGAGACGCCGTGAGCAGCCAGGATCTGGACACGCTCTCGCACGGAACAAGGGTCCGGGTGGGCGGCATGGTCGTCGCCCGCCAGCGACCCGGAACGGCGAACGGAATCGTGTTCATCCTGCTCGAGGACGAGCACGGGACGATCAACCTGATCGTGCCCGCCAAGGTCTATGAGCGTCATCGTCTGATCGTGCGTACTGAGCCTCTGATGCTGGCCGAGGGCAAGCTGGAACGGTTTGCCGCCGCGGGAGGCGCTGTCAACGTCTTGGTCGACAGGGTGGGTTCGATCGCAGCTCCCGACCAGGTGATCGCCGAGGTCAAGGATTTTTCGATGCTCGACGAGCAGGTGCGCCAGGGCAGGGCCGAGCAGGAGCGCGCCAGGACACAGGCCGAGCAGGACGCCACCGAAGCAGAGGACTTCCGTGCGGTGGCTCCGCCCGTGATGAGCTTCGCATCAGGTCGCCGGCGCTAAGGACAGCGGCGAATTTGGCCGCGCTGGAGCCGTGCTGCTGCCCGACGGGGGCACGCCATAAGCCGTATCGTTCCGCCACCGTGCTTGCCGTCTGGCTGTTCGTCGCCTTCTGGATCGCCGTCGCGTTCCTCATCTTCTTCGTCGCCGCGCGCGGCGGGTTGGGCGGAGCCCGTGCCACGCTCCAATCGCAGCGACCCCGCGCCCGCAAGTTCGCCGCCACGACGTTCGCGTTCGCGTTCATCGGATTCGGAGTGGCGATGCCGGTCGGGTTTCTGGTCGGCAACCACGCCAATGCGAGCAAGCGGGTAGGCGGCGTCAAGCTCACTGCCGCCGAGAAGCACGGACAGGAGCTGTTCGGCGAGAAGTGCGGCGTGTGCCACACGCTCGCTGGAGCAAATGCGGTCGGCAAGGTGGGCCCCAACCTCGACACCATCAAGCCCAACTACAACCTGGTCCTGCACACAATCCAGAACGGCTGCCTGCAGAACCCTCCGTCCCCGTCTTCACCCACGAACTGTCTGGGTCAGGGAGTCATGCCGGCCGGCATCATCCAGGGCACCGACGCCCAGGACGTGGCCACGTTTGTGTCCAAGGTGGCGGGCAGCCAGTAGCGACCGGCCGCGACCCGGCTCCAGTCGCGGTACCTACGTCGTGGTGGTGGGATCCGGCCTTGGCTCCGGTCGGACGAGCCCGCGCCGCCCATGGGCGGACCGCCGCGAGCCGGCTGTCCCATGGCGAACGCTCCAATATGCGAAAAATCACACAAGACCACGCTGCCTATGTCCGCGCACGTTGTTAGGATCGCCGCCGCAGAGCTGAATTCCCACAGTCGCTTTAGCTAGCGGAAGCGGGGGACCCACATCTGGGGCGAATCGTGCCCGTCACGTAGCGCCGCCTCTTTCGGCGCGAGCCCGTCAGCTAACCCCGTAAGCGAAAGAAAGAGGTCCATGTGCCCCGGACAGCGATAGCTCCGGATGCGATCCGGATCGAAGAAGAGGTCTGGCAGGAAGCCTTCGACCAGCGCGCGCCGCGGCGCCAGCGGCGTCCTGCACCCGCGGTCGCTGCTCGGCCGTCGTCGCGGGCCGTCCGTGCACCGGTGCCACGCGACGAGCTCGCCCCAAGCCCCGCGCCACACGCCCCAAGCCCCGCGCCAGACGCGCCACGTCCCGCGTCCGCGCTGTCTCTCGCTGAGCCGCCGAGTCCGCCCGCCGCGCCGGCCTCTCAGCACGGCGTGCCCGTGCCTCCGCCCGCCGCGCCGGCCTATCAGGACGGCATTCCCGGGCCAGGGCGCCGGACCATCACGATCAAGGGACGCGGCGCCGAGCGCAACCTTCCGTGGGAAAGCGGAATCTCGCCCCGGCGGCCGTCGCGCCTGCCCCACCACCGCGCGACGTTCAGGCCAGACCGCCTCGCCATGTGGGCCGTCGTCCTGGGCCTGCTCCTGGTGCTCGTGGCGGCCGTCAGCGCCCATAGCTGATCCGCTCTCACCCCGCTCGCTGCAAGCGCTCTTACTCCGCTCACGGCAAGCGCTGATCCTCGGCTTATCGGCGTACGTATAAGGGGAGAGACGGCAGTGCTCTCCGGTGGCGGAGGCCAGCCCGCCCGCCTTACAAGTTGCTGAATGTTGTGTTGGTCCCTTGCCCGAACGCAGGTTCGGCGGTACCCTTATCAAACGTAAGCTGGTCCTGAAACTAAAGGAAGCAGGCTTAGGCCTGGTGGTCACATGAAAACCTCGATGAGCAGATTCCAGATCCACGATGACCTGACCGCACCCGAGGGCTCGGTCCCGGTGCTGCGCGGGGCCCTGGCGACGGGAGGACAGCTCCCGAACCTCCTCGGTGTGCTGGCCGGCTCGCCGGCCGCGCTGCGGGCGTATGCCCGGTTCCGCTCGGAGCTCCGTCATGGGAAGCTGAGCCTGGCCACGCTGGAACGGATTGCGCTGGCGGTGGCCGAGCACTACCACTCTGAGCCCGGGATCGAGATGCACTCGCGAGCGGCGCGAGGCGCCGGGCTGGCCATCGACGAGGTAGCGCAGGCCCGCCAGTTCACTTCCAAGGACCCGCGTGAAGCTGCATTGCTCCGCTATCTGCAGGCTCTCCTTGACGAGCGGGGGCGCGCTCCGATGCACCTACATGAGGAAGCGCGTGAGGCCGGCTGGGACGACGAGCAGATCCTGGAGGCGATCGCAGCGGTTGCCTTGGAGGCATTCACTGCGATGGTCAACGTGGCCGGCGAGGTGCCGGTCGACGGGTCCAGCGAGGCATCACGGGCCCTGCAAGCAGCGTAAGCTTCGTCGCGATGGGCGCGCGTGCGCAGACGTCGATCGGGGCACACGAAAAGGCGTCCGGCTGCTGTCCTCTCTACCACGAGGCGGTGGAGCTCGTTGGTCGCCGCTGGACAGGCGCCATTGTCCGCGTGTTGATGGATGGGCCGCTGCGCTTCTCCGAGATCTGCCAGGCCGTACCCGAGCTCTCTGACCGGCTTCTGTCCGAGCGGATGAAGGAGCTCGAAGCCCGCGGGATCGTCAAGCGCACGGTGATTCCCGGACCCCCATTGCGCGTCCAGTACGAGCTCTCGCAGATGGGACGGGAGCTGCAGCCCGCGCTGGAGGAGATTCAGCGTTGGGCCGAACGCTGGCTGAGGCGCGCTTCGGAGCGCGCCGAGACAGCCGCGGTCTGAGGCCGGCTACCGCAACACAGCAGAGCGCGTGGCCCCGCCATGGCGCCAGGTCAGCCGCGAGCCATGTAGCCGCAGCGAGCCGGCATCGATCGTCGGTCCGGAGTCAAGCAACTGCGCGTTGGATCCGCGGCCGCTGTGGACCTCGATATCAGGCTGCCCATGCCCGACGATCGATGCGGCGCTGGCGATCCAGGCCACCGCGCCGTCGCGCTTGACGACGAGCGATTCGACCATGCTGTATGCCTCGGCGGGTAGCGGTTTGACCGTTGAAGCGAAGCTCGACAGCTGCGCGCCGTTGTCCAGCCCCCGAACCAGAACCTGTGTGTACCCGGTGTCAATCCCGCAGCGCTCCAGCCCGTAGGCGGCGGTGGCGGAGGCCAGCGCCACTCGGGTCACCCTCGCCTGGTTGATGCAGGTTGCGGAGCCTCCGAGGCGAAAGCTCCGGTGCCCGCTGTGGGAGCAGCCATAGACGGAGTTCGCCCTCATGTAGACGCGAGCTGTTGCGTTGATGGCCAACGACCGGGCGCCCTGCGGGCCACATGGTGGCGTGCTGCCGCTTGCTCTGGCAAAGCCACCGAGACTGATCGCGAGCGCCAGAACGGCCACGAGGAAAGGGAGCCGCACGGCCCGAGCATAGCCCTGGTCGGACTAAGTAACGTTCGGTTGCGATGACCGCGACCGCCAACACGCTGAGCGCCGACGACGTCACTGCATTGGTCAAGGAGCGCGAGATCCGCTTCATCCGCCTGTGGTTCACGGACATGCTGGGGCAGCTGAAGTCGTTCTCGATCAACGCCACCGAGCTTGGCGATGCATTTGAGGGCGGGATGGGGTTCGACGGGTCCTCGATCACCGGTTTCAACCCGATCGAGGAGTCAGACATGATCGCCATGCCCGACCCCAGCACCTTTGCGGTCCTGCCGTGGCGCCCCGTGGACCAGGGCGTGGGCCGGATGTTCTGCGACATCCTGACCCCGGAGCGCACTCCTTACGAGGGCGATCCACGCTACGTACTACGCCGCGCGCTCGAGCGTGCCGGCGCCATGGGATTCGACCACTACTACGTGGGGCCCGAGCTCGAGTACTTCTACTTCCGTGACTCGCGCTCGACCGAGGTGCTCGATGAGGGCGGCTACTTCGATCTCACCACGCTCGACGCGGGTTCGGATCTCCGACGTGAGACCGTGCTGGCGCTGGACCAGCTCGGGATCCATACCGAGTACGCCCACCACGAGGTGGGACCCAGCCAACACGAAATCGACATGCGGTATTCGGACGCACTCAAGATGGCCGATGACTGCATGACCTACCGGATCACCGTCAAGGAGTACGCGCTCAAGCACGGCCTTCACGCGACATTCATGCCCAAGCCGCTGTTCGGCAAGAACGGCTCGGGGATGCACACCCACCAGTCCCTGTTTCGGGGTGAGACGAATGCTTTCTTCGACCCCGATGACCAGTACTTCCTCTCCGACGCGGGCAAGGGGTTCATCGCCGGCCAGCTGCGACACGCGCGCGAGATCTGCTCAATCTTCGCCCAGTGGGTCAACTCCTACAAGCGCCTGGTTCCCGGCTATGAGGCGCCGGTGTATGTGGCGTGGTCACGGCGCAACCGGTCAGCGCTCGTTCGGGTGCCGCTGTACCACCCCGGCAAGGAGCGGACCACGCGGATGGAGCTTCGCTGCCCGGACCCCGCTTGCAACCCGTATCTGACGTTCGCGGTGCTGCTGCAGGCGGGTCTGGAGGGGATCGAGCAGGGCTACGAGCTGCCTGAGCCGATGGAGAAGAACCTGTATCACCTCTCGCCGGATGACCGGCGTCGCCTGGGGGTGGAGCAGCTGCCCGAGACTCTGGGGGAGGCGATCGAGCTGACCGGGGAGTCCGAGCTTGTGCTGCGGACTCTGGGCGAGCACGTGTTCAACCGCTTCGTCGAGAGCAAGCGCCAGGAGTGGGAGGACTACCGGGTCCAGGTCACCCCGTGGGAGCTAGAGCGGTACCTACCGGTGCTGTAGGGTCGCGCCATGCAGATCGAATCCGAGACAACTGTCGCCAAGCCCCCCGGTGAGGTCTTCGCCTACATCGCCCACGCCGAGTATTTGCCGGAGTACGTCACCGACTTCGAGGCCGTTCAGCAGGTGTCTGAGGGAGAACCGGCCAAGGGCACCCAGTACAGCTACAAGATGGGGCGCGGCGGCGCGGGCACCTTCGAATGGACCAAGTTCGATCCCGACTCGCATCTGGCCTGGCATGGGCCCCCGGTAAAAGCCGGCCCTGGGTCGATGGAGCCATCGGGGTGGTGGGATCTCTCATCCGAGGGCCAGGCGACCCGCGTCAAGCTCGTTATGGCGCCGAAGCCAGGCGGTCTGTTCAAGCTCCTGGCACCGTTCCTCGCTGCCGGGATGCGCAAGGGCAACGAGCGCGCGCTCGAGCGGCTCAAGCAGCGGCTGGAGCAGGGCTCAACATAGCCCGCAGCTCCTCCGGCTCCGTCACCGGAGCCCGGCAGGCGAAGTGCTCGCATACGTATGCGGCCGCTCGGCCGTCGACCAGCTGGCGTCCCTCCAGCAGCGGCACATCACCTCCTGCACCACCGGCCACGACGAGGTGCGGGCGCAGGCCCTCCCTGACCACGTCAAGCAACGGCTTGGAGTCCTCAGGCGGCCCCACGATCGCTACCTCACGCACGCTCCCGAGGTAGAAGTCAGCGGCCCGCAACAGATGGCCGAAGGCAAGCGGATGGCGAACGGCGAGCGGAAACAGAAGCCGCAGGACGCCCACCGCCTGATCCTCGTAGCGCCGCTCGCCTGACAGGGCCGCCAGCCGGAGCAACCCAACTGCCGCCGACGAGTTTCCCGATGGGATCGGCGAGTCCTCCAGATCTTTGCGCCGCAAGGGCAGCTCCGACTGGCCCTCGGCGGTCGTGAAGAAACCGCCGCGCTCGCTGTCCCCGAAGCGATCGATCATCCTGTCGGCTAGCAACGCAGCCTCCCGATACCACCGCGGCTCGAACGTCGATTCATAAAGCGTCAGGAGGGCCTCGAGCAGGAAAGCGTGGTCGTCCAGGTATGCGGGCACTCGGTCGGTGCGCAGCAGCTCGCCGCCGTCCTGGCGGTGTGAGGAGAGCACGAACAACCCGCACGCCGAGGCCGCGTCCAGGTAGTCGCTACGACCGAGCACCGCCCCCGCGTCGGCCAGCGCCGCGATCATCAACGCGTTCCAGGACGTCAGGCGCTTGTCGTCGAGTCCGGGCCTCACGCGTTGTGCGCGCGCTCCGTAGAGCTTGCAGCGGATCTCCGGGAGCCGTTCCGGCACGGGCCCGCGGCCTTCCAGCACCTTCGCCCCATGCTCGAACGGGCGCGGGCCGAAGAACGCAACCGCCTCGTCGTAGAGCGCGCCGAGGACCCCGCTCAGCTCTTCGTCGGTCCAAACGTAGAACTTGCCCTCGACTCCCTCGGAGTCGGCGTCCAGGGCTGAACAGAAGCCCCCGTCCTCGCCGCACATCTCCCGCATCGCCCAGTCGAGCGTCTCACAGCACACCCGCTTGAACCGCTCTTGGCCGGTGAGAAGCCAGCCGTGTAGATACGCCCTGGCTAGGAGCGCGTTGTCGTAGAGCATCTTCTCGAAGTGCGGGACGGTCCACGTCGGGTCGACTGAGTAACGGGCGAAGCCGCCCCCAACCTGGTCGTAGATGCCCCCTCGCGCCATCGCGCTCAGCGCGCCGAGTGCCACCTCGCCCTCTCCACGGGACAACAGGAGCTCGATGACCGAGGCCTGCGGGAATTTCGGCGCCGTTCCCCACCCTCCATTTGCGCGGTCGTGCGACCGGCGGATCGTGGCCACAGCTTCGGCTAGCTGTTCCTCCGCGATTGGATCGCTCGAGGGCTCAAGCCGCGCCGTCGCTCCGAGCGAGCGGACGATCTCCTTGCCCTGGCGTGAGATCTCCTCGCGCCGCTCATGCCAAGCCTCCGAGACTGCCAACAGCACCATGCGCCAACTCGGCAAACCATGGCGCGGCTCGGGCGGAAAGTAGGTCCCCGCATAGAACGGGATCAGCTCCGTTGGGTCCAGGAAGGCGTTGAGTGGCCAGCCGCCGTGGCCGGTCATCGCCTGGCAGGCCTCCATGCAGATCGCGTCGACATCCGGACGCTCCTCGCGGTCCACCTTGACGCAGACGAACCGCTCGTTCATCAGGGCGGCAACCTCAGGATCCTCGAAGGATTCGTGCGCCATCACGTGGCACCAATGGCACGCGGAATACCCGATCGACACGAGCAGAGGACGCTCCGGGCCACGAGCAACCTCCAGTGCTTCTTCTCCCCACGGATACCAGTCGACCGGGTTGTCCTTGTGTTGGAGGAGGTAGGGCGAACTCTCGGCAGCCAGGCGGTTTGGCACCGTCATCAGCCTACCCACAGGCAGGCGTGGACAATAGGCTTCGGCGTATGGCGTCGCCGCGCGAGTCCGTAAACGCTCCCGATGCGCCGCGTGCGGCCGGCCCTTACGCCCACGCGGTTCGCGTCGGCGGGCTCCTGTTCTGCTCGGGCCAGATTCCGCTCGACCCCAAAACCGGGGAGCTGATCGACGCCACCGTCGGCGATCAGACCGGGCGCTGTCTGGAGAACCTCTCCGCGGTCTGCAACGCCGCGGGGGCGACGCTCGGAGACGCGGTGAAGCTCACCGTGTACACCACCGAGATGGGCTCGTTTGCCCAGATCAACGAGGTTTACGAGTCCTTCTTCGAGTCCGATCCGCCGGCCCGGGTGGCGATCGGCGTGAGCTCTTTGCCGCGGGGCGCAAAGGTGGAGATCGATGCGGTGGTGGCGATACCCGGGTGACCCGGTCGCCGCGCCCTGCGCAAGAGCCGGTCTCACCTCAGGACATTGAGCGTGCCGCCACGGCGGCGGCCGGGGTTGTGCGCCACACCCCGGTCCTGAGTTCGCGCACGCTCAGCGATCGCGTCGGTGCGGCGATCGCGCTGAAGGCCGAGAACCTCCAGCGGACCGGGTCTTTCAAGCTCCGGGGTGCTGTTGCCAAGCTGGCCGCCCTGGGCGAGGAGTGTGGGCGGGGGGTCGTCGCGGCGAGCGCCGGCAACCACGGACAGGCCGTCGCTTATGCGGCCAGGACCCGGGGAGTGGCCTGTGAGCTCTTCATGCCCGAGCACGCGTCCGTAGCGAAGGTCGAGGCGGCGAGCTCGCTCGGGGCGGATGTTCACCTGATCGGAACCACCGTCGAGGAATCGCTGCACGCAGCGGAGCAGCATGCGCAGCGCGCCGGCCTTCCGTTTGTGCATCCCTTTGACGACCCTGACGTGATCGCCGGTCAGGGATCGGTGGGCCTGGAGCTGCTGGCCGAGGTTCCAGACCTCTCCACAGTCGTCGTTCCCGTGGGTGGTGGGGGACTGGTAAGTGGCGTCGCGATCGCAGTGAGAAGCCACCGCCCGCAGGTTCGAGTCGTCGGCGTTCAAGCGGCAGCGTGTGCGCCGGTGGCCGAGGCTCTCGGAAAAGGAGGGTCCGTCAGTGGGGGACGCCCGGCGACGATCGCTGATGGGATCGCCGTCAAGCGCCCCGGTCGTCTGACGCTGCCGCTGATCGAAAGGTGGGTGGAGGAGATCGTGGTGGTGGGGGAGGACGAGGTCGCCGAGGCGATGGTGTTCCTTCTGGAGCGCGCCAAGCTCGTGGTCGAAGGTGCGGGGGCAGTTCCAGTTGCGGCGCTCATGGCTGGCAAGGTGCCGGTCCCCCGCGAAGGGACCGCGGTAGCGATCCTCTCCGGTGGGAACGTCGATCCAGGCCTGCTCGCGGAGATCGTACGCCGGCACGAGAGCCAGGCCGGCCGGCGGGTGGTGCTGTTGGCGCGGGTTCCGGACCGGCCGGGTTCACTGGCGCAGCTGCTGGGCCTGGTCGCCGAGCAGGGCGCGAACCTGATCGACGTGATCCACCTCCGCGAGGGACTCGACCTCCACGTCCGTGAGACCGCGGTCCAGCTGGTTCTGGAGACGCGCGGCCCCGACCACGCCCACCGCGTCACCGCAGCGATACGCCAGGCGGGCTATGCCGAGCCGCGCTCCTTGCGATAGGCCCGGGCCTGCTCCACAAACGCGCCGATGACCTGGCTGCGCTCGTCGGCCTCGGGGTGCCACTGCACGCCGAGCACGAACGTCTTCGCGGGAGCTTCAACCGCTTCGGGCAGGTCATCCAGAGTTGAGCGGCCGGTCACCTCGAACTCAGGTGCTACCACCGCTATCCCCTGATGATGATGAGACTTTGTCTCGTGGAGCTCCTCGCCGGCGGCGCGTGCGGCCAGCGACCCCACCTGGAGTCGTACATCGTGCTCGGAACCGTCGAAGGTTCCGGGATTGAGCCGATGGTCACCGTGGCCGACCTCGTCAGGTAGATGCTGGAGCAGGGTCCCGCCGAAGGCCACGTTGAGCAGCTGCATCCCTCGGCAGATTCCCAGCACGGGCAGGTCACGGTCGACCGCTCGCCGAGCCAGTGCCAGTTCCATTCGATCTCGCTCGGGAACCGGGATACCAGTCTCGGGATGCGATTCAGCGCCATAGCACGACGGGTCAATGTCATTGCCGCCCGAGAGCATCAGCCCGTCGATCAGGTCGAGCGCCTCGTCGGGCTTTCGGGCCAGCTCCGGATCCGGCGGGATCATCAGGGCCAGCGCGCCCGCCCGCTGCACGGCCGCTATGTAGGGCGCCGGCAGGAGCACGGCTGTCTGATCCCAATGCCCCCAGCGCGCGCGGGCGAGGGTCGGGGTGATGCCGATCACAGGTCTGGCCACAGACCTGAGGCTACGTGAGCTCGGGGCCGACCGTCAGCCGGAAGCCGGCGGTGGGACCGAGTGGATTGTCGACCAGGATGATGGGCCGCCAACCAGTGCCGGGTCCGCCTCGGCGAACGATCGCTCGTCCCGGTTTGCGATCGCTCCACCCGCCCCCATTGCGACGGAGCCGGCCAACGCCAGGAACAGGCCCCAGGTGGGATGCAGCAGGAGCCCGTTCAGCGGCGGCGCCACCAGCCGGAACAGGATGAGCGCGATTCCCACCACGCCGGCGAGCACGAGCAGCTGCCCCACGCCGCTGGCTCGCTCCGTCAGCGACAGCAACGCAAGGGCTCCGCCGATCGTCGCGCACACAACGAGCACGATGGGCAGGGTGGTGTAGACCTTCCAGGCGCTGACGTGCAGGGGTCCCAGGTGGTTGATCACCTGGGCGGCCTGGGTCACAAGCGGCCCGAGGATTCCGAGCTGGTGTGCGAGCGACACGGCCGAGTCGACCGCCGCCGCAGGAATCCTGAAGCTGTACCAGGGCAACCACAGGCTGACCGCCAGAACGCCCGCGCCGGCGACCGCCACCGTGTGGCCTCGGAGATCCACCCGAGTAGCCATGGTCTGCTTATCGTCCGGAGCCTCCCGAACCTTGAACCCTGAGTTAAGGCCGCTGGCCGGCGCCTCGCAGGAGCGAGCGTTGCACCTTCCCACTCGCCGTCTTCGGCAGGCTGGCAGCAAACTCCACGATCCGCGGGTACTTATAGGGCGCCGTCTGCTCGCGAACGTGCTGCTGAAGCTCCGTCGCCAGCACCTCCGCCGGGTCGTACCCGTCACGCAGCACCACCACTGCGCGGACCACCGACCCCCGCTCCTCGTCCGGCGCCGCAACCACCGCTGCCTCGGCGACCGCTGGATGTGAGACCAGCGCTGACTCCACCTCGAACGGCCCGATCCGGTAGCCCGAGGAGATGATCACGTCGTCGGCGCGACTCTCGAAGTACAGGTAACCCCGCTCATCCTTGCGAACGCGGTCGCCGGTGTGCCACGGCCGGTCGATCGCCGAGCACTGCCCGCCGAGGTCTCCGACGAAGAAAGTGGGGTCGGTTCGCGGATCGGTCAGCACCAGCTCGCCGTCGATCACCTCGAGCGCCACGCCGGGCAGAGGCCGGCCCATCGAGCCGGGCCGAACGGGCTCTCCGGGCGGGTTGGCGGTCAGCTGCCCGGTCTCGGTCTGACCGTAACCGTCGCGGATCTCAACTCCGGTGACCTCGTGGAATGCCCGGATGACCTCCGGATTGAGAGCCTCTCCCGCGGCCACCAGGGTGCGCAGCCGCGGCAGCGCTGGCCAATCCGCGGTCCGCTTGGCGATCACGCGGTATTCGGTGGGGGCCATGCACAGGACGGCCACCGCCTCCTTGGCCAGGATCTCGAGGCGCTCAGCCGGTTCAAAACGCGCGTCGTGGAGCAGCGCCGCCGCACCTCGCAGCCACGGCGCAATGAACACGTTGCGCGCCGACTTGGACCACCCGCTCGCCGCGGTGCACCACACCAGCTCGCCGGGGCGGGCGTCAAGCCAGTGTTCGGCCTGGAGCCGCTGACCGGGCAGATAGCGCTGGCCATGAACGATCCCCTTGGGCTCACCGGTCGTCCCGCTCGTGAACGTGATCAAGCACGGGTCCGTTGCCTCCAGCTCGATCGTGGGAGCCGGCTCGGCCGCGAACAGCGATTCGTCAGGCATGGTCAGGACCTCGCAGCTCGGTCCCGCGGCGGCCAGCTCCGAAGCGTTGCGCTCATCGGCGAGGATCAACTTCGGATCCGCCGCCGCCAGTCGCAGCTCGAGGTCCTTGGCACGCAGCTGCTCGTTGCACGGCAGCACGACGGCGCCGATGCGAAAGCAGGCGATCATCGTCAGCACCCACTCCGGCCGGTTGCCGATCAGCGTGAGGACCACATCCCCGCGCTCCACGCGGTGGCGGATCAGGGTTCCCGCCAGCCGGGCGCTCCGCTCGGCGACCTGGTCGAACGTCCACTCCCGGCGCCCGCCCTCGCGCGGAAGCTCCACCAGCGCCAGGCGCTTCCCGGGCGCGGCGTCGACGACATCTCGCGCGAAGTTCATCCCCCGCCGGAGTGTGTCAGGATCGCCCGGCTTCATGACCGTGTGGCGCGCCGTGCTGTGGCTTCACCTACTTGCGATGGCGTTCTTCGTCGGCGGGCAGCTGATGCTGGCCGGGGTTGTGGTTCCGGTCGTCCGCGGCGTTGCCGAAGGCGAGCCGATGCGGCGGGCCGCCCGGCGGTTCGCGTTCGGGACGCTCGCCGCGATCTTGGTGCTATTGGTTACCGGAGCCGCCATGGCCAGCCACTACCGCAAATGGGGAAACACCGACCTCCAGGTGAAGCTCGGCCTGGTCGCCCTGGTAGCCGTCCTGATTCACCTCCACATGCGACGGCCTAGCTGGCACGTCCTGGACGCGGCGATCTTTCTGGCCTCGCTTGCCATCGTGTGGCTCGGACTGGTGGTGGCCGCATAGATGGGCCTCATGTACGGCACCGGACCGTTGAGCCGGACACCGGCAGGCGCATTCAACTTCGACCCACCGCCGGCCGGCAGTGCCCTGTACCTGGAGCCAACGTCCAAGCGGCTCCGGGTGATCGTGGGCGGCGAGACGATCGCCGACAGCCGCAATGCGTTCTTGCTGCACGAGTCCGGGCTTCAGCCCGTGTACTACTTCCCGCCGGAGGATGTCCGCACTGACGTGCTGGAGCGCACCGATCGCAGTACCCATTGCCCGAAGAAGGGCGACGCCTCCTACTACACGATCCGGGCCGGCGACCGGGTGGTGCCAAACGGCGCCTGGTACTACCCCGATCCGCTGTCCGGCGCTCCACCCGCGCTGCGCGGCCTGGTTGCCTTCTACTTCGACCGCATGGACCGGTGGCTCGAGGAGGCCGAGGAGATCGGAGTCCATCCGCGCGATCCCTACCACCGGATCGACGTGATCGAAAGCGACAGCCACGTGCGAGTGTTGCTCGACGGCCAGGTGCTGGCATCCAGCCACCGCCCCATTGCTCTGTTCGAGACCGGGCTGCCGACGCGGTGGTACCTGCCGCGGGAGGACGTCGTGGCGGAGCTTCAGGAGAGCGACACGGTCACCCACTGTCCGTACAAGGGTGAGGCCCACTACTTCAATGTCGCGATGCCCGGCGGCGACGATCTGATCTGGTACTACGCGTCGCCCCGCGCGGAGGTGGGCGCAATCGCCGGTCGCCTCTGCTTCTGGAACGAGCGCGTTGAGCTGGAGGTTGATGGGAAGCTGGAGGGCGGGCGCTAGTCGCCGTGGCCGGGCGGGTGCCCGCCGCGCCATCCGGGAGGCGGCGTCCCGTCCTGCCCTGGCGTGGAGCCCGTTTGCCCCGGGGGCCCGTTCGGGTCGTGACCCGGCGGCGGCTCACCGCTGTGTCCCGGAGGCCAGCTACCGCCCCCCCGGTTGTCGCCGCCACCCTGATTGTCACCGTCCCCTTGGTTGTCACCGCCACCGTGGCTATCTCCGCCTGACCCCGACGACTGGGGCGGAGAGCTACCGGCTGGCGGCGAGGAACCGCCTCCGGTTGGTGGCGAGCCGCCGCCCCTGACCGGCCGGCCGCCAGCGCCGGTGCTACCGGGCGAGAACCGATTCGTGCCCGAGCCTCCGGAGCCCCCGGTGCTCGAGTGCCCGCGCTGGCGTGCCCCGCCACCCCCGCTCGCGGTTCGTGCGACTGTCGCGGCGCTCGCGTTCGAATGCAGAAGGAGGCGCGGCACTGAGGTCGCCCCTGCTCCGGGCGGCGCAGGCGAGTGCGCGCGGCTGGCTTTGCCGCCCTGCAGGACACCGATACCCACCTGCCGGCTCGACGCCGATTTCGCAAGCGCTGGATCTGTCGGTGCGCCAACTCCGGGGACTCCGACGGCAGCTGCTCCGACCACTGCCGTTGTGATGAGGGTGGTCAGCGGGTAACCGGTGGAGATCGTGCCCACTGAGCTAGCGGTGGTGCCGTCGCCAACCCGGCCCAGCATCCGCTGGGGCAGCGCCATCAGCGCGGTGAGCGCCAGCACCTGTCGGCGTCCGGAGTAGCAGCTCACGAACGCCTCGACCGCGGCGGGGTCGAGCTGCGTCCCCGCACACGCACGCAGGATCTTGAGGGCATTCGTGTGCTCGGCCGCCGGGCGGTAAGGGCGGGGAGAAGTGATTGCGTCAAACGTGTCGGCCACCGCCACGATCCGGGCTCCTAGCGGGATCTCCTCTCCTGACAGACCATCCGGGTATCCACGTCCATCGATTCGCTCGTGGTGATGTCGCACGATCGCGGTCAGGTCCTTGTCGCCGAGGATGGACACCATCGCCGCTCCATGCTCGGAGTGGCGTTTGACCAACGCGTACTCCGCGTCGGTCAACGCGGCCGGTTTGTCGAGCACCTCCTGCGGCACGTAGAGCTTCCCGACATCGTGGATCGCCGCTGCAGCGCGGAGCCGGACCAGCTCCGCGATGGACAGGCCCATACGGCGGCCAATCATCTCGGCATGTCGCGCCACCCGCCGTGAATGGCCGTGGAGGAACGCGTCCTGGGCCTCGAGCGCGTCTGCGAGCCGCCTGATCAGTCGCTCACGGCGAGCTCGGTCGTAGCCTTTCAACGCCGCGCCGTGGGCGTCGTGTTCGGTCACCCCCGCCAGCACCCGGGCTGCGTCGGCAAGCTGACGCTCGCTACGCAAGTGCGACAGCCAGCCCCACAGGAGTAGCTCGCTGAACAGGAGGTCGGTGCGATGACTGCTACGGGACCACCAGCGCCGGAGCACTGCGGAGACGGTCAGCGAGAGAGCGACCGCGATGACGAGTCCGGTCCAAGAGGAGGTCACTACCCCTGTGCGGCGGAGCTCCCAGACGGCCGCGATCGGGGCCGCAACGATGCCGGCTGTCACGAGTAATGCGGCAGGAAACCAATGCCACGAGCGGCGAGCCCAAAACGCTGATCTCTCCTGATCCACCGTTTTCTGGTCTCCTGGGTCTATATCGCATGTTGCTCAGAAACCTTGAGCCCTAAACACCAATTTATTGACTAATTGCGGCCGTTATGGACGAATGTTCGATGGGCTCCGCCGAACCCTTGTCGCCGGGCGCTCAGCAGCATCTGCCGACTGCGCGAAGCGCGATGACCGGCGCCCTCAAAGAGTCGCGTTCAGCGCGTACCCGCTAGCGGCGGGGTTCAGCGTGATGGCCTGGGCCCTCAAAGAGGCGCGTTCAGCGCGTACCCGCTAGCGGAGGGTTCAGCGCGTGCCGGGCAGCACCATCTGAGTACAGACGAAATTTGCCGCCAGCCGATCCGCCTTCTCCACCCTGACCTCCCACACCTGGGTTCGCCGGCCAAGGTGAAGCGGCTCTCCCCGGCCGATCAACTCATCCCCCTCGGTGGCTGCGGCGAACACGTTGACCTTGAGCTCGACCGTCGTGAAGTTGGCGTTCGGAGGCAGGTTGCGGATCGTGCCCCACGCCGCCACCGAGTCGGCGAACGCCACCCATACGCCGCCGTGAACATAGCCGCCGGGGTGGAGGTGACGCCGCTCGACGAGGAGGCGTCCGATCACGCTCCCGTCATCGAGGTCGAGCGGCTCGATGCCCAGGTCCCCGGGGAAGGAGCCCTCGAGGTGGCGCGAAAGCGCCTCGGCGGTCACTCGCTTATTCGTGCTCATGCGCGCGGCGAGTCTATTCGGCGGCGGGCCGCCTCCGGGGTGCGGTGCCGCCCTCGCCCGCGCGCGCGGCCCGCGTTCGCCTGTGCCTCCGGTGTGCGGTGCGCCCGCGGCGCGCGGCCAGAATCGTGTGAAGCCGCTGGGCCTCTCGCCGCGGCTTCTCCTCGAACCGCCTCCAGGTGATCCTGACCGTCTGCCATCCGGCCGCAGCCGTGGTGGCGTCCCGCTCGCGGTCGTCTTCGAAGGACGTGCGGCTGGAGTGGAAGCCCCAGCTGTCCAGTTCGACGATTACCTTCTCTTCGGGGAACGCCGCGTCGACCTCGAACCCGCACACCGTGGCGTTCATCACCGGCCGCGGCAGACCGAACCGCTCGCAGAAGGCCGGGAATTCGTCCTCCCAGTCCGAGCGCGAGGGCTTGTCCTCGGGGTGCTCCAGGAAGGGAAGGAGGCACCGGACGCCCGGGTGGCGGGGGTGTTGCTTTAGGGTCTCTTCGAGCGCCTCCAGGCTGAGCAGCTTCGAGTGCCGGGCGTCGTTGACTGCGCGTTTCAGCGAGCGCTCGCTGAGGCGGGGTGCCACGTCGAGGATCGTGCGGGCGGGACTGGTGACCACGATGCCGAGGTGTCGCCTGACATCCCGCCCGGTTGGCTTCCTGGTCCGGTGGACGCAGATGCCCTTCGGCCGGCGGTCACGCGCCGTGCTGACCTCGAAGGGCGTATCCCACCGCTTCCAGAAACCCCACAGGGTCATCGCCGAGCCGTGGCTGAGCGCGGCACCGGGCCCGCAGGCCAGGACGGCCGCGGCGGCGCGCTCGATGGGCGTGACAGCTGGGCGGCCGACCCCATAGACGCCGTGGTGGACGCGGTACAGGCGGCCTTTCCGTACGCGGTAGCCGACCGCGTAGTCATCGAGGCCCAGACCGAGTAGCTGTTTACGAGTCACGTTTCCGTGCTGTCGGGCCGCAGCTTGGGCGATTTCTCGGTCTATGTCCCAGTTTTCCCCCACACTCTTAAGAGCCCGCAACGCACTAAAGTTCGCCCCCCATGGCGGTAGCGACCCCGGAGCGCACCGAAGAGCAGCGCGCGATCTGCGAGATGGTGCGGCAGTTCGCCGACGAGCAGATCCTCCCGAACGCCGAGCACTACGACCGCGAGGACTCGTTCCCCGAGCCGATCGTCGAGCAGATGAAGGAGCTCGGCCTGTTCGGGGTCACGATCCCCGAGGAGTACGGCGGCATGGGCCTCGACCTCACGACCTACGCGATGATCGTGGAGGAGCTCTCCCGGGGCTGGATCTCCATCTCCGGGATCCTCAACACCCACTTCATCGGCTCCTACCTGCTGATGAAGTTCGGGACCGACGAGCAGCGGCAGAAATACCTCTCCCGGATGTCCACCGGCGAGATCCGCGGTGCTTTCTCCCTGTCAGAGCCCGAGCTCGGCTCCGACGTCCAGGCGATCAAGACGTCCGCCAAGAAGCAGGACGACGGGACCTACGACGATCAACGGCCAGAAGATGTGGGTCACCAACGGCCTCCTCTCCGGCCTGGTGTTCGTCCTCGTCAAGACCGACCCCAGCGCCGAGCCCCGCTACAAGGGAATGACCTGCTTCGTCTGCGAGAAGGAGCCCGGTGCCGCCGAGTACAACGGCCTCACGATCCCGCCCAAGATCAGGAAGCTGGGCTACAAGGGCGTGGAGTCGACCGAGCTCGTGTTCGACGGTTTCAAGACACCGGCCGACAGCATCCTGGGCGGCGAGTCCGAAGGCCTCGGCCAGGGTTTCATCCAGATGATGGACGCGCTCGAGGTGGGCCGGGTAAACGTCGCCGCGCGCGGCGTGGGGATCGCGCAGCGCGCCCTGGAGCTCGCGCTGAGGTACTCCCAGGAGCGCAAGACGTTCGGCAAGCCGATCGCGCAGCACCAGGCGATCCAGTTCAAGCTGGCCGACATGGCGACGCAGGTCGAGGCGGCCCGCCTGCTCACCCTCCGCGCCGCCCGGCTCAAGGATGCCGGGGAGCGCTCCGACCTCGAAGCCGGGATGGCGAAGCTGTTTGCCTCAGAGGCAGGCCGCTTCTGCGTGGAGGAGTCCCTCCGTATCCATGGCGGCTACGGCTACTCCAAGGAGTACGAGATCGAGCGCCTCTATCGGGACGCGCCGCTGCTGCTGATCGGCGAGGGGACGAGCGAGATTCAGCGGATGGTCATCGGTCGCAAGCTGCTGGAGCGGCACCGGATCTAGTTTGAAAGGGGCGCGCATGCGCGCGCCCCCGTGGGCTCGCTAGGGTTGGCTCGAGCTAACCCGAATGGACACGAAGGCGCTGATCGAGACCGCGATAGAGAGGTTCCTCCAGGAGGTGCCCGCGCTCCAGCCGCTCAAGATCGTGGCCGGACTGGAGCTGAGGGGCCGCGGCGACGTGCAGCTCTACCGGATCGAGCTGCCCGGGCCCAAGGTCTCCAAGGACATCGCCGCAGACGCCAAGGTCCACCTCTCGGTGCTCCGGTCGCACTTCAACTCACTGGCGACCAAGGGCCACGTGCGCGACTGGCGTGAAGCTTTCGAGAAAGGCGACGCCAAGGCAACCGGGATCGAGCAGGTGATGAAGCTGATCGTCAACGTCGTCGAGCGTCAGGAGGAGCGGGCGCGCACGCCGCGCGCCCGACATTAGGGGGCGTTAGCCAGCTCCTCCGCCTCGTGCAGCTGCTCATCGATCAGGGCAAGCCCGCGGTCCCAGAAGCCCGGATCGGTGAGGTCGATTCCGACGATCTCGGCGAGCTCCTCGGGCGGGAGCGAGCCGCCTGCAGCGAGTAGGTCGAGGTAGCGGGGCACGAACGACTCGCCCTCCTCTCGGTAGCGGCCGTAGGCAGAAAGGGCAAGCAGCTGGCCGTAGGCATACGCGTAGACGTAGCCGGGCGTGTGGATGAAGTGGGGTATGTAGGACCACCACATCCGGTAGCCCTCGGTGATTTCGACCGAGTCGCCGAACAGCTCGCCCTGGGTCTGCACCCACAGCTCGCACAGCCGGTCGACGGACAGCTCGCCCTCGCTGCGGCGCCCGGTGTGGACGAGATGCTCGAACCTGTTCATCGCCATCTGGCGGAACACGGTGGCGATCGACCCGTCGATGCGGTCGGCCAGAAGGCTCGAGCCGCTGGCGGTAGTCCGAGGCCGAGTCGAGCAGGCGCCCAAACACGAGCGTTTCACCGAACACCGATGCTGTCTCGGCCAGCGTAAGCGGCGTGGATTGATGGAAGATCCCCTGAGGCTGGGCCAGTGCGGCGTGCAAGCCGTGCCCCAGTTCGTGAGCCATTGTCAGGACGTCCCGGCGCTTGGCCGTGAAGTTCAGCATCACATAGGGGTGAACGCTGGGCACCGTGTAGGCGCAGAATGCGCCACCACGCTTGTGCGGCCGCGGCGGCGCGTCGATCCAGTGCTCGGTAAAGAAGCGGCGCGCCAGATCGCCTGCATCAGGCGAGAACGACGAATACGTGTCGAGCACCAGGTCACGGGCCTGCGCAAACGAGAAGTTCACCTCCTCCGGGAGGATCGGCGCCGAGCGGTCGTAGTCCGCGAGGCGGTCCACATCCAGCAGGACGGCCTTCAGCCGGTACCACCGCTGCGGGATGTCGTAGCGCCGCCTCACCGCCTCGATCAGCGCCATCACCGACTCATCGGACGCCTCGTTGGCGAGGTTCCGGCTAGCCAGCCAATGGGGGTAGGAGCGGAGCCGGTCCTCGACGGATTTGTCGAACACGAGCGTGTTGTAGATGAACCCGCGGGTGCGAAGCCCGGGCTCAAGCGCTCGCGATACGGCCTCCGAAGCATTCCGGCGGACCTTTCGGTCCGGCGAGAGCAGCCGACTGAGGGCCACATCGAGGGTGAGCTCCTCCTTGTCGAGCCCCACGCGTAGGGCGGAGACCAGCTCTCCAAACAGGCGGCTCCAGGCGCTCTGGCTGGAGATCGCCTTCTCGGCCATCACCTTCTCCTCGGGCTCGGTGAGGAGGTGGGGCCGGTAACGGCGCACGCTCTTCAGGTGGTGGCGGCAGAAGGCGAGGCCCGGAGCGCGCATCAACTCGACTGCCCGGCCTTCCTCCACGGCAGCCCACTCCAGCTCGAAGAACAGGAGCTTCGTCTCGATCTCGGTTGCACCTTCCTGCACCCGCTGCAGAAGGGCGCCGCGCTCGGGATCGGCCGTGTCAGTGGAGAAGCGAAGCGAGGCGTATGAGCCGGCGCGGCCAGCCAGCTCGCCAATCTCGGCGAGCTCACGCATGGCTGCTTCGAGCTCCCCGGCGTCCAGCTGCGCGATCCGCCCCGCGTAGGCCTCGGCGAAAACGCGAGCGCGCTGGAGAGCTTCATCAAGCAGTTCCTCCACCGAGCCCGAGCCGTTGCGGGCGACCAACGGCTCCAGATCCCACTCGGTGGATTGGAGCTCAGGGTCGGGCAGGGACTCGGCAGTCGTGCTCAAGATCTGGCGCAGGGTACCCTTGCCCGCCAGCGGATGAAGCGCGGACTTGCGATTTCGTTCGGAGTGACCGCGGCGGCTCTGGCTGGTTGCGGCGGGCACAGCGGTGGAAGGAGCGCCCCCAATCCGGCTTCGCTACCGATGGTCCACGGATCAGAGGTGGTGGCACGGATCACCGAGTGCGACCGGAGCGCAAACGCGTTCTGCGGGATCGAGCTGGTGGTCGTCAATCGGCAGACCCATAGCTCCGGTGCATTGGTGTCCAAGGAGCGATACCGCCTGCGCAAGCTCGGCTGGAGCCTGGGTCAGGGTGACATCCCGGCCGAGCGCTCGGCTAGCTCACCTGATGGCAAGCTCCGCGTCACCTATGCCACCGCAGCCGGCGATCTGCTCGGGATCGACCTTGGGTGGATCACCCGGTCCCACTCGGTTGCGCTTGCCCTGGCCCAGGCGATGTTGAACCAGGAGTCCGCCATGTCGATCATGCTTGAGACGGGCCCGGCCTGATGGCCAGCCGCCCGTCCGGCCCAAGAGCGATCGCGCTACGTCCCGTCAGCAGATCCTCGAGGTCCTGGCCCACGAGCTCACGTCGCCAGCCCTGGAGCGTTCGGACGACGGGCTCAGCCTCCCCGCGACGCGCCGCAGCAACGACCAGCTCCAGCTCTGAGCGAGAGGCGATCAGCTCGTAAGCGAGGCCGACATCCAGCGCGCGCGCTCGCAACAGCGCTTCGGCCAGGGCAATCAGCGGCACATCTGCGGGGTCCGAGCGTCCGCGGAACTCCTCTCGCTGGATCGGTTGCGCCTGCATTCCCCGTTCGATCGCCTCGATGATCGCCTGCCCTCGCCTCCTCACCGTCGATGGATGGACGCCGCGAATATGTTCAAGGTCGTTCGCTCCGCGCGGACGGCGCCGGGCCAGCTCCACCAGCGCCGGATCGGCCACCACCGAGCCGACCGGACGGTCCTCGCTGGCTGCGGTCCGCTCGCGCCACGACGCCAGCTCCCGCGCGACGGCGCGGGAGCGAGAATCAAGCTGGCCCGACCTCGGCAGCCGCTCCCATGCCGTCTCAGGGTCACGTTCATCGCTTGCGGACTCCAGCCGGCGGCACTCCTCACGCGCCCAGTCCAGGCGCTCACTGTCGGTCAGGCGCGACTGGAGCTCGTCGCTCAGCTCGAGCAGGTGCGCCACGTCCTCCGCTGCGTAGCTCAGCTGCTCGCCCGTCAGCGGGCGCGAGTCCCAGCGGGTGTAGCTGGCGGTCTTGCCCACTCGGCGGCCAAGCACCTGAGAGAGCAGGTTGCCGTAACCGGACTGGGCGCTTGCGCCGGCGAAGCCGGCAGCGATCTGGGTGTCGAAGATGTTGTTGACCATGGTCCCCCAGACCCGTCGAAGGATCGCCACGTCCTGGCGGCCAGCGTGGAGCACCACCTCAACGTCGGGACTCGCCAGCAGGTCGGCCAGCGGCTCAACCTCCAGACTGCCGTCGAGCGTGTCGATGAGAGCGATGCGCGGGCCTTCGCCGTTGCTCTGACCGTCCACGGCGACCTGAACCAGACATAGGAGTGGTCGGTAGCGGCCCTCCGACATGAACTCGGTATCGATTCCAAGCCGTCCATGGTTCCTCGCCGCCTGCGCGACTGCGGCTAGGTCGGCCGACGTGGCCAGCCGCGACTCCTGCATATAGGCCAGCCTTTCCGTGTGGCAATAACCAAAAACATGGTGGCGTGGGGCGTGATGTCGGTTGCCAAACCCGCGCCGTGTGGCTCACGACACCGCGGCCCGGCGCGGTTGCCAAACCCGCGCCGCGGCGCACGCGAGCCGGCGGCCCACGCCCAGATCAAAATCCGATCCCGCTGGTAGGATATGACCATGATCTTCTCCTCGAAGGCCGAGTACGGGGTGCGGCTGATGGTGGAGCTCGGTCGCCAGTCGCCCGAGCAGCCGACCAGCCTGAAGGCCATCGCCGACACGGAGAATCTGCCGCTTGCGTATCTGGAGCAGGTCGTGGCACGGCTGCGCAAAGCGGGTTTGGTGATGAGCGCCCGCGGTGCGCACGGGGGATACTGGCTGGCCCGGCCGGCCGAGGAGATCTCGATGGACGAGGTGGTCCAGGCGCTCGAGGGCTCGATCGCCCCGATGGAATGCTTCCTCCACGACCACACCGAGCGGGTGTTGTGCTCTCACGAACCCGATGGCGGCCGCGGGTGCGCCACGAAGCTGCTGTGGACCAAGGTTCAGGGCGGGATCGTCCGCTCGCTTCAGAACACCACGCTGGCTGAGCTGGTCGAGTTCTCACGCCGCTTCGATGAGACGGCGCTCACGGTCGCGTGATGGCCGAGCTCGAGATCAGGAACCTCCACGTGCGCGCGGGAGACAAGGAGATCCTGCGCGGGCTGGACCTGTCCGTCGACCGTGGCGAGATCCACGCTCTGATGGGCCCCAACGGATCGGGCAAGTCGACGCTCGCGAACGCGGTCATGGGCCATCCCAACCTCGAGGTGACGGAAGGCCAGATCCTCTTCGCCGGCGATGACATCACCGAAGCCGATCCCGACGAGCGCGCGCGCATGGGTCTGTTCATGGCCTTCCAGTATCCGGTGTCGGTTCCGGGGGTGACCGTCACCAAGTACCTGCGAACTGTGCTCAACGCCCACCGTGAGGTCCACGGCCAGGAGGCCATCCCGCTCAAGGAATTCCGTCAGACGGTCGAAGCCGCGATGAAGCTCACGAACGTGCCGAAGGAGTTCGCCAGCCGTTACCTGAACGAGGGTTTCTCAGGTGGGGAGAAGAAGCGAATGGAGATCCTCCAGCTAGCGCTCCAGCGGCCCGCGATGGCGATCCTCGACGAGACCGACTCGGGTTTGGACATCGATGCCCTGCGGGTTGTCGCCAACGGCGTCAACTCGGTGGCGGGCCCGGACATGGGCGTGCTGATCATCACCCACTACCAGCGCATCCTGCACCTGGTGCAGCCCAGCCACGTGCACGTGATCTACCAGGGAAGGATCGTGAAGGAAGGCGGTGCCGATCTGGTGGGAGAGCTTGAAGCGAAGGGCTACGGCTGGATCGCCGAGGAGCTGGCCGCTTGAGCGCGACGACCACCCCGGCCACGAGTCTGGAGGAGCTGGCCGCGCAGTTCCCCGTCCTGAGACGGAGCATCGCCGGTCACCGTCTCGTATACCTGGACTCGAGCGCCACCTCACAGACGCCGCAGCGGGTCATCGACGCTATGACCCGCTACTACACGGAATACCGCGCCTCGATCCACCGTGGCGTGTACCAGCTGGCGGTCGAGGCAACCGATTCCTACGAGGGCGCGCGGCGGCGCGTCGCAGAGTGGCTCGGCTCTACGCCTGAGGAGACGATCTTCACCGCCAACGCCACCGCCGCCATCAATCTTGTCGCCTACACATGGGGTCGCCAGAACATGCAGCGCGGCGATCTCGTCGTGCTCACCGAGATGGAGCACCACTCCAACATCGTCCCGTGGCAGATCCTCTGCCAGGATCGTGAAGCCGAGCTCGCGTACGTACCGGTGCTCGATGATGGCCAGCTCGATCTGGAAGCTCTGGATGTGCTGCTCCAGCGGGGCCCCAGGCTCGTGGCCGTGGTGCACGTCTCGAATGTGCTCGGGACGATCAACCCCATCCAGGAGATCGTCCACCGGGCTCACGAGGCCGGTGCGGTCACACTGGTCGACGGCACCCAGGCCGTCCCTCAGCTGCCGGTCGATCTGCCGGCGCTGGAAGCCGACTTCTATGCCTGGACCGGGCACAAGGCATATGGCCCCACTGGGATTGGCGTCCTGCACGGACGGCGCGCGCTGCTCGAGGAAATGCCGCCCTTCATCGGGGGCGGACACATGATCCGCACCGTTGCCGCCGCCGAGTCGACGTGGACCGATCTACCGTGGAAGTTCGAAGCCGGCACCTCTCAGGTCGCTGAGGCAATTGGTCTGGGCGCGGCCGTGGACTGGCTGTCGGGTGTCGGGACCGAGCGCGTACGGGCCCACGAGGAGAGCCTTGTCGGCGAAGCACTCGCCAGGCTGCGCTCAGAAGTTCCTGGCATCACGATCTACGGACCCCCCGAAGCGGCCCACCGTGGCGCTTTGATCTCGTTCTCGCTGGAGGGCGCTCACCCACATGACGTCGCCGAGATCCTGGGCCGGGAGGGAATCTGCGTCCGCGCTGGCCACCACTGCGCGCAGCCGCTGATGCGCCGCCTGGGCGTCGCAGCGACCACCCGCGCGTCGTTTGCCGTGCACAACTCGCCGGCAGACGTCGAGCGGCTCCTGGGCGGCCTTCACACGGTGCGTCGCGTGCTTCAGCTCTAAGGCCGAGCGCCTATTCCACCAGCGGGGGATCGCGCTGGTTCAAGTTGATCTGGTCCGAGAGCGCTTCTGAGGTCGCGCGTCGAGCGGCCAGCTGCTGCTGCTCGTCTTGACCCTTGAGCTGCGTCAGCTGGTGGGCTTCGAGCGCTGCCTCGTAGCGCGCGCGGGCCCGAGCAGTCCGCGCCGCGGCGTCGCGGCGCAGCAGCTCGGCCCGCTCGGCGACTTCCGCAGCGGGCGCATCTGCTGGGTGGGACTCGACCGTCACCCGGTTTGCCTCGAAGGTGAAGTGGTCTGCGCCCGTCGGCGCCGGCAGGTAGCAGATGGTCTCTACGGTGATCGACCCATCATCGCCCACGCGCGTGGCCACCTCATAGCGCGCGTAGGGCTCGATCGAGTCGAGCCAGCCGTGGCGGTCAACCGTCAGCGCGTGACCGCGCCGGGCTTCCAACCTGTCACTGGCCCAGGCGCCGAGATGAACCCAGCCCCAATGGCTCGCCACCAGAAGAATCCCTCCCCACAGCTCGGCGACGCCGGCGACAGCCGTTCCCGACAGCAGCTCAATCACACCGACCACCGCGAGCACGATCCCCCCGATGAGGGTCAGAGCTCCGAGGAAGACGCCCGTCCCTACAAGCGGCGAGCGGCCCTCGCGGACGGGAAGCTCCATCGGGCGGCCGATCGAGCTAGGCAGGGAGTCACCGCCGCTTTCCAGCACCCGTGGGTCAGCGGAGCGGCCCATCAGGTCCTGCGATGGAAGCTCATGTTCCATGACCTGCCATCACGTTACCTCGCCGGGAGATCGATTCCCGCCATTTGACCGCCGGCCGCCATTCAGCGTCCTCAAGCCTCCTCGCGGGGTGTAACGTTCGCAGCAGGGCGCAGATGCCGATCTTCTTCTTCACCGTCGAGCAGCAGGAACGCGCCGTCGTCGAACGGTTCGGGAAGTTCGTCCGCGTTGCCGGCCCTGGACTTCAGACCAAGACCCCGTTCGTCGAGCGAGTGGCCGGCCGGGTCAGCCTCCAGGTGGAGCAGCTGAACTCGCAGATCGAGACCAAGACCAAGGACAACGTGTTCGTCGTGGTCAAGCTGGCCGTCCAGTACAAGGCCGGGGCCGAGCCCCAACAGGTCCAGGACGCCTTCTACAAGCTGGACAACCCCGAAGTGCAGATGCAGTCCTACGCATTCGACGTGGTGCGCTCGCACATCCCCAGCATGGACCTGGACGAGGCGTATGCGGACGCCGACACGATCGCCAAGCACATCCAGGAGACCCTGCACAGCCAGATGGCTCCCTACGGCTACGAGATCGTCAAGGCGCTGATCACCAACATCGAGCCGGACCAGCGGGTCAAGGATGCGATGAACAACATCAACGCCGCGCAGCGCAATCAGGTTGCAGCGTCGGCCCAGGGCGATGCCCAGAAGACGCTGGCCGTCAAGAAGGCCGAGGGCGAGAAGGAGACGATGCGGCTCCAAGGGGAGGGGGTGGCGGCCGAGCGCAAGGCGATCGCCGAGGGCCTGCACGAGTCGCTCGAGATCATCGCCCAGCACGGGCTGGACCCGCGGGAGGCGATGGCGCTGGTCGCCCTTACGCAGTACACGGATATGATCCGCAACCTGGGTGAGGCAGCTCAGACCAACACGATCCTGCTGCCCCACTCACCGAGCGGCGTCGGCGACCTGATGGCTCAGATTCGCGAGGGCATCCTGGTCGGCGATCTGAGCAGCGACGCCGCCAAGCGCGGCGCCCCCGGTGCGATCGGTCCGCCACCCCGCGCCCAGCGCAGCGGCTAGCCGATTGCTTCCAGGGCCATCTCGGTGAGTAGCTGCCAGTAGGCCTCGCCGTGCTCGGCCGAGGCCCTGGCCGGATCCCCGATCACGCCGTTGGGCGCAACCGCGTCCACGCCCTGCGAGAACAGGGCGCCGAGCGCGTCCGCGGGATCGCCGGTGTAGCCCGGTTCGCCGCGATCCATGTGGACCAGCTCAGGATGGATGGCCAGCATCATGCTTGTCTCCCACTCGCCGGCGTGCAGACCGCCCTCCCCGATGGGAACGTCATGCTGCTCGGCGGCCCGCTGGGGGATGCTCGCCAGCACAGCGAGATCCGTGATCGCGTCGATCCGGACGCCGGCGGGCGCGTCGAGCTTGTCCACCGCAGTGGCCAGCGGTGCCAGGTTGCCGCCGTGTGAAGGAAGCAAGACGATCCGCTTGAAGCCGCCGCGGGCCAGCGAGGAGACGACGTCGGCGACGATCCCGTGGAATGTCTCGTCCTGGAGCGAGATCGTTCCGGCGAATGCCAGGTGGTGGGCCGAGCATCCGAAAGGCACAGTTGGGGCCGCGAACGCACCGAGCTCGTCCGCTACGCGGCGCGTGAGCTCCTCGCCCAGCAACCGGTCGGTGGACAGCGCCATGTGCGGGCCGTGTTGCTCGGTAGCTCCGAATGCGATGACCACGGTGTCGCGGCCGCGGGCGATCTCCTCGCGCACCTCTGGCCAGGTCAGCTCGTCGAGTCGCATTGCCGCCACGGAATGTCTCCTTTCGTCGTGATGCCGGGCCCCGTTGGGTATGGGGGGTGTCGCTAGCCTTGGACTAATGGACGAGCTCTACCGCGAGAACATCCTCGACCATTACAAGCATCCGCACAACTGGAGTCCGCCAGCGCCCGAGCTCCAGGGTCCGGCGCTGGAGTTCGCGGACCTGAACCCCCTGTGCGGCGACGAGCTTCGCGTGCAGCTGGCGGTTGACTCCGAAGGCCGGGTCGAGGATCTGCGCTTCTCCGGGCACGGCTGCGCCATCTCCCAGGCTGCCGCTTCGATGGCATCCGACGAGGTGAAGGGAATGAAGGTCGACGACGTGCTCCGGCTCGACCGGTCGTTCGTGCTCGATCTGCTCGGAATCGACATCTCCGCCACGCGCATGAAATGCGCGCTGCTGTCGCTCAAGGTGCTCAAGAGCGCGTCGCTGGGCCACGCGGTCGACTGGGAGCCAGAGACGCCTGAGAGCATCGTGCCTGCCGAGCGCCGCTAAATCCGAGCAGTTCGCTAGGATATAGGCGTGCCCGAAGTCATCGATGTGTGCTCGCTAGAAAACCTCCGGCCCGGCGACCGGCGCCTGGTGGAATGGGAGGATCTCGAGATCGGCGTGTTCAACTGCGGCGGCACCCTGTACGCGATCGAGGACCGCTGCTCACACGACAACGGCCCCCTCGCCGAGGGTGAGTTCGATGAGCAGGGCTGCACGGTGGAATGCCCCCGTCATGGCTCCGTGTTCGACCTGAAGACCGGTCAGCCCAAGACTTTGCCCGCATATGCTTCGGTGGACACCTTTCCGGTGATCATCGAGGGTGAGACGATCAAGCTGGAGGTGGATTAGTTGGCGGTAACGGAGAACCAGCAGCTCCGCGATATCAACGCGGACTACACCGAGCGCTACGGCTTCCACGACGCCGAGAACTACCTCTACAAGGCGCCCAAGGGTCTGAGCCGTGAGCTTGTCGAGAAGATCTCCGAGTTCAAGTCCGAGCCACAGTGGATGCGTGACTTTCGGATGAAGGCCCTCGACCACTTCCTGGCGCGGCCGCAGCCCACCTGGGGTTCGCCGCTGCTCGCCGAGGTCGACTACGACAACATCCACTATTTCGTCCGCGCCTCCGAACGCGCCGAGCGCTCTTGGGACGACGTGCCCGAGGACGTCAAGAAGACCTTTGATCGCCTTGGTATCCCCGAGGCGGAGCGAAAGTTCCTCTCGGGTGTCGGCGCGCAGTACGAATCCGAGGTCGTCTACCACCAGGTGCGCGAGGACCTCGAGAAGCAGGGCGTGATCTTCACCGACATGGATTCGGGCCTGCGCGAGCACGAGGACATCGTGCGCGAGTACTTCGCCACCGTGATCCCGCCAAACGACAACAAGCTGGCCGCGTTGAACTCGGCCGTGTGGTCCGGCGGCTCGTTCGTCTACGTCCCCGAGGGCGTGCACGTGGAGATGCCGCTTCAGGCCTACTTCCGCATCAACACGGAGAACATGGGTCAGTTCGAGCGGACGCTGATCATCGCCGAGCCCGGGTCGTACGTGCATTACGTCGAGGGGTGCACCGCCCCCACGTACTCCTCCAACAGCCTTCACTCGGCCGTCGTCGAGCTGATCGCCAAGCCCGGCGCCAGGATCCGCTACACGACGGTGCAGAACTGGTCGCAGAACGTCTTCAACCTGGTCACCAAGCGCGCCGTGGCGCACGAGGATGCGACCGTCGAGTGGGTGGATTGCAACCTGGGGTCAAAGCTGACCATGAAGTACCCAAGCGTGTACCTGCTGGGCGAGCGCGCGCATGGCGAGATCCTCTCGATCGCGTTCGCCGGCAAGGGACAGCACCAGGACGCGGGCGGCAAGATCATCCACGCTGCGCCGAACACCACCTCCAACATCTTCGCCAAGTCGATCTCCAAGGACGGCGGCCGGGGCTCTTACCGGGGGCTGCTGGAGATCGCCAAGGGCGCCCACGGCGCGCGCTCCAAGGTGGTGTGCGACGCGCTCCTGCTCGACGAGGAGTCGCGGTCCGACACTTATCCGACGATCCGGATCTCAGAAGACGACGTCAACGTCGGCCACGAGGCGACCGTCTCCAAGGTGGGCGACGACCAGCTGTTCTACCTGATGTCGCACGGGATCCCCGAGGACGAGGCCTCGAAGCTGATCGTCAACGGCTTCATCGAGCCGATCACCAAGGAGCTGCCGATGGAGTACGCGGTCGAGATGAACCGCCTGATCGAGCTCCAGATGGAAGGATCGATTGGCTAGCTTGCTCGAAGCGCGCCGCCAGCGCGCGGCCGAGCGAGCGCAAGAGCTGGAGGTGCCGGTCTTCAAGGGCCGGCCCGGGTGGGAGTTCACCGATATCTCGGGACTCGACCTGGCGCGCATATGAGCCTGGGTCGCCCGCGGCGACGAACGGGGTCGATGCCTTGTTCGACCTGCCTGACGCGGTGCGCCTGCCCCAGGGCGTGGTTGTCTCGACGATCGAGCACGCGGCCGCGGAGCGTCCCGACCTCATCGAGCGGTACCTCGGGACGGTGGTGGCCGTCGACGATGTCTTCGTCGCCCGCAACGAGGCCAACTTCGTCGACGGTGCCTTCGTCTACGTACCACCCGGAGTAGCGGTGGAGGAGCCGATCCTGCTGAGCGCGGTTCAAGCCACCTCCTCCGGCGAGCTCGACAGGCGCACGCTGGTGGTCATCGACGAGGGTGCCCAGGCGGAGGTGTGGGAGCAGTACCTGTCCTCCGAGCCCGAGCTCGATGGGGTGTTCAACGTGGTCACGGAGCTTGTCGTGGGCGACGGAGCGCGATTGCGCTACGTCTGCGGCCAGTCACTCTCGGAGCGCAGCTGGATCTTCGGCGCCCAGCGGGCCGAGGTGGGTCGCGACGGATACCTGGACTGGGTCGCGCTGGGTTTTGGCTCGGCGGGCGGCCGGGTGCGGATGGAAACCCGGCTTGGCGGCCCGGGCGCGGAGGCTCGGGTCACGGGCGCGTACGCCAGCCATGGCCGCCAGCACATCGACTTCGACACCACGCAGGAGCATGCGGCGCCCAACACCACCTCCGATCTCGCGTTCCGCGGCGTGCTCCAGGGCCGCTCGAGCGCGGTCTGGAAGGGGAACATCATCGTCGACCCTGGAGCTCAGAAGACCGACGCCTTCCAGGAGTCCCGCAACCTGCTCCTGTCCAAGCGCTCGCACGCGGACGCCATTCCCGGCCTCGAGATTCAGGCCAATGACGTGCGGTGCACGCACGCGGCCGCCGTGGCGCAGGTTGACCCCGAGCAGCTGTTCTACCTGCGATCGCACGGGATGCGTGAGGAGGTGGCGAAGCGGCTCGTCATCGAGGGCTTTCTGGCTGCACTGGTGGAGCGGTTCGAGCCTGGTCCCGTGCGAGAGCGGCTCGGCGCGGCGCTGGAGCGCAGGCTCGAGCTCGTGCTTGGCGACTAGCTCACCGGGGGGGCGGGATATGCGCTCATCCGCCCTCGCCTCGCCGCCGCCCGCACTCTGGCTATAATTTGCGTACGCGTACACAAAGGAGGTCAAAATGCCAGCGGACGCACCACGCATCTACCCCTCGCTTCGCTACCGCGATGCGAAGGCCGCGATCCAGTTCCTTCAATCGGCGTTCGGATTCGAAGTCCGCGTCTCCTACGAGGACGACAGCGGAACCGTCCACCACGCCGAGCTCGCCTACGGGCCGAGCCTTCTCATGCTTGGGAGCGAACGCGACGACTCCTATGGCGGGCGAGTCGGGACCGCGGTGACCTACGTCGCGGTGGACGACGCCGACGCGCACTTCGCTCGGGCCACGGAGGCCGGCGCGCAGATCGTGGCCGAGCTGCATGACACCGACTACGGATCGCGTGACTACACCGCGCGTGACCCCGAAGGCAACATCTGGAGCTTTGGCACCTACCGTCCGGCGGTAGGGGAGGAGCCGCTCGCGGCTTAGCCGTTGTCGGATTCGGCCCGACCAAGCCGGGCAAAGCCCGCCCCGCGCCGCGGCCGGCCGCCGCGCCTCACGCGCGACGCGGTAGTCGCGGCCGCCCGAGTGGTCGCCGACCGCGACGGGATCGACGCGCTGAGCATGCGGAGGGTGGCCGCGGAGCTGGGCAGCTCGCCGATGTCGCTTTACCGCCACTTTCGCGACAAGGACGAGCTGCTCGTTCTGCTCCTTGACCGCCTCGCCGCCGAGGTGCCGCGGCCGCGTCTCCCGAGAGAACCGCGGCGGCGGCTGCACGCCGCGTGCCGCGCGATGCGTGACGCGCTGGCCGAGCACCCATGGATCGTGGAGGTCCTCGCCGGGGGCGATCTGATCGCCCCGTCGATCCTGTGGCTGATCGAGGAGATCACGGCGGCGTTTGTGGCGTGCGGCCTCTCCCTTCCGCAAGCCGCCGACGGGTACAGGGCCGTCTGGCAGTTCACGGTTGGGGAGCTGATGGTCCGCCGCGGGCTAGATCAGGTGGCGCGCCTCGGGCGGCCGCCGTTCGTGCTCAGGGTGCTTCAGAGCGTGGATCCCGCCGAGCTTCCGACGCTCGCTGCGCTCTCGGAGCACTGGGGTCCCGCCAGAGGGCGCGACAGCTACGAGCTTGGAATCGAGCCGTTGCTCAGCGGGTTGGTCATGGCCGCAGGGACGTAGCGCCTGATCTACGCCGCGGCCAGTTCGTCCAGCTGAGCCACCTCGTCGTCTGAGAGCTCGAGCCCGGTTGCCTCGAAGTTCTCCTCGAAATGCGCAACCGAGCTGGTGCCGGGAATCGGCAGCGTGACCGGCGAATGCTGGAGCAGCCAGGCAAGGGCAACCTGCGCGGTCGTCGCGCTGTGGGCCTCAGCGACCTCATCGAGTTGGCCGCCCGGCTTGGCCAGCTCACCGGTGGCCAGCGGAAACCAGGGCAGGAAGGCTAGGTCCATCTCCTGGCAGGCCTCAAGCACACGCTCTGACTGCCGGTCGCCCACGTTGTAGCGGTTCTGCACGGAGACGATTGGAGCGATCTGCTGGGCACGCTGAAGGTCCTGACGACCCACGTTGCACACGCCGATGTGCCGGACCTTGCCCTCGTCTCTGAGTTCGGCCAGCGCGCCAATGGAGTCCTCGATCGGCACGTCCGGATCCACCGTATGGAGCTGGTAGAGGTCGATCCGCTCGAGCCTCAGCCTTCGCAGCGAATCCTCGCAGCATCGCTTGAGGCGATCGGGTCGGCAGCTGGGCTTCCACGAGCCCGGACCAGGTCGCTCGAGGCCGCCCTTGGTGGCGATGACCATCCCCTCTGGATAGGGGTGCAGCGCCTCGGCGATCAGATTCTCCGACACCTCGGGGCCGTACGCGTCGGCTGTGTCGATGAGGTTGACGCCCGCATCGGCGACCCGACGCAGCAACTCCTTGGCCCCGCCGGGGTCCTCAGGCTCGCCCCAGATTCCCTCGCCCGTGATCCGCATCGCGCCGAACCCCATGCGGCGGACCTCGAGGTCACCGCCGAGCCGAAACGTCTCTGCCATCAGGGGTTGGAGGGGTCGTTCAGCACCTGGGGCCCGGTCTGGGGGCTGCGGCTGTAGGTCTCGCCGGGGGGAACGCGCTGGCTGCCAGTCCAGTTCATGCCCTGGCTTCCGGGGGTGTGAGCCTCGTTGTCCAGGGGCCGGTGCTGAGGATCGAACGAGTTCAGCATCAGCGGATACCCGCGCTGGCCTGCCTCGCAGTCTGCGGTGCCGTTGTTGTTGATCGCGCCATGGTAGGTCGGGCCGTGGGCATACTCGGCGTCGGCCCCCATGTTCTGCTGGAACGCGAGCTGGTCCGCGGGATTGCTCAGCTGGTAGCCGTTGGCCGAGGCCGTCGCCCCCTGCGAACCGTAGTTGTTGGTCTGGTGGTTGGCGCGTGTTGAGCAGCACGCGTTGCGCAAACCCCTGGTTTGTCGTCTCTGAGAGGTGGTCGCCGAAGTCGGTCCAGAAGTAGTTCCAGGTATTGCAGACGGTGATGAATGGGCCGAGGTAGCGGATCATGGGGTTGAGCGTGGTGACGGTGGCGGTCAGCGCGTTGACTGCCATGTTGGTCCCCGGCGCCTGCGCCAGGTCCTTCAGCGCCGAGAGCACGCGCTCGAGCTTGGCGTTGATCTGCTCGGTGCGCGGCAGCACCTGAATCCCGGCCTCAAGCGCCGGATTGATATTCGGCAACGCCGCCCGCAACGCCGCCGACGCCGGATTCAAATCATTAGAGAACGTCTGCAGATCAACCAAAAACGGCTGCTGCGCCGCCAACGAATCAGTCCCCACATCAAGCGTCGGCGGCGACTGGCGAATCGTGTCCTCCAACGCCGCCGGATCACGCGAGATCCCCTCAAACGTCGTCGCCTGATCAGCAAACAACCGCAAATTCACCGCCGCCACCGGCGAAACCGTCGAAAAAAACGAATTCAACGACGAGAACAACCTCGTCAACTCAGTACTCGGATCAGACAAATACCTCGCCACCGGCGTCAGGTGCGCAAGCAAACTCGGAAGCGCCGCGAACGTGTCATTCAACGAGGAGCCGCGAAACGCCAACGTGTCCCCAAACCCCACCAAGTTCTGCTGCACCGCAGGCCTCGTCTTCGCATCAAACATCTTGTTGATGTCGTCAAACTGCACCGGAATCGACGTCTGGGACTGCGGCAACACCCCACCATCCGGAATCACCCGAGAAGACGTCCCCCGCTCCAAATCCACGTACTTCAGGCCGAGCAGCGACCGCGGCCGGATCGTCACCGTCGAGTCAACGGGCACCGAGCCGAACGACCGGCTGAGCTTCAGGTCGAGCTCCGCGCCGATGACCCCTGTCGGTAGGCGCACCGGGTGCATATCGGACACAACGCCGATGCGGTAGCCGCCCGCGGAGGTCACCTGGTTGCCGTCAACGATGTTCGAGCCGTTGGCGAGCTGGACCTTGAGCTCTCGCGTGGGCACGAACGGGAGGCCGGTGTTGGCGTTGTAGGAGAGGAACACCGCCACGATCAGCACCAGGACCGTCACCGCGCCGAGCAGCACCGGGTTTGCAAAGGCCGAGCGCTGGACCTCCGGTGCAACCCTCGAGTCCTCGACCGGCGCTGCGCCGAGCATCGCCATGTGGTCGAACGGGGGCCTCTCCTGGCCTCGCTCATTAGCCCGAGCCCAAGCGTCGGCTGCCTCATCCCATTTTCCGGCGCGGGACAGGAGCAGGCCGAGGCGGAAGGCGCCGAAGCCATCGCCGCGCTCGTCCGCCCGACGGTACGCAGCCTCGGCTTCGTCTAGCTCGCCGCGGGACTCGGCGAACAGCCCGGCGTAGGCCGCCGCGGCGCCATGCCCTTCCTCGTCTGCCCGCGCGTAAGCCTCCTCGGCACGGCGGAGGTCGCCATCTTTAGCGAGCTTGTTCCCCTGCTCGAAGGCTTGACTGTCCATACGGGACGAAAGGCAAGCTACTGCTACCCCAAATCGGCCCGCGCCAATAGAACTGTGATATCGGGCACACTGGTTGCCTGGCAACGTAGGATCAGATCCGGTGGCGCGCGCAACCGCACCGATGGTCGCCCTGGGCTATGGCAAGTTCGTCCGGGCCGACCGGATCTTTGGCCTGGTCCCACTCGAGGGGAGCGAGCGGGGCGATCGCCGGCGCACGCTGGTGTACGTGGAGGGAATCGAGGGGCCGCTGGTGGCGTCGCGGTCCGAGTCGGCCATCGCCGGCGACCTTGCGAACGCGCTCGGTCACGGCGGGGGGCGAGGCGGAAGGCGTGATGGCGACCTCCCCGGGCAGGAGCCGCTGTTCTGAGGCAGATTGCGTTGTTGCGAGGCATCAACGTGGGTCCCAGCACGCGGATCGCGATGGCCGATCTGCGTGATGCACTCGGCGAGTTCGGCGATGTGCGGACTTACCTTCAGAGCGGAAACGTGGTGCTCACGAGCAGACGGGCGCCCGAGAGGGTTCGTCAGGATTGCGAGCGACTGATCGAGACCCACTTCGGCTTCCACGTGGATGTGGTGGTCCGCACCAAGGACGAGCTGGCTGACGTGGTCCGCCGTGACCCGCTGGCGGACGTGGTCAGCGACCCAAAGCGCTACCAGGTGAGCTTCCTGGAGCGCGAACCCGACGCTGAAGTCCTCGACCAGCTTGCCCAGCTCGCGGTGGAGCCGGAGCGCTACGAGGTGGTCGGCCGCGAGCTGTACGCATGGCACCCGGATGGCATCAGGCGCTCGCGGTTCTGGACGAAGCTTGCAACGGGGGGCCTCGGGATCGTGGCCACGGCCCGAAATTGGAACACCGTCACGAACCTGCTGGCGCTGGCGAGCAAACCCGCATGAAGCACACGTACGCCGTCGTCGATGTGTTCACCGATACTCCGCTGGAGGGGAATCCGGTTGCGGTTTTCGCGGACGGGGCCGGGCTCGAGGCGCCGCTGATGCAGCGAGCCGCTCGCGAGCTCAACCTCTCGGAGACCGTGTTCCTGCTGGCGCCTGACGATCCCGCGGCCGCTGATGCGCGGGCCCGCATATTCACTCCGACGGCCGAGCTGCCCTTTGCGGGTCATCCCGTGCTGGGGACGGCGTTCCTGCTGGCCGCCGAGCGGAACCTCGACACGATCCGGTTGCAGACGGGGGTCGGTGTGATCACGGTGAAGCTCGACGGCGCATACGGGGAGATGGAGCAGCCCATCCCGGCTATCGAGCCGTTCGAATCCGCGGAGGCGCTCCTGGCCGCGCTCGGCGTGCAGCACCCGGCTCTCCCGGTCGATGCCTACATCAACGGCCCGCGACACATCATGGTGACGCTCGCTGACGAGGCTGACGTCAGCGCGCTGGCACCCGATTTCCGGGCGCTCCAAGCGCTGGGTAAGCTCGGTGTGAGCTGCTTCGCGGGCGCGGACGGAAGCTACCGCACGAGGATGTTCGCGCCCGCGCTCGGCGTGCTCGAGGATCCGGCCACCGGGTCCGCCGCGGGACCGCTTGCGGTCCACCTGCTCCGTCATGGCCGCACCGAGTCCGGGCAGCGGGTCGAGATTCGCCAGGGTCTCGAGATAGGGCGACCCTCGCGGCTGCTCGCCTGCGCCCACGGATCGGCGCAGCAGATCGACCGGGTGACGGTGGGCGGCGGCGCCGTAGTCGTCGCCTCCGGCGAGTACCGACTCAGGTAGGCTCGCGCAATGGCTGCCCCAGAGTGGAAGCTGACGCCAAGGCAGCAGCGGGCGCTTGCTGACATCTGCGACACCTTCTGCCCCGCGGGCGACGGGGTATCGACCGCCCGTGAGCTGGGGGTCCCCGGTGCACTACAGGATGCGGTGGCGCTGAATCCCCGGTCGGCCGAGCGGCGCCAGCTGGCCATGCTGCTCTCGCTTTGGGACACGCCGGTCATGGGCGCGCTCGGCGGCGCCGGGTTCAAGCGCTTCAGCGCGCTCACGCCCCAGGACCGTGAGCAAGTGCTCCTGGCCTGGGCCGACTCCTCCTCTCCACAACGGCGGGCCGCGTTCCAGGCGCTGCGCAAGGGAGCGCTGCTGTTCTACTACATGCTGCCGGGATCGGGAGAGGGGCCGGACGGCCAGCCCGCACGCAATCCCGCGTGGGATGCGATCGGCTACGAAGGGCCGCTGGGGCCGCTGCCCGAGGCTCCCCCCAAGCCGCTGAAACCGATGGCGATCGATCGCGACACAACCGTGGATTGCGACGTGGCGGTCGTGGGGTCCGGCGCCGGGGGTGGCGCCGCCGCGGCGGCGTTGGCGAAGGCCGGGCTCGAGGTGGTGGTGATCGAGGCCGGCGACTACTACGACGACGAGGACTTCGACGGCTCTGAGCTCGGTGCCCTCACCCGCTATTACATGGGCGCACCGCAGGCCACCCACGATCAGAGCGTGGGGCTGCTTGCCGGTGCCTGTCTCGGCGGTGGCACGGTGGTCAATTACACGACCTCGTTCCGCACGCCGGACGAGGTCCGCTCCGAGTGGGCCTCCTACGGCGTTCCGGCGTTCACCTCGGAGCAGTACACCGAGAGCCTCGACGCGGTTTGCGAGCGGCTCGGTGTCAACCAGGAGCACAACACGCCATCGACGCGTGAGCAGAAGCTCCAGGAGGGATGCGTCAAGCTCGGTTGGCACGTCGATGCCATGCCTCGCGGCGTGCGCAAGTGCGCCCAGGGCAAGGAGTGCGGCTACTGCGGGCTCGGTTGCCGCGTGGGGGCGAAGCAGTCGGTGGTCAAGACCTGGCTGGCGGACGCGACCCAGGCCGGCACGCAACTGATCGTCCGCACCCGGGTCAAGCGCATCCTCATCGAGGCGGGAAGCGCCCGTGGGGTGGTGGGTGAGACCGTGGAGGGCCACCAGGTGACGGTCCGCGCGAAGGCGGTGATCGTCGCCTCCGGCGCGATTCACTCTCCGGCCCTGCTCAAGCGATCCGGGCTCCAGAACCCAAATATCGGCCGGCACCTGAAGCTGCATCCCGCCACCGCGGTGTGGGGCATCTTCGACGAGGAGCTGAAGCCGTGGGAGGGGGTGATGCAGGCGCTCTACTCCGATCAGCACCGTGACCTGCACGATGGATACGGCCTCAAGTACGAGACCGCCGCCAACCATCCCCACCTGTTCATCCCGTTCGCGCCCTGGCGCGGGCAGCGTGAGCACTACTCACTCATGCAGGGGCTGTCCGGCTCGGTGCCGATCGGAATCCTGCTCCGCGACCGCGACGGCGGCGAGGTACGGGTGGGCCGCGACGGCGAGCCGGTCGTGCGCTACAAGCTGTCTCCGTTTGACACGGCCCACCTGCGAACCGGGATCGACGGAGCGGCGCAGATCCTGGAGGCAGCAGGAGCCCAGCGGATCTTCTCCTCGCAGAGCAGATGGGTCTCCTACGACCCAGGCTCAGGGTCGGGCTCGCGGCAGCAGTACATGTCGGACGCCGACTCCGCCGGCTATGGCGCGGGACAGGTGATATTGGGCTCCTTCCACATCATGGGCTCCGCACGCGTCGGTGGCTCGCCGGCCACATCCGCGTGCGACCCCACGGGGCAAACCTGGGACGTGCGTTCGCTCTACGTGATGGACGGCTCGAGCTTCCCCACGGCGTCGGGCGTGAACCCCCAGATCTCCATCCAGGCCGTCGCCCACATGAACGCGCGGGAGCTGGCCTCGCGGTTGAAGTAGGGGCGCGGGCAGCGCATAAGGCATAGGATCAGCGTCGTGGCCGATCCGGCTCGGATCCTTGTCGTCGCTCATCAGACTGCCGCGACTGCGCCACTGCTCGACGCCGTCCGTGAGCGGGCCGGGCGGGGCGCCGCAAAGTTCCACCTGGTCGTCCCCCGCCGCCCACACGGCATAGACAAGTTGGCGAATCCCCACGGTGCGGGTCGGGACGAAGCCCGGGATGTGCTCGGCGATGCGCTCCCCAAACTGTCCGAGGCCGCGGGCAGCAACGTCACCGGCAGCATCGGCGACCACGAGCCGCTGATGGCAATCGAGGACGCGATCAACCAGACCGGCCCGTACGACGAGATCATCATCTCGACGCTGCCGATGGGGGTCTCGCGATGGCTGAAGCTCGACCTCGTCAGCAAGGTCCGGGCCGAGGGACTGCCGGTCACCCACGTGCTCCCGCCGAGTTGAAGCTCGCGACGTTCCGGACACCCGACGGGCATACTCGCCGCGGTGAGGTGGTGGGCGAGGAGGTCCACGGCTTCGGCGCCGAGCTGACTGTCACCGAAGTGCTCGGCGGTGCCGATCGCGGCGCGCCATCGGGCACGTGGGCGCTGTCGGAGGTGAAGCTGCTTGCGCCCGTCGAGCCCGGCACGGTGTATGCGATTGGGCTCAACTACGCCAAGCACATCGAGGAGACCGGGGCGCGCGACGCCCGAGGTGCCGGTCGTGTTCGTCAAGGTTCGGACGTCGGTGACAGGGCCGAGCGGGCCGATCGTCTGCCCGTCCGCAGTGCGGCGACTCGACTACGAGGGCGAGATGACGATCGTGATGGGCACTGGGGGTCAGATCGCCGGCTACTGCATCGCCGACGACGTCACCGGGCGGGACCTCCAGGGGCGCGAGCCCCACTGGATTCGGGGCAAGGGCGCGGACACGTTCTGCCCAATCGGACCGTGGGTGACGAGCACCGACGAGGTGCCCGACCCCGAGAACCTCAGGCTGCGCACCTGGGTCAACGACGAGCTCCGACAGGACTCGAGTACCTCGGACCTGCTGTTCGGCTGCTCGAAGCTGGTCGAATTCATCTCCGAGACCTGCACGCTGCTCCCGGGCGACCTGATCCTCACTGGCACGCCCAGCGGAGTGGGGATGGGACTGGATCCGCCGCAGTTCCTCCAGGCGGGGGACGTGGTGCGCATCGAGATCGACAAGCTCGGCGTGATCGAGCACCCAGTGCAGTAGGGGTCGGCGCATGCGCCGACCCCCCGGGTGGTGCATGCACCACCCGGCGGCCGGGTGCATGCACCCGGCCGAGCTTGATCAGTGGTGATCGATCACGCGGTCGATCAGGCCGTACTCGACCGCCTCGTCGGACTTGAAGAAGCGGTCGCGCTCCATGTCGTGGTGGACCTGCTCCACCGGCTGGCCGGTGTGGTGGGCGTAGATCTCGTCGATCCGCTGGCGCACGTTGAGGATCTCCTGTGCGTGGATCTCGATGTCGGTGGCCTGTCCCTCAAAGCCCGCGCTCGGCTGATGGATCAGGAGCCGGCTGTTCGGCAGCGAGAAGCGCTTGCCCTTGGTTCCGCCCGTCAGCAGCAGGGAGCCCATCGACATCGCGACCCCGACGCAGATGGTCTGGATCTCGGGCCTGATGAACTGCATCGTGTCGTAGATCGCCAGGCCGGCGTAGATCGAGCCGCCCGGGCAGTTGATGTAGATCGAGATGTCCTTGTCGGGTTCCGCGGACTCCAGGTGGAGCAGCTGGGCGACGACCAGGTTGGCGATCGTGTCGTCGACCGGGGTTCCCAGGAACACGATGCGCTCGTTGAGTAACCGCGAGTAGATATCGAACTCTCTCTCGCCTCGCGCGGTCCGCTCGATGACCATCGGGATTAGGGGCATGGCCGGGAGCCTACGGAATCAGCACCGCGGTGCCCTCGAAGCGGCCGGCGCGTAGATCGGCGAGCGCCTGCTCGGCCTGCTCCAGCTCGTAGACGGTGACGCTGGTCCTGATCTCCGCCTCAGCCGCCAGGGCCAGGAACTCACGGCCGTCGTTGCGGGTTAAGTTGGCCACCGAGCGGACCGACCGCTCGTGCCACAGCAGCTCGTACGGGAACGCGGGGAGGTCGCTCATGTGGATGCCGGCGCAGACGACCGTCCCGCCGGCGGCCATCGCCCCGAGGGCCTGGGGCACCAGCGGGCCGGCGGGAGCGAAGATGATTGCGGCGTCCAGCTGTTCGGGCGGCTGCTCGTCGCTTGCACCGGCCCACGCCGCCCCCAGGCTTCGCGCGAATTCCTGCGTGCCCTCGTCGCCCGGGCGCGTGAACGCGAACACCTCCCGCCCCTGGAAGACCGCTACCTGGCAGATCATGTGGGCGGCCGAGCCGAAGCCGTAGAGCCCCAGCCGCCCGGCGTCGCCCGTGAAGCGCAAGGCCCGGTACCCGATCAGCCCGCCGCACAACAGCGGCGCTGCCTCGGTGTCGGAAAGTCTCTCGGGAAGCTCGAGGCAGTACCGCTCGTCGGCGACCGTCAGCTCGGCGAATCCGCCGTCGAGGTCGCGGCCCGTGAAGCGCGCGTTGGGGCAGAGGTTCTCCCGGCCCGAGCGGCAGTAGGCGCAATCCTGGTCGGTCCAACCAAGCCACGGCACGCCTACGCGCCGGCCGTCGGTGGTGCGGGCGACGATCTGGTGTCCCAGCACGACGGGAAGCTTGGTCGCTTCGATTTCCGCATCGCGCAGGTGGAGGTCCGTGCGGCACACCGCGCACGCCTTGACCTCCAGCAGAAGCTGACCGGGGCCCGGTGCAGGGTCCGAGAGGGCGAGGACTTGCAGGGGCTCCCCCGGGCGCTCTAGTGCAGCTGCGCGCATCGACCTGCACGCTAGCGTTGTCCCTGCCGTGGTTCCGCTGAACGTCCCCAACCTGCTGACGGTGGTACGGATCCTGCTGGTGCCGGTGCTGGTCGTCGCGTTACTGGAGAAGACCGGAGGCGGCGACCTGCTGGCGGCGATCGTATTCGCGGTTGCGTCGCTCACCGACGCCATCGATGGGTGGCTCGCGCGCTCGCGTAACTGGGTGACTACGTTCGGGAAGCTGATGGACCCAATCGCCGACAAGCTGCTGATCGTGGCGGCCTTGATCGCGCTGGTGTCGCTGGCGCGGCTCGAGGCCTGGGTGGCGATGGTGATCATCGCTCGCGAGTTCGCGGTCACCGTCCTACGGGTCGCGGTTGGAACCCAGCACGGTGTCGTGATCGCCGCCAGCATGTGGGGCAAGCTCAAGACGGCGATTCAGGTGGCGATGGTGATCTCGGTGATAGCGGTGCACGGCCACCCGCTGTGGGTCGACCTGCTGATCTACGCGACTGTCGTCGTCACGGTGCTGTCGGGAGCCGATTACTTCTTCGGCTTGCGCCGCGGGTTGATCGCGCGCGCGGCCACCGACGGTCAGGGGGCAGGGGCGGCTGAGCGGACGTAGCGCTCCTCGCCCGCGCCGCCGTGGTTCAGGGCAGCTGATCGAGCCAGGCGGTCAGCGTGGTGTGAGCGGACACGGGTTCGCCGCTGGCCAACTCGCGTCGTATCTCACCCAACGTGCCGAAGCGTTCGGCGACCACATTGTGCTGGTGAATCGTCTCCAGGTTGACCTGGCGCGCGGAGACGAACGCCCGGTCATCGAGCTCCGGGAAGCGCGCCACCACGCCCTGGATCATCTCGCGCACGCAGTCCTCGACAAACCGCGGCCGGCGGTGGGCCTTCTCCACCACGTGGGCTTCGTCTGAGCGCTTCATCAGCTCGTAGATCTCAGACGACATCGATCCTTCGACGATCTGGAGCAACGTCGCGGCGTCGATTTGGTCGTCGCAGAGCTCCGTGCAACCGATGTGCAGAGTGCCCAGTCCGCGTTGGTTGTGCGTGGCGACGGGAACCGCGTCGAGGATCCGATCGATTTCCTCTTCTGAGAAGCCTTCGTGCGTGAGGCGTTCGCGAGCGGAGTCGGAAACAAGCTCCTGGGCGCAGGGGCATGCGGTCATGCCCTGCGCGGTGACGCCGATCAGCCGCCGCGTCCCGAGCTCGCTGCACACCGCTGAGCCGTGAAGCGTGTACAGCTCCTGGGTCTGGACGGCGGAGATCGGTGCGGGCTTGTGCTCGGGGAAGCGGGCCTCAATTGTCACCTCGGCGCGCCGCGCGTCGTGGCGTGAGCGGACCAGCTGTGCGATGTGCTCAGCCAGCGTCTCCGCCTTGAAGGCGGACTCGCCCAGGACCACCTGCCCGATCGCTTCGTTGACGACCTCCTCGAAGCGCGACATGTGGGCGCCCTTCTGCTCGGCACCGAGCTCGATCACGCATTCGAAGCGCGCGGAGAACAGCTGCGTCGAGCCGTTCTGCTCCAGGCGGATGACCTTCTCCACGCCGGTCACGCCAACGCGTGAGAGTCCGAGCTGGACCGCGGGCGTCCGAGATTGCACGTCGATCAGAGACAGCGTGGGGCGCGGAGATGAGCTCATTGTTCGCAGTGAAGGGTAGAGCGATGGATCATGCGGGGCTGGACGCGCAGCGCCTTTGTGCTATGAATCACACGGCTTCGCAGGTGGAGAGAGATTGCAAGAGGGCGACTTTGGGAGCGAGGGGCGGTGACCGAACAAGTTCTACTCAGTGACGAGGCTCCGATCTCGGAGCTCGACGAGCTTCGAGTGCTGATTGCGCTCGGTCAGGAGCGCGGCTACCTCACGTTTGGGGAAATCGAGACGTGCTTGGAGGAGGTCGAGGTCACGAAGGAGCAGGTCCAGGAGCTGCACCTGTTCCTCGACGAATCCGGGATCGACGTGGTGGAGGCCGACGGCCGTATCGCGCGCTCGGAAGCCGGCACGGTGGAGCGCACCGCCGAGGACGCTGCTGAGCCCAAGCCGGGGCCAAGCCAGCGCAAGAAGGTGGAGGTCGATCTGACCGTCGAGCCCTCGCTGGACTCGCTGCGGCTGTACCTGAGGTCGATCGGCCGCGTGAACCTGCTGACCGCTGAGCAGGAGGTATTGCTGGCGAAGCGGATCGAGCGGGGCGACATGGCCGCCAAGCAGCAGATGATCGAGGCCAACCTGCGGTTGGTTGTCTCGATCGCCAAGTCCTATCTGGGGCGGGGGCTCACGTTCCTGGATCTGATCCAGGAGGGGTCGATGGGGCTGATCCGAGCGGTGGAGAAGTTCGACTACCGCCGCGGCTACAAGTTCTCCACCTACGCCACGTGGTGGATCCGCCAGGCGGTGACGCGCGCGATCGCCGACAAGGGGCGAACGATCCGCATCCCGGTGCACATGGTGGAGAAGCTCAACAAGGTCGTGCACGTAGAGCGACAGCTGGTCCAGCAGCTGGGTCGCGAGCCGTCGCCGGAGGAGATCGCGGCCGAGCTCGAGACGACCGTCCGTGAGGTTCGCGACGTGTTGCGGATGGGTCAGCAGCCGGTGTCACTGGAGAAGCCGATCGGCGAGGAGGAAGACTCGGCGCTCGGCGACTTCGTCGAGGACCAGACGGCCGAGTCGCCGTTCGAGCTGGCCTCCGAGCACCTGCGGCGTGAGAACCTGCGCCGGGCATTGAACGCACTGCCCGCGCGCGAGCGCGAGGTGATCGAGATGCGGTTCGGGCTGACCGGCGAGCGCCCCTACACGCTTGAGGAAGTGGGGCGCGCGTTCAACGTCACCCGCGAGCGGATCCGCCAGATCGAAAACCACACGCTCAAGAAGCTGGAAGCGCTCCCCGAGGCGCAGCGGTTGCGGGACGCGTCGTAGGGTTCGTTGCGCGTTTGTGGCTAGCGCGGGGGCGCGTGACGCGTGCGTTGCCAGTCTGCGGCTAGCGCGGGGGCGCGTTGCGCGTGCGCTGCCAGGCTGCGGCTAGCGCGGGGGCGCGTTGCGCGTGCGCTGCCAGGCGTCCTTCAGGGCGTCGCGGTAGAAGACGAAGAGCGGTAGCGCCACCAGCAGCAGCACCAGCTCATCAAACGGGCCGGGGATGGGGAGGAGGCCCAGGAGCATGAGTCCGCGCAGCGGCTTAGGGATGCGTCCGTCGCGAGCCACGAGCTTTACTGCTTCGATGGTCCTTGCGGCCAGGTTTCGTACGCGACCGTGTTCGATTTTGTTCGTATAACAGCCATTTTCGAACATGGTTCCGGCGCTCGTCCTCGGTCCTGCTGATGGCGTCACGGAATTGATCCTATGGCGTTGCGCGGCGTTGCAATTTGGTCCCGCTGTTCCACAGTCCTGGTTGGTTTAATCCCTCCAGGGTCGTGGAGGCGGAATGTTCGATTCACCTCGGCGGCCCGAAATATGCCGAGTACGAGATCGAGCCAGGCGACCCGCTCCCTGCCTATTCAGCCACCCTAGAGCTGACACCTCAACGCTAGACTCGACCGCCCCCGGCGGGGTTCCCGAGCGGTCAAAGGGGATGCGCTGTAAACGCATTGGCTCTGCCTTCGCAGGTTCGAATCCTGCCCCCGCCATACCTCACTATCCTCGCTCGGCGGTGGGTACCGAAGAGCGCCAGCTGCCGGAGGTGGTGGAGAGCGAGGAGCGGCGGCGTCTTCGTGAGCGCGCGGTTGAGTTCGATACGCGGCCGAAGCTGCTTTCGTGGACTCGGCGGCTGAGGCAGCGGCTGCCCGGCGACGAGCGGTTTGGCGATCCGCTTTCTACCGCCGGCGACACGCCGGTGCAGGTGATCGCTCGTGGCGTGTCCGCGTTTCAACCGGAGCGCGAGAGCGTGACCAAGGAGCTGAGCCTGGCCGGCTTACAGCTCTGGCAGTCGTTGTCGGAGGCCGCCGGCCGTGGCTGCGGCGAGGTCGAGGTGGCGCTGCTGTTCACCGATCTGGTCGGCTTCTCCTCATGGGCGCTGAAGGCCGGTGACGCAGCCGCGGTAGAGCTCTTGCGTGAGGTGGGCGAAGCGGTGGAGAGCGCGGTGATGGCGGACGGCGGGCGGATTGTCAAGCGCCTGGGGGATGGCGTGATGGCCACTTTCCTCACGGCGCAGGCTGCGCTGGACGCCGCGCTCACCGCTCAGGAGGCCGTCTGCAAGATCAGCCTCAGCGACTACACGCCGCAGATGCGAGCGGGTGTGCACTGGGGCCGACCGCGAAAGCTCGGCGGGGATTACCTGGGCGTAGACGTGAACATTGCGGCGCGCGTCGCCGACGCCGCCAAGGGCGGCCAGGTGCTCGTATCCGATCCAGTCCTTCAGCGGATCGAGCAGGACGGACTCAGATTCACTCGCTCCAAGCGGCTTCGCGCGCAGGGCGCACCGCGCGATCTGCACGTGACGGCGGTGACGCGGGAGTAGGGCCGCTGGGGCCGCCGAGCACGCTGCGACGCCGCGGCCCGCCGCGCCCGCCGCGAGGCCGGGCCCGCCGCGCCGGCCCCCTACGCCCGGCTGATCGAGATCGCGTGCTGCCCCGTGGGGAGGCTCAGCACGATCCCGCTGGCGCTCCGTTGGAACGCCGCTGACTTCCCGTCGACGCGGACCGCCAGCGAGCTCGGCCAGTTGCCGTCCAGCGTGAGTGCAAGCGCCGAGTCGGTACTCACCTGTCCTGCAATGGGGCGTTTGTCGTTGATCCGCATCCGTACCGTGTGAAGCGTGACCGCGCTCGCGCCCGTCGAGCGTCGCCTGAAAAGCGTTGCTGGTCGGCCCGCCGCTGCCCAGCGACCACTGCTGGCCGACCATGGCATAGGGATAGCCCTGCTCGGGCCCGGCCGGCGGGCCCGTCTCAGGGAGCGACGTGCGGGCCGGGTCAGTGATAGCCAACGACCGGCCGTCGAACTTCGCAACGCCCTTGGTCGCATCGACCGGCGTCAGGCCGGACATCCAGTAGGCGTGGTCGAGGGCGAAGTCGAAATGCACTCCGCCCGAGTTGACCGTATTGATGGCGTGCTCGAACACCATGCTGCGGATGTAGGTCACCTCGGGCGGGTTTGGGTTGCGCACGAAACGATGCTCGTAGTCGGCGCCATCCACCCATTGATCCACGATCGGCGGTCCGTAGTGCTCTTGGCCGGGGAACAGGTAGTAGCGGTAGCGGTAACCGAGCTCCTGGAACCGCTTGACGTTGAGGGTCACGCCGGAGGTCGGGACGAGCTCGTCGTTGGTTCCCTGGTAGATGGCGTAGGGAACCCACTTGAGGTTGTCGAGCAGCGGGTAGGTGTACTCGGCGCGGGCGTCCCCTCCGTTGGCTTGGATGAAGCAGGGCGTGTAGTCCTGAAATTGCAGGCTGTCGCAGCCCGGGACGTCGGCGCCCGTGTACGCACCTTGGGTGACGGGGCCCGACGCCGGGAACGCTGCGGCGAACCAGTCCGGATGCTCGATCGGCAGCAGGTAGGAGGCCCAGCCGCCCATGGAGTGTCCGGCGATGTAGGTGCGGTTGGGGTCGATGGAGAAAAGCCGGTGTGAGTCGGCCCACACCTGCAGCACGTCCTCCTGACTGCGTCCCACGTACCAGCCTGAGTCACCGCGGCCATCGGGGGTGACCACGATCGAATGCTCGTGCTCGCCCATGTCCCAGATCACGCCCGGTACCACCGCAGCGGCGATGTGCGCGTCCCCGCCGCGGAAGTGGAACCAGTACTGCGTTGGAGTACGCCGGCCGGCGACGTAGCCGGACGGGAGATAGACACCGTAGTGCTGAAGGATCCCGTCCATACCGCCCTCGTGGGAGATATCGGCGGTGGAGGTGAAGATGCGGTCGTAGTAGCCGGTCCTCGGCACGTAGCGCTGATTTGCTCCCGCCGCCATGCGGTCGAGATCCGCGGTTACGAAGAACGAGTCGATCGTGCCCTTTTGAAGCTCGAGCGCCTGCTGCTTGTCCCACCAGTTGCGCGCCGGCTCCTGGGTGCGGAAGGCGACATTGGCCACGTTCGGCTGGAGAGGAAGCGTCTGGAGCTTGGTGCCGGTGGAGTCGGCGATTCCCGAAGCCACGGCCACGCTGACGCCATGGGTGTTGCCTCCCAGCAGCGAGGCCGGCAGCTCAGCCTCGATCGCGTTGTTGTAGCCGGATGCGTTGGTGGCCACCGAGCCCGCCGGAAGCGTGTGGACGTTGGCGGGGTCCGCCAGATCGACCCACGCGCCATAACTGCCGTGGAGGAACACCGCCACGTTCGCCTTGGTGGTGGTAAGGCCGCTGTTGAAGGGAACCGTGTAGGCGGTCGAGCCCGGCCGCGTGGTGAGGAGGATCAGCAGCGCGGTGGCCGGGTTGCTGTCATTCATCGTGGTGGTACGGGCCAGCAGCCACAGGTTGCGTTGGCGTCCGTACCAAGGCGGACCTCCGACAGGTCGGCCTGCTCCTCCATCGGGTCCTTGCCGTAGTTCGTGCCCGTCTGCAGGGGCCCGGTGGGAATCCCGAACTCGCCCGGCACATACTGATACGCCGGGTCGAGGCGGTAGAACTCGGGCACCGCACCCGAGAGCGGGTCCATCACCGCCATCCGGTCCGCCTCATAGGTGTCGGCGGGACCGTAGGCGTCGAAGATGTGGTCCTGGTAGACCAGCTCGCCGTGCGAGTAGATCATGGCGCCGCCAAAGCCCGGGAGGCGGCCGGTCCAGTCCGCAATCTTGCCGTCGACCGTCCGTCGCGGATCGAACGCCGGCGGAAGCCTCAGGGTGGTTCCTCTTCCGGCTGGCGCCTCGGCCCGGAACACCGGCAGCGTGACTCCCTGGACCGGGAGCGCAGCGGCGCTCGCCGGGACCAGAAGCACCCCGATGACCGCAGCCACAGACCAGCGTATCCCGCCAAGCCGCCGCATGGCAGGTATATACCTGCGTCAGGCCCAGAAAGCTGGAATCCGGCGGGTCGTCGGTACGTTTTTCATACTCCCTTTTGCTGCAGGATCCATTGCAACGGGGGTGCTCGGCCGCTCGGCCACCGTTCGGCGTGTTAGCTTGCTGCCCGCTCCCTAGAGCCCCCACAAGGGAGAACTCGGGTGGCCGGCGGTTCGATGCCGCGGTCGCCCCGACAACCGATGCGCAACGGCAGAACCTCACAGAAACGAGCGGTTGCCGCCTGGCTCGCGGTGCTGGCGCTCGGGAGCGCCGCTGTGCTGCTGCTTGGCGGGTTCCATTCCGCCCACGCCGCCAGCATCGGTCAGCTGCAGCAGCAGATCGGCGCGGCGCAGGGCAAGGTCTCCAACCTTTCCGGGCAGGTCGGCGCCGTGCAGTCCCGACTCTCCCAGCTCAACGGGAACATCGCCTCCCTGCAGGGCCAGATTTCCTCGATCCAGGCCGACCTGGACACCAAACGGGCGCGGCTGATCAAGCTGGAGGAGGAGCTCAATGCGGCTCGGGCACGGTTAGCACAGCTTCAGGCGGAGGAGGTTCGGGGAGAGCAGGTGCTCCAGCAGCAGGTGGTGGGCAACTACGAGTCAGACCACCCCGATCTGGTCGGCGTGGTCTTGGAGTCCAACGGGTTCACCGACCTGCTAGAGCAGCTGTCCTTCGCAAATCGGATCCAAAAACAGAACACACGCATCGTCGCGAGGGTGCGCCGGGACCGGCGGGCGGTCGCATCTCAGGCGATCGTGCTTGGCTCAATCGAGGTCCGCCAGCAACGGCTGACCGAGCAGGTCCTCCATGAGCGCAACCGCCTCGACGGGGCGAAGGTGAATCTGATCCGCCAGCGGATTGCCGTGGTGCAGGTCCGCGATGCCAAGGCCGGCCAGCTGTCCGACGCCCGGGGACAGCTCTCGAATCTTCAGAATCAGCTCAACCAGGCCCAGGCCGCTCAGGCCTCGCAGTCATCGTCGAGCGGGGGAGCCCCAGCCACCTCCGGAGCGCCGGCAGGCAGCGCCAACGGCTTCACGTTTCCCCTCCCCAAGGACGCGGCCTCGCCGCCGGGCACCTGGTCGCAGGACCAGGGCGTGGACATTTCAGCGCCCGGGGACACGCCGGAGTTCGCTGTCTGCTCGGGAACGATCGTGCTCCATGGGATCGGCGGGTTTGGACCCGATGCGCCAGTGCTCCACTGCGACAGCCCGATTGACGGCAACGACTACGTCTACTACGGCCACGCCGGGCCCGCCAACCAGTTGCCGATCGGAACCCACGTGGGCGCCGGTCAGGTCATGAGCTCCGTCGGCCCAGGAATTGTCGGGATCTCCACCGGACCGCACCTCGAGATCGGCTTCTGCGACTCAAGCGGGTCGCCCAACGGCGGTGCGGCCGGGACGATGATGTCGCTGCTCAACGCGTCCTACTGAGCGCCCTAATCGACGCGCTAGGCTGAGCGGGGCCGGGTCTCGCCCTCTTAGCTCAGCTGGTAGAGCACTTCCATGGTAAGGAAGGGGTCGTCGGTTCGAGTCCGACAGAGGGCTCTAGACTTCCAAGGGATTTTGTGATTTGGGCGCGTCGGGCCCCTGGGGACGCGGACACAAAACGGACACACCCGGGACACTTTTTGCGGCCCGCGCGGCGCGGATCAGAGCGTCGGCGGTGGCGTTCGTTCCGCCACCGAGCTCGTCGAACAGGTGGGCGTAGGTGTCGAGCGCCATGGTGGGCGAGTGCCCGGCCTGCCGGGCGACCTCGACGACGGTCGCGCCTTGCGCGATCAGCAAGCTGATGAAGCTGTGGCGCAGGTCGTAGGGCCGCAGGTCGCGGACGCCGGCGGCTTTGTCCGCCCGCATCTGGCTGATCAGATCTGGCGTGAGCGAACGAAGCGGGACCTCGCCGAACCGAGGCACGATGTGCACGTCGAGCATCGAGGCGTAGTTGGCGAGCGTGTGACGCTGAAGGTTGGGAACCGCGTGGCGGTGCCACCAGACCTTCGCGTACTCGGCCACCGTCTCCCGGCGTTGTCGATCAACCCTGTCCCGCCAAGTCGTTTCGCGCGCTTCAACTCGGTGTCGAGCGCTTAGTGGAGCGCATGCCGGTCGCGACGCCCGCAATCCGAGGACCAGGACGCGGGCGCCGCGCTGAGCGCGAACGCGAGCGCGGGTTGGAGCGCTGAGCAGTCGCGCAGCGGCCATCGGGTCACCACTGCGTCGATTAGCGCTCGAGCGAGGGTCCGTCGCGCTCCGCGTCGTTGCGCGATGACCGCTGGTTGTTTCCCTCGGGCTCTCGGTGACGAAGCCGCTCGAGCACGACGATGTCTTCGCGATCTTGCCGGCGTTTGGCCTCGGGGCGATCGCGAAACTCCGCAGCCGCGACCTTCATTCTGATCAGGTCCTCTGGATGCGCGACGAGGATGCGTATCCCGAAGACCTCGACGGGGACTGCTCGACCGCGGAGTTGCTCGTAGGACCGGGGAGCGCCGGCGGTCTGATCGACTCCGAAGACGTCCAGGTCCCCGTGAGCGGTCCGCATGAGGAAGTTGCCGCCCTCATATAGCTGGCGGGGGTCGGTGAGATCGATCTCGAGCAGCTCCGCATCGACACCCCGTATACGGGCCTGCAGGTCGCCCAGCGCTGCTGCGAGCCGGCGCAGGTTCTCGGGCGTCCACGCGGCGATGAGGTCAAGATCGAGTGTGGTGCGCACGTGCCCGTACGCCTGGATCGCGACCCCGCCGATCAGTACGCAATCGACCTCGTGCTCAGCGAGCGTCCGCAGCAGCCGTTCGGCGTGAAGGGCGGGCTGGTCGGGATCAGCCACGATCCAGCGCCGTCAGCGCCTTGCCGGCGATCTCTCCGGCCAACTGGTCCCAGCTAAGCGCAAGCTCCAGCCGGTCGCCCATCGCAAGCGCCGTCTGCTCGGCGAGCTGCGCGTCCTCGAACGGGACCTCCCGCGGGCGAGCGTCGAGCGCCAGCTCCTCTCCGCACGCGCCGGCCAGGCGCGTGAGCATCTCGACTGTAGGGGACACCAGTCCCTGCTCGATCCGCGAGATCGCCTGCTGCGTAGTTCCCGCGCGATAAGCAAGAGCAGCCTGGCTCAGTTCATGGCGCGCCCGTAGCTGTCGAACAAACTCTGCCGCATCCATCGCTCACATCATATCTGAGGTGGACTCGACCAGACCGAGGCTGATCTTTCACCAGCCCAAGGGCGGACACACCATGTGCACCAGGGGTGCTCCTTCGCCACTTACGGCGGCCTCGAGAGCCAGGTCGACGTAGGCGGCGCACGCGTCCACTCAGGGGCAAATCGTGAGCACCGACCCTGCAAGCACGCATGTCGGCCGATGCGCGCAATTGGCGAATTGCGGGGCGCCCGAGCGGTTCGCCTCGAAGACCTGCTTCAGCGTGCACTCGGATGGCCGACATCGCGGCGGTGGCGCGGGCCCGCGCCGAACGATGATTTTCGAGTTGCGCGCCGGTCCCTACCCCAAACGCCCCGAAAGGAGGACGCTATGCCCGCGAAGGTAGGAACACGTGAGGAGTGGCAGGTCGCCCGCGACGAGCTGGCCAAGCTCGAGGCCGAGCACGCCGGGCTCGGCCGCAAGGTCGTCGAGACGCGGCGCGAGCTGCCGTGGGTGCCGGTGGAGAAGGAGTACGTCTTCGACACCGAGGACGGCAAGAAGACGCTGGCCGAGCTCTTCGAGAGCCGGTCGCAGCTGCTCGCCTACAACATCATGTACGGGCCCGACTACGAGGTTGGCGCGTGCCCGGGTTGCACGAGCCTTGGGGACGAGTTCGACGGGCCGCGCGTGCACCTGGCTCACCAGGACGTGACGCTGATCTGCTTCTCGCGCGCCCCGGTCGATCGGCTGACCGCTTATAAGAAGCGAATGGGATGGAAGTTCTCCTACGTGTCGACCTACGGCAGCGACTTCCCGTTCGACTTCGGGCTCGCGTTCACGCCGGAGCAGGCGAGGCGGATTCCCCAGGTCGTCGAGATGCTCGAAAACCCGCCGGAGTTCCTCCAGAACTGGTCCAAGGAGGTCGGCGCGAAGCTCGAGGACGGCCTGCGTGAGGCCCCGGGCTACATCGCCTTCGCGCGCGAGGACGGGACCATCTACCACACCTACACAGTGACGGCGCCGGACCCGTTCGTCGCCCCGTTCGCCTCCTTCCTGCTCGCGCGCACGCCGAAGGGAGGCCCGGCGGTGGCGGACATCCGGCGCAAGGACGAATACCCGGAGGCGGCGCGGTGACCGAAGCCGCGCTGCGCCGGTCGGGTCCCGGCGAGCTCCGACTGGGCGCGGTGTTGGTAGCAGCGGCGGCCGGCGCGTGGGCGCTGACCGCCGCGCGGATGGGCGGCATGGACGCCGGCCCGGCCGGTCACCTGGGCGGTCTCGGCTGGTTTGCGGCCAGCTGGGTCGTGATGATGGCCGCGATGATGCTCCCCGCGCTCGCGCCGATGGTCGTCGCCTACGAGCGCCGGGCCCGCCGTGCCGACTCTGTGGCGACGTTCGCCGCCGGGTACTTCGCGGCCTGGCTCCCCGCCGGCCTGCTCGCATACGCGCTGATCGAGGGCGTGCGCTCGCTCGGCCTCGGCTTCCTGGCATGGGACGAGGCAGGCCGCTACGTAGCGGCCGCCGTGATCGTCGGCGCCGGCCTCCACCAGCTGACCGCGCTCAAGCGCGCCTGCCTGCGCGCCTGCCGTGAGCGTGTCGCGTTCATCGCCGAGCGCTGGCGGCCCGGACGGATTGGCGCGCTGCGGATGGGGCTCGAGCACGGCGGCTGGTGCGTCGGCTGCAGCTCGGCGCTGATGGCGGCGCTGTTCGCGCTCGGCGCAATGAGCCTGACCTGGATGGCGCTGGTCACGGTCTTGGTGGCCGCGGAGCGGACGCTGCCGCGGCCGGCGCGGCTGGGCGTGGCAGCGGTGTTGGTCGCGCTCGGGCTGTGGGTCGCGCTCGCGCCCGGCGCCGTGCCGGGGCTGAGAGTCCCGGACTCGGGCTCGGGGCCGATGGGCGGCGCGATGCGGATGCGCTAGCTCTCAGCTCACCGCGTTGTTCACGAGTTCGACTCGCCGCCCCGATCGGCCTCATCGAACCTGAGTCCTCGACCCCCGCCGCGACCTGCTGCTCGTAGTAGTCGAGCTGGGCGCGGCTGGCGCCGAGCTTGCCGATCGTCAGCACCGCCGACGCCCCGCCCGACGCGGACACAAAACGGACACACCAGACCGACAAGCAGCGGTCACGGCCGATCCAGCCCCTCGGGCTCAAACAGGCGCAATTGCAGGTCATTCACGCCCTCGGACGCCCGCTCGTGGTCGCCCCTTACCCCCTCGGGCGTGAATGGCAAGGAAGGGGTCGGCGGTTCGAGTCCGCCAGAGATTCCTCCAGCTTGCCGCAGGAGTCAAGGCTGTGACCGACACTGAAGAGCTCCCGTGAGCTCCGGGTTTGCCTCGTCAGCCATTGGCGTCCACCTTCTCGGGATAAGATGGCAATCGGCGATGCCGGACGGCTTCTCACCGCGAGCTTGCCGCCCCCGGCGCGAACGAGGGTGGCCGGTCGGCGAAAATGCGAACGACGCCCCTGCCACGTTCGCAACGGACCCGTGAGTTAATCGGCCCAATACCCCCTTCACACCCGGTGCTTCACCTAGGCTCGGTCGCCGTCGCGGCGCGACTCCGCGAACGTGCTCGATGACTCGGGTGCTCGTCCTCGGCGGCACCGGCATGCTCGGCCACAAGCTCGGGCAGGTGCTCGGCGCGCGGATGGAGACATGGACCAGCGTCCGCGATGACGCTGCCGGTGAGCTCGCCGCGTCCATTCTCGACCCGACGCGAATGATCACCGGGGTGCGCGCCGAGGACCTGCCGAGCGTCGAGCGGGCGCTGGCCCAAAGCGAGGCGACCGTCGCGGTCAATGCGATCGGGATCGTCAAGCAGGCGCCGCAGGCCAATGACACCGAGGCCACGATCGCCGTCAACGCACTGTTTCCGCACGAGCTGGCAGCACGCTGCCGCGCCTGCGGTGTGCGCCTGATCCATATCTCCACCGACTGCGTCTTCTCCGGACGTCGCGGAAGCTATCGCGAGTCCGATCTTCCCGATGCCGAGGATCTGTACGGTCGCTCGAAGCTTCTGAGTGAGCTGGCGGAGGAGGACACGCTCACACTGCGGACGTCGATTATCGGGCGCGAGTTGCGAGGCCGGCTGGGCCTGCTCGAGTGGTTCCTCGCCAATCAGGGCGGGCGCGTGCGGGGTTATTCGCGCGCTCGGTTCAGCGCGTTGAGCACCGGCGTGCTGGCCGAGCTGGTCGGTGACATCATCGAGCGCCACACCAACCTGACCGGGGTGTGGCACGTGAGCTCGAAGCCGATCGACAAGCTGAGGCTGCTGGAGCTGGCGCGCGCCGCGCTCGAAATTCCGGTCGAGATCGAGCCCGACGACACGCTCGTCGTCGATCGCAGTCTCGACTCGACTCGTCTGCAGGACGCCATCGGCTGGACGGCACCGTCCTGGACGGCGATGCTCGGGCGCTTGGCGGCCGACCCCACGCCGTACGACGCGCTCTACGGCGAGCATGCTCGCCGGTAGCGGGTTTCGGAGCAACGGGCTGCTCGATCGGATGCCGGGGTTCGCAGCTTGAAGATCGCAACGGTGCTCGGTACCCGTCCGGAGATCATCCGGCTGGCGCCGACGATCGAGCGCCTCGACGGCACGTGCGACCACGTGCTCGTTCACACTGGCCAGAACGACGACCCGGGACTCAGCGACGTGTTCTTCGAGGACTTGCGGGTGCGTGCGCCCGACCACCATCTGCACGTCCAGGGGTCCACCTTCGGCGCCCGCCTCGCGGGCACGATCGCGCGGGGTCGAGGAGGTGCTGCTCGCCGAGCGTCCGGACCGTGTGCTCGTGTTGGGGGACACCGACGGCGGGCTGGGAGCGACGCTTGTCGCCAAGCGCTTGGGGATCCGGATCTTCCACATGGAGGCCGGCAACCGCTGCTTCGACGATCGCGTGCCCGAAGAGGTCAACCGGCGGATCATCGATCACGCCAGCGACGTGCTGCTGCCCTACACGCAGGGCAGTCGGCGCAACCTGCTTGACGAGGGGATCCTCTCCGAACGGATCTGGGTGACCGGGAACCCCATCCGCGAGGTCATCGAACGCCATCAGCGCCGAGATCGACGCGGCTGCAGCGGCGGTGCTCGACGCGGCTCGGACGTCGAGCCTGGCGGCTACCTGCTGATGACCGCCCACCGCCAGGAGACGGTTGACATCGAGCCACGGCTCCGTTCGCTGCTGAGCGGTGTGATCGCGGCGGCGGCGGCGAGCGACCTGCCGATCGTCGCGAGCGTGCACCCGCGCACGCGCAGTCGGCTCGAGGCATTTCGGAGTTCCGTTCGACGATCGCCGATTGCGTGGGGGCACCACCTTCGGGTTCTTCGAGTTCGTGGCGCTTGAACGCGCAGCCCGGTGCGTACTCACCGACAGCGGGACCGTCCAGGAGGAGTGCTGTCTGCTCGGCGTTCCCACCGTGACCTTGCGAGACACCACCGAACGACCCGAGACGATCGACTGCGGCAGCAACGTGTTGAGCGGCGTCGAACCCGACGGAATCCTGCGGGCGCTGGAGCTCGCGATGCGACCGAAGCCGCGATTGGACCGCACCGCCGGAGTACCTGGCGAAACGAGGTGAGCGCGACCGTCTCGCGATCCTGCTGGGAGCGGCGGGGTGACCGCATGCGAGCGCTCAGTGCTCGCCCTTTCCTGCTTCCCGCGAGATACCCCCTGGTCCTCGAGTCGTCGATGCCGAGACGGATAGCCGCGGCGAACTCGCCTGCCGCGAGAGCCGCATGGCCCTGGTGGCGCAAAACCAGCCCGGACCACAGCCGGAGGTGCGGATCGTCCGGGTAATAGTCCCGGTAGTTGAGGATCCCGCCGTCTCCGGTGCACATGACGGCTGGCGAACGCGCGATCGCCCGGTCACACTCCGCCGCATCTGCGCCGCTCGCGGCCATGCTGGCGAGAAACGGCGCACGCCCCGTGCCCGAGGGCCTGTATGAACCTGGCTGCGCCGGTGTCGGCGAGGCGGAACGGGGCGCCGCTTGCGCTTCGGACGCGCGGCCAGCTCCTCGTACAAGCGCGTCCAGGCGCTCCCGATCACCTCGGGCGACCACCGCTGTACCGCGAACTGATGAGCCGCCTTACCGATCCGGGCGCGTTCCGCTGGGTGAGCGTGCAGATACCTGATCGCCCGGGCGTAATCGCCGGCGTCCTCGGCGACCAGGCCCGTCTGGCCGTTGACGATGTGCCGCCGGACGGCGGGCGGGCCCAGCACGACTGGCGGTATTCCCGCGTACATGGCTTCCTGGAGCGCGAGCTCAGACGCCACATAGGTGTCCGGCGCCAGGGCGTAACCGAGCACGTCCATCTCGCCGAACGCGCTGCCCACGTCCTCCACGAACCCGCGAAACTCCATCCGCTCCGCCAGACCACGCTCGGAGGCCTGCTGGCGCAGCAGCGGCGTCGCTCCGCCGTCTCCGCACACGAGGAACCGCGCCGTCGGTAGCTCAATCGAGGCACATAGGCTGATGAAGTCGGGGTGGAGCTTCGAGAAGTCGAGCTTCCCGAGGTACCCGACCGTGAACTGACGCGTGCGTCGGTGCTGGCAGTCGAACGCGGTCCCACCCAGCCCAACGCGCCGGGATGCAGGCGAAGCCGTTCGAGGCCCGGAAGGGTTGCGGTGTACTCGCACAGGCCAGCACTGGTCGGCGAGCTCAAGCAGCTCGCCCGGCACACCTGCGGGGGGGTATCGCCGGAGACGTGGGCCCACAGCACGAGCCGTGTCTCGGGAAGCTCGCCCCCGAGCAGCCGATACAGCGCCGGGCTGTTCCAGAAATGGACCTGGACGATGTCGGCCTCCGCCATCACCGCATGAGCGAGCAGGGGTCCGGGGCCCTGATGACGCGCAGACGCCGTCGCGCGCACGTCCGGCCATCCGCTGGTTCGGTCGGGCCGAGTGACACCAGCAGTGGCTCACGTCCCGGCTGGTGGCGGCGGCGAGTGTCCATCAGCGCGTTGCCGGGGCCGCCGCGCGAAAGCGCGCTGATGACGTGCAGGACATTGATCATGCCGGCGTTGAGCCTAGTCGCATCGCGCCATCCGAGCGGACGTATCGGCGCACCACCATATACTGGCCCGCCCTGAAAACGATGGGGGGAGCAGAGCTCGGGGTCGCCCGATTTCGTCGTGAACCAGCCCGGCGGTCGTCCACGAGACGGTTGATGGTGAGACGATCATCGTCAACCTCGACACGGGCTGCTACTACGACATGAACCATGTCGGGCTCTACATCTTCGACCTCGATGCAGCGCGGCGCCGACGGTGACAGCTGACCCGCGTAGTGGCCGGCCGTTACCAGGTCGATCCCGAAGCTGGCGCGTCGGGCTGTCGAAGGGCTGGTGAGCAACTGCTGGGCGAGCAGATCGTCGTCTCCGAAAACGGACGCGAGCGGATATGGCGATATGCCGCTCGGCGAGGAGTCAAGCCCGCCGGAGGGCAATCCTTCGTCGCGCCGGTGCTACAAGGCACACGGACATGCAGGACCTGTTGCTACTCGACCCGTTCACGAAGTCGCGGATGACGCGCCGCCCGAGGTCAGCTGGTACCCGGGCATGCGCATCCTCTACCTAGTCGATCGCTTCTGGCCGTATATAGGCGGTGATCGAGGCGTGAGCACGGCTCTCTTCCCGAGCTTCAGCGCCGCGGGCACGAGGTGACAGTGGTGACCGACGACTTCGGAGGCCGGCTGCCGCCGAGGATTCGTTCCGGGATGTCGCGTCCATCGGTTCGACATCGTGCGCGCGTCGCGAGGGCCGAATTGCGAGATCCGGCGGGTCGTGTGCGGCCGTGGCCGAGCTGCGGCGCCGCATCCGGCCGGACGTCGTCCACGCCGTCCTCGGTGCGCCACGACGTGGTACGCCCGCCGACCGAGGAGCCACACCCGGCGCCGCTCCTGCTGAGCTTCCACGGGACGTTCCCCCGCCCGAGCTCGGCGCGGGCGTGACTCGAGCGAGTGGTCGAGCGAGCCGCTGGATCACGGCGTGCTCCGGCTCAACGCTGAAATCGGTGGTCCGGGAATGGGGGGTCAACCCAACACGAGCCTCCGTCATCCCCAACGGACTCGATCCACCCGCGGGCATCGAGCCGACGGAACCCTGCTTCGAGCCGCCGGTGCTCTGTGCGCCGCACGCCTGACGCCGGAGAAGGGGATCGACAGCGCGCTCGCGGCCCTTCGTCGCGTGCTCGACCGCGTTCCCAGCGCCCGCCTCGTGATCGCCGGAGACGGTCCTGAGCGATCAGCTCTCGAAGGGCAGGCCCTTTCGCTCGGGATCTCGGGGGCGGTCGAGTTCCTCGGATGGGTGGCGCCCCCCGCGATTGCGCGGCTGCTGCAACGTGCGAGCGTCGCGGTGATTCCCTCGAGACGCGAAGGCTTCGGCCTGTTCGCGCTCGAGGCGGCGCTCGCGCGTCGCCCGATCGTCGCAAGCTCGGTCGGAGGACTTGCTGAGAACCTGCGTCATCGGGAAACGGCGTTGCTCGTGCCGCCGGACGATCCGGGCGCATTGGCGGCGGCGGCGCTCGAGTTGGTGGCCGCTCCCGAGCGCGCCACGCGCATGGCTGACGTGGCGCGGCAAACCGCCATGGAATGCTGGCCGGCGGCACGGCATGCGGACGGATGCGAGGAGCTCTACGAGCGACTGCGCCGCCGGCGCTCGAAGCTCGATCGGATCCGACTGCGCCGGCCGCGCCCAGTTTCACCGCTCCGAGCGTCTGTTCGTGGCTACCGCGCGTGGCTGCCGAGCACACGGAAGGCATCACTCGAGCGGCTCCTCCCCAGCTCGCAGCTCACCATGTTCCTACGCGCGGCGCTATTGACCGGCGAGACGGCGCGCGCGGCGCTTCACGGATGGCTGGACGCGGTGGACGGCTCGACAACCAATCTGAAGCGGCCCGAGCTGGCGCCACCCCACCTTCTGCCGCTGCTCAACGACGGCGTGCGTCGTAACCGCTGCGAGGTGGCGCCGCCGCTGCGGTCGCTGCTGCGCGCCGCCGCGGCGCGTGAGACAGGTCGTGCCGAGCGCGTGGCCGTCGCCTGCCGCGAGGTTCTGTCTGCTCTGAACGATGCGGGCATCCAGACCATCGTCTTGCGTGGGGTGGCCCTGGCGCACACGGCGTACCCGCGGAGTCGGACTCCGCCATTGCCACGATCTCGACCTGCTCGTGCGGCCTGGCGACGTGGGGCGCGCTCATGACGCGCTGACGGAGCACGGAGGCTGCACGCTCACCTCCGACAGGCTCGTGCACCGGTCGAGCTTCCCGATCGAGCTGCACACCGGATGCACTGCCGCGCCCGACGGCTCCGCGGTGGGCGCGGTGTGGGAGCGCGGCGTCCTCACCCGCTTGGCGGGCATACCCGCCAAGGTGCTCGATCCGAGTGACGAGCTGCTCGCGCTGTGTGTACACGCTGCGGCCACGTCAGGCCGGTCACCACAATGGGCGGCGGACGCAACGATGCTCCTGCGCGCTGCGCCTCCAGACTGGATGGCTGTACTAGGGCGTGGGCCAGAGCTGCGGGCGTCGGCAGCCTCCGCTCTGTTCCTGGACTGGCTGAGGGACGAGCTTTCAGCGCCGGTGCCCGAGTGGGCGATCCGCGGTCTCGCGGAGACCGTGGACAGCGCGGCCGCGGGCTTGCTGCTCCACCAGGCCCGCCAGCTCCGAGTTTCGAACAAGGTCCGAGTGGCGAATAAGCTCAGAGCCGCGAAAGCTTCACTAACCACACAGGTCGGCTAGCGCAGCGGCGAGCTCCGGCGCCGAGCGCCCAACCTCGAGCCGGAACGCGGGCAACGTTCCCACCAGCTCACGCACTCTGCTGTAGCTGTCCTGCACCCGGCCACGTCAACCGTGAGCACGCAGCGCAGCAGCGCCAGCAGCGCCCGCCCCGCCGGAACACGCTCGACCCGACTCTGTCGCGAGTCGGCGATCTCGGGGAACACGATCGCAACCAGCTCGGTGGAAGCGACTACGCGCTCGGGCGCGACTTCGGCCATGAATAGCACCCACTCCTCCTCTTTTGGATCACCGCCTGGCCTGGCTCTGCGTGCCAGATGCGGCCGCTGGTCCAGCGCACCGCGGGACAGCTTCAGAGTGACGTACACGCTCTCGCCAGCGACGCCGTGCGGCGTCAGCGCAACCGAGGCGAAGTCGTCCCCAAGGAAGTCGAGACCGGCGTCGAGCGCGGCCACCGAGCAAGTTGATTCCCGCTCCATTGGGACCTGCCAGCAGAACGCCTCGGCCCCGGGAGGCGACCATCGCGGCGTGGATGCTCACCGCGCCGGCATCGAGGAGCCAGGCGCCCACCAGCGGCTGCAAGGGCCGGCTGCGATTCCACCAGGTCAGCGCCCCGGCGGAGTCGCAGCGGCCGACGATATGGCTCGCCTGGCGATCGAACCAAAAGGCGAACCCGGGCCCGCTGTAGCGCAGATAACGCCCGCACTCCGAGTGGGCCACCTCCTCACCCTGTGTGCCATGGCGGATACCCGGCTCATCCTCCGCCCGGATGATTCCCGGATCGATCTCGCAGGCTTCGCCTTCCCACACATCGAGCCGCAACGTTGGCCTGGAGGCTGCGCCTACAGGCAGGAGCGGACGGGCGACAAGTCCGGCCAGCTGGGTGCCCACGGAGCGCATGTCGATCGCGCCGGCGCCGCAGTGAAGCCTGGCTTCGGTGAGATGATCACGGGCGCTCGCCTGAGCCTGGGCGAACGCTTCGGCGTAGGCCGAGAACGCCGCGCGGCTAGACGGCAATCGGGTCGTGGTGTCCCCCACCGGGCGGATGCTAGACACTTAGCGAACGGCGATGGCGACAGTCCTGCTCTACCACGCACTGTGTCAGAACTCTGCGATCGGATCCGACGGCGCGACCACGTTGTTCGTCGAGCTCGATCGCTTCGATTGGCAGCTCGGCTCTCTTCGACACCGCGGCTACCGGAGCCTCACCCTGGATGAGTTCTATGCCTCGTTATCGCAGCCGCGACACCAGACGCGAGAGCTACTGCTGACCTTTGATGACGCCTACGCCCACGTCCTCGAAACCGCCTCACCCCTGCTGCATCGTCACGGCTTCACGGCGGTCGCGTTTGTGCCCGTCGCACATGTGGGCGCTCGCAACAGCTGGGACGGCGATGACGACCGCTCTCGGATCTCGAGATCGCCTCGGACGAGGGGCTGCGTGAGGCGCTGCGAGGCCCCTGGGAAATCGCTTCTCACGGGTTCGAGCACGTGGACCTGACCACCCTCACGCCGGCCGAGCGGCGTTCGCAGCTCCGGGCCGCTCGCGAGCAACTGAGCGCGCTCATCGGCCACGAGGTTCGTGATCTCGCATATCCGTACGGCCGCCACGACCAGCCGGTGCGATCGGATGCTCGGGCGGCCGGGTACCGCACCGGGTTCACGGCTGGCCAAGGGGCAGCCCATGATCACTTCCAGGTCGGGCGTCGAGCCGTCCGCGGCCAGGAGGGGGAGAAGGCCTTCCTGGTCAAGGCGTCAGGCGCGTTCAGCGGACTGTTTGAGGGATGAGCGTGCTCGACCCCCTCGTGAGCGTGATCGTCCCGGTTCGGAACGGCGAGCGGTTCCTGGCCGAGACGATTCAGGATGTCCTCGAACAAACCTATTCAGACCGCGAGCTGATCGTCGTGGACGACGGCTCCACGGATCGCTCCGCCGAGATCGCGCGGTCATTTGACGGCGTTCGGTTATCGCGCAGCCACCGAGTGGCATCGCGCATGCGCTGAACCGCGGGATCGAGGCCGCTCAGGGGAAACTGATCGCTTTCGTTGACAGCGATGACCGCTGGGAGGCAGACAAGCTCGCCAAGCAGGTCGAGCTCCTCCGGCGCGACCCGAGCGTCTCGTGGGTGATAACGCGGATGCGTTTCTTTGTGGAGCCAGGACACTCCATTCCCCCAGGATTCAGGCCGCAGCTTCTGGAAGGTGACCATGTCACGTACGGGCCAACGACTCTGCTCGCGCGGCGCTCGGTGTTCGAGGCGATTGGGACGTTCGCGACGGAGTACGGCATCGCCAGCGACGTCGAATGGTTCGCACGGCTCAAGGACTCGGGACTCGAAGGCGCGGTCCTCCAAGAGGCGATGGTGCGAAAGCGGGTGCATGACAGCAACGCGTCGTACTTCGCGGCGCGTGACTTCAATCAGGAGCTGCTGCGTCTTCTGCGTGACTCGGTGGCGCGTCAGCGGAGGTGACCACGCCGGCCGTAAGCGTGATCGTGCCGGTGTTCAACGGCGAGCGCTACCTGGCGCAAGCACTGGACAGTGTGCTCGAGCAGACCTACCCCGACCTCGAGCTGATCGTTGTGGACGATGGCTCGACCGACGCGACCCCAGACATCATCAGCAGATTCGGCAGCGCGGTCCGCTCGGTACATCAGCCCAACGCGGGGACCGCGGCCGCTCTCAACCGAGGCATCGACCTCGCCCGAGGGAGTTTGCTGTCGTTCTTGGACGCAGATGACCTGTGGGTCCCAGACAAGCTGCGGTGGCAGCTCGACGCGCTTCGTGCCAACCCGGGGATTGACTTGGTGTTCGGCCACATGCGGCAGTTCCACAGCCCCGACCTGGTCGCAGCCGAGCGGGCGGCGATCACATGTTCTCAGCAAGCGATGCCCGGCATCAGCACCGGGACACTGCTGGTCCCGCGTCAGGCCTTCAATCGAGTCGGGCCGTTCAGCACCAGGTGGGCGGTCGGCGAGTTCATGGATTGGTACGGACGCGCGCAGGACGCAGGGCTCCGGCAGGTGGTGCTGCCGGAGGTCGTCGCGCTCCGGCGCTTACACTCGAGGAGCCGGGAACGCGCGGCCGACGTCGATTACGCGCGCATCGCGAGGGAGGCGCTCCGTCGTCGGCGGCAGGGTGAGGCAGAGGTTGATGGCAGCGAGCCGTCTCGTCGCGTTCCTTCAACGGGAAGTGACGGAGGCCGTGCGCCAGGCACGTGAACCCGAACCAGTCACGCGCATCGGTCCCGGTCGGAAGTTTCCCGCCGGGTCCGTCGCCAGCTGCGCAGGCTTGAGCCGAACTTCCAGACCGCGCGTACTGGTTGCATCGCGTATGCCAGCACGAGGCCCGCTCGGCCTCGCGCGGCCACGCGCCGGGTAGCGCGCATCCGGTCCGGAGACGGAAACGCCGTGTCGAGCGCGACCCTTGCCTTCGCGAACACGCCCGGGGCGCGGACGAACCGGTCGAAGTCGCGCGAGCCCTTCCCAGCCTGTCCGGCGGAGAGCGACACCTCAAACGAGCGCTCGTCCGGTAGTGCGAGCGCTGTCGCCACCGCCGCCCCCGAGGGGATGAGCCGCAGGCCCACGGAGAACGCTGGCCGTGCCTGGAGCTCTGCCGCCAGCTCAGCGGCCGTCCGCCACACCGCCGGCGGGAAGAGCTCGACCGCACGGCGGAGATCCTCCTGAGGCCTGCTCCAATCACCTCCGTGCTGAGCCGCGTGGAGCGCGAGTATCAACCCGAGCTGCGGATCGGCGGGGGTGCGGACGTCAACGCCTCCGATGGACATTGTGTTGGCGCCACGGCTGCAAACTTCCCACAGCGTGTCCGGATCGGCACCGATGTGCGTCAGCGTCCAGTGCAATTCGAGCTCGAAATCACGGTCAGGCTGCCGCCAGCTGTGCGCGTGCCGCTCCCACTGAGGAAGCACGCGCTCCTTCGCGTCGTCTCGCACTAGTCCGAGACCGGCAACGACGGCCTCTGCCACGTTCACGTCATGCAGCCGAACGAGCAAATCGGAGTCCTCATAGGGGCGAATCTCCCCCCGCTGATACAGACGACGTGCGATCACTGGGCCTCTGAGCAATAGGCACGGCACGCCCGCTTCGCGCAATGCGATGACCACTTGACCGGTCCCGGCGTCGATCGTGAGGTTCACCGCAACCGCGCGGAGTTTCGGCCCCCGTGCCTGGGCTTCCCTCTCGGCCACCGACGCGAGCATAGCCCCAGGGCGATGGGTTAGGAAACCGGTGGTGGGTCGAAAAATTCGCCGTCGAGCGGAGCGATGACGCCCTGTACCCAGCCCTGCGTCCAACCTACGTCGTCATATGAACAGTAAGCTGGTTCAACGCGCCTCCGCGGTCGGGGCACACTCGCTTGACGAGGATAGTCAGCACATGAGTCACAGGTTGCACAGCCCCTGGCGGATGTACATCCGGCTGTTCGATGATTCGCGGCGGCTGCTCGCGATCACGATCACCCTGTCGGTGGTGCAAGCGCTGGTCCTGGTCCCGATCGCCCGTCTCGTGCAGCGGGCATTCGACAGCCAGCTCCCGCACCGGCACGCCGGGGCGGTGGCGGTAACAGCCGGGTTGATCTTCGTGCTATATGCGGCCAATGCGGGGCTGGGTCTGATGACGCGGTACATCGGTCTCAAGGTGAACAAGCGTGCTGTCGCCCAGCTACGGGTCGCGCTCGCAGAGCGGCTGTACGCCCTCAGCCAGAGTGCGCTCGACCGTTCGAGCGCTGGGGTTCTTCAGTCGATCGTGGTCCAGGACTCCGAGCGCGTGGACGTGATGAGCAATGCCATCATCGCGCTGCTGATACCGGCCATCGTCGTTTCCGTGGGCCTCACGGCGGTGGCGCTCGCGCTCTCTCCGCTGCTCTGCGCGGCGCTTCTGGCTGTCGTACCGGTCATGATCGGCCTCAATCGCGGACTCGCCCCCGTAATTCGTCGGCGCACTCGTCGCTGGTACAGCTCATTCGACTCTTTCGCGGCGGCGACGGCGCTGGCGTTGCGCGCGATGTCGCTGACCAAGGCTCACGGAGCTGAGCGGGTAGAGGTCGAGCGCCGATCGAAGCTGATTGAGGATCTCAGCGACGCCGGGCAGCAGATGGCGTGGGCCGGAGGGACCTACGGCATCCTGCAGCAGTCGATCAGCGCGTGCGCCGGCGTCATCGTTCTGGTCGTGGGTGGTTGGGCCACCGCTGACGGCAGCATGACGATTGGTGAGTTGATTGGGTTCTATGCGATTGCCGCGCTGCTGCTCCGACAGGTCTCCGTGATCGTCAGCAGTGTGCCTGACGTGCTCTCTGGCTACGAGTCGATGATTCGGCTCGATCAATTGATGACGGCTGGGACCCGCGAGCCGTACACCGGGACCCGCGTGATCGACTTCGATGGATCGTTGGCGTTTGACGGAGTGTCATTCACCTACGACGTGCGACCTGTGCTCCAGGACGTCAACCTATTCATCGGGCCGGGTGAAAACGTGGCGATCGTGGGACCCAACGGCGCCGGGAAGAGCACCCTGGTCAGCCTTTTGCTGGGGCTGTACCGCCCCACCGCCGGCCAACTGCTCGCCAGCGGGGTTCCATTTGACGAGCTCGACATGCCAAGCTTCCGTCGCGCCTTAGGCGTCGTTCTCCAGGATCCGGTGATCTTCCCGGGGACGGTGAGCGAGAACATCGCATACGGCCGGCCGGAGGCCACCGAAGCCGCAATCCGGCACGCGGCGGAGTGCGCGACCGCAGCCGAGTTCATCGAGACGCTGTCCGAGGGATACGGCACGACCGTCGGTGACGAGGGAGTCCTGTTGTCGGCGGGGCAGCGCCAGCGCATCGCGATCGCTCGCGCGCTCCTCTGCTGCCCAATCCTGCTCATTCTCGATGAGCCGACGACACATCTTGACGATGCCGCCATCGACCAGCTGCTCGGAAACCTCCAAGCTCTTCCCGGCTCGCCGACGGTCATCGCGATCAGTCATGACCCGGCGATCGAGTCGTGGGCCGGACGGGTGATCCACTTGCGCGACGGCAGGATCGCCGGCCGCGTGAGCAGCGACGATCAAGCCTTGGCCGAGCCATCTCGGTCCGCTCACCACGGAGCTTGAGCCGCCCCGCCCCCAACCGTGTCCCGCGGGCAACTGAACCGTGATCTCATTCGACGAGCAGCTTCGCAGCGGCATCCGCGCGAACCTCGAGGTGCACCAGCGCCTCGTCCAGCCGCTTGATGGCCGTCGCCACGCCGCGGTGGCGATCGTGTTGGTCGACAGTGACGCCGCGCGTGATGACGGAGACCCGATCGTGGCCGTCGACATGTCGATGGTGCCGGGGGACCCGCGCGACGCGCAGGGCCGGCCCCTCGACGGCCGGATGGTCGGTGTTTCTGGCGGTGCCTCGTTCCTGCTGTGCCGGCGCGCTACGAAGCTGCGTCGGCACGCCGGGCAGTGGGCGCTTCCGGGGGGGGCGGCTCGACGAGGGCGAGAGTCCGGTGGACGCCGCCATACGGGAGGTACGCGAGGAGCTCGGGCTTAGGCTCGGGCCCGCGGACGTTCTCGGCTGGCTGGACGATTACCCCACCCGCTCCGGGTTCGTGATCACGCCGGTGGTTCTGTGGGGCCCCGCCGATCCGACCCTGGTCCCAGCTCCCGACGAGGTGCTGGCGGTGTATCGGATCGGGCTACAGGCGCTGCTTGATTCGGAGCCACGCTTTCTCGCAATCCGTGAGAGCGACCAACCGATCCTTCAGCTTCCGCTGGGCAACGACGTCATCCACGCACCCACCGGTGCGGTCCTCTACCAGCTCAGACAGGTCGCGCTTTGCGGTCGGCTCGATGAGCGGGTGCATCACATTGGGGAGCCGGTCTTCGCGTGGCGCTGACGCCGTGGCTCCGATAGACAGCTCGACGACCACCGTCGAAAGGAGCGTGACTGCCGTGCGCAAGATTCAGACCCAAGGCGTGCACCACATCACACTCGTGGGCGCAGGTCGGCAGGCCTCGATTGATTTCTGGGAGGGGGTGCTCGGAATGCCATTCGTCTTCGAGCAGCCGAATCTCGATAACGACGGGGAGAGCCACCTCTACTTCGATCCGGGTGACGGCCGCCTCATCACCGTGTTCACAAACGACGAGCGCGCATCTGATTCAAGCCGAACGGCGACCGATCCCGGCTGCGTCCATCACCTCGCGTTCGCGGTGTCACAGGCGACGTTTGCGCAGACGGTGGAGCGCTTGGATGAGCGCCGGATCAGACACAGCGGCGTAAAGGATCGCGGCTTCATGGACTCGATCTATTTCGAGGATCCGCTCGGCCTACTCATCGAGATCGCCTCGTACAGGTTCGAGCCGCCCCACGGTTTCACTCACGCCGAGGTGCTACTCGAAGCGCACAGGATCCGGGTCGAGCGCGGCGACTACAACATCGCCCAGGTTCACCTCGCTGACGCCATCGAGGCGCTGCTCACCCGCTCCCGCGGGTCGCTCTCCACCGATCGCTCGGCCAAAGACCCCTACTCTGCGCCGTAGCGTCTCGGCCTCGCCGCTGGCCGGTTGTCGGTCTGCAACGGATCCGCTCAAGGTCACGAGATGAGCTGTCGATAACCGCCAGCGTGCATGGTGCGCTTGACAATATGCTGAGCCGACTGGTTGTGGTCGCGGGGCGGAGGCTTCTTGCCCTCCGAGCAGCATCTCGCGACGAGACGGGGCAGACGATGGCTGAGTACGCCATCCTGATCTCGGTTATCGCGGCGGTGGTCGTGGTGGTGGCGATCACCCTCGGCGGCAGCATCTCCAGTCTGTTCAGCTCCGCAGCGAAGTCGATCTAGCAGCATCCCGGTCCGGGCCGCAGCTGGTACCTTGACTCTGCTACGTGCTTAGACGTAGGGTCGGGCTGATCGGCGATGGAGCTCGTTGAACTGGGGCCCTTGAGCGAGGAGCAGCGCAGAGAGCTCGAGGGCGATGAGGTCAATCCATTCGGCACGCTCGGGAGCGACCTGAAGTGGCGCCCAAAGGACCATCACGTCGCGCTGCGCGGACCGGACGGTCGGCTGGGCGCGGCGGCTGGCTGGCTCCTTGTGGAGGTCGACGTTGCGGGCACCGTCATGCCGGTGGTCGGCATCGGCGGCGTGATTGTGGCCAAGCCACTTCGAGGAACTGGCCTGGGTCGTCGTGTGATCGCAGAGGCGATCGATCGGGCAGAGGCGCTCGGACCTGAGATTGCGATGCTGTTCTGCCAGGACGACCGCGTCGCCCTCTATCAGCGCCATGGCTTCGCTCTGGTGGAGCCGCCGGTGCTGGCTGACCAGCCCGGAGGGCCCGTTGAGGTGCCGCTCGAGGTCATGTGGCGCCCGCTTTGGTACGGGGCAGCACTCGCCCTGGGACCAGTGCGAATCCCTGGGTTGCCGTTCTGATGCGTGCTTGACAGCCCTGCCTGCGGCGTTAAGCTCGGTCGCGGCGCACGTGCGGCAAAGGCTCGACTGCCTCGAGCATGACGATCGGGGAAAGCCAGAAATGCAACCAGTTGAAGGTCAGCTCGAGCGCGGTTCGGTGATCGGTGGCTACCGGATCGACAAGTTGATCGGAAGTGGCGGCATGGGCGTCGTCTACCGCGCGACGAACGTTGCGTTGAATCGCATCTACGCCCTCAAGGTGCTGCCCCCACCCCTGGCCTCCAACGACCAGTACCGCGAACGGTTCAAGCGAGAGATGCGACTCGCCGCTTCGCTCCACCACCCCCACGTGGTCGGAATCCACCACGCCGGCGAGCATGACGGAACGCTGTTCTTTGCGATGGATTTCGTCTACGGCAGCGACCTGCGCGAGGTGCTTCAGAGCGGCGGGGCGCTCGATCCCGAGCGGGCGATCGAGCTCCTCTCCCAGGTGACGTCGGCGCTCGATGCCGCCCACGCGCGGGGACTGGTGCATCGCGACGTCAAGCCCGCGAACATCCTGATCACGGTCAAGGAGGGCGAGGAGTGGGCGTACCTTGCCGACTTCGGAATCGCCAAGCGCTCTGACCTGGCGTCCGACCTGACTGCCACCGGGATGGCCGTGGGCACCGTCGACTACATGGCTCCCGAGCAGATCAGCGGCGGTCGTCTCGATGCGCGTACGGACGTGTACGCGCTGGGGTGCGTGTTCTTCCAGATGGTCACGGGCAGGGTGCCGTACGACCGCGAGAACTCGATCGAGAAGCTGTTCGCGCACGTAAACGAGCCTCCCCCGTCCCTTGAAGGAGCACTCGCTGAGGACTTCCCGGCGTTCAAGCACGTGATCGAGACCGCGATGGCCAAGAACCAAGAGGAGCGCTACCTGTCCGCAGGCGATTTTGCGCGGGATGCCGCCGCTGCCCTGAAGGGCATGCGGTATTCGGGACCGTCGGCGAGCGTCGCAACGGGCGAGGCGAGCCCGCATGGCAAGGGGGTTACCGACTACTTAGTCGAGCCGGAGCCCGCCGTCGGCCGCGAGACCGAGGCCGCGCCGCCCGAGCCGGCGCCGACACAGGAGCCGGAGCCAACGCCCACGCCTGGAGGTGCTGCGACGGCCCGCGCGGCCCCGCCGACCGTCGCAGCACCTCCGGGCCCCGCTCGAACCGGAGGCTCGCTGGCGCGATACCGCTGGCCGCTCGCGGCGCTCGCGCTCCTCATCGTTGGAGGGGTCGCCGCCGCGGTCGCGCTCAGCTCCGGTTCGTCGACGCCACAAGGCCAGGCGTTTGCCGCCGCCGCGCAGCCCGTACCGACCAACCGGGTAACCGGGAACGGGACAGCGACCGTCAAGCTCTCAGGAGACACCGTCAGCGTGAGCGTCAACACAAACGGGCTGCTGAGCAACGCACCTCACGCCATGCACATCCACGCCGGAGGCGAGGGGGTATGCCCGCCGGCGTCGGCAGCCAAGTTGCACAACGGCCATGACTCCATCAACACCGGTGACGGCCTCAGGTACTACGGCCCGCCGCAGGCGTCGCTCACGAACTACGGCGACACCAGCTCCAAGAGCATCATCGACTTCCCGAGGTATCCCTCGGTTGGGAACATCCGCTACACGCGCACGTTTGCCGTCACTCCTTCGCTCGCCAACCTGATCAGAGCGGGCAACGCAGTGATCGTAGTTCACGGCATCGACTACAACGGCAACGGCATCTACGACGACTACCTCGGGACGAGCGACCTCAGCAAGGCGCTGCCCGCAGAAGCGACCGCGCCCGCGCTGTGTGGGCCGCTCGTCACTGCACAGACCTCGGCCGCGACATCCCGTACCTACGTCGCATCCCTGGCGCCTTACGCGCCAGCGGCCGGAAATAACTCGGTGCTTTGGCTCTTGTGCCACATCGTCGGGGTGGACGCCGCTGCAGCAGAACCAACCGCGGCCCGGCCGGGCGCCAGCACCGACTGAAGGAGCCCAGGCGTCGGAGCACTCGGAGGGCAGCACGGCCGACAGCACGACAGCCGCCCGATTCCCGCATTCGGCGGCGTACGCTAATCACGTGTTTCGCAAAGTTCGATCACGCGCGTTTGGCGTTGAGCGCCCGGCGCTGTGGTTGGGCGTGTGCGTATCGGTGGCGGCGGTGGCTGTGGCCACGGCGGTCATCTACCCGCTGGAGGTCGTGGCCTCGGCGGTCTCGCTCAGCGTGGTCTACCTGCCAGGCGTCCTGCTCGTATCGGCTTATTGGGGTCTGGCCCTCGGACTGGTCACATCCCTGCTGAGCGCCGCCGCTTTCAACTTCTTCCACATTCCTCCGGTCGGCCGATTCACGATCGCCGACAGCCGGAACTGGGTCGCCCTGGCCGCGTTCACCTTGGTGGCGGTGGTGGTGAGCACGATCGCCGAGATCGCTCGGACGCGCACCGCGGAGGCGGAGCGGCGCAGGGCTCAGGCTGACCTGGCTGCGGGGCTGGCGAGTGAGCTGCTGGCTGGCGTCCACACCGAGGCTGCCCTGGGCGCGGCGGCTCGACGGGTTGCCGAGGCGCTGACGATCTCCTCAGCGGCGATCGAGCTGGCTGATGTATCCGGCACCGCTAGGCGACTCGCGCTGCCGCTGCGAGGAGCAAACTCCGAGCGGATTGCAACGCTGCTGGTGCCGATCAGCCTTCCCACGGAGACGATTGATCAACTGCGGACACAGGTGGTGTCCCTCGCTGGAGGCGCTGGTGGCAATCGCGCTTCACCGCGACGCCGTCCAGGCCGAAGCGGTGGAGACCGCCGCGCTGAGACGTAGCGATGAGGTTAAGACGGCGCTGCTGCGTGCGGTCTCACACGATCTGCGTACTCCGGTGACGGCCGTTGTGACCGCCGGCCATGCGCTTCACGCAAGCTCGCTGACCGATGCCGAGCGCACCGAGCTGAGCACTGCCGTGATCGAAGAGGGCGAGCGGCTGTCGGCGCTGATCGACAAGCTGCTTGATCTCTCTCGATTGCAGGCGGGCCGCGCCGAGCCGCGCGAAGACTGGACGTCGGTCGAGGAGGTGGTGCTCACGGCCCGTGACGCGGTGCAGTCAGATAGAGCCGCCGTCCGGGTCACCACCGACGGCGATGTCCCTCCGGTACGAGCCGATGCGGGCCAGCTAGAGCGGGTGTTCGTAAACCTGTTCGAAAATGCATGGCGCTATTCCGGCGGCTTGCCGGTGTCCGTTCAGATTCGCCGTCTCGGCGACAAGGTCGTGGTCCGCGTCGTCGACCGGGGGCCGGGAATTGCGCGAGCCGATCAGGAGCGGATCTTCGAGCCCTTCTACCGCGGACGCCAGGCCCGTGCCCAGCGATGGACGGGATCCGGGCTGGGCCTGGCGATCGCCAAGGGATTCATCGAGGCCAACGGTGGTCGGATCTCGGTCGACTCGCTGCCTGGCCAGGGCACGAGCTTCGTGGTTGAGCTGGCGCTGCCGGACGCCGCGCCCGCAGTCGCGACCAGATGATCGAGGCCGATCGACCGCAGCTCAGACCGAAGGTGCTGGTCTGCGATGACGAGGGGCAGATCTTGCGCGCGTTGCGGGTGATTCTTCGTGACGCCGGCTACGAGGCGCTGCCGGCTGAGAGCGGCGAGGAGGCGCTCGATGTGGCGGCTGTCAAGAGCCCCGATGCGGCGATCGTGGATCTGGTGCTCCCTGATATAGACGGCGTGGAGGTCTGCCGGCGGTTGCGCGAGTGGACCAAGATGCCGATCATCGTGCTGTCCGCGGTCGGCGACGAGGATGCGAAGGTGCGCGCCCTGGCCGTGGGAGCCGACGACTACGTGACGAAGCCATTTGGCCCGCGCGAGTTGGTGGCCCGGCTCCAGGCCGTGCTCAGACGGACGGGTGGCGAGCCAGACGACGCGCTCATAACGACCGACGGGCTCGAGCTCGACCTGGCCGCGCGCGTGGTCCGGCGCCAGGGGATTGAGGTTCATCTGACTCCCAAGGAGTTCGATTTGCTGCGGGTGCTAGCGCGCAACCGCGGCCGCCTGATCACGCACCGGGAGCTGCTGACAACCGTCTGGGGTCCCGGCTACGGCAACGACACTCAGGTGCTGCGAGCTCACGTGGCGAACCTTCGGCGAAAGATCGAACCAGAGGACGGCCCGCGCTACATCAGAACGGATCCGGGGGTGGGATACCGGTTCGCCGGCTAGACCAGCTGGGTCGCGACGAACCCGAGATACAAGGCAACCAGTGCTCCGCCGCCGACCCGGCCCAGTCCCCGCGGTGCTGCCAGCAACGCAATGCAGACGAGCGTCATTCCGACGAGCCACCCGAGCTGGACCTTGGCCGTGGAGGTCAGTGCGACGAGCGGCGTGAACATCGCGGGCACGATCACCCCGGCTCCCAGGTTGATCGTGTTGCTGTTGAACGTCTCGCCCACAAGCGCAGCACCTCTCCGTGCCAGCCCCAGGCGTAGCCCGGTGACGGCGTTCGGGATGCTGGTGAGTGGGGCCAGCACCAGCACGGCGAGCGTCGCCCTCGAGATGTCCCAATGGTCACCGAGAGCCACGATCGCCTGGACCATGCCGAAGCTCCCGGCGATGATCAGGGCGACGTCAACCACGACCAGCCCCAGCAGGTGATGCGCGGGATTCGTGAATCCCGTCCCCTGCGGGTCGTGCCCAGGCCGCGATGCAAGCGCCCGCGCCAACCGGTCAGCGATGCGCGCTGGCATCGCGCGGTGCTCTAGCAGCTCATAGCCGCCGATCAGGAGCGCCAGATAGAAGCCGACCACGCACGCCGCCAGCACAGCGGCCACCGGCGCCGTGATCCACTGCAAGAGAACGGCCCCGGCGACCAGCGTGATGGCCAGGGTGGTCAGCGCCTCGAGCAATAGCGCGGCGCGCGCGAGCTGCACCGCACCGGCCACGAGCCCGGTCAGCCCGATCATCGCCGCAAAGTTGAAAACGCATGAGCCCACGAGCACGCCGGCACTGACGCCGCGTTCTCCTTTTGCCAGCGCCACGAGCGCGGATGAGATTTCGGGTGCGTCAGCTGCGACTGCGGTGAGCAAACCGGTCAACGCTTCGGGGAAGCCGAACCGCACTCCGAGGTGGTCCAATCGTCGCGCCAGCTGGCGGGCGGCGAGCAGGGTTACTGCTAACGAAGCCAGGAAGGTGGGAATTGCAGTAGCGGTCGGCATAGCGATGCCGACCAGACTTCCCGGCTCACCCGCGCTGATCCTACCTGGGCGGCCTTCACAACATCTTTATGGGGGCGGGGGATTCCTGCATGGCCTCTTCACAGGCATCGCTCCAAGATCCAAGACCATGGATGTCGTAGCAATTCTCCTGGGGCTCGTCATGTTTGCCGTGCTGTACCTGCTCGTGGTCGGGATCGACCGGGTATGAGCGCTGCGGACGTGTTTGGGCTGGCCATCTCTGTGGTCGTCTGCGGATACCTGCTGTATGCGCTCGTTCGCGGTGAGCGCTTCTAGCTCGGGGTGACGCAGTGACCTTTCTCGGATGGCTGACCATCTTTGGGTTCGCCGTCATCCTGACGGCGATAGCGCTACCGCTCGGCCGCTACATGGCTGCCGTCTATGCGGGCGAGCGCACGTTCCTTGACCCGCTGATCCGCAGGCCCGAGAGGTTCCTCTATCGAGTTCTCCGCGTCGATGCCACGCGTGGTCAGGACTGGAAGGCCTACGCCAAGAGCCTGATCATCTTCTCGCTTGCCGGATGGCTGCTGCTGTATTTCATCCTGCGCACCCAGACGCTGTGGAACTGGACCGGGCTCAATCCGCAGCACTTCCACTCGGGCACCTGGGATGTCAGCTTCAACACCACCTCGTCGTTCCTGACGAACACCAACTGGCAGTACTACGGCGGCGAGACGACGATGAGCTACTTCAGCCAGATGGCTGGGCTCACCGTGCAGAACTTTCTTTCGGCCGCCGTGGGCATCGTGGTCGCGGTGGCCCTGATCCGGGGCGTCATCGGACGCAGCGGCAAGAGCCTGGGCAACTTCTGGCAGGACCTTGTGCGCACGACGCTGTACGTGCTGCTGCCGATTTCTCTCATCGCCGCGCTGGTGCTGGTCTTCCAGGGCTCGATCCAGAACTTCTCCCATTACCTGACCGTCAACACGGTGACGCATCTGCCGCAGCAGATTGGGATGGGGCCGGTGGCCTCGCAGGAGGCGATCAAGCTAGTGGGCACGAACGGCGGTGGGTTCTTCAACGTCAACTCGGCGCATCCGTTCGAGAACCCGACCGGCTTCACCAACTTCTTCGAGATGTTGCTGGTGCTGATGATCCCGGCGGCGCTGATCTTCATGTACGGCCGAATGACGGGCAACCGCCGGCAGGGCTACGCCATCTACGCCACGGTGATGGTGATGTTCCTGGCCGGTGCAGCGGTCGCCTACATAGCCGAGGCGCACGGCTCGCCCGCACAGCACATGGCCGGGCTCCACACGCACGTGGCGGCCGGAAGCACCGGCGGCAACCTGGAGGGTAAGGAGCAGCGCTTTGGGATCGCTGGCTCGGCGCTGTTCGACGTGGTCACCACCGTCACCTCCTGTGGCGCCGTGAACAGCGCGATCGAGTCCTTCACGGGCATCGGCGGCGCGGTGCCGTTCGCCAACCTGTCGGCCTCGGAGGTGATCTTTGGCGGCGTCGGCACCGGTCTCTACTCGATCCTGCTCTACGTCCTGCTGGCGGTGTTCATCGGCGGGCTGATGGTCGGACGGACCCCGGAGTACCTGGGCAAGAAGATCGAGGCCAGGGAGATCAAGCTGACCGCGATCGGCCTTCTGATCACTCCGCTGGCGGCACTCGTGGCCACCGCCACGGCGACGGCCAGCAAGGCCGGGCGTGCGTCCATATCGAGCGCCGCTACCGGGCCTCAGGGTTTCTCGGAGAGCTTCTACGCCTACCTGTCGCAGGCCAACAACAACGGCTCTGCGTTCGCCGGCTACACCGGCTATGTCCAACCCAACCCAGGGAACCTCGGTGCGCATGGGATCAAGCTGGCCGACCTGCTCGGCGGCTTCACGATGATGTTCGCGCGCTACGCGCCGATCCTGTTCGCGCTCGCGGTCGCGGGCGCCCTGGCCGGCAAGCGAATCAGCCCGGCCGGCCTGGGAACGATGCGCACCGACAACCCCACGTTTGCCGTGCTGCTCGCGGGCGTGATCGTGCTGGTCGGTGCCCTCACCTTCTTCCCGGCCCTGCTACTCGGCCCAATCGTCCAGGGCCTGACACCCCATCTTTACTGAGATGAGGCGAGACATCGTCAGCTCGGCAATCGGGATCCTGGTGCTCACGCTGCTGTTCGGGATCCTCTATCCGCTGCTTGTCACGGGAGTCAGCCAGGTGGCGTTCCCCGGGCAATGCCAACGGTCAGAAGATCTACCTGAATGGCCGGCTGGTGGGTTCGAAGATCATCGGCCAGGCGTTCGAGACCCAGCAGACCAAGAACGGCAAACCGGAGACGACCAAGACCGGGGGGCCGGTCCTGGTGCCCGATCGCAAGTACTTCCAGACCCGCCCGTCGGGGACCGGCGAGCCATACGTCAGCGGCGGCACGCCGGACAACGCGGCTGGGACGACCTTCTCAAACCTCGGCCCCAACAGCGCGGCCACGGAGCAGCAACTGGCGGCGAACCTCCGGGCCTACCTCTCACTGGAGAAGCCTTATGACCTGGGGCTGACCGCGGCCAGCGTTCCAGTCGATGCCGTCAACAGCTCCGCCTCAGGCATCGATCCGGACATCTCGGTGGCCAACGCCGACATCCAGGCCCACCGCGTGGCCGCGGTCAGGCACCTGAGCCTCGCTCGGGTCGGTGCTCTGATCAGCAAGTACACGCACGGGCGCGGCCTCGGATTCTCGGGCGAGGCCGGAGTCAACGTGCTGGAGCTCAACTTGGCGCTCGACCGCACCTCAGGGACGGCGCTGATGGCCGTCGGGACCAAACCTGGGAGACCAAGGGGACTGGACGTTCACTCCGAGCGGCGCGCGATCTCGCTGTTCCAGCGGGACATCGTCCGTCGTGCCGCGATCGACAGCTTCCTCAAGCTCGACCCGCGTGTGCAGATCCGCAATCCAGTGATGCTCGTGGTCGAGGTCGGCGCGGTGATCACCACGGTCACCTGGCTGATTCAGGTGTTTGGTGGCGGACCGCTCGGAGGCGGTCGCGAGCCGGCCTGGTACACGCTGACGATCTCGATCTGGCTATGGCTGACGGTGGTGTTTGCCAACCTGGCCGAGGCGTTTGCCGAAGGCCGCGGCCGCGCCCAGGCGGACACCCTGCGCGCCCTGCGCCAGGAGACCGTCGCCAAGCTCCAGGACGGCAGCACCAAGAAGGCCTCTGAGCTGGTCAAGGGCGACGTTGTGGTGGTGGAGGCCGGCGAGCTGATTCCCGGCGACGGGACGGTGATCGAGGGGATCGCATCCGTGGACGAGTCGGCGATCACGGGCGAGTCCGCGCCCGTCATACGCGAGTCTGGCGGTGACCGCAGCGCGGTTACCGGCGGAACGCGGGTCCTGTCCGACCGGATCGTGGTGGAGATCACTCAGGAGCCCGGCAAGTCTTTCCTCGATCGGATGATCGCCCTGGTGGAAGGCGCGGCGCGGCGGAAGACCCCAAACGAGATCGCCCTCAACATCCTGCTGGCGGGGCTGACTCTGATCTTCCTGATCGTCGTGGCCACGCTGCGGCCCTTCGGCCTGTTCGCCTCCACGCCGATCTCCGAAACCACGCTGATCTCGTTGCTGGTGGCGTTGATCCCGACGACCATCGGCGCGCTCCTGTCGGCGATCGGTATCGCCGGCATGGACCGCCTGGTGCGCCGCAACGTACTGGCGCTCTCAGGCCGAGCCGTCGAGGCCTCCGGCGACGTAGACGTGCTGCTGCTCGATAAGACCGGGACGATCACCATCGGTAACCGCTTGGCCTCGGAGTTCATCCCGATGCCGGGGGTATCGGAGACCGAGCTGGCCGAGGTTGCCCAGCTGTCCTCGTTGGCGGACGAGACGCCAGAGGGCCGCTCGATCGTGGTGCTGGCCAAGCAGTACGGCCTCCGCGAGCACGACATGACGCAGCTCCACGCCGAGTTCGTGCCGTTCAGCGCCCAAACGCGGATGAGCGGGGTCAACCTCGACGGAAGGCAGCTCCGCAAGGGCGCCGGCGACGCGGTGATCTCGTTCATACAGATGGAGGGTGGCCGCGCGCCCACCGAGCTACAGCCCGTCCTCGATCGCATCGGCCGCGACGGGGGGGACCCCGCTGGCCGTAGCAAGAGACTCTCAGATCCTCGGCGTGGTCTACCTCAAGGACACGATCAAGGAGGGCATGCGCCAGCGCTTCGATCATTTGCGCGCGATGGGCATCCGGACGATCATGATCACGGGAGACAACCGCCTCACCGCGGCAAAGATCGCCTCCGAATCAGGCGTCGATGACTTCCTTGCCGAGGCCACGCCAGAGGCCAAGCTGGCTCTGATCAAGGAGCAACAGGCGGGGGCCGGATGGTGGCCATGACGGGAGACGGCACCAATGATGCTCCTGCGCTGGCCCAAGCCGACGTGGGCGTGGCGATGAACACCGGCACGCAGGCGGCACGTGAGGCCGGAAACATGGTCGACCTCGACTCCAACCCAACCAAGCTGATCGAGATCGTCGAGGTCGGCAAGCAGCTGCTGATCACCCGTGGCGCGCTGACCACGTTCTCCATCGCCAATGACGTGGCCAAGTACTTCGCGATCCTGCCCGCCATCTTCGCGACCACGTGGGCGGCGACCAGGGGCGGCAAGAGCCCGCTGCACGTACTGAACGTGATGGGTCTCGGAACGCCGAAATCCGCGGTGATCTCGGCCATCATCTTCAACGCCGCCGTGATTCCGGCGCTGATCCCGATCGCTTTGAGGGGCGTGAGCTACCGCCCCATCGGCGCCGGCGCACTGCTCCGCCGCAACCTGTGGATTTACGGTCTCGGTGGGATCATCGCTCCATTCATCGGGATCAAGCTGATCGACCTGATCATTCACAACGTGCTTGGGGCATGAGCGTTGAGCCGGGGTCCGCGGACGCCACCGCGGCAGGCCCAAGTGGCGCGCCCCGCGGGAGCCTGCGCGTGTTCCTCGGCATGGCCGCAGGCGTGGGCAAGACGTTCCGAATGCTGCTTGAAGGACACACCGAGCAGGAAGCGGGACGCGATGTGGTGATCGGTCTGCTGGAGACGCACGGCCGTGCCGACACGGCGCAGCTTGCCGAAGGTCTGCCGATCATTCCGCGCCGCCGAGTCCAGTATCGCGAAACCCTGCTCGAGGAAATGGACCTCTCGGCGATTCTGACGCGGGCGCCCGAGCTGTGCCTGATCGACGAGCTGGCCCACACCAATGCGCCGGGCGTTGAGCACGAAAAGCGATATGAGGACGTCGATGAAGTGCTGGACGCTGGGATCGATGTGCTGTCCACGCTGAACGTGCAGCACCTGGAATCGCTCAACGACCAGATCGCCGAGCTCAGCGGGATCCGGGTGCGGGAGACGATCCCCGATGCCGTGCTAGCCCGCGCTGACCAGATCGTCATGATCGACCTCCCGCCCGAGGCGCTGATCGAGCGGCTTCGCGCGGGGAAGGTCTATCCGACGGAGCGGATTGACGCCGCGCTCAACAACTTTTTCCGGATCGAGAACCTTGCAGCGCTGCGCGAGGTGGCCCTGAGGGAGGTGGCGCAGGAGGTCTCGTTCAAGCGGATCACCCACGCCGAGCCGGTCGGCTCACGGGAGGAGACGATCGCCAGCGAAGCGCCGCAGGCCGTCGGCGAGCGGCTGCTGGCGCTGGTGGAGCCCTACCCTGGCGCGCAGCGGCTGGTCCGCCGCGCCTGGCGCTCAGCACAGCGGCTCGGAGCTCGGCTTGACCTGCCTGTGGATCCGCCCGCCGGCGCGTGCGCTTTCCGATGATCAGGAGCGGTCTCTTCGGGCGCTACGTGAGCTCGCATCGGTCCTCGGAGCCCAATTCCTGGTCGAGGAGTCGGACGACGTGGCCGCCGCGGTGGCCGAAGTGGCCCGCGAGCGGGGGACCACCTATGTCCTCATGGGCCGCAGCCGCCCCGCCAGGGGTCTGGCCCGCCTGCGAACGCCGCTGCCCCAGCGGCTGCTGGAGCTCCTTCCCGGCGTGGACGTGCGGATCGTGGCCGACCGAGCACAGCGGCCGCCGGAGGAGTCAGAGTGAGCGCTGTGCATTACCACGGCAATCGCGATCGGCTGCCTCCTGGCGGGCCTCGCCGCGGGGTTCTGGCTCCCGCCGCACGGCCGCCGTCCCGCTCTCCAGCGACCTCGGCCCGTGAAGCGCATCTTGTTGCCGTTCACCGGACAGGCCATCTCCCGCCGAGCGCTCGAGGCCGCAGTTCGGCTGGCCAAGGCCGAAGACGCCACCGTGCTGCCCGCGTTCCTGGCGCGGGTGCCTCGGCAGCTCCCGGTCGACTCGCCCCTGCCCCTTCAGTGCTCGCAAGGTATGCCGTTGCTCGAGGCAATCGAGCAACGACTGGCTTCTCAGGGCGTCCCAGTGGACGCCCGCATCGTACGCGGACGCACCTACCGTGATGCGCTCCGGCGACTGCTCGACCGAGGAGAGCTTCGATCGGATAATCGTCTCGGCGACCGACAGCCCACGGAGCGGGTCTGAGCAGCGACGACCTGGAGTGGTTGCTGGGGCGGGTCCCGGCCGAGGTCCTGATCCTACGCCCGGCGCCCGAGGACACGCGGGAGATCTCCGCCGCTGCGGTCAGCGGTCACTTCTAGCCGGCGCTTGGCGGCAGCTTGTCCAGGCTCTCGAGCTCAAATCGCAGGATCTCCACCAGCCGGCTTGCTGGGATCACGTCCTCAAGCATCCGGAGCCCCTCCCGGTAGCGACGAGCCTTGGTCTCGGCCTCGGCCCGGTCGATCTTGCCGCTGCCCAGGAGCATCCGAAGCTCCCGAAGCTTGCTGATCTTGTCGGCTGCGAACACGGCCGCCGCGTGGCCACCCTCAGCGCGTACGCGATCCCGCACGTCAGCCTTCCGGTCCTCCACGTCCTCGATCGACATGTCGTCGCTAACCGTGTCGACGAGGTGGCAGACCTCGGCGCCGAACCGCTCCTGGAGCTCGCCCGGCTCGACGTCCGTGTCCTCGAGGACATCGTGCAGGACCGCCGCGGCGACCACGCGATCGGGGTAGCCGGAGCGCTCGAGCAGCGAGGCCACCTCAAGCGGGTGGACCAGAAATGGTGCTCCGTCGGCGTCACGCAGCTGCCCGCCGTGATGCTCACGCGCGAACTCGATTGCCTGCTGCGTCAGGGGGAGATCCCGGACGAAGCTGAGATCTGTCTCGATCTCCTGCATGCGCCCAGGGTGGCACGCTAGCAGGCTCGCCACGCTCGGATCTGACGCTCAGGCCAGCGCCAGCCGGCGCATCTGTTTGCGCGGCTTCCGGCGATAAAGCCGCGCGGCACAGGAGAGGGCTTGGCGGCGCAGCTGCTTGCGGCGACGCTTGATCAGGCGCTCCAGTAGTTCCTGCTCGGAGGGCTCGAGCAGCGCAGTCTCGCTATGCGCGTGCTCATGCAGGATCGCCAGGTCGTGGTCTTCGCCCAGTAGATCCGACAGCCGATGCGCGCGGCGAGCAACGACGTCGGCCCGCGTGGGAGAGAGCTCCCTCAGGAGTTGCGCGGAATGCCACAGATCCTTGCTTCGCTTGCGCAGCTCGTGGAGGTTCTCGACGCTCGGGTCACGGCGCGCCACCCGGAGCGCGCGGCGCCCGCGGCGGTAGATCCGCTCGAATCCCTCGCCGAGCCGCGCGGGAGGGCCCGCTCCGTCGAGGGCCCAGGATTCGACCCGGCATCTCGCCTCCTCAAGCGCCGGCAGCGCGGCCCGGGCGGCGTCGCCGCGGGGCTGGGCGCCGTCCCCTCCCGGCTCAACTCTGGCGATAAGCGCCTCACGGAGCGGCCCGAAGCCGTTCGTCGTTGTCAGGCCGTCGAGCGTCTCGAGCAGAACCTGGGCGTCGCGGAGATCGGACAGCGTCCGGCCGGCGTCACGCAGCGAGTGGTTGGCCTGGCGGTAGCGTGAGCGGCCGAGCAGCTGCCGGCTCAGCCGGAGCGCCGCGCGCCCTCGCTTCAGTGCTTTCCGGGCGTCGTGGATGGCCTCGGCGGAGCCCGCCGCGCCGTCCTCGCTCAGGAGCTCGATCGCGCCATCGAGCTGGCCTGCGAGCACGCGCTTGATCCCTTCTGCGCCTGGCTCGGCAGGGTCCAGCCGGTAGCGCCGTTCCTTCCGGCGTTGCGTTCGTTCGACGCCGTCGTGGACGAGCTTGCCCGCCACCGCCCCACCGGCGACCGCGGCGGACGCGGCGGCCACACGCACCGCCGGCTCCTTGGCCGCACCCTCCAGGATCGTGGTTATCGATTTCTTCTTGGCCACGATCAGGGGCTGCCCAGCTAGGCCGGTGCCGGAACCTCGCGCTGGAGCTTGCGTAATTCCTGTCGAGCGATCGTCCGCTTGTGGACCTCGTCGGGCCCGTCGGCGAGGCGCAGCGTGCGCAAGTGGGCGTACATCGTCGCCAGCGGGAAGTCGTCGGACACGCCGGCGCCGCCATGGACCTGGATGGCCCGGTCGATCACCTTGAGCGCGATTTCAGGTGCCGCGACCTTTATCGCGGCGATCTCGGTTCGCGCGTGCTTGTTACCGACGGTATCCATGAGCCAGGCTGCGTTCAGTGTGAGCAGGCGAGCCATGTTGATCTCGATCCGCGATTCGGCGATCCAGTCCTGGATGTTGGCCCGGTCTGACAGCGGCTGGCCAAACGTGACGCGGGAGGCGGCGCGCTCGCACATGAGCTCGAGCGCGCGCTCGGCCGCTCCGATCGTGCGCATGCAGTGGTGGATGCGGCCCGGCCCCAGCCGCGCCTGCGCGATGAGGAACCCGTCGCCCTCGTTCGAGATCAGGTTCGAAGCAGGGACCCGGACGTCCTCGAACAGGATCTCCGCGTGGCTTTCCTGATCCACGTAGCCGAACACGCGCAGATTTCGCAACATGTTCACTCCCGGCGCGTCGGGTTCCACCAGGATCATCGACTGCTGGCGGAACAGTGGGCCCTCCGGGTCGGTCTTGCCCATCACGATCATGACCTTGCAGCGGTCGCGCATCGCGCCTGAGGACCACCATTTGCGCCCGTTGAGCACGTAGTCGTCCCCGTCGCGCTCGATCCGCAGCTGGATGTTGGTGGCGTCGGAGCTCGCCACCTCGGGCTCGGTCATGATGAAGGCCGAGCGGATCTCGCCGTCGAGCAACGGCATCAACCATCGGTCCTTCTGCTCGGGTGAGCCGAACAGCGTCAGCACCTCCATGTTGCCCGTGTCCGGCGCGGCGCAGTTGCAGGCCTCCGACGCGATGTGGCTGCGGCCCATTATCTCTGCCAGCGGTGCGTAGTCGGAGTTGCTCAGGCCCCCAGTTCCGTCCGGTGCCTCGTGAGGAAGGAACATATTCCAGAGGCCCTGCTCGCGGGCTCGCTCCTTGAGCTCCTCCATCACCGCAGGATGAAAATGGGGATTGCCTGATTCGGCGAGCTGTTCCTCGTAGACGTGCTCGTTGGGATAGATGTGCTCTTCCATGAACGAGAGCAGACGCTCCCGAAGCTCCTTGCAGCGGTCTGAGAACTCAAAGTCCACGGTTGTCCCTCTCCTTGTGGTGCGCGGCGCTACGACGGATCGTATTTCAATAGGGTGAGATCGTGGAGCTGAACGATCGCAGCGTGGTGATCACCGGTGCCGGAAGCGGCATCGGCGCAGCGTTGGCGCGGCGGTTTGCCGCCGAGCGCCCCCGGTCGCTGGTGCTGGCAGACCTCAACATCGACGGAGCGGAGAGCGTGGCCGCGGAGGTCGGCGGGGTTGCCGTGCAGACCGACGTCGGCCGCGAGGACGACGTGAAGCAGCTGATCGAGCGGGCGCGTCAGGTCGCTGGCCCGGTCGACGTGTTCTTCTCCAACGCCGGTATTCCCGGGCCGGACGGTGGTCCGCCAGAAGCGCCCGAGGAGGAGTGGGAGCGCGCGTGGCGGGTCAACGTCATGGCTCACGTGTGGGCCGCGCGAGCGCTGCTGCCGGAGATGGTTGAACGTGGCGACGGGTACCTGCTCAGCACGGCGTCAGCGGCCGGGATCCTGACCCAGGTCGGCGCTCTCGTTTACTCGGTCACCAAGCACGCCGCGGTCGCGGTCGCCGAATGGCTGGCCATCACCTACGGCGACTCTGGGATCAAGGTCTCGTGCCTGTGCCCGATGGGGGTGCGGACGCCGATGCTGGAGATGGCGCTCGACGATCCGATCGGGTCCGCTGCCCTCCTACAGGACGAGCTCCTCGAGCCTGAGGATGTGGCGGAGTCGGTCGTTGCCGGAATCCGCGAGGAGCGGTTCCTGATATTCCCGCATCCGCAGCTCGGCAAGTACATGGCGTTCAAGGCTTCCGAGAACGAGCGCTGGCTGCGCGGAATGCGGCGGATGGTCCAGCGCGCGCGGTCCGCCCGGTAGGTCTCCAGCGCGCGCGGTCCGCCCGGTAGGTCTCCAGCGGGCGCGGTCCACGCGGTAGGTCACGGGTGGATGACGTGGCGGGCGCGGCGGAAGAACCTGCCGAACCCTCCCCGGCCGGACGCAGCAAAGCCGGTCGCCCCCCACAGGATTGCGGCGATTCCGACGATCACGAGGAGGACCGAGACGATGTGCGGCCAGCGCCGCTCCAGGAAGCGACGTGCGCCAGCAAGCAGGTGTTTCGACCGGGTGGGCGCAACGGTCAGCGTGGCCACGATCGCCAGGAGCGGCAGCACAAAGCACACGTTGAACAGGATCAGGAGCCCCAACTGGCGCGGCGCGCCGAATCCTGAGCCGGCGATTGCAGCGATCGCCGCGAAATATGGGAACGCGGTCGGGAGCTCGAGCAAGGTGATCGAGGCGCCGAGTAGCACGCTCGAGCGGCGTTTGGGGTCCACGTTCAGGACCTTCCGCTTCGAGAGCGACCCCCGCCGGCGCCAGATGATGGCCGCCGCCGCAAGCAGGATGACCCCGGCAACGATCTCGGCGATCTGACGCAGCGTGCGGTGGGGGTGGGGAACGACCGAGCGCAGCAGCTGGCCGGGACCGAGCGCGATCAGCGCTCCCCCGAGCAGATAGACCAGGAATACGGCGACGGTGAACTCGACCACTCTGGCCCGCGGCCGGTCGCGTGAGGCGAGATAGAGCGCCGGGGCAATCGTCGAGGGATTCAGCGAGTCGACGAGCCCGATGGAGATCACCAGCCCAGCCAGGCGCAGCATGTGACCATTCTCGCGTGCGGATTGGGATTTTGGCGGGTGTGATCGTGCGCAGCGAGGCACGGCCAGCGAAGCTCAGGCGAAGTGGAGCTCTTCCCCCTCGTTCTCCGCGGCCGGCACCTCGCAGGTCGGACACCACCAGCGCACCTCCATCGGGCTGCCACAGATGACATGGCGGGGCGCTTCTGCGCCGGCACGCCGTGCTCCCCACCCAGCCAAGAGGCGCAGGACGTCTGACAGCTCGCGTCCGGCGGCCGTCAGCTCGTAGACGAAGCGCGCCGGCCGCTCGGAATACGGTCGGGCGACCAGGAGACGGTCTCGCTCCAGCGATCGCAGCCGCTGGGTGAGGACGTTCGGCGAAATTCCGCGGACCGCCTCCTGAAGCTCGCCGAACCTTCGGGGTCCTTCGAGCAGCGCGGCAACGACCAGCAGCGTCCAGCGGTCGCCTACCGCGGCGGCTGCCTCATCCAGCGGGTTCTCCTCGGCCTGGTCGCTCGGACGTTCGTCGGCCATGCGGTCGCTCCCATGCTCGTCGGCCACGCGGTCGCTCCCATGCTCGTCGGCCATGCGTTCGGTGGGCTCCTCCACTTGCGGGATCGTAATCGGCTGCACATTGCTAGGATAGTGACTTGCAAGTTGCAAGTAACAACCTGTGAGAGGAACTTCATGTCTGCAATTGCAGAACTAGAGGAGGCGGTACAGACGGCCGCAACCCAGACCGGGCCCGCGGTCGTCGGGATCGGCCGCGGGTGGCGTGGCGGCTCCGGCGTCGTGGTGCGGCCGGGGTTCGTGTTGACCAGCGCCCACAACCTGCGCCACGAGGAGGCGACCGTGATCTTCTCCGACGGGCGTAGGGAGAGTGGATCGGTCGCCGGATCGGATCCCGACCTCGACGTGGCCGTGATCAAGGTCGACACGGGAGAGATCGACCCGGTGCACTGGGAGGCCCCGGAGAACGAGGTGCCCCTCGGCCGGGCCGTATTTGCCCTGGCGAATCCGGGTGGCCGCGGGCTGCGCGTCACGCCGGGATTCGTATCCAGCGCCACGCGCAGCTTTCGAGGGCAGCGCGGGCGGCGCGTCGCCGGCGCCATCGAGCACACCGCGTCACTGCCGCGAGGATCCTCCGGCGGGCCCCTGATCGACGCCGCCGGACAGCTGGTCGGGATCAACACGGCGCGGGTCGATCCGGGCCTGATCCTGGCCGTACCCGCCGGCGCCGCGCTCAGCCAACGGATCGACGCGATCACGAGGGGCGAGCAGGTGAAGGCCGTGCGGCTTGGTGTGGCTCTGGCTCCGCCCCGCCTGGCTCGGAGGCTCCGGCAGGCAGTTGGCCTGCCCGAGCGTGACGGCCTGCTGATCCGAGCAGTGGAGCGTGGCAGTGCGGCCGACCGGGCCGGCCTTCAGCGAGGCGACCTGATCGTCTCAGCGCAGGGACGGGAGACCGAGCGGCTCGACACGCTGTATGAGGCGCTTGACGCGGTCGCCGAATCGGACGCGCTCCAGCTCGAGATCGTCCGCGGTACCGATCAACAGACCGTCGCGGTGGGCCTGACCGAGGAGGATCGGCGGTGAGCGTGACCCCGGTTCGGCCGCCGCACAGCGACGAAGCGGAAGGCCTCGATGCGTACTCGCGCGTGGTGGTCGAGGTGGCCGAGCGCCTGGCGCCGTCGGTGGCCAACCTGCGGGTCCTCAGGCGGACCCGCATGGGGACGATTCCTGCCGGCGCCGGCAGCGCCGTCACGCTGACCCCCGATGGGTTCCTGTTGACCTCGGCGCACGTGGTCAGCGGGCGAGACGGCCGAAGCCGAAACGGGCGCGCGGCGTTCGTGGATGGGCGGGAGCTCAGCTTCACGGTCGTCGGCAGCGATCGCCTGTCGGACCTGGCGGTGCTCCGGGTCGAGGACGGTGACCTCGTGCCGGCAATGCTCGGAGAGGCCGAATCGCTGCGCGTGGGGCAGCTCGTCGTGGCGATCGGCAACCCCCACGGGTTCGACGGATCGGTCACGGCCGGCGTGGTCTCGGCCCTTGGCCGGTCGCTTCCTGCCCGGTCAGGGCGCACCGTCCGCTACATCGACAACGTGATCCAGACGGACGCGGCGCTCAATCCGGGGAACTCGGGTGGAGCGCTCGTTGACAGCAGAGGTCAGGTGGTGGGCGTCAACACCGCGGTTGCGGGCGTGGGGCTGGGGCTCGCTGTCCCGATCAACGAGGCCACACGCCAGATCATCGGCGCCCTGATGCGTGACGGGCGCGTCCGGCGCGCCTATATGGGGATCGCCGGTGGACCGCGCCCGCTTCCGCCCCATGCGCGAGCGCGGCTAGGGCGCGCGGCCGGCCTCGAGGTCGTGGAGGTGGCGCCGGACAGCCCCGCGCAGCGGGCCGGGCTCCGCGCCGAAGACGTGGTGGTCGAGATGGGGGGGCGGACCGTCGAACGGGCTGACGACGTGCAGAAGCTCATGAACGAGGCCGCGATCGGGCGCCCGCTGACGATTCGCCTGCTGCGCGCAGAGCGGTTCATCGAAACCGAGCTTCTGCCCGCAGAGCTGGTCGAATAGCGGGCCGCAGCTCGGCGCAACGGCGCCCCTGGGCAAGCGGCGCTGGCGAAGAGGACCGCTACACTGACGGCGGCGTCGAAGGGCGTATTTGGTCGCGCCCGCACCCCCGTCGCCGAAGTTCTGACAACGCCCAACGGGAAGCATTCGAGATGGCCCGCGGAGACGTCCGGATCGCTGTAACCCTCGCCTGCGAGGACTGCAAGCGCCGGAACTATCAGACAAACAAGAGCAAGCGCAACGATCCTGATCGCATCCAGCTGCGCAAGTACTGCCGCTGGTGCCGTTGCCACACCGCACACCGCGAGACGCGCTGAGCTGAGCGGAGGCTGTCGTGGCGCGCAACCGCAAACGCGCGAAGGAACGAAGGGCACGCCGGACCGGCTCGAGCGGTGGCCGTCCGGCGGTTGCGACCGCGCGCATTGAGGACGCCGCCCCCGATCCGATCGAGCACGCCGCGCCCGATGTGGAGCTGGCCGAGGCGCAGCTGGCGGTCGGACGGCCGGAACCCGAGGAGGAGCCTGAGCCTGACGAGGAGCCCGAGGCCGAGGAAGAGTTCGAGGACGATGAGCTTGAGCCCGAGGAAGCCGCCGACGGGGCCGGCGGCGGAGGACCCCTGGTCCCCACCGCAGCTGCGGCCGGTGTCCCTGAGCCCCGCGCCCGGCCCCGCGGCCGCCTGATCGGCTTCCTCCAGGGAAGCTGGCGCGAGCTTCAACGGGTACAGTGGCCGGATCGGCGTCAGGTGGCGCAGGCCACAAGCGTCGTCCTCGGCTTCGTGATCGTCGCCGGTCTCTACCTCGCGGCCGCCGACGGGCTTGCGTCGAAGCTGATGGATTACATCCTCAAGTAGCCGGCTTCCAGAGGGCAGTCAGATGTTTCGCTGGTATGTAGTCAATACCTATTCGGGTCACGAGAACAAGGTCAAGCAGAACCTCGAGCACCGCGTGGTCTCGCTCGGCCAGCAGCGCGCGGTCCGGCAGATAGTGGTCCCGACGGAATCCGTCTCGGAGATGAAGGACAACCAGAAGGTGACCGTGGAGAAGCGCACGATGCCGGGCTACGTACTGGTCAACATGGACCTCAATGAGGATTCCTGGAGTCTGGTCAAGGGGACTCCGGGAGTGACAGGCTTCGTCGGCGCCTCCAACGAGCCGGTTCCGCTGACCCAGGACGAGGTCAACCGTCTTCTGCATCGCGAACAGGAGGTGCGCCCGCGCAGCCGCGCCCAGTTCTCGATCGGCGAGTCCGTCAAGGTGATCTCGGGTCCACTGTCGGACTTCTCCGGCGAGATCAGCGAGGTCAACGAAGATGCGCAGCGACTCAAGGTGCTGGTCTCGATCTTCGGCCGGGAGACCCGGTCGAGGCTGGGTTCGATCAGGTGAAGAAGATTTAGGGGGCCGCTCAGGCGGCCCTGTGGTTAGGCTCTCGCAAGCTGATGGCAAAGAAAGTCCTCACTCAGATCAAGCTCCAAGCGCCCGCGGGTCAGGCATCGCCAGCGCCGCCGGTCGGCCCTGCCCTGGGCCAGCACGGCGTGAACATCATGGAGTTCGTCAAGGCGTTCAACGCCCAGACGCAGTCCGACGCGGGCACGGTGATCCCGGTGGTGATCACCGTCTACGAGGACCGCTCGTTCACGTTTGAGACCAAGAGCCCGCCAGCTGCGGTGCTCATCAAGCAGGCGCTGTCACTGGAGAAGGGCTCAGGGGACCCCTTGCGAGAGCACGTCGGTCAGATCAGCCAGGACCAGCTCCGCCAGATCGCCGAGCGCAAGATGCAGGACCTCAACGCAAACGACATCGACGCGGCCGCCAAGATCATCGCCGGCACGGCGCGCTCGATGGGAGTCGAGGTGGTCTGACCATGTCCCGACGCGGCAAGGGTCACCAGGACGCCCTCCAGCGCCTGGACCGTGAACGCGAATACGCGCCCTCCGAGGCGGTCGCACTGCTCAAGCAGCTCGCGCATGCCAAGTTCAACGAGTCGGTTGAGGTCCACGTCCGGACCGGCCTCAATGTCCGGCACGCCGACGAGCAGCTGCGCGGGACGATCGCGCTGCCCAAGGGGCTTGGCAAGGACGTGAAGATTGCGGTGTTTGCGCAGGGCGACAAGGCGCGAGAGGCCGAGGAGGCGGGCGCCGACATGGTCGGTGCCGAGGATCTCGCACAGCGGATCCAGGACGGCTTCGATGAATTCGACGTGGCCATCGCCACACCCGATCTGATGCCTGTGGTCGGCCGCCTCGGCCGGATCCTCGGGCCCGCGGGGAAGATGCCCAATCCGAAGGTGGGGACGGTGACGATGGACGTGGCCAAGGCGGTCGAGGAATCCAAGGCGGGGAAGGTGGAGTACCGCACCGACCGCAACGCCATCGTCCACCTGGTGATCGGCAAGCGTGACTTCGAGGAGCGAGCCCTGCTCGAGAACTACGCCGCCGTAATCGACGAGCTGATCCGGGCCAAGCCCTCAGCGGCCAAGGGTCGCTACATCCGCTCGGTCACGCTGGCCACCACAATGGGGCCTGGCGTCAAGGTTGACCCCTCGCGCACGCGCGACATCGTCGAGGAGCCGGCGGCCGCGTAGACTGAGGGACCTCTACCGCAGACCTCCGGCAGCGGCTCGCATCCTTCCCGCCGCAGAAGCCCGGAGCAGGTGGATCAATGAACCGAGAACAGAAAGCAGCCCTAGTCGAAGAACTCGCCGAGCAGATTCGCTCGGCGGAGGCCATCTTTGCGGTCGACTACCGCGGGATCTCGGTCAGCGACGCGGCCCAGCTTCGGGCGCGGCTACGGGACGCGGGGACTCGCTTCAGGATTGTCAAGAACTCGCTTACCGAGCGTGCCTCGGACGCCGCCGGCCAGGACTCTCTAAAGCCGATGCTCGAGGGGCCGACGGCGCTCGCCTTCGTGGACGGCGACGCGGCCCTTGCGGCAAAGGCGCTGAACGACTCGGCCCGAGCGCTCGGCACCCTGGACTTCAAGGGCGGGATCATGAACGGGGCTCCGCTCAGCGCCGACGACATCAAGTCGATCGCGCGGCTGCCCGCCCGCGAGGTGCTCCACGGCCAGCTCGTGGGCACGATCGCGGCGCCTATCTCAGGGCTAGTGCGGGGCCTCAACGCGCTGATCTCGGGACTCGCTGTTCAGCTCAAGCAGATCGCTGACCAGGGCTTGGTTTCAGGCGAGGCGTCGTCCGCGTCTGAGGCACCGGCAGATTCCGAGGCCGATGCTTCGAGCCCGAGTGCCTCCGCCGCGGACGACGCCCCACCCGAACCGGAAGCTGCTGAGGCGCCTGCTGAGCCCCAGCCCGAGGCGGAAGCCGAGTCCAGTGAGCCTGCTGCCGACGCCGCGCCCGCCCCCGAGCCGGATGCGTCCGCAGCACAAGCTGAAGAAACTGAAACAGACGCCTCCGATGGCGAGGCGGAGGCATCTAAGGAGGATTAATGCCAACGACAGAAGAGTGGATTGACGAGCTGAAGGGCATCTCGGTGCTCGAGCTCTCGGAGCGAATCAAGGCGCTGGAGGAGGCCTTCGGCGTCTCGGCGACGGCGGTTGCAGCGGCCGCGCCGGCAGCTGCTCCGGGAGCCGCGGCCGACGGCGCGGGCGAGGACGAGGAGTCGGCCACCGTCGACGTGGTCCTGACCGGTCCCGGCGACAAGAAGATCCAGGTGATCAAGGTCGTCCGCGCGGCCACTGGGCTTGGCCTCAAGGAGGCCAAGGCGCTGGTCGACGAAGCGCCCAAGCCGGTCAAGGAAGGCATCGACCGCGAGGAGGCCGACAAGCTCAAGTCCGAGCTCGAGGAAGCGGGAGCCGAGGTCGAGCTGAAGTAGCCGCGCGGAGCGCGGGGCCTCGCCGCCGGTCAGGTCAGGCGGCGAGGCTGGACAGCAGCTGGTGCGCTGTCGAGTTGAACCTGGCCAGGTCGCCGTACGGGCGGGCGACGAGCATCGCCCCTTCAAGGGTGGACAGAACGTTGTGGGCGACGTCGCTGGGGGGCGCGGTGAACCTCAGTGTCCTGTCCGCTCGCCCCTGCTCAAGCACGTCCGCAAGCCACCTCTGGTTATCGTCGAAGAAGCCGATCACGGCGCTGCGCATCGGCTTGGGCAGCGTTTGAAACTCGGCGGCCAGCACCCCGCACATACACATCCGCTTGCCATGGAGCACGTCTGCGTACAGCCGGGCATAGGCCTCCAGCTTCCCCGGCGCCTCGGGAACCTCCTCGTCGATGCGGCCAAGTGCTTCCGAGAACCGCTGTGTGTACCGGGCGAGCAGCGCTTGGCCTAGCTCGGCCTTGCCGGCGAAGTGGTAGTGGAGGCTTGCCTTGGTGATCCCCAGTTCAGAGGCGATGTCCGCGTAGCTGAAGTTGTTGAAACCTCGGGTCTGAACCAGGCGCTCGGCGACATCGAGGATCCGCTCTGCGGTGCGGGGCTCTTGCTTGGTACGTCCCATTGAGCCTTGACATCTTACCTACTAGCAGATAAGTTACCCGCGCACTCTACCTACTAGTAGATAGGCGCGCGGCGGGTGGCGCGCAAATCGGATGAGTCCAACGAACAGGAGGCAACCGATGCCACACGAGAGCGCGACCACGGGCGGTGCAGTGAAGCGAGGTGACGGTTACACGATCGTTGACCGGGACGAGCTAGAGCGAGCGGGCAACTGGTCGCTGGTCCGCCGCTCGCTTCGTTGTCAGGCGTTCGGGGCAAACCTCGTCGACATTCCGCCAGGAGAGTCCATCCCCGAGCATGATGAGACGGAGCGTGACCAGGAGGAGCTGTTCTTTGTCGTCTCGGGCGCTGGAGCGCTCCTCATTGATGGGGAGGAGCATCCGGTGCAAACGGGGACATTTGCGCGGCTCGATCCGCCGCGGCGCCGCACGGTGCGCAACACGGGCGCGGAGCCATGCTCAGTGTTGATCGTCTCGGCTCCCACAACCAGTGGTTTCGAGCCGATGGAGTGGGCATGACAGCCTTCCCGACCGTCCGCGTCGCAGCGATTCAGGCGACGCCCGTGATTCTCGACGCCGAGCGGTGCGTGGAGAAAGCGGAGCAGCTGTTGCACGAGGCTGCCGACCGGGGTGTACAGCTGGCGGTACTACCCGAGTGCTTCATCCCCCTCTATCCGTCGAACGCCTGGGCCCGTGGAGCGGCCAGGTTCGGTGGCTGGGATGAGCTATGGGAGCGGCTCTGGGCCAACTCTGTCGACGTTCCTGGACCGCTGCTCGACCGGCTCATCGAAGTGTGCCGTGAGCGCGAGCTGTTCTGTGTCCTCGGCGTCAACGAGCGCGAGTCAGAACGACCGGGGACGCTTTACAACACGATCGCGTACCTCGGTCCGGGAGGTCTCATCGCCCGTCACCGAAAGCTGATGCCGACGCAGCACGAACGACTGTTCCACGGGATCGGAGCCGGCGACGACCTGGCTGTGGTCGATGCGGCGGAAGCTAGGGTCGGCGGGCTGATCTGCTGGGAGAACCGAATGCCGCTGGCGCGCTACCGGGTGTATCGCGGGGGGCCGCAGATATGGGTCGCGCCGACCGCGGACGACAGCGATGGCTGGCTGGCGTCGATGCGGCACATCGCGATTGAGTCCGGAGCGTTCGTCGGTCTCGGTGCCGCAGTTCATACCCGCGTCCGCTTTCCCGGATGACTTCCCGGTGTCCCTCCCTGATGGCAGCCAGGTCTTCGGTCGCGGCGGGGCCGCCATCGTTGAGCCCTCTTCTGGGGAGGTGATCGCCGGGCCGCTGTACGACGCTGAGGGCATCGTCGAGGCCGACTGTGATTTGCGCGTCGGCCTCCACACCAAGCGCTGGTTTGACTCGGTCGGGCACTACAGCCGCGAGGACGCGCTGGGGCGAGAGCTGGTGGACCTGCCGGACAGATGAGCTCGCCCTACCACGCCGGCTCCAGGAAGCTTCAGGATCGCTTCGACACGCGTCGGCTCGCTGATCGCCTAGACGAGAGGTTCCTCGCGCGCGCGGTGATCGACTCCGAGGACCGAGCCTTCATCGAGCGGATGGACATGTTCTTCCTCGCTACAGCCGACGTGGACGGCCGACCTCAGTGCTCGTATAAGGGCGGCGATCCAGGGTTCGTGCGCGTCCTGGACGAGGTGACGGTCGCGTTCCCGAACTACGACGGCAACGGGATGTACCTGTCGATGGGCAACGTCCTCGCAAACCCTCAGATCGGAATGCTTTTCATCGACTTCGTCTCAGCCAAGCCGTCGCGGTTGCGGCTCAACGGGGTTGCCAGCATCGATGAGCGTGACGATCTGTGTGAGCAATACCCGGGTGCGCAATTCATCGTGCGCGTCCGGGCGACACAGGTGTTCCCCAACTGCCCGCGCTATATCCACCGTATGGCGCTGGTCGAACGATCGCGGTTTGTCCCGCGCGCTGACCGCGAACCTCCAATCCCAGCGTGGAAGCGGTCCGACTGGGCGTGTGACGTGCTGCCCGTCAGCGATCCGGCGCGCTGAATCTGCCACCGCCTTAAGCTCCGCCCGTGCGAACTAGGTCGGGCGCGGTGGTGGCGCTGGTCGTGCTGGCAGGGCTCGTCTCGACTCCGGTCGGAGCTCAGGCGTCCTCATGCGCGGCCTGGATGAACTCGGGCCAGCCGCCGGACCAGCGCGCGAACGCGGTGCTCAGGGCGATGAGCCTCCAGGACAAGGTCAACCTCGTAACCGGGGACACCGCCGCGCCGGATCCGAACTACCCCAACTACGGTGCGGCCGGAGTGGTGTTCGCCAATCCGCGGCTCTGCATCCCAGCGTTGGTGCTCAACGATGCGGCTGCCGGAATCGGAGACATGCAGATTCTCACCACCGCGTTCCCGGACGGCATCACGCAAGCATCGACGTGGGACGTGCCGCTGCTGCGCCAGTACGGCAAGGTGCTGGGTCACGAGGCGTTCGTCAAGGGGGTCAACGTCCTGCTCGGCCCCGGCGTCGACATCATCCGTGACCCGCTCAACGGCCGCGGCTGGGAGTACTACGGCGAGGATCCCTACCTGACCGGGCGGGCCGCCGCGGCGATCATCGGCGGTATCCAGCAAAACCCGGTCGTGGCCACGGTCAAGCACTACGCGGCCGATGACCAGGAGGGCACGGTCGACAACAACTACGGCGCGGTCTCAAACAACGTCGACCGGCGCACGATGGAGGAGATCGAGCTTCCAGCATTCAAAGACGCGGTCGACGCCGGCGTGGGCTCGGTGATGTGCACCTCGGAGCAGCTCAACGACATCTACGCGTGCCAGAACCGCCAGTACCTGACAGGCGTGCTCCGGGGCCGTCTGCATTTCAGTGGTTGGGTGGTTTCCGACTGGCAGGCCGCTCAGTCGACGGTCGGCTCGGCGAATGGCGGGATGGACATGGAGATGCCCTCGGCTCAGTACTACGGCGCGTCTCTACAGACGGCCGTCCAGCAGGGCAAGGTCACGATGAGAACGCTCAACGCGATGGTCCACCGGATCCTCTTCACGATGTTTCGCTTGGGTCTATTCGACCGTGTGCCCCAGGAGGGCAACCAGGCCTTTGAGGCGAACGCGTCCACCGCGGAGAGCACCGCGATGGCAAAGCGGATCGCCGAGGAGGGGACCGTGCTGCTCAAGAACCAGGGGAGCATCCTGCCGCTCGGTGGGCCCGCCAAGCGGATCGCGCTGATCGGCTCGCCGGCCGGTCCGCAGGGCGCGACTCTTGCCGAACAGGGCTACGGCAGCGCCCACGTTCCGGAACCCGGCTACCCGCCGAACGTCGTCTCGCCGCTCCAGGCGATCAGTGCCCGCGCGGCCGCAGCAGGCGACGCCGTCACCTATGCGGACGGCAGCTCGACGCAGGGCGCGGTCGCCGCCGCCCAAGCTTCCGATGTGGCGGTCGTGTTCATCAGCGATGTCTCGAGCGAGGGATTCGATCGGCCGGACATGAACCCCCGGGCCGGGACGTGCGACCTGGTGGTTCAGAGTGGCTGCAACTACAGCTCGACCGATCAGAACGGGCTCGTGGCTGCCATCGCAGCCGCGAACCCGAACACGGTCGTGGTGCTCCAGAACGGTGGTCCATTGTCGATGCCTTGGCTTGACCGGGTCCGGGCTGTCCTGGAGAACTGGTACCCGGGGCAGGTCGACGGAGACTCCGTCGCGCCGATCCTGTTTGGCGACTTCGATCCCTCGGGCCACCTGCCGGAAAGCATTCCCAAGAAGCTGTCGGATGGCCCTCTGCGCACACCGCTCCAGTACCCGGGGGTCAATGGGCAGGTCAACCATTCAGAGCGGCTGCTCGTCGGCTACCGCTGGTACACCACCAAGCACATCGCGCCGCTGTTCCCGTTCGGCTTCGGGCTCTCCTACAGCGCCTTCCGTTTCTCGCGGCTGTCGGTCAAGTCCCGCGGCTCGAACGTGATCGTCCGGTTCGTCCTCACCAACACCGGTCGCCGGTCGGGGGCCGACGTGGCCCAGGTGTACGTGAGGGATCCGCCAGCCGCCGGTGAGCCTGCCGAGCAGCTCGCAGGCTTCCAACGCGTCGAGGCTCCGGCCGGGACGAGCAAGGCGGTGACGATCGTGGTCACGAAGCGGTCGCTCTCCTACTGGCGAACCGCCTCGGGCCGCTGGACCCTCGCCCGCGGCTGCTACAAGGTCATGGTCGGAGACTCATCTGCGAGTCTTCCGCTGCGAGCATTGGTCGCTCGTGGTGGGCGCCGGTCGGCCTGCATTGCGGGGCACGGCAAGTCGCCGTAGGGCCCCTTCGGCCTAGATAACGCCTTCCCGAACGCTATTGCGGCCACAACTGCGTGTTGGCGTGGAGGTTCTGCGGCTGTCGGCCGAAAAACACGCAGATGTCGGCTCTGTCCAATGCAGTCGCCGTCCGACGGCTGGTCCGATCCTCACCTGCACTGCGCGACGCGCTCATGGTGACGGTGATCAGCCGGGCCCTGGTGTGGATGGCGGCGCTCCTGTCGGTCCAGATGCTGGGCGCCCACGACCGTCTCAATGCTCTCTCTAACGATGCGCCTCGCCTGACCGCGGCTGCCTCCTCGGTTGGGCGCCTGTTGCTGACCCCGCTCGCCCGATGGGACTCCGTCTGGTTTCTGGGGGTCGTCCAGCACGGTTACGCGCCGATTCCGGGGACCGGCGCCCAGGCTCGGACGGCCTTCTTTCCGCTCTATCCGCTCCTGGTATGGCTGGGATCCGGTCTGGGCGCTTCCCGCGGCGTCCACCTCGTTGCGGCGTTCATCGTCTCGCTGACGGCGTTTGCGGGGGCCTTGTATCTGCTCCGTCGCCTCGTGGAACTGGAGCTTGGCGAGCAGTTCGCGCTCAGCACCCTGCTGTTGCTCGCCTTCTTCCCGGGCGCCCTGTTCTTCGGCATCCCGTACTCCGAATCACTCTTCCTGCTGGTGACGGTCGGAGCCTTCTATGCCGCTCGCACAGGCCATTGGACGTGGGCCGGGCTGTGTGCCGCTGCCGCCTCCGCTACTCGCAGCACCGGGATCCTGCTCGTCGTGCCCCTAGTCCTTATGTATCTATATGGACCACGCGCTGGTGGCCACAGGCTTGATCGCCCCGCGGGTCGATTAACGCCGAGATATGCGATTCGCGCGGATCTTGCGTGGCTGGCGCTCGGGGCCGCGGGGCTCCTCGGCTACAGCGTCTACCTCGGAATCCACAACGGGGATGCCCTCGCGTGGAAGCACGTAGAGGTGCTCTGGTCGCGGCACTTCGCGGGCCCGTTCGGGGGGATTGTCGATGGCGCTCGCGCAGCCTGGAGCGGAGCGACTGGTCTGATCTCTGGGTCGGCCGCGCGGATCTACCTCCAGCATGGGCAGCTGGAGCCGACTCGTGCTGCCGCATCCGATGTCGTGCTGTTCGGGTTCGCGCTCGCTGCGGTGCCCGCGGTGGTGGGGACACTGCGCCGACTTCCGATTGCCTACGGCGTATGGGCGGTTCTGGCCCTGGCGGTCCCACTCTCCTACCCGGCAACCGGGCAGCCGTTGGAGTCGCTGCCGCGGTTCCTGGCGGTGTTGTTCCCGCTGGCCATGTGGCTCGCCGTCTGGGCTCGACGAAGGCGAGCGATCGACCTGGTGCTGGTCGTGTTTGCTGCGCTGCTAGGGCTGTTCGCGGCTCAGTACGCAGCGTGGGAGTTCATCTCCTGAGGAGACCCCCGGTCGCGGAGGAGCCGGAGTCTGCACCGGCTCCTCCGACCTAGGCGCGTCTAGCGGCGCCGGCTCCCATGGCGGCGCCTGTGCCTCTTTGAGCGGTGGTGGCGGCGGTGCTTGTGGCCGCTGCTGGTCGGCGTGGTGCTGGTTGGCGTGGTGCTAGTCGGGGTGGTGCTGGCAGGGGTGGTGCTGGTCGAACCGCACCCCTGGTCATCGCCGCCATCACCCTGATCGCCGCCGCGATCCTGACTAGTGGAGTGGTTGGACGTCAGGCGGCCGTCGTCGTGGCCATCGCCGGTCTGGTCGCCCTGGCACCCGCTGGGGGTCGTGGAGGTGCCGGTGGTGCCTGTCGACCCGCACCCGTCGTCATCGCCGCCGCGTCCGTGGTGATCGCCGCCCTGGCCATCTTGGCCTTCGCCCTGGTCATCGCCGCCATGCCCGCGGCCCTTTCTGCCGGTGTGATCGTTGGAGTTGCTGTCGCCGTTGGCGTCCGGATCACCGGCCGGGGTGGTCCCGGTCTGGACGCTACACGTGTCTCTGCCCGAGTTTGTCTGGCCGATCGCAGCGACTGCGCCGAGCGCAGCGCCCATCAGCCCAACTACGAAGCCGACCAGAATGCGTGACTTCAGGGACCTCATCGCTCCTCCTATCGAGTCATGTTCCGGGACGCACCAGAACCACGAGTGGGATGGCGATATGACCGGGGAACGTCGGGGTCAGCCCCTGGGGGCTCAACTTTCGTGACGTCCTCGTGGTCAGCCAACAGACCTGCCATCCAGCCCATCTCTCGGCCCCTGTTGAGCTCCAGCTTGAGCCCGCGGCTAGCGCAGTGGACGAATGCGCGAGCCGCGCGCGGCTACCCCTTCGGCGGAAGCGACTTGGCGCAGGAGACGCCTCGGGCCACCCACGTCTCGAGCTGGCGCTTGGTCTTGATGCCTTCGTCATCCACCCGCAGCCAGCCGTCCATCTGTCGCCCTCGCATCACCATGGGCGCGGCGTGGGGCTTCGACGTCAAGCCGCTGTCGGGGTCCACTCGGACAAGCAACCCGCCCTGACCACTGGCGGCGACCGACATGTTGCCGTTGATCAGGAACGCCAGGCCGCCGAACATCTTCTTCTCGGTGACGCCGTCCTCCATCCCAACGAGCTCGCGGATTCGGTTAGCGAGATCTTCGTCGTAGGCCACGAGCCCATTATTGCGGTATGCCGCACCGCGGTTTACGATCCGCAGCAGCGATGGGACCGAAGCGAAGGATCGCGCTGGTCGTGGTGGCAGCCGGGGTCGCCCTGGCCATCGTGCCTTCGGCCGCGCAGGCGTTCCCTGCGAACGGCGGCACCGAGACAGCGCAGCTCAACATGCCGGCCGATGGAATCGGAAGCGCGCAGACGGACCAACTGCCGGCGAGTGCGACCCAGGCCGACGTGGCCGTGACGCCTCTGACCGACGAGCAATTCTTCTCGAAGCTTTCGGTCGCGCTCACGAACTCTCTTTTCATCGATTTCAGCGACCGCGTCGGAGTTTGTGTGACCGTGACCGAGCAGGTCGTCAAGAATCCAAACTTCTTCCCCGGCTACACCATCCCAAAGGACAAGACGCTTCAGATCCTGTTCCTGGCGGCGTGCCTGCAGACGGCTCTGGAGGTCTCGCTCAAGCAAGGGTCTACGGCTGCTGCCGCGAGCGCCGGCTGCTTCCAGACGCCTCTGTTCATGTCGGTCCAGTACAAGCGCGCGGGGTCGGGCTACAGCGCGCAGGTGGCGCCGACCTCCAAACGGCCGAAGGTCCGCTCATCGGTTCGGGTCAGCTGCCAGCGCACCGCCACGGGACTTCGCATCAAGCTCAGACCGCGCAAGCGCGGCCGGAAGCTCCGATCGACGGTGGGACCGATGCTCGGCCTCGGAGTGGCCAACCCGAGCAGCCATCCGATCAAGCTGAAGATCTCGTTCACCGTGAAGTAGAGGCGTCCAGCCGAGCTGGCCGCCCCTTGCCGAACCGGGGATTTCCCCCTACACTGCCCCGGTCAGCCAATAGCCGTAGCCGTCCCACCAGTAGGCGCCGCGCCACATACGCGGTGATCCTGGGGCGGGGTCCGTGAGAGCTGATCGGTCCTGCACAGGGCACCGATGCCGTGTGCTATCTTTGCTGGTCGCGCTCTAGGAGCGCTGGACGTCTCTCGCACGGGCATCCGGACGCTCTGACCAGCGCGGTCTCTCTCCCTCTCGACCGCCCGAGGAGTCGCCGTCTTGGCAACCACTCACGCCCCCCGGACGCGCCGGAGCTTCGCGCGTCTGAACAAGGTTCTCGATGTCCCCAACCTAATCGACATTCAACGCAAGTCCTTCACCTGGCTGACCGATCCGAAGCGAGGCGGCCTCCGTGAGACGATCGATGACGTCTCGCCGATCGAGGACTACACCGGCAATCTCGCCGTCCAATTCGGCGAGCTGACCTTCGACGAGCCGGTCGCCAGCTTGGAGCAGTGCCGTGAGAAGGACCTGACCTACTCGCGGCCGCTGACCGTAACAGTCGCCTTCATCAACCGGGAAACCGGTGAGATTCGTGAGCAGTCCGTGTTCATGGGCGATTTCCCGTGGATGACTGACCGTGGGACGTTCATCATCAACGGCACCGAGCGCGTCGTGGTGACGCAGCTGGTGCGCTCGCCCGGCGCGTACGTGATGGAGCCCAAGGACCGGGAGAAACAGGTCTTCATCGCGAACCTGATGCCGGCGCGAGGCTCCTGGCTCGAGCTGGAGATCGACAAGAAGGGGCGCGTCTACGTCCGCATCGACCGCAAGCGCAAGCTCCCGGTCACCGTCCTGCTGCGGGCGATGGGCTACGTCAATGACGAGGAGATCCTCAAGCTCTTCGACAACTCGCTCTACATCCGCAACACGATCGACGCCGACCCCGAGGTGGTCCAGTCGGAGGAGGGGTCGCTGATCGAGCTGTTCAAGAAGCAGCGGCCCGGCGAGCCGCCATCGATCGATGCAGCGAAGGCGCTGCTCAACCAGCTGTTCTTCGATCCCAAGCGCTACGACCTGACTCGGGTGGGCCGCTACAAGCTCAACTCGCGGCTGGATCTCGACATCGACCTCGACACCCGCACCCTGACCCACGACGACATCATTGCCTTGGTCAAGGAGCTGATCACGCTCCCGCGACTGCTCGGCATGCCCGAGGACCCTGGCGAGGAGGGGATCAAGGACTACGCGGCTGAGGCGATCACGCTGCCCCGGGAGCCGGTCGAGGACCGCCTGGACGAGTACGAGCACTTCGGCAACCGCCGGCTGCGCACGGTGGGCGAGCTGATCCAGGAGGCGTTCCGGATCGGCCTCTACCGGATGGAGCGCGTGGTCCGCGAGCGGCTCACCACCGAGGACGCAGACACGATCACCCCGCAGACGATCGTGAACATCCGCCCGGTCGTGGCAGCGCTGAAGGAATTCTTCGGCTCCAGCCAGCTATCGCAGTTCATGGATCAGACGAACTCGCTTGCCGGCCTGACTCATAGGCGCCGTTTGTCGGCTCTGGGCGCGGGTGGCCTCACCCGGGAGCGCGCGCCGATCGAGGTTCGCGACGTGCACCCCACCCACTACGGCCGGATGTGTCCGATCGAGACTCCGGAGGGCCCGAACATTGGACTCATCGGCTCTCTCTCGAGCTTTGCGGAGGTCTCCGAGCACGGGTTCGTCACGACCCCCTATCGCATGGTCAAGAACGGCAAGGTGACCGACGAGATCGTTCACCTGGACGCCACGCAGGAAGAGGAGAAGCTGATTGCGCAGGCCAACACCACGATCGACGCATCGAGCAAGATCGTGGGCGACCAGGTGGTGTGCCGCACTCAGGCGGGCCACTACGTGACCGTCCCGCCAAAGCAGGTGGACATGATCGATGTGTCGCCGGAACAGATCTGGTCGGTGGCCACGGCGATGATCCCGTTCCTGGAGCACGACGACGCCAACCGCGCGCTGATGGGCTCGAACATGCAGCGCCAGGCGGTCCCGCTGCTCGTCACCGACGCGCCGTTGATCGGCACGGGGATGGAGCGCCGCGCCGCGATCGACACCGGCGACGTCGTGCTTGCCGAGCACCCGGGCACGGTCTCTTATGTCGACGCCGAGCAGATCGTGGTCGATCGAAGGTCAGGCGGCCACGACGAGTACATCCTCCAGAAGTTCATGCGCTCGAACCAGGGCACGCTGATCCATCAGAAGCCGATCGTGATGGTCGGAGACGCGGTCAAGCAGGGCGATGTCCTGGCCGACGGCTCGGCGACCGACCACGGCGAGATGGCGCTCGGAAAGAACCTGCTGGTCGCGTTCATGTCCTGGGAGGGCTACAACTTCGAGGACGCCATCATTCTCTCCAAGCGGCTGGTCTCAGACGACGAGCTCACCTCGATCCACATCGAGGAGTACGAGATCGACGCCCGCACCACCAAGCTGGGCGACGAGGAGATCACGCGAGACATTCCCAACCGCTCCGAGGAGTCGCTGCGCAACCTGGACGACCGCGGCATCGTTCGCATCGGTGCGGAGGTCCAGTCCGGTGACCTGCTTGTCGGCAAGGTCACGCCAAAGGGCGAGACCGAGCTGACCGCCGAGGAGAAGCTGATCCGCGCGATCTTCAAGGAGAAGGCGCGCGAGGTTCGCGACACTTCACTGAAGGTGCCCCACGGCGAGGGCGGCGTCGTTATCGACGTCAAGACCTTCAGCCGCAACGAGGGCGACGATCTTCCGCCCGGCGTGAACGAGCTCGTCCGCGTGTTCGTCGCCAAGAAGCGCAAGATCGCCGAGGGCGACAAGCTGGCCGGCCGCCACGGCAACAAGGGCGTGATCTCCAAGATCGTTGACATCGAGGACATGCCGTTCCTGGAGGACGGCACTCCGGTCGACGTGATCCTCAATCCGCTGGGCGTGCCGAGCCGAATGAACCTGGGCCAGATCCTGGAAACGCACCTGGGATGGGTGGCGGCCAACGGCTGGTACGACGACGGTTCTGACTCCTACAAGCAGTCCACGAAGGACGGCGGTCGCGTGTACGTGGCCAGCCCGGTGTTCGACGGCGCCACGGTGGCCGATGTCGACACTGCTCTGGTCAGGTGGCAGGACGAGCACACCGGCTCGATCCGGATGGAGATGGACAAGCGCCGGCGTGAGGGCGAGCAGGCCTCGGGCAAGGTGACGCTGTTCAACGGCCGCAGCGGCGAGCCGTTCGAGGAGCAGGTGACCGTGGGTCACATGTACATCCTCAAGCTCCTCCACCTGGTGGACGACAAGATCCACGCTCGCTCCACCGGACCGTACTCGCTGGTGACCCAGCAGCCGCTCGGCGGCAAGGCCCAGTTCGGCGGCCAGCGCTTCGGCGAGATGGAGGTATGGGCGCTCGAGGCGTACGGAGCCGCCTACACCCTCCAGGAAATGCTGACCATCAAGTCCGACGACACCGTCGGGCGGGTCAAGGCCTACGAGGCAATCGTCAAGGGCGAGAACATTGCGGAGCCCTCGATCCCCGAGTCGTTCAAGGTGCTGCTGAAGGAGATGCAGTCGCTGGCGCTGGACGTCAACGTGGTCTCGGAGGAGGGCGAGCGCGCTGAGATGCGCGAGGAAGACGACGACCTGCTCCGCGCCGCCGAGGAGCTAGGCATCGACCTCAGCGGCGTCCGTGCAACGGACGGGGCGGCGGCCGACGAAGGCACAGAGCACGAGGGCGAGACTGTCGAGGCCTCCGAGGAGGAGGTGGAGGTCGAGGACCCGGACCTCGAGCCCGGCGAAGACCTCGCGACGGAGGACTTCGCCGGCGGCGAGGACCCAATGATTGAGGAGGACATCCCTGTCGGCGAAGCCGAGGGTGTCCTGGAAGAAGACGAGGCGTAAGGAACCCACATGATCGACATCAACAACTTCGACGCAATCGAAATCGGCCTGGCCTCGTCCAAGCAGATCCGCTCCTGGAGCTCAGGAGAGGTCACCAAGCCCGAGACCATCAACTACCGCACGCTGAAGCCCGAGAAGGATGGGCTCTTCTGCGAGCGCATCTTCGGTCCGACCAAGGACTGGGAGTGCTACTGCGGCAAGTACAAGCGGGTCCGCTACAAGGGGATCGTGTGCGAGCGCTGCGGGGTGGAGGTCACCCGCTCCAAGGTTCGCCGTGAGCGCATGGGGCACGTCGACCTGGCCGCGCCGGTCAGCCACATCTGGTTCTTCAAGGGCGTCCCCAGCCGGATCGGCTACCTGCTGGACATGGCTCCGAAGGAGCTCGAGAAGGTCCTGTACTTCGCGGCCTCCGTGGTCACCTGGGTAGACGATGAGGCGCGGGCCAAGGACGTCGACTCGCTCGAGAAGGAGGTCAACAAGGTCCTCGACACGTACGCGGCCGAGAAGGAGGAGCGGATCCAGGAGCTCCAGGAGTCGCTGGCGCGTCGCGAGGAGTACCTCAACTCCGGCAAGACGGCCAAGGACTTCTCCGACGAGGATCACCTGTGGGTGGAGTCGCTTGGAGTCAACATCGCCAAGATCTCCAACGACGAGCGCGAGAAGAGCCGCAAGGAGCTCAAGAAGAGCTTTCAGGCCGACATCGACGACACCGAGGCCTATATCGAGGATGCCGCCGAACGCCTGCGGCAGGTATGGGAGCTGTTCAAGACGATGCAGCCCAAGGACATCGTCAACGATGAGACCACGTTCAGGGAGCTCAAGGACCGCTTCGGCTCGCCCTACGGATTCGGCGAGTACTTCCGTGGTGGCATGGGCGCGGAGGCCGTGCGCGACCTGCTCCAGCAGGTCGATCTCGACGCCGAAGCCGCAGACCTCCAGGAGCAGGTCAAGACCGCCAAGGGCCAGAAGCAGGCACGCGCTGTCAAGCGGCTGAAGGTCGTCTCGGCGTTCATCAACTCCGGCAACAAGCCCGAGATGATGATCCTGGAGGCGATCCCGGTGATCCCGCCCGAGCTGCGGCCGATGGTCCAGCTGGACGGCGGCCGGTTCGCCACCTCGGATCTCAACGACCTCTACCGGCGGGTGATCAACCGCAACAACCGGCTCAAGCGGCTGCTTGACCTGGGCGCGCCGGAGATCATCGTCAACAACGAGAAGCGCATGCTCCAGGAGTCTGTCGACGCACTGTTCGACAACGGCCGCCGCGGCCGCCCCGTGACCGGACCGGGCAACCGCCCGCTCAAGTCACTGAGCGACATGCTCAAGGGCAAGCAGGGCCGGTTCCGCCAGAACCTGCTGGGCAAGCGCGTCGACTACTCGGGCCGTTCGGTCATCGTGGCCGGCCCGTCGCTCAAGCTCCACCAGGCGGGCCTGCCCAAGCTGATGGCCCTCGAGCTGTTCAAGCCGTTCATCATGGCGCGGCTCGTCGAGCGCAAGTCCGCGCAGAACATCAAGGCGGCCAAGAAGATGGTCGACTCGATGATTCCCGAGGTGTGGGACGTGCTCGAGGAGGTCATCCACGAGCATCCCGTGCTCCTAAACCGCGCACCTACGCTCCACCGACTGGGCATCCAGGCGTTCGAACCGGTGCTGGTGGAGGGCAAGGCGATCCAGGTGCACCCGCTGGTCTGCCACGCGTTCAACGCGGACTTCGACGGCGACCAGATGGCGGTTCACCTGCCGCTGTCGGCCGAGGCCCAGGCGGAGGCTCGGATCCTGATGCTGTCCTCGAACAACATCCTGTCTCCGGCTCACGGCGCACCGCTCGCCACTCCCACTCAGGACATGGTGCTTGGCGCCTACTACCTCACCTACGGTCCGGACGCAGATGAGCTGGCGAAGATCGACCCGGCCAAGCACGATCCGCGCCCGCACGTGTATCGCACCGCGCAGGAGGCGGAGTGGTCCTACGAGCACGGCGTGGTCCGGCTCCACGACCTGGCGGAGTACCGCCCGGCCGGACTCGAAGGTGGTCACGTTCTGACCACCGTCGGCCGGATCATCTACAACGACAAGATCGAGCGAGCGCTGGAGCAAGCGCTCGGGGATGAGTTCGACCCCAAGCTGTACGAGTTCATCAACCGTTCGATGAAGAAGAAGGACACCACGAAGCTGGTGGACGACCTCGTGCAGGCCTATGGCGCGCCGACAATCTCGCTGGTGCTCGACGCGTTCAAGGACATCGGGTTCCACTACGCCACCCAGGCCGGAGTGACGATCTCAAAGAACGACGTTCAGACGCCCCCCAACAAGGCGGAGATCCTGGAGCGCTACGAGCAGCAGCTAGCGGTGCTCGAGGGCCAGTACGAGAACGGCGAGATCACTCAGGAGGAACGCCACGAGGCGGTGACCAAGCTCTGGGATCGGGCCACCAACGAGGTTGGCGAGGCACTCTACGAGCACCTCGACGAGCTCAACCCGATCTACATGATGGCCAACTCAGGTGCTCGCGGGTCGTTCTCGCAGATCCGCCAGCTGGCCGGGATGCGCGGCCTGATGGCCAACCCGAAAGGGGAAATCATCGAGCGGCCGATTCGCGCCTCCTTCCAGGAGGGGCTGTCGGTGCTCGAGTACTTCATCTCGACCCACGGAGCCCGTAAGGGGCTGGCCGATACGGCGCTGCGGACGGCGGACTCGGGCTACCTCACCCGCCGCCTGGTCGACGTGGCCCAGGACGTGATCATCCGGATCGAGGACTGCGGTACCGAGGAGTTCATCGAGATGCCGGTCTCCAAGCTCGAGGTCAATCCGGATACGCGAGGGTTGCGGCCGACCGGCGAGCCGAACGACAACCTGATCGGGCGGATCGCCGCGGAGGACGTCAAGACCAAGCGCGGAAGGGTGATCGTCGAGAAGGGCAAGGAGATCGATCGCGCCGAGCTGGCCGATCTGGTCGAGGCCTGGCATGACGACACCGAGAAGGGCCACGTGATCAACGTGCCCGTGCGCTCGGTGCTCAAGTGCGAGGCGACCACTGGCGTGTGCCAGGCCTGCTACGGGCGTTCGCTGGCGGCGGGCAAGCTCGCCGACATCGGCGACGCCGTTGGGATCATCGCCGCACAATCGATCGGCGAGCCCGGGACGCAGCTGACGATGCGGACGTTCCATACCGGTGGCGTCGCGGGCGCGGACATCACGCACGGCCTGCCGCGTGTGGTGGAGCTGTTCGAGGCCCGCAAGCCCAAGGGTCTGGCCAAGATCGCCGAGGTCGGTGGCAAGGTCTCCGTCGAAGATTCGGACAAGGCGGTGACGGTCGTGATCACCGACTCCGCCGGCGAGGAGCACCGCAACACCTTCCCGCGGCGCACCCGCCTGTTCGTCGAGCAGGGCCAGAAGATTGAGCCGGGCACCCAGCTCAACGAGGGATCCCTGTATCCCCACGAGCTGCTGGCGATCCGCGGCCGGACCGAGACCGAGCTGTACCTGGTCCGCGAGGTCCAGGAGGTCTACAAGTCCCAGGGCGTGGACATCAACGACAAGCACATCGAGCTGATCGTTCGCCAGATGATGAAGAAGGTCAGGGTCGATCAGAAGGGCGACACCGACCTGCTGCCCGGTCAGTTCGTCGACCGCAACGAGTACGCCAGGATCAATCAGGCGGTCATCGACGCCAAGGGCGAGGCTGCGCAGGCCGAGGAGATCATCCTGGGAATCACCAAGGCGTCGTTGAACACGGACTCGTTCCTGTCGGCGGCTTCCTTCCAGGAGACCACGAAGGTCCTGACCGACGCCGCGCTCGAGGGCAAGATCGATCGCCTCAACGGGCTCAAGGAGAACGTGATCATCGGCAAGCTGATTCCGGCCGCCACCGGGCTCAAGCGCTACCGCCGGATCGAGATCGAGCCTGCGGAGCCGCTTCCCCGCGGAATCGACGACGCCGGCCTGCTCGACCACGAGGATCTGGCCGCCGAGCTCGGATTGAGCGACGGCGAGTCGCTCGCCGGGTTCTCGGTGGGCGGCATGGAAGCCGATCTGGCCGACCTCGAGCAGATCGGCAACGGCGACAAGGGCCTGGGATTCGCTGACGAGCTGGCCGATCTAGACGTGCCCGACGGGGACGGGTCGGGGCCAGCCGAATAGCTATGGGTCGCTGCCGCGGCCGCCGCTGGCGGCCGCGGTGGGCGGGCTACAGACGCGGCGCACGTGCCCCCGTATGCTGCGCGGACGGGCGACCTCGACGACAAGACATTCCTGGTTACCGGAGCCAACTCCGGCATCGGACGGGAGACCGCGCTCGGGCTAGCCACCCGAGGAGCGCGCGTGTTTGTGGCGGGCCGGTCCGAGACCACGTCTCGGCTCGTGATGGACGAGATCGTCGAGAAGTCTGGGAATCCCAAGCTCGAATTTCTTTCGCTCGACCTTGGCGACCTTGGGTCCGTGCGGGCGTGCGCAGATGAGTTCCTACGGAGCGGGGCGCCGTTGCACGGGCTGATCAACAACGCCGGGCTCGCGGGGCAACGGGGGATGACCAAGAGCGGCTTCGAGCTGACGTTTGGCACCAACTACGTGGGGCCGTTCCTGCTGACCGGCCTGCTCCTCGATCGACTTCGACAGACCGCGCCGGCGCGGATCGTCAACGTCTCGAGCGTCGGTCATTACCGTGCGCCGGGGATCGACTACGAGGCCGTTCGCCAGCCGACCAAGAGTCGCTCCGCCCTGCCCGAGTACTTCGTCTCGAAGCTCGGCAACGTGCTCCACGCCCAGGAGCTTGCGCGGCGACTCGAAGGCGACGGTGTCACCACGTACTCGCTGCATCCGGGGGCGATCGCAACCAACGTGTGGCGTCGAGTGCCATGGCCGCTGCGTCCGCTGATCACGCTGAGGATGCGATCTCCAGCGGAGGGTGCGAAGACATCGCTTTACTGCGCGGCCTCGCCCGAGGTCGCCGCCGAGAGCGGTCACTACTACGACGACTGTCGGCGCAAGGAGCCCAGCGCCACTGCGACTCCTGAGCTCGCAGAGGAACTCTGGGATCGCAGCGTCGGCTGGGTCGATTTGCCGCAGTAGACGAACCAGCTCGTGCCCCACCCGAGCACCCTTACAGGCCTCTTCGACTGATCTTAGGTCGTTGCCAGAGCCAGACGCTGCAATGGGCTCATGCCAACGACCAAGACCATTCCGGCGCCCTACCGCGCCCCGGGTGCCGTCCCTCCGCGCGAGGCGAATCCCGAGCCTCCGACCCCGCGCGAGCTCGACGGCTGGCTCCTCCGGTTCCTTCGCCTCAGGCAAGCTGAACGCCCGGTGACCCAGATCCGGTCGCGATGAAGCCGGTGTGCCGTGGGCGGCGTAGTGTGCAGTCCGGATGGCCGCCGCCTTCGAGATCACCGGGCTTCAAACGCCGATCGTGCAGGCGGGAATGGGTGCCGTTGCGCGGCATGAGCTCGCCGCGGCGGTTTCGGAGGCGGGCGGATTGGGGACGATCGCGGGGGCGCGGGCGAGGATCGCGGACGAGCTCGCCGCGGCTCGGCGGCTAACCGGCAAGCCGATCGCGGTCAACCTGTTGCTGCCGTTTGTGCGGCCTGGAGACGTGGATGCGGCGGCGGCCGCCGACGTCGTGGTGACGTTCTGGGGGCCACCGAGGCGGCTCGCTCAGGCGACGTGGATCCATCAGTGCGGTTCCGTGGCGGAAGCAGAGGCAGCGGCGGCTGCCGGCGCGGACGGTGTGATCGCGCAGGGAGTGGAGGCAGGCGGACACGTGCGGGGTACGACGCCGGTGCTCGAGCTCTTGGAGCGGGTGCGCGCGGCGGTGAAGATCCCGGTGCTGGCGGCCGGGGGGATCGCCGACAGCGCGGACGTCAAGGCGGTACTGGATGGTGGCGCCGTTGGGGCAGTCGTCGGCACTCGGTTCCTGCTCAGCGATGAGTGCCGGGCCCATGCCGACTACAAGCGACGCTGCCGGGAAGCGCATGGCACGATCCTGACCGAGCTGTTTGGCCTGGGTTGGCCTAGCGCCCCGCACCGCGTCATTCCCAACGCCGCTACCGAGCGTTGGTTGCGTGATGGCTCACGACTCCCGGCCTGGATCGCCGCGGCGCAGCGGGTCACACGTCCGGTGGCTTCGCGCTTGCCCGATTCGGTTCAGGTGCGCGCACTGGCGCGGCAGCGCCCGTCGGTGCCGTTGCTCAGCCCCCAACCGCCCACTGACGATGGGCCGGAGTCGCTGCTTGACTCAGGACCGCTCTACGCGGGCGAGTCGGTCAAGCGGATCGATGACGTGGCGCCGGCGGCGGAGCTTGTGGCGAAGCTCACGCCTTGAGCGTCACGTCGGCTCGCCCGTGCGCAACGGGATGTCGTGGTAGACGAGCAGGAAGACCGCGATCGCGGCGATCACCGCCACGACGATGACGATTGCAACCACCAGCTCCAGCCGGGAGTGGGGCCGCCATAGAAGGTGTTCTCGCCTACGGAACTTGCTCTGGTAGTACATGGGATAAGGGGCAGCCGGAGGAGAGCTTTACACACCACCAACCGAACAGCATCCCCAGCAAGCCCAGGCGGGGCAGGACCTGATAAGCGCCGCAGCTCGGCTCTCCGAGGTCTGACCTGGCCACCACGTGGAAACGATGCCCGGCGGGGTCGGCGAGCATCTGCTCTAGGTGAGCGCGTGCGGCCTGCTGGTCTTCGCCGCGTCGCTCGAGCTCCTCGCGAGCCCGGTCTATTCGGGCCAGAAGGCGATCCCGAACCTCCTCCAGCTCGCCCAGCGTCAGCAGCCGAGGACCGCCGTGATCCACGGTCTCGTGCGACGGTGGACGCGTCCGATTGGCGTGCCACAGATCGACGACGAGCGAGGCAAGCTGGTGCTCCAGCCTTGCGATCTGGCGGCGCAGCGTCGCTCGCGCCGCGCGCTCGTCTACTCGGACCAGGACCTGTTCGTCTACTTCACCTGGGAGCAGCTCGCGGTTCGGATATGTGAAAGTGGCGGCAGGCATGGTCAGCCTCCTATCGGTGCTCTTGGGTTGGCTCCCCAGAAGAGCTGTGTTCCAAGCATGTTGATGAGGTGCACGCCGACGATATTGAGCAGCATCGACTTGGCCGTGGCCGTACCGACGCCGACAGGGCCGCCGCTGGCGTTGTAGCCGTAGTAGCAGCCGACGAGCACGATCATGGTGGCTTCGGTCATCGACTTGGCAACGCTGAAGAACAGGTCAGGCGGGTTTTGGAACTGCCAGAAGATCAGGAAGAATCCGCCGGATGAGACGTCGCCCACCTGCTCCACGACGGCCAGCCAGCTGGCGAAGAACCCGGCGCCGATCGCCGCCAGGTAAACGAACGGCAGCACCATCCACGCCCCCAACAGGCGGGTAGCGCACAGGAAGGTGATGCCCCTGATGCCCATCACCTCGAGCGCGTCGATCTCATCCGAGATCCGCATCGACCCAAGCTCGGCGACGATCCCGGTACCCACCTTCGCCGCCATCATGTACCCGAATACCAGCGGGACGATCTCCCGCAGGTCACACCACGCAGCGAATACGCCCGCGTAGGCAGGGACCCCGATCGAACGGTCCAGGTAAGCGCCCTCGATCCCACAGGTGAGTCCGCTGACGAACACAAGTCCCCAGATCACCAGCGTGGAGCTGACGATCAGTAGCCCCGCTTGTCTGAGCGCCTCGCCGAAATAACGGAATACCCGCAGGCCAAAGATCTCACGCAGCACCTGCGCGACGAACTTGACGATCTCGCCAAAGCTCTCGATCCAGGCCCTGGGGACTGCGACGAGCTCGCCCATGGCCTACTTCGGGATGGTGGTGATTTCGGGGTGGGTGGCGAGCAGCGTCTGGGTGAACGCGTAGTTGAACGCAAAGATCCCGTTGAACGCGATCACCACCGCCTCATTCACCGCCCGGCCGACCCCCTCAGCCCCACCCGAGGCCGTCATCCCCTTATACGAGCACACAATCGCGATGATCGCCCCAAACAACGTCGTCTTCAGCACCGACCCCCACAAATCAGTCGTCGAGGTGTTATTGAAAAACGTCGCCCAAAACGGCCCCAACGGCGCATGGTTCACAACCGTCGCCAACACCCCACCAAAAATCCCGAACAACAACGCATAAATGTCAAACAGCCCCGTCACCAACATCAACGCCAAAAACCTCGGCACCACCAAATTCTTGATCGGATCGACCCCCAACACCTGCAACGCGTCCAACTCCTCACGAATCTTCCGCGCCCCCAAATCAGCAGTAATCGCAGTCCCCGCCACCCCCGCCAGCACCACAGCAGTCACAAACGGCGCGAACTCCCGAATCGACGCCAACACAAAAAACCCGCCCAACCGATCCAAAGCCCCAAACAACACCAAGAAATCAGCCGCCTGCAACCCCGGCGCCTCATACCCAAACGCCACCGTCGAGATCAACAACGGAAACCAACACAACTTCAGCGCAAACATGAACTGCCCCACAAACTCAGCCCCATACGGATACGGCGGCCGCACCGCAGCAACCACCGTCTTCCCAGTCAAAATCACCATATTGCCGACCTCCTCCAACAACGCCTTAGTCGGCAAAAACGTCCGCTCAGCAACTGTCCGGACCACTAATACCTCCGCACGACTACCTGGATTCGGCCACCCTACACATAACTACTGTGCTAGTCAAGTAGCACTGCTAAATGTGCTATTTTTCTGGCACTGATGTCCGCCCAGCTCGATCTCGCCGTCGACCGGACGAGTGAGGTACCCGTTGGGACGCAGCTGGCGTGGAAGCTGCGGACGCTGATCGGCACCGGCAAGCTTGCGCCGGGTGCGCGGTTGCCGGGGATCCGTGAGCTGGCCGAGCTGGCCGCCGTCAACATCAACACCGTGCGCAGCGTCCTCGCCCGGCTCGAAGAGCAGGGCCTGCTGGTCACCCAGCAGGGCCGTGGCAACTTCGTCGCCGATACCGCACGGGCGCACGCGGGGCTCGCCGACACTGCCGGCTCAGTTCTGTCCCAGGCCCGTCAGGCCGGGATCGATCCGCGTGAGCTCGCCGCAGCGCTATATGTCACCTCGCCGGCCCAGCCGGACGCCCGGGCTGGCTCAGGCGTCGACGACCGGGCCGAGCGCCGCCAGCTGCGGGCGCACATCGATCGACTGGAGCGAGAGCTAGCGGAGCTGGAACCACTGGGACCGCTGAACCAGAAAGCTCAAGACCCGCAGCCGCGGCTTCTGACCACGACTGAGCTTCGCGAGGTACGCGACTCGCTTGCAGCGCGGATCTACCGGTTGGAGCAGGAGCGCCGGCGATGGCGCGCGGAGAGCGAACAAGCGCGTGCTGCCGACCAGCCCGCCGAGCGCTCGCGGGAGCGCCGCTGGGGAGCCGGCGTGTGGACCGGGCGAGCGGGCGCCGAGGTTTCCTGGACCACGGCGTAGCACGTCTGGACCACCGCGTAGCAGATCAGGCGATGCCGGCTCGCCTCCTGCCGTTTGAGGCGCCGCGATCGTGCAGAACGCGGTCCACGATCCGGTAGGCCACCGCGTCGGCAGGGGTCATGAAATTGTCACGCTCCATGTCGGCGTGGACTCGCTCGCGCTCCTGCCCGGTGTGGGCGGCAAGGATCTCCTCGAGGCGCGCGCGCAGCGCCAGGGCCTCGCGCGCATGTATCTCGATGTCGGTGGATTGGCCCTGGAACCCGCCGGTCGGTTGGTGGATCAGCACGCGACCATTGGGCAAGATTGCCCGCTTGTCGTCGGCGCCGCCGGCCAGGATGATGGCGCCCATCGACATCGCGATCCCGCAGCAGATCGTCTGCACGTCAGGGCGGATGAACTGCATCGTGTCGTAGATCGCCAGTCCGGCGTAGACCTGGCCGCCCGGGCAGTTGATGTACAGGGAGATGTCCTTCTCCGGATCGTCGGCTTCGAGGTGGAGCAGCTGGGCCACGACCAGGTTCGCCACCTGGTCATCGATCTCGCTTCCCAGAAACACCACGCGGTCGTTGAGGAGGCGGCTGTAGATATCGAAGGAGCGCTCGCCGCGGGCGCTCTGCTCAACCACCATCGGTACCAGGGGCATGGGGTCCTCCTTGTGTAAACTGCAACCTTGAGGTTGCTAAACAAGCTAGCAGACGTGCAACCTAAAGGTTGCGCAAGGAGGCAGGATGTTGAGCGGAAGCGAAGCGGTTCGCAGAGAGGTCGTGCTCCCGGTTGACCGTGAGACGGCGTGGGCCGCGCTGACCGACCCCGAGGAGCTCGCTACGTGGCTCGCCGACGAGGTCGACCTCGAGATCGAGGTAGGGGCCGAGGGGTGGCTATGGTGGGACGGCGGCGAGTGCCGTCGCGCCACCGTCGAGGAGGTAACAGAACTCCGGCGGATCGTCCTGCGATGGTCAGCCGCTGAGGGTCCGGAGACCGTCGTTGAGCTTGTGCTCGACGATGTAGACGAGGGAACGCGGCTTGTGGTGGTCGAGCTCCCGGTGGCCCACCTGGAGGCCGTTGGCGTGCTGCTCGAGCGCGGCTCCGGTGTTCTCGGCGGGCCTCAGATGGTGGCTGCGCTGGCGTGAGCGCAACCTCCCAGGGGCGGCGCACGGTCGGAGCGGTGTTCACCGCGCTCGCCGATCCGACACGGCGCCAGGTCGTCGAGCTCCTCTCCCAGCAGCAATCCGTCACTGCGTCAGAGCTGGCGGCGCAGCTTCCGATAACTCGCCAGGCCATCGCCAAGCATCTGGCGACGCTCTCGGACGCCGGGCTCGTGAGCTCCGCGCACCAGGGCCGTGAGGTGCGGTACCGGCTGACGCCCGAGCCGCTCACCGGAGCCATGCAGTGGATGGCTACGGCCGGCGCGCGCTGGGATGATCGGCTGGCGCGGTTGGCCCGGCGGATGGAGCAGGTGTAGCAGTCACCACCACGGCCCGTGCCGTCAGCGTTGCCGCTCGCCTCGTGTAGGTCACGCTCACGGTGTCGCCGACCGCCGCCCCACCCAGCAGTGCCGACAGAGCGCCGCCCGTGGCGAACGTCATTGCCCCGCGGCCTGGTGCCGCGATCGTAAACGAGCTCCTGTCGACCGCGATCGCGGAGATGACTCCGGTCGTTGCGTTGGTGTTGAGGTAGCCAACCGCGGTGGCCACCAGACTGCCCCACCGCGACTCGCGGTAGCTGACCTTCACCCTGTCGCCGACCCGCACGTCGGCCAGGCCTTCCGTTTGAAAGGTGAACAGCTCGCCGGACCGCGAGCTCCTCAGCACGGACGGCAGGACGTGGTAAGCGTGATAGTCCGGGCTCGAGGCGTCGGGGGCGCCATCGCTCAGCCACCCTCCGCCGCCGTGCGCTCCTCCGCCGTCGGAGGTCCCGAAGAACCGGCCGTCGATGTTCATGAAGATATGGACGCCCGGGTTGTCGTAGAGCGTCACCTCAACCGGCCCACGTCCGACGCCCGGGGCGATCTTTCCCTCCTGGCGAAGCTGGGCGATGATCCCGTTGTCGGCGGGCACTCCGCTGTACGCAGGCCAGAGGCCGCCTCCAACGAGCACTGCCGCCACCGCTCCGGAGCAGTCGAACCCCACCCGGTGGCCGTTGTAGCCGGGGCCGGGGATGCCGACGCTCGCCGCGCCGGCCTGCTCGTGGCCTCCTCCGTAGACGTACGGGTAGCCCCGGCTCTCGATGCGGTTCGCTGTCGCGGTCAAGGCACTGACAACGCCACCTGCCCGTCCCGGGGTCTGGAGGGTGAACGAGGAGCCGTCGAGCGCCACCACGGTCCCCGAGACGGATCCACGCGGGCGCGGTGAGGCCATAGCAGCCGGCGCCATCACCAGCAATGCGGCGGCGAGCAGAAGGTGGCTGATGGCGATGCGCTTCGTCGTGACCCCCCGGCGTTCCTATCGGCCTCAGCCGGCCGGGGCCACCACCCAGGCGACGCAAGCCGGACGAACGTCCACGCTGATGCCCGCGGCGCGGTATCGTGGGCCCATGCGTCGGGGTGGAGTGCACGTCGCTGCCGTGTTGGTGATGCTGGCGTTGTTCGCCGCGCCGGCCGCGGCCGACCGCGTCCTGCGGGTCGGCACCTACCACGGGATCCCAGGCGAGTTCACCGACGTCCAGGCCGCAGTCAACGCCGCCGCGCCCAACGACTGGATCCTGATTGCGCCGGGCGACTATCACGAAGCTCAGACTCCTAAGCCATCGGGGGCTCAGGGAGGTGACCAGGCGGGTGCGGCCGTGCTGATCACCAAGCCCGGCTTGTGGCTGCGCGGGATGGACCGCAACCGAGTGTGGATCGACGGCACGAGACCTGGTTCTTCCCGCTGCAGTAGCGCGGACTCGGCGCAGGACCTTGGACCAAGCGACGCGGCCGGAAAACCGGGCGGCCGGAACGGGATCCTGGTCTACAAGACCAAGGACGTGATCGTCGAGAACCTGTCCCTGTGCAACTTCCTCACCGGAGACCTCGGGGCGGGCAATGCGATTTGGTGGGATGGGGGCGGGTCGACCGGCACCCAGAGCAGCCTTGGAGTGTGGTGGGGGAACTATCTGACGGCGACCTCGTCCTATTACAAGGACGCGAACTCGCCCTCCGCCGGCTACGGCATCTACTCCTCGAACACAGCGCCCCCGGGGTACGGGGTGTTCGCGCACGACTATGCGTCGAACATGAACGACTCGGCGTACTACGTCGGTGCGTGCCCCGACTGCGAGGTGACCCTCAACGACGTACACGGTGAGAACGCGCCGCAAGGCTATTCGGGCACGAACTCAGGTGGGCACGTCCTGATCGAGAACTCGGAGTTCGACAAGAACGGAACCGGGTTTGCCACCGGTGACCTCAACAACGACGACGCGCCTGGACCTCAGGACGGGACGTGTCCTGGGAACGCGGTGAACCCAAATGCCCCAAACGGCATCCAGCGCACGCACGTCTGCTGGGAGCTGATCAACAACTACATCCACGACAACAACAACGCCGACACCCCCAGCCAGGGCGTTGCCGGTGCGGTCCCCGTGGGCACCGGAATAACGATCTACGGTGGCCGCCACGACATTATCTGGGGCAACCGGATCACCAACAACGGCGCGTGGGGTATTGCTTACGTGCCGTTCCCCGACACCTCCAATCCCCCGCCGGTGGCGCACTGCAACGGCGGCGCCGATCTCTCAGCTCCCGGCCAGCCGTTCTGCTTCTACGACGATTTCGGTGGGGAGATGGCGGGGAACACCTTCACCAACAACGGATACTTCGGCAACCCGTCAAACGGAGATATCGCCGAGCTATCCCAGTCCGGCGGGCCGACCGGCCCCAACTACAACCCGGACAGCAACTGCTTCCACGACAACACCGACACGTCGGGGACGCTGACCAGCGATCCGGCGAACATCGACAGCCGTAACCAGTGCGGCTCCACGTACTCGCCGGCCAACGACCCGGTTTACACGGCCCAGGTGTCCTGTGACAGTCAGCTGGTCGCCAGCTGTCCGGCGGGCACCACCTACCCGCGAGCGACCGACATCTCCCTCACGATGCCCCCGGCCCAGAAGACGATGCCTAACCCGTGTGCCGGAGTCCCGGCTGACCCGTGGTGCAGTGGTCAGGTCACCCGGGTCAAGGCCTGCATGCGGCGCCTGACGATCCGGGTCCCGGCGGCGCTAGCGCCGCGCCAGCGCCTCGTCGCTCTCACCGGCAGGATCAAGGGGATGCGCGGTGCGAAGGTGGTCCGCCACGGAAAGTCCGTGACGGTGACCCTGCCAAGGCGGGCTCACGGGCTGATACGGGTGACCGTGTCCGAGCGGATCAAGGTTCGCGGCCACGTCGAGCACTTCAGCTTCACTCGGGTGTATCGCGGCTGTTGAGGCTGCGCCACACGGAAGGTGCCCGCGGTCGCTAGCCGGGAACACCGCTCGCGGATGAGCGCCGGTGATGCTCCTTCCGGAACACCGGACCGTAGTGGTTGCCAATGACGCGCAGGACATAGGCATCCCGGCCGGCCGAGTAGCGGAAGCCGAGCCGCGGCAGCCATCGCGCCGCCGAAGGGGAGACCGAGTGTCGGGGTCTGCGCATTTCTCGTCTCATCGATGCCCTCTCTGTAGTTCTGGCGTGCCGCACCAGCAGGTCCCCGGCGCACACCGCGGACCAATCATAGCCATGCTCTTTAAACCGGTGCGCCGCATGCAGTTTCGGCGTCCCGTGAATAGGCCCGTTCCCGCCGCGCGCGGCACCCGCGTTCCGCCCGGAACACCTACCGCGGCTGGCCCCCCACCGATATGATCGTGAATCCCGATTCACGCCGTCGCGGCGGGTACCGAGCAACGCGAACTAGGAGCGCACGTGGACCTCAACGACACCCCGGAACAAGCCGAATACCGGCAGAAAGTACGAAACTGGCTGGAGGAGCACAAAGGTGAGGCTCCCCCGAGATCCGGGTCCTCCGAGGACGACGGGTACATAACCGCCCGGCGAGGCTGGCAAGGCAAACTCGCCGAGGCCGGCCTGGCGGGGGTGACCTGGCCCAAGGAATACGGTGGCCAGGGGCTGGGGCCGATTGAGCAGGTCACGGTGAATCAGGAGATCTCCCAGGCCGGCGTGCCCGGGATCCTCGACGGGATCGGGATCGGAATGCTCGGTCCGTGCATCATCGCCCACGGCACCGAGGAGCAAAAGAGTCGCTACCTGGCGCCGTTGCTCCACGGGGACGAGGTCTGGTGTCAGCTGTTCTCGGAGCCGGCCGCGGGCTCTGACCTGGCGGCCATCCAGAGCCGGGCCAAGGAGAACGACGACGGCACCTGGACCCTCAACGGCCAGAAGGTATGGACCACAAACGCCCAGTTCGCGTCGTTTGGGCTCCTGATCGCGAGGACCGATGCTGACGTGCCAAAGCACAAGGGGCTGACCATGTTCATCGTGCCGATGGATGCCGAGGGCGTGACGATCCGGGGCCTCCGCCAGATCTCAGGCGAGGCGGAGTTCAACGAGGTCTTCTTCGACGACGTAAAGCTTGACGAGGACGCGGTCGTGGGCGGCGTCGGTAACGGCTGGGGTACAGCCCTCACCGTCCTGATGTTCGAGCGGCTGACGATCGGCTTCGGCTCCGAGTCGTTCGGCTCGCCGACCCATCTCGCCGAGACGATCGCCGGCGACGACGCGGCCCGCCGGGATTCCGACGTCCGGCGCCGGCTTGGGGAGATCATCACCGAGATGACGTCGGTTCGCTTCACCGGCTACCGCGCGCTGACGAAGCTCCAGCGCGGCCAGATACCGGGGCCCGAGGCGGGACTCGCCAAGGTCACGATGGTCAACGGCGGCATCGCTGCGATGGATCTCGCCACCGACGTGCTCGGGCCGGACGGTCTCGGTCCCGAAAGCGACTTCGTCTACCTGACCTCGTTCCTGCCGGGCCTCAAGTCCGCCGGGGGGACGGAGCAAATCCTGCGGAACACGATCGGCGAGCGCGTGCTGGGACTTCCACCCGAGCCGCGGCTCGACAAGGGAATCCCCTTCAGTGAGCTCCGCGCCAAGGAAAAGGAGGCGGTGTCCTCATGAACCTCGCCCTGTCAGACGAACAGGAATTTCTGCGGGAGGCCGCGCGCACCGCCCTTTCCCGTCACAAGACGGTCGAGGCCGCGAGGGAGGCACTCGAGGACCCCGCCGCTCTGCCGGACCTGTGGCCCACGGCAGTCGAGGCGGGATGGCCCGGCCTGCTGATCGACGAGGAGCATGGCGGCGCAGGGCTCGACGTCTTCGACGCGATGCTGGTCGCGGAGGAGTGTGGTCGGGTGCTCGCCGGTGTACCGCTGCTGGGAGTGGTCCCGGCAACCGCGATCCTCCAGGCGGCGGGGGACGAATCGCTTCACGCCGTGGCAACGGGAGACGTGCGGCCCGTGTATCTCCCTGCACGCCCGCCGAGCGAGATGGAGCCAGGCTGGACGGTCGATCTCGAGGTGGGGATGGGACGCGGGCCCGCTCCCACGGCCACGGTCGACGGCGACCAGGCGACCTTCGAGGGAACCGTCGCGTTCGTGCCCGACGCCCCCGGTGCGGATCTGCTTGTCGTGGTTGGCCAGACCGAGGATGGCTCGCCCGTGGCCGGTGCCGTGGAGGCCTCGGCCGATGGTGTGTCGCTCGATCAGGTAATGCGGTATGACGCAACGCGGACGCTGGCGCACGTGAAGCTTCTAGCCGCGCGAGGACGGCGGCTCGAAGTGGGCGCAGAGGACCTGGCCGACGCGTGGTACGTGGCCCAGGCGCTCCTCGCCGCCGAGTCCGTGGGGTCCGTCCAGACCTGTCTGGACACGAGCGTGCAGTACGCCAAGGAGCGTTTCACCTTCGGGCGTGCGATCGGCTCCTACCAGGCGATCAAGCACGAGCTCACAGAAGTCCTGCGACTGCTCGAAAACGGCCGCAGCCTGGAGTATTACGCGGGCTGGGCACGTCGATCCAAGCCAGAGGAGTTTCCGCTGGCTGCCAGTGCCGCCCGCACGGCAGGCGGGAAGGCGCTTGACTTCGCCTCCCGGTCGATGATCAACGTGCACGGCGGGATCGGCGCCACTTGGGAGCACGACGCCCCGCTGTACTTCCGGCGCGCTCAGCTGTCTCGCCGGTTGCTGGGAGGAACGCACGACGCCACCGATCGCGTCGCCGAGCAGGCGATGGCGAGCGCAGCGGCGGCTTAGGCGGCCGGCGGGAGCGGCAGCGACCAGCGGCTTTACGCTCCACCTGGGCGCGGGGTGAAACGTAGACTCCTCGCCCGTGGCCAGCGGCGCGAGTGCATCATCCGGCGCCAGGCTGAAGTGGCGCTGGAGTGCCGGAACATGGGGTCCGCGGCTCCGCGCAGCATGGTCCCGCCCCGCGGCGGTTCGCGCGGTGCGGGCGGCCGTGGTGATGCCGGCTCTGTTCGCGATCGCCGACCAGGGGATTGGGAACGTGCAGGTGGCGACGTTTGCTGCTTTCGGCTCGTTCGCCACCCTCGTGCTGGTCAGCTTCGGCGGTAGCGCCCGCGACAAGCTGATCGCCCACGCGGGACTGGCGGTGGCGGGAAGCATTCTCGTGACCATCGGGACGGCGGTCGCTTCCTCGGCCGCGCTCGCCGCGATCGTCACGGTGCCGGTGGCGTTCCTGGTGTTCTTCGCCGGAGCCGCCGGTGGGAACGCCGCGTCGGGCATCACCGGAGCGCTGCTTGCATACGTGCTCCCAGCCGCGTCCCCCGGAACGGTCGCGATGATCCCCGACCGTCTGGCGGGCTGGTGGTTGGCGTCGGTTGGAGGAACAATCGCCATCCTGGCTTTTCCCACGCCCGCGGTCGGCGACAAGCTGCGTTTCGCCGTTGCCAAGGTGGCGGCGCGCGTGGCAGATGAGCTCGAGGCGCTGTTGCGCGGAACCGCCAGCGACCAACAGCTCGAGGCTTCGATCGCCGCCAAGCACGACTTGCTCGTGCAGTTCAACGCCACCCCCTATCGGCCAACGGGCCTGGCCACAGCCGACCAGGCGATGGCGAATGCGGTCGAGCTGGTGGAGTGGCTCACGTCCCTGGTGGCAGACACGGCTCGGGAGCGGGAAGACCTAACTGGGGCGGGGCCGACGGCCAGGGAATTGCTGGAAGCCGCCATCGCGGTTCTCCGTGACTCGGGCGGGCTCCTTGCCGGATCTCGCAAATGGCCCGACCTCGAGCACCTCGACCGCGCTCGCAAGCAGGAGATCGCTCGGCTGATTGAGCTCCCGGCAGACAGCCGGGAGGCGGGCGAGCGGGCAAAGCTCTCCTTCCACGCGCAGGCAGTCGGCGTCGCCACGCTGGCGTTTGGGGCCGACGCGGTCGTGGCAGCCCGCCTGGCGGGCGCGGGCTGGATCATTGAGGCGCGCACCAGGTGGTTTGGACACGCTGGCCGAGGGACCCCGGTGGAGCACCTGGCGGCTTCGGGGGCGTCGAGGTACATCGGGGAAGCACATCGCAACGCCAGCCTGCGGTCCACGCTGTTCATCAACGCAGCTCGCGGATCACTGGCGCTTGCGGCCGCCGTTGCAGTAGCGGACGTGGGAAGCCTCCAGCATGGCTTCTGGGTTGTGCTCGCCGCGCTGTCGGTGCTGCGCACGAACGCGGCGTCCACTGGCTCTATTGCGTTGCGCGCACTTCTGGGGACCGCAGCCGGAATTGTCATCGGCGCCGCGCTCCTCCTTCTGATCGGCACCGGCTCGGGTGCGCTCTGGGCGGCGCTTCCGATTGCGGTACTGGTGGCGGCATACGCGCCCGGGACGTTCTCGTTTGCGGTTGGCCAGGCGGCCTTCACGATCACCGTCGCGGTCCTTTTCAACCTGCTCGTTCCCACGGGCTGGAAGGTCGGAGTGGTGCGGATCGAAGACGTTGCACTCGGTTGCATCGTGAGTGTCGTCGCGGGCTGCCTGTTCTGGCCGCGCGGTATGGCGGCAGTGGTCGGCGATGACCTGGCCGACGCCTATCGCTCGGGCGCCACGTATCTGTCGCACGCGGTGGGGTGGGTCTGCGGAGTTCGCGCCGACGCGCCGGATGAAGCGATGAGCGCCGTTGAGGCCGGCCTGCGTCTGGACGCTGCGCTCCGCGGGTTCATCGCGGAGCAGGGCACCAAGCACCTGACGCAGGTGGAGATGTGGCGGCTGGTTGGCGGCGCGCTTCGCTTGCGGCTGACGGCCCACGGTGTCGCGCGGATGCCACCGGGTGCGGTGAGGTCAGCGCCGGACGAGGTGACCGCGGGGGCGGAGTCGCTGGTCGGCTTCTACGAGCGACTCGCAACGCAGGTAGGGCGACCGCGCGGTCAGCCGCCGCCCACTCCACTCGAGGTCCCCGCCTTCTCAGGCGATTCGATCCAGAACGCGTCCTCTCCCCGGCTCATCTGGCTCAGCGAGCATCTGGAGCATCTCGTCGAGCACCTTCCGGAGATCGTGGGGCCGGCCTCGCGGGTTGCGGAGATACGCCGCCGGCCGTGGTGGCGCTAGGCGCACTCCCTACGCGACGGCGGCGAGTTCGCTCCGGGTTGCCGTCCGCAGCGGGCGGGCAAGCACGACCCGGCATCCCCGTGCCGGAGCGATCGTGATGTTCCTGATGACCGCTCGCTCGGCCGCGCTTCGCGCGGCCCGCAGGTCGGCCCGCTCAAGGATCGTGCGGATGATGACCCTCATCTCGAACTGGGCAAACGACGCGCCTATGCAGCGCCTCACTCCGCCTCCGAACGGGATCCACGTGTAGCTCTCCGGCTGTCCGTCTAAGAAACGCTCGGGACGAAACTGGTCGGGCTGGGGATGCAGGTCCTCGCGGAAGTGGATCGCGGCGATGCTTGGCATGAGCATCGTTCCAGCAGGGATCCGGTAGCCGGCGAGCTCGATGTCTCGCGTCAGCCGTCGCGCAATGTCCACGATCACCGGACGCATCCGCAGCGTCTCCTTAATCGTTGCGTCCAGGTATTCGTCGTCCTGGCCGAGGGATTGGATCAGCCGCTCGAGCACGCGAGGGTTGCGAAGGAGCCGCTCGAACGCCCACGCCACCGCGGTGGCGGTCGTCTCGTGGCCGGCGCCGATCACGGTCACCAGCTCGTCCCTGAGCTCATGGTCGCTCATGGGCCTGCCGTGCTCGTCCGTGGCACGGAGCAGGAGCGACAGGACGTCATCGCGCTCGGCCAGGTCCGGTTCGCTCCGGCGCAACGCGATCTCCTCGTAGAGGAATTCATCCAACGCCGCGCGAGCGCGCTTGAACCGTGCCCAGGGACTCAAGCGACCGAGATCGCGCCGGATGAACGGAAACAGGACGACCGGGCTTGCTCGTCGTGCGAATTCATCCACCAGTGGGAGCGCCCGCTCGAAGCGCTCCTTACCCCGCAAGCCGAACACCGCTCGCAGGATCACCTCGAGGGTGATTCGTTGCGTATGGGTGCGTAGCGAGAACGGTTTGGCCACCGGCCAGGTCCCCATGTCCGACGCGGTGATCTCGCGGATCGCGCTCTCCCACCGGCTGACATTCTCGCCGTGGAAGGGCGGGAGGAGCAGCTTGCGCTGGCGCAGGTGCGGCTCCTCGTCCAGGGTGAGCACCGAGTTCGCTCCAACGGCGGGGCCCAGCACCTGGGAGGTGGCCTCCCCGGCGTGAAAGATCGACGGATCGCCGGCGAAGACTTGTTTCACCAGCTCGGGCTCATTCACGTACACCATCACACCGAAGCCCGGGAACTGGGTCTTCGCCACCGGACCGTAATGGCGGGCAAACGATCTGATGTTGCCCAGGGGGTCGAGCACGTAGTGCACAGCCCCGATCAGCGATCGAAGGCGCGGCGCCTGGGGCAGCTCAGTCGCGGCCACGAGTCGAAGTTAACACAGCCAGGCTCTACGGTTCACGGTCGTGGACATCGTGCGCCGTGAGCACCGCCAGGCCTTCATCACCGCTGATGGCTCCTCGATCCGCGAGCTGGCTGGAATCCCGTCCGGTAACGCAGCAAACCAGAGCTTGGCCGAGGCCGTTGTGCCCCCGGGAAGCGCGACCGTGGCGCACCTTCACCGCCGCACGGAGGAGATCTACTTATTTACCGGAGGTAGCGGCCGGATGCGTCTCGGCGATGAGGAGCGGCCAGTCACGGCCGGCGACTGCGTCGTCATCCCGCCTGAAACTCTTCACAAGCTATGGGCCGACGAGCGTGAGCCGCTGGTCCTGCTCTGCTGCTGCGCGCCGGCGTACTCCGACGAGGACACCGTGCTGCTCGAAGGCTGACGGGCGGCGCGGTCGGCCCGGGCGACTCATCCGCGCAGGAACGACACCGAGCTCTGCTGGCGCAGGCACCTGAACCTCACCACCTGCTTGCCGGCTCCGCCGAGCTGCTGGGATCGCCCGGAGCAGGAGAAGCCGTATGCGGTGTAGCTGGAGTCGCCATGCCGGAAACGGCTGGGCTTAGAGGCGCTTGCGACCATCCGAGCCGTCGCACACGTGGTGCTGCGCGCCTCGATCTGGAAGGCGCCGTCATCGGATTGCCGAGTGAACGGAACGGCTCCGCACTGTGGGGTCCCGCTGGCGGAGACGGTGCTTGGAACCGACGCCGTAACGGCTGAAGCAACGATGAGCGCTTGAAGAATCCACTTCATTTGTACCTCCTTCGAGCCCTACTCAGGCGCACGGCGACCACGTGAGCGGCCCTAGCCACCACGTCTTATTCGCCGCCCCTGGAGGCCTACCCTCCCCGCGCCGTCGAAACACGCCTTACGCAAGCGGCGGTGCACTCGCACGGCCCGCCACCCCGGCCGGCGTGCGCCGTCGCCGCCCATGCGCCCTCGTGCGCCCGCCGCCCTTGCGGCGTGAATCGAGATTCACTACCCTTGTGAATCAAGATTCACATCGCCGCCGTCGCCGCATCCGGTGACGACGCGCGACCCGCACTCCGCGCGCATCCCGACCACGCGATAGCGTGAGCCGACCGGCACAGAGAAGGAGAGACCATGGCCACGATCGATGTCCACGACCCGTCCCGCGAGGTCCTCAATCAGGCCCCGCCGTTGGAGCCGGTCAATCACTTCGAGGTCGATCTTGCGCTTGCTGAGGCGCTTGCGCGCGAAGGCGGGGGCTGGGGGGTAGACCGCGCTCGTGAGGCAGGCGGTGTGGCGGGGAGTCCCGAGACGCGGGAGCACTCGCGGCGAGCCGAGCGCAACCTGCCGATCCTGCGCACCCACGATCGGTACGGCAACCGCATCGACCAGGTAGACCTCGATCCCTCGTGGCATTGGCTTCTGCGCGGGGCGATCGAACGCGAGATTCACAGCCTTCCGTGGCGCTCGGATAAACCAGGGGGTCATACGGTCCGAGCCGCATTGATGATGCTGTGGGGCCACGCCAACGGCGGCGTCCTGTGCCCCGTGTCGATGACCTACGCCGCCGTCAAGGCACTCCGTGACTCCGCGCCTGAGCTGGCCGCCGAATGGGAGCCGCGGCTCACCAAGCCGGACTACGACGCGGGTGCGTTGGCTGGGATGGCCATGACCGAGCGACAAGGTGGTTCGGACGTACGCGCCAACATCTCGCGAGCCGAGCCGCTGGGCGAAGGCATCTACGAGATCCACGGTCACAAGTGGTTCTGCTCGTACCCGCCCTGCGATGTGTTTCTCGTCCTTGCCCAGGCTCAGGCTGGCCTCTCCTGCTTCCTGATCGAGCGCGGCCCGGGGATGGAGTTCCAGCGGCTCAAGGACAAGCTAGGTACTCGTTCGTTGCCGTCCTCCGAGGTGGAGTTCCGCGGCATCCGGGGGAGGCTGATCGGGGAGGAGGGCCGTGGGGTTCCCGCGATCATCAAGATGGTCAACCACACCCGTCTGGACTGCCTGCTCGGCGCGGCGACGGGGCTGCGGCGTGGGACGCTGGAGGCGATCCACCACACCCGCCACCGGGAAGCGTTCGGCTCGACCCTGGCCGAGCAGCCGGCGATGCAGAACGTGCTCGCCGACCTGGCGATCGAATCCGAGGCGACCACGGTCGCGGCGATGCGGATCGCCCGCAGCTACGACGAGGAGGAGCCTGCATTCCGGCGGTTTGGCACGGCGGTGATGAAGTACTGGTGCTGCAAGCGGGCTCCGGCTCACGCCGGGGAAGCGCTCGAATGCCTCGGTGGCAACGGCTTCGTCGAGGACTCAGGGATGCCGCTGCTCTACCGCGACGCGCCGCTCGGGTCGATCTGGGAGGGGTCGGGCAACGTCGCGGCGCTCGATGTCCTGCGGGCAATGGTCAAGGAGCCGGAGGGGCTGCCTGCCTTCATGGCCGAGTGCGAGCTCGCCTCCGGCGCCGATCCGCGCCTTGACTCACACCTGGCGGGCGTGCGTATGCAGGCCACCCAGGTATTCACCCATTCGGATCCTCAATTCGAAGCCCGCCGCGTGGTGGAGGACCTGGCCGTCGCGCTCCAGGGCTCGCTGGTCGTGCGGCACTCTCCGCCGGCGATCGCGGATGCGTTCTGCGCCACCCGCCTGGGAGGTGAGGGCGGCCGGGTCTACGGGACGCTTCCGGCCGGGGTCGACGCTAAGGCGATCATCGAGCGTGCGTATCCGGTCTAGCCGCCCTGGCGTTTCATCCAAATGAGCGAGGTCGAGCACGAGGTCACCGGACGCATTGCCCGCCTGACGCTGAACCGTCCCGAGCGAGGGAACGCGCTGACGCCAACGCTGCTGGCGGAGCTTGCGGCCGCCGTGGAGGAGGCAGATCTCAACCCGGCTGTCCACGTGCTGGTCCTCGCCGGAAAGGGCAAGGGCTTCTGTGGCGGATACGACCTGGTGTGGAGCGCCGAGGGGCGGCTGCCCAACCACGACCCCGGGGAACCGTGGGATCCGATGGTGGATTACTCGGGAATGAGCCGCAACGTCCGGACGTTCATGTCCCTGTTTCACTGCACGAAACCGGTTGTCTGCAAGGTGCAGGGGTTCTGCGTGGCCGGGGGTACCGATCTGGCGCTGTGCTCTGACCTGCTCCTGATCTCAACCGACGCCAAGATCGGGTACCCGCCGGCGCGGGTATGGGGGTCGCCGACCACTGCGATGTGGGCCTACCGCCTGGGCGCCCAGCGGGCCAAGCGACTCCTGTTCACCGGCGACTCGCTATCGGGCAGCGAGGCGGTGGAATGGGGCCTGGCGATCGAGGCGCCCCCGCCCGAGCGGCTCGACGAGCGGGTTGAGGTGCTCGCCTCGCGGATCGCCGAGGTTCCGATCAACCAGCTACAGATGATGAAGCTGCTGGTCAACCAGTCTCTCTACTCGCAGGGGCTCCACGCGACCCAGCTGATCGGGACGGTATTCGATGGGATCACCCGCCACACCAAGGAGGGGTATGCGTTCGCTGCCCGCGCGGCACAGAGCGGCTGGCGTGAGGCAGTGCGGGAGCGCGACGAGCCGTTCGGAGACCTCGGAAGCTCCACGTTCAAGGGATGACCGAAGAGCTCCTGACCCCCACGCGTGAGCGGCTGCTACAGGCGGCCCAGGAGCTGATCGAAGAGGGCGGCTACGGCGCGGCACCTGTCGCGGCGATCGCCGAACGGGCTGGGGTTGCTGCCGGCACGCTGTACCGCCACTTCGAGTCAAAGCAGGAGCTGTTTGTGGAGCTATTTCGCTCGGTCTGCGAGCGGGAGGAGCGGGCGATGCGGGCAGCCGCCCACGACATGGAGTCAGAAAGCGCCGTCGAGCGGCTGGAGGTAGTGCTTGCCACGTTCGCCGAGAGGGCATTGGGCAACCCGCGGCTGGCCTGGGCGCTTCTGGCCGAGCCGGTTGATCCGCTGGTCGACGCCGAGCGGCTCGCCTACAGGCAGCGGTACTCCTCGCTGGTGGCGGAGACGCTGGCAGCCGCGATCGAGGCACGGGAGGTGCCCGCACAGAGCGCCGAGCTGACCGCCGCCGCGCTCGTGGGTGGGTGTGGCGAGGTGCTCGTGGGCCCGCTCTCGCCGCTGGCCGGAGCCCGTCCTGAGACCGCAGAGATCGTGGCCGCGCTCCGGACTTTCGTACGCCGCGCGGTGGGCGCTCCGGCTTGACCGAAGCCGTCCGCATCGAACGCGACGGGCCGGTGTTCACCGTCCTGCTATCGCGTCCGGAGCGGCGCAACGCCGTTGACCGTGCGACCGCGCTGGCGCTTGCGGAGGCGTTCAGAGAGTTTCAAGAGGACGATGGGTCCGAGGTGGCGGTGCTTCACGGCGAGGGTGGCGTCTTCTGTGCGGGGGCCGACCTCAAGGCGGTGGGCACGCCCCAGGGAAACCGGGTTGCCCCCGAAGGGGACGCTCCGATGGGCCCCACTCGGATGTTGCTGTCAAAGCCGGTGATCGCGGCCGTCGCCGGACACGCCGTCGCGGGCGGGCTTGAGCTCGCCCTCTGGTGCGATCTCCGCATCGCCGAGGAGTCGGCGGTGTTTGGAGTGTTCTGCCGGCGGTGGGGCGTGCCGCTGATCGACGGTGGAACGATCCGGCTGGCCCGGTTGATCGGCCAGAGCCGCGCGATGGACATGGTTTTGACGGGGCGGCCCGTGGGAGCAGAGGAGGCGCTGGCGTTCGGGTTGGCCAACCGTGTGGTCTCCGATGGCTCGAGCCGCCAGGCCGCCGAGGAGATGGCGCACCAGCTCACAGGCTTTCCGCAGACCTGCTTGAGGCAGGACCGGCTTTCCATGATCGAGCAGTGGGGGCTCGACGAGCAGGCGGCCCTGGCGAACGAGCTCAAGCACGGGATGGTTTCGCTGGCGGAGGTCGAGGCCGGACTGGAGCGCTTCCGGGCCGGGGCCGGTCGCCACGGTGCATTCGACTAGATCCGATGAGTTCCGCCGAGACTGGAAGTCCTAGGATCTGAGCGTGCCGGTGATCTGTGTCCATGGACCCCTGAGAAAGCTCGCCGGTGACCGCGCACAGCACCAGCTGGACGCCGCCACGGTCCTCGAATTGCTCCGACAGTTGGAACGTCAGCATCCTGATCTGATTGGCTGGATCATCGACGAACGTGGGCAGATTCGGCGGCACATCAACGTATTCGTAAATGGCGAACGCGGCGGGGAGGGCACCCCGGTCGCGGCTTCTGACCGCGTTGAGCTGCTGCCCGCGATCACAGGAGGCTGAGCGGTGACCGAACTGATGGTTTCGACCAAGAAGGGCTTGTTCGTGCTCGAAGGGGAGCCTGGTGCGGCGACCGAGATCACCGCGCGGGCGTTCGCCGGCGAGCCTGTTGAGTATGCGATTCGCGATCAACGATCGGGCCGGGCGTTCGCCACCACGACCTCGCCCTTCTACGGGCCGAAGATCTTCTACACCGACGATCCCGCCGGCGAGTGGGAGCAGGCGCAGGGCGTGGCGCTTCCCGAAGGAGGCGACGAGGCGCTCGAGCGGATCTGGGTGATCGCGTGCGGTGAGGGCGACGGTTCTCTGTATGCCGGCGGGGATCCTGGCGTGCTGTTCGAGAGTCATGACGGTGGCGCAACGTGGGAGCTCAACGGCGGGCTCTGGGACCAGCCCACGCGCACCAAGTGGCAACCTGGCGGCGGTGGGCTGTGCCTGCATTCGATCGCCACCTGGCCTGGTGAGTCCGACAGGCTCTCAGTCGCCATCTCCGCCGCCGGCGTATGGCACACAGATGACGGCGGGCGCTCGTGGTCCCGCGGGAACGAGGGCCTGACGCCGCGCTATCTACCGGACGAGGTTCTGGAGGAGCTGAACCTGCCTGAGCCACCGCCTGACGCGGACGTGGCGCTCTGCGTGCACCACATGGAGCGCTCACCGGCGCAGCCTGAGCGGATGTTCATCCAGTTCCATGGCGGCGTGTACCGATCGGACGACGCCGGCGCCACCTGGGCCGAGGTAGGCGCCGGGCTCCCGTCGGACTTCGGGTTTCCGTTGGCGCTCGATCCGGCCGATCCAGACAGCGCTTTTGTAATCCCCCTCGTCGCCGACATGGATCGTGTCACCCCCGAGGGTCGCGTGCGCGTGTATGAGACCCGAGACGGTGGCGAGAGCTGGCGGCCGCGGGGTGACGGGCTGCCACAGGGGAACGCTTACCTTACGGTGCTGCGGCAGGCCTTTGATTACGCTAGCCAGGGCCCCGAGCTGGAGCTTTACTTCGGGACGACCACCGGAGAGCTGTTCGGATCCGCCGATGCCGGATCAAGCTGGAAGATGCTTGCGAGGCACCTCCCGCCGATCTACTCCGTGGTGGCGACCTGACCGTTTTGGTGGGCCGCCCAGGCCAACAGCTCCTGCACATGCGCGGCCGTGAGACCGGTAGCAGGATCGGTGGAGATCAGAAGCGTCGGTCCCGGCCGGTCTGCAGCCCACTCGCGGCAGCGATCGTCGTGGGCATCGTCGACCCACGCTAGCGGCCTCCGCCGCCCCGCATAGCCATCGATTGCCGCGATCTTCCAGTGGCCTGCGGTCTTCGGCGTGGCACCGGCGAAGCTCAGGTATGGGAACGGCGCGGCTAGCCCGAGCGCGAACGGTAGGTACTCGTTGGCTTTCTCCTCCCAGCCCGTGCACCACACGGGCTCGAACACGTCCTGGAGCCATGTCAGGTGCGCCCCGGCCTCGGCCGAAAGCAGATGAGCTATCCCGTCGACCATCTCAAACCTTCCGGGAGGAGGTTGTGCGGGGTCGAAGCCGAAAAGGGAGATCACCCCGTCTACGTCGATGAGCAAAAGCGGACGCTCCATTGGAACGTTCATTTTCTGCCCCCTGGACGTCATACGGAGCTCTTAGTGTCACCGAATACGCAATCTGCTGTACTTTCACTGAGCGGACTCAAGGCGTCTGTCTGGATCGCCGAGGCATCTGGCAGGAACCCTCGGTCAAGACCCGGGTTCGCCAACCCCCGACGATGATCTTCTTCGGCATCCTCCTGGCGCTCCTTTGCGCCCTCGCGACGAACGTCGGCTTCCTCTACAAGCACCGGGGAGCCCGCGCGGCCGCGCCGGTGGATATCCGGCACCCGTGGCGCTCCGCCAAGTCGCTGTTCGGATCCAAGCTGTTCGCGATCGGCTGGGCGATCGCCACCGGGGCCTGGATTTTCCACGTGGCCGCGATGTCGATTGCCCCTCTATCGCTCGTGCAGGCGGTCCTAGCCGGCGGTGTAGTGCTGCTGGCGGTGATGGCCGAGCGCATATTCGGGCTACAGATCGGCCGCCGTCAATGGATCGGCCTCGCTCTGACCGCCATTGGCTTGATTCTCCTGGGCGTCACCCTGCCGGCAGCCCACGGCGCCCACTCGCGCTTCTCGCTTCCAGGCATGATCTCGTTCGAGGCTGGACTGATCGCGGGCGGGACGCTGCTGATCATGGGTCCACGCATCGGAGCTCCCCGTGAGCACCACGGGTTCATGCTCGGCGCCGCGGCCGGGATCCTGTTCGGCGTATCCGACATCGCCCTCAAGGCGATATCCGGGCTGATCGGCGCCCACGGCATCCTGCTGGGACTCATCACGCCGTGGACGTTTGTGGCGCTCTTCGCATCGGTGATCGCCTTCTATGCATCGGCCAAGGGTCTCCAGGACGGCGACGCCGTACCCGTGATCGCCGTCACGGGCACTGCGGCCAACCTTTCCGGGATCGTCGGCGGGATCATCGTGTTCGGCGATCCGCTGTCGGGCAACCCGCTGTCGCTGGTCGTGGAGGTCGTTGCCTTCCTGCTGGTGCTCCTGGCCGCCTGGCTGATGCCGGCTCCGGTCCGGGCCGCCGGTCCGGTGCTAGCGGCTGCTTAAGCTCGCTGTCGAGGCCGCGTGAGCCTCGGGGTAGCGCCCGCGTAGGCTCGCGGTACGCGCGCGTAAGCTCCCCAGCCTGGCAAGCACCCTCCAGAACCTGGCGCGCCGGCATCTGTGGATGCACTTCACGCGCATGGGCGCGTACGCGGACGGCGAAATCCCCGTAATCGTGCGTGGCGAGGGTTGTTACGTGTACGACGAGCACGGCAAGCGCTACCTGGACGGCCTTTCGGCGCTGTTCTGCGTGAACATCGGACATGGGCGGGCAGACATTGCTCAGGCGGGAGCCGAGCAGGCGAAGGAACTCGGGTTCTTCACCAACTGGTCCTATGCGCATCCCCCCGCTATCGAGCTGTCGGCCCGGATCGCCTCATTGGCGCCCGGCGATCTCAACCGTGTGTTCTTCACGAGCGGTGGGTCCGAGGCCGTCGAATCCGCGATCAAGCTGGCCCGCCAGTACTTCCATCTCCAGCGCAAGCCGACCAAGCACAAGGTCATCGCGCGGGAGATCGCCTACCACGGGACGTCGCTGGGAGCCCTGGCTGCCACCGGGATCACCGCATTGCGCGAGCCGTTTGAGCCGCTGACCCCAGGCGGGTGTCACGTCCCTAACACCAACAGCTACCGGTTGCCGCCCGGGCTGGACGAGAGCTGGTTTGCCGAAGCGATCGAAGAGCGGATCGAGTTCGAGGGCTCTGACACGGTCGCCGCCGTGATCCTCGAGCCGGTCCAGAATGCAGGAGGGTGCCTTACGCCCCCAGATGGCTACTTCGACCGCGTCCGTGAGATCTGCGACGCGCATGACGTGCTGCTGATCTCAGATGAGGTGATCTGCGCCTGGGGGCGACTGGGGGAGTGGTTCGGCGCCCAGCGCTACGGCTACGAGCCCGACATCGTCACCACCGCAAAGGGGCTCACGAGCGCGTACGCACCGATGGGAGCGGTGATCGTGTCCGATCGCGTGGCCGAGCCTTTCATGCGAGGGACCACGAGCTTCACCCACGGCTTCACGTTCGGCGGCCACCCCATCTGCGCCGCAGTGGCTCTGGCCAACCTGGATGCTCTCGAGGGCGAGGACGTGCTCCAGAACGTGCGGACGCACGAGCCTGCCTTCCGCGCCATGCTGGAATCGCTCCTCGACGTGCCGATCGTCGGCGACGTGCGCGGCGCCGGCTACTTCCAGGCGATCGAGCTGGTCAAAGACCGCTCGACAAAGGAGTCGTTCTCGAGCGAGGAGTCGGAGGTCCTGCTTCGGGGATTTCTCTCCGGCGAGCTGTTCCGGCGCGGCCTGATCTGCCGCGCCGACGACCGCGGCGATCCCGTCGTGCAGCTTTCGCCGCCGCTGATCGCAGGGCCCGAGCAGTTTGAGGAGATCGAGGCAATCCTGCGTCCGGTGCTCACCGAGGCGGCTGAGCGGATGCACGTGGCCGCGTGAAGGCTGATCGGCGGCGCGTCGTTCGGGGGCAGCGTCGCGGGTCGCTCGGCCGGCGGGCCGTTCGAGCGCAGCGTCGCGGGTCGCTCGCCGGCGGGCCGCGGGTCGCTCGCCGGCGGGCCGTCCTGACCTCCCCTGCTACCCTGCCTCACCGCATGCCGACCACCAGCCAGCTGATCCGCAAAGGCCGCACCGCTCCCAAGAAGAAGCTTGCGACGCCTGGTCTCAAGTCGGGCAAGGGACGCAAGCAGAAGGTGGCCGCGCCCCAGCGGCGCGGCGTCTGCACGCGTGTCTATACCACCACCCCCAAGAAGCCCAACTCGGCATTGCGCAAGGTGGCGCGCGTGCGGCTGACCAACGGCATGGAGGTTGGCGCCTACATACCCGGCGAGGGTCACAACCTCCAGGAGCACTCGGTGGTGCTGGTCCGCGGTGGCCGGGTCAAGGACCTCCCGGGCTTTCGCTACAAGGTGATCCGCGGCACCCTCGATGCGGCCGGCGTAGGCGACCGCAAGAAAGCCCGCTCGCAGTACGGCGTCAAGGCGAGGTGAGAGCCGTCGCGCTCACCTGCGGGAGCTGCGGCTAGTGCCGCGCCGCGCTGCCGCCCAGGTCAGACCGATCCCGCCTGACCCGGTTCACCACAATCGTCTGGTCCAGCAGGTGATCAACAAGGTGATGCTGGAAGGCAAGAAGTCCGTTGCCGAGAATATCGTCTACGACGCGCTGTCGATCGTGGCCGAACGGACCGGCAGGGACGCTATCGAGGAGCTCGAGGCCGGGATCAAGGCTCTGACCCCGGTGCTAGAGGTCCGCTCCCGCCGCGTCGGCGGAGCCACCTACCAGGTGCCGGTGGAGGTGCCGGCGCGCCGCGCCCGCACCCTCGCGGTTCGCTGGCTGGTCCAGTTCGCGCGCCAGCGCCGTGAGAAGTCGATGGCCCAGCGCCTCGCCCACGAGCTGCTGGACGCCCAGCAGCAGCAGGGCTCGGCGTACAAGCGCAAGGACGACATCTATCGCATGGCGCAGGCCAACAAGGCCTTCGCCCACTATCGCTGGTAGGGGCTCGTGGGAGGCGCGGGGCGGCGCGGGCTGCGGCGGCGCGGGCTGCGGCGGCGCGGGCTGCGATTGTCGGGGACGGGGGCTTCGGTGGCGGGTCAACTGCACGGTCGTGCAGTGCCGGCCGGTGAATGTGCAGTTCGCCCGCCCAGCGCGGTCGAACTGCACACTTCCAGGCCTCCGGACGATCAGTGTGCACTTGCCGGCTGCCGACCGCGGCCGCGCCCGCCGCGACCGCCGGCCGCGACCGCCCCCGCCGACCGCCCCTCGCCGCCCCCGCACTTGAGGCACGCCCGCCCCACTCGCGCCTAGCCGCGCCACACACAACCCCCACTGCAAAAAAAACGAGGGTCGCCCACCACACGGGACCGGGGGCTGCAGTGGGCCAACCCTCGCTAGCGGAAATGTAGCCGCGGAATTCCCCCTCCGTCGGGGCGATGTCAGGATCCGGACTCAGTTCGCCCGGGTGCGTCCGCGGGAGCTGGCGGTGCGTCCGGGGGAGCTGGCGGTGCCTCGGCGGGAGCTGGAGGTGCCTCGGCGGCGCGACGGGGTGGCGGGAGCGGCCGTCCAAGCAGCAGGAAGCCCAGGCCGCTCACCGCGAGCAACAGGACCGCTCCCGCTGTCTCGAGGTACATGCCTGTGGACGCGTGAGCTGCCTCGGTGACGCACTGACCCGTGTTGCAGCCAGTCAACAGGCTCCGCTGGGTGTCGGGGAGATCGCCCACCAGCGCGATCAGGATCGCCACGACTCCGGCGATGCCGATCGCCAGCAGCGCCGGCCGGCTTCCGGCGCGCAGCACAGCGAACGCCAGTATCAGCACCAGGATCGCGATCGGGATGAACGCGTAGGAATCATTCGAACCCGTCCTGACCGCGACCGCCGGAGCCCGGGAGTTCGTGCCGTGCACCGTGTACAGGGTCGTGAACTCGGCGACCACCAGCAAGATCGCGCCCACCAAAGTGCCCGCGAAGATCCCGGCGCCGATCCGCCCGAACGGAGCGGCGCGAACGCCTCCAGAACCGCGTGAAATCTGGCGTTCAGAGTCCCCCGGAACCCCCCCGGAGGCCCCAGAACCTCTGCTATATTCGTTCGTCGCCCGGGGCGGCGCGCTCACCTCTGCACGCTCCCAGGCTCGGTGTAAACAAGCAATGGAGAAGCTCGCTCCATAGGAATCTCTCCCGTCCCGACAGCCGCGTCGTGAACGGGCCCTTTGGGCCCTTTTTCATGTCCGGAGTCGGAGGCGGCTACGACACGACTGAAACAGACTTCCATGCCCAGGAAATTCTCCCTCGAAAAGACTCGGAACATCGGAATCATGGCGCACATCGACGCCGGCAAGACGACGACGACCGAGCGCATCCTCTATTACACCGGGCGGACCTACAAGATGGGGGAGGTTCACGAGGGCGCAGCGGTGATGGATTGGATGGCCCAGGAGCAAGAGCGGGGGATCACGATCACGTCCGCGGCCACCACGGCTGAGTGGAAGGACCACCGGGTTAACATCATCGATACCCCCGGGCACGTCGACTTCACGGTGGAAGTGGAGAGATCGCTCAGAGTGCTCGATGGAGCCATCGCCCTGTTCGATTCCGTCGCCGGGGTGGAGCCGCAATCGGAGACGGTGTGGCGGCAGGCGGACAAGTACCGTGTCCCCCGGATCGCCTACATCAACAAGATGGACCGCATCGGCGCCGACTTCGAGCGCGGTGTGCAGACGATGGTCGACCGCCTCCGTGCCCACCCTGTGCCGGTCCAGCTGCCGATCGGTTCCGAGCAGGACTTCCACGGGATCGTCGACCTCGTCCAGAACAAGGCGATCGTCTACAAGGACGAGCTGGGCAAGGACCAGGACACGATCGACATCCCGCCTGAGTTGGCCGAGCAGGCAGCTGCCGCACGCGAGCATCTCCTCGAGGAGGTGTCGCACTACGACGACGAACTGGTCGAGATGATCGTGGAGGAGCAGGAGATCCCCGTCGACCGGCTCAAGCAGGCCATCCGTAAGGCCACCCTTGACATCAAGCTGACCCCCGTCCTGTGCGGCAGCTCGTTCAAGAACAAGGGCGTACAACCGCTGCTGGACGCGGTGCTCGACTACCTGCCCAGCCCGCTGGATGTGCCCCCCGTGGACGGAGTGGAGCCGGCCAAGTCGGCCGACAACGGCGGCGAGAAGCCGGCGGTCCGCGAACCCTCCGACGATGCCGCTTTCGCGGCGCTCGCGTTCAAGATCATGGCCGACCCCTATGTCGGCAAGCTCACCTACTTCCGTGTCTACTCGGGGAAGCTCGAGGCTGGCTCGCGGGTGCTCAACGTCAACACCGGCCGGACCGAGCGCATCGGGCGCATCCTGATGATGCACGCCAACGAGCGCGAAGAGGTCAAGGAGGTCTACGCCGGCGACATCGCAGCGGCTGTGGGCATCAAGCAGGTGGTGACCGGCGACACCCTCGCCGCCCCGGACAAGCCGATCAAGCTCGAGACGATCGAGTTCCCCGAGCCGGTCATCAAGGTGGCCATTGAGCCAAAGACCAAGGCCGACCAGGAGAAGATGTCGGTGGCGCTCGGGCGCCTAGCCGAGGAGGACCCCACATTCCAGGTCCGCACAAACGACGAGACCGGCCAGACCGAGATCTCCGGCATGGGCGAGCTGCACCTGGAGGTCCTGGTCGATCGCATGATGAGGGAATTCAATGTGGAGGCGAATGTTGGCCGACCTCAGGTCTCCTATCGGGAGACGATCAGAGGCACCGCCAACCACGTGGAGGGCCGCCTGGTCCGGCAGACCGGTGGCTCCGGCCAGTACGGGATCGTGTACATCGATGTGGAGCCCGCGCCGGGCGAGGGCTTTGACTTCATCAACAAGATCAAGGGTGGGATCGATCCCGACGGAGTTCATTCCTGCCGTCGAGAAGGGGATCGAGGAGGCCATGGAGAATGGTCCGCGGGCCGGATACCCCATGGTCGACGTCCGCGTCTCACTCACCGATGGCAAGTACCACGACACCGACTCCTCCGAGATCGCGTTCCGAGTGGCTGGTTCGCTGGCGCTCAAGGAGGCGGCCCGGCAGGCCAAGCCCGTCCTGCTCGAACCGATCTTCGCCGTGGAGGTGACCACCCCCGAGGAGTTCATGGGCGATGTCATCGGCGATCTGAACCGCAGGCGTGGCCACGTACACGGAATGGAGCAGCGCGGGAACGCCCAGGTGGTGAGCGCGTTCGTACCGCTGGCTGAGATGTTCGGCTACGCCACTGATCTGCGGTCCACCACCCAAGGGCGGGCCACATACACGATGCAGTTCGAGCGGTATGACGAGGTGCCCGCCAACATCGCCGAGAGGGTGGTCGGCGAGCTGCAGCCAGCCTGACGGCGGTGCCGAGAAGTTTGTATCTTCATTAGGTTGGCCTGAAAACGGAACCGAAACACAAGGAGCGACACCAAAGTGGCTAAGGCCAAGTTCGAGCGCGACAAGCCCCATGTCAACGTCGGAACCATCGGTCACATCGACCATGGCAAGACGACGTTGACGGCCGCCATCACCAAGGTGCTGAACGACAAATACGGCGGCACGGAAGTGCGGTCGTTCGAATCGATCGACAACGCTCCTGAGGAGAAGGCGCGCGGGATCACGATCGCGACCTCTCACGTCGAGTACCAGACGCCGAACCGCCACTACGCGCACGTGGACTGCCCGGGCCACGCCGACTACGTGAAGAACATGATCACCGGCGCCGCGCAGATGGACGGCGCGATCCTGGTGGTCTCCGCGGCCGATGGCCCGATGCCGCAGACGCGGGAGCACATCCTGCTCGCCCGGCAGGTCGGCGTCCCCTACATCGTGGTGTTCCTCAACAAGGTCGACATGGTCGACGACGAGGAGCTGCTCGAGCTGGTCGAGGTCGAGGTCCGCGACCTGCTCTCCGAGTATGAGTTCCCGGGCGATGACATCCCGGTGATCACCGGTTCCGCGCTCAAGGCACTCGAGGGCGACGAGGAGATGGAGGGCAAGATCCTCGAGCTTGCCGAGATTCTTGACACCTACATTCCGGAGCCCGAGCGCGACCTCGACAAGCCGTTCCTGATGCCGGTCGAGGACGTCTTCTCCATCACCGGACGCGGCACCGTCGCCACCGGCCGTATCGAGCAAGGGATCATCAAGACCAGCGAGACCGTCGAGATCGTCGGGATCAAGGAGACCGGCAACACTGTGGTCACCGGCGTGGAGATGTTCCGCAAGATCCTCGACGAGGGGCGCGCGGGCGACAATGTCGGCTGCCTGCTCCGAGGCATCAAGCGTGAGGAGATCGAGCGCGGCCAGGTGCTGGCCAAGCCAGGCTCGATCACCCCGCATACCAAGTTCAAGTCCGAGGTCTACGTGCTCAAGAAGGAGGAGGGCGGCCGTCACACGCCGTTCTTCTCGGGCTACCGGCCTCAGTTCTACTTCCGCACCACCGACGTCACCGGAGTGGCCCATCTGCCCGAGGGCACCGAGATGGTCATGCCCGGAGACAACGTCCAGATGGAGATCGAGCTGATCCAGCCGATTGCCATGGACCAGGGTCTGAGGTTCGCAATCCGCGAGGGCGGCCGCACGGTCGGCTCCGGGATCGTGACCGAAGTCATTGAATAGTTGATAGGGCGGCGCCGCCCTAACGGGCGCGCCGCCTGTTTTTCGCAATAGGAGATACGACCTTTTGGGGCGGGGCCCGCAACCCGGGTGTCGCCCTTTTTGACGGATGGCAACAATCGCCCAAAACAAGATCCGCATCCGCCTGAAGTCCTACGACCACACGGCGATCGAGACCGCGGCCAAGGAGATCGTTGAGACCGCAACCCGAACCGGGGCCACGGTCTCTGGGCCGGTGCCGTTGCCCACCGAGAAGAACGTGTATTGCGTGATCCGCTCGCCGTTCAAGGACAAGGACAGCCGCGAGCACTTCGAGATCCGCACCCACAAGCGGATGATCGACATCCACCAGCCGACGCCAAAGACGGTCGATTCGCTCCAGCGGCTCGACCACCTGCCGGCAGGCGTGGACATCGAGATCCGCCTGGCGTCTTAGCGGTTATGGCAGCGATCCTCGCTCGCAAGATCGGCATGACCCAGCGGTTCGGCGAGGATGGCCGGGTGGAGCGGGTGACCGTGCTCGAAGCCGGGCCGTGCCCCGTGACGGCGATCCGGACGGGCGACCGCGATGGCTACGAGGCGGTTCAGCTGGCCTTCGATCCCTGCAAGGAGAAGTCGCTCACCAGGGCCGAGCTGGGGCATCTCAAGAAGGCCGATACCGCGGCCCACCGCGTCGTACGCGAGTTTCGCGACGAGGTCGGCGAGCTGCTGATGGGCCAGACAGTCACCGTCGAGGCGTTCACACCGGGCGATGTCGTGAAGGTGTCGGGCGTCTCAAAGGGCAAGGGCTTTCAGGGCACGATCAAGCGTCACAACTTCAAGCGAGGCCCTGCATCTCACGGTTCTCACAACGTCCGCGCGCCAGGCTCCATCGGCGCCTCGGCGACGCCATCGCGCGTGTTTAAAGGAGTGCGAGGGGCAGGACGGATGGGTGGCGGCCGGGTGACTCAGCGCGGGCTGACCGTGGTCGACGTAATCCCGAATGACAATCTGCTGCTCCTGCGGGGTTCGGTCCCTGGGCCACGCGGTGGCACGGTGGAGGTGCGGACCGATGCCTAGTGCCCGTGCGGCTCGGGGTGTGAGGGCACCGAAGCTCGGAGGCGGCACGGTGGCGCTTGACGACGGCGCGTTCCAGGCGCGCTTCAACATGCCGCTGGTCCACCAGGCGGTGCGGGCCGAGTTGAACGCCCGGCGGCGCGGAACTGCGTCAACCAAGACGCGCGGCGAGGTCGCCGGGGGCGGCGGAAAGCCGTGGCGGCAGAAAGGCACCGGCCGGGCGCGGGCTGGATCATCACGATCGCCACTGTGGGCTGGCGGCGGCACGACCTTCGGCCCTACGCCGCGCCGTTACACGTTCAAGATCAACCGTAAAGAGCGGCGAACCGCGCTGCGAAGCGCGCTCTCGCTGCACGCCGAGCGGGAGTCCCTGGCGGTCTTCGACGCCGCCGACTTCGACGAGCCCGCCACCAAGCGCGCGGCCGAGCTCCTCCAGGAATGGGGCGCACCTACACCAACAGTGATCATTCTGGCGGACGAGGAGGATGCAGCCGGCAAGTCGTTCCGCAACCTGGCACGCGCCCACGCTGTTCCCGTTGGCGACGTGGGCGTGGCAGAGGTGATCGGCGCGGCGTCGTTGCTGATCTCCGAGGCAGCGCTGCCCGTCCTGGTGCAACGCGCCACCGCGCCATCACGCGAGCCGTTAAGCGAAGCCGGAAGCGCAGCTACCGATTCAGAACGCGGGGCTGAAGGCCCCTCGGAGGAAACCACCTGATGGAGCCGACCCAGGTGATCATCCGTCCCGTCATCTCGGAGAAGTCCTTTGCGCTCGCCGAGGCCGGCAAATACACGTTCCGGATCCACGACCGCGCCCACAAGACCGAGGTCCGCCAGGCGATCGAGCGCCTGTTCGACGTCGGCGTCGTCGATGTGCGGACCGCGTGGGTCAGCTCAAAGCCAAAGCGGCGCGGCTACACCTCGGGACGCTCACGTCGCTGGAAGAAGGCGATTGTTCAGGTCCAGCCGGGTGAGACCATCCCCATCTTCCAAGGGTTGGAGGGCAGCGAGTGATGGCTCTTTTTTCCCCACGCGCGCGGAGAAGGTGAGAGCTGATGCCGATCCGCAAACCTAAGCCCACCAGTCCTGGCCGCCGGTTCGCCATGTACCCGGACTACTCCGAGCTGACCCGCTCGGAGCCTGAGAAGTCGCTGACCGAGGGCCTCAAGAAGTCAGGTGGGCGCAACGTCTACGGTCGCAAGACCTCCCGGCATCGTGGCGGCGGCGCGAAGCGTCTCTATCGCAAGGTCGACTTCAAACGGCGCAAGGACGGCGTCCCAGCCAAGGTCGCGCATATCGAATACGACCCCAACCGTTCGGCCTACATCGCGCTGCTCCACTACGCCGACGGCGAGAAGCGGTACATCCTCGCGCCCCAGCGGCTGCGGGTCGGGATGACCGTCCAGTCCGGCGAGTCAGTGGACATCCGGGTGGGCAACTCGCTGCCGTTGGGCAACATGCCGCCCGGCACGGTGGTGCACAACGTGGAGCTGATTCCAGGCCGAGGGGGTCAGATGGCGCGGGCCGCTGGCGCAGGCGTCCAGCTGCTGGCGAAGGAAGGGGAGATGGTCACCCTCCGCCTGCCCTCGGGCGAGATGCGGACCGTCCGCGCGGAGTGCCGCGCCACGGTTGGCACCATCGGCAACGCCGATCACCAGAACGTCAAGATCGGCAAAGCGGGCCGCAAACGCCACCTGGGCGTTCGGCCGCAGACCCGCGGCACGGCGATGAATCCGGTCGACCACCCGCACGGCGGCGGCGAGGGTTCCACAACTCCAGGGCGCCACCCCGTGACCCCCTGGGGAGTGCCGACGCTCGGGTACCGCACCCGTAAGAAGGGAAAGAAGTCAGACCGCTACATCGTGCGTGGACGCAAGCGAGGTAAGAAGCGATGAGCCGTTCCAGCAAGAAAGGGCCGTTCGTCGAGGACCGACTGTTGGCCCGAATCGAGGCCATGAACACCTCCGGCGAGAAGCGCATGCTCAAGACGTGGTCACGGACGTCCACAATCTTCCCGGAGATGGTGGGCCACACGATCGCCGTACACGACGGCCGCAAGCATGTCCCGGTCTTCATCTCCGAGTCGATGGTGGGGCACAAGCTCGGCGAGTTCGCCCCCACACGGCTGTTCAGAGGGCACGCGGGGAGTGGGAGGAAGAGATAGGCATGGCTGAGGAAGAGAAGCCAAAGCGACGGCGTAGACGTAAGCCCTCGGCCGAGGAGCCGTCCGCGTCCGAGGCACGGCGCGCTTCCGAGACCGATGTGGAGGCCACCGCTTCGGACGCGAGTGCCTCCGATCCGGACGAGTCGCCCACCTCCGAGGACGAGGTCGAGCCCACCCCGGCTGATGAGGAAGCTGCCGACGAGGCCGCCGACGTCGTCCTCGAAGCCGCCGAGGAGGTTGATGAGGACTCGGCCGCTGAGCCCGAGAAGCCGAAGCGAACCCGCCGGCGGAAGCCCGCCGCTGAATCTGAAGCGCCTGAGCCGGAGAAGCCGCGCCGGCCGGCTCCCACGCGCCGTCGTTCCAAGCGGGATCCGAGCCTTCCCCCGCCGCTGGTTCGGGCGAAGGCCAAGTACGTCCGCTCCTCAGCCAGGAAAGCCAGGCTGGTGTGCGACCACATCCGCGGGAAGAGCGTTGAGGAGGCGCGAGCTATCCTGGCGCTGACGCCGCGGGCGGTCGCTCGGGACTGGAGCAAGCTCCTTGAGTCTGCGATCGCCAACGCGGAGAACAACCACGAGCTGGTCGGCGAAGACCTATACGTCAAGGTCGCGCAGGCCGACGAAGGCCCGACGCTCAAGCGCTACCGCCCGCGCGCGATGGGCCGCGCCACCCGAATCCGCAAACGAACCAGTCATCTGACGATCTTGCTTACGCCAAAGGAATAAATGGGTCAAAAAGTTCATCCCGAGTCGATTCGCGTCGGCTACATCCATGATTGGAAGTCCAACTGGTTCAACCAGCGCAACTTCGCCGACTACCTGCACGAGGACACGCAGATCCGCCGCCACATCATCGGGCGGCTTTCGCACGCTGGCCTGTCGGACATAACGATTCGCAAGAACGCCAACGAGGTCGAGGTCAACATCCACACCGCCCGCCCGGGGATCGTGATCGGCAAGTCCGGCTCGGAGGTGGACCAGCTCCGACGTGACCTACACCGCATCACCGGCAAGCAGGTCAAAGTCAACATCCTCGAGATCAAGCGGCCCGAGCTTGACGCCCGGCTGGTCGCGCAGTCGATTGCGGAGCAGCTCCAGAACCGGGTGGCGTTCCGGCGTGCGATGAAGCGAGCGCTGACCAGCGCCATGCGCTCCGGGGCCAAGGGCGTCAAGGTCCAGGTCTCGGGCCGCCTCGGCGGTGCCGAGATGGCGCGGACCGAGGGTTACTCAGATGGTCGCGTTCCGCTGCACACTCTCCGCGCGGACATCGACTACGGGTTTCATGAGGCCGCTACGACATTCGGGCGGATCGGCGTCAAGTGCTGGATCAACAAGGGCGAGATCATGCCCGAGGGCTACACCGGCGCGGATCTGACGATCATGGACGAGCCCTCGCCGCCGACGCCGGACCGACCTGGCCGCGACGGCCGAGGCGGCCGCGACGGCCGCGGACGCGGTGGCGGACGGGGCGGCGGCGGTCGCAACGTGGACACCAACCCGGGGGGGATCTCGCGCTGATGCTGTCCCCGAAGCGCGTCAGGTACCGCAAGCACCACCGGGGCCGCCGGCACGGCGCGTCGCGAGGCCAGGTGAAGGTGCAGTTTGGCGACTACGGGCTCAAGGCGCTGGAGCCTGGCTGGCTCACCAACCGCCAGATCGAGGCGGCGCGAATCGCCATGACTCGCAAGATCAAGCGCGGCGGCAAGGTATGGATCAACGTGTACCCAGACAAGCCCTTCACCAAGAAGCCCGCCGAAACCCGGATGGGCTCAGGAAAAGGAAATCCCGAGGGCTGGGTCGCCGTGGTGAAGCCAGGGCGCGTCATGTTCGAGTTGGCGGGCGTGCCCGAGCCACTGGCCCGCGAGGCGATGCGGCTGGCGGGCCACAAGCTGCCAGTGCGGACGAAGTTCGTGATGCGGGAGGACTGACCGTGAGGGCCGCTGAAATCCGCGACATGAGCGACAGCGATCTGGGTGATCACCTGCGGACCGCACGTCGGGAGCTGTTCGGGCTGCGCTTCCAGCACGCGACGGGTGAGCTCGACGACACGGCGAGGCTCAAAAAAGCCAAGAAAGAGGTGGCGCGAGCACTGACCGTCGCCAACGAGCGAGGAATACAGGCTGATGGCTGAAGAAGAAGAGAAAGTATCGCCGGAAGAAGAAGCCCCCGCCGAGACACCGCTCGAAGACGCGGCGGCCGACGAGGCTCAACCGGACGCGAGCGTTCCCGACGGCGACTCCTCTTCCGACGATGCGGCCGTTGAGCCTGAATCTGAGCCCGCGGAGGCGCCGGTCCCCGTTGCTGAAGAAGCAGCAGAGCCTGCCACGCCCGCCGAGACCCCGAGCCCGAAGGAACGGAGGCGCGCGGCGCGTGCGGCCAAGGCGGCATCAGTTCCTGCGGGCCCCCAGATGTCGCCCGAGGAGCGGCAGGCAGAGCGTGCTTCGGCGCGCAAGAGCAAGGCGACCGCCCGCCGCGGACGGCGTGCCCGCGAGCGTGAGAAGCGCCGGACCGCGCGCACAGAGGTGCCCGAGCCACTCGCGGCCCGCCCCGTTGTCAGACCGGGAACCCAGAAGACCAGGCAGGGCATCGTGGTCTCCGATCGGGCGACGAAGACCATCACCGTCCGGATCGACGTCGCTCGTCGTCACCCGCAGTACGAGAAGATCGTCCGCACCTCCTCAACCCTCCACGCCCATGACGAGAACGGCGATGCTCACATCGGCGACACGGTCGTCGTGCGCGAATGCAGGCCCCTGTCTCGGACGAAGCGCTGGCGACTGGTGGAAGTGGTTGAGAGGGCTAAGTGATTCCTCCTCGCCCTCGTGCCCCGCTTCGCGGCTGCGAACCGTCGCATGGCGTCGTCCTCGGAGCTCGACGCAGCGCTGCTGCGCCTTCGCCCCTGCGTCCTCGCCTTGCTCGGTTCGCGCTCGCGAATCGCCCCACGATGTCTCGAGGGGCCACTCAATGATCCAGAACGAGACGCGCCTGCGAGTCGCCGACAACACCGGCGCCCGCGAGATCCTGGTAATCCGGGTGAAGGGTGGGCACCGGCGTCGCTACGCAGGCGTCGGCGACGTGATCACCGCGACGGTCAAGCAAGCGAATCCGCAGGGCTCCGTAAAGAAGGGCGAGGTCGTAACCGCGGTCGTCGTCCGGACGCGGAAGTCGTACGGCCGCGACGACGGGACCTACATCGCCTTCGACGAGAACGCGGCCGTGCTGATCGACGCCCAGAACAACCCGCGGGGGACGCGCATCTTCGGTCCGGTGGCGCGCGAGCTGCGCGAACGCAACTTCATGAAGATCGTCTCGCTCGCTCCTGAGGTGCTGTGATGCCCGCGCGGATCAAAGCGGGCGATGAGGTGATCGTGGTCGGCGGGAAGGACCGCGGCAAGAAGGGCAAGGTTCTGCGTGTGGAGCCTGGCAAGAGCCGCCTGTACATCGAGGGGCTGAACCTCGTCAAACGTCATCAGCGTCCCCAGCAGGTCGCGGGGACGCAGCGCGCGGAGCAGGTCGGTGGGGTGATCGAGAAGGAAGGCCCCATCCACGTCTCCAACGTGATGCTGGCCGATCCCAAGGACGGCAAGCCGACGCGGGTGGGCGTCGAGATCCACCAAGGCAAGCGCTACCGGATTGCGCGGCGAAGCGGAACACGGCTCGACTGATGGCCGCCCGACTCAAGCAGCGCTACGCCGAGGAGATCAGGCCATCGCTGATGGAGCGGTATGGCTACTCCACCCCGATGCAGGCGCCCAAGATCGAGAAGATCACGGTCAACATGGGCGTAGGCGACGCCAAGCAGGATTCTCGGGTGCTGGATTCGGCGACGGAGCAGCTGGCGACGATCACCGGTCAGCGTCCCAGCGTTCGGAGGGCCCGCAAGTCGATCGCCCAGTTCAAGGTACGAGAAGGAATGCCCGTTGGAGTTGCCGTCACGCTGAGGGGCGAGCGCTCATATGAGTTTCTGGACCGATTGATGTCCACCGCCATCCCGCGAATTCGGGACTTCCGGGGCCTGAACCCCGGCGCCTTTGACGGCCGCGGCAACTACTCGCTGGGCATCCGGGAACAGATCATCTTCCCCGAGGTCGATTACGACTCAATCGATCAGATCCGCGGGCTCGATATTACGATTACCACCACGGCGAAGACCGATGAGGAGGCGTTCGCCCTGCTGGAGGCGTTCGGGATGCCGTTTGCGAGAGACCGAACCCAGACCGCCACAGCGACCTAACCCACCCAAGGAGAACATTGGCCAAGATTTCGCAAGTCGTCCGCCAGCAGCGGACACCCAAGTACAAGACACGTGGATACACCCGCTGTCGCCGCTGCGGCCGCGCACGCGCCGTCTACCGGAAGTTCGGCGTCTGCCGCATCTGCCTTCGTGAGCTCGCTCACATGGGCTACGTCCCCGGCATGACCAAGTCCAGCTGGTAACGGAGGCCGAGCTAGGTATGACCGATCCGATCGCCGACTTCCTCACCCGCCTGCGCAACGCAGCAAAGGCGCAGCACCACGACGTGGTCATACCCGCGTCGAAGCTCAAGCGTGAGCTTTCGCGAATCCTCAAAGAGCAGGGTTACATCGAGGACTACGAACTCCGGGCCGCCACCGGTGGACGGCCTGGTGACGAGATCTCAGTCACGCTGAAGTACACGGCCGACCGCAAGCCAGTGATCACCGGGCTGGAGCGGGTATCCCGCCCCGGCCGGCGCACGTACGTAGATCATGCCCACATCCCCCGCATCCAGGGCGGCATGGGGACCGCGATCATCTCGACATCGAGGGGCCTGATGACCGGTCACGATGCTCGTAGCGAGGGGATCGGAGGCGAGGTCGTGGCGAGGGTCTGGTAGGCATGTCCCGAATCGGCAAGCAGCCCATCGCCGTGCCCAGCGGCGTCACGATCGCGATCGAACCGGAGCGCGTGACTGTCAACGGACCCCGCGGCGAGCTCTCCGAGCGCATCAGCCGTGACATCCAGGTCGAACACGTGGAGGACCAGCTGCTGGTCAAGCGTCCGACCGATCGCGGGGAGCACCGCGCTCTACACGGACTGACGCGGACGCTGATCGCCAACATGGTGCAGGGCGTGACCGAGGGCTACGAGAAGCGCCTCGAGATCCAGGGGGTTGGCTACCGCGCCCAGCTCCGCGGGCGCGACCTCGAGCTCTCGCTGGGTTATTCCCACCCCGTTTCGGTACGGGCGCCAGACGGCATTGAGTTCGAGGTGCCGCAGCCAACCCGGATCGTGGTGAAGGGCGCATCCAAACAGCAGGTGGGCGAGACCGCGGCCATCATCCGAAAGCAGCGCAAGCCCGAGCCCTACAAGGGCAAGGGGATCCGCTATGAGGGCGAATACGTCGCGAGGAAGGTGGGCAAGCGCGCATGAGCGAGCCGAAGGCGAGCGTTCAATGCGGGCTGGAGCCGGATGACTCGCGCGCCGCGCGTAGAGCGAGGCAGGATGCCGAGCGCGCGGCAGAGCGCGAGCGCAAACCAGATCAAATGCGCCGACCGGAGGGAGGCAAGGGGTGACCGTCCTGACCGCGCCTCAAAGGCGGCTTCGGCGCCGCCGCCGCGTTAGGGCCAAGATCCGTGGCAGCTCCGAGCGGCCGCGGATATCCGTCTTCAGGTCAAACCGCGGCATCTTTGCCCAGCTGATAGACGATGACGTCAGCCGGACGCTGGCCTCGGTGACCTGGACGGAGGCTGACCTGCGCGGTCTGGCCCCGATGGAGCAGGCCAAGCGGGCGGGCGAGCTGCTGGCCGACCGGGCAGCGGGACAGGGGATCTCCGCGGCCGTCTTCGACCGCGGCGGCTATAAGTACCACGGACGCGTCAAGGCGTTTGCCGACGGCGCCCGTTCTGGCGGGTTGACCTTCTAGACCGGCTACCCTGGCCTGAGCTATGGCGACACGTGACCGCACCGTCTCCGCCGCTGGACTGGACCTCCAGGAGCGCGTGGTTGAGATCAACCGCGTTGCCAAGGTCGTCAAGGGCGGCCGGCGATTCTCGTTCACCGCTTTGGTGGTCGTGGGCGACGAACGGGAGGTCGTTGGAATCGGCTACGGCAAGGCAGGCGAGGTGCCGGTCGCGATCCAGAAGGCGGTCGAGCGGGCTAAGAAGAACCTCTACCGAGTACCCAAGCACGGCTCGACGATCACCCATCAGACGTTGGGCATATTTGGCTCGGGTCGGGTGCTGCTCAAGCCCGCCTCTCCCGGTACCGGGGTAATCGCAGGCGGCGGTGTCCGCGCGGTGCTTGAGCTGGCGGGCATCCACGACATCCTGTCCAAGAGCCTCGGGTCGCAGAACCCGATCAATCTGGTCAAGGCGACGATGGCCGGGCTGGAGTCGCTCCGTACCCCTGACGAGGTTGCTGAGCTGCGCGGGCTCTCGATTGCGCGCGTGCTGGGTTTGTCGGAGTCAGGCGGCGGAGCCGAGTCCGCCTCCGCGGATGCCGCTTCGAGCCAGAACGGCTCAGGCGAACCCGCCCCAACCGCCGAGGCGGCCAAGGAGGCAGCCGAGTGAGCAAGCTCAAGATCACCCAGCGACGGTCTCGCAACGGCAGCAACAAGAGCCAGATCGACACGCTTCGCTCGCTTGGCTTGCGCCGGATCGGGCACGCCGTCGAGCGGGCGGATTCGCCGCAGCTCCGAGGCATGCTCCACAAGGTCCGTCACCTGGTGGAGGTGTCAGAGGAGTGAGCGCGCAGCGCGAACGGTCGAGCGAGGCCGGAGCCCGAGCAACCGAGTCAGGACGCGGGGAGGAGAGCATCGGCCTTCACAACCTGAAGCCCGCTCCGGGGTCCCGTAAGCCGCGCAAGCGCGTCGGCCGCGGCGAAGGCTCGGGGACCGGAAAGACAGCCGGCCGCGGGCAGAAAGGCTGGGGCTCGCGCTCCGGAGCCAAGCGGCGTGCGCGGTTCGAGGGAGGCCAGAACCCAATTCACATGCGGATGCGCAAGCTACGTGGTCCGCACATGAAGAAGTCGATGCCGCTCGAGCCGTTCCGCACCCACACCCAGCCGGTCAACCTGGTGGACCTCCAGGAGCGCTTCGATGCCGGCGCTGAGGTGACCCTCGATGCGATGAAGGGCAAAGGTCTAGCCACGCGCAAAGAGGTGCCGGTCAAGGTCCTGGCCAGAGGCGAGATCAGCAAGGCGCTGACCGTCCATGCTCACGGGTTCAGCAAGAGCGCCCGGGAGAAGATCGAGGCGGCGGGCGGAGCCTGCGTGACCGTTGATTCCTCGGAGGGCTAGCCGCCGATGATCACCACGATTCTCGGAGCGTTCCGGGTCGGGGAGATCCGCAACAAGGTCCTGTTCACCGCGGCGGCGCTGGCGCTCTATCGGTTGGGGACTCATATCCCGGCGCCGGGCGTGAATAGTCAGGCGGTCTCGGCGATCCAGAAGAACTTCGGCGGAAACAGCATCCTCGGCTTGCTGAACCTGTTCTCCGGGGGCGGGTTGGGACGGATCGCGATCTTCGCCCTGGGGATCATGCCCTACATCACCGCCTCCATCATCCTCCAGCTTCTGACGGTCGTGGTGCCATCGCTGGAGAAGCTTCAGAAAGAGGGCGAGGTGGGGCAGGCTCGGATCACCCAGTACACGCGCTACCTGACCGTGGGCCTGGCGTTTGCGCAGTCGATCGGGTACGTGTTCCTGTTCCGCAGCTTCGAGAAGCAGGCGGGGGTCACGCTGATCAACAACTTCAACCTGGCGAAGGTTCTGCTGATCGTGGTGTCGCTGACGGCCGGGACGGTGCTCTTGATGTGGTTGGGCGAGCTGATCACCCAGCGGGGCATCGGCAATGGGATCTCGCTTTTGATCTTCGCGTCGATCGTTTCACGGATCCCCAGCGGCGTTCAGTCCTGGTGGAATAACCCTGATCAGGTATTCAGGGTGATGATGCCGTTCATCGTGATCGGCGTTGTTGCGGCAATTGTGTTCGTCCAGGAGGGGCAGCGCCGAATCCCGGTCCAGTACGCCAAGCGGGTGATCGGGCGGCGGATGACCTCCGGCGGGCAGACCTATCTACCCCTGAGGGTGAACATGGCCGGCGTCATCCCGGTGATCTTTGCGGCTTCGATCATGGCGATCCCGCCGACTGTCGGGCAGCTGCTGGGTCAGAACCGCAACAACTTCGCCACGCATGTCGCGAACTTCTTCAGCCCCAACGGGTGGCACTACGTCCTCGGGGAGAGCCTGTTCATCATCTTGTTTACCTACTTCTACACGGCCGTCACGTTCAATCCCGTGGACCAAGCCGACAACCTCAAGAAGTACGGCGGCTTCATCCCGGGGGTTCGACCAGGTAGGCCCACGGCCGAATTCCTCGACCGCATCCTTGCGCGCCTGACGTTTCCCGGGGCGCTGTTCCTTGCCGTCGTCGCCGCTCTACCGGTGATCCTGATCGCCCGAACACACGCCAACTTCTACTTCGGCGGCACCTCGATCCTGATCGTGATCGGCGTTGCGCTGGACACCATGAAACAACTCGAGGCGCAGCTCATGATGCGCAACTACGAGGGGTTCTTGAAGTAGAGCTACGCCTCGAGCGCCGCGGCTACCTCGCGGCGGGTCTGAATGCCCAGCTTGCGATAGGCGTTGCGAAGGTGGTACTCGACGGTCTTAGGCGTCACGAATAGGGCGCTGGCGATCTGTCGATTGCTGTGACCCGCCGCGGCGAGTTCGGCGATGCGGCGCTCACTCGGGGTCAGCGACTCAGGCCCGCTTTGCAGGGCCTTGCGCCGCGGGCGCGCGCCGCTGGCGGAGAGCTCGAGGCGCGCTCGTTCGTACAACGCAAGCGCTCCGCCCGATCGAGCGAGGTCGGCGGCCAGCTGAAGCGGCTCCCGAGCGGCGGCTCGCTCGTTTGACCGCCGCAGCGCCGCCCCGAGCTCGATCAAGGCGCGCACCGTCTCCAGCCGCCGAGGTGAGACCTCTCCGAGTGCGACTGCAGCGCGGATCCGCGCAATCCCCTCGCGCCCGCCCTCGCACATCCCGAGCACATATCCCGTTCGGATGCGCAGGTGAAGCACGCCGGTGCGCTCGGCACGTTCGGCGGCCTCCGCAGCGAATCCGATCGCTCGCTCGTGATCGCCAAGCACGAGCGCTGCACGGGCCGCGCACGTGCGCCACGGGCAAAAGCCCAGGAACCGCACCGTGTGCTCGGCCGTCTCTCCGGCCCCGATCGCCAGGTCAAGCGCGGCCGAGGACTGTCCCTGTGCCAGCCGCAGCTCTGCTAGGGCGAGCAATCTCACTGCGTCCTCGAAGTCACGCGGGGTCTCGAGGGGTGCGTCCTCGGTGAGTACAGCTTCTGCGCGCTCAAGCTCTCCGGTTTCAATCAGGCACAGGCAGTAATGCGCGGCCGCGAAACGGGTGAACTGGCGCCAGCCGAAGCGGCGCGCATTCCGTGCCAGCTCCAGGTCGGCGAGAGCGTTGGTCACCTGGCCCCGCCACAGGTGGGGTATGCCGCGGACGAAGCTTGCGCTCGCGAAAGCCAGCGGAGAGCCGCGCCTGCGCGCGTCCTCGAGCGCGGAGTCGGCGACGGCGGTGGCCTGCTCCAGCTCGCCGGCCAGGGAGAGCGCGGTGCTGACCAGGTTCCACCCCACGCCTTCCGAGGTTTCATGCTCCAGAAGCCGTCCGTCCTCCCAGGCTCGCTCGGCTAGCTCGATCACCGCGGCGGCTGGTTCGCCATCGAAGGCCGCGTGCACGGCGGCCTGAGCCAGCAGCAGACGCTGTCCGTGGGTTCGCGGTCCAGCGAGCGCCCGCCTTCGCTGACCAGCCGAGCGCTCAATCGACTCCGACTGAAGCCACGGAACCAGCCACCCGGTGGCGAGAAATCCGCTCTGGAGCTCGTCGTGGAGTTCTTGGTCGATCGGGTCACCGCTCTTGGCGAGCTCACGCAGGCCGGCATCGAATGCGCCCGCGGCCTCGTCGTGCCGACCTTGCGAGTGCAGTGCCCGGCCGCGCAGAAGCGCTAGCTCCGCCTGACGTTCAGGATCGGTAACGAGGTCAGCCGCGGCGGCCAGATGCTCGATTGCCTCGGGCAGGCCGAGGGCTGTCTCCGCCCCGCCCAACTCCGCCAGAACATCGGCGCGGAGCCCCGCGGGCGGGGGCTCGTCGAGCGCCCGCTCCAGGTAGCGAATCGCAGAGTGCGGGGCGCCTCGTCTGACCGCCTCGTGCGCTGCGTTCCGGAGCTGGACCACCGCCCAGGGGTCGTTCTCGGAGCGGCCACGCAAGAGGTGCGCGGCGACAAGCTCTGGATCGGCTTCCTCGCGATAGAGCAAGCGAGCGGCTTCGAGGTGGCGCCCCGCACGCTCTGAGGCAGGAATATCCCGCTCTATCACGTGCCGCACCATGGGGTGGACGAATCGGAGCGGCTCGCGCCCGAGAAGCACCTCAACCGACGCAAGCGAGTCGGCGGCGGTGCTGACGTCGGGAATCGACAGCCCCGAAAGCTCAGCTGCATGGCGGACGGGAACATCGTCACCCAGGATGGCCACCGCTCGCGCAAGCGCAGCTGCTTCGGGCCCCAGCCGTCCGACACGGACCCGCAGAGAACGAGTGACCGTATCCGGAGCCAACGAGCGGACCCGCTCCTCGAGTTGGGGAATCTCCACGCCGGGATCCTCGCTCAGGGCGAGAAGCAGCTCGTGGAGGTAGAACGGGTTACCAGCTGTGGCAGCGCGACACGTCTCGGTCAGCGAGCTAGCTGCCGGACGCCCCAGTATCCGGGAGATGAGCTCCCCAGTGGATTCCGGACTGAGCGGTGACAGCGTCTGGATGCGCACGCGCGGATGTGCCGAGATCTCATTCAGCGATTCGGTGAGCTCGTCCGGCGACGTCGGCCGGCGGGTCATCACGACGGCTACCGGCAGCTCGTCCAGCCGGTTCAGCAGGTAGAGGATGAGCTTCAACGACCCAGCGTCACACCAATGAAGGTCATCCACGCAGATCAGTGCCGGCTGCTCCTCGGTCACCGTCGCGAGCAGGTTGAACAGACCATGAGCGACTGCAAGATCGTCTTGCCCATGACGGCTGTCCCACTCCTCATCCAGCCCATCGAGGAGTCGCAGCCGCTTCGGCGCCTCGGCGAGCAAGCTGGCCCGGGCGGCGCCTGTCGTTCCGCTCAGCAGCGCGCGCAACAGCTGACTGGCCATTCCAAAAGCCAGGTTCTGCTCGAGCTCGGACCCTGCGCCGTGCAAGATCCGGAATCCCTCGGCCCGGCCGGCATCGATCGCCGCCTCGTAGAGCCGCGTCTTCCCCATGCCCGGGTGACCCACGATCAACAGAGCAGGTCCCGCATCGGCGCCCACCGACGCAAGCGTCTCGTTGATCGCGTGCAACGGGCGTTCGCGGTCGAGCAGCCCGGTCTTGCCGCGCGCCACTCTCCCGCGTCGGTCCCGCACCTCCTGAACCGCCATAAAACAAAGTATCCCCGAAGTAGCGAGATCCAAAATCCTGGGGTGCTTGCCTGGGGCGGAGGCGCGCCGAAGGCGCGATAGTGGGGGCCATGCATGACCGGCCTGCCCATCTCGAAATCTCAATCGATGTGGGGTCTGATCCCATCCAGGGATCATTGGCTGTAGAGACCGGCGCCCCGCAGCCGTTCTGCGGCTGGATGGAGCTGACAGCTGCGATCGAGGCCGTGCGAGATCGCGGCGAGGCAGTCACTCTGCTCCGCCCCGCGCCCGCAAAAAACTAGGGTTGGTCCCTGGTGCGAACGCTCTCTGAGAGCGTTACTTTGGAGGGCGGCAAACGTCTCGGCGGAGCACGGTGAGCGCTGGGGGCACCAACGAGGCGATGGGCAAATCGCTAGCGGATCCGGAGTCTCACGTGTATGGGGGCACAGGGGGTGGTGGGGCTCCGGATCGAGACCAGCGCTATCGGCGCCTGAGCACCCTCGATACAGTGGGGCCGCCGTGTCGGAGCTCAACCTGATCTTGTTCGGGCCCCCGGGGGCTGGCAAGGGGACGCAGGCCGATCGCCTGCAACGGGACTTCCGGCTTCCGTACATCGCGACTGGAGACATGTTGCGCTCGAACGTCAAAGAGGGCACCTCTCTCGGGCGCAAGGCCAAGAGTTACATGGACGCGGGCGATCTCGTGCCCGATGAATTGATCGTGGCCATGGCCGCAGAGCGCCTCGGTGAGCCGGACGCCCAGGATGGCTTCATCCTCGACGGTTTTCCTCGCACGGTCGAGCAGGCAACCGCTCTCGAAAAGCAACTGAAGGACCTGGGCCGGAGGACCACCGCAGTCCTCCTGCTCGACGTACCCGATGAGGAGGTCGTCCGTCGCCTATCCGGCCGACGGGTGTGCGTCAAGGCCGGCCACAATTATCACGTCGAGTTCGACCCACCGAAGCACGAGGGCGTCTGCGATCAGGACGGGTCGCGGCTCATCCAGCGCGACGACGACAAACCGGACGTGATTCGGAACCGGCTCGAGGTCTACCACTCAAAGACCACGCCCGTGATCGGGTTCTATGACGAGCAAGGCCTTCTCCGGCGCATAGACGGCACCCGGGATCAGACCGAGGTGCATGACCACATTCGGGCCGTGATTGCGACGCTCCGCCTAGAGGAAGATGTGTAGACACGGATGATCATCAAGAAAACCCCAGAGGAGATCGAGCGGATGGTCACCGCCGGCGCGATCCTGGTTCGCGCGATGAATGTCGTAGCCGGAAAGATCCGGCCTGGTGTGAGCACCGCGGAGCTTGACCGCGCCGCCGAGAAGTTCATCCGCTCACAGAACTCCGAGCCGGCGTTCAAGGGCTATCGCGGCTTTCCCGGGTCGATATGCACCTCGCCGAATTCGATGATCGTCCACGGCATTCCGGGCTCCTACCAGCTAGCGCGGGGCGACATCCTGTCGGTCGATATCGGCGTGGTGAAACAAGGCTGGGTGGCCGATGCCGCCCGTACATTCCCCGTGGGGCCGATCACGCCGATCGCTCAAAAGCTCCTGACGACCACCGAGGAGGCGTTGATGGTGGGCGCGCAGGCCTGCCGGGCGGGTAATCGCCTCGGCGATGTTTCCCATGCGATCCAGGCGCATGTCGAAGCGGCGGGACTGTCGATCGTCCGCTCGCTCGTCGGTCATGGGATCGGGCGAAGCATGCACGAGGAACCACAGGTGCCCAACTACGGCAAGCCCGGCACCGGCATCCTCCTGGAGGAGGGGATGGTTCTCGCAATCGAGCCGATGGTGACCGCGGGCCGCCACGGTGTGAGGACTGGTGAGGACCACTGGGCGATCTACTCGCAGGACGGCTCGCTCGCAGCCCACTTCGAATTCACGGTGGCAATAACGGCGGACGGGCCCCGCATCCTGACGCCCTGGCATGGGATCGGGAGCGGGCGAGCGGCGGCCACAGACTCCCCGCCGCTCGCCGCCAGTCGCTAGGCGCCGCGGGGCGTGTGCGCGACGACCAGCGTCCGCCCGGGCCTCTGCACGACCGCGACGCGCTGACCGGGCTTCACGTCGGATAGCTGAGCCGCGTGGCGGTCGTCGCGAACGATTGCGCCGGTGGGGATCGTCAAGGTCACCGTCTTGTACGTGTGCGTCTTTGTGCCCTCGGCGATCGTCAGCTGCTGGCCGGAGACCGATTGCACCGTCCCACGATCGAGCGTCAGCTGTACGAACTGGCCGTTCTTGGCTGGGACCACCGCATCGGCGTGGACGGCACGGCGGAGAGCCCCTCGCGCGTGTCGCACGTGTGGTCCTGCGGGCGCGGCCGATGCAGACGCAGTCGACGGCGTCGACGCGGCCGAGGTGCCGAGGATGCCGGCGCTGGCGCCGATCGCTGCGCACGCCGCGCCCACCGCGGCGAACTTGATGAGAAGGGACTTGGACATGGATCTCCTTCGGTTGATGTCGTGAAGGCAGGATTGGCGCAGTGGGCAAGCGGACGGTCAGCCGAACATCAGAGCTATGTAAAAACATGCCGTTTGCGGCCTTTCCTGGGCCTACGATGGCTTCATGCCCGAGCGGATCATGCTCGTGGAGGATGAGGCGAACATCGCCTCCATCGTTCGCGCCTACCTGGAGCGGGAAGGGTTTTCGGTGCTGTGGGTGCGGTCAGGCGAAGTTGCCCTGACCGAGCTCTCGCGCCATCCGTTGTCGCTGATGGTCCTCGATATCGGTTTGCCGGGGATCGACGGTTTCGAGGTGTGCAGGCGCGTCTCAGGACGTATCCCGATCATCATGCTCACCGCCCGGGAGGACGAGGCCGACCGCGTCGCCGGGTTGGAATCTGGGGCGGACGACTACGTGGCCAAGCCGTTCTCCCCGCGCGAGCTGACAGCTCGCGTCAAGGCCGTTCTGCGACGTGCCAAGGGCACCATCCCTGGCGCCGACGTGGTCAGCGTCGGACTTGTGACGCTGTCGCGCTCTTCGCGTGAGGTCCGCGTCGGCGACCGTCCCATTGAGTTGACCCAGCGGGAGTTCGACCTGCTGGAGTATCTCCTGCAGCGGCCTGGAATGGTCGTCTCCCGCGAGGAGCTGCTCGAGGTGGTATGGGGATTCCGCGCCCCGGGCGACACCCGCACTGTCGAGGTTCACATCGCGCAACTACGCAAGAAGCTGGGCGATCCAGCGCTGATCCGAACGCTACGCGGCGTCGGCTATAAGGCGGTGCCGGCGTGAGCCTCCGGACGCGACTGTTCGGGTACATCGTCGTTGGGGTGCTGATCTCAACCACGCTTACGGTGGTGATCGGATATCTGCTGGTTCAGCACCGCCAGTCAGTACAGGCTCAGAGGGTCCTGGGACGCCAGGCCTCGGTCCTGGCGAGCGTGTCGCTGGCATCGGGCAATCACGTCTACGTGGTGCGAGCGAACCGGCCGGGTGGTGTGGCCGCTCTGTCAGCCGCGCGGGCAGCGCGGATCCTGGGGGCGGTTCCCGCCAAGACCTCCGCAGAGGGACAGATATCGGTCGGCCCATCGCAGCTGTTCTATGCCGAACGAGACGGGCCGTCCGGCCGGGTGGTGGTGGTGCGGCCCGCTCGCGTGGCCCCAAATGTGCCGTCGTTCCTGCTCAGCCTAATCCTGGCCGGGATCGCGGGCGCTCTCGTGGCCGCGGCGCTGGCGGTGACGGTCGCGCGGCGGCTGTCTCGTCCGTTGAAAGAGCTGGCTCAGGCTGCTCGGAGCCTGCCTGGCGCCGAGCGATCGCTGGAGGTGGAGCTGGCGGCAGATGCGCCCGAGGAGGTGACCGTCCTCGGACACGCTTTCAACGAGATGTCGCGCCAGGTGGTGGAGATGCGCAACGCCCAGCGGTCCTTCTTGCTGTCTGTCAGCCACGAGCTCAAGACCCCGCTGACCGCCATCAAAGGTCACGCCGAGGGGCTCCAAGACGGGGCGGTCGACCCCCGTGAGGCAGCCGACGTTATCGCAGCCGAAAGCATCCGGTTAGAGCGATTGATTCGGGACCTGCTGGATCTGGCGCGGTTGGATCAGCACGCGTTCGCCGTCTCGCGAGTGTCGGTAGACCTCGATCAGGTTGGGGATCAGCTCCTGGAGCGATTCGAGGGCTCGGCGCGTGACTTCGGTGTGGCGTTGCGCGTTGAGCGCCTGGCCGGCGGGTCTGCGGCGGCGATCGCAGACCCTGATCGGGTGCTCCAGGTCGCCTCGAATCTCGTCGAGAACGCCCTGCGGGTCACGCCAGAGGGAGGGGCCGTCATGATCCGTCTGGGGCATGCCAGTCTCAGCGTCTGCGATACGGGCCCAGGACTGGCCGACGAGGACCTTCTGCGGGCATTCGACCGGTTTTACCTGCATCAGAAGCTCGCATCGCATGAGGACTCGGGTTCAGGACTGGGCCTGGCGGTAGTAAAGGAGTTGACCGAGGCGATGGGGGGAACGGCCTCGGTGCAAAGCAGGCCAGGTCAGGGCAGCGAATTCACGATCGCGCTACCGCCGGATGAGTCCTCCGGCACGTCGTTGGCGAAGGCTCGTGTGACTCTTCCGGCTCACCGCGCAGTGCGGGACCTGAGCTAGCACCTGCCTTGCTAACATCCGTGCGTGCGCCCGTAGCGCTACTTTTGTGCTGCGCGCGGTCTTCACGGCGGTAGCGGCGGCCGTCACGGTCTCCAGAGCCACCGTGAGGAAACTGAGTCAAATCCCGACCCCAAAGAGCGAGTGAAAGTACGACCCTCGGTCAAGCCGATGTGCGAAAAGTGCAAGATCATCCGCCGCAACGGGCGGGTTCTCGTGATCTGCTCAAATCCTCGCCATAAGCAGAGGCAGGGCTGATGGCCCGCATCTCTGGCGTCAACATCCCGCTCAACAAGCGAGTGGAGATCGGGCTGACCTATATCTATGGGATCGGCCGCTCAACCTCGAACAAGCTTCTGGCCGGAGTCGGTATCGAGCCTGATCGCAAGGTGCGCGACCTGACCGAGGACGAGATCGTCAAGCTCCGTGAGCTGATCGATTCCGGCACCACCGTCGAAGGTGACCTTCGCCGCGAGCGCTCACAGTCCGTCAAGCGCCTGCAGGAGATCGGTTCCTATCGGGGGCTACGCCACCGCCGTGGCCTCCCCGTCCGCGGTCAGAACACCAAGACCAACGCTCGCTCGCGCAAGGGACCCAAGCGGATGCAGGTCGCCGGCAAGAAGAAGGCGACCAAGAAGTAGATGCCGGCACCCCGTAGACCTCAGCGCGGCCGGCGGCGCGTACGCAAGAACGTCCCCATAGGTCAGGCTCACATCAAGACCTCGTTCAACAACACCATCGTCTCGCTGACCGATCGCGAGGGGAACGTGGTCGCGTGGGAGTCCGCGGGGGGCGCGGGCTTCAAGGGCTCACGCAAGTCGACTCCATTTGCCGCGCAGGTGACAGCCGACGCCGCAGCTCGCAAGGGGCTTGAGCACGGAATGCAGAAGGTCGAGGTGTTCGTCAAGGGGCCCGGATCGGGCCGTGAGACCGCCATCCGCTCGCTTCAGGCCGCTGGCCTCGAGGTGCTCTCGGTCAAGGACGTCACCCCCCAGGCACACAACGGATGCCGGCCGCGGAAGCGGAGGCGTGTCTGATGGCCCGCGACGCATCGCCACAGTGCAAGCAGTGCCGTAGGGAGGGGCAGAAGCTCTTCCTCAAGGGCGAGCGCTGCCTGACGGACAAGTGTGGGGTCGAACGGCGTTCCTACCCCCCCGGCGAGCATGGCCGTGGTCGCCAGAAGCAGAGCGAGTATCGCGTCCAGCTGCGAGAGAAGCAGAAGGCCCGGCGCTATTACGGCGTGCTTGAGAAGCAGTTCCGCAACTACTACAAGAAGGCTTCGAGGCAGCCTGGGGTCACGGGAGAGAACCTGCTGCGGATGCTCGAATGTCGATTTGACAACGTGCTGGTCAGGCTGGGGTTTGCGGCCTCCCGCCGGCAGGCCCGGCAGCTGATCCTCCACGGACATTGGACGGTCAACGGCCGCCGGGTGAACATTCCCAGCTATCAGCTGCGGGATGGCGATGTGATCGCCATACAGTCGCGGTCCTCAGCCAGTCAAGTGATTCGCGACGCCACCGAGCTGACCGGGCAGGTGCCGGCGTGGCTACAGGCTGATCACGACGCGCTCACGGCGAAGGTGCTGCGCAAGCCCGAGCGGCGGGAGATCGCCGCTCCGGTGCAGGAGCAGCTCATCGTCGAGCTGTATTCGAAGTAGACAGAGCTTTGCCGCGCGGTCTACCCGCGCGACGCGCTAGCCGCCTCGGCGGCGGCAGGAACCCACGACGTTAGGACCCTGATGCTCGACTTCCAAGTCCCCCGAATCTCAAGTGACTCCGTCGATGACAACCGGGGCTCATTCACAATCGAGCCCTTGGATCGCGGCTTCGGCTACACGTTTGGCAACTCGCTGCGACGCGTGCTGCTCTCCTCGCTGGCCGGGGCAGCCGTCACGAGCGTGCGTATCGAAGGCGTGGCGCACGAGTTCTCGACGATCCGCGGCGTCAAGGAGGATGTGACGGATATCGTGCTGAACCTCAAGGGAGTGGTTTGCCGGATGCACACCGACGCCTCCGAGGTCGAGGCTCCGTTGGTGGTCACAGGACCTGGAGAGATCACGGCCAAGGACATCGATCTTCCCGCCGGCGTCGAGATCTTGAACCCCGGTGCCCACATCGCCACGCTGGAGAAGAAGACCAAGCTCGAGGTCTATCTGACCGTTGGGCGGGGCCGCGGCTACCGGCCTGCTGAGGAGAACAAGTCTCCCGATCAGCCGATCGGCGTCATCCCCATCGACTCGATCTTCTCGCCGGTGCGCCGCGTGGCGTACTCCGTCGAGCAGGCGCGTGTCGGCCAGCGAACGGACTACGACAAGCTGACGCTGGACATTGAGACGGACGGATCGATCGACCCGCATGCCGCTCTGCGTGAGGCGGCTGAGATCCTGATCTCCCAGCTGGCGATCTTCACCGACGCCGACCGCGTCGTCGAGCTTCGGGAGGCTGGCGGACCGCCGCTTGAGGCCGGGATCCCGACCGGCGCAGGCCCAGGTGCTCCGGCGAGGCAGCCCAACGCGCTCGACGACATCCTGATCGAGGAGCTCGAGCTGGGCGTGCGGTCCTACAACTGCCTGAAGCGGGCGGGCGTTCAAACGGTCGGAGACCTGGTTTCCAAGACCGAGGGCGAGCTCAACGCGATCCCCAACTTCGGCAAGAAGTCGATCGACGAGGTTGTGGAGACGCTCCACGGCCGGGGTCTGTCGCTTCGCAGCGAGTAGCGTTCCGGCTGCTATGCGCCACCAGCGTCAGCGATACCAGCTCTCGCGCAGCCCCTCGCATCGCAAGGCGCTCCTGGTCAACCTCGTCAAGGAGGTCATCGATCACGAGCAGATCCGCACCACGGAGGCAAAGGCCAAGGCGGTCAAGCCTGAAGTGGAGAAGCTGATCACGCTGGCCAAGCGTGGAGATCTTCACGCCCGGCGTCAGGCACTTTCGGCGCTAGGCCAGGACAAGTTCGTCGTTTACAAGCTTTTCGAGGAGATTGCGCCGCGCTACTCGGAGCGGCCCGGGGGGTACACGCGGATCCTCAAGCTGGGGCCGCGCCGCTCGGACGCCACCGAGATGGTGCTGCTGGAGCTGGTCTAGTAGCTGTCTCTCGGCTGCTTCTGGAGTACGACGGGAGTGGCTTCGCCGGCTGGGCTCGCCAGCCCGGCCTGCGCACGGTTCAGCAGGAGGTGGAGTCGGCTTTGTCCACCGTTCTTCGCTCGTCGACCTCAGTGGTAGTCGCAGGGCGCACGGACACCGGCGTTCATGCGCTGGGCCAGGTGTGCTCGTACTCCGGCGAGCCGGCCGATCCACGGGCGCTGAACGGCGTGCTGCCTTCCGATGTGGCGGTCCTTTCCTGCTCGCCGGCCCCGGACGGCTTCGACGCCCGCCGCGACGCGACCTCTCGCGTTTACTGCTACCGGGTGCTGGCTCGACGAGCGCGCAGTGTGTTTCTGGCGGACAGAGCACTGTTTTGGCCACATGCGCTGGATGTGGGGGTGCTGGAGGAGTGCGCCAGGGAGGTGGGCGGCGTCCATGACTTCATCGCATTCACCCCCACGGATACCGAACATGTGCGGTTTGAGCGAGAGGTGTACGGCGCGGTTTGGCGACGGGCGGCTGCGGCTGAGCTGGGCGCGGCTGGCGTGGGTGGGACGGGGGAGGGCGCGGCTTGCGACCAGGGGGCGGGGGAGGGCGCGGCTGGCGACCAGCCCCCGGCTGGCGACCAGCCCCCGGCTTGCGACCAGCCCCCGGCTTGCGACCAGCCCTCGGGTGCGCGTGCCCACACCAGCGACGACGTGCTTGAGTTCTGGATCGAGGCAGATGCCTTCATGCGTCACATGAACCGGGTGCTGGTGGGGACGATGCTGGAGGTGGCGGGCGGGCGCCGGAGCGTGTCGGACTTTGTTGAGCTCTTGGGTGGGCGGCCGCGCTCCGCAGCCGGCCCGACCGCGCCGGCATGCGGGCTGTACCTGGTCGGCGTGGGCTATGGCGGCGACCGGGTGTTACAAGACTGATACGGGGTGTCGCGGGCGTGATTCAAGTTGGTCGGCGCGGACCTCTGTGGCTCTTTCTGGGCGGCATGCTGAGGAGGTGGCTGGCCGGTCTGGCACGCGTGGAGCGGAAAAAGTGCACACCCGTGAGCGTTCGGGCGGCGAGGGTGCAGTTCGCCCGCGCCTGGCGGGCAAAGCGCACACGGACGGTCCGAGAGGGCACGAGCGTGCAGTTAGCGGGCCGCCCTTCTCCGTAGCAGCCCAACTGGCAAGCGGACAGCAGGGGATGGTGAGTCGGCGCCAGTTGCGTGCGGCGGGGATCAGCCGGCACGTCATCGACGGATGGGTGCGGACGGGCGTGCTTCACCGAGCCCACCGGGGTGTCTATGTCGTGGGACACCTTGCGCTGGCTCCGTATGCACCCGAGGCGGCGGCTTTGCTCGCCTGCGGTGAGGATGCCGTCATCAGCGATGGATCTGCGGCTCTTTTATGGGGTTTGACCGATGAGCGCCGCTCGACGGTACACGTCACCGTGACGAACGGTCGCTGCCGTGCACCGCGGGGTGTATGCATCCATCGCAGACAATGGAAGTGGCGCGAGGTTCGCCGTCGCCACGGCCTCCCCGTCACCTCCCCAGCACGGACGCTCATTGACCTAGCGGCAAGCGTCACGATGGTGGATTTGGAGCGCCTGATCGCGCAAGCGCGTATCAACCGCCTGATCCGCCCCGGTGAGCTCGAAAAGGCCTTGGAGCGAAGCGCTGGCCGCAGAGGCGCGGCCCGCGCGAGGGCGGTCCTCGCCTCCGAAGGCAAGTCAGGCCTCACGCGGTCCGAAGCCGAGCGCATGCTACGCCGGCTCCTCAGGCGGGCGGCGCTGCCTCTTCCTCAGACCAACGCGAAGGTGGAGGGTTACGAGGTGGACTTTCTGTGGCCCAAGGAAAGGGTCGTAGTCGAGGTCGACAGCTGGCAGTTTCACGGCCACAGGGCCGCGTTTGAACGGGATCGGAGGAAGAATCTTGCGCTCCAGGCTGCGGGCTACGAGGTGCTTCGGATCACCGCCACCCAGCTCGCGCGAGAGCCGTTTTTGGTGATCGCCCAGATCGCTCGCGCGCTCGCCCGGGCTGCCCGGGCCTGATGCCATCGGACCGAGGGGCACGCCCGCCCTCGCGCGCTCGACCCGCCCGCCGAGGGCCACGACCGCCCTCGCGCACGAAGGGGCGCCACCGGCCGCGAGGCTAGGATCAGGGCGGATGCGAGTTCTGCTCACGAACGACGACGGGATCGAGGCTGCTGGCCTCCAGGCGCTGCGCCGTGCGCTGCTTGAGGTGCCCGAAGTGGAGCTCGAGGTGATCGCGCCCGACGGGAATCGGTCAGCGATGGCCCGATCGATCACCACGCGCCGCCCGCTTTGGGTGGAGGAGGTGGATTTCGGCGATGGGACCGTCGGCTACGCCACGGACGGGACGCCGGTCGATTGCGTGCGCCTGGCCCGGCTGGGGCTGATCAGAGGATTCGAGGCCGAGCTCGTGGTCTCAGGAATCAACCACGGTTCCAATCTGGGCGACGACATCACATACTCGGGAACGGTGGCGGCTGCTCTGGAAGCGCTGGTCTTGGGCCTGCCAGGCGTAGCGGTTTCGCAGCAGTCGACCGCGCTCGAGTTCGACTTTCGCTCGGGCGAGGGCTTCGACTTCAACGTTGCCGCGACCTTCACTTCTCGGCTGGTGGCGGAGCTCACCGCCACCCCACTGCCCGGCGGAACCCTGCTCAACATCAACGTCCCTGGCGGCAGCCCTGACGGAGTGGAGGTGGCTCGGTTGGGCAAGCGCATCTATCGCGATGAGCTCGCGCTCGTCGACCAGGCCACGAGCCGGCGGCGGCTCTACCGGATCTATGGGGACGCCAGCTACGAGCGGGAGGAGACCGGGACGGACTTGGCCGCTGTCGCGCGGGGAAAGATCGCCGTCACGCCCGTCCACTTCGATCTCACCGATCACGAAGGGATGAGCGCGCTGGAGCGCTATGACCTGGCGCGCCTGATCGCGCCCGCGGCGCGGGAAGTGGAATGAGCGGCGCGGAGCGCGCGGCTGCCGAGCTGCGGAAGCAGATCGAACACCACAACTACCGGTACTACGTCCTCGACGATCCTGAGATCGGCGACGACCAGTACGACGCGCTGCTGGACGAGCTTCGATCGCTGGAGGCACAGCACCCCGGGCTCATCACGCCCGACTCGCCGACTCAGCGGGTCGGCGGCGAGCCCGTCTCCGAGCTGGAGAAGGTTGCTCATCCCCAGCAGATGCTGTCGTTGGCAAACGCACGCTCTTCTGACGACCTCACGGCCTGGCTCGCCAGGATGCGCAACTTCCTGGCGCGCGAGGGCATCAGCGACCCGGAGTTCGAGTTCGTGGTGGAGCCGAAGATCGACGGGTTGGCGATCTCGCTCGTCTACAGCGAACGGGGTATTCGAGCGGGGGGCCACCCGCGGCAACGGGGAGATCGGGGAAGACGTGACCCACAATCTGCGGACCATCAGGGCGATCCCAATGCAGCTCGATATGAAGGATCCACCTGCTCTGGTGGAGGTCCGTGGCGAGGTGTACATGTCGCTGCCGGACTTTGCGGCGTTGAACGAGCGGCGGGCCGAAGCCGGGCTGTCCACGTTCATGAACCCGCGAAACTCGGCGGCTGGCACGATCCGCCAGCTTGACCCGAAGCTGGCAGCGGACCGCCCCCTTTCGCTGTGGTGCTACGGCGTCGGGGCCACCGGTGGGGTGAGCTTCGACGCGCACTGGGACGCGCTCCAGTTCCTGCGAAACCACCGCTTCCCGGTGCATCCGGACGTGGTGAAGCTGGAAGCCGAGGAGGAGGTGGTCAAGCAATGCCAGGCCTGGGAAGACAGGCGCGGCTCGCTTGAGTTCGAGATCGACGGCGCCGTGGTCAAGGTCAACCAGGTCGACCTCCAGCGGCGTCTGGGCTCGGTGGGTAGGGAGCCGCGATGGGCGATTGCGTGGAAGTTCGCGCCGACCACAGCCGTGACAAAGCTGACGAAGATCGGCTGGAACCCCGGCAAGTTTGGCGACCTGCATCCGTACGCGATGCTGGAGCCGGTGCACGTCGCCGGGGTCACGGTGAAGCTGGCCACGCTGCACAACGAGGAGGACCTCCAGCGCAAGGACATACGGGAGGACGAGGAGGTGATCGTGCTGAGGGCCGGGGACGTGATCCCTCAGGTCCTCTCGCCCGCGCCGCACGTCGCCGAGCGTCCCGATCGCCCGCCGCCACCCCGGCCGCCGGAGCGCTGCCCGGTCTGTGACACGCCGACGGTCAAGCCGGAGGAGTCCGTCTTCACCAAGTGCCCCAACAGGGAGTGTCCTGGCCGTCGGCTGCAGCTCCTCGACCACTTCGTCGGCGCGATGGACATCGACGGGCTGGGCGAGAAACGGGTGCTGCTGTTCGTCGACCTAGGTTGGGTGCGCACGGCCGCGGATTTCTACAGGCTGAACGGCGAGCGGATCGCAGCGTTGGATGGCTTTGGGGAGATGTCGGCCCAGAAGCTCGTGGGCGCTGTCGAAGCGTCTAAGCGTCAGCCATTCGGACGAGTTCTGTTCGCGATCGGGCTGGAGGAAGTGGGCGAGGTCACCGGACGAAACCTGGCACAGCATTTCCGCACGATCGATGCGCTCCTCAGTGCCTCGCCCGAGCAGATCCAGGAGGCGCAGGGAATCGGCCCGAAGATGGCCAAGGTCATCCACGAGCAGCTCCACGACGAGCAGATGCTGAAGCTGGTTGAGGATCTGCGCGCCCAGGGCCTGCGCTTTGAGGAGGAGGGCCCTCCGCCGGGCGAAGGTCCGCTGGCGGGCAAGACGCTCGTGCTCACCGGAACGTTGCCCACTCTGACCCGCGAGCAGGCAACCGAGCAGATCATCGCCGCCGGCGGCAAGGTAACCGGCTCAGTCTCACGCAGGACCGACTACGTGGTGGCTGGTGAGAGTCCCGGCTCAAAGCTCGCCCAGGCCGAGAAGCTAGACGTGCCGGTGCTCGATGAGGAATTGCTGCAGGCGCTGATCGGTCAGCCGGCGTAGTTGGCGAGCTCGACCGCCATCTCGTTGCCCTCCACGGAGTGGACGTAGGCGGGGTCCGCGATCGAGTTGGCGAGGAACGCAAACACAAGCACGTGTCCGTCCCGGGCGTGGCAGAACCCCACCAGGTTCGCCACGTCGTGGAGGGTCCCGGTCTTGCCCCGGCACCTGCCTTGGGCCCGCGTACCGCGCATCTCGTCGATAAGCGTTCCGGATTCGCCGCCCACCGCCAGCGAGTTCCAGAACGCATGGTTGCGGCGCATCTGGGTCAGGACCGTCACCACCTGGACGGGGCTGGTGGAGTCTGCATAGGACAAACCTGAGCCGTCTACGAGCTTGGGGCGGATCCCGAACCGACGAGAGAGCAGAGCGCTAACCACGCCGGCCCCTGCGGCACTGCTCCCCCCCGCGCCAAACCTGGCCCCGATTCCCTTGAGCAGCATCTCGGCGAAGAAGTTGTCTGATGGGGCGTTCGTGAGTGCAACGAGCTTTGACATCAGCGGCGACTGTGCCGCGGCAAGCTGTTGTGCATCCGGCGGAGCTTGGCCGGCGCCAGGTTGAGCTGAGACCCTCACATGGGCCGCCTGTAGCGCGGCGATTAGCTGCTGGGCCGCGTACAGCGCGGGGTGCTCGATGGGACTCGAGCCCCCGTTCGTCACCCCCCGGTCGAACGCGAGCGCGCTCAGCGATCCCGTCATGTAGGGGTCGAACTGGAAGCCGCTCTCGGAGGTACCGCGGAACGAGTCGAAATAGGACTCATCGCCGACCACCCGGCCGATCATTCCGCTGATTCCGTAGCCGCGGAGGGATGAGGCCAATCTCTCGATGCTTGCGCCGGCCCCGCCATAGGCGGAGCTGATGAAAGCCGCCGACCCGAAGGTGGGATCGCCACCACCGCGCAGGTAGAGCGTTCCATGCCAAACGCCGCGGCGTCCGAGCCAACCCTTGCCCAGCACCGTCGTGGTCAGCGTGCCGGCCGGCCCAAACCGCAGCAGTGCCGTCGAGGTCGTGTAGACCTTCTCCACTGAGGCCGGGAGGCGGCCGGTCCCCGCCTGATCGGAAAACAGCGTCTGACCGGTGCTCAGGTCTACGACCAGTGCCCCGCTGGCGCCTCCTATCTCGGCCATACCCTTTCCAAGCGCTGCCCGAAGTGAGCGCTGTGCGGAGGGGGTGGGGCGGGCTGCCGCAGCGCCCGGTACAAACGCGGCAAGACTCGCCCCCAGCGCCAGGACTTTGCGCATGCACCGGTATGAAACACCGTGGTGCGGGAGGAAGGAGCGGTGGACGGAGCTAATCCGCAGGGGGGAGTCATAAAATCCAGACGAGCATGGGCAAGGTCGTCAATCTCGACACCGCGGCCACGGATCGGCCCGCCAAAAGCTCTAAGCAGCCTGCGCGGCGCCCCCGGGCCAAGCGCTCCCGATCCGCGCTCGTGCTCGGCGGCGGTGGCTTCACGGGCGGGGTATACGAGATCGGAGCCCTGCGCGCGCTAGACCTGCTGTCGGTCAATCGCACCGTCAACCAATTCGACGTATATGTGGGGACGAGCGCCGGTGCGTTCGTGGCGGCGGCAGTGGCCAACGGCATCACGCCCGAGGAGATGATGCGCGTGATCGTCCAGCAGGTCCCAACGCCCTTCCCCGACGCCCGAGTCAGTTCACTCCTCCATCCGAACTACACGGAATTCGTGACCAAGGGCATGCAGCTCCCGTTTCGCTTGGCACAGGTCGTTCGCAGGCTGCTGCGTGACGTCGGCCAGATCTCTGCCGTGGATCTGGTCGTCGGCTTGGCCGAGGCACTTCCATCGGGGCTGTATTCGGGCGATGGGGTCGAGCGCTATGTCAAGACGATCCTGTCCCATCCCGACCGGGCAGATGACTTCAGGCTCCTGCGCCAGGAGCTTTACCTGGCTGCCACCGATCTCGACACCTGCGAGCGGATTGTGCTCGGCGCGCAGGATTGGGATGACGTACCGATCTCGCGGGCGGTGGCGGCCTCCGGCGCACTGCCCATGATCTACAAGCCAGTCAAGGTCAAGGACCGCGAGCTGGTCGACGGCGGGCTCGTCTCCACCACCAACCTGGACATCGCGGTGGAGGCGGGAGCCAAGTTCATCGTGGTCGTCAACCCGCTGGTGCCGTTCGTCAACGATTTCCAAAAGCGGGTCCCGACGCTCACGGGTTCTCGCGCCCAGCGCGTGTCGGACATGGGCTTTCCCCAGATCGGCTATCAGTCGTTCAAGTTGCTGGCCTACCAGCGCCTACACGACATGGCGGCGCGCTGGGAGGAGCGCTACCCGGGCGTCGACATCATTCTGATCGAGCCTGAGCCCAACGACGAGCTCATGTTCCAGACGAGCATCATGAACTACACCTCGCGGGTGGACATCGCCCGCCACGGCTTCCAGTCGGTCACGCTCAAGCTGGCTCATGACTACCAGCGGTTCAAGCGGATCTGCGCCCGTCACGGGATCGACATCTCGGCCACCCGGGTGCGCAAAGTCGTCAAGCACTTCGCAGCTGAGCGTGAGAAGACGCGGGCCTGGCGCAAGATCCTCGAGCAGACGACCTCGACGCTCCTGCGCCAGTCAGCATCTCAGGATTAGTGGATCCCAGCACGCGGCGCCATCGGCGCCACGCATGCGCTAAGCGCTTGCGGGCTGGACCTGCTGCTTCCGCTGGCTGACCGACCCCGGACTCGCACGGAGGCTCGAGAGAAAGAGAGTCTTGTCGATCCGGCCGTTGAAGATCGGTACGCCGAGCTCGAGACACTTCGTGATCACGTCTCTACGCTCGAGGCCAGACTCCCGGGCAAGCTCCGTGGGCGTCAGGTGGTTCGCCATATACCTGCTCCTCCTTTGCCGACAGCGGGTGGTGCCGGAAGTATGCCCTGTGGAGCAGACGGTCTCAAGGCTTTCTGCCTAAACGCTTAGCTTTGCCGGAGGCACGATCAGCCCCCCGGGGTGTGGAATACTGGGCGGATCGGGGCGTGGCGCAGCCTGGTAGCGCGCACCGTTCGGGTCGGTGAGGTCCCCGGTTCAAATCCGGGCGCCCCGATTGCCGCTCTGCGGAGAGCTCAGCGTCGCGAGTGCCGCGCTAGCTGGAACTCTTGGGAGACCGGCGGCGGCCCGAGCGGTCTGCCGCCGTATATGACCCGACCCTTGGCGTTCTGATAAGTCAGCCATGGGATGGCTGGCTGCTGGCCGACGGCCGCCTTTGAGAAGTCGCACACCCCGGTAGGAAAGGTCTTCTGAAGCTGCGCCCACTCGGTGTCCGTGAAGCTGATCCCGGGGTAGTCGGCGCGATTCAGCGGCTTCAGCTGACACTTGTTGGCGTCGGTCGTGATCTGGTCTCCGGCCACCATGCGCGGTGTCGCCTCGACGTTGACCACCCCAGCCGGGCAGAGCCCGTCCGAGACTTTCTGTCCGGTGCCGTCCCAGCACTCGTCCAGGATGTCGGCCGGTTTGTCCTTGATCACCTTCTGGGGCAGAGACCGGCTGCTGCGGTCCTTCTCGACCGCGCTGAGCCAGCGGTCCATGGCGATAAAGCTGTTGCGCTCGCAATCCTTATCGGCGGTGAGTGCGACCGGCCCCTCCCAGATCAGCTGATTGGCGTGCGTGCCATGCGCGCGATCGAGGCGCGCTCGCGTGGCGAACGCGCGATAGGCGTCATGGAACAGGCCCGGGTTGGGACCGCGGCAGTCGATGATCGCGGTTTGGTTGAGGTTGTTGGCCTCGTTGATCATCCCGCTGCGATATGCCCTGGCGAGCGATGGCGAGCCACTGGCGTCGATGCGGTTGGGGGTCGGGTTGGTGTCGATGTCGACACCGCCGACCACGGCGTTGAGGTTGACGAACTGGGCGGGAGTTATCGAACCGCTCGTCAGCGCGGCCAGCCCGTACTGGACGCCAACGTTGTCCACCGGTGGCCGGACAAACCCCCGGCCGAGCTTGTTCTCCACCGGTCCCCAGAGGGCGCTTGGCTCGGGCCCGAATACGTTGATCGCGGCATCGGTGATCGTGCAGCGCACGCCACCTGGGTTGGTCTGAGCGTTGTAGCGGTTGGCGTCGGTAGTCCCCTTGCAGGGATCGGTGGGAACGGCGACGTGCCACTGAGCGTTGTCCGAGACCTCGGCGTTCTGGACGCCGTCGGGGCCGCCGAGCACGTCATCCATCTGAGTCGGACTCCAGGTGACACCCCCGCCCCACTTGGAGGGATTGGTGAAGTAGGCGAGCAAGAGGTGGTAGTCCACAAATTGCGAGGCGGTGCCCCAGGCGTCAGGGAACGAGCAGGTCGGCAGGATCCCCTGGTAGACGCCGGGGTAGGCGTTGGCGATCCACTGCTGGGCCAGCGACCCGCCGGAGCAGCCGGTCCCGATCGTGTAGCGAAGCGTCCCGTAGGAGTTGACGATGTACTCCTTGGCCATCACCAGCGACTCGGCCTCCGATGGGAGATTGCAGTTGTGGCCCGTGTAGTCGAGGGCCGTGGACATCGTCATGAAGCCCTTGCCGAGCGCGTAATCACCGGCACTGTCGCCGGTCGTGGCCGGCGCTGTGCCGGTCTGATAGTCGACGCCACACGAGACGCCGTGCATGATCAGCAGCTTGTGATTGAACTGCGCCTGCGGCGCGAATGTCGTCCAGCTCTTACCCGGCTGCCAGAGGACCGTGATCTGGTACTGGTCGCGGTCCATGTAGCCGGTCTCGACGCGCACGATGAACGGCACCGTGACCCCCTGATCGGTTGTGGTCTGCGCGACGTCGGATGCCGGGTTCGACGGATCGTAGGGCTGGAACCCCGGCTTGCTCGGGTTCGTCGACATGTACAGGTACCTGAACGTCGGTGCCTGGTTGCATTGCTTGTCGATCGCGCCCGGCTGGCAAGTCCAGGGCATGAGCTGGGGTCCCGAGAACACCGGTCCGCCGATCGGATGATTGACCAAGGTCAGGCGCGCCGCCCAGCCGCTGGGCAGCGTCGCTTGCAGCTTGTTTCGCCCGGGCGCGAGGTGTGTCATCAGGCCCTCGAAGCGCCCGTCCCGACGTATCGCAAACGCCCTGGTGACGTTCCTGCCGCGGAGAGTGACCCGGATGTGCCGAGCGTCGGTGCGCCTGGGCAGGTTGATGGCCACCAGCGCCGAGCCCCCGCTGACCAGATCGGCCCGGCCGGAAAGGACCAAGATCGAGAGGCGAGGCCGGTGATTCTTGGCAGCCTCCCCCGGGAGCACGGCCCAGCCCACGACCATCAGCGCGGCGATAACACCCCCCAGCGTGATCCTGACTGCCCCGCTCCTCGTGATCCCCACGTGTCCCTCCGTTGACGTTGGCTGATGCTCCCGGCAGCGCAAGCCCCACCGACGATACCGCAGGGGTGAGGCCCCGTTGTGCGAGGCTACCCGCATGAAGGTCCGTGCGGCGGTGCTGGAGCAGTTTGGGGCGCCGCTCGAGGTGCAGGAGGTTGATCTCGGCGACCCCAGGCGGGGCGAGGTACTCGTCCGCCTGCACGCCTGCGGGATCTGCCACACCGACATGTACTCGGCCTCGGGCGCGGATCCCTCGGGGTACTTTCCGTGCGTGCTGGGGCACGAGGGCGCCGGCGTGGTGGAAGCGGTTGGTGAGGCGGTGAACTCGCTCAAGCCCGGAGATCACGTGGTCACGTTGTTCAGTCCCCAATGCGGCGAGTGCGTCAACTGTCGCAGCGGCAAGACGAACATCTGCGTGGCGATTCGCGAGCAGCAGAACGTGGGCTATCTGCCCGATGGCACCACGCGGCTGGCACGTGAAGGTGCGCCGCTGTGCCACTTCATGGGTTGTTCGACCTTCGCCGAGGCGACGGTGATGCCTGAGATCGCGCTTGCCAAGGTGTCCGAGGAGGCGCCATTCGAGGTGGCCTGCTTGTTCGCCTGCGGTCTATCCACAGGGATGGGCGCAGCGATGTTCCGCGCCCCGGTGGAGCCCGGAGCAACAGTCGTGGTCTTCGGCGCCGGCATGGTCGGGCTCGGCGCCGTCGTCGGAGCGCGGCTGCAGGGCGCAGAGCGCATCGTCGCGGTGGACGTCTCCGAGCAGCGACTGGAGCTCGCCCGCCACCATGGCGCCACCGACACGTGGGTCGGCGGCCCGGACGTGGTCGACCGGGTGCTAGGGGAGACCGACGGCTTCGGCGCGGACTTCACCTTCGAGGCCACGGGCAACGTCGCCGTAATGCGCCAGGCGGTCGAGGCGGCGCGCATGGGCTGGGGGAAGGCCTGCATGATCGGCGTAGCCGGGAGGGGGGAGACGCTTGACATCGTCCCTCGCTATCTGATCACCGGTCGGCAGGTGCTTGGGGCGTCGTTCGGGGGAGTCAAGGGTCGCGACCAGGTCCCGCAGCTGGTGGACCGCTACCTGGCGGGAGACATCGACGTCGACTCGTTCATCTCGCACCGACTCACGCTCGACCAGGTCAACGAGGGGTTTGACCTGATGCACCGCCAGGACGGCATTCGCAGCGTGATCGAACTCAGCCCCAGCCCGAACTAGGGGGCGGCCACGGGCTGTGCCTCGCTGGGCGCAATGGTGCTGGGCTCGGCGGGCGATCGTTCCCCGTCACGGTAGATGCCCCCGCGGAGCAGCGATGCCAGCGCGGCCACCAGGCACGCACCGATCGCGAATATGAACGTCTCGTGCAGGCCGGTGCGAAACGGCGACGAGATCAGATGCGGGAAGAACGACCTTCCGGTCAGCAGCGTTTGCGTGTGGACGCCGAGTGAGGCCAGCGCGTGCGGGCCGAGCAGGTGCTGGATTGGGTTGAACCCCAGGAAGGCGGCAAACAGGACCGAGATCGGGGGTATGTGCGCGGCGCTCCGAGCCACGGTGGCCGGGACGCCGTGGGCCTGGAGGCCGCTCGAGAGCGCCTGGGGCAGCGTCGCCGCAAGCCCGGCAACCATCAGGGTGAAGAAGATGCCGATCGAGATGACCTGGGCCGAGTTCTGAAACGTCTGATTCATGCCGCCGCCGGCTCCGCGGTCGCCAGGCGGGAGGCTGTTCATGACGCCCGCTCGGTTGGGGGAGGCGAACATGCCCATGGAGATCCCGTTGAGGGCGAGCACGAGCGCGAACAGCGGGTAGGAGAAATTGATCGGTAGCAGGATCAGAAGGCCGAAGCTGATCGCCGCGCCGAGCATTCCACCGCTGGCGAAGGGACGTGCCCCGAATCGATCAGACAGATACCCGGAGAGGGGTCCGGTGAACAGCATCCCGAGGGTCAGAGGCAGGATGTAGATCCCGGCCCACAGTGGCGTGTCGGCGAACGCGTATCCGTGCTGAGGCAGCCAGATCCCCTGAAGCCAGATGATCAGCATGAACATGAGGCCGCCGCGGGCCACTGCCGACAGGAACGTGGACAAGGTGCCGAAGGTGAACGCCCGGATGCGGAACAGCGGCAGGCGAAACATGGGGTCTCGCACGCGGCGTTCGATGACGAGGAAGCCCACGAGCAGGCCGGCAGCTGCTGCCAGCAGCGCCACGGTATGAGGCGCGGCCCATCCCATGGTGTGGCCCGCCCACGGCCGAATCCCATATGTGATCGCCACCATCAGGCAGATCAGCCCGAGGGCGAAAGTGAAGTTTCCCCACCAGTCGATCCGTGCCCGCTGAGGCTGTCCAAGCTCACGCAGCTTCAGGTACGCCCAAACCGTCCCGAACAACCCGACGGGAACGGAGATCAGGAACACCAGCCGCCAGTTGATGGGGGCGAGGAGTCCACCGAGCACCAGCCCGACGAACATCCCGCTGACGCCCACGATGTTGTTTATCCCCAGTGCCGTTCCACGCTGGTTTTGAGGGAACGCGTCGGTGATGATCGCCGCCGCGTTGGCCATGAGACAGGCGCCGCCGATGCCCTGGACGATCCGAAACACGATCAGGAAATCGGCACCTGCGGAGCCCTTCAGCCAGTCGACGGCAAGCAGCAGCGACGCGACGGTGTAGATCACGAAGCCGAGGTTGTAGATCCGCACCCTTCCGAAGATGTCCCCAAGGCGCCCCAGGCTCACGATCAGGACGCTTCCGACGATGATGTAGCCGAGGATCATCCACAGGAGGTAGAAGCTGTTGGTCGGTTTGAGGGGGTCGAGGTGGATGCCGCGGAAGATGTCCGGCATCGCGATCAGCGTGATCGACACATCCAGGGTTGCCAGCAGTACCGCCAGCGTGCAGTTGGACAGCGCGATCCACTTGTAGCGGTCGGGCGATCGCCCGCCAGCGCGCCCGTTGAGGGAGATTCTCACGGCCTGGAGTCTTGGCCGAGGGCAGCTCGCAGCGGCGCCAGATCCGGGGCTCCGAACACGATCCGGTTTCGGGTTGCGACGTAGACGAGATCGAGGTTGACTCCGGCCATCGCGATCTTGCGCGTTAGGTCAGCGAGTACGCCGGGCCGGTCCTCGACCTCCACCACCACGACCTCGCGTTCGCGGCTGACCGCAAGCTGCGAGATCGCCAGCGCGTGCTTGGCCGCCTCGGCATGTGGGACGAGGATGTGGAGCTCAGCTCGGTCGCCCGGCCCCACGCACGTCGCGGCAGCGATATTGACGCCCGCGTCACTGATCGCGCCCGCGACCTGGGCTAGCGAGCCCGGGCTGTTCTCGACGTCGATGACGAGGTCGAACGCCAATGCGGCCTAGGAGAACGATTCGTCCAGCTCGCCGAGCATCTCGGTCAGCTCGAGATTGGCCGAGTAATCAACCGGGCAGGCGATGACCGACACGGTGTCGTCGTCGAGCGCCGCTCGGAGTACGGGCAGAAGCTCGTCGGCGGCTTGGATCCTGTAGCCGCGAGCGCCGAAGCTCTCGGCGTAGGCCACGAAGTCCGGATTGGAGAAGCCCGTGTCCATGCTCGTCCCGAGCTCGAGTTCCATCTTCCATTTGATCAGCCCGTACTCGTCGTCGATCCAGATGAGAACCACGAACGGGATCCGTTCGCGGAGGGCCGTCTCGATCTCCTGGGAGTTCATCAGGAACCCACCGTCGCCAGTAGCCACAAGCACCCGGGCGTCAGGGCGCGCCAGCTTGGCGCCGATTGCGCCCGGCAGCGTCCAGGCCATCGTGGAGAGACCGTTGGAGATCAGACACGTGTTCGGCTCATAGGTCGGGTACAGCCGAGCCATCCACATCTTGAGCGCGCCCGTGTCCACGAGCGCGATGTCGCTCCTCGCAAGCGCCGCGCGCGTGTCGGCCACGATCCGAGCAGGCGCCATGGGAAAGCGATCGTCCGTGCGTCCGCGCTCCAGCTCCTCGCCGAGCATCCCCCGGATCCGCTGGCTCGCCCGGTCCGGTCCAGAGCGCTGATCGACCTTCGTCGCCAGCGCATCCAGGGTCCGGCCGATGTCGGCCTGGATGCCGACTGCCACGTCGTAGTGCACGTCCACCTCGGCTGGGAAGCGGTGAACGTGGACGATCTCCTTGTCGCCGTCAGGGTTGATTCGAATCGGATCGAACTCCTGCAACTCGTAACCGACCGCGACGATCGCGTCTGCCTGGTCGAAGCCGAAGTTGACGTAGTCGTGACGCATGAAGCCGACGGCTCCAAGCGCCAGGGGATGGTCGTCCGGCACGACCCCTTTGCCGTGGAACGTCGTGGCGACCGGAACGCACAGCTTTTCGGCGAAACGCCGTACGGCGTCGTGCGCGCCGGCCCGAGCTGCACCGTGGCCGGCAAGCAGGATCGGACTCTGAGCACGGGCCAACACGTCGGCCGCCCGAGACAGCTGGGTCTCCGAGGGCTCGTCCGGCCGCGGCTGGTTCACCTTGAGCGGACGGGCATCCTCCGGGGCCGGGGCATTCTCGACGTCCTCGGGAACGGCGAGGTAGACGGCTCCCGGCCGTTCGGTCTGCGCCAGCTTGAACGCCTTGCGGAGCATCTCGGGAACGGCATCAGGCCTGGCCACGAGCCCGGCCCATTTCGTGACCGGCACGAACATCGAGACTAGATCCACCCCCTGGTGGGATTCCTTGAACATCCGGTTCATACCAACCTGAGCCGAGAGCGCGACGACTGGGGTCGAGTTGGTCGTGGCGTCGGCGACTCCGAGCAAGAGGTTGATCGCGCCGGGTCCCAGTGTCGACGAGCAAACGCCGGCATCCCCGGTCAGCCGCCCGTAAACCTCGGCCATGAAAGCGGCGGCCTGTTCATGGCGGACCAGCACATACCGAATCGACGAATTTGACAGTGCCTGGACGAAGTGGATGTTCTCCTCTCCTGGGATCCCAAACACGAACGCAACCCCTTCGTTCTCAAGGCAGCGCACCATCAGCTCCGCCACACCGGCTTCGGTCTTCGTCTCGGCGCTCACCGGATCGATGCTAGTCGCGGCCTTGTGAGCGCAGTCCGTCCAACCCAGGCTTCGCTTGCCATGTGCGCGATCCTACCCGCGCTGCCTGGGTATCCTCGCCCGGTGCGGCGGCTTCAGGGCGTACTTTCCTTTGCGCTGATGGCGGCTTCGCTGGCCGCGATTGTGGTGGTCCTGTTGCCGCTGACGCCCAGCTACGACCTCGACGTGTTCCTGCGCGCCGGAAGCGCCCTGGTGCACGGGCGAAACTTGTATCCGCCTCCCGATTCCGCGGCTGTCTACTCGGGGCATTCGTTCGTGTACCCATTCGTCTCGGCTTTGCCATTCGTGCCGCTGAGCGTCCTACCCCATTGGCTAGCGCGCGCGGTCTTTCTGGTGATCTGTGCCGCCGCGGTGCTTGCCGCCGGGATGGGGCGCTCAGACAGGGACCAGTTGCCCGCGGTTCTCGTGTTGTGCACCGCGTTCACGATCACGGGCCTGCAGCTAGGCGCCCTGAGCCCGTTGTTGCTCGCCGGCGCCGTTTTCCTGTGGCGCCTCCGGGATCGACCAGCGGCCGTCGGTCTGGCGGCCGGCGTCGTGGTGACCTCGAAGCTGTTCCTGGCGCCGCTGATCCTGTGGCTTCTGTTCAGCCGCCGCTACCGGGCCTTCGCCTGGGCGGCGGCGTGCACCGGATCACTGCTCGCGCTCGGGTTCCTCCTCGGCCCGCTCGGTCCTGGCGCCTATCTGCACCTGCTTTCCCGGTTGGGGCCAAATGAGGCTCGTTCGGGGTTCGGGCCGATCGGCGCGCTTATGAACATCGGGCTGGCAAGCGGCCTTGCCGAGGCGCTCACAGCCGGGGCTGCGCTGCTTGTCGCTCTCACGGCCTATCGCCGGTGGCGGCGTGGAGGCGACGAGCGGATTCTGTTCAGTGTTGCGGTATTGGCGTCTGTGTGTATCTCGCCGATTGTGTGGTCGCATTACCTGGCGGTGCTGGCGGCCATCCCCATCGTGTTCGAGCTCCGGCGCCGGTGGTTTGTGGTGCTCGCCCTGTGCAGCTGGGCGATCGCTCCGCCGCACGGAGTCAATGTGCACACCGCGATGCTTGGGATTACCGCGCTTGGCAGCTGGCTGATCGTGGCCGGATTGCTTGCCGCGCTTGAACTCGCTAACAGGTGGCGCCCGTGGATCAGCCGCTTGTGATCAACCTTGCCGAGGCGAGGGCGTTGGGCCACTCGCGCCGGGCGCTGCTGATCGACCTCGAACCCGACGGCGTCCTGTGGCCGGATACCGGGGTGAATGTCCAGGTCATGCAGCCGGGGCAACCAAACTGCCGCTACCACTCCGAGTCCGTCCAGGAGGATTTCCTGGTGCTGTTCGGCGAGTGCATCGTGATCATGGAGGGTGAGGAACGGTCGCTGAGGCAGTGGGACTTCGTTCACTGCCCCGCCGGCGCCGAGCACGTGTTTGTCGGCGCGGGGGACGGACCGTCTGCCGTGCTGATGATCGGTTGCCGGCGAGAGGAAGGCGTGCACTATCCGGTCAGCGAGGTCGCGGCGAAGTACGACGCATCGGTGAACGAGCCGACGAATGATCCAGCCGAGGCGTACGCCGACTGGCGCACCGAGCCTCGAAGGCCGGCGGCCAACCCGTGGCCGCTGCAATGAGCTGATGCGTGGACTGGCCAGGCCGTGGGCCACGGTGGCATTGATTGCGGCGGGCGCCGCCCTGGGGCCGGGCACATCAGCAGCGGCCACGCGCGCCGAGGTGATCCTGCCTCCAGGCCAGGGCGGAACGATCACCGCGACCGCGTTTGCGCAGAACCAGGCCAGCGGCAACTGCTCGGATCTCGCTCCTCATGCGTGCGACCAGCTGGGCGCCTACCGGGATTGGCAGTTCCGAAATGGTGCTCTCGATCCCACTCCGGGCAGCGTTCCGCACCCTGAAAGCACCGAGGCACCCTCGCCCGGCGTGACGATCGTGCGCGACGCATACGGCGTCCCGCACATCTACGCAGCGGGTCCCAGCGAAGCCGAAATCGAGAACCGGATCGCCTGGGGGATTGGTTACGCCCAGGCGGAAGATCGGCTGTTTCAGATGGACGTCCTGCGTCGAGCCGGCGAGGGAAGGCTTTCCGAGATCGAGGGCGCCCAGTACCTGACGATGGACGAGATCACCCGCCGTGACTCCGAGGACCCGGCCGTACTTGCGGCGCAGATCCGCGCACTACCTGCTCATGACCAGGTTGCACTCTCGAGCTACACAGCCGGCATCAACGCGGTGATCGATCGGGACAACGGCAACCTGTCGCAGATGCCGGCCGGTTTCTACGCCACCGATGACATTCCGGTTCCGCGGTGGACCGACCTCGACACGCTCGCGATCCTGGTCCTGGAGGTCAAGAACATCTCCGAGTCGGCCGGCAATGCGGTCGGCTATGGGACGCTGCTCCAGCGGTTGTCCTCCCACTACGGCGTCGCCAGGGCGGTGCGCATCTTCGACGACCTCCAACTCACGCGGGATCCGGCGTCGCCGACCACCATTCCGTCTCAGGGAGACGCCCGTTTTAGCACCGCTGGCCTGCGCTATGCCTTCGAGCGCTACGGGCCCGTAGACACCGCCCGAGCCGCGGGCCAGCTGCGCCCAGACGTGGCTGCCGCCGATAAGGAAATGCTCACCGGCGAGCAGGCACTGAGCCAGGCCGAGACAAGGCTGGGCCTTCCTGTGTTCGGATCCAATGCTTGGGCCATCTCGCCGAGAAGGTCAAGCACCGGCGGAGCGCTGCTCTGGGGCGGACCCCAGGTGGGCTATTACTTCCCGCCGGTCTTCTACGAGATGGAGGTCCAGGGAGGCCAGTTTCATGTTCACGGGGTGGGTGTCCCCGGCGGCGGCCCGGGGGTCGTGATCGGCTACACGCCTCATTTCGCGTGGTCGATCACGACCGCACAGGACGACCAGGTCGACACCTACGTGGATCACATCCGGCCGGCCGGCGGCGGATACCAGTACTGGTGGCGAGGAGCATGGAGGCCGGTCGGGCAGCGGCAGGAGACGATCAGGATCAACACGCAAACTCCCAACATCTCGCTGATCGGCGCTTCGCTGCCGGTGCCCGTCTACCAGACGAAGACCTTCACCTTCTATCGCACGGAGCACGGGCCGTCCGGACGCCCGGTGGGCTGCACCATCTTCTACCTGGACCCCCAGGCTAGTCTGTCCTACTGCAAGGCGCGTGCGTTCTGGAACCGCGAGCTTCAGACCGGGCTGGCGATCGTAAGCGTCAACAAGGCCACGGGGCTCGCAGGCTTTGACGCAGCGGTCCACCAGAACGTGGCCGGCTTCAACTTCCTCTACGCCGACGACCGTGGCCACATCGGCTACTGGCATACCGGGGCGATCCCAATCCGACGCCGTGGCGTCGATCCGCGCCTGCCACAGGCTGGCGATGGCTCACGTGATTGGACCGGGTACTTGGCCCCGGCCCGGTGGCCGTCGGTGATAGACCCGGCCCAGGGATTCCTCGCGTCCTGGAACAACAAGCCGCAGGCGAGCTGGGAGGATTCTGGCGACGGAACGCTGTGGGGAGCGTTCCAGCGGGTCCGCGAGCCCATCCGCCTGCTGGCCGGGCATCGAGGACGATTCACGCAGGCCACTCTCTGGCAGGTGGCGCGGCGCACCGGCGAGCTTGACCTGCGGGCCACCCTCGGCTTCAAGCCGTTCATCGCTCGGCTGGGCGCTCGCCGAGTGCACCTGACCGCGCTCGAGCGCACAGCCGTGGGGATCATCAGGCGGTGGAACGGGACCGCTTTCTACCCGGACGGGGCCGAGCGCGACAGCTCCGGAAATCCGACCGGCAATGTCGCCGGCGCCGCTTTCCCGATCTTCGATGCGTGGTTCGCGGCCCTCGAGCGGCTGGTCGCGCAGCCGGTCTTCACTGGGATCGTGGACGAGTCGGGCGGGAACGCGGCAGGCGTGCGCGCGTTTACCCAGATGGGAGCACCTAGCCCCAGGTACGAATTCTTCGACGACTACGACGCGTTCCTGTACGACGTCATGACGGGCCGCGCTCACGGAGCTCGATATCTGGGCGGCCGGACACCGCTTCAGCTGTCCAAGCACGCGCTCGACGATGCGCTGTCGGGACTTGTTGCGGCCCAGGGATCCGACCCGCGCAGATGGCGAGTCCCGATGCCGCAGATCAGCTTCACCGATCTGGAGGTCGGAGGCGTTCCCAGCCTGCCGTGGGAGAACCGCGGAACCTGGGGGGAGGCGGTCGCACTGCCCGCGCCGGCCCGTTGACGGTTTACGATTCTCTTGATGCCTGACAGGCTGTACTTCACGGAATCCGATGAGGCGAACCGGCTGATCGCGGAAGATCCGATGGCGTTGCTGATCGGATTTGCGCTCGACCAGCAGGTTTCCGTGCAGAAGGCATTCCGGGGACCGCTTGATCTCCTGGAGCGGCTCGGCTCGCTGGAGCCCAAGGCACTGGTGCAGGCGGATTTGGAGCCGGCCTTCACCGCCAAGCCCGCCCTCCACCGTTTTCCCGGAGCGATGGCGAAGCGGGTGCACGAACTGGCTGAACATGTACTCGAGCGCTACGGGGGCGATGCTGCCAGGGTCTGGGAGGACGCCGCTGACTCCGAGCAGCTGCGCGCACATCTGGCCGCGCTTCCAGGTTTTGGAGAGATGAAGATCAAGTCGCTGGGTTCGGTCCTCTACTACCGCTTCGGGGTCGAGGCCGCGGCGGCGCTGGTTCCTTCGCACCCAACGCTGGGGAACGTCGACTCGTCCCAGGCATTGGCCGATTACCAGGCCGCCAAGCGCGCCCACAAGGCGCAGTGGGTGCGCGAGCGGGCGGGCAAAGCCCGGGCCGCTCGCTAGGCGCTGGCTAATCGCTAATCGCCGCTAACCCGACGGCAGCGGAGAGTCCGTTCCGGACCCGGCGCAGTACCCGGTGCCCGCGTTGGCAGCGTTGCTCCAGAGCGACTGCACCGCGAACGTCCCGCCCGCGTTGCCCTTGATATTTCCGAGTGCGCCCGGGATCGGCAGCGTCCCCGTGCCTGTCAGCGGGTTGACCCCGACCCACGCGCACTTGTCGCCGTTCTCGTTGGCGTCCAGCGTGTCGTAGTAGCCGCCAAGGTGCGTGGGATTGCCCGAGGTCCCGATCACCGACTCGGCGCCGGGGTCGGTGACCGTCTCCTCAATCTCGTGCCCCAGGACGATCGAGAACCCGTCGAGCTTGCCAGCGGCGCCGCTGTTAACCGCGTTCTCGCCGCACAGGTTGGCGCCATTCGAGTTGATGGCCAGCTGATACGGCATGTTGGTGTAGGCGATGTCCTTGGTGACGCTCGGATCGTTGTAGTAGCTGTTGCCCGGAGAGGCGGGTTCGGTGTAGTCATGGAACGCGCAGTAGCCCTGCGAAACTGCGTTCGGGTCGCTGTACGCGGGCGGCTGAATGACGACGATGTTGGCGTCGCCCGTGTCGGTGATCCCGAAGTGGCTGAGCGCCCGCGAGGCTTCGGCCGCGAGCTGCGTGTTGGTGTTGGACGGGCCGGCCGGGTTTGTCGCCTTCGTCTTGGGCAATCCCGTGACGTCGTTTGAGTCGTCCACCCAGATTCCAGCCAGGACGTTGGGGTCGTTGCTGATGTGTGCACCGCTGGAGTCCACATACTGGGTGCTGACGCCCGCCCAGTTCGTGCCGCCCATCTGGTTGACGAAGTCGGCCATATACTTGCCCGCTCCGTCGGGGTCGCAGGCCAGCGTCGCGCTGGTGGAGCCTTCGGTGATCGTCTCTGAGGAGCACTGCTGACCAGGAAACGCGCCCGGCTCACCCCACCCCCAAAAAACCAGGTACTCCTTGGGGTGGATCTCGAGGTGTCCGCCGTAGTAGGCCATGTTTCCAGGGAACGGCACGCCCAGCGCCGGGGTCTCCGGAACCGGGGTACAGGACACGTTCGGGAACTGCGGGCAGGGCGGAGCCGGAGGGGTGATCGCTCCGGCGGCCTGGTCGTGCTGAACCTCCTTGGGGATGGTGGGCAGCACGATCTTCGCGGATGCCGTCCCGGCACACGTTGCGACGGCAGCCAGCACCACGCCGATAACCCCTGCTCTATTCCTGATCACGTCGCCTCCGCTTGACGCTCGATTTCAGTGCTTGGTGAGAGAGGGAATTTAGCTGACCGCGGAGCCGCAGCAGGCCGCTAATCGTCCAGATGTCATCCTCCGCTGATGCGGGTCCATGTAGATGGCCATGACGTGGTGGGCATCGGTGCCGCCAACCCTGGCCCGTTCACTCTGGCAGGCACCAATTCGTGGATAGTCGGCCGCGATCCGGCGTGGCTGATCGACCCGGGGCCGCTGCAACAGGACCACGTCGATGCTCTCGTGCGCGAGGTGCACTTGCGAGGCGGCTTGGGTGGGATCGCCTTGACTCACGACCACCTGGATCACAGCGAGGCGCTTGAAGCACTCCACCAGCGCTTCACCGGAGTCCCGCTCGCAGCGGCAAGGGGGGACGTCGACGTGACGCTGGCCGACGGACAACGATTCGGTCCCTTCGAGGCGGTGCTGACACCGGGTCATGCCCCGGACCACCTCGCGTACGTGGCCGGAGATGTTGCGTTTACCGGCGATGCCGTGCTGGGCGAGGGAAGCGTGTTCGTTTGGCCATATCCCGGTGCGTTGGTCGCCTACCTCGAGGGGCTCGAGCGCCTTCGCAGCCGAGTTCTATCCGTCCTCTGCCCCGGCCACGGCCCCCTGGTCACGGATGCCGCCGCCAAGCTCAACGAGTATGTAGCGCACCGTGTGGAGCGGGAGCGCCGGTTGATCGCGGCGCTGGACGAGAATGTCCGTACCGTAGACGGGCTGCTCGATCAGGTTTGGGACGATGCCCCGCCCCAGCTCCGGGGAGCCGCCGCGTGGACGCTCGCTGCCCATCTGGACAAGCTCGAGCAAGAGGGCCGGCTCCCTGCCGGCGTCGAGCGACCTCGTATCACTCTCCCAGACGCCGCCGAGCCAGCGCCGTAGCCGCAGCGAGCGGCGTGACGCCGTATTTCTCGGCCTCGTCGAATACCTGCGTCAGGGTGGCCGCAATCTCCTTGACCCGCTGGCGAGCGCGGGCCGGATCGTAGCCACGTAGCTCCTCCGCGATGTTGATCATGCCACCGGCATTGACCACGAAATCGGGCGCCCACAGAATGCCACTGGCATCGAGGAGCTCAGCGACCCCCTCACCGGCGAGCTGGTTGTTGGCCGCGCCTGCGATCACGCGACAGCGCAGGTTTCGCACTGATCGATCGTCGAATATCCCTCCGAGCGCACACGGGACGAGAACATCAACCTTCGCCCGTAATGCGTGCTCTGCCGAGATCCACCGTGCCCCCAGCCCTTCCGCAACGGAACGCTTGAGCCGGTCGACGTCGGAGACCACCAGGTGGGCGCCCGCACGGGTCAGGCGGCGGGCGACCCGGGATCCCACGTGGCCGAGACCGACAACGCAAATCGATCTGTCGCAAAGGGAGCTACTCCCGAAGGCTTGTTCGCAACTGGCTCTGATTGCGTGCTCAACTCCGAGCGCGGTGAAGGGGCTAGGGTCGCCAGAGCCGCCGCGGCGCCGCGCCAGCCCACCCACGAACCGGGTCCGCTCGGCGATCACGCTCATGTCCCGGCTCGAGGTCCCAACATCCTCAGCGGTGATGTACCGGCCATCCAGACCCTGGACCAGATCGCCGAAGTCGAGCAGCGCCTGTCGGCGATGCCGCGAGGAGAGTCGCGCGCCGGGGCTGAGCATGATCACCCCCTTGCCGCCGCCAAGTGGCACATCTGCCGCGGCAGCCTTGTACGTCATGGCTCGAGACAGGCGAAGCGCGTCGCGCAGCGCGGCGCGGTTGTCTTGGTAGCTCCACATCCGGCAGCCGCCCAGCGCGGGCCCTCGAGTGGTGTCGTGGACGGCAACGAACACGTAGAGCCCCGATCGCTGACCCCGGCGGACCAGCACCTCCTCATGGTCGAGCTGCTCTAGGTAGCGCTCGATCTCGCTATGTGAGGCGCCGGGGAATCGTCGGACGCCTGTGAGCTCCGCTCACCTGGCGCTTGCGGACGGGGAGGCCCCCCCGGACGAGCTCGGATTCCCCGATGCGCTGGTGTGAGCGCCGCCCCCAGAGGTTGAGCCCGAGCCCGGAGATGTCGTCGCTGGGCTCGTGTTTGCCGTTGAGGAGTTGCTCTTGCCAGAGCTCCAGCCTGGAGCGGTGGCTCCCGAAGACGAGTCCGAAGAAGGACTTCCGGGGGCTTGACTCGCGCTCCCGCTCTTGGGGGATCCTGAGCCTGACGGTGATGTGGTCAGGCTGGCGATACCGAGAGAGGAGATGGGTGCAGTGGCGGCTGCGCTTGAAGACGTCGACCCTGGGGGGGTCGTCCACCCCGACGAGGTCGGCGGCGCGGGTGTCTGAGGAGCTACGCCCGAAGTCTCGCGGAGCTTTGCTTGTGGCGTCGCGGCCGGCTGAGTCGGCGAGGGACGCACACTTCCGTTGCCTAGCGCGGAGGCCAGTGGGGCAACGACACTTTGCGATACGGCGATCGCGCGCCCATTAGGACCGTAAATCACCGCTCGAGGCGAGGCCGCCGAGCCGCTGTCTTCACCGGAGACCCGAACATTTGGCAGGGGCTGCGAGGCACGTGAGTGGGCCAGGGTGTGCTGGATCTCGACGGCCCCTCCGGTAGCGGCTGCCGCAGCGATCAACGCTGCAAGGTGGTTTATCCCCACCGTCATTCCGGCTGAGGAGGCGGTGCCACCAGCCCCCAAGGCGCCGACGGACGACGCTGTGGGGCCTGAGGCTCCCGCGCCTGATCCGGTTGCGCCGCCGGTGAGCCGGCTGGCTGTACCGGAACCGGCCCATAGCCGCGCCAGCGCACCGATCGGTCCGAGAGCGGGTACCAGCGCCGACAGCCCCCGCGAGATTCCGCGAAGCTCTCCGCGGAAGCTGCGACAGGCCGGGCAGTCCTTCATATGGCGGCGGGCGATGGCGTTCGGGCGGACACCCTGGTCATGGGCGCACACGAGCTCTTCTCTGATCACCACGCAAGCGGTGTCGCGCGCCTCCGTGGCCCGCGCCAGGCCGACCCGGGCGCGCACCAGCAGAGACTTCACGGCTGACACGGTGACCCCCAGGCTCGCGGCCAGGTCCTCGTAGCTCATGCCGTCGAGTTCCCGCATCAGCAGGGCGGAGCGCTGCTGTTCGGGAAGCCGGCGGACGTCAGCTATCAGACGTCGCAGCACCTCGCGGCTCTCGACCTCGGCGACGGGGTCCTGAACGCCGGAGCGCATCATCTCGAGGACTTCGGGCGGAGGCGGGGCCGGGCGGCGAAGCTCGTCGATGCACCGGTTGTGAGCTACTCGGAAAAGCCAGGCGCGCAGAGCAAGATCACGGCTGTGAGCTCTCAGGCCGAAGTAGGCGCGGACAAATACGTCCTGCAAGACGTCTTCCGCGTCCTGCCGGCGCGGCAGCATCTGCCGTGCGTATGCCAGTAGCCGCTTGTGATAGCGGTCATAGATGGCCCGGAACGCCTCGTCGTGGCCGCGGCGAAACAGCGCCACGAGCTGCTCGTCGGAGCGGAGGCGGAGCGGCGGCAGCGCAACTGTAACCCTCGTTCGGGAAATAGCTGCGGGCGCTTGGAATACAGAAGCTTCCACAGATGACCCCTCAACAAAGTTAGCGGCTGTAGCGGAGAATGGCAACGTTACCCTGTGGGGTAGATGGACCCCGCCTCTGGCATCGGAATCCCAGTGGCTTTCGGCGCCGGATTGGTCTCATTTCTGTCCCCGTGTGTGCTGCCGCTGGTGCCGGGTTATATCTCCGCGGTGGCCGGGGTAAGGCCTGAGGAGATCAGGCCGAGACGGGTGCTCGGACCCAGCCTGGCTTTCGTCGGGACCTTTTCGGTGATTTTCATCGCGTTGGGTCTGTTGGGCCAGCAGGCCCTGCGCGGCGCGCTGACGGGTCCCGCCGCGCTGAAGGTGTGCGGCGCGGTGATCGTCGTGATGGGCGTGCTGTTCCTCGCCGCCCCGCTGATCCCGCGGCTCTCGCGGGAATGGCACGTCGACGCACTGATGAGCCGCGCCGGGCGCGGGGGGCCAATCCTCACCGGCGCGGCCTTTGCGATCGCCTGGACGCCGTGCACCGGGCCCACCCTGGGCGCGATCATCACGGCCGCGGGAACCTCTCACTCCGCCGCCCACGGTGCGTTACTGCTCGCGGTGTATTGCGCCGGGCTGGCGGTGCCATTCCTGATCACTGCACTGGCTTTCGGCACCGCCACCTCCGCCCTAGCCGTGGTCAAGCGCCATTACCCAGTGGTAATCGGCGTCGGAGGCGCGGTGCTGATCGCAATGGGCGTCCTGATCTTCACGGGAGAATTCACCCAGCTCAATATCACGGTCAGCCACTGGCTCCAGAGCCTGCACCTTCCCAACCTGAATCCTGATACGTAAGGGGGTTCGGTGGTGTGGGGGGCGGGGGGCGCAGGTGTCTCCGGCGCGGGCCCCGAGGTCCGCCGCACCTGCCCGGCCGCGCCACAAACGTGGCCCCGAGGCGAGCGCCGGCCGCGCCACGAAATTCGCCCCGCCAGTTGACATGCGCACAGCTTGGGCGGCAAAGTTCCGGGGTAAGGCGCGGGAGGCGCCCCGGCAGGAACCTGACGCCACGGCGGGTATACGTATTAGGGCGCCCTAAATTGGTAGCCTCGAACCAGTATTAGGGTTCCCTAACGTTCATTTCACAAAGTGTCCTTTTCACAAACCATCGCGCTCGGAGCGCTTGCCGGATTCACGATCTATCTCGGGTTGCCGGCGGGACGGCTCCAGTTGCTCGGGAGCCGCGCCCGGGTGGCCCTGGCGATGTTCGCGGTGGGTGTACTGGCGTTCATCTTCGTGGACGTCCTCAAGAACGCCGGCGACATCGTCAACACGGCACTGGCCCAGGTCGAACATCACCGAGGCTCGGTTGGACACCTGGTCTGGCTGGTGCTCCTGCTCGGAGCCGGGTTCGCGGCGGGAAGCGCTGGGTTGGCCGTGTTCGAGCGACGCCTACGCCCGCTTGGCGCGGGAACACCGCCGATCGGCGGAGGCGCCGAAGTCGCCGCCGTCGCCGCGTCCGAGGCCGACGTGCTGACGCGGGAGCTCGATGCCGCCCGCAGCCGCGCGCTGCGACGGGGCCTGACGATCGCGGCTGCGATCGGCGTGCACAACTTCGCCGAGGGGCTGGCCATCGGCGTGGCGGCGCGCGCAGGGGCGATCAGCCTGGCCACGGTGTTGATCGTGGGGTTCGCCTTGCACAATGCGACCGAGGGCTTCGGGATCGTTGGGCCACTCGGCGACGTTCGCCCATCGTGGGGCTGGCTGGGGGTCGCAGGCCTGATCAGCGGCGGGCCCGTGTTCGTAGGCTCGATGGTGGGATACGCGGTCACCAGCCACCCGCTCGAGCTGCTCTTCTACGCGATCGCGGGCGGCGCAATCCTCTACGTAATCGGCGAGGTGTGGATTGCGATGCGTCGGCTCGGCCATCGAGAGCTTGGCTTGCTGATGCTCACCGCGGGATTCATGATCGGCGTGATCACCGATCTGCTGATCAGCTACGGCGGGGGCTAGCGGACCGCCGCCCCAGCCGCCGCCGGCGCCCGCCGCGCGCTCTTCCCCCGCCAACCGCGGCCGAGCCGCCCTAGATGAGCCGCCGCTCCCGGGCCCCCGAGACCATGTCCAGCAGGGTTTCCGAGGCGTCGTAGCGTGGGCGCCATCGGAGCTCACGCCGCGCCTTCGCGGTATCCATGGGCACAGGGACGCGAATACTCTCGATCCATTGGGCCTGCGCGGGCATCATCGGCAGCCGGGCTACGAGCTCCGCCAGGCCATCGAGCGCGACCTTGGGCACCGGAACGCTGTACCAGTCCAGCGCGGCCGCCAGGTCGGACATGGTCAGCTCGCCCGGACCGGCCAGGTTGTAGATCCCGGGCTCGCCGCGGCCCAGTACCGCCGCGCGCATCGCCGAGGCGACATCGTCGTGGTGGACCAGCTGAAACGGCACGCCGGGGTCAGGGAGCACGGGCCTCAGGCCCGGAAATCTCTCGGCGGCTCCGAGGATTACGCCGGAGAGAGGTCCGGTCCCCTCGCGCACCCAGCCGCGAAGCTGGATGTAGGGAATGTTCTGCATCAACGCCAGTGCGTCCGCGCCGGCCACGATGCAAGGCCGAAACACGTATCCCCGCGTCGAGCTCTTCGCCAGTACCTCGTCCAGCACGCCCTCGAGCTCGGCCTTCTGGGCTGAGTAGTAGTGACGGTCGGTTCCACGCGGAGGCGCGTCCTCCCGCAGCGGAAGCGGATTGTCCTCGTGAAATCCGTACGCGGCGACGGACGAGGCGTAGACCAGGCGACGGGTACCCGCCGCCACCGCCGCCTCGAACACGTTGCGCGAGCCCTCCAGGTTGACTCGCTGGGTTTCCTGGAGTCCGCCGATGATCACGAACGCAAGGTGTACGACGACGTCGGCGCCCGAGCACAGCTCGTCGAGCGCCGCCCTGTCCAGGACGTCACCCTGGCGGTACTCGGTCTTCGACAGACCGTGTTCGGCGGGATCGAATGGCCTGCGGGCCATGGCGAGGACCCGGCCCACCTCGCGGCTTCGCTGTAGCGCCCGCAGCAGCGAGCGGCCAATGTCCCCAGTAGGGCCGGTGATCGCCACGGTCAGCCGCTGTGAGCTCTGCGAGCTGCGTGTGGTCCGCTTGGGCATTCAGCCGCGCCGGGCCAGCTCGCGCTTGGCGGTGCGGCGAAACCGTCGAGCCTTGGCCGCGTTCTTGCGCACGGTCGCCAGGCGCGACCGCGGGGCTTCAAAGCCGCCTACCACCTTCCGCGGAATCAGCACCCAATGCTCTTCGTGGAATACGAGATCACCACGGACCTGGAAGTTCTGCTGCCAGCTGAAGGTTTCCGCGTGCGTGTGCGCCACGAGACATGCCAGGCCCGGTTGAAGCGGCATTCCGGTCAGCTCGCCCTCGAGCCTGATCCAGCGGGCCGCCTTGTCCACCGTGACGGGGATCCGCACCGAGAACGGGAATCCGTCCGGGGACACGATCGATACCACGGCGGTGATGTAGGTGCTACCAAGCTCCGCCAGCCGGGGATGCCAGGAGCTGGCGCCGCCGCGTGGATCGGCGTGGAAACGCGCGGGCTCTTCCGAATGCCCCGAGCGCACCTCTTCCATGTGTGCCCCGAAGAGCTGCGGTTCTTGGGTCGGGTCACCACGAGGCCACGCGTACACCCGCTCGGGACGGACGTGGATATAGATGCGCGTGTAGTACCAGGAGAGCATCCGCCTGACGGGCCCCGGAGGGGTTATGGCCTTGATGCCAGGCAGCTTCTCGAGCGACTCCATTTCGTAGCGCGCGCGGTTGGCCTCGAGGTCGCGGTCGTCTACCTCCGCGGATCCTTGTACCAGGACCATGGGGGGGTCGGCGAGACCGCTCCCAGTCGGATCTGAGAAGAGCAGGCTCACGAAAGGGTTGGCGCGGGCATCGTTGGCCTTCTTGGGGTATCCCAGGCCAGTGGTGACGTCAACGCACGCCGCGCCGGGCGAGTAATACGGAGTCACCGGCCACGTGATCGGCTGCCCGTTGCTGTCAATCGTGGTCAGCTCAGTGGTGATGAATCGGTCGAAGACCGCCTGTACTTCATCGGGCAGCGACGCCGTCACGACGCGAGTATATGGCGGGCTATTCGTCGTATCCCGGCTCGCCCGGCAGCAACACGCGCGCCTGCTCGCCGGACAGGACGACGCGCGGCTGCACGGGCTGAATCTTTCTGCTGCGGGCATGGGCCAGCAGCTCGTCTGCCGACCCGAAGCCGGACAGTTGCTCCAGGTGCTTGATCGTCGGAAAGACGAGTAGCACCTCACCCTGCCTGGCCGCCTCCAGGGCGGCCGCCGGCGCATACCAACGCCAGTCCACCACCTCGCCTCCGTCCACGGAGGGGGCGGCTCCGTCAGGCAGCGGTGCCAGGAAGAACCATGTGTCGAAGCGGATCTTCACCTCGGCAGGCGTGATCCAGCGTGAGAACGGCACGAGCTGGCGGGGGTCCTCCAAAACGATTCCGGCCTCCTCGGAGACTTCGCGCACCGCTGCCGCGCGGATCGCGTCGTCGCCCTGACCCTCGTGGCGGTCGACGGCCCCGCCCGGAAAAACCCAGGCGCCGCCCATGAAACGCGACTCCGGGTTGCGCTTGACCAGTAGTACCTCCAGACCGTGTGCGCCTCCTCGGAGCACGATCACCGTGGCCGCGGATCGCGGCACGGTCGCCTCGCCCAGGTTGAGCTCCTCTCCGGGACCTGGCCGGTCAACGTCCACGCGGTGACCCTAGCGCTACGCTTCCGGGCGTGAAGTGGATGTGCGAGTCGTGCGGGTTCATCTACGACCCGGCGGAAGGGGATCCAGACGGGGGCATTCCACCGGGAACCGCGTTCGAGGACATTCCCGAGACCTGGTTCTGTCCCGTGTGCGGCGCTCGTAAGCAGGACTTCACGAAGTTCGAGGAGTAACCGGAAGATTGCGCCGATACGTGGCCGCAGCCGTATGGCTGCTCGCATCGCTGGCGCTCGCCGGCTGTGGCGGCGGGGCTAGCCCAAATGTCCGCACGTTGACCACGACGCCGGCGCCCCTTCCGCAGCCGATCGGGATCCACAAGATCCAGCACGTCGTGATCATCACCCAGGAGAACCGATCGTTTGACTCGTACTTCGGTACCTATCCGGGAGCCGACGGGATCCCGATGACGGATGGCAGGCCCGCGGTCTGCGTTCCTGACCCACAGACAGGCAACTGTCTCCGCCCGTATCACGATCGAAACGACCGCAACCTCGGAGGGCCCCACAGTCAAACGAATGCGCGCGCGGACATCGCCGGCGGACTAATGAACGGCTTCGTTTCGGAGCAACGGCGCGGCCGAAGGGGCTGCGAGCAGCTGTTCAACCCGGCTTGCGGAAGGTCAACGGGACCGCCGGACGTCATGGGCTACCACACGGGGGCCGACATTCCCAACTACTGGGCGTACGCGCGGAACTACGTGCTCCAGGACCACATGTTCCAGTCCGACGCCTCGTGGAGCCTGCCTTCGCATCTATACGCGGTCTCGGCCTGGTCGGCTCACTGCGCCAGCGGTGATCCGATGAGCTGCGTCAACCAGGATCAGAACCCGGGACTGCCGCCTGACTATCAGCGGCGCAATCTCGGCTTCGGGTCTCCGACCGTTCCCACGTATTCGTGGACAGACCTGACCTACCTGATGCACCAGCTTGGCGTCAGCTGGGCCTACTACGTGTTTCAGGGGTCCGAGCCAGACTGCGAGAACAGCGCGGCGGTTTCATGCCCTCCCGTCCGCCAGGGCGCCTCGACTCCCGGGATCTGGAACCCACTCCCGTACTTTGAGACCGTCAAGCAGGACGGGCAGCTCGGAAACATTCAGTCGATCAAGGGCTTCTACGCCGCCGCAAAGGCAGGGACGCTTCCGGCCGTCTCATGGATCGACCCAAACGGGAAGGTGTCAGAGCATCCCCCGTCACTGGTATCTGCCGGCCAGAGCTATGTGACAGGCCTCGTCAACGCCATCATGAAGAGCCCAGACTGGTCGAGCACGGCGATCTTCATCAACTGGGACGACTGGGGTGGGTTCTACGACCACGTGGCGCCCCCTGTTGTGGACGCCAACGGTTACGGGTTGCGGGTGCCTGGATTGGTGATCAGCCCCTACTCTCGCCGCGGCTTCATCGATCACAGCACCTATAGCTTCGACGCGTACCTGAAGTTCATCGAGGACGACTTCCTTGGCGGCCGGCGGCTTGACCCCCGCACCGACGGCAGGCCAGATCCCCGCCCCGATGTCCGAGAGGCCCTTCCGCAGCTGTCCGATCTCGTCAAGGATTTCGACTTCGCCCAGGGCCCCCGGCCTCCGATGATCCTGCCGGTCAACCCACGCACCGATCTGATCGCACCGCCGGCGGGAGCCACAGCTGTGGCGGGCGCCCGAGGCATCCCGCGGAGGCTGCTGATCCCGGCGATAGCTCAGTACCTCGGCATCTCCCGGGCTCAGCTGCGGGCGGAGCTGCGGGCGGGAAGGACGCTGGCACAGATCGCGCGCGAGCATGGGACGACGCTCCGAGCCCTACGCCGTGCGCTTCTCGGTCAGCTGAGCACGGCGGGCCCCTAGTACAGCTGCCGCTGGGCCAGCCGGAACACGTCGCTGATCACGTAGGCCTTCAGGTGGCTCGGCATCACCGTGCCGGCTGGAATCGTCAGCTTCACCGAGGCCACGTTGCCGCGGGGGTCGGTGGTGGTGGTCTGCTGGGTGTAGTCGACGCCCAGCGGCGTGCCGGTATCGTCGACCGGGAGCAGCGATAGCCGATGGTTGGCAGCAGGGTAACGAGCCCCGCGTCGCAAGGCCAGAGTGGCGGTGACCGAGCCGGCGGTGGCAGCGGTTGGATTCTGGAGAGTCACGGAAGCAACCGCAACCCCCGGCGGTGGACGGTTGGCGGCGCCCGAGCTTGGATACGGGTTCGTGATAAACGTACCGGCCGCCGGCAGGATGCCTTCAGCGTTGCAAAGGCCGGTCAGTGTTGCTGGAGTCGTGGCGCATCTCTGGCCACGGGGACGGGGCGCGGGCTGGGAACCGGACACCGCACGGCCGAGGGTGGGCACGGCCAAGGGCGCCCGGTGCCAAACCCAGCGCAAAGGCGGCAGGCGCCATGACCGCCGCACACCTCCACCTCATGGCAGAGACGATATCCAGCTGGAGGCGGCTGTCCCTATGCCGCAGCCGCCAGCCGGCCCATCCCCACCTCGGCGATCGAGGAGGCCGTGATCGCGACCAGGCGCGAGAGGTCGGCCTCTGAGATCGAGAGCGGGGGCATCAGCACGACCACGTCCCCCAGCGGGCGGATGATCGCACCGCGCCGCCGGGCTGCCAGCGTGACCTGATGGACAGTCAGCTCACCGAGATCCGCTCCCGTCAGCTCGATCCCGACCATGAACCCACGCTGGCGCACCTCACGCACAGCGGGCAGCACGGCGACGCGATGTGCGAGGCCGCGGGCCAGGAGCTCGATCTTGGACTGGAGCAGCTCGAGCGTGCACTCGCGCTCGAACACCTCCAGCGTGGCAAGCGCGGCGGCGCACGCCAGGGGGTTGCCCGTGTAGGTGTGGCCGTGGAAGAACGTGCGCAGCTGATCGGGACGCCCAAGGAACCCCTCGTAGATCCGCTCGGTCGTCAGCGTGGCCGCAAGCGGGAGGTACCCACCGGTCAATCCCTTGCCCACGCACATCAGGTCCGGGGTTACGTCCTCGTGATCGCAGGCGAACATCCGCCCGGTCCGCCCGAAGCCAGTCGCGACCTCGTCACAGATCAACAGCACCCCGTGGGCGTCGCACAGCTCCCTGACTGCCCGCAGGTAGCCGCGCGGCTGGATCAGCATTCCCGCTGCGCCCTGGACAAGCGGCTCAAGGATCACGGCGGCAATCGACTGCCCATGGCTGCCGAGCAGATCAGCGAGATGCTCCGCATCGCCCGCGCGGGCGCGGAAGGTCTCGAACAGCAGCGGCTCGTAAAGCCCGTGGAACGTGTCGATCCCTCCCACCGACACGGAACCCAGCGTGTCGCCGTGATATGCGTTCTCCAGGCAGATGAACCCTGTGCGCTGGGGCTCGCCGCGCTGAGCCCACCATTGGAAGGCCATCTTGAGCGCGACCTCCACCGCGGTGGAGCCGCTGTCGGAATAGAAGAGGCGTGTCAGGCCGGGCGGGGCGAGCGAAACCAGCCTCTCGGCGAGCGCGATCGCAGGCTCGTGGGAGAGGCCGAGCATGGTCGAGTGGGCCACCCGTTCCAGCTGAGCTCGGATCGCCCGATCGATCGCCTGATGGCGGTGGCCGTGGACGTTGCACCACAGCGAGGAGACGCCATCGATGTACACGTTGCCATCGGTGTCGTACAGCCGGGTCCCTTCTGCGTGATCGATGATCAGAGGCGCCTCATCCCTGCACCAGTCCTCCTGCTGGGTGAACGGGTGCCAGAGGTGACGGCGGTCTGCCGCGACCAGCTCTTGCGTGCTACGCACCCGGCGAAAGCTAGTCGCCGAACCGGTCGGATCCGCCTTCTGGCAGCCTGAGCCCTGTGCGCGGAGCTCGCCCCTCGCGGCCCGGACAGATAGTCGCGGCCGGCCTGGTGATCCTGGTCGGGCTCGTCATCGTTCTCGTCACCCGCTCCTCATCTGCCCCAGTCGCTTCCCGGCCCTACCTGGCTTCGATGTTCCAGGATGACGATCACCTGCTCTACGCGCAGGACGCGACCGTGATCCGAACGCTGCAGCAGCTGAAGCGACTGGGCGTAAACCAGATCAGGGCGACGATCCTGTGGAAGGCGCTAGCCCCCAGCCCGTTCTCAACCACTCCGCCCGCCGACTTCAAAGCTAGCGACCCCGCCGCTTATCCCGCCGGCGCGTGGCGACCATACGACCGGCTGGTGGAGCAGGCCGGAGCGCGAGGGATCGCCGTGGACTTCAACGTCACCGCGCCCGGCCCGCTGTGGGCGATGGCCACTGGCGCCCCCGCGCCCAAGTACGCCGATCATTGGAGTCCGTCGGCGCAGGCCTTCGGCTCGTTCGTCGCCGCGTTGGGTCAGCGCTACAGCGGCAGCTACCGCCCCCCGGGGGGATCGGGCCCGTTACCCCGCGTCAGCTTCTGGTCGGTCTGGAACGAGGCCAACCAGCAGGGGTGGCTCACGCCTCAGTGGGTGACGGTGGGAGGACAGCCAGTGATGCGATCGGCCGAGCTGTACCGGGCTTACGCCGACGCCGCGTTTGCGGGCCTGGCGCAGACCGGTCACCACCCCACGACCGACACCATCCTGGTCGGCGAGCTGGCGCCTGAGGGAAGCGTGAGACCCACCTATGACTACCGGGATGCCATCGCCCCGCTTCCGTTCCTGCGAAGCCTTTACTGCGTCGACGCGAGCTACCAGCCGCTGAAGGGAGCGGCGGCAAGCGCCATTGGATGTCCCACGAGCGGGAGCACCTCAGGTTTTGTCAACGCGCATCCGGCGCTGTTTCAGATGACCGGTTTCGCCCATCACCCATACTCGTTCTTCCTTGCTCCGTCGAGGTCGATGGCTGATCTCGATTTCGCCCCGCTGGCAAACCTGGGGCGACTCGAGCACGAGCTGGACGCGATCTTCAGCACCTACGGCTCCTCGCGTCAGCTGCCGCTGTACCTGACCGAGTACGGCTATGAGACCTATCCGCCCAACCCTTGGCGCGGAGTCGGCCTGCGGCTCCAGTCGCTGTATCTGAACGAGGCTCAGTACATGGCCTGGCGGGATCCTCGGGTCCGGACGATGTCGCAGTTCCTGCTCTATGACGCACTTCCTGACGTGCGCTACCCCCCGGGGAGCCAGCAGTACTGGTCGACATTCCAGACGGGATTGCGGTTCGCGGACGGTCGCACGAAGCCCTCCTTCTTCTCCTATCGCCTGCCGCTGTTCCTGCCGGACCCGATCCTCGGTCCGACGGGCGCCGTCCTGGTATGGGGGATGCTTCGGGCAGCCCCGGCCGACACGCGACAGCTTGCCCAGATCGAGTGGCGGACGCAGACAGGCACCTCGTACCGCACGCTCGCTGCCGTGACTCCAGGAAATCCCAACCAGGCGTTCGCAGTATCGGTTCACCCGCCGGGTCCAGGGGTGATCCGGTTGGCCTGGACCGCCCCAACGGGCCGGGTCTTCTACAGCCGGGGGGTAGGAGTCAGAGCTGGTTAGGAGCGGCGGTGGCGGTCCAATCCAGACGCCGCTCGGTGGGCGGTCTCCCCGGCGGCGTGACGCAGCCAGGAAGCCCACCGTGGGTCCCATCCTCTGGCTCTCCAGAGAAGCGCGACGGCACCACCCCCAGCGGCGGCCACGGTGAGGCCGGCGAACACCAGGATGGGAACAGGGAGGTCCGATCCGGTTGCGCCGGTGACGGCGGGCACGACGAAGCGTTGGGTGGTCGCTGCCGGCTTCTTCAGGCCTGAAGCCCGGCTGGGCGAGCAGGCGCCGCTGGCCCTCGCGGCCAGCGCGGTCTGGATTGCGTTTGTGAAGTCGGCGAAGTACTGCTCTCCGTAGGTGTCGACGCCTTTGAGCGCCTGTTGCAGCTGGACGCTGGTGAACTGACAGGGGGGGATGGATCCGTTCGCCTGGTAAGCATCAAGGACCTGCGAGTAGATGCTCGAAGCCGCCGCAGCAAATGGTGGTGCGAGCGCCAGTGAGAGCGCGGTCAGCGCGGTGAGGAGCCTGAAGCGCACGCGCTGACGGTACCGACCTCGAGCCACTCGTCCACTGGGAGCGCGGCCCCTGCAGTGGCGAGCAGCTCTGGATCGGGGCGATCGACCGCGCGTAGGAGAGAAACGGGCACGTCGCCGATCCTCTCGATCGTCAGACGATTGGAGCGCTCAATCTGGCCCGGGGGATCCGGCCAGGGGGTGAGCACCACGGCGGCGACGTGGAGCTCGGCTGCACGGGCTGCCTCGAGCGTCAACAGCGTGTGGTTGATCGTGCCCAGACCCGGCCGGGCGGCAACGACGAGCGGTAGCCCGAGGTCCGCGGCCAGCGAGCGGACGTCGTAGCCGTCGCACAGCGGGACCAGCAGGCCGCCGACGCCCTCGACGATCAGGGGCCCGCCGAAGGCTAGCTCCGCCCGGATCTGGTCCAGGAGCTGCAAGGGATCGAGCGATGCTTTCGTGATCTGGACTGCGAGATGCGGAGAGACTGGCGGGCCGTAGGTGGTCAAGGCCACCTGATCCGGAGTGGCGCCGGATACCGCGGCCAGCAGCTCGTGGTCACGGGGCCAGATCGGGTCCGCGGGCTCATCTAGACCGGTCAAGATCGGCTTGAGCACGCGCGCGGCGTGTCCGCGGCGCCTGGCCGCAGCCACGATCGAGGCGGCGAGAACCGTCTTACCAACTCCCGTGTCGGTGCCGGTGACGAACAGGCCGCGCAGGACGCCGTCCAGTGCTATGCGGCTAGTCGCTCGGAGGCTTCCACGTCGAACAGCGCTGGTGAAGCCGGTGGGCCTGTTGGCAGCTCGGGCTCCGGTGGCGCAGGAGCGTCCCATGCGCTCGGCGGTCTGGCTCTTCCCGCGGCGACCGCGGCAGCGAGGACCGCCGCCGCGGCCCGCAGCTCCCCGACCCGGTGGGACGCCATCACGGCGACGCGCAGCCGCGAGGTCATCGGCGGGACCGTGGGTGGACGGATGGCCTGCGCAAACACGCCCCGCCTGAGGGCCGCCTCGCACGCATGGAGAGCGGCGTCTGAGTCGCCGACCACCAGCGGCAGAATCTGAGTCCGGCTTCCCTCGAGCTGACAGCCGTGGCGTTCCAGCTCGTGGCGCAGGACGGAGGCGTTGCGATGGAGCTTGGCAACCAGCCCCGGTCGATCCTGGAGCAGCTCGAGCGCCGCCAGCGCCGCCGCTACCGCGGGCGGGGGCGGAGCGGTCGAGAAGACAAACGTGCGGGCGGCGTTCAACAGGTACTGGGTGGTCGTCTCGTCAGCGATCACGAACGCGCCGTAGGAGCCGAGCGCTTTCCCCAGGGTGCCGACAATCACGTCGACCTCCTCCTCCAATCCTGCTTCGGCGACCGCGCCTCGCCCGCCAGGCCCCAGCGCGCCCGTGGCATGGGCCTCATCGACCATGAGACGAATCCCGTTACGGCGAGCCAACGTGACGAGATCGGTGAGCGGCGCGACATCGCCATCCATCGAGAACACGCTGTCGCTCACGATCAGAGCACCGCGTCCCTGGGCCCTGGAGATCCCCCAGGCCAGGTGCTCGGTGTCGAGATGGTCGTAGACGAACACCTCGGCACGCGAGAGCCGGCAGCCATCGATCAGCGAGGCGTGGTTCAGTTCGTCTGAGAACACCACGTCGCCCGGGCGAGCCAGAGCGGCGATCACTCCCGCATTGGCGAGGAACCCCGAGCCGAACAGCAGCGCGCTGGGTCGGCGCTTGAACTCCGCCAGGCGCTCCTCCAGGCGCCGGTGGATCGTCATCGTGCCGGAGACCAGCCGAGAAGCCCCGGATCCGACGCCCCATCGCATCGCGGCATCGGCCGCGGCCTCTCGCACCCGCGGATGGTCCGCAAGGCCCAGGTAGTTGTTGGAGCACAGCATGAGGACCGGCTGGCCGTCTAGCAGCACGTGCGGTCCCTGCGGCCCAGAGACAAGTCGGGTGTGACGCATGAGGCCCAGATCCTCGAGCTCGCTCAAGCGGGCCTCGATCGCAATCACGCGGCTTCGGCCTCTTGATCGGTATCGGTTCCCTGTGAGGAGGGGTTGGGCCGGGGCTTCACTTGGGATTTGCGCTGGAACCGGAGCTGCGTGGAGGGATCCCAAAGGCGAACGCGGAGCCCTGGCGCGGCCGGCTCGGCGAGCGCGGCCGAAACGATGTCCGGCGTCTCGCCTTCCAGCCAGCCCTTGCGGTTGTCCGGACGGGGATGGGCACCGTTATCGGGCTGCCGTGCAACGTTTAGCCCTAGCTCCTCAAACATAGCTCGGTCCTCATCGGGGGCGTTGCCCAGCGTGGTCAGGAAGTTGCCCATCATCACCCCGTTGACCCCGGCCTTGACCGCGAGGAGCTGAAGCTCGCCGAGGTTTTCCACCCGTCCTCCACACAGGCGGAACAGGGCGTCGGGAAGGATCAGGCGGAAGATCGCAATCCACTTGACCGCCTCCCAGGGATCCATCAGCTCGCGATCGCCGAACTTGGTGCCTCGGCGTGGATTGAGCAAGTTGATCGGAACGCTGGTGGGGTCGAGCTCGGCGAGCTCAAAAGCCATCTCGACCCGCTGTTCCCGCGTCTCGCCAAGATTCAGAATTCCTCCGACGCACGTTTCAAGCCCGGAATCCTTGACCGCTTCGATTGTCCGCAGGCGACCCTCGTAGCGGACCGTCGTGGACACTTCCGGGTAGTACGACTCGGCGGTCTCGACGTTGTGGTGCACGCGCTGGATCCCAGCCTCCTTGAGCGACCGAGCCCGTTGCGCGGAGATATGGCCAATCGATACGCAGCGCTTGAGGTTGGTGTGCTGGGCAACCAGCCGGGCGCCGGTCAGCACCTTCTCGAAGTCACGCTTGGAGAGCCCCTGCCCCTGAGTGACCATGCAGAACCGGTGGGCACCCGCCGCCTCCGCCGCCCTGGCGTGCTCGAGAATCTGCTCGGGCTCCATCATTGCGTGCATCGGCGTGTCGGCCTCGGCGTACCGCGACTGCGCGCAGAAGCCGCAATCCTCCGCACACCCGCCGGATTTGGCGTTCACCAGCGAGCACATGTCAGTGGAGTCGGCAAACCGCGCCGTGCGCGCCTCCCATGCGCGCTCCACCAAGGCCTCGATCCCGGCGGGATCCTCCAGCTCCCCGAGGCGCAGCGCCTCTTCACGAGTGATCAGCGGCGGCACGGGCCAGCAAGATAGGCGGCGGGCCGGACGGTTAGGGCTTCAAATGTTGCGCCAGCGCGGCGCGCGTTTCTCTGAGAATGCCCGCACCGCCTCCTGGAAGTCCTCAGAGGAGAGGGAGCCGCGCCGCAGCTCCAGCAGCTCGCGCTCCACCTCCGGGTCGAGGTCCGCTTCGGCTGCGAGAACCGCCTTGATGATCCGCTTGTTTCCGCGCTCGGCGATCGGAGCGTTCGCCGCGATCTGCTCGGCAAGCTCAAGCGCCTGGGCGACCAGTTGGTCGTCCTCGGCGACGTCATTCACCAAGCCCCAGGCGCTTGCCGTTGCAGCATCGATCCGCGCTCCGACCAAAAACAGCTCGCGCGTGCGGGCTGCGCCGATTGCGTCGATGAACTTGCGAATCCCGGTGTGGGAATAGACCAAACCCAGCTTGGCCGGAGGCATCCCAAGGGTTATGGAGGCACCGGCGATCCGCAGGTCGCAGGCAAGCGCCAGCTCGAGCCCTCCGCCGATCGCGTGTCCGTTGAGAGCGGCGAGCGTGGGGTATGGGTAGTCCTCTACCGCCTCGATCGCCGCGGCGAAAGGGTGGGCGACGAGGCGGTCCGCCTCGTCGGTGAGAACCCCATCCGGGAGCCCGGCCAGGTCGTATCCGGCCGAGAAGGTGTGGCCCTCCCCAGTCACGATCACACAGCGGGCGTCTAGCTCTGGCATTGTCGCCGCGAAGGCGTCGAGGATCGGATGATCAAGCGCTCCCCGCCGCTCCGGGTTGGAGATGGTCAGGCGCGCGACCCCCGGGGCCGGCTCGTCGACGAGCAGGCGGCCCGGACTTCGGCCCTTATTCGAGGACAACGAGCGGGTCACCCTCCGAGACCGATTGTCCTTCCTCAACCAGGATCTGCTTGACCTCGCCAGGATCCTCAGCCTCTACGGGCATCTCCATCTTCATCGACTCCAGGATCACGACCGTGTCGCCCTCGTCGACGCGGTCGCCGACCGCGACCTCGATCTTCCACACGGTGCCGGTGATGTGGGCCTCGACTTCGGGCAAGAACACCCTCCTCTGGCGGGGTTGTGGTGACGGCGCGCTGCGGGGGGAGCATAAGGGTCTCCGCCGCGGTGCTGGCGTGGCAGGCGCTGCGCGGCGGCCGGCCAATTCGACCAGTTTCCGGGATCCGCGGAGCCGCAAGCCTTGACGCAACGGCCGGCGCCGGGTTCCATCGGTGTTGGAAGGGATGACAGGGATGGAGAAGAGCGCAGTCCGTTCATCAGTTCGTGTTCGCCTCGCCGCCCCGCCCATCGCCGCCCCACCCGGTAGGTGCCCCCTCCCGGTAGGTGCCCCCTCCCGATCGCCGTCATCGCCGTGCTGCGGGCGATGGCGGCGGTCGGCGTAGTCCTTCCGCTGGGGGAACGCTCTAGCCGGCGCGCCTCCACGGCTATGTGCGGGGTTCTCAGGTAAGGGCGAACGTCGCCGGATCTGGCCCGATGCGGCTTCCGGCATCTAGCGCCGCGATCGCTTCCATCTGTTCCTCCTCCAGCGCGAAGTCGAAAACCTCGAAGTTCTCCTTGATGCGGTCCGGTGTGGCCGACTTGGGGATCACGACGTTCCCGAGCTGGATGTGCCAGCGCAGCACCACCTGGGCCGGAGTGCGACCGTGGGCCTCGGCGATCCCAAGGACCGCGGGATCGTCCAGCACCTGTCCCTGGGCCAGAGGACTCCACGCTTCGGTGAGGATCCCGTGGTCCGAGTGGAAGTCTCGCTGCTCGGTCTGCGAGAAGCGCGGGTGGAGCTCGATCTGATTGAGCACTGGGGCCTCACCGGTAGCGTCGATGATCCGCTCCAGGTTCTCGATCGTGAAGTTGGAGGTGCCGATCGACCGGGCGCGCCCGGTTGCCCTGATCTCGCTCAGCGCTCTCCAGGTCTCGACGTAAAGGTCCTGGGATGGGACCGGCCAGTGGATCAGATACAGATCGACGTAGTCCAGTCCCAGGCGTCCCAAGCTCCGCTCGAACGCTCGCAGGGCGGCGTCGCGGCCGTGGCCGTTGTTCCACAGCTTGGTGGTGATGAACACGTCGTCACGCGGTAGGCCGCTGCGGGCCACGGCTTCACCCACCCCCTGTTCATTGCGGTATGCGGCTGCTGTATCGACTGAGCGATAGCCGATTGACAGGGCCCGCGCCACCGTCTCGGCGGTGTCCTCGGGAGGCACCTGGAAGACGCCGAAGCCGAGCTGGGGCATGCGGTTGCCGTCGTGGAATTCGAGCGAGGGAACGGTCATCCAGGGAGCTTCGCATACCGCTATAGGCTCACGTCGGTGATCCTCGCCATCGATCAGGGCACCACCGGTACCACCTGCCTGGTGTTCGACCCGAAGGCGGAGCTGATCGGGCGTGCGTATCGCGAGTTCGCCCAGCACTTCCCGCGGCCCGGCTGGGTCGAGCACGACGCATCCGAGATCTGGGAGGTCACGAGCGACGTCGCGGCGGCCGCGTTGGGAGATGCCGGGGTCGATCCTCACGAGCTACAGGCACTGGGCATCGCCAACCAGCGTGAGACGGTTTGTGTCTGGGACCCGTCCACCGGGGAGCCGCTCCACCACGCAATCGTGTGGCAGGACCGCCGGACCGCCTCCCGCTGCGACGAGCTGCGCGCCCAGGGTTGCGAGGAATTGATCCGCCAGCGGACGGGATTGGTGCTCGACCCTTACTTCTCTGCCACGAAGATCGAGTGGCTGCTCCAGAACGTCGAGGGGCTTCGGGAGAGGGCGGCCTCGGGCCGGGCGATCTTTGGGACGGTCGACGCCTGGCTTCTGTTCAAGCTCTGCGGTGAGTCGGTTACCGATCCCTCGAATGCCTCGCGCACGATGCTGCTCGACATCGAGGAGGGGCGGTGGGACCCTGAGCTGCTGGAGCTGTTTGGGGTGCCGGACCGTGCGCTGCCCACGGTGGGACCGAGCAGCGGGCGCCTTGGTTTGGGCCGAGGCAATTTCCTCGGCGATCACGCAGTTCCGGTGGCCGGGGTGGCGGGAGATCAGCAGGCCGCGCTGTTCGGACAGGCCTGCGTCGACCCAGGTCTTGGCAAGAACACCTATGGAACCGGCTCGTTCGTGCTTCAGAATGCCGGCTACACGCCCCCCGAACCACGTGAGGGTCTGCTCAGCACGGTCGGCTGGCGGGTTGGGGACGGGAGGCTTACGTACGCACTCGAGGCCGCAATTTTCGTAACCGGGGCTGCGGTCCAGTGGCTGCGGGACGGCTTGGGGATCATCAGCGAGGCCGCCGAGACAGAGACGCTCGCCGAATCGCTGCCCGGCAACGATGGCGTCTATTTCGTCCCCGCGTTGACCGGGCTGGGCTCCCCGTACTGGGACCCCTATGCGCGCGGCACCGTCGTCGGTTTGACAAGAGGGTCCACGCGCGCACATCTGGCGCGGGCGGCGCTCGAAGCGATCGCTTATCAGACATTCGATGCGGTGCATGCAATGCAGGCCGCCTCCGGCGTGAAGCTCACCGAGCTGAGGGCTGACGGCGGCGCCACCTCGAATCCCTGGCTGATGCAGTTCCAGTCCGACATCCTCGGCGTGCCCGTGCTGGTGCCTGAGGTCTCCGAGACGACGGCGCTTGGCGCGGCCTACCTGGCCGGGATCGGGGTGGGCTTGTGGACGATCGATGAGGTCCAGCAAAGCTGGCGTGTCAAACATCGCTACGAGCCTCTGATGAGCGAGGATCAGCGACAGTCGCTCGTTGACGGTTGGCGTCGGGCGCTTGAGCGCTCGCGTGACTGGGCGCGGCCGTGAGCATACGGCGTCACCTGACCCCATCATTGGGGTATTGAATTGACGTGAGCGATGTCCAGCTAAAGCCGCAGGTCTACAAGGACCCCCGTCCCAAGGAGTACTTCGATCAGTTCCATGAACGTGCCCGGCGGGGCCCGGCGGGATGGACCTACGAGCTCACCAGGTCCGTGGTCGTACCGCTTCTACTGACGCTCTTCCGGGCACGCGCGATCGCGACCGACAACGTCCCCAACGGTCCCGTGATCCTCACCCCCAACCATGGGTCGTTCATGGACCATTTCTTCACCGGCGCGTTCGTGCGCCGCCGTGTTCGCTTCATGGCCAAGTCCCAGCTTTTCCACCCCGGTCCGGCGAGCTACATCTTTAGCCACGGTGGAGTGTTTCCCGTTCGACGTGGGCACCACGATGAAGACTCGTTCCAGACCGCGTTCACTTTGCTGGGTCGGGGAGACGCACTGGTGATGTACCCCGAGGGAGGCCGGTCACGGACAGGCGAGCTGGCCGACCGGGCGAAGCCGGGTGTGGGGAGGCTGGCGCTGGAGTCAGGAGCGACCGTCGTGCCGGTGGCGATCCTCAACTCGTACAAGGTTCGTAACTGGAAGCGGCTTCGCTTCCCCAAGGTGGTCGTGCAGTACGGCCAGCCGTTCCGCTTTGAGCGGGTCGAGGACAGCACCCGGGAGCAGCAGCAGGAGGTCGCCGACTACGTCCTGGATCGAATCCGTGAGCTTCACGCGCAGCTCAGCCGCTTGGGTTACCACGGCGCCCGACGAGACGTCCGGCGGCGCGGCAGTGGCCGCGCTAAGCGGTCGCAATCGCCGCCGGCTTCTGAAGTCCAAGCTCCTCGATCGCCGTCTCGCGCATCTTGAACTTCTGCACCTTGCCGGTGACGGTCATCGGAAAGGCGTCTACGAACTTGAAGTAGCGGGGAATTTTGTAGCGGGCGATCCTGCCGGCGCTGTACTCGCGAATCATCGCGTCTGAGAGCTCGGCGCCTGGCCGGAGGATCACCCACGCCATCAGCTCCTCGCCGTAGCGCTCGTCGGGGACGCCGATTACCTGCACGTCGGCGATCTCAGGATGGCCATAGAGGAACTCCTCGATCTCCCGCGGATAGATGTTCTCCCCTCCCCGGATCACCATGTCCTTGATGCGCCCAACGACGCGCACGTATCCCTCCGCGTCCATGGTGGCGAGGTCGCCGGAATGCATCCACCCACCCCGGTCGATGGCCTCGGCCGTGCGCTCCTCGTCGTTCCAGTAGCCGCGCATCACGAGGTAGCCGCGGGCGCAAAACTCTCCAGCCTCGCCGCGGAGCTGGACCTGGCCGGTCAGTGGGTCGATGATCTTGATCTCGGTGTGGGGCATCACCTGGCCGACCGTCTCGCAACGGTGCACGAGCGTGTCGTCGACCGGAACGAACGTCGATACAGGGGAGGTCTCGGTCTGCCCGAAGGCGATCGAGATCTGCTCGATGCCCATGTCGGAGTTGACCCGCTTCATCACCTCGATCGGACACGGCGATCCGGCCATGATCCCGGTGCGCAGAGACCCCAGATCGACCTCGCCGAACCTAGGGTGGTCCAGCTCGGCGATGAACATCGTGGGGACGCCGTACAGGCTGGTGCAGCGCTCGTCCTGACAGGCGTTGAGCGTGGCCTCCGCGTCGAACGTCTCGGCCGGATAGACGATGCACGCCCCACTGCTCGTACATGCCAGGTTCCCGATGACCATCCCGAAGCAGTGGTACAGGGGAACCGGAATGCACACGCGGTCGCTCTCCTCATATCCGAGCAGCTTCGCCAGGAAGTGCGCGTTGTTGAGGATGTTGTGATGAGTGAGCGTTGCGCCCTTGGGGAAGCCAGTGGTGCCGCTCGTGTACTGGATGTTGATTGGGTCGTCGAAGTCGAGCGTGTCCATGGCCGCGCGTACCTGCTCGGTGGGGTCTTCGCAGGTGGCGATCTCGTCCCAGTCGGCTGAGCCGAAGAAGATCGAGCGGTTCAGCTCTGTCAGGCGCGGTGCAACCTCCTGCACCATGGCCACGAAGTCAGAGCCCTTGCACTCGCTCGCCGCAAACAGCATCCGACAGCCGGATTGGCCTAGCGCGTATTGGAGCTCGCTCGTCCGGTAGGCGGGGTTGATGTTGACCAGGATCACGCCCAGCTTGGCCGTGGCGTACTGCACGAGCGCCCACTCGGCGCGGTTTGGAGCCCACACCCCCACGCGGTCACCTCGCCTCAATCCGGCCGCCAACATCCCGCAGGCCAGGCGGTCCACGGCCTGGCCGAATTCCGCGTACGTGTAGCGGATGTCCTGTTGGACGCTGACGAGCGCCTCACCATCCGGAACGCGCGCAATCGTGCGCTCCAGGTTGTGGCCGATGGTCTCGCCCAGCAGCGGCTCCCCGCATCCACCGTGCGCGTAGGAGAGCATCGGCAACGAAGCCTATACCTTGTGGTGAGACATGGCGCTACTGCGTGAGGGACTGCTGTCCGGGCGATCAATCGCGCTTGCCGGGGGCGTTCCTGACGTGATTTCCGCGCAGTTGTCGGCACTGGGAGCACGCGTCGAGCTCTACCCTCAGGATGGCCGCCCTCGTGGCGAGCAGCGCGGCCCCAGCGACGTGGAGCAGGCCGGGGAATGGGCCCGCGCGCATGCCCCTCTTCACGGGTTGATCTTCGACGCGGGTGGGACTTTCGGGACAGGAGGCCAGGAGGCGCTGGCGCAAGCGATAGAGCACGCGTGGACCGCCGTGCGCGAGGTGGCGACCGGAGCCCTCATTCCCGCGAAGAGCGCGGGAAAGGTGGTCCTGGTGGGCCCTCGCCCGGATGCCGGACCGATGGCCCAGGCGGCGCGGGCGGGCCTCGAGAACCTCGCCAGGACACTGTCGGTGGAGTGGGCCCGCTACGAGGTGACGGTTGCGATGGTTGCGCCGGGAGCATCCACCGATGACCAAGTTCTCGCTCAGCTCTTGGCGTTCATCTGCTCCCCGGGTGGCGAGTACCTGAGTGGATGCCGGATTGAGTTGGGAGCGGTATCGCGCTGAGGATTCGGGTAGCGGTTCTGGCGAGCGCGGTGCTCGCCGTCGGGTGTGGAAGTTCGACTAGGAGCTCGACGCCCGCACAGCTGGCGCGTCCTCGGTCTACTACCCACCCGGCGCCGCTGAGGCGCCCCCGGTCGCCGCTGCCGCCGGAAAGCAACGGCCGGCTCCCGCAGACGAGCCAGCGCCCCAGCTCCTCCACGGCCGCATTCAAGGCCCAGATGGACGCGCTGTGGAAGGGCGTCCTGACCAACTCGGTCCACGCCGCGCTGCCGGCGTTCTTTCCGGAGGCCGCGTATGCACAGGTCAAGGCGATTGCCGACCCACGAGCCGACTGGAAGAGCCGTCTGGTGGGCAACTTCACCAGTGATGTCGCGGCCGCGCACCGCCTGGTGGGCGGTGGTGCGGCGGTAGCGAAGCTGGCGGAGGTCGACGTGCCCTCGGACCTCGTCCACTGGGTGCAGCCGGGCGCCTGCTACAACCGGTTGGGCTACTGGGAGGTTCCGAACTCCCGCCTCGTCTACAGGTTGAAGGGCGAGGTTCGTTCGTTTGGGATTGCGTCGATGATCTCCTGGCGGGGGATCTGGTACGTGGTCCACCTGGGCTCGGTCACCGGAGGCGGAGGGGTCGTCGACGATCCCGAGCCCGGAAAGGGAAGCTCCGCAGCCTCTTCAACCTGTTGACGCGCAGGCGACTCGCGGCCTTCGCGCCGCCCCGGCCTAGCCGTCGCTCCCCCGTGCCACGGGCCGCCGCGGATCGCTGATCCACTCGCTCCAAGATCCCGGGTACAGCGCGGCGCGGTACCCGGCCAGCTCCAGCGCTAGGACCTCGTGAGTTGCGGTGACACCGGAGCCGCAGTAGGCGGCGATCTGGGCGCCGTCGCGCACGCCCAGTCGCTCGAACGCTCCCCTCAGCGCTGCCGGCTTCAGGAACCGGCCCGGCGCGTCGACGTTCTCGGAGGTGGGGCGGTTGACGGCTTCCGGGACATGACCGGCCACAGGGTCGATTGGCTCGGCGTCGCCGCGAAAGCGCTCAGCTGCCCGGGCGTCGATCAAGATGCCGGCGCCCGCGAGGCCTCCGGCCTCTTCCGCTGTCACGACCGGCATCGAGCCCGGGCGCGCCACGAAGTCACCGTGCTGCGGCGAAGCTGGTTCATGGCTGAGTGGTCGCCCTTCTGCGACCCAGGCCGCCAGGCCCCCGTCGAGCACCGCCACGTGAGGATGTCCGAAGTAGCGCAGCAGCCACCAGGCGCGCGCGGCGGACATTGAGGTAGCGGCGTCATAGGCGATTACCGGCCGACCTTGGGACACCCCGGCCGTCTGCATCTCGGCCGTGAAGCGCTCGGGGCCTGGCAGCGGATGCCGGCCACGGTCGGACGGTGGATCGGCGAGCTGCTGATCCAGGTCGATGAACACCGCGCCGGGGACATGCCCCGCGAGATAGGCCTCGCGGTCGGCGCCACCCGCCAAACTCCAGCGCACGTCGAGCAGCGCGGGCGCGCCCTCCGGGCGGGAGAGCATCTCGGCGAGCGCCTCGGGGGCGATGAGCGGCCCTGTCATCCAGGATCGGCGATGTGGACGATCAGCTTGCCGGTGTTACCTCCGGTGTAGAGGTCCACCAACGCAGCCGGCGCGCTGTCCAGGCCCTCGCGAATGTCCTCACGCGTGCGCAGCTTCCCGGTCTGCACCAGCGGAGCGAGCTCGGCCAGCGCCTTGGGCATCTGATCAACGTAGTCGAACACCAGGAATCCCTCCACGCGCGCGCGGCGAACGAGGATGTTGACGTAGTTGCGGGGGCCTGGCGGCGGCGCGGAATCGTTGTATCCGGAGATTGCTCCGCAGAACACCACCCGCCCGTAGAGCGCCAGACGGTTCAGCGCCGCCTCCAGGATCTCGCCGCCCACGTTGTCCCAGAACACGTTGATCCCGTCGGGGCACAGCTCCTTGAGCCGCTTCGACACGTCTTCGGAGCGGTAGTCGATTGCATCATCGAAGCCGAGCTCGCCGGTAAGCCACGCGCACTTCTCGGGCCCGCCGGCGATGCCGATCACCCGGCATCCCTTGAGCTTGGCCAGCTGGCCGACAACGGAGCCCGTCGCGCCGGCAGCCCCGGACACGACGACGGTCTCGCCGGCCTGCGGCTTGCCTACGTCTTCCAGTCCGAAGTACGCGGTCAAGCTCGTCCAGCCCAGGGCGCTCAACGCGTCGACCGGCTTGACGCCTTGGGGGAGCTTCGACACGGGCGCCGGACCGTCCACCTCGATCACCGCGTACTCCTGCCAACCGAACATCCCGAACACCAGGTCCCCGTTCGTGAACCCGTCGTTGCGGCTTTCAACGACTTCGGCGACGCATCCGCCGCGCATCACCTCGCCAATCTCGACCGGCGGGATGTAGGACGGCGCATCCGATATCCAGCCCCGCATGGCGGGATCGAGCGACAGGTAGAGGTTCCGGACGAGCAGCTGGCCTTCGCCGGGCTCGCCTACCTCCTCCTCGCGGCGCTCGAAGTTGGACGGCGAGACCATCCCGTCCGGCCGGCTCCCCAATACCCACTGGCTGTTTCGTAATTCGGTCATCTGATCCTCGCTGGAGAAGGTTGACGGCGGGTTCTGGTGATCCTCGCCGATTCGGCCTTAGCCAAGCTAGCTAGATGCCGCTGAGAGATGCCGGAGGCCGCCGTACGGCGGCGGCTTGTGTATGCGTCGACGAGAGTGCGGGTCGGGGACCGCTGGCCAAGCGCGGTCATCTGCTGCGCGGAACTGGGCAGGCGAGGCTGCGCGGGGAGCAGGCGGTGGTCACGCTCGAGCCCCGGCGCGTTACCCGCTGGAGGGGATTCGAGACCCGGACGACGGCTAACCGGGCGTGACTTCGCTCGCGGGGCAGCCCTGACTACCTGGCGGTTCGCGCCGCCCACCGCGCGGCCCACTCATCGAGCGGTTCGAGCGCGGCCAGAAGGTCCCGGCCGTCTGCCGTGAGCTGATAGCCGCTGCTCGTAGCCTCGGCGACGCGCGCCTCCCGGAGCTCGCGCAGCCGGTCGTTGAGCACGCTGGACGATATGTCGTCGCAGCGCGATTGAAGTTCCCGGAAGGTGAGAGCGCTGCCATCTCGCAGCTCCCAGAGGACGCGCAGCGCCCACCTTCTTCCGAGCAGGTCAAGGAGCGCCATCGCGGGGCGACCGGTTCTGGATCCGCGCACTGGCCGCCCCGGGAGGGGCGTCGGCTTCCGGCGGGGAGCCTTGTTGCGTGCTTTGGATTTCGAAGCTACCATCCGTGCTGTGCTCCTAATTTCGAAGCAGAGAGGATAGGCGATGTCGAACGCTACGACCACCCCGCGGATCGAGGCACTCGAGCCTCCGTACGAGCCCGAGATCGACGCGATGCTGCGGAAGTGGATGCCACCCGGGAGCGTCCAGGAGCCACTCGCCCTGTTTCGCACCCTCGCGGTGCACGACGAGCTGGCCTCGCGGATGCGGGTGGTCGGAGCCGGGATCCTCGGACATGGCCGGGTCGACCCGCGCGAGCGCGAGATCATGATCCACAGAACGTGCGCGCGCGCAGGCGCCGAGTACGAATGGGGTGTGCACGTCGTGGCTTTTGCCAAGCCGCTGGGCCTCAGCGACGAACAGATCGCGGCAACGGCGCGAGGCGAGGCGGATGATCCAGTCTGGTCCGAGCGGGAGTCCTTGCTCATCCGCCTCGCGGACGAGCTACATGAGCGCTGCGCCGTTTCAGAAGCGCTGTGGGCAGCCCTTCGCGAGCACTACCGCGACGACCAGCTGTTGGAGCTGGTGATAACCGCCGGGTGGTATCGGCTCATCTCATACGTGATCAACGCGGCGGGCATCCCGCACGAGCCCTGGGCGGCTCGCTTCGTCAGCTAGCTTCGAGCAGGAACTGCTCCAGCAGTTCAGCGAAGCCGGGCGCCGCGGCGATGAAGTGCCCGGCGCCCGGGGACACGGAGCGCTGGGCCTCGAGAGCGGCGGCGAGCGCGTCGCAGCTGCGCTCGATAGCACGATGATGGCCGCCCGATGCCACCAGGATGGGGAAGCCGGCATCGCGGAGAGTGTCTAGGGGCGGATCCGCCTCGCTCGGAGGACGGCTGCCATGGGCGCGCCGGACCCCGTTCACCACCTCGGGCGGAAGCGGGCCCTCGTCTGGTACGGGCGCCCCTGCGATCCTGAGGAACTCGCGGAGCGTCGACTGGTCTGCGTCGAGGCCTTCGGATATGACCGCGTCGCCCATACGTTGGAATCGCGCCACCTCCGGATCGTCGCGCGGAAGGAAGAACGCCGGCTCGAGCAGCGCCAGGGACCGCACGTGGCTGGGTCTACTTATCGCCGCCATCACCGCACCTATGCCGCCATAAGAATGCGCCACGAGATGGGGACGGTCGTCGAGCAGCGGGACCAGGTCGGCCGCGTCGACCTCGAAGTCCTGATGGCCCGCGGGGGGCCGCGGGCTCGGTGAGAAGCCGCGCCGATTCACCACCGCCAACGTCCAGCGAGCCTTCAGCTCTGCGAGTCCGGACCACGTCGTCGCTGCGCTGGCTCCGCCGTGCACCAGGAGCACCTCGGGTCCGGATCCTTCGCGGATTACTGAGATTGGCGTGACGTGCCCTTGCGCGAGTGAACGCTGGGGTTCATCATCAGCATGGTCGAATCCCAGGAGGTGTACCCATGTGCCACGAATGGTGGTATCGCCGGATGGAAGAGCGCGAAGCGAGCCGCGAGCTGTGGGACGAGTTTGAGGAGACCCGTCCTCTGGCCGACACGGGCGCGGACCACGAGGAGGCCGAGATCACGCTCGAGCACTCCGAGACCGAGCCGGTGGCCGCCGAGCGCTGAGGCGAACCCGTGCGGGCCCGCCTGACCGCGGGCCCGCCCGCTGCCGCGAGGAGAGCCGCAAATTGATGGCCGCCGCATCGTCCAGCGCATCGCCGAAGAACAGCTTCACGAGGCCGAGGTCACGGAGCTCAAATGGCGTCCACTAGCCAGACTCTTGCGCCCACGGCACGACCACCGCATCCTCCTGGGGCGCGTCTCTGGCCACGACGTACTCCGCAGGGTCCGAGTCGGACGCGTTCTCTAGCACGTGGGTCTCGCGCGGCGGGACGTATACAAGGTCGCGAGGCTCTAGCAACAACTCCTGCTCCAGGCGATCGCCCCACTTGACCCGGAGCTTCCCGGACAGCATGTAAACCGCGCTCTCGCAGTTCTCGTGGTAATGCGGCCGTGACTGCGCACCCGGTGGGACTCGGAACACGGCCATGTAGATGTTCCGCGCCCCGGCGGTCGCCTGTGAGATCTCCGATCCCCCCACCACGCCGCGCGGGACCTCCCGGTCAGGACCAGGCTTGATGACCTGCACCTCGGCGAGTCTACCCGTGGGTGGAGCGCGATCTGCCCGGCGACGGGGTTCCGGCCGCCCCTGGCGGTGCGGCTGCCGGCTCGGTAGCGGGATCCCCGGATATCTCGATCTGAAGCGGCGGCTGCGCGGCGGCTTCGTGATCAACCTGGAGCGTCGAGTGCCGCACGTCGAACTCGTCGGCGAGCAGGCGCTGGAGATGGCGCCGGAGCTCGTGGCAGTCAGCTCCCGATCGAACGACCACGTGCGCAGAAAGCGCCGGGAAGCCCGACGTGACCTCCCAGACGTGGAGGTCGTGCACTTCCACCACGCCTGGCTCGGCAGCCAACGCCGCTCCGAGCCGCTCCGGTTCGAGTCCCGCGGGCGCCGCCTCCATGAACACACGTCCCGAGGCCTTGAGCAGCCCATAGGCCGCCTGCAGCATGAGCGCCGCGATCAGCAGTGACGCAATCGGATCAGCACGCTGAAACCCAGAAGTCAGGATCACCACAGCGGCGATCCCTGTGGCGACGAAGCCGTACAGGTCGGTCAGGATGTGGCGGTAGGAACCTTCGACGTTCAGGCTGCGCCGCTTGCTGCGGCCTCCGGCCAGGAGTCGGGCTGCGATCAGATTGACGACGACGCCCGCACCGGCGACGGCCAGAACCACGCCGGCGGTTACGCGGGGTGGTGAGACGAGCCGGGCGATCGACTCGTAGACGATGATCAATCCCAGCACCAGAAGAGTTACGCCATTGGCCTGGGCACTGAGGATCTCGACGCGGCCCAAGCCGTACGTCATGGCGCCTCGGGCCGGTCGCGAGGCGATCCTGGCAGCCAACAGGGAGAAGGCGAGCGCAGCCGCGTCGGTCAGCATGTGTGCCGCGTCTGACAGGACGGCCAGCGAGGACGCGACCACGCCGGCCGCTATCTCGGCCGCCACGAAGGTGGCAATCACCAGCAGAGCGGACTTGAGCGATCGACGATCGGCCTCGCGAGACGCGAGGTGCTGATGGTCATGACCGTCGCTCATCAGTTGACGGACGGGTCCGGCGGCATACGAGCCAGCAGCGCGTAGCTGCCCCCCTTGCGCGCAAGCACCTCGGACCACAGCTCTGACGGCTCCGGGCAGAACGCATCGTCGAGTTGCGCCGTCTCGAGGATCCAGTCGCCCCGATCGAGCTCTGCGTCGAGCTGGCCTGGACCCCACCCGGCGTGGCCGACGAATGCTCGGCTCGCGCGAAGCCCAGCCGAGCTCTCGAGGACAGAAGAACCCGTGGCCAGTACGCCGACGTCGTCGAACGCAATCAGCGCTGCGTCGCTGGGATCCTCGAACTCGCCGAGGATCACGACCCCCGATGGCTGCACTGGCCCGCCGATGAACAGACGCTCGTCCGGATCGACGAGCTGCTCCAGCTCAGGTACTGCCTCGCCCACGGTGGTCTCCGAGATTCGGTTGAGCACCAGCCCGAACGCGCCCTCGTCACTGTGCTCCACCACGAGGACCACGGTGCGCCAGAAATTCGGGTCCAGCAGCGCCGGCCCGGCGATCAGCAGCTGACCGCGTTGGAAGTCCATCCAGCGCGATCCTACCCCGCCCTGGCGGGCTAGAGGCCGAACGAGCGGCCCAGAACCTCCTTCATGATCTCGTCGGTGCCTCCGCCGATCGGTCCCAGCCTGGCGTCCCGTGCGGCGCGCTCGATTCCGTACTCGACCATATAGCCGTTTCCACCGTGTATCTGGAGACAGGTGTCCATCACATCGAATGCCGTCCGCTGGGTGGCGAGCTTCGCGATCGTGACCTCGCGCACGGCGTCCTCGCCGGCAGCGTAGCGGCGCAGGGCGGCGTAGGTGACATCCCGGCCGGCTTCGATCAGGGTCGCGATCTCCGCCATCTTGTGCCGGATGGCCTGGTGCTTGCCGATTGGCCTGCCGAACGCCTGTCGCTCCAGTGCGTACTTGAGCGTCTTCTCGAAGGCGAACTGCATCCCGCCGACTGAGCCCAGCGCCATCAGGAGCCGCTCCCACTGGAAGTTGGCCATGATCAGGTAGAACCCCTGGTTCTCCTCACCGAGCAGATTCTCGTCAGGCACGAACACGTCGTCGAAGGTGATCAGCGCGGTGTCCGAGGCGTGCCAGCCGAGCTTCTCCAGCGCACGCGCCTCCACGCCCGGTCCCTTGTCGATAACCAGGAACGACAGCCCGCGATGGCCTCCCTCCGCGGTCGTCTTGACGGCGGTGACAAGGATGTCGGCCCTGACCCCGCCAGTTATGAACGTCTTTGATCCATTGACCAGGTAGCCGCCGTCTACTTTCTTCGCGAACGTGCGAATCGAAGCCACGTCCGATCCGGCATCCGGCTCGGTGATCGCCAAGCAAGCGATCGTCTCGCCACGGAGACCGGGCACAAGCCATCTCTGTTTCTGTGCTTCGGTGCCGAACTTCCAGATCGGCGGCAGCGCGATTCCCGAGTGAGCGCCGAGCCCCGCCGCCAGGCCGCCTGACCCGCAGCGGGCCAGCTCCTCCACCCAGACCGCGTCGGCCACGAGATCGTCGTCGCCGCCGTATTCGGTCGGGAACTTCAGGCCGATGTAGCCATGCTCGGCAAGCCATCCGAACACTTCATTCGGGAACCAGTGAGCTTCCTCCCACTCCTGAGAGTGCGGGAGCAGCTCGTTCTCCACAAACCGGCGAACGGTCTGACGAAACTCCTCGTGCTCGGCCGTGAACGGGGGGATCGGCTTACGTCGAGCCGCCGCCCCGGCTCCGGCCTTCTCGGCGAGGGCGGTCACTTAGAGCCCGTACGAGCGCCCGATCACCTCGAGCATGATCTCATCGGTCCCCGCGCCGATCCGGTTCAGGCGCATGTCCCGCCAGACGCGTTCGACGCCGTACTCCTTCATGTAGCCATTGCCGCCGTGGATCTGGATGCACTCGTCGGCGACCTCGACGGCGATCCGGGCGGCATAGAGCTTGGCCATCGAGATCTCGCGCACCGGGTACTCGCCGTTCTGGAACCGCCACGCCGTCGTGTAGACCATCTGGCGGGCCGTCTCGATCTTGGTTGCCATCTCCGCGAACTTGTGGCGGATCACCTGGAAGTTGCCGATCGGTCGGCCGAAAGCCGTGCGTTCCTTGGCGTACTGAAGCGTGCGGTCGAACACGCCCTGGGCCCCGGACACACACCCCGCGGCGCCGATCAGCCGCTCGCCCTGAAGCTCCCAGGAGATGTGGTAGAAGCCCTTGCCCAACTCGCCGAGAACGGCCGACTCTGGAACGCGGACATCCTGAAAGGCGAGGAGGGCGGTGTCCGAGGCATGCATCCCCAGCTTGACGAGCTTCTTCTCCCGGATCACGCCCGGCGTATCCATCGGCAACAGGAACAGCGTCAGCCCGCCGTGGCCCGCGTCGGGATCGGTCTTGGTGACCAGCACGCACGCGTGAGCGCGATGGCCATTGGTGATGAACGTCTTCGAGCCGTTGATCACGTATTCGTCGCCATCCCTCACCGCGCGAGTCTTGATGCCTGCCACGTCCGAGCCCGCATCGGGCTCGGTGATGCCCAGGCACAGAATCGCCTTGCCCTGGATCGCCGGGACGAGCCACTCCTGCTTCTGCTCCTCGGTGCCGAACTTGAGGATCGGCGGCATCGCCATGTCGGTCTGTACCGCGAGGCCCATGCCGAGTCCTCCGCAGTGGGCATGGCGCAGCTCCTCTGAGAGCACCAGGCTCGTGTAGTAGTCCCCGCCCTGGCCGCCGTACTCGACTGGCTTGTCCAGACCGAGAAAGCCCAGCTCGCCCATCCGCTCGAACACCCAATCCGGGAACGTCGTCTCCTCCCACTCCTCGGCGTGCGGTTGTAGCTCCTTGATCACGAACCGCCGGATCGATTCGCGCAGCTCCTCGTGCTCGTCGGTGAATATGAAGTGCTTGCGGTGGGTGGTGAAGTCGGGCTTGACGACGTCGGCTGTGGCCATGGGCTGCTGTCTCTCCTGGTTCGGTGGCGGGCCCCGTGAAGCTGCGAGCCGGGGCCCCGGCGAAGCTACCGGAGCCGGAGGAAAAAGTAAACAGTAGAACTTCCTACTTACTACTTCGGGGGGCGGGGTGGGCGTTGGGGGCGCGGGCGTGCGTCCGGGGCCCCCGCGCGTTCCGGCGCGCCCCGCGCGCCCGATCCGCGGGAGGCCGGGTGGGCATAGTGCGACGCACCTCGGCCGTGCGCCGGGGGTGCGTCATGCTGTTTCCGCATGGCGGGCGCCGCACGACACGCCCCCGCTCACAGCCAGGGGCGTGTCGTGCTGTGCCCGCTCGCATAGGCTTCGGCCCACAATGGCCTACGAAACTCTCCTCTACGAGGTCTCCGACAAAGGTGTCGCGACGATCTCGCTCAATCAGCCGGACACTCGCAACGCCCTGTCGGACGAGCTGCTGCGTGAGCTGATCGCTGCCCTTGGCGTGGCGCGTGATGACCACGCGGTGCGCTGCGTCGTGCTGACCTCAACGCACGACCGCGTGTTCAGCGCCGGTGCCAACCTCGGCGGGTTCGCGGCCGACGTGCCGCTCGTGCACAAGCATTTTGGGACGGAACGCTTCCCGGAGCTGTTCAGGCTGATCGGCGAGCTTGGCAAGCCGACGCTGTGTGCGGCCAATGGTCATGTGCTGGCCGGGGCGCTGGGAATTGCGCTGGCGTGCGACCTGATCCTCGCGCGCGAGGGAGCCCGCTTCGGCACGCCCGAGATCAACGTCGGAGCGTTTCCGTTCATGATCATGGCGCTCATCTACCGCAATGTCCCTCGCAAGAAGACCAATGAGCTGCTGCTGCTGGGCGAGCAGATCTCGGCCGACGAGGCGGAACGGATCGGGATCGTCAACCACGTCGTGCCCGCGGGTGAGTTCGATGAGACGGTGCGCGAGTGGTCAGAGAAGCTCGCCGGCAAGTCGCCGGTGCTGATGCGGCTCGGCAAGCACGCGATGTTCCGCCAGCAGGACATGCCCCTCGCCGAGGCGCTCGACTTCTTGCGCTCGCAGCTGACGATCGCACTGTCTACCGAGGACATCCAGGAAGGGGTCAAGGCATTTTTCGAGAAGCGCGAGCCGGAGTGGACGGGGCGCTAGCGCGAGTCGGATGGACGGGCGCTAGACGCGCAGGCCGGATCAGAAGACGCCTCACACGCGGGGGGCCCCCGCGGCCCGCGCCGCGGCGGATGCGAATTAGAACCAGCGTTAGCTATCGGTTAGAAAAGGCGTTAGCGCGCAACTGACTGCGCGAACCGGGCGCGTCGTGGACTGCCGCCGGCAGGCTGGGACAGCCGCGGGCCCGAGATAGGTGAGTTCCCCCGGGCTGAGGGCGCGCTGCGACACGCCCTCAGCCCTGCCCCTGCCGCAGCGCTGCACCACGGCGCGCGCGGGACGGTCCGCGCGCCGCTCCCCAGCCCGTACGGGCAGATCGGGTGACTTTCAGGGCTTGGCAAGCAACTACCCCGAATCGCGGCGGGCCTAACAAGAAAATTCACAAAGGTGGCGGAGCGCGCCTGGGCCCTGATGGGCCGGGAGCCCGGCCCCCCGCCGACGCGCACGCCGGCCCCGACCGCCGACGCACAACGCCCGCCATGCGACGCATACGCCCCCCCATGCGACGCATAACGCCCGCCACGCCTCCTGCCCCCCAAAGCCGCACGCCCCCGAAACCGCCCCACGGCCATCGCCCCCGGCCAAGGCGACCTCCCCCCGAATTCCTTGACGACTCCGGTCGGTTGCTGTCAGAGTAGAAAGTGAGACGTTCCACTTCTCGCGGCTGCCGGCCGGACCGCAGCGGTGGGGCTCTCACACCGACTATGGCCACCGACGCGCCCTCCACCAGCCTCCTTCGTCCGCTCGCCGAAGACCTCAAGGAGCGGCGCGAGAAGATCAAGCAGGGGGGCGGGGCTGACAAGATTGCCGCTCAGCACGGGCGGGAGAAGCTCACCGCCCGGGAGCGGCTCGACCTGCTGATCGATGACGGGACGTTTGTGGAGCTGGGTATCCACGGCCGTCCGCACTCGTCGCAGCGGGCGATGGATGGGGTGGAGGCTCCGGCGGACGGGGTGATCACCGGCTACGGGAAGGTGGACGGGCGGATGGTCGCCGTCGCCGCGTATGACTTCACCGTGATGGCCGGTTCGATGGGGATGACGGGCGAGATGAAGGTCGCCAGGCTGAGGGAGCTGGCCGTCACCAAGCGGATCCCGATGGTGTGGTTGCTCGACTCGGCCGGGGCACGCATCCAGGAGGCGATCGGCTCGCTGTTTGCCGGCAGCGGAGCGCTGTTCCGTGAGGAGGTGGTGATGAGCGGCGTGATCCCTCAGGTTGCAGCGCTGATGGGACCGTGTGCGGCGGGCACCGCGTACATCCCGGGCCTGGCGGACTTCGTGCCGATGGTCAAGGGACGTGGGTCGATGGCGCTCGCCGGCCCGCACCTGGTTCGCGCCGCGGTGGGGGAGAACGTCACCCAGGAGGAGCTGGGGGTTCCCGGGTCCATTGCCGCAAGTCTGGGGTGGGCGACTTGGAGGTCGCCGACGACCCGGAGTGCATAGAGCGGATCAAGGAGTACCTCTCCTACTTCCCGTCCAATTGCGAACAGGCTCCTCCTCATAAGCCGACCGACGATCCGCTGGACCGCGGAGACGAGGAGCTGCTTGACGTCCTGCCCGACTCGAACCGCAAGCCGTACGACATGTACGAGGTGATCCGGCGGATCGTCGACGACGGCGTCTACTTCGACATCAAGCCGCAGTTCGCCAAGACGATCATCACCTGCCTTGCTCGTTTCGCGGGCCGTCCGGTGGGGATCGTGGCCAACCAGCCGAAGCAGCTCGGCGGGATTCTGGACAACGACTCCTCGGACAAGTCCGCGCGCTTCATCAACCTGTGCAACGCGTTCAACATCCCGCTCGTCTACCTGATGGACGTCCCGGGCTTCATGGTCGGGACGAAGGTGGAAGCCGAGGGGATCATCCGGCACGGCGCGAAGATGCTGTACGCCACCGCCAACGCGACCGTTCCCAAGGTCACGGTCGTCCTGCGCAAGGCCTACGGAGCCGGCTACTACGTGATGTGCGGCCGCGCATACGAGCCCGATCTGATCGTGGCCTGGCCGTCGGCCGAGATCAGCGTGATGGGCGCCGAGGGCGCGGTGGAGATCATCTTCCGCAAGCAGGTTGAGGCGGCCGAAGACCCCTCCGCCAAAAAGCAGGAGCTGATCGAGAACTTCCGCAAGATCATCGATGTCTACATCGCTGCCGGAAACGACATGATCGACGACGTGATTGATCCCCGAGAGACGCGAGCCACGATCTGCAGGGCACTGGAACTTGCCCAGACCAAGCACGTGGAGCGCCCCTGGAAGCGAAATGGAGTGGTGCCCGTATGAGCCTCGACGACCCGGTAGTGATCACCTGCTCGATCTCGGGATCGATCGCCAACCGTGAGCAGTGCCCGGCGATCCCGTACACCCCCGAGGAATACGCCGCCGAAGCCCGCCGGATCGTCGACGAGGGCGGCGTCCACATCCACATACATGCGCGCAAGCCGGATGGAACGCCCAGTTACGAGATCGAGGATTTTGTCGCGATCAAGGACGCGATCGTGGCCGAGGTCGGCGACCGCGTGATCATCAACTTCTCCACCGGGACGATTGGGGTGCCGGTCGAGAAGCGGATCGCCTACCTGGAGGCAGGCCGGCCCGAGGTTGCGGCGCTGAACATGGGCTCCTTGAACTACGCCAAGTACTCCTCCAAGCGCAAGGACTTCGTTTTCAAGTTCGTGTTCGCCAACCCGTTCGATGAGATCATCGAGCTGCTGGAGGCGATGCGGCGTCTGGACATCAAGCCTGAGCATGAGTGTTTCGATGTCGGCCACGTCGGCTCGTTGGCCCCACTCGTGGACATGGGTCTGTTGGAGGCGCCGCTGCACGCTGACTTCGTGATGGGCGTGGTGGGGGGCGTTCCAGCCACGGCCCGAAATCTGGCCGCAATGGCAGACAACCTGCCGCCGCATCCCGACGGAGGCCCGCATCACCACTGGGGTGTGATCGGCATTAGCCGCGTGCAGTGGATGCTGGTGGCAGCGGCACTGACCCTGGGCGGGTCAATTCGGGTCGGCCTAGAGGACAACTTCTACCTGCCAGACGGCGAGATGGCGCGGTCCAACGGTGACCTCATCGCCAAGGCGCGCGAGATGACCGAGGATCTGGGGCGAAGGCCCGCCACGGTCGACGAGGCGCGCCGGCTCCTGGGCGTACGGGAGCCGACCCCGGCCGGTTAGCCATGGCAGCCGCAGCTACCGACGGGCTGCTCAAGATGTCCGAGCTAGCCGAACGCTCTGGCGTCAGCGCGGCCACGATCAAGCACTACCTGCGCGAGGGGTTGCTCGGATCGGCGGACGAGGTCGTCAGGACCAGCAGGAACATGGCCTATTACCCGCAAGAGTTCGTGGAGCGCGTGAAGCTGATCAAACGCCTCCAGGAGGAGCGGTTCATGCCGCTCCGGGTGATCCGCCAGGTGCTGGATCAAGATCCTGACGGAGCGGCCCGATTGATCGAGCTCGAGGATCGCATCCTGGAGCTGGCGATCCAGGCTCGTGAGGCAGGACGTGTCTCAAAAGCCAAGGTCCGCGCCGCCTACGACATGCCCCAGAACGTCCTGGATAGGCTCGAGCGACTGGGGGTGCTAACGCCGACTGCCCAGGGCTACGACCCTGATGATGTAGCGATCATCGCGGCTATTTCCCGGTTCCGCGCCGGCGGTTACGAAGAGGCGATCGGGTTCACGGTCTACGACACGCTCCGCTACCGCGAGGCCCTTGAGCCGCTCGTCGAGGAAGAGGTTCGCGTCCTCCTTGATCGCCTCGCTGGAAAGGTGGACGTGGAGCGGGCTGTGCAGATCATCTCCTCGGGAAGCGAGCCGCTGCGTGAGCTGATCGGCTCGATGCACTCGAAGCTCCTGTTGGCCGAGCTCCGTCGTCACAGGGGGCTCGACTAGCTGGTAATCCGGCCCGTCTCGCCTCAGCAGACCCGCCCGCTGCGCCAGGCGATTCTGCGGCCGCACCAGACCGTGGAGGAGCTGGCCGCGCACGAGCCGCCTGATTCGTTCGCGGTTGGGGCGTTCGACGGCGCGGACCTGGTCGCAGTTGCGCTCGTGGGCCGCTTCGGCGAGCCAGACGAGTGGCGCGTAAGGGGGATGGCGGCGCTACCGGCGGTGCGCGGGCAGGGGACCGGCAGCGCGATCCTGGGAACGCTGATCGACCATGTCCGCGAACAGGGAGGTTCGGTCGTGTGGGCGAACGTCCGAACCCCTGCCCGTTCGCTCTATGAGCGTGCCGGATTTCGCGCCACGTCAGAGGAGGTCGAGCTACCCCACATCGGCCCACACGTGATGATGCGGTTGGAGCTCACCACCAAACGTCGTGCTCCTCCATGACCCCGTAGCCATCAGCCAGGACGATCCCGTCCGAGAGCTCGCCCGAGAACGTTCCGAAGGGCTGGCGGTAGCGGCTGCGGACAAGCAGCAGGTTCTCCCGGCGCTCGCGGACGGCTTCCACACTGAAGCGCAGTCGGTCGACGCCCGACAGGTCTGGTGCGAAGTGGCTGGGCGGCGCCTCGCGGGGCTCCCCCTCGACCCAGACTGTTCGCTCGCTGTCTCGGAGAGGGTCGTTGACGCCGCTCACCAGGTTCCATGCGACGGCGCGTCCGCGCTGGTCCTCGCCAACCCCGGCGCACCACTGCCACCGGGTATGACGGTCGTAATACGCGGCGGTGTCGTCGATCACGCCGCGAGCATGAACTGGCCGCCTCGCGTCCGCGGTCTCGACCATGCCGTCGACCAGGATCCCGCCCTGCTTGCGGGTCCAGCCGTATCCCGAACCGTGGGGGCAGACCGCCTCGATCCCGCCTCCCTCCGCAAACCGAAGCTCGATCGCCACTCCGCGGTCGCGGACCGCGGCGAACCCGGTACGGAGCTGCACGGGGCTGCGGCCAATGATCGTGCGCTCGTGCAGCCGGCTTGCGCAACGATCCCAGATCGCCCAGAAACCCTGGTGCGCCCGCCCGATCCTCACGGTCGCCAGGCACAGCATCACGTCGGGCCCGTACACGCCGACATAGCGCCAGGCCTTCAGTGGGCGTCCGCGACAATGGGAAGGCATTGGCGCCGGGGGGAGCGGGAGGCCCGCCAACTCCGAAGGGCGAGGGGAGCCGAAGGTTCCGCGGTAGGAGCCTCGGTATGCTGACTGACCGGTCAATCAATGCCCTTTGAGGCGAAAGCCTTCACCGTGGGATGACGACTCTAGTGCGCGCCGGCGCCATCCAACTCAACACCACCGAAGACACTCAGCGGAATCTCAGGACTGCGGATCGTCTGGTCCGCCAAGCGGCCTCACTCGGTGCTCAGCTCGTCGTGCTGCCTGAGAAGTGGAACCTCCTGGGGAGAGCCGAGGTTATGGCTGCCGGAGCCGAGCGCTTGGATGGGCCATCGATGGAATGGGCGCGCGCCATCGCTAGGGAACTGGAGATCGATCTCGTTGCGGGGTCGTTCCTTGAACAGGCGGCCGACCGCCAGAAGTGCTCCAACACGAGCGTTCACATCGGGCCGGACGGCGAGGTGCGGGCCGTGTACCGCAAGATCCACATGTTTGACGTGGAGGTCGATGGGGTGAGGTACTCCGAGTCAGAGCACGAGGAGCCCGGTAATGAGATCGTGGTCTCCGAGCTCGCAAACGGCACTCCTTTGGGAATGACCGTCTGCTACGACGTCCGGTTTCCGGAGCTGTATGGCGTGCTCTCGGCTCGGGGGGCCCAGGTGCTCGCAGTGCCCAGCGCGTTCACCTTGACGACCACCCGTGATCACTGGGAGGTTCTGCTGCGGGCGCGGGCGATCGAGAACCAGTGCTTCGTCATCGCGCCCAACCAGGTGGGCGAGCATTCACCCGGCCATCGTTCGGGTGGCCGCTCGGCGATCGTTGATCCCTGGGGGTTGGTTCTCGCCACCGCCGCGGATCGACAGACCGCGGTCGTGGCAGACCTCGATCTCGGCGTGCTGGAGGACGTCCGCGCCCGGCTTCCGGCGCTGGTCCATCGTCGCGGCGACATCCACGCCTAATGGCAGCCGCGGGACAAGCCGCAACGGAGAAGCGCCGCGTAATCCTTGACGCGGCCGTGCGGGTCTTCGCCCGGCAGGGCTTCCATACCTGCCGCGTTGCCGACATCGCCGACGAGGCCGGGGTTGCCTATGGCCTCGTCTATCACTACTTCTCCTCCAAGGAGGAGATCCTCAACACGCTGTTCGAGGAGCGCTGGGAGCTCATGCTCCATGCGATCGCCGAGGCCGATGCGGAGCACAGCACACCACGGGCAAAGCTGCAGGCGATTGCCGATTTCATCGTCGACTCCTACCGCTACGACCCGGACCTGATGAAGGTCATCATCGTCGAAGTGACTCGGGCGGCTAACACGTTCGGTCGAACCCAGCTGAGCCGCATACGAGAGGCCTACGACCAGATAGCGGGGATCGTTGCGCGAGCCCAGGCCGACGGCGCTTTCAGGAAGGAGATCGATCCTCCGTTTGCGGCGCTGGCGTTCTACGGCCTGGTCGAACAGGTGCTGACCAGCTGGATCTTCGAGTCAGTGCCGGTGAGCGAGCACGAGCTCGAGCGCGCCAAGCAGCTGATCGTGGAGGCGACCTGTCGCGGACTCGAGCGCTGAGCCGCGTTTCGCGCGCGGTTGGCGCGGGCACCACTCAAGCGAGTGCGTCTGACTAGAATCCTCGCCCGATGACCGAAAGCCCGCTGGTCAAGCGCATTCTCTGGTCTGGCTTGATGGCGGGGACGGGTGCGCTGGCGACGCTCGTGGCATCTCGTGTCTCGACGCTGATCTGGAAGCGCGTGTTCGACGAAGAGCCGCCCGAGTGACCGAGGAACCGCCAACCCAGGCCTACTCAGAGGCGCCCACCCGGTCCTATGCGGCGGGCGAGGTTCCGCTCGGCGTCGAGCAGGCGGAGGTGTCCGAGGAGCACACGCCGGAGTCAGAGCACCCCGCGCCCGTGTCCGAGGAGCGCACGCCGGAGTCGGAGCACCCCGCGCCCGTGTCCGAGGAGCCGGCCCCGATATCGGCCTGGCAGGCCCCGGCGGCCGAGCGAGCCGGCCGCCAGCGGTCAGCCGACCGAGGAGCCCCAGGCCGAAGAGCCCGCGGTGCCGGTGACGCCCCCGCCGCCGCGGGTTGGACTCACCGCCCCCCTCAGAGCCCGAGCATGAGCCGGCAGGCGAAGCTGCCCCGTCCGAGCCCGAGGCCGCGTCGGCGCCCGCCGAGCCCGCGCCGATCGCCTCCGAGGCCGCACCCCCACCACCCGACGCTCCCCCGCCGCTAACCGCCGCCGCCGCGGCTGCGTCACTCTCACCTGAGCCGGCGACGGCTGCTTCCCTGTCATGGGAACCGCCGCTCGCCGACTCCGCGACGGCGGGGTCCACGAGCGACCGTCCGGAACTGGTTCTGGCGGCAGGATTCGCCGGCGGTCTGGCACTAGCCCTGATCCTCAAGCGCCTTGCCCGATAAGCCCTCAAAAAACGGACGGCCGGACAACTTCGCCGCGACGGTCACCGAGGTGTCCGAGCGCGTGAGCGTTCTGGTTCGCGAGGAGATCGAGCTGGCCAAGGCAGAGGTCACCCAGAAGGTCGGCAGCATCGTCAAAGGCGCCGTGGCCGTAGCTGCGGGAGCCGTGTTCGGAGTGTTCGCGCTCATCTTCGGGTTGCTCACGGCGGCGTGGTCGATCAACGACGCCCTGGGTCACGAATGGCCCGGCTTCCTGATCGTGTTCGTCGTGCTCCTGGCCGGCGCGGTCGCTGCGTTCCTGTTCGCCCGCAGCAAGTTGAGGGTTGGTGCTCCCACCCCGGCGATGGCGATCGATGAGGCGAAGAAGATCCGTGAGACGGTGACCACCAAAGCCGAGATCGAGAGCTGATGCCGGCGCGGTCACCGGACGAGATCCGGGCATCGATCGAGCAGAATCGGCAGGAGTTGGGCGAGTCGCTTGAGCGGCTTCGCGGTGAAGTGACGCAGCTGACCGACTGGCGCGCGCAGCTGCGCGCACATCAATCACAGCTGATCGTCGTCGCGGTGGTCGCCGGTTTTCTGGTCGGTGGCGGAATCGCCGGAATCACCGGCCTGGTTAGCGGGCGTCGTCGGGCCGATACCGGCCCAGCCGGCTTCAAGGAGCGGCTGCGCCGCAAGTCCTAGGGCGGGCTACGAAGTCCTAGGGCGGGCTACTGCAACAACGAGCTGGGGATGCCGCCCGCTCCAAGCAGCCCGGGCCCGACATGCGTCCCAATCACGGGGCCGATCTCGGAAAAGTTCACGGGGTCGCTGCCGAGAACAGCCCTACCACGTTCGGCCAGCCGCTCGGCCTCAGCGGGCGCCTGGATGTGCTGAACCATCCAAGCATCGGCGCCATCGCGTGCGCACTGCTCCAGGAGGGCCACGAGCCGCCCGAAGGCTCGGCGTGAGGTCCGCACACGCTCGATTGGGGTGATCTCCGATTCCACCGTCAAGATCGGCTTGATCTTGAGCGCTGATCCGAGCCACGCTTGCGCTCCGCCGATGCGGCCTCCGCGCCGCAGGTATTCGAGCGTGTCGATCGCAAACCACAACTTCAGCCGGTCTCTGGCCTGCTGGGCTCGGTCGACCACGGTCGCCGCATCTGCACCGGATCGGGCCGCGGCGGCGGCGGCGAGCGTCATCAGCCCCTCACCACCGCATGCCGACCGCGAATCGATCACGTGGACGCGATCGCTGCGCGACCCCAGTTGCTCCCGAGCCTGCTCTGCGGTCGCGACGGTTCCCGACATGCCGCCCGCGAGGTGGATCGAGACGATGTCGTTTCCCTGCTCGAGGAGCGGCTCGTACACCCCCAGGAAGTCACCGATCGATGGCTGAGATGTGGTCGGCAGCTCGGCGTCGCTCCCCAGCCGCTGGAAGTAGGCGTCGTAGTCGTCGATCTCGCTCTCACGGAGGGTCTCTCCCCGGCGGTGGACGTAGAGACTGACCTGGTGGATCTGGTTTGTCGCGACGAGGTCCGGGCGCAGGTAGTGGCAGGTGTCAGACACGATCGCCACCGGCATGACCGCGGCACCCTACCAGTGCCCCAGACTGGGTGGGCATGGATCCGCCGGTCGCTACGGTGGTGGACGATGGCCACGCTTTACCGCTGCTCAACTCCCACCAACTGGCTATGCCCGTGCGGAAAGGTGGCTCGAGCGCTGGCCAGGGAGGAGGTCGCGGCGGAGGAAGTGGTGGTTCCCCAGCGCCGCTCCCGGCGACCTGAGGTGGAAGCTCTGACGGGCCAGCGGCGAGTCCCGGTCCTGGTTATCGACGGCGAGGCGATCTGCGATTCCCACCGGATCGTCCAGTACCTGAAGTTCAGGCGCGAGTCCTGACGCCACCCTCGGTGACCAGCGCTGTCACCAGGTCGGCCGGGGTGACGTCGAACGCCGGATTGCGGCAAGGCGTGTCGGCTGGCGCGAGGACCGTCGGTCCAGCGCTGCGAATCTCCTCTGCCTCCCGCTCCTCGATCACGATGTCGTCGCCCGTCGGGCACAGAGGATCGATCGTGGAGGTTGGCCCCACGACCAAGAACGGGATCCCGGCTGCGTTCGCCGCGAGCGCCAGGCCGTAGGTCCCGACCTTGTTGGCCACGTCGCCGTTGGCGGCCACCCGGTCGCAGCCGACGACCACCGCGTCCACCTCACCGGAGGCGATGATGCCCGCCGCCGCGCCGTCCACGATCAGCTCGTGGGGGATTCCGAGTTGCGCCAGCTCAAATGCCGTGAGGCGGGCCCCTTGAAGCAGTGGCCGCGACTCGGTTACGAGCACCTTCAGCGGGCCGCGCGCATGAAGCTCGGCAATGACCGCGAGGGCAGTGCCGCGACCCGGGGCAGCAAGGGCGCCGGTGTTGCAGTGGGTGAGCACAGTTCGAACCCCGGACAGGAGCTCAGCGCCATGGGCGGCCATCACGTCGCTGGCGCGTTCCTCCTCACGTTCGAGGCCCTGCGCCGCGAGTAGCGCGGTTGCCGCCGCGGACTCCGACGACCGGACAGCCGACCGGACCCGCTCGATGGCGTGCTCCAGGTTGACGGCGGTGGGACGAGCGGAGCGGAGCTCCTCACAAGCCCGGTCGAGCGATTCCCCCGAGGCGTCGTGCTGCAACGAAAGCGCTACCCCGTACGCGGCCGCCACGCCGATCAGCGGCGCACCGCGGATGGCAAGGGTCCGGATCGCCTCCGCCACCTCCTGGGCGCTGCCGAGCTCCAGCCACCGCTCGACCCAGGGGAGCTCCCGCTGGTCGATCGCCCACAGCGCGCCGCCGCTAAAGCGCAGCGCGCGGATCTGCGAGCCGACAGCTGGTGGCGTGGCCGTGGCTAGAGCCGATTCTCGATCGACAGCGGAGCGGCCTCCGGCGCCTGCTCCTGAGGTGTTGGTTCAGCGGTCGGCCCGTCGCCCAGTCCCAGCGATTCCTGGAGCTCGCCTGACTGGTACATCTCCATCACGATGTCGCACCCGCCTACGAGCTCGCCATCGATGAACAGTTGAGGGATCGTCGGCCAGTTCGAAAGCGCAGAGAGCTCCTGCCGGATGCGTGGGTCAGGCAGCACGTCGACGGCCGCGAAGGGACGGCCCAGAGACTGAAGGATGGCCACCGTGCGAGCCGAGAACCCGCAGGCCGGCTGCTCGGGAGTCCCCTTCATGAACAGGATCACCGGGTTGTCGGAGATGGCCTTGCCGATCTCCTCGCGCAACGGGCTGCTTGTCTGATCGGTCATGCGACGTTCTCCTTGGGCGGTTTCGTTTGAATGGACAGTGCATGTATGCGATCGCCCACCTCTGAGCCGAAAACGTCATACACACGGCGGTGTTGGGCGATGCGGCTCATCCCTTTGAACTCCGGGGCACGCACCACGGCTTGGAAGTGGTGGCCGTCGCCGCTCACTTCGGCTACGGCGCCCGGAATCCCGGCCTCTATGCGCTCCTTGAGCTCCTCAGGGGTGGCGGACACCCCGCCAAGCGTAGCGCCCGGAGTGCGTCGTTCCCGCCGCCTGGAGTGCGGCCTACCCCGCGCCGCGTCTGCGGGCCGGAGTGCTGTGGTCCGCGGCCAGCCTGGGCGTTCTACGACTCGCCCCGAGGCATTCCGGTACGTCCGTCATGGCGCGCCCGGCAACCGGGCATAGCTTGACGCACCCGCCAGCCAACCACGACGCGTGTCGTGTGGTGCCCGGCGGTGACACGACGGCCTCGGTGCCCGGCGGTGACACGACGCGATCCGCGCCCTTCCAGCGCTAGCCCGCCCGGAGGAGCGCCGCTATACTGAATGAAGCATGATCACGTTGACGGACAAGGGCGCGGAGAAGGTACGCGAGTTCCTCGCCGCTCAGAGCGCAGCCGCCGAGACCGCCGGTCTGAGGGTGGGCGTTCGGGGGGGCGGGTGCTCCGGGTTCCAGTACGCGCTGGCGTTCGACGAGCAGCGCGACGGGGACAGAGTGTTCGAGGACAAGGGCATCCGGCTGCTCGTTGATGGGCCGAGCGTGCCCTATGTCCAGGGGTCGACGATCGATTTCGTGGATGGCCTCCAAGGCGCTGGATTCAAGGTCGACAATCCGAACGTGATCGCCGCCTGTGGGTGCGGATCCTCCTTCCGCGTGGCCGAAGAGGAAGAGGTCTCGGCGGTCTGAGAAGGCGCCGGCCGGTGAGTCGGTGCTACTACGCGGGGGTGGCTGCCAGCGAGCGCCACAGGTAGAGGCAGGCGAGCGTGCGGTAGGGACGCCACGGCTCCGCGATGCTCTCCATCTCCGCCGGGGCCGGCAGGCTCGGCAGTCCGTAGCGGAGCATCACGGCGCGGCGGATTCCGAGGTCGCCCACGGGCAGGATGTCTGGCCGCTGAAGGTGGAACATCAGGAACATGTGCGCCGTCCACTGGCCCAAGCCCTTCACCGCGATCAGCTCCTCGATCACCTCCTCGTCACGTAGCTCGTCCAGGCGCTCGAGCTCGAGTGACCCGTCCAGGACGTGCTCGGCGAGTGAGCGCAAAAACGAGACCTTCGCGCGGGAGAGGCCCGCGGCGGCGCGGAGCTCTTCGGGATCTTCCGCCAGAACCTCCGCTGGATTCGGGGGGCGGCCGCCGAACCGGTCTGTAAGGCGCGTGTAGATAGCGCGCGCAGCTCTAGTCGAGAGCTGCTGGCCGACGATCGATCGCACCAGCGCGCCGTAGTGGTCATCCGGGTTGAGCCCCCGGCGAGGGTCGCCCAGCCCGTCGGGGCCGACTTCGTCGATCACTGCCAGAAGCGTCGGGTCCGCAGAGCGGAGATGCTGAAGGGCCTTGGGTGTCGCGACGGTGCGCCGACGGCGCGGCCGCGCCGGCGTCCGCGAACCAACCGCAGACGACCGCTTACGGCTGGCCGGCAACGACCCCGGGGACGCCGGTGTTGGTGGAGTACTTGGGCTGGAGCTTCATGTCGGGGCGCAACTCGTGGACCGCCTGCGCCACGGCGATCGCCGACTCGGCAAACCCGGTGGCTATCAGTTTGAGCTTGCCATCGAACGTGGTGATGTCACCGCACGCCCATACCCGCTCCAGCGAGGTCCTCATCACCGGGTCCACCACGATCGCGCCCTTCTCAATCTCGAAGCCCCACTCCTTCAGCGGACCTAGTGCAGTCTTGAAGCCCAGCTGGAGGAGGATCGCGTCGACCTCAACCTCCAGCTCGTGCCCCTCGTCCTCGGAATTGAAGAGGAGCACGCGCTCCACGGTGCCGTCGCCGTAGACCTCTTTGATCTGAAACGGGACGTGGAGCATCACGTCGCCACGGTCGGCGGCCTCCAGTATCTGGCCGACCGTCAGGTCGTGGGCTCTGAAGCCCTCGCGGCGGTGAACCAGCCGGACCTCGGCTGCGGTGTCGAGCAGGTTGATGACCCAGTCGCACGCCGAATCGCCGCCGCCGACGATCATCACTCGCTTGCCCTCGAACACAGATTTCTCGCCCACGATGTAGTGGGCGCCCTTCCCCTCCCACGGGGTCATGTCGAAGCCGGGCAGCTTCTTGGGCTCGAAGGCCCCGTGGCCACCGGCGACGATCACCGTTTTCGAGCGAAGGTCGCCGTGGTCGGTGTGGAGGATCACCTGGCGGTCCTCGCCCTCGCCCTCCCACGAAATCGTCTCCGCGGTCACGTTCAGGTGAACGGGCACCTGGAACTGCTCGATCGCCTGCTGGCGGAGCATCTCCACAAGGTCCTTGGCGAGCACCTTCGGATGCCCCGGGACGTCGAAGACCCACTTCTCCGGATACAGGGTCGTGAGCTGACCACCCAGCTCAGGGAGCGAGTCGATGACCCGCGAGGTGGCCTCGCGCATTCCTGCCCAAAATGCCGTGCACATGCCCACGGGGCCGGCACCGATCACCGTGACGTCACGAACCTCGGTGAAGTCGTCCGCGCTCACGGGGCCGTCACCGTCAGCGCGGCCCCGTCGAGCGCACCAAGCGCACGCTCAACCGAGCACGAGATGCATGTGAAGGTCGGCGTGTCCCGAAGGGTGTAGGCGCTCGACTCGGTTGTCCGAAGCCGCTGCACCAGATCGAGGAAGTCGGCAGGGTTGTCGGTCTCGAAGGCCACGACGAACTCCTGATCGTCGAGGCCAAAGGAATAGCTCGTGTTGAGATCGACGGAGGGATACTCGCGCCCAACCTTGATGTGCTCCTGCATGATCCGCCAGCGCTCCTCGGCGGACAACGCATACCAGGCGCGGGTTTTCACAAACGGGTAGACGAACAGGTACTTGGCGTGAGCCGGACGGACCTCGAGACGCGACTCCTCGGAGTACTCCGAAGCCTTGGTCATGGCCAGGAGCGAGTAGGAGACCTCGCACCACTTCATCAGCCCGCTCTGGGCGAGCACCACGTGGAACTCGTGAATGCGCTCGAGGTTCTCGGCCTGGCTCAGAAGCATGAGATCGGCGTCGCCCCGGGTACCGACAAGGGAGAACGCCCGCAGCAGGTGGCCATCGGCGAAGTCATCACACGCGGCTATGAACTCGCGCTTGTCGGCCGCGCGGCGCTCGTCATCGAGACGTCGCCAGGCCGGATCGACCTTCAGAAACGTGTACTTGACAAACCGCCTGGGGACCACCAAGCCTGATGATACGTGGACGTTTCGCTCTGCCTCGCTGGGTGCAGAATTTAGGGTGTGAGCAGGAAGCAGCCTCTAGGATCTGCGTATGCGGATAGCCCTCCTCTCGCCCTACTCGTGGACGTATCCGGGGGGAGTGACCCGTCACATCGAGGCGCTCGCCGAGTGCTTCCTGAACCAGGGCCACCACGTCCGCGTGCTCGCTCCGCTCGATCCGCCCGGATCGATGTCAACGGCGCTTCACCGCAGGGCGCGGCCGCAGGAGCTCGATCCGCCTGATTACCTGATTCCGCTGGGGCGGACGGTCGGCTTCAAGGCCAACGGCGCCGTTTCCAACCTGTCACTGACTCCCTACGGCGTCGCCGTCACGCTGCGCGAGCTGCGGCGCGGTCGCTACGACGTGGTCCATGTCCACGAGCCCATTGCACCGGTACCAGCCTGGGTTGCGACCGACCGCGTCAGGTTGCCGCTGGTGGGAACGTTCCACGCGTACAGCGAGAATCGCATCTCGAACGGCATCGCGCGGATGGTCGGCGCCCGGCGAATCCTCAACCGGCTCCATGTCCGGATCGCCGTCTCGGAGGCAGCGGCGTGGAGCGCGCGGCGCTTCTACGGCGGCCACTATCGCGTCATACCCAACGGCGTGCATCTCGATCCCGCACGCGCGGCTCGCGGGGCAGCGGCGCCGCAGGGTGAGCAGTTGCGGGTCCTGTTCGTCGGCCAGGCCGTTGATCGGAAGGGATTGCCGCTGCTGCTCAGGGCATTCGAGGCGCTCCACGAGCACATTCCGACCGAACTCACCGTGATCGGCCCCTCCCTGAAGGAGCTTGCTCCGCTGATGCTGGATGCCCGCGACGTCCGCGTCCTGGGGAAGGTGGACGACGAGACGAAGTGGCGCGAGCTTGAGCATGCCGATGTGCTCTGCGCCCCCTCGCTGCGAGGCGAGAGCTTCGGCATGGTGCTCACCGAGGCGTTTGCCGCCGGGACCCCCGTCGTGGCGTCCGACATCGCTGGATACCGGGACGTCGTCTCAGACGGCGTTGACGGGCTGCTGGTGCCGCCGGGAGATGCCCAGGCGCTCGCCGAGGTGCTACGGGAGCTCCACTGCGAGCCTGAGCACCGGGCGGAGCTGGCTGAGGGCGCGGTCCAGAAGGTGGAGAACTTTGCGTGGCCACACGTCGCAGATCGGGTGATGGAGGCCTACGAGGACGCCATCGCCACCCCGCAGCCCGAGGGTGCGCTCAAGCGCGCCGCGGTGCGGGTGGGGGTTCGCGCCGCCGACCTCAAGCCACATATCCGCCCACGCCGGCTTGAGAGCCTGGAGCCCAAGACTCCGGCGGCCGCGCGCAGCCGCGCGGCCGCGCTGGCCCGCCGGGCAGTGGTGGCGGGGATCTCGATCGCCGGAATCGTCCTCGCCGTCCTCGGGCTCCAGAAGATTGGGATCGGCAACGTCGCCGCTGCGCTCGTCACCTCCAGTCCGGCGTTTGTCGTTCTGGGCCTGGCGGTTATGTGCAGCGCGATGGCGGTGCGGGCCGTGTCCTGGCACGCGATCCTCAAGGCCGCTCTGCCAAAAGCTCGCATTCGGCTCTCCGACGCAATGCAAGGGACGTTCATCGGCGTGTTGATGTCCTCGACGCTGCCCGCGCGACTCGGTGAGCCCGCCCGTGCGCTGGTGGTCGCTCGACGCACTGGGCGACCCCGTCAGAACTTCCCGATCGTGCTGGGAACGCTGGTCTCGCAGACGCTGCTGAACATCGTCGCGCTGATGATCCTCGGCGCAATCATGTTCTCGTCGGTCAACATCTTCAACGGGCACGAGAGCGCGCTTCTGGCGGTGGTGATAGCGCCCGTGGTCCTTCTGGCGGTGGTGCTTCTGGCGCCGGCCCTCCTCAGGCACCGGGCCACCCAGCGGTTCGTGCGCATCCAGACGGCTGCCCGGCAGGCTCGAGCTGCGCTGACACGGGTGCGAGACGGGCTGAAGGTGTTTCGCGACCTCCGCCTTGGCTCGGTTGCCACGGCCGCGCAGCTGGGGGCATGGGCGCTGCAGTCGCTGTCCTGCTATCTGCTGCTGGTGGCGCTCGGGCTCGGCCACAACGGCTTCGCCGCCGCGGCCGCCGTCCTGTTCGCGGTCAACGTGACCGCCGTCCTGCCGGCAACTCCAGCGAACATCGGCATATTCCAAGCAGCGTGCGCGGCAGTCCTCCACACCGGCTGGCACGTTGGATTTGGCACCGGCGTCGCCTACGGCGTGATCCTGCAAGCAGTGGAGGTCGTCACGGCGATCCTGATGGGTGTGCCCGCCATGCTGAAGGAGGGCATGTCCTGGAAGGAGATCAAGATGCGGGCGATGCACGCCGCGCCGGTCAAGTTGTCAGAGCGGCAGCCGGGGCAGCGGCGGCTCACCCAGCGTCGCCCGGCGCAGCGCACCAAGGGCGGGCCGGTCAGGGCACAGAGCTAAGCCCGCGCCCGGGCGATGAGATTTGGCTCCGGGCGAGGTCTCAGCATGCAGGCAACCGACAAGGAGCAGCAATGGGCAAGCTGGTGGTGAGCGAGTTCGTGACGCTCGACGGGGTTTTTGAAGACCCGGGCGGAGCGGAGACCGAGTACGGCGGCTGGGCATTCAAGGCCGAGCGCGGCGAGGAAGGCGACAAGTTCAAGGGCGACGAGCTGAGGTCCGCTGACGCTCAGCTGCTTGGACGCCTCACCTACGAGGGCTTCGCCAAGGCCTGGCCCGAGCGGAGCGGCGATTGGTTCAGCGACAAGTTCAACGAAATGCCCAAGTACGTCGTATCGAGCACCCTCGAGAGTGCGGATTGGAACAACTCGACGATCATCAGCGGAGACCTCGGTGAGGACGTCGGCAAGCTCAAGCAGGAGATCCAGGGCGACATCCTCGTCGCAGGCAGTGGCCAGCTGGTGCGCGGGCTGTTCGAGGCCGACCTCGTCGACGAGCTACGGCTGATGGTGTTTCCGATCGTGGTCGGCCAGGGGCGCCGGCTGTTCGAGGGATCGCCCCCGGCGACGCTGAAGCTGGCCGAGGCGGGAAAGGCGGCGGACACGGCGACACTCGTTTTCACGCGCCAATGACTACGATGAAGATCGTGGCGGCGACAGTTACCCAGGGGGAGCTAGAGCACGCGCTCGAACAGCACCGGCGTGAGCTGGTGGGCTACTGCTACCGCATGCTCGGCTCGCCGTTCGAGGCCGAGGACGCGGTCCAGGAGACGCTGCTCCGGGCCTGGCGCGGCGTCGACAGGCTGACCGCACGTCCCGCGCTGCGCTCCTGGCTCTATCGGATTGCAACCAATGTCTGCCTCGACGCCGTTGCCGCTCGCAAACGGCGGGCTCGACCGATGGATCTCGGTCCGGCGGGTGAGCCGGTCGAGGCCAATCTCCAGGAGCTGCCCGAGGTCACGTGGCTCGAACCGATCCCGGACAGCATGGTGACCCCGGAGGATCCGGCGGAGCGCGCGGTGGCGCGGGAGACGCTCCGGCTGGCGTTCGTGGCGGCCCTTCAGCACCTGCCGCCCCGCCAGCGCGCCGTCCTGATCCTTGCCGAAGTCTTGCGATGGAAGGCGTCCGAGGTCGCCGAGCTGCTTGAGACGAGCGTTGCCTCGGTCAACAGCGCGCTACAGCGCGCCCGAGCGACGCTGGAGGCCAGCGGTGCAAGCGCAAGCGATCCGGTTCCGGAGATGGACTCCGCTCAAGAGGAGCTGCTGGCCCGCTACGTCAAGGCGTTTGAGGCCTACGACATGGAGGAGCTCACGGCCGTGCTCCGCGAGGACGCGATCCAGTCGATGCCTCCGTACGACCTGTGGCTGTCAGGGCGCGATGACGTCCTTGCCTGGTTCTTTGGGCCGGGTATCGCTTGCGAGGGCTCGCGCCTCGTGCCCGTGCCGCAGACCAATGGCATGGCGGCGTTCGGTCAGTACAAACCCAGCCCTGACGGCGGACGCGAGCCGTGGGCGCTCGTGGTGGTCGACCTGGCACCGGATGGCGTCCGCGAGCTCACGTTCTTCCTGGACACGGAGCGTTTGTTCCCGCTCTACGGTCTGCCGCCGCGGCTGGATTAGCAGGCGCAGACCTCTATTGCGCCTGGTCGTACAGCGGCCGAACGATGCTCAACATCTGGTGCGAGGTTTGGCCGTTGTCTGGGCAGCAGGGCGGCCCGCCCGGCGCACTGATGCCGATCTCCAGATGCGGCGCATCGGAGATGCCGACCTGTCCGCAGCCCACCTCGGCGATCGGTTGACCGGCCTGGACATGCGTGCCGACTCGCACGAGCGCCGGCTGCGCGTGACCGTAGTAGATGTAGCGCCCGGCGTAACGACCGCTGTCGACCTTGAGGACGGGGGCAGCGGGTCCGAAACCGTCGATTCCCTCCTTCACAATCGTGCCGGACGTCACCGCCACTTCCTGTACCTGCCCGCCGCAGGCGTTGTTCACCGTGCCGATATCGACTCCCTGGTCCAGCGACCAGTCTGACGCCGGCAGGACGCGCCTCTTCGGTGCAAGCGGGAACACCCAACCGCCGGTGCTCGACGAGCTGGGTTGATCGGCGCTTGGCTTTACGACACGTCGCTGCTGCACCCATGCCTGGAGCGTTCGGGCCGTTCGGGTCCCCACGGTTCCGCTTGCCGGCGACAGGCCGGCGTCGGACTGGAACAGCTGTACGGATCCCTTGGTTTCTGCGCCGAAAACGCTGTCGATAGAGGTGCTGATGCCGACTTCGGAGAGCCACGTTTGAAGGGTCCGGACATCGCTGCCCCGGTCGCCCAGACGCAGGACACGCCTAAATGGAGACCCAGTGGCGAGGGCTGTGGCCGCGGCGCACAGGAGGGAGGCCGCGGCGAATAGTGACACCGCCCACGCGCGACGGTGGGGTCGGATCAGGCCGGAACGCCGGCCCGCGCGAATACATGCGGACATGAAGAAACCCGCTTTCATCGTTCTGTGGCTGCCTGATTGCCTACGGGGTTAGCTGACGGGCTCGCGCTCTAGGGCTGAGCGCTACGGGCGGATCACCGCCCGATTCGCCCCGGGAAACAATGGGTTCCCCGCTCCCCGGGCTGGCACCCGGGAACTCGGCAAGGCGCAACACCCTAGAGCAGATGAAGCTTTGTTGCTTTGACCGCTGTTCGTTAGGGCGGGGTGGCGCGGCCGCGATCAGCCGTCCGGCAGAACTTCCTCCAAGCCGGCCAACGCGATCAGGTCACGGAGCTCGTCGGAGCAATCTCGTACGACGATCCGGCCCCCGTTGCGGCGAGCCAGCAATGCGAGCCGGGCCAAGCAGTCGATGGTTTCCAGATCCGCGCTGAGGTCGCCGGCGTTCACCGTGAGGGTGACCGGGGTGGCCGCTCCCGCGTCCATGAATGCAAGGACGGCGTTGGCGGACGGAAATCATCGGCGCCGGTGCGCCGCACGCGCACCGGAGGATGTCGAGCAGTGCGCCGGCGCCTATGCCTCGGCCATCGCCGGCTCGTCCTCGCCGGCGGTCGGATCCTCGTCGCCGAGCTCGGCCAGGCGGGTGGGGTCCTTGGTGGTCCCGGCGATCAGCTCATCGGCTGCCTGCTTGTCCGTCTTCGGCAAGAACCCCGACTTCATTCCGAAGTAGACGGCCTGGGGGTGGTGGGCGATGATGGCGAGCGTCGATTGCTCGGGCTCCACGGCATAGCCGCCCGACAGCCGCAGCCCGATCGATGGGGCGTCAAGTAGCCGGAAGACCTTCTCGTGCTCTGATTGATCCGGACACGCCGGATAGCCCCACGAGTACCGCCGGCCCTGGCTCGGCGGAATGCCCAGCTCTGACCGCATGCGCGCGTGCAGCCACTCGGCCATCGCCTCGGCGCTCTGGACGCCGAGTCCGTGGACGAACAGCTGCTCGGCGAATTCGCCCTCGCGTTCTAAGCTCGCCATCAGCTCGGTCACCTCGGCGCCGGCCGTCACGGCTTGGAGCGCGACGACGTCGTGATCGCCCGAGGAGACCGGCCGGTAGAAGTCGGCCAGGCAGATCCGGCTGTGCTTGGGTTGACGCGGAAAGACGAGGCGCTCGAGCTCACGCTCGCCCGGGGCCTGCGGATCCCACACGATCAGCTCGTTGCCCTCGGCATTGCACGGGAAGTAGCCGAGCAGCGCGCGTGGGTGCAAGTAAGTCTGCTCACGCCACATCCGCTCAAGCCGGGGCTGGAAATCTTCTGATACGAGCCGCCGCCACTCCTCGCCCTTGACTCCTCGACCTCCCCAATGGAGCTTGAACAGCACGTGGGTATCGATATGCCGGTAGACCTCGTCGAGGTCGACCTCGATTTCCTGCGCGCCCCAGAAAGGCGGCGCGGGAATCGGATTGTCCGCCTGAGCAGCACTGCGAACCGATGAGTCGGTCACCGGGGGGGCGTGCTCATCGGTTTCCTGTGGCCGTTCTCGCAGGTTGCGCGCCGCCTCGCGAGTCTTCGAGATCAGTGCTTCGCGTGCGTCGGCGTCGATCAGCTGGTCCATCTTCGCCAGCCCCTCGAACGCGTCCTTGCAGTAGAAGACGCCGGGCTCGTAGATCTCGTCTGACTCGGTGCCGTGGGGGTAGAGGATGCGCAGGCCGAAGTTGCGGTTGATCGCTGCTCCTCCCACCAGCACCGGGAACTCCAATCCTCGCTGGTGGAGCTCTTGGACGCAGGAAGGCATCTGCTTCGAGGTCGAGACAAGCAGCGCGCTCAGCCCGATGGCGGTGGCGTCGTGCTCGACCGCCGCATCGAGGATCGTCGAGATCGGCACCTGCTTGCCAAGGTCCACCACCGTGTAGCCGTTATTGGTGAGAATCGTGTTGACCAGCGACTTGCCGATGTCGTGGACGTCGCCGAACACGGTGGCGATCACGACGGTGCCTTTGGTGTAGCCCTCGAGCTTGTCGAGGTATTTCTCCAGCTGTGCCACGGCGCGCTTCATCACCTCGGCCGATTGCAGGACGAACGGGAGGATCAGCTCGCCGGCGCCGAACTTGTCGCCGACCTCCTTCATGGCCGGAAGCAGCACATCGTTGAGCGTGGGGACCGCGCCGATCTTCTCGACTGAGCGATCGATCCAGTCCTCGACCCCGTCCTTGCGCCTGCGCAGGATCTGGAAGTGCAACGCCTCCTCGGGCTCCATCCCCTCGGTCGGATCCGCGGCTCCGGCGGGGTCCTCGGCCTCGGACCCCTTGGACTCGAAGTGCGCGATGAACCGCTCGAGCGCGTCCTCGCGGCGGTTGAACACCAGGTCGTCGGCCAGCTCGCGCTCTTCGGTTGGGATCTCGGGATACGGGGTGATGTGGTTCGGGTTGACCATCGCCAGGTCAAGCCCGGCCTCGACGCAGTGGTGCAGGAACACGCTGTTGAGGACGGATCGGGCTGGCAGCGACACGCCGAACGACACGTTGGACACGCCGAGGCTGGTCTTGACTCCGGGGATTTCAGACTTCACACGCCGGATCGCCTCGATCGTCTCGATGGCCGATGGCTTCCATTCCTCATCCCCGGTGGTCAAGGTGAACGTGAGGCAGTCGAAGATCAGTGCCTCCTCCTGGAGCCCGTGCTCGCCGCAGCACAGCTCGGTGATGCGTTGGGCGATCTCGAGCTTTCGCTCGGCGGTCTTGGCCATTCCGGACTCGTCGATCGTCAGCGCGATCAGCGCCGCGCCATGGGCCCGCGCCAGCGGAGCAACGCGGTCGAGCTTCTCACGGCCGGCCTCCAGGTTGACCGAATTGACGATCGCCCTGCCCGGGATCTGCTCGAGCGCGGTCTGGATTACCTCGGGCTCGGTGGAGTCGACCTGGATGGGCGCAGGCTGCGTGAGGCTGATCCGCTTCACGAGGAGGCGCATCTGCTCGTCCTCGTCCTGGCGCTCGGTCAGCGCGACACAGACGTCGAGTACGTGGGCACCGCCGCCTACCTGGTCCTCCGCCACCGTCACCAGGCCGTCGTAGTCATCGGCAAGCAGCAGCTCCTTCGCCTTGCGCGAGCCTTGCGAGTTCACCCGCTCGCCCACGAGGGTCGGACGCGGGTCCTGGACCAGGGGAGTGGAGGTCATCATCGAGCTGACGTGAATCGGCCTCGGCACAGGGCGCTCGCCCGGGGTGCGGCCGCGGACACGCTCGGTGATCGCGGCGATGTGCTCCGGCGTCGTGCCACAGCATCCGCCTACGATCGACACTCCGTAGCGCTCGACGAATTCGCCCAGCACGGCCGCAAGCGGCTCCGGCTGCTCGGGAAAGATCGTCTCGCCGTTCGGGCCCTGAAGAGGAAGCCCCGCGTTGGGGATGCAGTGAACGGGCCGCGAGCAGTGCTCGCCGAGGAAGCGGATCGCGTCACGCATATCCTCGGGGCCGGTCGAGCAGTTGAGCCCGATGACGTCGACCTCGAGCGCCTCCAGCGTGGTCACCACGGATGAGATGTCGGTGCCCAGCAGCATCTTGCCGCCCTGCGGGAGCAGCGACACGCTGCATTGGATCGGCACCGAACGGCCGGCTTGCTTGAAGGCTTCCCGCGCTCCGAACAGGGCCGCCTTGACCTCGAGGAGGTCCTGGGCGGTCTCGATGATCACCAGATCGACGCCGCCCTCGACCAGGCCGCGCGCCTGCTCGGCGAACACCTCGACGAGCTCTGAGAAGCGGATCTGCCCGAGGGTGGGATCATCGCTGGCCGGGAGATACCCGGTCGGCCCGATTGAACCGGCCACGAATCGGTCCGGGCCAGCAGCCCGCCGCGCGATCTCGGCTGCCTTGCGATTTATCTCGAGCGTGTGCTCGTCCAGACCCCACTCAGAGAGCTTCAGCCGCGAGCCCTGGAAGGTGTCGGTCTCCAGGACCTCCGCCCCGGCATCGAGCATCGAGGAATGCACGCCCTCGATCACGTCGGGACGGTTGAGCACCAGGGCCTCGTGACAGCGGCCCTGGAGCCGGTAGTCGTTCTCGAGGCTCAGATCGAACTGCTCAAGCGTGGCGCCCATACCGCCGTCGTAGACGAGGACGCGCTCCCGCGTGGCGGAGAGGAAATCTGACATCCCCTTCGATCCTACCAGCGGTCGGCGAAACCTTGACACGCCTGTGACAAGGTTTCAAACCGTCCGAATTCTGGCTGCCACTGGGGGATCTGGCCCGTACGCTTCCGCCTCATCCAGGATTGGGCCGCCCGCGAGGGCGGCACGCGTGGCACCGGGAGGACACATGCGCAGGGCGTTGGCAGCGGTAGCGGTGGCGATCGGCTTTGGGCTGGTGAGCCCGGCTGCAATGGGCGTGGCCTGGAACTACACCAAGCCGTTCGCCGTGAATACGCATACCCCCAGCTTCGGCCAGGCACCCGTATTCCTCCCGGACGGGCTAGTGGCGTTTGGCCAGGACTTCAAGAAGGGCCAGAAGAACCAGGTGTACATCGAGAGCTTCAACGGCACTGGGCTCAAGTGCCTGACCTGCGCCGACGCCCCCGACCCGGGCAGCGGCAACATGTCCTCCTCGGATCCCAACAACGTCAACGGGGTTCCGGCGGTGCGCCCACAGGGCGACTGGATCGTCTTCCACTCCTGGCGTAACCACTACATGGTGATCGGCTCGCCCGGCTACGGCGGCATGGGCTCGTCGCTCTGGGCCATGCACCCCGACGGATCGGATCAGACACGCCTCACGGAGGACGGTCAGGCGAGATTCAGCGGCGAGGGCTACGACGACTACCACGCATACTGGTCGCCCGACGGGTCCCACATCGTCTACGCGCACCTGAACTGGAACTTCGTCACGGGCGGCGGCTCGGGCAAGTGGGACGTGCGCGTGGCGAAGTTCAACGTGGGAGCCGACGGAAAGCCATACCTGTCGGAAGATCACGAGGTCCGTCCGTTCAACGGGCATTGGTATGAGACGCAGTGGTGGAACCCGGATCCCCGGCGGCCGGGGTTCCTCTACACCGAGTCCTACCCCGAGGAGAGCTCCGGCGGCGGCGCAGCGGTTCCCCAGCTCTTCTACTGCGCCCTTCCCTCGCTTGATAGCGGCCAGTGTCACGTGACCCGGATCACGGACAACGCATCGTGGGATGAGCAGGCAATCTTCACCCCCGATGGCCGCAAGATCCTGTTCATGTCCAGCCGCAATCGCGACGGCATCTTCAACACCTGGGCCAACCTGACCCGTAGCGCGGGCGTCCCGTCCGACGTCGACTATCTCCTGATACTGCCGATCTTCGAGGCCGGGTTTCTTCAGCCGGTGGGCCAGGAGGCCACTGATCTCTACATGACCAGCCTGGCCAACCCAAAGACGGTGACCCGGCTCACGATCGACGGCAACGACGGCTGGATCACCCCAGAGTTCGGGTGGGATCCGAGCGGCCAGTGCCTTGTGTGGACCGAGAACCGGTTCCCGGATGGCTACCGCTACCAACTTCCGCAGGGGCCGAGTGGCTGGCTCCAGCAGCTCCAGGATCTGGCCGCCAGCCCACCTGATCCAAACAACATCGTCGATGTGGGTCAGAACGGGGTCGGCGTGGCGCCGCTGCCGGTGCAGCAGCGCACGCGGATCGGGTCTTTCGCCGGCTCGCGCTGCACGCGATGAGGGCGGAACGGGACCCGGAGTGAGATAGCTTCAGCCGATGGTCCGCTGGCTCGTCCGCCTGAGCCTTTTGGCGGGTGCCTTGGCCGCCACCGTGATGCCGGCGTTGGCGCGAGCCGCGGCTCGGTCCAACGAACGCCCGGAGACGGTTCCCGCGCTGCGCGTCTGGCGCGGCGACCACGGAAGCCTGAGACTCTCGGCCCCTCTCCGCATCGTGCTGTCGGCGCGCTGGTGGGCGCGGCTTGCGCCCACCGCGTCGCTGTTCGCGCACGAGCTGCGCGCTCGCGTGGTGCGGGCTTCGCGCCCTCACCAAGGCGACATCATCCTGGAGCTCGGCGCTCCTGGCCCGCGGCTAGGTACCGAGGGCTACGCGCTCCGCATCAGCCGCACTGTGACGATCTCGGCCCGCACGCCCGGCGGCGTCTTCTACGGCACTCGCACCCTCCTCCAATTGCTTCATCGCGCTCGCTCGCTGCCGCGCGGACGCGCCGAGGACTGGCCCCGCTACCCCGACCGTGGCCTGATGATCGATCTCGGTCGCCGGCTGTATCCGGCTGACTGGATCGTCTCGGAGATCAAGGAGCTTGCGTATCTGAAGATGAACATCTTGCACCTGCACCTCACCGACGACCAGCGGTGGGGGATCCAGAGCGAGACCCATCCAGAGATCGTCTCCCCAGGGGCGCTGAGCAGGTCGGCGCTCAGTCGGATCCTCGCCACGGCGGCTCGCTACCACGTCACGGTGGTCCCCGAGATAGACATGCCCGCGCACGTCGGCGCGCTGCTGGCCAAGCATCCCGAACTCGAGCTGAAGGCGGCCGCTGTCACGAGTCCGCCCCAACAGAGTCCCGAGGCTCGAAAGCTCGACATCACCAATCCGGCGGCGCTGGGGATGGTCCGCCAGCTGCTCGACGAATACCTTCCGTTGTTCGGAGGCCCGTACTGGGACGTCGGCGGTGACGAGTACCTGTCCCCAGCAGACGAGCCTTTCTATCCGCAGCTACAGACGTATGCCCAGGCGCAGTACGGGCCGAACGCCACGACCAAGGACGCGATCCTGGGGTTCTTCAACTGGGTCGACGGGATCGTCCGCGCCCACGGCAAGACGATGTGGGCCTGGCACGACGAGCTCGGAGGGGGCAGCGCGGTGACGGTCCACTCCGACATCCAGGCCGGCTGGTGGGTCCAGCTCTCGCCCCTGTCCGAGCCGAACCCTCCAACCCCCGATCAGCTACTCGCCGCAGGTCACGAGATTCTCAACGACGGCTGGTTTCCCACTTACTACACCGAGGACCTCGGGCCGATCCAGGGCAAGCCGAGCATGCAGAAGGCATACGAGGAGTGGGACGTCAATCAGTTCTGCGGGCCAACTCACAGCGACCAGTTCTTCTCGCCATGCGACGTCATCTCACCGGGAGAGCAGCGGAACCTGGGCTCGACGATCAACGCCTGGGACAACCACGAGCTGACGCTGGCCCAGCTCCGCACCGGGCTGGAGCCGCCACTCATGGTGCTCGCTCAGAAGACCTGGCAGTCGCCGGAGCTGACCACCTCGTATGCGCGGTTCCAGCGGATCATGTCGGCGATCGGGCGGGTGTACCGATGAAGGAGCTTCCATACGGGTCGTGGCCGACTCCGATCACCTCCGAGGTGGTCGTGGCGGAGGCCATCGGCATCTCCGAGGTCCAGGTCGACGGCGCCGACGTGATCTGGGCGGAGAGCCGTCCTGCGGAGGGAGGACGGATCGCGTTGGTGCGCCGTGGCGGCGATGGCCGTGTCCTGGAGCTCCTGCCGCAGGACCAGAATGCCCGCACCGGCGTGCACGAGTACGGGGGTGGGGCATGGTGGGCCGATCATGGGGTGGTGTGGTTCTCCTCTTGGACGGACCAGCGCCTGTACCGGCGCGACCCGGGCTCGGGGCATGTGGGGCCGCTGACCCCGGAGCCAGGGGTACCGCGCGGCGACCGCTATACGGACGGATCCGTAGCGCCAGATGGCCAGTGGATGGTCTGCGTCCGTGAGCAGCATCCCGCGGGAGGCAGCGGAGCCGCTGACGTTCGCAACGAGGTCGTGCGCCTGGACGCCCACCGGCCCTCGGAGCCGGAGGTGCTCGTGAGCGGTCCTGACTTCGTGTCCAGCCCGCGGATCAGCCCGGACGGCAGCAAGCTCTCCTGGCTCGAGTGGGACCACCCCAACATGCCTTGGGATGGAACACGGCTGATGATTAGGGATCTCGGCTCGGGAGAGGCTCGGGTGGTGGCAGGTGGCGCCGAGGAGTCGATCTCCGACCCGCGCTGGCTGCCCGACGGCTCGCTGGCCTTCATCAGCGATTCGGGCGGCTGGTGGAACATTTACACCGCGAGTCCAGGGCACGGGACCGACGTTCAAGCCGAGTTGACGGACGTTCAGCCGCTGGTCGAGATCGACGCTGACATCGGCGAGCCGCAGTGGGTCTTCGGCGGCTCACGTTATGCCCTGCTGGACGACGGTCGGGTCGTGTTTGCCCGCTGGCGGGATGGGTTTGACGGCCTGGCCATCAGGCTGGCCGACGGGACGGTGGAGGACCTCGAGCTGCCGTTCACGGTCGTGCGATCGGTCCGCAACGGCGGTGCGTCGTCGGTGGTGATTGTGGCTGCGACGCCGGTGGCCGAGAAGTCGGTCGCACGTGTGTGGCTGGGCTCGGGAGCTGCGGTCGAGGGCATCGACACGATCCGGGCTCCGCGTGACCTGAATGAGCTTGGCATCGACGTTGGGCTCGTCTCACGACCCGAGCCGATCGACTTCCCGTCCGCCGGTGGCCGTACGGCCCACGCGCTGTTCTACCCACCACGCAATCCGGGCTGGGGGCCGCCTGCGGGGTCGAGACCGCCGCTGCTGGTCGAGATCCACGGCGGTCCCACATCGGCTGCCCGGCCTGAGCTCGACCTGAGCCTTCAGTACTGGACGAGCCGAGGCTTCGCGGTTGTCGATGTCAACTACGGCGGCTCCACCGGATATGGGCGCGCATACCGGGACCTGCTGAGAGACGCATGGGGGATCGTCGACGTCGAGGATTGCGTGGCTGCCGCGCGGTGGCTGGGGGAGCGGGGCCTCGCCGATCCCGAGCGTCTGTGCATCCGCGGGGGCTCGGCCGGAGGCTTCACCACCCTGGCTGCGCTGGCGCGGGAGGACACGCCGTTCGCCGCGGGGGCCGACTACTTCGGGGTGGCCGACCTGGAGGCGCTCGCCACCGAGACACACAAGTTCGAGAGCCGGTATCTCGACTCGTTGATCGGCCCGTATCCAGAGGCGCGGGCGGTGTATCGCGAGCGCTCACCGATCGAGCACGTCGATGAGTTCTCACGGCCGCTGATCGTGCTTCAGGGCTTGGAGGACGAGGTCGTGCCACCCAACCAGGCGACGATGATCGTCCAGGCGCTCAAGGACAAGGGCGTTCCCGTCGCTTACGTTCCGTTCGAGGGAGAGCAGCACGGCTTCCGACGGGCGGCCAGCATCCGCCGCGCGCTCGACTCCGAGCTCAGCTTCTACGCGCAGATGTTCGGATTCGAGCTACCCGAGGGCGAGGGGATCGAGCCGGTGGAGGTGTTCCGGGGGCCTTAGCCTCATCGCGCCGTCCAGCCGTAGTCCATCGTCACGGGGACGCCGGTGAACGCCCGCCCGCCCGGCCCGGCCAGGAACCCCACCAGCTCGGCGACGTCCTCCGGCTCAATCAGCTGCTTGACGGCATGGGGCGCCAGGATCACGTCCTTAAGCACCCGTTCCTCTGGCAGGCCATGCGCCGTGGCTTGATCGGAGATCTGTTTCTCAACCAGCGGTGTGCGGACATATCCCGGGCACACCGCGGTCGCGGTGATGCCCTGATCGGCGCCCTCGAGCGCGAGCGTCTTGACAAGCCCGAGCACCCCGTGCTTGGCGGACACGTAGGCCGCCTTGAACGGCGAAGCGACGAGTCCGTGGACGGAGGCGATCACGATGAAGCGGCCGTCGGGAGCGTCACGAAGGGCAGGCCACCCGTGCCGAGCGAGGAGGAAAGGGCTGGTCAGCAGCAACGCGACGATTTGCTGGAAGCGCTCCACCGGAAACTCCTCGATAGGCGCCACGTGCTGGACGCCGGCGTTGGGGACGATGATGTCCAGCCGACCGAACCTCTCCAGCGCCGCCGCGACGGCCCGTTCGTTGGCCTCGGGTTCGATCAGGTTGGCCTGGTGCGGGACGCCCGGCCCTCCGGGATCGGGCTCCAGGTCCACCGACAGGACCGAAACACCGACCTGCTCCAAGCGCCCGGCGACGGCGCGCCCGATGCCGCTGGCGGCTCCGGTAACCAGCGCTGCCCGGCCGGTCAGGTTCATGAGACCGCCGCGTACAGCATCTCGATCGCCCTTGCCTGACCGATCGCATCGTCACGGCCCAGCAAGGGCTCGGTCTCCCCGCGAATGGCGGCAGAGAAGTTCTCGGCCTCGAGGCCGTACGAGTCGGCCGTTTCGACCTCGATCCGCTCGACGCCGCGATCGCGGCGCAGCTCGATCACCGGCGTCCGGCAGTGCCACGGGTCGTCGAGAAACAGGCTGCCGCAGTCGCCCATCACCTCGAGCTCGTCGCGCGCCGCCAGTGACAGTCCGGCGTCGAAGTGCGCCAGGACGTCGCCGGCGAAGCTCATCGTCCCCGCGAACGCCACGTCAACCCCGTCTGCTCCCACCGCCTGCTGGGCGGTGACCCGCTCGGGCTCGCCGGCCAAGAGCCGCGCCGCGCTTACGCAGTAACAGCCCACGTCCATCAGCGCGCCACCATCGAGCTCGCGCGAGAGACGAATGTCCGAAGGATCGGTGGCTTTGAAGCTGAACGCTCCGCGGATCAGCCGCAGGGTCCCGATCGCCCGCTCGCGAACCAGTTCGGCGACGCGCAGGGTTTGCGGATGGTGCCGGTACATGAACCCCTCCATCAGCAGTCGGCCCTCACGTTCCGCGAGGTCGAAGGCGCGCTCCACCTCGGCGGCGTGCCGGCTGAGCGGCTTCTCGCAGAGGACGTGCTTGCCGGCCTCGAGCGCCCGGAGTGTCCACGGTACGTGCAGCGAGTTCGGCAGCGGGATGTACACGGCTTCGATCTCGGAATCGGCTAGCAGCGCCTCGTGGCTCGGGTGGGCACGTTGGATACCGTGCTCGCGCGCGAAGCGCTGAGAGCGGGCCGGGTCGCGGCTGGAGACCGCCACGATCTCGGCCCCATGCACCTGGCGCGCCCCCGCCAGAAACAGGTGGCCGATCCTCGCGGTGGACAAGATTCCCCATCGGGTCCTCACCCCGGGAGACACTAAAGAAGTGCTCACCGCGTTCGCTCCCGGTCGCGTCAACCTGATCGGGGAGCACACCGACTACAACCAGGGTCTGGCGCTGCCGTTCGCGATCAGCGAGGGGGTGACCGTGCGCGCGACTCGGCTCGACGCACCACGAATCGAGGCGTTCGCAAGGGATCTTGGTGTCGGTGACAGCTTCGAGCTATCGGATGTAGGTCCCGCGCGGGGATGGCGGGCGTTCGTCCACGGCGCGGTCGGCGAGCTTGGCCGCACGGGGGTGAGCGTGCCGGGGGCCCGCGTGGAGATCTCCGGCACCGTGCCTCGCGGCGCCGGGCTGTCCTCGTCGGCTGCGCTCGAGGTTGCGCTGGTGCTTGCGCTGCTGGCGCTAGCGGGAAAGCCCGCTGGGAGATCGCATTGCACTGGCACAGCTCTGTTCGCGGATCGAGAACGAATGGGTGGGGGCGCGGACGGGATTGCTCGACCAGCTGGCTTCGCTCTATGGGCGCACGGGCCACGCGCTGCGGATCGACTTCCGCGCTCTCGAGGTGCGGCCCGTGACGCTAGATCTGGACGGCTACCGGCTGGTCACGCTCGACTCAGGCGAGCGACATGCAAATGCCGCATCCGGATACAACCAACGCCGCGCCGAGTGCGAGCGGGCCTGCGAGCTGCTCGGGATCCCCAGCCTGCGGGAGGCGACGATGGAGATGGCGCACCGGCTGCCTGGACCGCTCGACCGGCGCGCCCGGCACGTGATCTCATCCAATGTGCGCGTCGAGGAGGCGGCGCAGGCGCTGGAGGAACGCGACTTCGGTGAACTGGGTCGGCTGCTCGACGCGTCCCACGCCAGCCTTCGCGACGACTACGAGGTGTCCACGCCCGCGGTCGAAGACGCGGTGCTGAGCCTCAAGCGCGCAGGAGCCCTCGGCGCCCGGATCCACGGCGGTGGCTTCGGTGGGCATGTGCTGGGGCTCCTGCCGCGGGAGGCGCGGGCGCCGAAGGGGGCGCGTGAGGTCACGCCGGGTCCCGGAGCGCATGTAGCGCCGGATACAGCGCCCTGAAACGCTCACGCTGTTCGCGATAGACGTCGACCCACCCCGGGACCGGATCGATCCGCTCCGCTGGCTTAACCACCGCCGCCACCGCCTGGTGGACATCCGTCCAAACGCCCGCCGCCACGCCTCCGAGCAGCGCCGCCCCGAACGCCGCACCCTCATCGACCGCAACCCGCTCCAGCGGAAGCTCTAGCACCGAGGCAACGATCTCAAGCCACAGCCTGCTGGCAGCTCCCCCGCCTGAGGCGCGACCGAGCTGCGGCCGGACTCCAAGTCCGGCCACCAGCTCGAGCGAGTCGCGCAACCCGAATGCCACCCCCTCGAGCACCGCCCGCACCAGCGCACCGCGGTCGTGACGGACGCTCAGGCCCACGAACGCGCCGCGAGCATCAGGATCGGCATGCGGCGTGCGCTCGCCGGCCAGATAGGGGAGGAACACGAGTCCCTCGCTTCCCGGTGGCCACCCCGCCGCCTCCGTCGTCAGCTGGTCATACGAGTCGCGGGTTCCGAGCGCCGTGCGGAGCCAGTGCAGGGAGCCGGCCGCCGACAGCATCACCCCCATTGCGCTCCAGCACCCGGGAGCTGCGTGACAGAAGGAATGGACCCGCGCGTGGGGGTCAGCGACAAAGGCCTCGAGCGCCGCGAGCACGACACCAGAGGTGCCGAGCACCACTGACACGGGACCCGGTCGGTCCGCCCCTACGCCGAGGGCGCCCGCGGGCTGGTCGCCGCCGCCCGCTGCAACCGGAGCACCGTCGGCGGTGTGGGCAGATGCCGAAGGGCTCTCGAGCACCGGAGGTAGCCACTGAGGGTCCAGCTGGAGTGACGAGAGAACCTGGTCACTCCACCCCCGATGCTCCACGTCGAGCAGCAGCGTCCCGGATGCATCGGAGACGTCTGTGACGTGCTCGTGCCAAAGCGCCAGGCGGACGTAATCCTTGGGCAACGCTATCCGGGCGATTTGGCGATAGATGTCCGGCTCGTGCGCGCGCAGCCACAGCAGCTTCGGGGCGGTGAATCCTGGCAGCGCACGGTTTCCGGTCAGCCCTATCAGCCGTTCGAGGCCCAGCGTCGCCTCAATCTGGCGACACTGGTCGGCCGTGCGCTGGTCGTTCCACAGGATCGCTGGCCGAAGCACGCGGTCGTCCCGGCCAAGCGCTACCAGACCGTGCATCTGACCGCTCAGGCCGATGCCGGACGGCGCGCCGGCGGCCGCGCGGAGCTGGCCGAGAACCGACTTGGTGGCACGCACCCAGTCCTCGGGATCTTGCTCGGCCCACCCGGGCCGAGGTGTCGCCAGCTCGTACCCGGCCTGGGCCCGAGCGAGGAGGCGCCCGTCGGGGCTGACCGCCAGTGCCTTGACGGCGGTGGTGCCGACGTCAATGCCTACGAGGTGCATCGCAACAACTCAGGGTTGAGGTCCGGGCGTCACGCCCCCAGCGCCGTGTAAACGATCTCATACGCTTGCAGGGCGTCCTTGCGGTGCTGTGCCTCGCGCAATGCGGTCTCGTCTATCCGTCCGGCCAGCTGATCGATGAAGCGCCACTGAAGCACTGACCGCCTGACCGCGCCCACCTGATCCTCGGTGTATGGATACAGGTCGAAGCCAAGGCGCTCCCCGGCCGAGCCGTAGCTCGAGCGTCGAAGCTCGAGCGCCAGCTCGAGCGTTTCCATGAAGGCGGTGGCGCCGACCATGTTGTCGTCGTCGGTGATTCCCCAGCCCGAGTTCGCGTGAAGATGACCGAGCAGCCCCTCGGAGGCCAACAACGCTGCGTACTCGGGCAGGTGCTCGCCGTTCATGATCAGGTGCTGCCAGTCCATGTTGATCTGGACGTTCTCCAGGCCTTCGGCCCGCAGCTTGCCCGCCACGAACAGGCACATTCCGACGTTCCGCATCAAGATCTTCATCGCAGGCTCTGAGTTCTTGTGTTCGAGCAGCAGCTTGACCGAGTGGCGGGCGCAGATATCGGCAGCCTCGGCCATCCCCTCGATCAGCCATCGCCAGGAGTCGACGTACGGCGTCTGGAAGGGATAGTTGTATCCCTCACCTCCGGGCCAGATGATCAGGTGGGCCCCCAGCGACCCGGCGAACTCGGCCGCCTCGCAGATCAGCCGCCGCGCCTCGGAGCGAACGCCTGCATCGGGGTTGACGAGCCCGCCGCGGCCGAAGCGGGGATCGAGGTGGAGCCCCCCGGCTATGCAGTACACGTCATGGCCGTCCAGCGCCAGGCGCACCTCATCGAGGTTCTCGGGGGACAGCTCGTTGGGGTAATGGAACTCGTAGCCGTCGATCATGTCCCCGAGGCCGCCGACGGCGCGATGCACCTTCTCGGCAACCGTCTCGGCGACGTAGTCGTGGTCAGGCTGGTAGCCGCCGGGGACGAAGCGCGTGATCATCGGCCCGAATGCCCAGATGCCAAGGCTGGTCTTCATCGCTCCTCCTTATGACGCCGCTGGATGTGGCACCCTACCGGCTGCGCCTGTTAGCGCTAACATTCTGCCTGAGACCGGTGGAGAAGAGCATGGAGCAGACGAGGGCGTCAGGCCAGCGTCGCCGGCCGGGGATGAGCGACGTGGGCCGCTTGGCGGGCGTTTCGCATCAGACCGTCTCGCGCGTGGTCAACGGCAGCCGGCACGTGCGTCCCGAGACGCGGCGGCGGGTGCTAGATGCGATGCAGGAACTGGACTACCGGCCCAACGTGCTGGCGCGCGGGCTGGTGACGGGACGCTCCAACATGCTCGGTGTGGTCAGCTTCGACACGACCTTGTACGGGCCCGCTTCGACGCTCCTGGGCATCGAGCGGGCCGCGCACGACGCCGGCTACTTGATCATGATCGTGTCGCTCAAGGCGCTGAGCCCGGCTTCGGTGACGGAGGCCGTGGAGCGGCTCAGCGTCCAGGGGGTGGAAGGGATTCTGGTCATCGCTCCGCTGCGGGGCGCCGCCGAGGCCCTGCGTCAACTGCCGGTCGCGATCCCGCTTGTGGCTGTTGAAGCCGGGCCCGATGCCGGGCTGCCCACGATCAAGGTGGACCAGTTCGCGGGAGCCCACGCGGCCACGCGTCATCTGCTCGACCTTGGTCATGAGACCGTGTGGCACATCGCCGGGCCCCCAGATTTCCTGGAGTCCGCTCAGCGGGTCCACGGCTGGCGAGCGGCGCTCGAGGACGCGGGCGCGCCGCCGCCCGGTGTGCTGGTGGGCGACTGGAGTGCCCGTGCCGGTTACGACCTGGGGGGCCGACTGGCCTCCGATCGTGACGTGACCGCGATCTTCGTCGCCAACGACCAGATGGCGCTCGGCGTTCTGCGCGCGATGCACGAGGTGGGGCGGTCGGTTCCCCGAGACGTGAGCGTCGTCGGCTTCGACGACGTGCCGGAAGCTGCGTACTTCCTACCGCCGCTGACGACGATCCGCCAGGACTTCGACGAGCTCGGCCGCCGCAGCCTGCAGCTGCTGCTGCGCCTGATCGAGGCGGGTGACCGGTTCAGGGTCGCGCCCGTCGCGCCGCAGTTGATCGTCCGCGCGAGCACCGGTATGCCGGTGGCTCCTTAAATTGAATGGCTGCCCGGACACGATTTGACCGGAGTTTATGTGAGCGCTAACATGCCCGCGCTTGCTCGTGCCAGTAGTAACTCCGGAGGGACAGTGGCGGCCTTTACAGAGCGCTAGTGCGGTCTTGTCCGAATGAGGGACGCGGGCCAGAGTGGAAGCGTTTTCGTGCGGTTAATCCGAGTGGACTTTCGGTTCCTGCTTTGAGAGCGTTCACAGTTGCAATCCAACCGGGGCCAATTCCCGCGAAAGACGAGGGAAGGAGATTGATATGAGGGATCCAGACGATCTGATGGGCGATGCGATCGAGCGTCTGGAGTGGGATGAGCGCAAGGAGGAGAAGACCCCGCTCAAGAACTGGCGTCAGCTGACACGCCGAACGGCACTCACCGGCGGCGCGGCGGGCATCGCGGCGCTGGCGCTCGAGGCCTGCGGCTCGAGCTCGTCGGGCTCGGCTGCCAGCAGCGGCAGCAGTTCGAGCGCCATCTTCGGCGTCAACCAGGCCTACCACTTCACGCTGGTCAACCACGTGACCACGAACGTGTTCTTTACCCCGACCCAGAGCGGGGCGGCGGACGCCTGCAAGCTGCTTGGCTGCTCGTATACGTGGACCGGCTCGTCGACGAGCAACGTCTCCGAGATGGTCAACGCGATCAACAGCGCGGTGTCCTCGAAGGTCAACGGGATCGCCAGCTCACTGATCGACCCGAAGGCGTTCACCGCTCCGGTGCAGTCGGCACTGAGCGCGGGGATCCCGTTCGTGGCCTACAACGCGGACGAGCCTCAAAGCGGCCGCCTGGCCTACATCGGCCAGGACCTGTTCCTGTCGGGCCAGCAGATGGGTCAGCACATTGCGTCGCTGCTCCCCGGTGGGGGGCAGATCGGGCTGTTCATCGCCACCCCCGGCGCGGCCAACATCCAGCCGCGGATCAACGGTGCGCTCGACACGCTCAAGGGCACGAGTGTCAAGCCGGACGTGGTTGCGACCGGAGCGGACGTGCCGGGAGAGCTGACCAAGATCAACGCCTGGGCCACTGCTCACTCGAGCGCCAAGGGAATGTTCGCCGTCGACGCCGGCTCGACCCAGGGACTAGCCCAGACGATTCAGAAGCTCGGCCTCAGATCGAAGGGCTGGAAGGGCGGCGGCTATGACCTCACACCGATCACCGAGCAGCTACTGGCGGCGGGCGAGATCGACTTCACGATCGACCAGCAGCCCTACCTGCAGGGCTTCTATCCGATCCTGCAGCTGTACATGTACAACGCCTCGCAGCACCTGAGCGGGATCGCCGACGTCGACACTGGGCTGAAGTTCCTGGACAAGACCACCATCGTCCCTTACAGCTCGACCAAGAGCAGGTACGAGGGTACGGGCACATCGCCCGGCGTACAGAAGGCGTAGCGCTCTCGATACCCGACGAGTAGGTTCTAGCCATGGCGGTCGAATCCAAGCCGACCCCGCCGGCAACTCCGCCAGCGCCAGAGGGCCCGGCCCGGAGCCGGGCCCGGGGCGGCTCCGCGCGCAAGACGGTGATGCGCGCGCTCACGCTGCGCGAGAGCAGCATCATCGTCGTCACGCTGCTGACGTTCGCGTACTTCGCGATCACCACCAGCAACTACCTCACCTATTCGAACTGGAAGTCGTTGCTGCCGTACTTCTGCTTCCTGGCGATCATGGCGGCGGGCCAGGTGTTTGTGATGACGCTGGGGGAGATCGATCTGTCGATCGGCGCGTTTTACCTGATCACGCCGATCCTGTTCTGGAAGCTCGACACCGCCGGGATCCCGCTCGGGATCAGCCTGGTCCTGTCGCTGCTGATCGCGATGGTGTTCGGCGCGGTCAACGGCTTCTTCACCGCCTACGTGGGGATTCCGTCGTTCGTGGCCACGCTTGCGATGCTGTTCTTCTTAGACGGTCTGGCCCTGATCCTCACCCATTCCGAGCAGGTCACCACGCCCGGAACCGCGATCACGCACAGCACCAGCTTCGCGAAGATCTTCGGGGCCGGCACGTACGCGGAGCTGATCTGGGCGATCGGGATCGTGGCGATCCTCCAGATCGTCCTGTCGTTCACCCGATGGGGTATCTACACCGTCGCCACCGGCGGCAACCGGCATGGATCGGCTGAGGCCGGAATCCACACCCGGCTGGTGATCGTCCGCAATTTCGTGCTGTGCGCGCTCACCGCCGGGTTTGCGGGTGTGCTGGAAGCGGTGCGGACGTCCAGCATCAGCCCCGACCCGTCCGGATCCAATCAGAACCTGCTGCTCGCTGTCGCGGCGGTGATCATCGGCGGCACTCTGATGACAGGCGGCGAGGGGACGGTGGTGGGCGCGCTGCTCGGGGCGCTGTTCCTGGGCGTCCTCCAGGACGGCCTGATCGTAAAGGGGGTCAACGCCACCTACGAGGACCTGTACGTCGGGATCGCGATCATCGTCGCGATGACGATCTACGTGCTGGTGAGGCGCGTACGCCTGGGATCGGGTCGTGCCTGACCAGGCATTCGCGGGCGAGCGCATCGTCGGGCTCCAGACGGCGGACGACGACGTGCTGCGGATCGAGGACATGGCCAAGCGCTTCGGCCCGATCACCGCCCTGCGTGACATCAACCTGCACCTGCGCAAGGGCGAGGTGTTGGGGTTGCTCGGAGACAACGGCGCCGGCAAGTCGACGCTGGTCAAGATCATCTGCGGCTTCCACAAGCCCGACCAGGGGTCGATGTGGCTGAAGGGCGAGGACTACGCGCCAAGGGGCGTCGACGACGCCAGGTCTCACGGCGTCGACACGGTCTACCAGGACCTCGCGCTGATCGACCAGTTGACGGTCTACCAGAACCTGTTTCTGCACCGCGAGAAGCTGACCAGCCCGCTGCCGTTTCTCGCCAATCGGCGGATGCGTCGCGAGGCCCGCACGGCGCTCGACCAGATCGGGATCAACATTCCGAGGCTCGATGCGCCGGTGGCGCGGCTGTCGGGCGGCCAGCGCCAGGCGATCGCGGTGGCCCGAACGATCTCGGGGGACGCCGACGTGATCCTGCTCGACGAGCCGCTCGCCGCGATGGGCGCCAAGGAGGGGGCGCTGATCCTCGACCTGATCGCGCGGCTCAAGCAGGAAGGCAATGTCTCGATCGTCATGATCCTGCACAACTACGTGCACGTGTTCCAGGCGTGCGACCGGGTCAACCTGATCCAGGACGGCGTGATCTCGCTCGACAAGCCGACGAGCGAGACGTCGGTCGAGGAGCTCACCGAGATCGTCGTCGAGGAGTACCGGCGCGCGCGGCTGGCGGAGCGCGCAACGGACGAGGCGGCGGCGCGGGCGCGAGCGGAAGCGGAGGCGGAGGCAGCGCAAGAACCCGAGGCGTGAGCTCCGCGGTCTGGGCGGGCTTGTGACGAGCTATTCGATCGGAGTCGACTTCGGGACGGAGTCAGGACGCACTGTGCTGCTCGACCTCTCCAGCGGCGACGAGCGCTCGAGCGCGGTCGTCCCGTATCCACACGGGGTGATCGACCGCGGGCCCCCGAACGGGGGCGGGCGGCTGCCGCCCGACTGGGCGCTGCAGGATCCCGACGACTGGCTGCTCGTGCTCGAGGACGGCCTCGCCTACCTGGTGGCCGACGCGGGGATCGATCCGGCTGACGTCGTCGGCCTCGGCATCGACTTCACCTCCTGCACGGTCCTGCCGGTGGACGGCGAGGGGGTGCCGCTGTGCAAATACCCCCACTGGCGGGCCCGGCCCCACGCGTGGCCGAAGTTGTGGAAGCACCATGCGGCACAGCCGGTGGCCGATCGGCTGAACGAGGTGGCGCTCGAACGCGGCGAGCCGTGGCTCGCGCGCTACGGCGGGCGGATCTCGTCGGAGTGGTACTTCCCGAAGCTGATCGAGTTGTGGCTCGAGGACCGCGAGATCTACGAGGAGGCGCACGCATTCGTCGAGGCGACCGACTGGATCGTCTGGTGGCTGACGGGCAGGCTCACGCGCCAGAGCTGCACGGCCGGGTACAAGGCGCTGTGGTCGCCGGACGACGGCCTGCCGTCACGTGCCTACTTCGAAGCCGCGTATCCCGGGTTCGAGACGCCCGGCGAGAAGCTTGGCCGGACGTTCGTGCCTCTTGGGACACGCGCCGGAACGCTGCGGCCCGAGGGCGCGCAGGAGGTCGGCCTCCCGGAGTCGGTCGCGGTTGCGGTCGGCAACGTCGACTCGTTCGTGTCGTTCCCCGGGTGCGGCGTCGAGCAGCCCGGGGTGTACGTTACCGTCGTCGGCACCTCGATCTGCGACATGGTCGTCCATCCTGACGAGATCCGGCTGCCTGGGATCACCGGCGTGGTCAGGGACGGGATCCTCCCCGGGCTGTACGGATACGAGGCCGGCCAGGTGGCCGTCGGCGACATGCTCGCGTGGTATATGGAGACGCTCGCCTCGGAGGCTGGATTTGCCGAGCTAGAACGGGCGGCGGGCGGGATCGGCCCGGGCGAGACGGGGCTGCTCGCGCTCGATTGGTGGAACGGCAACCGCTCGATCCTCGCCGACGCGGGCCTGAGCGGCGTGATCTTGGGGCTGACCCTTCAGACCGATCGCGATCAGCTGTACCGGGCGCTGCTCGAGGCGATCGCGCTCGGAAACCGGCGGATCGTCGACAACTTCGTCGAGCACGGGCTCTCGATCGATGAGATAGTCGCGTGCGGAGGCATCCCCGAGCGCAGCCCGCTGCTGATGCAGCTGTTCGCCGACACCACCGGACTGCCCGTGCACGTGCCCGCGTCGAGCGAGATCCCCGCGCGAGGATCGGCGCTGTTCGGGGCAGTCGCCGCGGGAGCGTTTGAGGACATCCGGGCGGCGGTGGCCGCCACCCGACCGGGCACCGCCCGGACGTATACGCCCGACCCCCGCGCCAAGGCGGTCTATGACCGCGTATATGAGATCTACCGGAGCCTGTACGAGTTGCTGGGCCGTGAGCGCGCCGGGCTGCTGCGGGGCCTCAAGCGGATCGGTAACGAGCAAAGGAGGGCGGGGTGAAAGCGCGGATCGGACTGCTGGGGATCATGCAGGAGCTCTATGACGACATGGTCCCGGGGATCACCGAGCACCAGGCGGCGTACGCAAGAGCCGTGGCCGAGCGGCTGGAGCCGGTCGCAGAAGTCGAGTTCACCAGGCCGGCGCGCAACCTCGAAGACATCGAGGCCTTGGTGCGCGAACTCTCGGGCGCCGGCCTCGACGGCATCATGATCGTGATGCTCACCTACGGTCCCGCGATGCGGACCGTCAGGGCGCTGCGCGATTGCGCGCTGCCGCTGCTGCTGGCGAACATCCAGCCCGAGCGCTCCGTTACCCCGGCGTGGGGCATGGACGAGCTCACTTACAACCAGGGGATCCACGGGGCTCAGGATCAGGCCAACGCGATGATGCGGGCCGGGATCCCGTTCTCCGTGGTCACAGGGGACTGGCAATCGGAGGCTTTCGCCCGCGCTTTCGAGGACTGGGCCCACGCCGCGCGGACCGTCAGCGCGTTGCGTGAAGCGCGGATCGCGCTGCTCGGCTACCCGATGAACGGGATGGGCGACATCCTCTACGACCCCCCCGCGTTGCTGCGGCGGATCGGCACGACGGTGGTCAACGAGGATCTGGGGCCGCTGGTCGCTCGCGTGGAGGCGGTGTCTCACGCCGAGGTCCAGGCCCTGCTCGACCGTCACGAGGAGGTGTTCGAGGTCTCTGCCGGGCTGCCTCGGGAGCGCCACGTCTACGCCGCGCCGGCTCGAGCTGGCCATCCGGGGACTCCTGGACGACAACGGGTACGCGGGTTTCTCGTTTCACTTTGACTCGATCGGCGGCGATGGGCGATTTGAGCAGCTGCCGTTGTTGGCCGCATCTGATCTGATGGCCGACGGCTATGCCTACGCAGCCGAGGGCGACACCAACACCGCGACGCTCATGTGTGCCGCTCAGACGATGCTCGGCGAGGCACACTTCAGCGAGATGTACGCAATGGACTGGGAGCTCGCGTCGGTGCTTGTGAGCCACATGGGTGAGGGCAACTGGAGAATTGCCCGCTCCGACCGTCCCGTGCGACTGATCGACCGCGAGCTTGGGATCGGCCGCCTCGGCAACCCTCCGACTCCGGTGTTCTCGGCCGAGCCCGGTCCGGCCACCACGGCCGCGCTGGTACCGATCGAGGGGGAGTACTACCGCCTGGTGGTGGGCCGGGGTGAGATTCTCGACACCCCTGAGCTGCCCAATGTCGAGATGCACTATTTCCACTTCCGTCCCGTGGCTGGGATGGAAACCTTCATGGACGAGTGGCTGCGGCTCGGCGCTCCTCACCACTTCGTGACCAATCTCGGGGATCACACAGCGCGCTGGCGGCGGCTGGCCGAGATGCTCGAGCTGGAATACGAGGAGATCTAGGGGATGCTGGCCGATCTGGTCGAGGAGGTGCTGGAGGCCAACCGCGCGCTACACGCGCACGACCTCGTGACGCTCACATGGGGCAACGCCAGCGGCATCGACAGGGGCGAGGGACTGGTGGTGATCAAGCCGAGCGGGGTCGCCTACCAGGACATGGCAGCCACTGACATGGTGGTGGTCGACCTGGAGGGCACCGTGGTCTCGGGGGAGCGCCGGCCGTCGATTGACACGCCGAGCCACGTGGCGCTCTATCGCGCGTTCGAGGAGGTCGGAGGCGTGGTGCACACCCACTCGACCTGGGCGACCGCCTGGGCGCAGGCTGAGCGGGAGGTCCCGCTGTTGGGTACCACCCATGCGGATCTCTCGCCCCACGCCATCCCCTTGACGCGGGCGCTGACCGAACAGGAGGTCCGGGAGGAGTACGAGGAGGCGACGGGCCGAACGCTGGTCGAAGTGGTGGGCGAGCGGCGCCCCCTCGAGGTCCCGTGCGCTCTGGCACGCGGCCACGGTCCGTTCTGCTGGGGTGAGAACGTGAGCGCCGCGCTTGAGAATGCGCTCACGCTGGAGGCGGTGGCGCGGATGGCGCTGCTGACCGTGCTCCTCTCGCCCGATGCAGACCCTCTGAGCGGTGCGCTGCGCGACAAGCACTTCCAGCGCAAGCACGGGCCACACGCGTATTACGGGCAGTGATCGTCGTCACTGCCGAGGACGCCGTCGGAGCAGCTGGCGAGCTGGCTCGACGCCCCCGCGCTGGTGGTGATGGACGCCAACACGCGTCCGGCTGCGGGCGACCGCGTGGCGGTCGCGCTGGCGGGCGCCGCACCGCTTGTGTTCGAGATGCGCTCGGGCCTCTGGGCCGGTCCGGATGAGGTCTCGCGGGTGCGGGCGGAACTGGGGGAGCGAGTTCCCGTGGCGGTGGGCTCAGGGGTGATCACCGACATCGTCCGCTATGCGGCGCACCAGCACGACGTCGACTTCGTAAGCGTACCCACCGCGGCGTCGATGGATGGATATGCCTCGAGCGTTGCCGCGCTCCAGAGGGAGGGGGTGAAGGTCACGCTCCCCGCGCGAGCCCCGCGCGCGATCTTTGCGGATCCCCGCGTGGTGGCCGCGGCGCCCTGCGTGCTCACCCGGTCAGGGATCGGCGACCTCTTGGGCAAGGCCACGGCGCGGGTGGACTGGCTTATCTCACACCTGCTGTATGGCGAGCGGTTCATCGCAGAAGCGGCCGACCGAGTGCTCGGTGCAATGGAAGCGGTGGTAGCCGATCCCAAGGGTCCGCTGGCCGGCAATGTGACGGCGCTGCTCGATGGGCTGGTGCAATCGGGGGTCGCCATCGCCATGGTGGGCAGCTCGCGTCCGGCGAGCGGCTGCGAGCACCACGCCTCCCATTTCTGGGACCTGCTCGCCGCTCGCGGGATGCGCCGGTACGCGGCGCACGGCCTCCAGGTCGGTTATGCCACGCGACTGGCGATGCGCTTGCAGCGGTTCGCGTTCGGCGGGGGGGTGGAAAGGCTCCGAGAGCCTCGCGCGCCGGAGAATCCGCTGGGACCCGAGGCCCGACTGTGGCTTGGGGAGCCCTCCGAGGAGATCGTGAGGGCGGTTCAGGAGAAGCGGCGGTTCGTGGGCGCCGGCGGATCGACGCCCGATTGGCGGCGGGTGTGCGACACGCTCGCGCCCGAGCTCGACCGGTTCGAGCGGGTGGAGCGGGCGCTCGACCTGGCCGGGATCCCGAGCCGCCCCGAAGAGCTCGAGCTCGACGAACAGATGGTGCGGGCGGCGCTGCGCCACTGCACCCGGCTCCGCTCCCGCTACACCGTGATCGACTTCCTGGAAGGCCAGGGAGTGCTAGAGGAGGCCATCGACACCGCGCTCACCACCGGTGGTGCACGTGATGGCGGATCAGGCGGTCGTACACGTCCCTGACGCCATCCAGCTGGTCGGGGCGCAACGGCTCGAGCGATGCGGCGGACACGTTCTGCGCCGCCTGTAGGGCGCTGCGGGCTCCGGGGATGACTGTGCTTACCCCGGGCTGATCGATCACCCAGCGCAGGGCGAATTGAGCCAAGCTGACTTCCGGATCGACCAGTCGCTCGAGCTCGCGTGCCGCCTGGACGCCGACATCGAAGGGAACTCCGGCGAAAGTCTCCCCGACGTCGAAGGCCTCGCCGCGGCGATTGAAGTTTCGATGGTCGTCGTCCCCGAACGTCGTGTGCTCGTCGTAGCGGCCCGACAGCAGGCCCGATGCCAGCGGTACGCGGGCGATGATGCCTACTCCGGCCTGGAGCGCGGCGGGAAGAACCTGCTCGAGCGGCTTCAGGCGGAAGCAGTTGAGGATGATCTGGACGGTGGCCACACCCGACCGGGCGATCGCCCACAGCGCCTGGTCGCATGTCTCGACCGAGACTCCGTAGGCGCTGATACGGCCTTCGGCCACCATCTCGTCGAGCGCGTCGAACGCGGCGTCGTCGTGGTAAACGCCGTCTGGCGGACAGTGCAGCTGAACCAGATCGAGGCGTTGCACCCCTAGGTTTGAGCGCGAGCGGTCGTTCCAGGCCAGGAAGTTCTCCCGGTTGTAGTTTTCGGTTACCTGCTCCACGCGCCGGCCCATCTTGGTGGCGACGAATAGCTCTGGGCAGCGGCGGAGGAGGTCGCCGCAGAACCGCTCGCTGCGGCCATCGCCGTACACATCGGCGGTGTCGAAGAACGTCACTCCACGGTCCACCGCCGCATCCAGCACCGAACGCGCTGCATCCTCGCCGACCTGGCCCCAGTCCGCGCCCAGCTGCCAGGTGCCCAGACCGACGAGGCTGACACTGCGCCCAAGGCAGTCGATCGGCCGCTGTTCCATTAGTTGATCCTCTCATCAAGTTCGAGCCGGGCACAATGCGGCGCATGAGCCCCAAGGGCCTGCAAGCAGCCGAGGAGAAGATGCGGGCGGGAGGGCAGCCCGAAGGGGCGATCGCCCACTTTCGCCGCGCCTACGAGCGGCTCCTCGCCGGCGAGTCGGCGATCATCCGAAGCGAGGACCTGGAGCCTGCCCAGGAGGTCCCGGCGCTCCAGACGCTGCCGAAAGCCGACCCAAGTCAGGCGCTGGAGCATGTCGTGGCGATCAAGCTCAACGGTGGCCTGGCCACCACCATGGGCTTGCGACACCCCAAGTCCCTGGTGCGAGCCAAGGACGGGAAGACCTTCCTCGACATCATCATTGGCCAAACGCTCACGCTACGCCGGCGGTACGGCATCAGGCTGCCGCTGCTGCTGATGAACAGCGTGGCCACCCGCGCCGACACCGAGCGAGCGCTTGCGGATCGTCCGGAACTGGACGCCGGGCTGCCACTGACATTCATGCAGAGCATGATCCCCAAGCTCGAGTCTGAGACGCTGGCCCCGGCGTCCTGGCCCCAGGCTCCGGTACTCGAATGGTCTCCCCCCGGCCACGGAGACGTATACGGGGCGCTTCACCGCTCGGGGGTGCTTGACCGCCTGCTTAAGGAGGACATCCGCTACGCGATGATCTCCAACATCGACAACCTCGGAGCGTGGGTTCACCCCGACATCGCCGCGCACGTGTCCCGGGAGAGGATCCCGTTTCTGATGGAGGTGGTGCAGGGAACGGAGTCCGAGCGCAAGGGCGGCCACCTGGCAAGGCGGCGCGCGGATGGGCAGCTGATCCTGCGTGAGACTGCGCAGACCGCTCCCGACGACGAGGAGTCCTTCCGCGACTTCCGCCGTTGGCGCTACTACAACACCAACAGCATCTGGCTCGATCTACGGGTGCTGTCGGACGTGCTGAGCTCATCTGAAGGGGGGCTGGAGCTGCCTCTGATCATCAACCGCAAAACGGTCGATCCGCGCGATTCGGAGTCAACGCCAGTGATCCAGCTCGAGAGCGCGATGGGCGCGGCGATCCAGAGCTTTTCAGGCGCTCAGCTGCTGTGCGTTCCTCGTTCTCGCTTCATCCCAGTGAAGACGACAAACGATCTGCTGCTGCTGCGCTCAGACGTCTACAGGGTGACCGACGAGATGGTGGTGCAGCCGGTGCCAGAGCGTGACGGAAAGCTCCCCTTCGTCGAGCTGGATCCTCGCTTCTACAAGGTGCTCGAGGACTTCGAGGCTCGTTTCCCCCGTGGGGCTCCCTCGCTGCGGGCAGCCGAGCGGCTCGTTATCGACGGGGACGTCACATTCGGCGAGGGGGTCATCGTCAAGGGCTCGGTTCACCTCAGCGCCGATGCTCCAAAGGCGATCGAGGACGGCTCGGTCCTGGAGGGCTAGATTGGCCGGCTCATCTTCGCCCGATATGGGCGGGGATCTCGTAGCGTCTGGCGCGCTGGTGCGCCGACGCGGGCACCGGTAGAGCTAGCCGTGCGCGAGACGCGACCGCGGTCGTCTTGCCTCCTGAGCTCACCCAGGTCACGTTTGCTGCTGGATACCGCAGCAGCGCCTCCCAGGTGGCGGCGTCGATGACCCCTGTGCTCGCCAGGCCGTGGGCGGCTTGGAAGCGCTGCACCGCCTGGCGGGTCCTGGGGCCGAACCCGCCGTCGATCTGGATCCGGTAGCCGGCCTTGTAGAGGTGCTCTTGCGCCCACACCACCAGATCCCCGCTCGAGAGTCCACCTTGCGAGCCCAAGCTGAGCGTGGGCATCGAGGTATTTCGGCGGTAGCCGGTGAGCGAGCCGACCGGGCGGCTCAGAGCCGCCCAATCCCGTGTGGAGGATTCCTGCCAGTCCCACCAGCTGACGTTGTCCGCGCCATATACGCGTGAGAGCTGCCGGAAGCGCTCCACCTGGCCCGGTGGCGGATTGCCGGCCACCTCGCCCAACGGCTCAATCGGTCGCTGGTAGGGCCGGTTGAACTCGAACGTGTGGGAGTAGACGGTGTCCACGCTCGTCTGAATGTCAGGCCAGTACATCTGCGGGACGTTGTACTGCGCTCCGCCGGGACCAAGGAAAACCGAGTACGGCAGTCCCGGGTGATAGTCGACATAGGGGAAGCTGGCCAGGGCTACGGGAAAGTTCGGGCCGATCAGCTGACGCAGCTTCTTGATGTATTCCTGAGCCTGAACGTACCGTCCCTCGTACTCGCTCTCGGCGTCGATCAGCAGGCAGTCGGCGCCATTGTGCACCGCGGCCGCACCCACCTCGGCCTCGAAGATCGGATGGACGCCATACACGTACTGCCACGCGCACACGTTCAGGCCGTGAGCGTGCATCGTGGAGACCAGCTGCGAGTTGAACTGCGACCAAACCCCCGAGCCGTCGCCGCTCTTGATCATCAGCGTGCTGAGCCCGTAGCGCTGAGAGGTTGCCACGATCGAGCCGAGGTCCCCGCCGTTGGACTGCGACACGTACCAGATCCACATGCCCCGGCCTGTCAGCGCGCGCGCAGATGCCGGGTGTGGGCGCGGTGGCGGTGGTTTTGGCTTCTCCGCGTATCCGGCTCCGCCCGAGGAGACCGCTCCTGCAAATGGGCAGCCGAAGGCCATACCGGCCAGCACCGTCACCAGATACCTGAGGAGTCGACGGAACCCCGGTCTCCGCGCAGCGCCCGCGATGACCATCACGTCCGTCACCGTAGCTAAGACACAGGACGCAGCCGGCAAGTTGCGGTGCGGCGGCCCGCGTTGCCGCGTACTCCGCTCGGCGGGCGTCCCTTGCTACTTGCTCTGGACGATCGCCCCGGTGTCGTTCACGTACGACTGGGCTGGGGCGTGCGCGATATTGACCGAGAAGGTGCCGCGGGGAGTCGTGCCGTCGGCCAGAACGGCCTTGGCCTTCCCGTAGATGCCCGCCGCCACCTGCCAGGCCACCGTGAACTTCCCCGGGGTCACGGCCGTGACTCCCCAGCTGAACGTGGCGGTGGCGCCTGGTGCCAGCGGGCCGCCGTGGTCGTCCCGCTGAGTGGCCCACGTATTGGCATCGACCGTGAAGTTGGTCCCCGGACCGCCGTTGATACAGCTGTAGCCACAGGTACCCGGGGGCCTGTCGATGATCCAGGTCGGCCGCGAGTGGTAGGCCACACCCGGCGTGTTCAGGTAATGGCCAAATGCCTGAACGCTCGTGCCCTCGCCCACCGGTGCGGGATAGATACACGTGACGTTGCAGATCGTCACCGCCAGGTCCGGGATCGTCTTCGTGCCCGTGTTGCGGATCTTGATCACCAGCTGAGTCCGCTGCGCCAGCGTCTGTTTGGCCGGAAAGCTCGCCTGGAGGATCTGCACCGGGAAGTTCCCGCTGGGCTCATGGACGTCCTGGCGTGCGCCGCCGCCACAAGCCGACAGCCCGGCCGCCGCCGCCACGACGGCCACCGCAGTAATGCTCTTCGAAGCGCCTCTCCTCATCGCGTTGCGCCTACGGCCGTGAGTTGGTCCGTTTGACTCTGTTCTAGCCGGCGCGCGCGCAACATACCACGCGGCTGGGGAGGAAGCCGCCGGTTCCTAGCCGTTTTTCAACGGTTCGGAGTTGTGTTTTTAGACGGTTGTGGATTAGGCTTACGGACAAAGCCGCGACGGCGGCTAACGCATGCACGGGAGGGAATAGATCACTTGATTCGCACAGTTGCTGAGCGGACGTTTTTGCCGACTAAGGCGTTGTTGGAGGAGGTCGGCAATATGGTGATTTTGACTGGGAAGACGGTGGTTGCTGCGGTGCGGCCGCCGTATCCGTATGGGGCTGAGTTTGTGGGGCAGTTCATGTTTGCGCTGAAGTTGTGTTGGTTTCCGTTGTTGATCTCGACGGTGGCGTTTGGGTATGAGGCGCCGGGGTTGCAGGCGGCTGATTTCTTGGTGTTGTTTGGGGCTTTGGATCGGTTGGGCGGGTTTTTTGTGTTGGCGTCGATTCGGGAGTTCGCGCCGTTTGTGACTGCTGTGGTGCTGGCGGGGGTGGCGGGGACTGCGATTACTGCTGATTTGGGGGCGCGGAAGATTCGTGAGGAGTTGGACGCGTTGCAGGTGTTGGGGGTCGATCCGATCAAGAATTTGGTGGTGCCGAGGTTTTTGGCGTTGATGTTGGTGACGGGGCTGTTTGACATTTATGCGTTGTTGTTCGGGATTTTTGGTGGGGTGTTGGCGACGGTTGTGAACCATGCGCCGTTGGGGCCGTTTTGGGCGACGTTTTTCAATAACACCTCGACGACTGATTTGTGGGGGTCGGTGCTGAAGACGACGTTGTTTGGGGCGATCATCGCGATTGTGTGCTCGTATAAGGGGATGACGGCCTCGGGTGGGGCTGAGGGGGTCGGCCGGGCGGTGAATGAGGCGGTGGTGATCGCGTTCAACGGGATCTTTGCGTTCAACTACGCGTTCACCCAGACGCTGCTCGCCACCCACCCCGAAATCACCACCATCCCGAAGTAATGGTCGCGCGCTGATGGCCGGGTTGGAGCGCTAATGGGCGAGCTGATCGCGGTACCCCGTGGCTGGGTCGAGAGCTTTGGCGAGATCGTCAAGTTCGTCGCGCAGGTGCTGCGTGAGATCTTTGGCCTGCGGGTGTTTCGCTTCTTCGGCGAGGCGCTGCGCCAGTCCGGGATCCTGATCGTCGGCTCGACCCTGGTGATCTGGGGATTGGTCTTCATCAGCGGGCTTGAGTGCGGGATCGAGGGCGCCTACTTCAACCGCTCGATCGGCGCTCCCGCTTACTCGGGCGTGTTCGCCGCCTGGTGCGACCTGCGCGAGATCACGCCGCTGGCGTTCGGCTACATGATGTCGGCGAAGGTGGGTACCGGGATCGTCGCCGAGCTTGGGTCGATGCGGATCTCCGATGAGATCGACGCGCTCGAGGTGATGGGCATCAGCGGGATGACGTTCCTGTGCGCCACCCGCCTGCTGGGGGCCTGGATGGTGCTCCCGTTCATGTACCTGGCGGCGATCGGCGCCGGCTTCTTCGCCAGCTGGCTCGCCGTGGTGGAGCAGATCGGGGATGTCTCTTCGGGTGGGTTCTTCTTGATCTTCTGGCAGTTCCAGAACCCGACCGACCTCTTATACAGCGTGATCAAGGCCATGACCGAGGCCACGATGATCGTGCTCGTCGGCTGCTATTACGGCTACACGGCTTCCGGCGGGCCCGTCGGGGTGGGAACCGCCACCGCCAAGTCGATGGTGCTCAACATCGTCGGCGTGCACCTTGTAAACATGCTTGGAACACAGCTCTTCTGGGGAGCCAACCCAAGAGCACCGATAGGAGGCTGACGTGGCGCGGTTTGGAGGACTCTTCGGACGTAAGCAGGGTGGCGGCGACACCCCTGCATGGGCCTCCGGGTCAGCGTCTGCGCCGGGTGGCCAGCCAACCGTGCCGCAGGGTGATCCACCGGCCGAGAGCCCGACCCAGGCATCGTCCTGGACTCCCCCCGGGGCGGCGGGCCCGCGGGCAGGCGAGGGCGCAAGCCAGGGGCCTGCCGAGGAGTCGCCGTGGGTGAGCGACGAGCCAGCTCCCGTAACTGGAGAGCGCGAGTCGCCTGCTCCGACAGAACAACCAGCCCCGCTGGCCGAGGAGCCGGCGACCACCCGAGTAGAGGAGAGTGCGATGGAATGGGAGGAGCCGACACGAAGCCAGGAGCCAGCGGGTGCAGGCGAGTCAGGCCCCAGCGCCGAGGGGCAATCAGGCGGTAGCGGCGGCACACCGGAGCGGGAAGAGTCATCCCGCGGAGGACCCGCCATGCCCTGGGAGACCTCGGGCGAGAGGGCCCCGGCAACGGAAACGCAGCGGTCCCGCGTCTCGGTAGTCGACGAGCAGCCGCCGAGGCCGGCGCCCCCTCCCGGTCACTCAGAGGAGGAGTACAGGTGGCACACGTACCGGGTTTACCCGTCCGGGCGCCCGGATGCGGTCGAGTTCATCGATACCTATAAGGCGTTTGGCCGCTCCCGCGTGCTGACCGGGCTCAACATGGGCCTCCCCGAGGGCATGGTCTCGATGATCCTCGGCCCCTCGGGGACCGGTAAGTCGGTGTGCATCAAGCACATGGTCGGCCTGCTGTACCCCGACCAGGGAGACTGCCTCGTCCACGGCGAGTCGGTGCCGAGCATGCCGGACGACGATCTGTTCGAGATGCGAAAGAAGTTCGGCCTGCTGTTCCAGGACGGCGCCCTATTCGGGTCGATGAACCTCTTCGACAATGTCGCCTTCCCGCTGCGCCAGCACACCGAGAAAGGCGAGGACGAGATCGAGGATATCGTGATGCGGCGGCTCACCGAGGTCGGCCTCTCGGACGCCCGCGAAAAGATGCCCAACGAGCTTTCCGGCGGGATGCGCAAGCGATCCGGTTTCGCGCGCGCCCTGGTCCTGGAGCCTGACATCGTGCTCTTCGACGAGCCCGACTCGGGGCTCGATCCCGTCCGCACGGCGCTGCTGGGCGAGTTGATTCTGGAGATCCATCGCGACGCGATGGAGGAAGCCAAGACCAAGCAGAAGCAGCACCTGCCGACCTTCTGCGTGGTCACGCACGACATCCTGACCGCCCGCCGCGTGGCCGACTACATCAACGTGCTGTGGAAGGGACGGATCGTCGAGGCGGGGCCCTCGGAGGACATGCTCAACTCCGAGAATCCGTTCATTCGGCAGTTCCTGTCTGGGGAGTCCGAGGGTCCGTTGTCGATGGACTGACGCGTCCGCTCCCGCGTCGACGCGCTTCACGCGTCAGTCTGATCCTTGTCTGGCGTTAACTTCGGCAGCCAGGCCTGCCTCACTCACCAAGCAAAAGCGGCAAGGATGCGGCGCCAACCTCCAGAACCAGCGTTAGCCTGACCGGCAGATGACTCAGCGGCTGCACCGTCTCGTGCTCGGCGCCGCTCGGCGTCCGTTCCTTACCCTTGGCATCGTCGCCGCCGTGGCGATCGCCGGCGCAGCACTGGCCACCGGGCTGGAGCCAAACGCAGGAAGCGACACCTTCGTGAGCCGCTCCTCGCCGAGCTACCAGGCCACGAACGACGACTATCACCACTTCGGCGGCGATGCTGTGGTCATCCTGATCCGGGAGCCGCTACCGGACCTGGTCGAGACCAAGGACCTGGCGACCGTCAGCCAGCTCGAGGCATGTCTGGCAGGACAGACGCTGGTGCCCAACCAGGCGCTTGGCTCTTTCACACCTGCCCCGCCCGGGACGCAGCCCTACGGTGGCTGGCACAGTCCCTGCGGGCGCCTGGCCTCAGACAAGCCGGTTCAGGTGGTCTACGGCCCGGGGACGTTTCTCAACCGTGCGGTGTCCGCTGTCAACACGCAGGTTCAGTCGATGATCTCCGCGGCCGACGCCTCGATCAAGGGCAACTGCCAGGCCGCCTATCAGCTCGCACTGGCTCACCACCTGAGTCGCAAGCAGGCCGTGCAGGCGTGCAACACCGCGGCCCAGGCCGAGCAGCAGCGTCAGATGCAACAGCTGGAGCAGACCTATCTCCAATCGGGAATCACTGGGACCCCCCGGATTGACGATCCTCAGTTCATTCCCCAGATCGTGTTCGACCAGACGAGAGGGGTGAACCAGCCAAAGGCGCGTTTTGCCTATCTGTTTCCCACGGCCGCCTCGGCGCTGATCCAGGCTCGCCTGAAGCCGGGCCTCAGCACTTCGGCCCAGGCCCGCGCGATATCCGAGATACGCCAGGCCGCCCAGATGTCCAAATTCCGGCTGGGCTTCGGCGGCACCTATACCGTCACCGGTGTCCCTGTGGTCGTCGCCGATCTCCAGGCGAAGATCACGAGCTCGATCGCGCTGTTGCTGGTGGTGGCCTTGCTGGTGATGGCGATCACCCTGCTGGTCGTGTTCCGCCGTCGCTTGCGGCTCCTGCCGCTGGCCATCGCGCTGGCGGCGGCCGGGATCACTTTCGGCGCCCTGGCTCTGGTTGGAGCCAGCCTGACGATGGCCTCGCTTGCGGTGCTGCCGGTCCTGATCGGGCTCGCGGTGGACTACGCGATCCAGTTCCAGTCACGTGTCCAGGAGTCCCGGGCGGGCGACGGGCCCGGCCCGGCAGCGGGCAGCCATAGCGCAATTGCGCGGGCGGCGGTGCTAGCTGTCCCGACGATCGCCACGGCGGCGCTCGCCACAGCGACGGGCTTTCTCGTTTTGCAGCTTTCTCCGGTGCCAATGGTCCGCGGATTTGGTCTCCTGCTGATCGTGGGGATCGCGGTGGCGCTGGGCTGCGCGCTAACCGCCGGCTCGGCGGCGATGGCGTTGCAAGGTCGTGAGGGCGGCGTTATCGGGGCGTCGCTGCGCGGCGCAATGGAGATTCTGTCGGAACTTCGAGCCTCGGCCGCTCGGCTTGGCAGGACGGCCCTCGCGCCTCTGCGCCGGCTGGAGCCCCGGCTGCGGCACCTCGCCGTCCGGTCCCGGAGCGCGGGCCGCAGCGCGATCATGGCGGCGGCCTCACGGCCCGGCCGTGTGCTCGCGGTCGGTGCCCTACTGGCTGTGATTGGCTGGGCGGCCGATACCCAGACGGCTGTTCAGTCGGATGTGACGAAGCTGGTGCCGTCGAGCATGCCGGCGCTCCGTGACCTTCACGCGCTGGAGAACGTGACCGGAGTCTCGGGCGAGATCGACGTGACGGTGCGGGGTGACAGCGTCGCCACCCCGGCGAGCATCGGCTGGATGGTCAGCTACCAGAACACCCTGCTCGACCACTATGGCTATATGGAGAGCAAGGGCTGCCAGGCGGCCACCCTATGTCCGGCGCTGTCGCTACCGGACCTCTTCTGTTCAGGTGGCGCGACCACCCCGAGCGGCGCTTGTCCGGGCCTGTCCACGGCATCGATCAGGGACCTGCTGGGCGCGGTGCCGCCGTACTTCTCGCAGGCCGTGATCACTCCGGACCGCAGAGAGGCATCGCTGGCGTTCGGTATCCGCCTGATGCCGCTCTCTCGTCAGCAATCGGTGATCAACTACATGCGCTCGCAGCTGCATCCCCCACCGGGTATCACCGCCCGCCTCTCCGGTCTCCCGGTGATCGCCGCCCAGGCGAACGCCGACCTCTCATCGTCCAGCCGACGACTGCTGACGCTGCTGGCCGGCCTCGTCGCCGTCGGGCTGGTCCTGTTGGCGGTTTTCCGTCAAGCACGCCGGGCGCTGGTCCCGCTCATACCGATCGTGCTCGCCACTGGCTGGTCGGCGCTGATCCTCTACGTGATCGGGATCCCGCTGAACCCGATGTCCGCCGCGCTGGGCACGCTCGTGATCGCGATCTCGACAGAGTTCAGCGTATTGCTCTCCGAGCGCTTCCGCCAGGAGCGCTCGTCCGGGTCCAGTCTCATCGCCAGCCTGGCGCGGACCTACTCCTCCACCGGCGTGGCCGTGCTGGCGTCAGGCATCACCGCGATCGCAGGCTTCGGTGTGCTCGTGGTGTCGGACATCACGATGCTCCGTGACTTTGGTTTCGTCACGCTGATCGACCTGTCCGTCTCCCTGGCCGGCGTGCTGCTCGTATTGCCCGCCGCGCTGGCGCTGTCCGAGCGAGAAGGTCTCGTTGAGAGCATCCGAGAGGCGCCGCGCCGGACCGTCGCCGGTATTCCCAGGCTTCGGCGCCGAACGCGTGTGGCGTGAGCGAGGACGATCCTGCAGCGAAGCGCCGGCTCGATCCGGATCGTGCAGCTGAGTTAGCCAAGCAGAGAGGACGCAGCGCGGGCGGGCCGGTCGCGATCGATACCCGGCGCTACCAGAGGATGATCGGGCTGATCGGAATCGCCCTGGTGGTCGTCGTCTCGGTCGCGTTCCTCACCACCCACAGAGCGGGCACGGCCGGGATCCCGGCAGGCAACCAGCTTCGCTACTTCGCGGCGCCGCTGGCCACGTCGAACCTGAACGGCGACGCCAACCTGCACCCGCCGTGCACCGCCTCCCGTCACGATCCCAGAGCGCTCAACATCTGTCTGGTCTCACGGAGCCATCCGCTGGTCCTAGCGTTCTTCGTCACACACTCCGCCGGCTGCGAGACCCAAGTCGACGCGCTCCAGCAGCTGAGTGGGCGATTTCCCGCGGCGCGATTCGCCGCGGTGGCCGTCCGAGCCAGCCATCAGCAGGCCAGCACCGCGGTCCGGCAGCACCGTTGGACGATTCCCGTGGCCTATGACGCCGATGGGGCCGTGGGCGAGGTGTATGGCGTGGAAGTGTGTCCGATCGTTGAGCTGGCCGACCGGGGCGGGCGTGTGCAGAACCGCTTGATCGGCGATCATTGGGCCAGCTCGTCCACCCTGGCGGGACCGGTCAAGGAGCTTCTCCGGAGGTCGGGCGGATGAGCGAGGAACTCGAGCTACGTGCCGCTACCGGCTTCGTGGAGCCCGCCTTGCGCGAGGAGTTCCCCGCACTGCGGCTGAGCTGGATCACCGTGCAGGCGAGCGTGCGCCCGACCCCTCGGGCCGTGAAGCAGCGACTTCACCTCCTCTCCAACCGCTATCACGGAGGCAGCGTGGTGGCGATGCGCACGCAGCCGATCCCACATGCCTACCGCTCCTTCTTCCGCCAGATCGGTCTCGATCCAGACCTGGCCAGGATCCCCAGTGAGGAGGCAGCAGTGGCCCGGCTCCTACACGGCGGCTTCCGTTCCGAGGACCTGGTGTCCGACGCTCTGCTGATCGGGATCGTCGAAACCGGGGTCCCCGTGTGGGCGCTCGATGGCGATCGCGTCGATCCTTCCGGACTGGGGGTTCGCACGACGATCGATGGCGAGCCGTTCGGTTCGAGCGAGGTTCGGCTCCCGGCAGGCCGGCTTGCGGTAGCCGATTCCACCCAGATTCACGCGCTCCTGTTCGGCCCGGTCGCCCCCGGCCATGGGATCGGATCACGGACGAAGAACATCTCGGTCTTCGCCGTCGGGGTCGAAGGCGTTCCCGAGATCCACATCGAAGAGGCGCTGTGGATCTGCGGTGACATGCTGACGACCGGGTAAGGGCCGAAACGCCGGCGGACCGCAGGCAGGACTAGGGGTGTCGTGCGACGGGTACGCCGATGGTAAGCTTCCCCAGTTACGGAGGAGACCATGGCGGAGCTTCTGGAATACGAGATCCACGCAGCGCCGGCTTCCTCACATGTCACGGCGCAACCGCTCGTCGAGCGCGACGAGCTTGCGGCGCGCCGTTCGATCCGCCGGCAGATCGCCCGGCTCGAGGGTGAGCTGGCGGACGCTTTTCTCACGGCCTACCCGATGGGTGGCCTTCCGCTCCCCGAAGGCGGAGCCAAACGGGATCCGAGATTGCTGGATCTCGGCGAGCTTGAGCGCGTTCGCGACGAGCTTGCGGAGCGACTCCGAGTAGCGAGGGTGACGATCTCCGAGCGCGCGACCGTCCAGGCGGCGCATCGGCTGCGTCTGGAGCGCATGCTCCTCGACCCCGCCCGGCACAGGTTTGAGCGGGTGTCCTGTCAAGACCTCGGCGAGTCAGGGTGCGGGGTTTGGCAGGTGCGGCCTCGCCTCGGCCTCATCGGCATGCTGATGGGGTGGTGGCAGGTAAAACTGTCGTCAGGCTGTCCGTTAGCCTAGGGCCGCGCTCCCCGAGCGTGGCCCGGATCCTTCCAACCGGCGAAGCTATTCTAGGCCGAGGATGCGCCAGCTGCTGAGGAGTGGCACCGGGGCGATCCTGGTGCTCATGATCATGACGATCGGAAGCCTGGTGCTGTGGATCGGCACCCCGCTGCTGTGGCTGTGGGTGGGATCTCAGATCGAGGCCAAGACCGCCTCGCTGGGCGGAGCGCTTGGAGCGACCTTTCTCGGGGCGGTGCTCACAATCGTGCTGGTGGCTGTCGTTCTATCCAAGCTCTCAGACGTCTACCGCTCAAACGCCATCGCTCGTGGCCGAGGAGATCCTGGCCATTTTGTCCTGGAGGTCGTGCTGGTCGTGAGCGCAAGCTTGTCGCTGGTGGCGTTTCTCGTGTGGTTCTTCTTCCTCGCGGGAGCGGAGCCCCTTCCGATCGGGATCAAGTACTGATTGGCCTGCTGCCGCGGGTCCCGGGCAGCGGTTGGGTGTTTACGTCGCGGCTTGCAGGGAAGCCCAGGGAGGAAGCGGCGTAGGAGGAGTGGAATGGCGGCCACAGCGGGAGTGAATGAAGGGCAGCGTGAGCAGGCTTCGGTGGCGGAGCTCGTAAAGCAGCTGTCTGAGCAAACCAGCCGTCTGGCCCGTCAGGAGGTCGAGCTGGCGAAAGCCGAGCTGGCGGTGAAGGGGAAGCGCGCCGGGCTTGGGCTGGGCATGTTCGGCGGCGCCGGGGCATTTGTCTTGTATGGGCTGGGGGCCCTGGTGGCGGCGGCGATCCTGGGTTTGGCCACGGCCGTTGCGGCGTGGCTTGCGGCGTTGATCGTGGCTGCCCTGCTGGGGGCAGCGGCGGGGGTGTTGGCGCTTCAGGGGAAGAACCAGGTTGCGCGCGCCACACCGCCGGTTCCTGAGCAGGCGAGCGACAGCGTTAAGGAGGATGTGCGATGGGCCAAGAGCCGGGCACAGGCGGGTCGGCGGTAGCGCAGAGCAGCGACCCGGAGCACGTCCGCGAGCAGATCGAGGAGACGCGGCTGGAGCTGGGCGAGACGGTGGAGGCGCTGGCTGCGAAGACGGATGTCAAAGCGCGGGCCAAGCGAAAGGTGCATGAGACGAAATCGACCGTTGCCTCCAAGTTGGGCAAGGCCAGGGACGTGTCCCCGGACAGCGCAGTGGGCGCTGCCGCCCACGTTTCTGAGACGGCGCAACGCAATCCGCTGCCGCTGGCGGCAGCCGGGGCGTTCCTGGCCGGCCTGATCCTCGGACGGACCACCAGGCGCGCACCCCGCCGGGAGCGCCCAGCGCTTGCGCTTGCCCGGCGGAAGTGGCCCCGCCGCTGAGGCCCCGCCCGTTTGGATCGACGCGATAACGATGAGCATCCTCCACAAAGTGGACCAGGCGCAGAAGGCCACCAAGCCCACGGGCGTGGCGGTGGCGACGTTCAAGAAGTTCAGCGAGGATCAAACGACGAGCATGGCCGCGATGATCGCCTTCTGGGCGTTCTTCTCGGTCTTCCCCCTGTTCCTGGTCCTGGTCACCGTACTTGGCTGGGTGCTGCCGGCCAGCGACAAGAACAACGTTCTTGGCCATATTGCGAACCTGTTCCCGCTACTTGACCCGCGCTCGATCAAGGGTCTGAGCGGTTCCTGGTGGGCGCTCGTGCTGGGCCTCGTGACGGCGCTGTGGAGCGGCATCGGCGTCGTTCGCGCCACCCAGTCGGCATTCAACTCGGTGTGGGAGATCCGCTACCACGAGCGCCCTGGATTCGTCGAGCAGATCCTTCGCAGCCTCGGAGTGCTGGCCACGATCGGCGTCGGCTTGGTAATCACGACGATGATCTCCGGCCTGGTCGTGAGCACCTCGAGCGGTGTTCATCTCGGCGCCGCAGGACGGGCCGGCGGCTACGTGCTCTCGGTGGTGCTCGACGTCGGGCTGTTCGTCGCGGCGTTCCGGATGCTCACCGACCGGGAGGTCACGGTGCGGGAAGTGCTGCCGGGCGCGGTCTTCTCCGGCGTGGTGTTCTTCGCCCTACAGGAGCTGTCGACGTTCATCATCTCTCGCCACCTCAAGAGCGCTCAATCCACCTACGGCCATTTCGCGACGGTGATTACGATCCTGTGGTGGTTCTACCTGCAGTCCGTGGTGACGCTGCTCGGCGCGCAGCTCAACGTCGTGCTAAAGGAGCGGCTACACCCGCGCTCCCTAGTGGACGCTCCGAAGACCGAGGCGGATGAGCGAGCGTTACAGGCTTACGCCGAGGAGCGCACCTACCAGCCGGAGGAAACCGTGAGTACCGAAGTTCGGCGGCCTAACTCGGGGGGTTCCTCGGGTGGCGCGACTGCCGCGAGCTGACCGCTCGCCTCGGGCCGCGGCCCAGACGGCCGAGGCCATTCACCCGAGGCGCCAGGTGAACGTCGCCATCGTCCCGGGCGCCAGCTTGTAGCTGAAGTACTGGCCGCCGTCGGCGACCGTAAAGCGCTTTGGCGCCCTGCCATTGTTGTAGGCGACCAGGACCCGCTGCCCGTCCGGATTCCGGAAGGCCACGTCGTTCAGCCCGTAGGTCGTGGGCGGGTTGAGGTCTTGCGTCACGAAGGTCGAGGAGTCGATCCGAGTTGCGCCGGGCCGGACGTAGTGCCCTACCTGGGCCAGCTGGAACAGGTCGAGCGTGGGTTTGGCCGTGTGGCTCGAGGTATCGACGGTGATGATGCCGGTACACCCGGCGCAGGCGATGTTCGGATGCTGCACGGGTCCGCCGTTCTGATCCAGCGCCAGGTTCCACAGCGCCACCGAGCTGGCCCAGCTTCGGAACGAGCTGATCAGGACCTCGGCGGTCGTCGCCTTCGGCGGTGTCGCGCATTCGCCGACGATCTGGTCGAGCCCGGGTGCGTACGAGTGGAACCTCCGCATGATGTCCGGGCCGTTCACGTAGCAATGCCAGGAGATACCTGCCAGGTCTGGCAGTGCCGATTCGGATGCGAGTTGCCATGGGTAGTTCCCCCAGCTGCCGTCGTATCCGTAGAGTCGCACGCCTGCGAGGCCGGCGCGGCGCAATGCGGGACGGAGATCGCGCACCACAAACGTGGACTCCTCGGCCGCGGGGAAATTGGCGCCCGGATAGTTGGACGAGACCGACGGCTCGTTTTGCGGGGTGATTGACCGTACGCGGACGCCCAGGCTCGCGTATGCCTTGAATGAATTTGACGAAGTAGGCCGCTAGCGACGGAAGATACGCCGGAATGATCCCGCCGCGCTTACCCAGGTTGTCCGGCGCGTGGTTGGTCTTCATCCAAGCCGGCGGGCTCCACGGATTTGCCAGCAACATGAGTGCGGGGTTGATGGAAAGCGCCTGGCGCAGCGCTGGGAGGATGTAGGCCCCATCGTGCGCGATCGAGAAGTGCGTAAGACGTGGATCGACCCGACCGTTCGGCAAGTCATCGTAGGAATAGGGCCTGCCGTGCACCGTGAAGTCCGACGCTCCCATTGGAATCCGTATAAAGCCCAGACCCGCTTCGCGTGGGCTGAAGAGAAAACGCATCCAGTGGTCCCGCTCGGCCGCTGAGAGCTGAGTCTCCAGCAGCCACGCCGAGGAATCGGTCATGGCACCGCCGATGCCGTTGAAGTGCTGAAACCGGACGGCGGCGTTCACCTGCACCAGGGGGAACCCCCTCGCCGCATTCGGTGAGCTGACCAGCGGGGGCTGGGGACTCATCGCCTCGCGCAGGTTGCTCGACGTGAGCGTCACCGACACCTTGAATCGGGGGGCGGGGTGTGCGGACTCGGCCGTCGACGCAGGGCCCAAGAGGCACACCGCCAGGAGGCAGGCCGCGAATGCGAGCGCGCCGCTGCGGCGAGCTGGCGCGACCGGCGAAGAGGGCGGTCCGCCCCCGGTCAAGCGCAAATCATTCCGCGGCCACCAAGCCGCGTCATCCTACCTGCCGTCTGGTGGCGCGGCGTTGCGCCGCTGGAGCGGCTCAGACTATGAGCCGGGGGCGCTCCGGAAGGTCACGCCATCCTTGCGAGCTTCCGGAGCGCCCGGCGGGCTCTTGGCGACGATCAGGCCATCGCAAGCGCGAGCGGCCGCTCTGGAGGGGAGAAGGACTCCTCAGCGGTACGCGAAGACCCAAGCTGGTCAGCTAGCAGACGCCGTTGACGCTCGGTGAGCGCAATCAGCGGCTTGGTCTCGGAGATCTGGTTGCGGATCAGAAACTTGCGGCAACGGGTCGATCCCCAACGCCGCTGGCTGATCAGCATCTCCCCAATCGCCCAGCTGGTTGCCTCGTGGGGAGGGTCGAGGATGATCTCGGCGACCGAGACCGATCCTCCGGCGATTCTCCGCTTGAGTTCTGCGCGTGCCAGTCTGATCTCGTTGGCTCGCTCCAGTGCCCTCAACCTCTGCGGCTCACGGCACATCGTGGCTGTATCCCTCATGTACGTCTCTCTCCCTGCTTCCGTGTGGAAGCGCACGCGTTTGACACACCCTTGGGCGCCAGGCCATTCCTGGAACCGGGCTCCCGCGGGCTTCTTTATTGACTTCGAGGGTCGGCCGGGCTTGTGGTCGCCCCGCTAGCCCTGACCCCTCACCCCGAGGTCCGAACCGCTCCGGCCGACACCGTCCGACTGGTTTGAAACGTAATCGATGCTCTTAACTACAGCAACTTTACAAATGAGCAAGCGCACGCTCAGTGCGGCTTTTTTTGGCGCCAGAGCGCTTGTGCGCGATCGGACAAGCAATGGCCGTTGCAGACGAGCCTCGCTCACGCCGGGAGCGGCCCGTGTTCGGCCTCGAAGCTCGATTTGACGCCGGCGAAAATGTCGAGCGCGCTGATCTAGGTATCGGCGGGGTCGTGGGTCGCCATCACGCTGGTCCGCAGCAGAGCGCCACCGGGGGGGAACGGCGGGGTGCAGGGCGACATTCGCGTACACCCCGGCGTCGTAGAGGGATTTCCACAGGAGTCCCGCTTTCCAGTCATCGCCGACGACCACGGGAACCACCGGCTGTGGACCACCTCGTTCCCGTCGGGGAGCCGGGTGGGCTGAAACCACCCGAATCCAAGTTCGCCCAATCCCACGGTGAAGGTAGCCGGCATTGGCTCAGCACCTGGGCTCAAAGAGCTCTCCTGCCCTCGAGGGATCGGCAGATCCTGACTGCCGCCAGCGCCGCGCCGAGGGGCCGCCGGTACCGCCGACGCGGTGAACATGAATGGACCTGGCCTGAGAAGCGGAGGAACTCGATCACGTCGGCTCGGTCCCGGCGATCAGCCCCCCCGCAGGAGGCCAGCGACTTCGAGAACGTGGCCATCCGCAGGTCGACCTGGTCCTCGACGCCCAGCAGCTCGCACGTCCCAGCTCCGCGGGGGCCCAGCACGCCCATGCGTGAGCTTCGTCGACCATCACTCCGCGCCGTACTGCCCTGCCCAGATCCACGATCTCCGGCAACGGCGCGACGTCGCCTTCCATCGAGAAGACTCCGTCCACAACCACTAGCACGCCGCCCCCGTCCTCGGCGGCCGACTGAAGGCGCCGCTCGAGGAGATCGAGACGGCCGTGCCGGAACGCCCGCAGCTTCGCGCGCGAGAGGATGCACCCGTCGAGGATCGAAGCGTGATCGCCCGAATCCGCGATACGGTGTCCCCTGGGGCCAGCAGCGTGCCAAGCGCTCCGAGGTTCGCCTGATGCCCAGTGGTGAACACCAGGACCGCCTCGGCGCCGAGCCAGTCGGCCAGCTCGCTTTCGAGCTCCAGGTGGAGGTCGGTAGTCCCGTTGAGGAACCGGGATCCGGTCAGGCCGGTGCCGTACCGGTGGAGAGCATCCAGCGCGCCCTGCTTGACCCGCTCGTCGCCGGTCAGTCCCAGGTAGTTATTGGATCCGAGCATGATCCGAGACGCTCCCTCCATCTCCACGACGGGGAGGGTCGGCCCCTCGAGCACCCGGAAGTAGGGCACCATGTCCAGCTCCCGGGCGGCGCGCATCAGCTCGAGGCGCTCGCTCTCCCGGGCCTTGGCGAACACGTCTGTGGAAGTCCGCATGCGCTGACAGTATCTCGCGCAGTGTTGGAGCTGCGAGTTGAGGTCGTGCCCCGCTGGATGTTCCGGCTGCCGCTGCGCAATGGCCTCGACGGCCTCACCCGCGTACGGCGCGGCGTGCTGCACCGGCTGGTACATGCCGGCGAAGAGCCGGTGCTGCTGCGCGTGGCGCAGACCTCGCCGGACCGGGTGCTGTTCGGAGCCCGGGCCGCCAGCCGGGACGCGGCCCAGTGGGGCATCGAGCGGATGCGACTGTGCGCTGGGGATCGACTTGGACCTCCGTCCCTTTTACGAGCGCTATCGCTTCGACCCGCTGATCGGAGCGGCGGTGCGAGCCAATCCGGGGTTGCGCCCGCCGGGGAGGCCTGATCCCTTCGAGGCGCTGGCTTGGGCGATCACCGAGCAGCTGATCGAGATCGAGCGAGCCGCGGCAATCCAGCGCCGCATGGTTCGCGCGCTGGGTCGCACGTGCCCCTTCAGCGACCTGTCCGACGCTCCGAGCGCGGGTCGAGTGGCCTCAGAGGCGCCGGCCTTCCTGGCATCGCTCGATCTGAGCGAGTCGCGGGCCGTGACGCTTGTCCGAGCTTCGCGGGAGGTGGCCCGCGGGCGCATCGATCTCTATTCCGCCGACCACGAGCGCGCCTGGTGGAGGCTCCGCCAGCTCAGGGGAATCGGAAGCTGGACCGTGCAGATGCTGGCGCTGACGGGCCAGGGCCGACTTGACCAGCTCCCGGCTGGGGACCTGGCTTACCTGAAGCTTGTGGGGCGCCTTTCCAACGGTGGAGACCCCTGGGCCAGGGCGACCGAGGATGAGGTGATGGAGTTCTTTGCGCCGTACCATCCGTGGACCGGCCTGGCGGGGCTCCACGCGCTCCGGGCGCTCAAGCGGGCTCCAGTCGCAGCTCCAGGGTTTCGAACGGAGCCCGCTCGAAGGCCGAGCGCATCGCGGTTTCATCAGAGAAGCCGGGCTCCAGCCGCCGGCCTTCGCAGCGAACGCTGACGGCGCCTACCGAGAACGGCCAGGGCTCGAGCCGGAGCAGACCGGGTACGGGCCCCGCGCTCAGCTCCAGGTCCACTTGCTCGCCTTCCGCGGTGGGGCAGCCCTTGGCGGTGGCCGGAGCCCACCCCAGGCAGAGAGCAAGCGACAGGTAGTCCCAGGTCCAGATCAGCAGGCTATTTCGCTCCACCAGCCTCTCGGCGGTCCAAGGGGCCGTGCGCTGGTCGGCCCGGAGCCGTCCCAGCAGCTCCTCCTGGAAGGCCCGCTGCTCACGTAGGAATGCCCGGATGGCCGCCGCGTCGGAGGGCGATGCCCGGTTTAGATCACGCCGCTGATACAGCCTGAAGCCGTGCATCGACACGAGCAAGGCGGCGTAGCGGCTCTGAGAGAGCATCCGCCGGGGCCCGTCCGTGAACAGCTTCAGATGAATGTCGATCGGCATCGCCATGAACGAGCGGGGGAGCCCGGTCCCTTCGTCAAACAGCGGCTCGAGGTCACGGGCGTCCCACCCGACGTCGTGCTGCTCGGCCGCCAGGCAGACCTCTTCAAGCGGCTCAACCGCTCCGAACGGCTCGTTACCCCATGCCCGCGCCAGCTGTCCGGAGATCCAGGCGTGCGAAGGCTGCCCAATCGCCAGCACTCCCGAGCCGTCTTCGCGCAAGAGCATCGATCAGGCGCTGGAACCGCGTGGCACTGACCCGTACCCTAGCGTCGGTGAAAAGCTCGCTGGAGGAGTTCGTAGCCGCGGGCCCCTGGCCTCAGAGGGCGGTGACGCGGTGGCTCGTGCCGCTGGCCAAGCGTCCGCGCGCTTTGGCCCTGCTTGCCAGGATTGCGCCCGCTGATCAAGCGCTCGCTGGACTCGTCTCGCTCGGGCACTACGACGACCCTAAAGTGGCGCGGTCGCTGGGATGGGATGCCGACGCCGTCGCCGCCCGCGGACGTGAGCTCCGGCGGCGTGAGGGACGGCCGTGACCAAACTCCGCGCCGATGCTTGCATTGTCGGCTCGGGCGCGGGCGGCGCCGTGGTCGCCGCCGAGCTGGCCGAGGGCGGGGCGGAGGTGGTCGTCCTTGAGCAGGGACCCGAGCACAGCGCCGATGGCTTTACCGCCCGCCCCCCTCAGATGCTGGCGAGGCTGTACCGAGACGGGGGCCAGACCGTGACGGTGGGAAGACCGCCTGTAGGCCTGCCGCTTGGTCGTGGGGTTGGCGGAAGCACGCTAATCAACTCCGGGACCTGCTTCCGCACCCCCCCGGCTGTGCTTGCGCGCTGGCGTGAGCGGTTTGGACTCGAGCTCGACGAGCAGTCGCTCGACCCTTACTTTGCGCGAGTGGAGCGGGCTCTGTCGATCGCAGAGGTGACGCCGGAGCTGGCCGGGGGCAACGCCGCCGTGGTCCGGCGGGGCGCCGAGCGTCTGGGCTGGTCGCACGGCTATCTGCGGCGAAACGCCAAAGGGTGCGTCGGGTCAGGCGTGTGTGCGTTCGGCTGCCCCACATCTGCCAAGCAGCACACCGGAATCACCTATGTCCCGCGGGCCCGTGCCGCCGGCGCCCGCATTCTCACCGGGGTCGATGCGCGGAAGGTGGTGGTCGAAGCGGGGCGGGCAACGGGGGTAGAGGCGGTGGACGCCGATCGCAACCGCCTCGAGGTTCAGGCGCCGATGGTGGTTGTGGCGGCAGGAACGATCTTCACCCCATTGCTCCTGCGAGCCAGTGGACTCGGAGGCGGCTCAGGGCAGCTCGGGCGCAACCTCTCCCTGCATCCCGCGACCGGTGCGGTGGCGCTGATGGACGAGGTCGTCGACATGGCCCGCGGAGTCCCTCAGAGCTTCTACGTCGATGAGTATGCCGCCGAGGGGATCATGTTCGAGACGGTCGCAGGACCGCCCGCATACGTGGCCATGTCGCTGCCGCTGAGCGGCGCCCGGCACGCCCGGGCCATGAGCTCCTATTCGAGGCTTGCGCAGCTTGGCCTGATGGTCTCCGATGCCCCTGCGGGGTCGGTTCACTACCTCGGGCGCAGGCCCGTGATCCGCTACGACCTCGATCACACCGACCTGCAGAAGTTTCGCCTGGGTCTTGCCCGGCTCGATGAGCTGCTCCGAGCGGCGGGCGCCGTCGAGGTGTACCTGCCGCTGCCGGTTGGCGTAGAGCCCGCACGGGCCCGCAGGGGCGACCTGCGCCTGATGGCGTTTCATCCTCTTGGAACCGCCCGAGCGGACGCTCGAACCACCCATGGCGTGGTTGACGGCCAGCTTGCCGTCCATGGGGTGGAGGGACTCTACGTGGCCGATGGCTCGGTTGTCCCGAGCGCCCTCGGCGTGAATCCGCAGTTGACGATCATGGCTCTGGCCACGAAGCTTTCCTTTGACCTGCTGCGCGTGCCATGTCCTTCCTGATCGACCCACCCTGGCTTTACGCCAACGGCCGTGCGTACGGCGCAATCACTCGCGAGTCTCCCGACAGCGGCCGGGACGCGCTGTTCCTCGGAGCGACGATAGCCACATTCTGGGGCGTCAGCGTCGCGCTGTATCTCGACCGTCGCTGGACCGGGCCGATATGGCGGCTTTGCCGGGCCTCCTCAGGCCGTGACTGGATGCTGAACTCGGGCTTGCTGCGGATTGACTGCCGCCGCAGCGGCCCCGCCACGCACCTCGTAGCTGCCCTGATCTTCGCCACCTACCCGTACTGGCTATGGCGGGGGCTTCGCGCCGGCCGGCGCGTAGCCCGCTGATGCGGGTGCCGCCAAACCCCGGCTGCACCCCACGAGCACTGGCCGCGCGGCTCCGAATCCGCCGCGGCCGCGGCGCCTACGACACCAGCATCCGCTGACCCGGCATGACGCGGCCCGCTGAAGCCGTCGAGCGGCGGTTGGTATTCGTCGTTGCCGCCGTGGTGTTCGCCGACACGCTTTTCTACGCGGCGATCGCCCCGCTGCTCCCGGAACTGGCACGCGAGCTCCGCCTGTCCAAGCTGTCCGCGGGCGTGATGACCGGCAGCTACCCACTTGGCACCCTGATCGGCTCCATTCCCGGGGGGGTGCTGGCTGTACGGGCCGGTCCCAAGCGAACGGTGTACGCAGGCCTGGGACTGCTGGGCGGCTCGACTCTGGCCTTCGGTCTGCTGCACAACGCCCCGGCGCTGGATGTCGCCAGGTTCGTGGAAGGCGTTGGGGGTGCCTGCTCCTGGGCCGGCGGCCTGGCGTGGATCGTCGCCGAGGCGCCGGCCGAGCGCCGGGGCACGCTTATCGGGGGTGCGATCGGGGCCGCGATCGGCGGAGCGCTGTTCGGGCCGGTGATCGGGACCGTCGCCAGCGCGATCGGTCGGGCGGCCACGTTCAGCGGGGTGGTCGCACTGGCGCTGCTCCTGATCGACCAAGTGCGTCGCATCCCTGATGCAACGACCGACTCCGGACAGCGCACCCGTCACCTTTTGGGCGCGATGCGGCGCCGTCCCGTGCTGGTCTCCATGTGGTTGGTGGCGTTGCCGGCGCTGATCGCCGGGATGCTCAACGTGCTGGGGCCACTGAGGCTGCACCGGCTGGGCTTTGCGACCGTCGCCATTGGCGGGACGTTCCTCGTTTCAGCTGCGCTCGAGGCGGTGATCAGTCCGGCCATCGGAGGGCTCTCGGACCGGCGGGGCCGCCTGTTTCCGCTGAGATTCGGCCTAGCCGCGGCCGCGGTCCTGCTCGGTTGCTTCACGCTGCCCTCCGTGGCTGTGCTGCTGGCGTTGCTCCTCGTGGCGACAGCCTGCAGCCTCGGCGCCTTCTGGGCGCCGTCCATGGCGATGCTCTCGGATGCATCCGAGGCCTCAGGACTCGATCAGGCACTGGCCGCGGCGCTCATGAACTTGGCCTGGGCCGGCGGGCAGATCGTGGGCTCGGGCGCTGGAGGAGCGGTGGCCAAGGCGACGACCGATGCCGTCCCGATGGGGTGCGCGGCCGGGCTCTGCGGCCTCACGCTGCTGCTCAGCGCGAGGCGGTCCTACGGAATGCCCGAGTAGTTGTACGTATGACACGGTGCGCCGCCACACGTGTCAATGACGACGCCGTTGGGCTCCTCGAAATCGGACTTTTGCAGCCGAGCCGCGGGCGTATTGCGCGGGAACTCGTGTGGGTCGTTGGCGCCCCACTGCGCAGGAGGAACGCCGGACGGGCATCCATCGACCGGCGGGGTGTTCGTGAACGGAGGCGCTCCGACGCCGAGCGAGCAATTGGAGTTGGGCGCACCGGCGTCCCATACCACGATGGCCGAGCCGTTGTAGGGATAGGACGTGATGTGCGGGATGAGGCCGAAATACTGCGAGCCTCCCGTGGGGTCACGCGCGGTGTCCAGTGCCGGCCAATGAATCGATGCACCGATCGTCCGGGCCTCCACTGCGGCCGCGAAGTCGCTCACTTGGTGATCGCCGAACGCGACGTGCATGAGCACCGTGTGCCTCGGGGTGCGCGGCAGCGGATTGCTGGTCATGTTCTCGGCGTAGCCATCGGCCTCGCCCCGGTCCCACAGCATCTGCATCAGCGCGAAGACGACCTGGCGATCGGCCTCGGCCGGATAGGCGTGATAGACCAGCCAGGCGTAGGAGGGGAGGCCGTTCAGGTTCTGGTCGGGCACGCGGTCGGGCGGCCCCTCGCTGGCTGCGCCCGTGCCGAAGTCGGTGGAGCGCTGGAGCAGCGTCGAGTAGTTCATGCCGGGAACGCCGATCGTCGCTCGGGTCCCATCCACCATCAGCGCCGCGACGGCTCCGCCCATGATCCCGCCCTGGCTGTTGCCGTCGTAATAGACCTGGCTCGAGGTGTCGATCACCGGCTGGCCCCCCGCGTTCTTGAACGCGGGATCGGAGACAAATCCCCCGGGGTGCCCCTCCAGCCTGCCGAGGTACAGCTCGGCGAGCATGCCCTCCTGCAGGCGGTCGATCATCGTGTTGAACCGCGACAGGTCGGATATCGCGGTGACCACGTTGGGGATATCGCAGTTAGGGGTCTCCGGCAGCACGCCCTTCTGCGCCTCGGCCAGCAGCTGGCTGGGGTCGGTGGGCGGGGTGTCGGTGGCGCATGCCATCCCCGCCTCCTCGGTGGCGCAGAACACGAAGTCATGTTCCTGGGACATCGCCTCGAGCTGGCCCTGATTTATCTCGAAGCGATCGCCGAACAGGCCGTGGCCGTAAAAGCCCGGGCGCGCTGGGCTGCTCATTGCCGCCCGGGGGATGTTGCACACGAACTTCGCCTCGTAGGTGTTGCCGGGCAGCTGGCCCGGGACCTGGGATCCGGGTGGGAAGTAGAAGCTCCCACCTGACGCGCAGCCCGGGCTGTTCAGGTAGCAGGGGACGTAGAAGCGTCCCTGGACCTGCCGGGCGATCTGCGCGTTCTGAGCCGGGGTGTAGTTGGTGACGCTGGTTACGACGAACTTCGGGGGTTGACCCTGCCTGATCCCGTCGCCTGGAGTGGTGTCGCCGAGCTGCGCAAGCGCGTCGTCACGGATGTGCAGCATGCGCTGGGTCAGCGACTGCTCGCTGGCCACCGTGAAGTCCCATGCCAGATATAGGCTGCGCCGCGCGATGCCCGCGGCGTGGAGCGTCCGGAACAGCGACTCCATGTGGCCTGCGCGGCCGGTCTCGCCGCCCTGATACGGCTGTGATGGATCGCAGTTTGTGCAGCGGTGATCACGGAATGCGGCGAACACGGCCGGCGCGGGGATCGGGTTGCCCTGGGCGTCCTTGAGGTTCCGCAGCGCCACGATGTAGCGATGGCGCTCCGTGAAGTTCTTGGCGGGGCGGACGATGAGGTTGCGGACCGAGTCACTGGAGGCGTTCGAGTCCATCTCGGTCCAGATCGGCCATCGCGGATGGGACGGGTCGGTGGCGTCGATGACGACGATCGCGGCGTGCGGATCTCGGTAGGCGCCGAGGTCATTGAGCGGCACGCCACCCGTTCGGTCAAGCGCCTTCTGGCTGTCCAGCCCCGGAACGTGGACGGTGATCAGCGACCCCGGCGAGAAGCCGTCAGCGCGGTTCCACTCCGTGGGATCAATTGGCCGGCCGACCGCGTTGCGCGGCATCGCCAGGACGTTGAAGTTGATCCGCCGGCCCGTAGCGGTGGTGGAATCCAGGGCGGTGAAGTAGTTGTTGGGAAACGGCTGGAGGCAGACCGTGGGGTCGAAGTTGTCGCAGTACGACGCGTTGGGCGGCTGGAGCGTTTGGACTCCCTCGCCAGCCGCCGCTGCGGGCAGCGCCACCAGGGCGATCGCACCCGCGATCGAGAGCAGACGTCTTCCTCCCACGATGTGAAAGGAACGTGATCCGACGCCCCGCGCTGCCGGGGATTGCCCGTTTTTCGTCCGGGTGCGTTGGGGGCGCGGTTGCCCGCGCCCTCGCTGGCCGCGCAAACTGCCCACTCGCGCACCGCCGCCGCATCTTTGTGCAGTTCGCCCGCGGTGTGCGGGCAAACCGCACATTCGTGTAGGGCCGGCGCACGAGTGGGAAGTTTGCCCGCGAGGACCGGCGAGGCCCGCGCGGCCACACTCACCCCGCGCGCCTGGCGGCGCCCGCGGCAGCCCGGGCGCGGCGGAAGCCCGGCGCCCTAGATCCCCTGACCGGCCAACACCTCGTTGCTCGAGGCGTCGGGGACCGCGGCCGGGTTGGTGATCAGGCGGTTGCGGAGCATCCACTGGCCGTAGCTGTTCCACTGCACCTGGTCCTGCCATCCCCACGGCTGGTTGGGATTGGTCGGAAAGAAATCGGGCAGTGTGGCGTTGACGCTCGCTCGCTGGAGCTTGGGGTCGAGGCTCGGGTTCGCCTTGAGGAGGCTGGCGACGCCGGCACCCGGATTGCGACGCACCGACTCGTAGCCGCGCGCCAGCGCTTGGACGAACCGGCGCACGAGATCGGCGTGCTGGGTCAGCGTGGTCTCACGCACCACCAGCACCAGTTCGTCGTAGGTGGGCACGCCCGCCTGGTTCATCCGGATCACGTTCGGCCGCTTGCCGAGCTGCGCCAGCTGGATCGCTTCGTAGTTCCAGTACGCCCCCAGCGTTGCGTTGACCTTGCCCGACAGCATCGCCGGCACGAGGTTCGAGCCGACGTTCACCTCCTTTACCGAACGCTGAGGGACTCCTGCGTTCGCCAGGATGGTGTCGAGATAGGCGTGCTGGTAGGCGATGCCCGCGTCGCCGACGGTCTTTCCGCGCAACTCACGCGGGGTTCGGATCCGCTGCTTGCCGAGGGAGACGATGGAGGTCAGCGGCTGCTGCACGATCGCGGCGACCGACACAAGAGGTTCGTTCTGGTTGCGAGCGAGCAGCAGCTCCGGCTCGTATGAGATCGCCATGTCGACGCGGCCGGCTGCGAGTAGCCGCAGGGGTGCGGCGGGGTCTGAGGGCACCTGAACATGGACGTTCAGGTCCGCGCTCCTGAAGTCCCCTTCGGCCAGCGCCTGGTAGACGCCCACGTGGTCGGCGTTCGGAAACCAGTCGAGCATCAGGGTCAGCGACTGAGCGCTCCCAGCGGGAGCGGTGAACGTCTGCTTCTGAGAGCCGCATGCGGCGAGCAGCAGCGGAACGAGCAGCAGTAAGGGCAGCCGGCTCCTCATGCGGATAGTTCTCCTCTCGGTCGGTAGGCCCACGGCACGAGCAGCCGCTCGGCGAGGCTGAGCAGGGCAAACAGGGCGACGGCGAATACGCACAGTACCGCGACGACCGCGTACGCCCGGGGCATCAGGAGCTGGCCTTGGGCCTGCTGGTAGAGGTAGCCGAGCCCCGAGCTCGACCCGGCCAGCTCCGCGAACACGGCCCCAATCACCGCCACGGCTACCGCGATCTTCGCTCCGGTGAGTAGGCCTGGAAGCGCCGAGGGCAACTCAAGGAGGCGGAACGTGCGAAGCCGGGACGCGTCGAAGGTGCGCATCAGCTTGAGCAGGTCGGCATCGACCGCGGCCAGACCCGCCAGTGCGGTGACCACGATCGGGAAGAACGAGACGAGCGCTATCACGACGAGCTTCGGGAGGACGCCGAAGCCAAGCCACAGGACGAGCACCGACGAGATGATCGGAATCGGTATCGCCTGGGATGCGACGAGCAGTGGGTAGAGGGCGCGTCGCAGCGCGGGTGAGAAGTGGATTGCGATGGCAAGGGCCAGGGCCGCCACGACGGCAACCACGATTCCCATCAGCACTTCCTCCGCGGTCACCAGGAAGTTGGACCAGAGCAGCCCACGGTCTTCGAACAGGGCGCGAGCCACAGCATGTGGCGCAGGGAGGACCAGCGGGTCGGCGCCTCCCAGATCGACGTACAGCTCCCATGCGCCGGCGAGCGTCGCAAGCACCAGCAGCGGCCGCCAGCCGCCCAGCAGGCGTCTCATTCGCGCACTCCCAGCGCCGACAGGGCGCGCTCGCGCAGGGCGACCACGTGGGGATCGGTGCGCGTGCGTGGGCGCTCCAGCTCGACGTCGATCTCGGCGACCACGTGTCCGGGCCGGGACGAGAGGACGATGACCCGGTCGCCCAGCACCACGGCCTCCTCAACGTCGTGGGTCACCAGCACCACCGTTCGCGGTTCCTCGTTCAGGACCCGGGATAGCCAGGCCTGCATGTGAAGCCGGGTTATCGCGTCGAGCGCGGCAAAAGGCTCATCGAGCGCCAGGACGGGCTTGCCCGCCAGCAGCGTCCGCAGGAAGGACACGCGCTGCCGCATCCCACCTGAGAGCTGCGCCGGACGGGCGTTCTCGAAGCCAGCCAGCCCGAAGCGCTCGAGCCAGGGAGCGGCTTGCTGCCGGGCGGACTCGCGCGGCAGCCCGTGCGCTCGCAGGGCGAGCCCGGCGTTGTCTGTCGCGCTCAGCCACGGCAGCAGCAGGTCGCGCTGGGGCATCAGCGCGGCCGGATCGGAGCAGACGCTGCCTGCGTCGGGCCGCTGGAGTCCGCATATCAGCTCCAGCAGCGTCGTCTTGCCGCAGCCGCTCGGTCCCACCACCGCCACGACCTCGCGTGGCCTGGCGACCAGCGTGACTCCGGCCAGCGCCTGGACCCGCCCGCGGCGTGAGCTGAACGAGCGGCTCACGTCCTGAACGCTGACGGCCAGCTGACCTACAACGGTTCGAGGCTCCTGGTCGGGAGCCTCGATCTGATTTGTTATTGCTCCCTCCGCGGGCATTACCCCACAGGTTCGAAGGGTCAGCGCCAGGTCAAGTCGTGAGGGCGCTATCTCAGCCGGCTTTCCCGCCAGCACCCCTGGTTTTCAAAGTTGTGTTGATCCTACCGCGCCACGTTTAGCGTGGGCCCCAGCGTGGTGAGCGCCTTGACGAATTCCTCCAGCTGATCGGTGCGCCAGCACTCAAAGACGGTGCAGTGGCGCTCGTATGCGGAGATCACCGAGTCGCCGTAGTTCCAGTACAGCTTGGGCTCGGGATTCAGCCAGAACGTGCGCCCAGCCCTGGCCGTGATTGCCGCAAACACGTCGTCGCGGGGCGGGCGGCCGTTGGTGCGAGCGTCGCCCAGCACGATCACGGTGGCGCGAGGGTGCAGCTCATCCTCGATCTGCACGAGGAACTCCTCCCATACCCGTCCGTAGTCGGTGTAGCCCGAGATATCCGCTACGCCGGCGTCCTTCGAGATCGCCTCGCTGGCGGCGCGAAAGTCTCGCTCGCGCTCGAACACCTCCGTCACCTCGGAGATCCGCTCGATGAAAACGAAAGAGCGGAGCTTGCGGAACGCGTCGTGGAGCGCGTGCAGGACGCTCAGGAAGAACGTCGAGGCGCTGGTCACGCTGGTGGAGACGTCGCACAGGACGAAGATCTCGGGCCGCCGAGGCCGCTTGGGGCGATACTTGAGCTTGATCGGTACCCCACCGGTCTCGAGCGACGCCCGCATCGTCCGTCGCACGTCGACATGGGCATGCCGCTTGCGTCCTCTGAGCTCGTGTCCCTGGGTGGCCAGCCGTCGCTTGAGCTGCGCCACCACGCGATGGACTGCGGCAAGATCCTGGATCGGCCCCGTGGGCAGCGCTCGATCGAGCTCGTTGAGCGGCCGCTTCGGTGGCAGCGACGCGGTCCGTTCAATCAGCGCCCGCTCGAGCTCTCGGCGCAGGTGCGCCTCGAAGCGCCGTAGCTGGTCACGGTCGATCCCGTGCCGCCGGGGGTCATCCTCGTCGAGGTCAGGCTGTGGTTCGGCCCGGAGCCCCAGCGCCCGGCGGATGCGCTGGACGTCCACTCCCAGGACGCCCGAGCCCTCGCCCTGCCCGAACGCTGCGATGGCGAGCCGCGCCAGGTCTCTGAGCGCCGCGTCCGAGCCGTCGCGCAGGGCCGCCGCAATCTGCTGGCGTAGCGTGTCCAGGTTGAGGTCGGTGCCTTGCGCCGCCTCCTCTTCGCCCTCGCCGATCTGGCGCCGCGCGGCCTCGGCTTCGGCCGCGCGGAAGAAGAACCGCTCGAACACCAGGTCGAAAACACGGCGGTCCTCCGGCGATTTGGCCAGGGTCGCCGCAATCGCCTCCCGGAAGTCGGTCTGATCGGCCCAGGGGACGTGCTCCAGCGCCTGGAAGGCGTCGAGGATCTCCGAGGTGCCGACGGCGACTCCCTCCTGGCGCAGGTCCTCGGCGAACGCAAGCAGCGACCCCGCCAAACCGCCCGGGAATGGCTCGGGGAGGCTGGGAGGCGACGTGCTCATCCCAAATCTTGGCTCGTGTGTATGCGCAGTAGGAGCGCCAAAGTTCGGCTCACGCCGTCGCCGGGTCCAGCATCACGCCCACCCGCGAGGCCACCGTGTCAAGGTCGGTGCGGTGCTTGAGGATCACGCTCATCGTCTCGGTGAAAGTGCCTTGGTCGATGTCGGTGGATCCGAGCAGGAGCAGCGTGCGGGCCCAGTCGATCGACTCGGCGATGCTTGGCGGCTTCTTGAGGTCAAGCTCGCGGATTCGATGTATGACCTCGACCAGCTTGCGGGCAATCTGATCGCCCAGGTCCGGTGAGTGGAGCTTTACGATCGCCAGCTCGTGCTCCAGCTCCGGGTAATCCAGCCACAGGTAGAGACAGCGCCGCTTGAGTGCCTCGGTCAGCTCCCGGGTGTTGTTGGACGTCAGGAGCACGACCGGCAGGGTCCGGGCGGTGATCGCCCCGAGCTCGGGGATCGAGATCTGAAAATCGGAGAGCAGCTCTAGCAACATGGCCTCGAACTCCTGGTCGGTCTTGTCGACCTCGTCGATCAGCAGCACCACAGGTACCTCTGACGCGATCGCCGTCATCAGGGGTCGCTGGAGCAGGAACTCCTCGCCGAAGATGTCCTCCTGCACGTCCTTCCATCCCGCCGTCTCGGACTCCGTCTGGATCCGTAGCAGCTGCTTGCGGTAGTTCCACTCATACAGCGCCTTGGCCTCGTCGAGGCCCTCGTAGCACTGAAGCCGCACCAGGTCCCGCTCCAGGAACCGAGCAATAGCCTTTGCAAGCTCGGTCTTGCCAACGCCTGCGGGTCCCTCGACCAGCACCGGCTTGCCGAGCTTGGCGGCGAGGAACGACACGAGCGCCGTCGACTCGCCCGGCAGATAGCCCGCCTGTTGAAGACCCGCCGCGACCTCGTCGACTGATTGAGGGGAGTTCCGCATGGCCAGGGTGATCAAGAATAGGGTTCCCCCACGTGTCGGGCCTCATCCCAGCTGCCCTCTCGACCAAGATCGCGCCCTACGCCGCGGTGATGGGCTTTGGGTTTCTGATCGGCGTCTACGGGCATGTGATCCACTCGCGGCTGCTGATCGTCACCGGGATCATCATCGTCGGAGCGCTGAGCGTTTACATCGTCTTCGGCCTGGCCAAGATCTACTGAGGCGTTATCCGGGCCGAGGCGGCCGCGCTGCGAGCAACCCCGAAACGTGCTGGCTGGCCAGCCAGCAAAGGGGTAGGCTTCGGACGGATGCCGACGGAACAAGGCGCGCGGGTGGAGGAGATAGATCTTGGAGCTATGGAGTTCTGGGATCAGCCGGCCGAGGCTCGCGACCGAGCATTTGCTGTGCTCCGACGTGAGGCTCCGCTCTCTCACCACCAGCCGCCCGAGGACATCCTCGGAGTGGCGGAGCGTGATATGCGCGGCTACTGGGCGGTCGTGTGTCACGAGGACATCCGCCGCGTGTCCCGTGACCCGGCCACGTTCTGCTCCGGCCAGGGGACGCAGTTCGGCGACGCGCCACCCGAGATGCTCGAGGCCTCCCAATCGTTCCTCGCCATGGACGCCCCCAGACATACCAAGCTGCGCGGCCTGGTCTCGGCGGCGTTCACGCCCCGTCAGGTGGCGCGCATCGAGGAGGGCATCCGGGCCAACGCCAGGAAGGTGGTTGAGGAGGCGGCTCCGACCGGTGGCGGGGACTTCGTCAGCCTCATCGCCAAGCGCCTGCCCCTGATCACGATCTCGGACATGATGGGTGTCCCCGAGGCCGACCGGGAGCGGGTGGTCACCGCCGCCGACACGCTGGTCACGGTTGCCGACCCGGAGGTCAGTGGCGACAAAGCGCCAGTGGAAGCTTTGGGCGCAGCGCTGTGGAGCCTCACCGAGTTCGCCACCGAGCTCGCCGCCGAGCGCGAGCGCACCCCCGGGGACGATTTGATGACCGAGCTCGTCCGGGCCGAGGTGGACGGCGAGAAGCTGACCCGTCCTGAAATCGCGGCCTTCTTTGTGCTCCTGTCGGTGGCCGGCAACGACACCACCCGCCACACGACCTCGCACGCTATGCGTGCGCTTACCTTGAACCCCTCCGAGAAGCAGAGGCTGCTGGAGGACATCGACGGCCTGATACCGATGGCGGTCGAGGAGTTCGTCCGCTGGGCGACACCTGTCCTGACCTTCCGCCGGACCGCCACGCGGGACAGCGAGCTACGGGGGCAGCCGATCGGCGAGGGAGAGAAGGTGGTGATGTTCTACCACTCGGGTAACCGGGACGAGACGGTGTTCGAGGACCCGTGGCGGTTTGACATCAGCCGTGACCCCAACCGCCACTTGGGCTTCGGCGGTGGTGGCCCTCACTACTGCCTGGGCGCTTCGCTCGCCCGCACTCAGCTGCGTTCGATCTTCAGCGAGCTGCTTCGGGTAACGCCAGATATCGAGGCAGGCGAGCCTCAGCTGTTCCGCTCCAGCGCATTCATCCACGGGGTCAAGCGGATGGACTGCTCGTTCACTCCCCGCGCGTAGGGGCGGCGTGGCGGCTGACGAGATTGACGAGTATCTTCGCGGCGTCGCGGAGCCGAAGCGGAGCACGCTTCAGGAGCTGCGGCGCACGATCCTAGAAATCGTTCCGGAGGCGGAGGAGGTCATCTCCTACAAGGTTCCCGCCTTCCGTGTGGGCGGAAAGACCATCGCCGGATTTGCCGCGTTCAAGGATCACCTGAGCTACCTGCCGTTCAGTGGATCCGTCCTGGGGCACCTTTCCGACGAGCTATCGGGATATTCGATGACCAAGAGCGCCCTGCATTTCCCGGTCGATCGGCCGCTCCCAAGAACGCTCGTGGAGAACCTCATCGCCGTGCGCCTCGCCGAGGTTGGCCGAACCAAGCGCTGAGCCCGCCCGTGGCGGCGGTTCAATCGATCGGAATGTCCTGCACCTCGGGTGGCTCGCGCCGGCGGCGCTCCAGCCGCTCCAGGTACCAGTCGATGAGCGCGCGAACCGCCAGGAGCAGCTCACGCGTGGCCGCGATCAGCCGCTCTGCCACCTCAGGCGGGATCAGCTCACGTAGCGAGCGAACCGCCGCGAGCATTGACTCCAGCTCCGCCGCCGGCGCCCGCGGTGAGGCCTCCCCCCCGCCGTCTGCCAGCCGGACGGCGGAGGCTTGCTCCTATCCGCCTCGGCGGCCTCGCTCATCAGGCGCTCTGCAGCCGCAGAGGCCCGCGCCAAGCGCTCCTCGAGCGAGCGCATTGCCTGAAGCGGATCATCGGCCATCGTCGGCGCCCGACGCGTTTCCGTCGGCCTGGGGTGTTCCATCGAAGACGACCTCGAGCGTTCCGTCACGGAGCGTGGCGCCCGCCGGCTGGAACCGGGCCATGGCGTCCGGCAGTGCGATCGTGCGCTTGTGGCCGTCGACGCGAACGACCAGCTCCGTCCCGACCTTCTTGAGCGAGATCTCGCCCTTGCGGGCCAGCGGCAGGGCCAGGCGCAGGCGCGCCTCCCGATCCGACACGTCGAGCTCCTGGGTGACGGTGTCATGCAGGATCCCGGCCGGGTCCATCTCTGCGCCAAACGTCGCGGCGGCCAGGCGGTCGAGCATCTCGCCACCCACCACCTCCTGGTCGAAGTAGCGAGCGCACAGCACCGGGACCGGCGCGAAAGCGGAGCGCACCAGCTCCAAGTGCTCCTCCTGCACCTCGCGCCAGCGGGCGAAATAGTCGCCCACCTCGGCCGGGAAGACGCGGTTGACAATCACCGCGTCGGTCAGGTAGCCGTAGAGGTTCAGGTAGGTGAACGTGCGCATCGCCTCACCGATAACGAGCTTCTCGGGATTCATCACGAGGCGGACGGTGCAGTGCTCGCGGTCACGCAGGATGTCGTTCATCGCGATCAGGTTGTCCGACAGCCGGCGGACGTCCGCGAATACCGCATGACCCGGAACCGGAATGTCAAGCAGCGAGCGGACAAGGGGCCCGGCAGCGGCCAGGATCTGCCCCTCCATCGGGAAGATCTTTTCGATCCACCATCGTGCGACGTCGGGGAACGACAGCAGGCGGAGTGTCTCGCCGGTCGGCGCACAGTCGACCACGATGACCTCCCATTCGCCTGATTCATGGGCGCTACGCAGCCGCAGCAGCGAGAACAGCTCGTCCATGCCAGGCGGAACGGTCAGCTCCTCGGCGGATATCCGGTCGAGGCCTCGCTCCAGCAGCAGCTCCCCCAGCCAATCCTGCACCCCCGACCAATGGTGCTCGAGCTCCTCCTGGGTGGCCACTTCGAGGCCCCAGAGGCGCGATTCAACCTGCTCGGGCTGACCAGACAGCGACACGCCCAGCGATTCGGCCAGGCTGTGCGCTGGGTCGGTGGAGATCAGCAAGGTGCGCGCGCCGGCAGCTGCGCAGGCCCGCGCGGTACAGGCAGCGACCGACGTCTTGCCCACTCCCCCCTTGCCGGTATAGAGGATTGTGCGCGGTGTCATGCCGCGCGAGTCTAAAGCTCTGGCAGCGGTCGACCAGGGGCAGAGCAAGCCGCGGCAAGTCCGGCGCCATCGCCGCGCCCCGATGCTACATTCGCGCAGCAGGCAGGGCCGGTCTAGGACAAGGAGCCTTTATGAATCACCGCAAGACGCCGTTGCGTTACGCCTATGCGCTGATAGGTGCATTGCTGGTCGCACTGGCGGTTGCGGCGTGCGGAGGAAGCTCGGGCGACGCGACGCAGCTACTGCGGGACAGCTTCCAGGGCTCCCACAACATCAACAGCGGGAAGGTTAATTTCAGTCTCTCGGTGACGCCCTCTGGTTCGCGCACCTTGACCGGCCCGCTCTCGTTCAGCTTCGCCGGTCCATTCCAGAACCTTGGTAGCGGAAAGCTGCCCCAATCCGACTTCTCGCTCAGCGTGAGCTTCCAGGGCCATACCGGCCAGCTCGGAATCATCTCGACCGGCACCGCCGGGTTCGTCAGCCTCCAGGGGACGAACTACCGGCTGCCCCAATCGACGTTTCAGCGACTGGAGCAGAGCTTCGCAAGCGCCAGTGGCGGTGGGAGCGGAAACGCGCTAGGCAAGCTGGGCCTCGATCCGCTCCACTGGCTGAACAACGCCAGCGTCGTGGGCGACGAGGACGTAGCCGGAACCCCGACGACGCATATCCACGCTGGCATCAACGTTTCAGCGTTTCTGAACGACCTCAACAAGGTGCTTCCGCGGCTCGCCTCGCAGGCCGGTACCAGCTCGATTCCAAGCAGCATCTCTCAGGGGACGATCAGCCGGCTGTCGAGCACGATCCAGAATCCCAGCTTCGACGTGTGGACGGGCAAGTCCGACAAGACGATCCGCCGGGTGACGATCAACCTCAACATTCCCGTGACCGGCCAGATCTCGACGCTGCTGGGCGGTCTGAGCTCGGCTGCGCTGGGACTGAGCATCGAGTACGACAACCTCAATCAGCCTCAGACGATCGCCGCGCCAAGCAGCGCCGAGCCGTACACGAACTTCCAGACGAAGCTACGCGGACTGGTGGCGCAAATTCGCAGCAGTTTGAGCGGCCTTACCGGGGGTGCCAGTGGATCGACGACGCCCGGCGGAGGCACCGGAAGCACGACCGGCAGCAGCACAACAAGCGGCAACGTCCAGGCCTACAGTCAATGCATTCAGCAGGCCGGAGGAGACGTCTCCAAGATGCAAGCCTGTGCCTCGCTACTGAACGGACACTAGGCCCGGCTGTGAGCCGGGCCCGCGTCTTCGCACGTCGCGCCTAGCTCTGCTCGACGATCATCAGGGTATGGCCATCCGGATCGCGGAACCACACCAGTGGCGGCACGGGGTCTCCCATCCGTGAGACCTCGGCGTCGATATCCACGCCGGCTGCCTCCAGGTCGCTGTGCGTGGCGTCGATATCGTCGGTGGCCAGCGTGATGCCGGTGTTGGCCGGCGTGACTGGCTCACCGGGCCGCGGCGGAGCAAGCGCGATTCCGGTGGTCCCGCTGGGCGGGTAGACCTCGATCCAGCGGTATCCGCCGCCAAACGGGACGTCGGTGCGCTTCTCGAAGCCGAGCTTGTTGACGTAGAAGTCGATGGAACGGTCCGGGTCCGAGGCCGCGACGCATACCAGGCTGATGCGGTCCAGACGTGTCTTGGTGGTGCTCACTGCCTCCCTCCTTTACTGGTGGTTTGGCAGCTAAGACCGGAGCGGAAGCGAGAATTCATCGCTCCTACTCCCGGCCCACCTCCTGATGGTCCTCCTCCAGCTCGTCTGGGGTCTCGTCACCGTCTTCGGCGGCCGCTCCCGGGTGGTAGCGAACCTGGAAGGACTCCAGTAGCTCATCACGCTGGTTTTCGTCGACAGGGACCTCGTCGGAGATCAGCACCCAATCGGCACCCTCGAACTCCTCCATGTTGAAGATCTCGGCGTCGAGCTCCGGCGAATCATCGACGACCACCAGCACCTCGGTCTGGGGGTTGAAGTACGTGCCCGGCCGGTTGACCAGCTCGTCCAGCTCAAAACGGCGAGGATCAGGCATCTCGATTGCAGCCTAGCTCTTGGCGGCGCCCGACGGAAGCCCCCGGCGGCTAAAGGTCGGCGATCTTCGCCAATTCGCGTTCGATTTCGGCCTCGACGTCGAGGGGCGGCTTGCCGGCGCGGGTACGGCGGTAATTACGAGCCATCACGAGCTGGCGGATCTCTGACCGCAGGGCCGGATCTGCACTTGACGAGGTCAGCTTGCTCAGCTCCAGCTCCACGTCGAGCGGTTCCTCTCCGCGTCTGATCCGCCTCGCGTTGCGGGCCTGGAGCATCTGGCGTATTTCCTCATCGCGCTCGTGCAGTGAGACAGACGTCGGCGCTGGCTGGCGAGGCAGCTCTGAATCCATGAGCATCCGGTTCTTTCCGAGGTCCTCCCAGGTCTTTCCCATCGAGATGAGCGCCGCCAGCGCTGCCAAAGCCCCCACGATGCAAACTACCCACAGTACGGTGCCAAATGCGCCGTGCATGTAGTGAATGTTAGGCGTCTACGCCTCGCCGTCCCAGTAGTCGAGCGGCTCGAATCGCCCGATGATGCCCACACCACGGAACGCCACCTTGTTCGACTTCGGGTAGTAACACACGTCGCCGGGCTCGCGGGTCCCGTAGGCCAGAAACGTGAGGCCACCGTCCCCCGCCCTCAGCTTGTGAGCGACGCAGGTGCCCGCCGGGCGGGCGATCACGTGTCCCGCGACGACATTGTGCTCGTCCTCGCCCAGCACCAGCTTGCCCTCTCCAGAGAGGATCACGAAGATCTCCTCCTCCAACGAGTGGCAGTGCGCCGGTGTCGCATCGTGTCGTGGCTCGACGACGACGTGCTTGAGCCCGGTTCCCTGCGAGCCCGCGGCCCGTCCGAGATCTCGGCGCTCCGATGAGATGGGGCCCCGACCGAAATGGACCGGCTCGATGTCCTCCGCGTTGACGATCGTGTTGGGTCGCTCATCGGTGGAGTTCGAAAGCTCGGGCGGCCCGATTTCGGCCTCGTGCACGAACTGGATCGGCGCCCCTTTCTGCGATCCGGGGCCGGATTGCACCCACCTGCGTCCGATGAGCGACTGACCCAGCCGAGGGAAGCCGATGGCCGCGTCACGGTGCCGGGTCCCGAACGCGAGCACATCGAGTGGCTCGAGCGCGTGAAGCGTGTGGGCCCCTCGCCCCGGCAGATACACGATGCAATCGCCGGCGCCGATCTCGGCCGCCCGCTCGGCTTGCCAGGAGACCCCGCGACCCGCCATCACGAAGAAGATCTCCTCGTCCAGTCCGTGCTCGTGCGCCGGCGTGGACCACGCTCCGAGGGGAACCTGGATCCGGCGCACGCCGATGCGGACGGACCCAGCAGCTGCCCCGAGGTCGGTCCAGCGGCCTTGGATGTGACCTATCGCAAAGTCGGCGCCCCGCGCCTCATCGAAATGGGTGAGGCCCATGGCCGGATGGTACGGGTCGAACCCCGGCCCGATCGCGAGCCCGCGGCGCTGACGTGAGGCGCGGTAGCGGCCGGTGTGTGGAGAGGATTGGGGTACCCTCATTGACTGACTGGTCAATCGAAGGAGACTAAGTGGTTGATTTCACGCTCACCGACGAGCAAAAGAGCCTGCGCGAGATGGCCCATGATTTCGCCGAGAAGGAGATCCGGCCGGTGGCCTGGGAGTACGACCGTGACAGCACGTGGCCGCAGGACATCATCGACAAGGCGTTCGAGCTCGGCCTCCTGAACACCCACCTACCCGAGGAATACGGCGGTCCCGGTCTTCGACTTCCTCGACGGCTGCGTGATCGAGGAGGAACTGGCGTGGGGATGCTCCGGCATCAGCACCTCCCTTTCGGCCAATGGGCTGGCGACGGCGCCGATCGTGATCGGTGCATCCGAAGAGCTCAAGAAGGAGTACCTGGGGCGGCTCGCCGATGGGCCGCTGCTCGCCTCCTTCTGCCTCACCGAGCCCGACGCGGGCTCAGACGTTTCGGGGATGAAGACCACGGCTACCCGCAAGCGCGACAGGTGGGTGATCAACGGCTCCAAGACGTTCATCACCAACGGCGAGTACGCCAACTGGTACACGGTCTACGCCAAGACCGACAAGGAGGCCGGGCACCGGGGGATCTCGTGCTTCATCGTGCCCCGTGACGCGGGCGTGCTGGTCGACAAGCACGAGGACAAGATGGGGCAGAGGGCCTCGAATACGGCGACGCTCACATTCCCCGAGGTGGAGATCCCGCTCAATCACCTGGTGGGCGAGGAGAACAAGGGGTTCAAGATCGCGATGATGACCCTCGACCGCACTCGCCCTGGCGTGGCGGCGATGGCTACGGGAGTGGCCCGCGCGGCGATGGAATTCGCGATCGAGTATTCGAAGGAGCGCGTCCAGTTCGGAGTCCCCATCGCGATGCACCAGGCGATTCAGTTCATCATCGCCGACATGGCTACGAAGGTGCACCTGGCTCGCCTGGCGACCTGGCATTCGGCGGTGCTGCTGGATCAGGGCAAGCGAAATACGCTCGAGTCTTCGCACGCCAAGCGATTTGCCGCCGACATTGCGATGGAGGTCACCACCGATGCCGTGCAGGTCTACGGTGGCTATGGCTTCATCAAGGACTACCCGGTCGAAAAGCTGATGCGTGACGCCAAGATCCTTCAGCTGTACGAGGGCACGGCGCAGATCCAGCGTCTGGTGATAGCGCGCGAGACGCTGCTGCCGCGGCGGGTAGAGGAGCCGGCGCCGGCTCACGCCTGAGGGCAGGCGCTACCGGCCTGCGGGTGGTGGCGAAGGCCGTCGCCTTCGCAACGCTCCGAGGAGGCGCTCGGCACGGGCCACCTCGCGCTCGGCGACCGCGACGTCTCGCTCAGCCAGTGCCACAGGTGCCAGCACCTTGAGCAAGCCGTCGAGCGTCTCGGTTAGCTGTGTCACGGACGCGGTCAGGGGAGCGAGGGATGTGGCCAGTTGATCGATCGCCTCGACGTGATGCTCGATTGTTTGCGCGGCTCGTCGAATCGCCTGAACGGCGCTCTGGAGCTCCCGTTCTGGGGCTTCGATATCGCGTTCGGCCGCGCCAAGCGCTGAGCGCAGCGTCTCGACCGCCACCCGCGCCGGTTGGGCGAGGAACTCAAGCATGGGACCGATGCTATCCGCGGGTCCGGCGCCTGCCGCGTTTCTCGATCGCTGGTCCGGGGTACCGCAAATGGCGAGGGAGCTATGTCACTGTTGAGATCTGCAGTGGGGGCCGCGCGGACGGCCGTTGACGGCGCGCTCGCCTGGGGCGAGATGGCGGCCAGTGATTTGATGCACCTCCGTCGGACGCTCGACGGGAACGAGATCGACGCATGGGATCCCGAGTACATTCGTCGGGTACTGCCGCTCTGGCGGGCCGTGTTGGGCAACTACTTCCGCGCCGAGGTTCACGGCCTCGACAACATCCCCGAGAGTGGGCCATCGCTCCTGGTCGGGAATCACTCCGGGGGCGTCTATATCGCGGACACGTTCGTCCTCGCCACCGAGTTCTATACGCACTTTGGCCCCGAGCGCCGCTTTCATCAGCTTGCTCACGACATCGCGGCGCGGATGCCGGCGACCGGGCTGAGCCGCTGGGGAACCGTCGCCGCTTCCCACCAAAACGCCCGCAGCGCGTTCGACGTGGGTGCTCCAGTGCTCGTTTACCCGGGCGGTGATTACGAGACGTTTCGCCCCAGCTGGCACTCGGACCGCGTCGAGTTCGCGGGCCGCAAGGGGTTCATCAAGCTTGCCCTGGAGCGAAGTGTGCCGGTCGTACCGGTGGTGGCGATCGGCGGCCAGGAAACGGCGCTGTTCGCCACGCGTGGTGAGCGCGCCGCCGAGGTCACAGGCCTGGCGAAGTTGACGCGGATCAAGGTACTGCCGGTGGGCTTCGCGCCGCCGTTCGGCATCACAGTGCTGGACCTGCCGGGTCGGATCCCCCTCCCGTCAAAGATCAAGATCGACGTGCAGCCGCCGATCGACCTCACCGAGCGCTTCGGACCGGATCCCGACTACGAGCGGGTTTACGAGGAAATCACCGGAGAGATGCAGGACACCCTGTCCGAGCTCCAGGCCGAACGCAGCCTGCCCATCGTCGGATAGTCCCCACACCCTCACATCGATCAGGGCATCAGCGCGCCAGCGGCTCGCAGCATTCCGCGCTTGAGCGTGGAAGTCGCTCCGCGTGTCATCGACGCGCGGCGGGACGGTCGATCGGAGGGCCGCACTCGCAACTCCTCGCCGACGGCGATCTCTCCTGCGCGCTCCACGGTGGCGTAGATCCCCAGGCAGCGCTCGGCGTGCGCGGCAACTGTCCGGAGCACGTCGGCGTCGGCTTCTAGCCCGCGCTGTTCGCGGGTCGGCATGACGCACCGAATGGTTGGAATCTCACCCCGCAGGATGACCTCGGAGCCCTCGATTGCGGTGCCGCACCACGCGTTCTCAGGGAGCTCGCCGTCAGCTCCGGTTTCGATTAGCAGGTTGGGGCGAAAGCGCTTGACGTCGAAATCGGCCTGGGGTGCCTTCTCTGCCATCGTCGTCAGGCTCGCGTGGGTGATGAGGTGCAGTGGGTACGCATCAACGTAGGAGCCGACCGGGGTGACATAGCGGGCAAGCTCGGCGAGCTTGCGCAGCGGGAATAGCGACAGGTCGGGCATCGGCTCGTCTTCGGCCAGCCCAAATTTGGCGCGAAGGTCGGCCTTCGTCTCACGCGGGGCGCGATGGCGCTCCTTCTGCGTGAGCGCGGGCAGCGGCTCTAGCCGAACCTCCCGGCCGACGAGCTCTGAGAGCTGGACATGGACCTTCCGGTCGGCGCTGGAGATCTCCTCTCCATCTGGCAGGGTGATGATCACCTCCGGTGCGTGACCCGGCTCTGCGCGCATGTCGCTGGGGTCCCGTGCATATCGCGCGGTGCACGCGAGCAGCGCCGGAAGCCGACGAGCGGTGCTGATCGCGCCCAGAGCGGGGTCCCGCACGGCCCACATTCGATCGGCGTGCAGGCCACGATCGCCAACCGCCGCGGCGTTGATCTGCTCCCCGCCCATCGATTTGACCGGGTAGCGCCAGATCTCGTTGACCGTGACCGTCGACGTGGGTGCCACCTCCATCAGACGCTCCGACTGGCAGATGTCTGCGCCGCGAGCGTCTTCGCCCCCGGCATCAGGGAACGGCGCGGCGTTGATCCTACCTCCAGCCGGCGTTTGATCTTGCTCGCCGGCACGCCCCGGATCCCATCCCGGGTCGCATGTCGCTCGACGGCAGCGATCACCATCTCGAGGCCTTCTCGGACGACCCGCTCGTCGCCGCCCAAGTCCTCGCGATAGGCGATCGCAAGGAAGGCGTCGATCATTTCGGCAGCAAGCTTGAACGTGAGCACGTCCGTTCCGGGCTTGGTGAGGCCGGCCGTCCGCGCGAAGGCGTGGTAGCGCTGGGCGAGGTCGTCCATTCGCGCGCGCACGAATGACGCGATGTCCGCGTTCACTCGTCCCTGGAACCACAACACGACGTAACTTGGTTCCTGCTGATAGCCGGCCGTATAGGCCGCCACGGTCGCTTCGGCGAGCGTCCGGACGCTGAAGGTCTTGAGCGCCGCGAGCTCTCGCGCCAGCCGCTCGTCCATTGCGGCGACGTGCCGCTCGATCAGCGCTGCGATGATCGCCTCGCGGTCCGCGAAGTACTGGTAGACGGAGGCAACGGGGACCCGCGCCGCCGAGGCGACCGACCGCGTAGTCAGCGCCGCCACGCCCCCGCGGACGACCGTGCGTTCGGCGGCGCGCAGGATTCGCTCGACCCGGTCGCGGCTCCGACGCTGGACGGGGACGCGGCGCACGCCAGCGGAAGACGCGGCGGCCGCGACCACACTGCGCGTTGACGAAGCCACGGCTTCAGGATAACATGGACATGACAAATGTTCATGTTTGGCGCGAGGCGTGTGCGGGAGACGCTCGCGGTGGCCTTGCCGGCCTGGTGGCCGCTGCGGCTTGCGGCGCTGCTGGCTGCCGCCGGGACACTCAGCGTGCTGGCGCCCGGCGTGGCCACAGCAGACCTGGTCGGAGAGGTCAACGTGTTCGCGGGGACGGCCGCGGGCGCGCCCAACTTCGGCACCGGTGGCGGTGCGGGCAACATGAACCCCGACGCGACCCTGCCGTTCGGAATGGTCCAGTGGGGCCCCGACACGATCCCCTCGACAGTCAACTTCGCCGGTGGCTACACGTACGGCGACTCCCACTTGCGCGGCCTGAGCCTCACCCATGTCTCGGGCACGGGTTGCACGTTCTACGAGGACTTCCCGTTTCTGCCGACGACGGTCCCGCTGAGCGGCTCGCCCGTCAAGCCGGCCTCCTCGGACCTGCAACCGCAATACATACCCACGTTTTCGCATCGCTTCGAGCAAGCCGCCCCGGGCTACTACTCAGTGACGCTGAACCCCCAGACGGCGAACTCGATCGGCGTCCAGCTTGCCGCCACCACGCGAACCGGCGTCGGACGCTTCGTCTTTCCGCGCACCGGCAACGCGAGCATCATGGTCAATGCCGGCGGCAGCGGCATGGCAGACAGCCAGGCAAGCATCCAGGTTGACCCGGCCAGCGCCACGATCAGCGGCTCGGCTGCGAGCGGCCGGATGTGCTACCAGGAGAACGCCTACAAGATCTACTTCTTCGCGCAATTCAGCCGTCCGTTCAGGACGTACGGAACCTGGCAACGGCAGCTGCTCCTGCCTGGCTCGACGTCGAGCTCGGACACCGCGCCGCTCAACCTCAACTACATGCCGATCCCGGGGGGCCCCGACAGTCTTCCGGGCGACCCCAGCGGCACCGCGCAGTCGGGGGCATACGTGAGCTTCGACACCCGGCAGGCTCCGATCGTCGAGGTGCGCGTGGGCGTCTCGTACGTGAGCGTCGCCAACGCGCGCGCCAACCTCGAGTCCGAAGATCACGGACTCACCATCCAGGCCGCCCGGCGCGACGCGCGTAAGACGTGGAACCGCGTCCTCGGCAGCATCCGCGTGTCGGGCGGCTCTGGGCACGACAAGAACATGCTGTACACCGCCCTCTACCACGCGCTGGTGGCGCCGAATACCTTCAGCGATGACAACGGGCAGTACACGGGGATGGACGGAGCTGTGCATACCGCCCGCGGCTACACCCAGTACGCGAACTACTCGGCCAACTGGGACATCTACCGCAGCCAAGTGCCGCTGCTGGCCATGCTCTATCCGCGGCGCACCAGCGACATCGTGAGCTCGTTGATCGCGGACGCACAGCAGAGCGGCTGGCTGCCGAAGGCCTCTTGGGCGAACGGTCAGACCGACACGATGGTCGGCGACTCCGCCGACCCGGTGATCGCAGGCGCATACGCGTTCGGCGCGAGGGCATTCGACGCGCGAGCGGCGCTGGCGGCAATGGTGAGGGGCGCCTCACAGACCGGGATCAGCTCAAACGGCGGTTACGTCGAGCGCCCGGCCCTGGGCGACTACCTGAGATATGGCTACATACCCCACGAGGAGAATGGAGACGCGGTCCGCGCGACCCTAGAGCCCGCGATTCCGTGGGGCACGGCCGCGACGACGCTCGAATACGAAACGGACGACTTCGCGATAGCCGCGCTGGCCGCCGACCTGTGCGACACGCCCACGCGGGGTCAGTTCCTCGCACGCTCGGCGAACTGGCGCAAGCTGCTGGACCCTGCCACCGGCTACCTCGAGCCTCGCTACAGCACTGGCGCCTTCCCTTCGGGGTACTCGCTGACCGGTGGCGATGGATTCGTCGAGGGTGACGCGAGCCAGTACACCTGGATGGTTCCGTTCGATCTGGCCGGCCTAACCGCCGCGATCGGCGGTGACCGGCAGGCCGCTCGCCGCCTCGACGGGTTCTTCACCCAGCTGAACGCGGGGCCGAACTCGACCTACGCGTTTCTCGGCAACGAGCCAACGCTCGAGACGCCCTGGGAATACGACTGGCTCGGACGGCCATATGAGACCCAGGCCGTTGTCAGGCGCGCGCTCGAAACGCTCTACGCTCCCGCCCCGGGCGGTTGGCCCGGCAACGACGACATGGGGGAGATGTCGTCCTGGTGGGTGCTCGGAGCGCTCGGTCTCTACCCGGAGATCCCCGGCGAGCCGGTGCTTGCGCTCGCGAGCCCGTTGTTCGGGCGTACGACCGTCAAGCTTGGCGCGGGCACGCTCCGCATCGACGCCGCCGGCGCCAATGATCGCCGGCCGTATGTGCAATCACTCAAACTGGATGGGCGCGCGTACCGGCGCCCATGGCTGTCGTTTGCACAGATCGCCCACGGCGCCAAGCTGCGCTACGGGCTCGGAGGGCGACCGCGCCCGGGATGGGGCTCCTCCGCCGCCGCCGCGCCGCCATCGTTTGGGCCCGCATCCGCTCCCTCCTGCGGAGTCTGATCCGGAGCTCGCTGGCGAGCTTGGTATTCTGCCGACGGGGCATTTCAGGCTGACGCTAACCAAGGGGGTTGTTTTGAGGTTCGTTTCACAGCTCGTTTTCGACGGCTCGGCGCGGTCGCGCGTGTTTGGACCTTTGGTCGCGTTGTTCGTCGGGCTCGGAATGCTCGGGTTGCCGGCGGCGGCCGGGGCTCAGGGTGCACCGACGGTGTCCGTCGGTCCTGCCAGCTCGATCACCACCACGGGAGCGATGGTCAGCGTGACGATCAACCCGGGGGGCAACGACACGCTCTACCAGGTCAACTACGGCCCCAGCTGCGATCAGCTGAGCTCGACCACCGGCTATCAGGACGCTGGCTCCGGCACGAGCGACGTAGCGGAGTCGGCCGTTCTGGACAACCTGGCGCCGGGTACCACCTACTGCTACCAGGGTGAGGCTTTCCAGAATAACGTGCAGCCAGGTGCCCAGCAGGACTTCAAGAGCAACACCGCCACCTTTACCACGGCCCCGAACCCCGCGGGGCCTGGCGTGCCGATCGTGACCCCCCAGGTTCCGCCGGCGAACGGGATCTTCTCGGGCAGCTGCCAGAACGATGCGCAGTGCCTGGCCGACATCAACGGCGTGAGGGCGGCCCAGGAGCAGCTGCCGCCGATTGCGTTGCCGAGCAACTGGTCGACGCTGACCGGAGCCCAGAAGCAGTTCGTCGCCATCAACCTGGAGCGGGTCAGCCGCGGACTTCAGCCGATTCCAAACCTCGTCAACAGCTATGACACCGAGGTACAGACCGGGATAAACAACAGCGCCGACCCCGACCTCTCAGACCAACCGGGGTTCCAGAATGGCACTTGGAGCTGGGAGTCGATCTGGGCCGGGGCGTTCCCCACGGTCCTGGGGGCCATGTACGGCTGGGAGTACAACGACGGATACCACCAGCCTCCCATCAACCTGGACTGCACCTCGCCGACCGCAAAGGGTTGCTGGGGTCACCGGAATGCGATCCTCGATAATTCCAACGGGAGCTTGAACGCCACGGAGATGGACGCGATTGCTGGGGTTGACGCCAACGGCAACCCCACGGGCTACGCGGCGGCATTCACGAACAATCCGAATCCCAGCAACATCGTCTTCACCTGGGCGCAGGAGCAGCAGTTCCTGGCCCCGCCACCGCTGGGCGGGCTGCGTCCTCATGGCCCCCGACCCAGGGACAGCCACCTGATACTTGGGCGGTCGGCGTTCCGGGCGCTGCCTGGCCAGCGGCTGTACAAGGGCCGCACGGTGGCAATTCCCGAGGCTCCGTCGGTCGTGCTCAACACGCGGCTGTACGCGGGTTATGGAACGGTCGTCTCCTACCGGGATTCCCAGGCGGCGACCACCACCTTCACGATCCAGCGCGTCGTCATCAACCGCGGATGTGTCGCCCGGGCGCGCCAGCGGCACCGGAGCGCCAAGGCGTGCACGCGATACGTGACCGTCGGGACGTTCTCCCACGCGGACGTTCGCGGGGTCAATGGCTTCCGGTTCACGGGTCGTTTGAAGGGCGCTGAGCTCAAGCCCGGCAGCTACGTCATGGTCCTCACGCCGCGAAGCGCCCACGGACGGCGCGGATTGGCGCTGCAGCACGCGTTCAGGATCGTGGCCTAACGAGTCGGCCGCGACATGAGGGAGAGGTTCGAGAGCCCAGGCGGAGGACTGCTGTGAGGATCGGGGGAGCGCGTCTGGTGGTCATGCTGGTGACGGCGGGTGGCCTGCTCTGCTCAGCTTCCGCCGCGGGAGCCGGACCAGTTCGCTCCGGCGGAAGGGCGAAGGTGATCGTCGATGATGGCTTTCGCCCCGGCCGGAACGGCTTCACCTTTGCCAACTATGGCAACTCGCCTGGGGTGCCCAATCTGGGGCCGGACGAGATGCGCCAGCTGTTTGGAGACGGTGTGTGCGCCGGCCTCCTGGCAGGCAGGTGTGTGCTGTCGCCTCCGGCGCTGGCCTGGATGCAGCAGGAGAACGAGCAGATGGCCGACGGTCACTGCGTCGGCTTGTCGATCACGGCTCTCTTCTTCTTTTTCCATCTGAGCACACCTCTGCGGTTTGGCGCCGCGGCGGTCCCGGGACTCAAGGTCTCCGCCAATCAGCTCCTTGCGCGCGAGATCGCCTATGCCTATGTCTTCCAGGCCCTTGACTCGGTTCGTCGCGCCGAGGTCTCAGGCCCACCGCGGAAGGTGCTCCAAACCCTGATCACCGCTCTGCGTACACGCCGCGAGCTGTACACCCTCGGCATCACCCAGCCCGATGGCAGCGGTGGTCACGCGGTCACCCCGTACGAGGTCGAGCGGGTCGGTCCGGGCAAGTACGCGGTCCTGGTCTACGACAACAACTACCCACGCACCTCGGGCACGGTGCTCATCAACTCCCAGTCGGACACCTGGAGCTTTCGGGCATCCCCCACCCCGAACGTACCCGCCGCCTTGTACACGGGTAACGCCTCCACCCATTCGCTGTTGCTGCTGCCGACCCGCCCCGGGCTCGGCATACAACCGTGTCCTTTCTGTTCATCGCGCATACCGACGCCGGTAGCCACGGCACGTCACGCGCGCCGCGCGGCTCTCGCCTACGAGACCGTCGACCTGCAGATGTCCGGGACGGCGAGTGGGCATCTGCTGATCACCGATCCGCGCGGGCGGCATGTGGGGTTCGTGCACGGGCACCTGGTAGACGAGATCCCGGGCGCCAATACCGTTCGACAGTTCGTGTCCGCGCCGCGGACGTGGCTTGAGCACACCGAGCCCGAGTATCGGCTGCCCACCGGCCAGCGCTATCGGATCCAGCTCACCGGCGCGAAACCTGCCCGGCGCAGCCGACACAGCGTCCAGCGCGCCAGCGCCGCGGTGGACGTGCTCGAGCCCGGATTCGTTGCCGCCGTCCATGGAATCGAAATCTCGCCCGGCCAGCATGATCAGATCAGCCTGCCCCCCGATGGGCACGCGATCTCATTCCTGCCCCAGGGCGGCGGCCGGCAGGCCCCTCTGCTGGTGCTCGGCGCAGCCCAGCAAGGCGAGAAAGGCCGCCAGTGGAACATCGCCGATCTCGGCACCTCCTCAGGCGAGCAGATCTCGGCATCGCTGGACCTCCGCCGAGGAACTATGAGCCTGACCGGCACCGGCAGCTACGACGTGTCCATGGACCTGCTGGGCAACGGGGTGAGTGTGTTCGGCCACAACGACCTTGGGATCGGCACAGGGATCACTGTGAACATCGATTACACCAACTGGTCCGCGGGAGACACCATGCCGATCACAGACGCCGAGAACGGAGTGATCGTAGGCCAGCAGACCCTCGCCGACCAGTCCTCGACCGACACCGGAAGCGAGTTTGCTCCTACCGAGCCGACGCCGGCGCCCGTCGAGCCGCAACCCCAGCCAATGTCATCGCGGGCGACGACAACCACGCTCACCTGTGCTCCGGAACTCCTACCGGTCGATGCTTCGACCCGGTGCACCGTCGACGTCAGCCCTGCCTCCAGCGAATCGACCGCCACGCCGACAGGATCGGTCGACTTCTCCTCTGACGGCACCGGGTCGTTCTCGTCGGCCAGCTGCACGCTCTCGTCCGGGTCCTGCGAGGTCACCTACACGCCCATCGAGATCGGGTCGGGCACTCACGACCTGACCGCAAGCTACCGCGGCGATAGCACATTCGACCCGAGTGACAACGCGATCGCCATCGAGGTAGACCCGCGGAACACAGCCACCTCGATTGACTGCTCGCCAACGGAGGTGCAAGTCGGGGACACGACGACCTGCACGGCGACGGTCACCGACACCGACTCAGGAACGCCGTCTTCCCCGACCGGGACGGTCACCTTCCAGAGCAGCGACAGCACCGGCACCTACGATCAGAACCCCTGCACCCTGTCGCCTGTGCCAGGCAGGGGCGATAGCTCCAGTTGCTCGGTGACCTACACCCCCAGCGCCGAGGGCTCCCAGACGGTCGACATCAGCGCCAGCTACAGCGGCGATCCCACGCACGCGAGCAGCTGAACCGATCGCCCGGCCCCTCGTGCTAGCCGCCGGCCCCCGGTCGATAGCCGGGCTGGAGCCCGGCAGAGGCGAGAACTGCGTGTGGGACCGCGCGCAGATCCTGGATCCGGCGACTAGCTCGAGGCAAATCTGCGGCCGACACCGTACATCGACCCCCCACGGGCCTAGCTCACCTCAGCGGGCGAGCGTTATGAGGAAGCTGGCGCGGCGGATTCGCGCTCTAGCGCGCGCTGATAGGCCGGGCGCTCGAAGAGCCTCGTGAGGTAGTCATCGAGCACAGGTGGGAGCGGCTCGGGAAATTGGGCGCGCTTTGTGAACGAGAGCGCGGTGCTGACCAGCACGTCGGCGACCCCGAAGCGCCCTTCGACGAGATACTCGCCGCCATCGAGGCTTTCGGCGACGGCATTGGCCGCCCTGAAGAAGCGCGCGCGTGCCTTCCCCGCGCGTTCCGGGTCGGATTCCCGGAAGATCGCGGCCTCGATGAGTGGCGGCTCCAGCTCCGACGGTGCAAAGATCGACCACTGATACGCCAGCGCTCGCGCGTGGGTTCCGAGTTCACCGATCAGGCCGGCGTCCGGATATAGGTCCCCAAGATGCAGGCAGATCGCGGCCGATTCGAACACGTAGCCACCATCGAGCTGCACGACGGGCACGCGTCCGAGCGGGTGACGCGAGCGGTGCTCCTCGCCGCTCCCCTCCTCCCAGTTCATGATCGGTCAACTCGTACGGGTCGCCGATCTCCTCGAGCATCCACAGAACCCTTCTCGGCCGCCCCGCATATTCCCGGTGAAAGACGTGCAGCATCGCGCGGACGCTGAGCCTACCTCACTCGGTGGCGCTGAACTCCCAGATGGCGATCCCCATCATCGCGAGGCCCAGGGCGGCCACCACGAGTACCTCAAGCCCCGCTGGGACGTGCCAGCCCCACCAGGTGACGCCTGGGTCAAGTGCTTTTTGGGCGGCCGGCGAGATGCTCAGGTGGTGGAACACCAGGCGGCGTAGCGGATCCACCGCGTAGGTCATGGGATCTAGCCGGTTGAGCACCTCAAGCCACCCCGGCAGGCCGGCCACCGGGAACAGCGCGCCTGAGATGAAGAACATCGGCATCACGATCATCTGCATGACGCCGAAGAACGACTGCATCTGCTTGATCCGCACCGCGATCATCACCCCGAACGCGGTGATTGCGAAGGCGAGCAGGAGCTGTAGGCCGAAGATGCCGAGGATCAGCAGCGGGCTGTACGGCACGTGGACCAGCGGGGCCAGCAGGATCATGATGACGCCCTGGGTGCACGCCACGGTGGCGCCGCCCAGGCACTTACCGATCACGATCGAACTGCGGCGGACGGGCGCCACCATCATCTCGCGCAGGAAACCGAACTCCCTGTCCCACACGATCGAGGCGGCCGAGAACATCGCGGTGAACATCACGGCGATGGCGAGGATGCCCGGATAGATGAACGTCTTGAGATTGACCCCGTGGGTCCCCGCCCTGGAGATCTGCTGAAGACCAGAGCCCATCACGAACAGGAACAGCAGTGGCTGGACCAGGGAGGCCGCGATCCGGATGCGGTCGTTGACGAATCGGATCAGGTCACGCCGCCAAACGATTCGGATGGCCCGTAGCTCTGAGGTGATGCTGTGTGGGGGGACCGATACCCGTACGACGTCGTGCTGACGGGGCTCATCCGCTTTCCCGCGAGCGGCGCGAGTAGCGGTGCTCACCGCCGGCCTCCCTGCATCATCCGCATCATGGTGCGGTTCCGGTTGGTGGCCGCATCCTCCTCGGCGTCGCGGATCGTGGTGCCGGTGTAGGACATGAACACGTCGTCGAGCGTGGGACGCGAGACGCTCACCGATTGGATCGGGACGCCGAGCTCGGCGAACAAGCGTGGCACGAACTGCTCGCCGGCGGGCACGCCGAACGTCACCGCCCCCTCGGCGATTCGAGCCTCGATCCCGAAGCGCTCCTGGAGCGCCGCGATCGCCTCGTCGTCGTCCTCGGTGTGCAGCATGATCCGGTCTGCGCCCACCTGCGCCTTGAGCTTCTCTGGACCATCGAGTGCCACGATCTCTCCGTGGTCCATGATCGCGATCCGCTCACACCACTCGGCCTCGTCCATGTAGTGGGTGGTCATGAAGATCGTTATCTCCTCGGACTCCTTGAGCTCACGGATATAGCTCCAAATCGATCGCCGGGTCTGCGGATCGAGCCCGATCGTTGGCTCGTCGAGGAACAGCACGCGGGGGGAGTGCATCAGCCCGCGGGCGATCTCAAGCCGCCGGCGCATGCCACCCGAGTAGGTCCCGACCGGCGAGTCGCGGCGTTCCCACAGCCCCACCATCTCCAGCACCTGCTGCGCTCGTGGCGCCACCAGTCGTGACTCGATTCCGTACAGCTCGGCATGGAGCTTGAGGTTCTGCATGCCGGTGAGGTAGCCGTCGAGGGTGGGATCCTGGAACACCAGGCCGATATGACGGCGTACGTCGTCCCGGGCAGTAACGACGTCGTACCCGGCAACCCGTGCCGACCCGGAGGTCGGCTTCATCAGGGTGCAGAGCATGTTGATCGTTGTGGTCTTGCCCGCGCCGTTTGGACCGAGGAAGCCGAACACCTCTCCGGGGGCGACCTCGAAGTTCACGCCCTGCACTGCATGCACGTCGCCGAAGCGCTTGTGCAAGTCGGCGACGAGGATTGCGGGCGGATGGCCGTTGTCTCGGGGATCACTCATCTGGCTCATCCGCCAGTATGCGATACAGCTCGCGCTTGGTCCGCGCCAGCAGTTCGGCGGCGCGTTTCAGCTGCCTGACGTCACCCGCTCGGGCAACCTGCGTCGCGGCCAGCCGAACCTCGCCCACGAGGCCACGCACGGCTCCCGCGAACTCGTCCCCTGGTTCGCAGTCATCCTCCCATGGGGCCTCGTCGCGCGTGAGCTCCTCGGCACGCTGGCGGCCGGCATCGGTGATCTCGTAAAGCTTTGTCTCGCCGCGTTCGGTCACCGCGATCAGGTCCTCGTCCTCGAGCTGTGCCAGCGTCGGATACACGGAACCGGGGCTTGGGCGCCAGCGACCACCGCTCCGCTCTTCGATTACCTGCATCAGCTGGTAGCCGTTACGAGGTTCCTCGGCAAGGAGCCGGAGGAGGGCGGTGCGGACGTCTCCGCGCCGCTTGCGCCCGTGCCCGCCACCGAACTTCGGCCCGGCGCCGAAATGCCGGCGGCTGCGGAAGTACCTTTCTACCGCGAGCCGCTCCAGATCTTCGCGGTCCGGCTTGCTCGACCGATGTGTCACGATGTATAACGATATATCGTCGAGTTCTCGTTGTCAAGTGCCCCCGGGGCCTTTTGCTCCCCTTGCCTGCCCTACGGACCCGAACCGGCAGGCGCCAAGCGATAATCGCAGGCGATGGCGACAGTCCGTGCAAAGGCCGGGTTTCCCGGCTCCGTTCACGAGGCCGAGACCTGCTGGTATGACACGGAACGCTGGCCGGTGTGGATAGACCAGCTCTCCAGGGTGGTGGGAGTCGATGGCGAATGGCCGAAGGCGGGAGCGACGGTGACCTGGGAGTCCGGCCCTGCCGGGCGCGGCCACGTGCGCGAGCACGTGATCGCATATGAGGCGCGCAGTGGCCAGACCGTCGAGGTTGAAGACGAGTCCATCACCGGCCGACAGACGGTCACGTTCACGCCGGAGCAGGACGGAGTGACCGTAGAGCTGGCGCTCGACTACTCGATCAAGAAGCGCTCGCCGCTGACCTGGCTGATCGACCTCCTGTTCATACGGCGCCTCATGGCGGGGTCTCTCCGCAGCACTCTCGGCCGGTTCGGGACGGAGCTCGCTACCTCGCGGTCGCCCCGGGTCGGGTAGCTTCTCGGCCCGATGAGCGAGCTGGCCACCCAAAGCGCCGCGCGACGGCTGGCCGAGCTGATCAGCGCACGCGAGATCGGTGGTGGCACTCACCGGCGCCGGGATCTCGGTCCCATCAGGCATCCCTGACTTCCGCTCGCCGGGTACTGGCCTCTGGCAGAACGTGGATCCCATGGAGGTGGCGCACATCGATGCCTTCCACCGGGACCCTCAGCGATTCTGGAGCTTCTACGGCAAGCGCTTCCAGACGCTGGAGGACAAGGAGCCCAACCGGGCACACAAAGCGCTCGCCGCGCTCGAGGCGGCCGGGCTGCTCACGGCAGTGATCACCGCAGAACGTTGACCGGCTGCACTCAAAGGCGGGGTCTGAGGACGTGGTGGAGGTGCACGGGTCGATCCGCAGCTCCTCATGCCTGGACTGTGGCCGCTCGCTATCCGCTGGCCGACGTGCGGCGAGCGCCAAGCTGCGGACGGCGAGGGCGTCCCGCGCTGCGACTGCGGCCAGCCTCTCAAGCCCGATGTGGTGCTGTTCGGCGAGTATTTGCCAGCCGAGGCGATTGAGCGGGCACAGCAGCTGGCGCGGCGCGGCCGAGCTGCTGCTTTGCGTGGGGTCCTCGCTCGAGGTCTATCCGGTGGCCGCGCTTCCCGAGCTCACCTTGGCGAGCGGGGGTCAGCTGGCCATCATCACGCAGAGCACCACGGCCTTCGATCGCCTGGCGAGCATCCGGCTGGGCGGCGACGTCGTCGACGAGCTCGTCGCGCGTGGCGCGGCGCGCTGGGCCTCACGGTCTAACCGCTGGGTCCCGGGCCACGGCACGAGCCCGCAGCGCGGCCTCGATCCGGCCGACCGTGTACTCGACCGTCTCGCAGCTCGGTCCTCCGACAGCGGGCCCTCCAGCGCCGCCTGGGCCGCATCCGCTACCGGGTCCCGCTGCTGGCGCAGTTCGTCGAGCCGCTCGGCGAGCGCATCGGCCATCGCGTCAACTGACAGCTCGGCGATTGCTGCGTCAAGCGCAACCATCACCTGGAGCGCCGCTTCGCGGATCCGGCCATGGTCAAGGTCCAGGCGAGCGCGCAGAACGAGCTCCTCACATGCCAGCCCGCTGGTCGCGACCGCCCAGCAAGGCGGCCAACCTGACCTGTGGCTGGAGCACCTTGGACCGGCGCTGCCAGCGCTTGGTCAGGATCAGCTCCCGAGCCTCGGTCCACTGTCCGTCGGCCACCTGCTCGCCGAGGCCGTAGCCGATCCGGGCCACCAGCACCTGCTCACGGCTGATCGGGGCGACATACGGATCGGCGGTGGCGAGGCGATAGTTGTGGAGCGTTCGGTTCAGCACCCCCAGGTGCTCGGCCATCTCCGGTCCTCACCGGCCGCCGCCAACCAGCGGCGAGCCGGCGGCTGCGTCCGTCGAGCGGCTCTGCCGACCTCGACCACCGTCGCCCGGCCCGTGGCGACGGGAGTTGGCTCAAGCTCAACCTCAGAGTCAGCCCTTCGCCTGCGGCGGGCCAGCCGCCTTCGCTCGATCGCAGCGCCAAGCGTCGAGAGCACCAGCACGTGCGTGGGCGGGCGCCTCGGGCCCGTCCCCGGGCGGCGAAGCAGGTAGCGACCGTCGGGCGGGCCTAGCGCCCACGGCACCTCGACCTGGCTGAACCGGAAGTAGGGACCTATCGCCGATGGCCGCCGCCCGAGGTCCTGCTAGCCGCCGCTCGACCCGGATCGCGTACTTGCTGGGCGCAATCGGGACGACCGGCTCGGGAAGCGAGTTGATCCGGTTGATCAGCTGGATCCACTGGCCCGGTTGAGCAAGCTGGCGATCTGCGAGGACAGCGACTTGTTCTGCCCGAACAGGGGCGTGTAGCTGACCTGGATCCGGTCTGAGTGATCGGGGAGCGACAGCGTGTTCGGCTGGCCCTTGAAGCTCATCAGAGAGACGATCGCGTCAGGTTTGAACGTGCCCTGGAGCGTCAGCAGGCGGCGGATCGTGACGTCAGTGATCGAGCCGGGGCCCTGATGGCCCTTGATCGGGATGTTGTTGATCTTGGAGAAGTCGACCGAGGCGCCGCTGGCTCCCGCTGCGTCGACTCCGCTCGACGCCGTCAGGCTGTGACCACACTTGAGCCCCGACACGCTCGGCCGCAGGCCCGACGCCGACAGGAACTCGATCACGGCCAGTACGCGACGATCGATCTGACCCGCCTCGATGTCGCGGCGGCCGCATGCGTAGATCTGCACGTGCGGGTCGGCGAGGACGCGGTTGGTCAGCTGCTCCTTGGACTCCAGGAGGATCTGCCCGATCGAGGCGTTCTTGGCGCCCGGGCCGAAGAACGGGTTCACGCCGGCCGCGCGGTACACGGCCGTGGCCTCGAGCAGCTTCCAGCCGTCGAGGATCGGTTCGGGATCGATGTACGGGAGCCTTGTTGCCGGCCGGGCGGATCATGAACTGCAGGTGCGAGGCCAGCGAGGGGGTCCCCGTCCGATTCGACCCAGGATCGTGCCCGCCACCACCGTCGGCTCCCTTGGTCAGCGGCTTGAGCGTGTACTGGTTCTTGCCGAGGTGCAGAACGTCGGAGAAGTAGTTCTGGAAGCTCGAGATCGAGGGTCCCGAGTTCTGGAGCTGAAGATCGCCGCCGGCCGCGTAGGACGCGGGCCGATGCGGGTCGGCAAACAGACGCTCCTTGACCAGCGGCGCGGGAGTGGAGTCACCGCCCGTCCCAGTGTTCTGTTGCTGGGCCGGCGCCGGCGCGGGCTGCGACTTTGCCGGGCGCGCTGACCGGTAGAGAGATCGGCCCCTGGTGCGCCTGCGGCGGTTGCCTGCGCGGTTGTCGGGGTGGGCTGAGCCTGCTGCTGGCCGGCGGTGGCCGGCTGGGTCGGCGCTGGGCCGGAGACGGAGCGAGAGCTCCTTGGCGATCTGGCCGGCCGTCACCTGCACGGGCTTTGGCACCGGATACGTCTTCGGGATCGAGCCCAGATGCGCATAGATGTAGACGTTGCCCGTGGCGTCCTGCAGCTCGACATAGTTACCAAGCTTCTTGTCGCCCGAGCCGACTTTGACGATCTTGCCGTCGTTGACCGCAATCACCGGCGAGTTCTGCTTGGCGAAGATGTTGGTGCCGGTGCTCTGATCGGAGGTGATCGGGACCGCCGGATTGCCCTCCGCCGCCTTGGTCTTGGCGAGCTTGGTCACCGCGTCGTCCGCGTACTTGGCCGGAGCGGCCACAGGGAAATGGCCTTCGACCAGCCCGGTCAGCGCCCCTATCAGCTGATTGGGCATCCCGCCGATCAGCTTGGCCCGGAGCTCAACCGACTGCACATACCACCACGCGTGGTTATAGGCATAGATCGCGTTCGGAGAGGTTCTTGGAAGCCCCCGCGGCGTGCAGGTAACGGGCGGCGGCGAAGATCGCGTCAACGGGGTTGTACGGATCCGCAAAGCCTGACCCCGTGGCATCGACGCCCCAGGTCTTCCAGGTCTCCGGCAGGAACTGCATCCACCCCACGGCCCCGGCGCTTGAGGTCGACAGGTTGCGCCCGTAGTCGGTCTCGATCTCGTTGATCGCGGCCAGGATCTGCCACGGGACGTCGTATTCGATCCCTGCGGCCTGGTAGATGGGAAGCAGGAAGGGGGGGATCCGGAACGAGTCGATGAAGAAGTTCGGCACCCCCAGCGGAGCCGGACCGGGGAGCGCGAACGAGAAGCTCGGGTTGACGGGAGTGGGGACCCCACCCGCCCCGACCGCCGCCGGCGGCTTCACCGCCGGCTTCGTCGTCGTGCTGGCCGGCGTCGTCGGCGCGCCCGGTGTGGAGGGCTTGCTCCCGGGGCTCTGTGGCTTGGAGCCGCCGCCGCTCTTGCCACCGCCGATGCGGTTCTTGCCGCCGCCGCGGTTCTTGCCGCCACCACCACCGCCACCGGGGGGAGTCGTCGATGATCCGGTGGTGGAGCCGCTTGGCGTCGTGCTCGTTGTCGTGGGTGGGGGAGGAGGCGGCGCGCACGATGCCTGGACGCTCTTCACCGGTCCCGTGCCCGGAGGCACCATGGAGGACGCGGGCGTGCCCGGAGGGACGTTCACCTGGAAGGTCAGCGTCTGCCCGGTCAACAGCGTGACCGTCACCGTGCACTGGTCGGCGGAGGCGCTCGGGATCGCCGCGAGGCCCATCGTGGCAAGCGTCGACCCGGCTGCGACTGCGGCGATCTTCAGCTTACGCTTGATCCACACCTCGGCTGACTCCTCCCGCCATGTCCATTGCGCAATGGCTTCTTGCCGCACTGGCACGGCGGCAAGTACAGGACGCTAACGACTGGCACGGTGGTTTGCAACGAGCAACTGTCTCCAGGGCCCGGAGCTGCGGGGTTATGTCGAGCTGCGCTGCACGCGGCCTTCGAGCGCGGTCACTGGCACGGTAGCTAACGAGCGAGCGAGCCCTTTTCTTTTGAGTAGATCGACCGGAGAGGCCTTGGACTGTAGCCCAAGCCCCCGACTAACCGTCAAGTACAGAGTAAGGGTCGCTCCCGTCGAAGGTCTTTCGCCGTGCTCTGGACCGCGCGTCCATGATGCCAGGCGCTAGAGTCCGCCGCCGTGGCCGAAGCGAGCGAAAAGGGTCTCAAGGACCGAGTCACCCGGCAGGGCGAGGAGGCGATTGGCAAGCTCGCTCAGGAGCTGCTCGAGAACCCGATGATCAGCGGAGCTCTCTCTGCTGCGCTCGGCACGCGGGAGCGGGCCATGCGAGCCCAGGAGGCAGCGCTGGGAGCGCTGAATCTTCCATCGGCCAGCGACCTGGAACGGCTTACCCGTCGGCTGCGCTCGGTCTCCCAGCGCCTCGAAGGGATCGAGGACGGGCTCGACCGGCTGGAGCAGAGGATCCAGGGCGCGGGCGGCGGCGGATTCGAAGAGCGTCTGGCGGCGATCGAGGCGGCGCTCGAACGCATGGAATCGTCGTTGACTGCGCGCGCTGCCCCCACCGGCTCCGCTGCCCCCACCGGACCCTAGCCCTCACCCGCCCCAGCCAGCGCCCGCAGCGCAAGCTCGCCCAGCCGTAGCTCGCCTGACCGAAGCGCCTCGCCCTCGATCCGAACCCGCTGGGGAATCAGCAGATCTGATACCAGGAGCAGCGACGCCGCCTGGACGCTCCGCCGTGCAGCGAGCGCGAACAGGGTGGCGCTCTCCATCTCGACGGCCACCGCGCCCGCGGCAAGCCAGATCTGCTCCTCTCCTGCGGGGCCGTCGTAGAAGAGATCGGTGGACACGATACGGCCGCCCAAGAGGTCGGGCTCGGCGAGCGCGAGGAGCGCGGAGGTCAGGGCAGGGTCTGGGGCCACCAGCTCGGCAGCTCCCAGGGCGCGGCTAGCGCCGTCGTGGGCCAGGGCTTCGGTGGGGATCACCAGATGGCCAAGGCCCAGCGTGTCGGCCAGCGCGCCACAGGTGCCCACCCGCAGAAACTGGGTTGCTCCAAGCTCGGCCAGCTCCGCCATCACGATCGCGACACTCGGGCCGCCCATCCCTGTGCTTTGGACGGTCAACGACCGCCCGTCCGCTGCCATCCCGGTGTATCCCCACAGGCCGCGGTGGTGGTTGAACATCGCCGGCTCGGAGAGGAGCGCCTGGGCGATCAGCAGCGCCCGGCCGGGATCGCCGGGTAGTAGGACCCGCGGCGCGAGCTCGGCGGTGGGTTTGATGTGGATGGGGTCGGTCACGGAACTACATCTAGACTGCTCGCGATGAAAAGCCGGCCCGGGGCGCTGTGATGAGCGTCTTCAAATCCGCCGACGAATTCCGCGAGGTTATGGATCGCACGTTCAGCTTGATGAGCGACGATCCTGAGATGGGCCCGCGCTTTCGCGAGGCCGACACGCCACAGCGGTTCGAGTTTCCTGACCTCGACCTTGTCGTCAACATCCGGGCCGGGCACCCCGATGAGCCGAATCTGAAGTGGGAGTGGTCGGACGAGGTCTCCTGGGAGCCGATGGTGAAGATGGCAATGAGCTCCGAGACCGCAAACCGCTACTTCCAGGGCAAGGAGAACATCGCGATCGCGATCGCGCGACGGCGAATCAAAGCCGGAGGGGACGTCAAGGCCGCGCTTGCCATCCTCCCGATCACAAAGCCGCTGTTCGAGCACTACCGCAAGATGATCGCCGCGGACTACCCCCACCTCGAGGTATGACGAGGCTTCTCGGTCGGAGCTCAGACCTCCGTCGGATTATTGGCATTGACATCCAGCCTCCAGGTGAGTAGACCTTCCGTATCGGCTAGGCAACAGGCCGGAGCGTAGGAGCCGCGAGGCTCCTGCGAGGCGCCGCCGGAAACGAGACGAGCGCCAACGGCCGACGCAGCGGGCCGTTACGCCCGCAGGCGGCGGGAACCCGACTCTCACCGGGCTCCCGCCGCCGGTTCATGTGCCCTTTCGGCGTAACCCGCGTCACGTTTCACGGAAGGGCCAGGGGAGACAATCTCTGCAATGGCACAAAATCAGGCCAGCACCGCCATGAGAATGCGTCCTCCGGGCGAGATCCCCCTTCAGGACGCTGCGGCCCGCGTGGGCGTCTCGCCCGCGACCCTTCGCCGCTGGGCGCGTGAGGGGCTGGTTCCTCAGTACAACGGATCCTGGTCGCCGGCCGCTATCGCCCACGCGCGGATCGTGGCCCGCCTGCGGGAGCGCGGCCACTCGTTGAAGGAGATCCGTCGTGCCACTGACGAAGGACGCCTCGCCTTCGGGTTCATCGACGAGCTTTTTCCGCCGGTAGACGAGCGGGTCTACACCTTGCGGGAGGCCGCTCGGGAGACGGGGCTCGACACAGGCCTGATCGAGCGGGTGATTGCGGCGCTGGGCATGAATACCTCACACGCCCAGACGCTCTCCGCCGAGGACGTACAGCTTCTGCGATACGTGGCAGCGGTCCTCTCGGCCGGGCTTCCGCTGGTGGCAATGCTCCAGCTCGTGCGCGTGTACGGCCAAGCGATCGCCCAGGTCGCCGATGCCGAGGTGAGGCTGTTCCACCTGTACGTGCACGAACCGCTGATGCGATCAGGTGCCACGGGGGTGGAGACAGCCGAGGAGATGTTGGCGATCGCGCGAGAGGTGCTGCCCCTTGCGTCGCCCGTCATGGACCAGGTGCACCAGCGCTACGTCCAACACTTCGTGGAGCAGGACGTGGTGGGGCACATGGAGTTTGACCTGGATGGCGAGGCGATCGACCTCGGGAGAATGCGCGTGGCCATCGCATTTGCGGATCTGGCCGGCTACACCAGGTTGACCGAGGAGGAGGGCGAGCTCGAAGCGGTCGACACCGTCGAGCGGTTCGTCGAAGCCGTCGAGACGACGCTGCCCGACGATGCGCGAGTGATCAAGTCGATCGGCGACGCCGTAATGATCGTGGGATCGGATCCCGCCGCCCTGACCGACTGGGCGGTCGGATTCCAGCAGCTTTACGTTAGCCGCGCCCAGCCTCGGATCGGGATCCACTATGGCGATGCCCTGTATCGCGATGGCGACTACTACGGGCGGGATGTGAACATCGCCTCCCGGGTAGGCGCCCGCGCCGCGGGCGGCGAGGTGCTGGTTACACGTCCGGTGGTGGAGCGTGCCGGACCCCACCTGGAATTCGAGCGGATCGCCGAGGTTCGGCTAAAGGGATTCATCGAGTCCACGGAGATCTTCATCGCCTCACAAAGCGAGCAAGAATGAGCCCGCCGGGCGACCTCCTAGGCCAGGTGGCGCAGGACGGGCTTCTCGCACCGGGGCGTCGTGTGCTCGTGCTCCTCTCGGGAGGGAGGGACTCGACCTGCCTGGTTGATCTCGCGGTGCGCATCGCCGGCGCAGAAGCGGTGAGCGCTCTGCACGTCAACTACGGCTTGCGGGAGTCAGCGGGGCGGGACGAGCGCCACTGCGTTGCTCTGTGCGAGCGACTGGAGGTGAGGCTCGAGCTGCACCGTCCGGGTCGGCCCCCTTCGTCTGGAAACCTCCAGGCCTGGGCACGAGATGTCCGCTACGGAAAGGCGGCGCAGCTGGCGGGCGCCATCGGGGCTGATGTGGCCGCTGGACACACCTCAACGGATCAAGTGGAAACGATCCTCTATCGCCTCGCATCCTCACCCAGCCGGCGGGCCCTTCTTGGCATGCAACCACGTGAGGGGGCACTGATCCGGCCGCTGCTCGGATACACGCGCGAGCAGACGGCGCGCTGGTGCGTGGAGCAGGGGTTGGCCTGGTGCGAGGACGAGACCAACGGCTCAAGCGCGTTCGCCCGCGGCCGGGTGCGCGCCGACCTGGTGCCTGCGATGCGCTCGATCCACCCCGGCGCTGAACAGAATGTGGTCGCGGTGGCTGAGGTCCTCCGCGAGGAGGCCGCCGTGCTCGATCTGCTCGTCGAGGAGGTCCTGGACGGCTCAGACGCCGTCGAGTTGAGTCGGCTCCGGCGGCTGCCCTTCGCGGTGTCCCGGCTGGTGGTCCAGCGCTTGGCCGACCGAGCGGCCGGCTCACTGGCCCCTGGCGTCGCCGGTCGGACCCCGGAGCTGCTGGCCCTGCCCGACGACCGGATCGCGATGCTTGACGTCGGCGCCGGGGTGAGGGCAATCGCCGACTGCGGCCTCCTTCGGTTTGAGCCGCTGAGGTCTGCTTAGACTTCACGGCCCAGTGGACCGCGACGGCCAGATCGGCGAAATCCTTGTTTCGTCAGAGGATCTCGACCGCCGGATCTCCGAGCTGGCGGAGGAGATCACGCGCGACTATGAGGGCCGCGATCTGGTGCTGGTGGGAGTGCTGAAGGGCGCGGTGTTCTTCCTGTCGGATCTGATGCGGCGGCTCGACGTGCCGGTCGAGGTCGACTTCATGGCGGTCGCCTCGTACGGCTCGGCGACCAAGTCGTCTGGGGTGGTGCGGATCCTCAAAGACCTCGACGCCGCGATCGAGGGACGCGACGTGCTGATCGTCGAGGACATCGTCGACTCCGGACTCACGCTGCAGTATCTGCTGCGTAACCTCGCCGCCCGAAACCCCCGGTCGCTCGAAGTCTGCGCGCTGCTGGTAAAGCCCGAGCGGCAGAAGGTCGATCTACCTACTCGGTATGTGGGCTTCGAGATCCCAAACCGGTTCGCGATCGGTTATGGACTCGACCACGCCGAGCGGTACCGAAATCTGCCCTACGTCGCGGCGCTCGCGCAGTGAGATGCGCCTGGCGAGCCCGACGGGGGCCCAAATCCAGCTGCTACGCTAGGCGATTCACCTAATGGGGCTTTCGCCCGGACGTGACCTCGCATGAGCCGGTTCTTCAAGAGCGCTGCCTTCCCGATCCTCATCGTGATCGTGCTGGCGTTCTTCGTCCAAAAGCTGATCGGATCGACGAGCCACCCCCCGAAGCAGACGTTCAGCGACCTGCTCACGCAGCTCGACAACCGGGAGGTCAAGAGCCTCACCTCAAGACCAAGGACAACACGGTCGACGTCCAGCTGCTGTCCCAGTACGGCGGCCAGAAGTACACCGTCGGGTATCCCGATAACTACGCCTCGACCCTGATCGGGGATGCGCAGAAGGACGTCACCGCGGTCGGAGGCAGCTTCGACGTCCAGGGCAAGGCATCCAACGGCTGGCTGTCGCTGCTGACCTACATCCTGCCTTTCGTGATCTTCATTGGCTTCTGGATCTTCCTGATGAACCAGGTCCAGGGCGGCGGATCCAAGGTCATGTCGTTCGGGAAGTCCCGAGCCAAGCGAATGTCGGTCGACTCGCCCAAGATCACCTTCCGCGACGTGGCGGGGGTGGACGAGGCGGTGGAGGAGCTCCATGAGATCAAGGAGTTCTTAGAGAACCCCAAGAAATTCCAGGCGCTGGGCGCCCGCATACCCAAGGGCGTTCTGCTCTACGGCCCGCCCGGAACCGGGAAGACGCTGCTGGCCCGAGCCGTGGCAGGTGAGGCGGGCGTGCCGTTCTTCTCGATCTCGGGCTCTGACTTCGTTGAGATGTTCGTGGGTGTCGGTGCCTCCCGCGTGCGCGACCTGTTCGAGCAGGCAAAGCAGAACAGTCCATGCATCATCTTCATGGACGAGATCGACGCGGTGGGGCGTCACCGCGGCGCTGGGCTCGGCGGCGGTCACGACGAACGCGAGCAGACCCTCAACCAGCTGCTGGTCGAGATGGACGGCTTCGAGATGAAGGACAACATCATCTTGATCGCCGCCACCAACCGGCCCGACATCCTCGACCCGGCGCTGCTCCGGCCTGGCCGGTTCGACCGCCAGATCGTCGTCGACCGGCCCGATCGTACCGGCCGCAGGAAGATCCTCGAGGTTCACACCCGCGGCAAGCCGCTTGGACGGGAGATCAATGTCGACGCGTTGGCAGGCCAGACGCCAGGGTTCACCGGCGCTGATCTGAGCAACCTCGTCAACGAGGCCGCGTTGCTGGCCGCGCGCAACGGCAAGCGCGAGATCACCCAGGAGGAGCTCGAGGAAGGGATCATGCGGGTGATCGCGGGCCCGGAGAAGAAGACCCGGGTGATGTCCGACAAGGAGCGCCGCATCACCGCCTACCACGAGATGGGCCATGCGATCGTCGGCCACTACCTGCCTAACAGCGATCCGGTCCACAAGATCTCCGTCATCTCCCGCGGGCAGGCTCTCGGCTACACGATCTCCCTCCCGACCGAAGACAAGTTCCTGACCACGCGCGCGGAGCTGCTCGACACGATGGCCATGACCCTGGGCGGACGCGCCGCCGAGGAGATCATCTTCGGCGAGGTCACCACCGGCGCGTCCAATGACCTGGAGAAGGTCACCCAGACCGCCAAGCAGATGGTGATGCGCTTCGGTATGTCGGAGAAGCTGGGGCCGCGAGTGTTCGGCCACGACCACGGCCTGCCGTTCCTCGGCAGGGAGTTCTCGGCAGAGCCGGACTATTCCGATGAGATCGCGCGGGAGATCGACGACGAGATTCGGCGGGTCGTTGAGTCGGCCCATGTCCAGGCCAAGGACATCCTCACCCAGTACCGCGAATCGCTGGCGAAGCTCTCGGAGATCCTGATCAAGCGCGAGACGATTGAGAAGGAGCAATTCGAGGCGCTGCTCCAGGGCCAGACCGAGCGGGAGGTGTTCGGCGCAGAGGTGCCGCCGCCGCCTGAGGTGCCGATCCCGCCCTCGACGCCCGAGCGCGCCCCCGGCCGCGAGGCCCCGAGGCCGCTGCCGCGCCCAGGGTACGCGGGCGGGACCGCGGACTAGCAAGCGCTTCCGCACCAGCGTGGTGCATTTGGTCGCATAGTGCGACCTTTTTCACCTCGCAGCGGCCTTTATCCGCGCCAATGCGCGCGCAGACCGCTGCTCACGTCCGTCGCCCCGTTGTTCGGCGTCGTCGGCAACGGCGAGGTGCGGCCCTGCGCGCGGCAGCGGGCAAGTCCCGGGCCCAGCGTTGGACCGTCCGGAAGGCGGGGAGGATGGGCGAAAGCGGGGGCCCGGAAGTCGAAGTAGTCGGTCATCGCGTTCGCGTTGGCGTCCCGGAAGGTGATCGCCGGCAGGTTCCACTTGCGCTCGATGAACGCAAGCAGCGACGTGTGGTCCTGGACCACGTTCGAGACGTAGCCGGCGCGCGCCCAGGGCGACACGACGAGCATCGGCACGCGAAAGCCATAGCGATCGTAGGCGCCGGGGACGTCGTTGGGACCCAGCATCGGGGGAATGGAGTCAGGCTTGATCGCCCGTGGCGGCGGAACGTGGTCGTAGTAGCCACCGTGTTCGTCGTAGGTGATGAACAGCGCGGTGTGCGGCCAGGTGGGTGCCCGCATCAGGGCGTGGGTGACTCTGGACAGGAAGTCCTCACCAACCTGGATGTCCTGGGGATTCTCCTCCGAGGTGGTGGTGTAGTTCGGATCGAGGAACGTGAACTTGGGCAGCCGGCCGGCCGCGGTATCGGCGAAGAAGTGGTCGAACTTCTTGAATCGCGGCTTGCGGGAGGGGGCATTGTCGACGCCCGGGACAATCGCCGCGCTCGGAAGGTTCTGGTAGTAGACGGACCAGTCGATGTGGTGCGCGTCGAGACGGTCGAAGATCGTCCCGTTTGCGGCGGGTGTGGAGAATGCCTTCCCGTCTGTTGCGATCAGCCCTGACGCGGTTCCGCAGAAGAAGAACCGCCGGTTTGGGTAGGTCTGAGCCAGGGTGGAGGCGAAGTAGCGCTGGCCGACCGGAAAGTGCGTGGCCAGCGCATACGTGAACGGTAGGTCCGTGCTGTTCCAATAACGCATCGCAACGGGGCCCGAGGCCTTTACGAAGCCGTCCATCCGTCCGTGGTCGTAGGAGATGTGGCTGGCATTCCAATCTTGATCGGGGAGCTTGGGCAGCTGGCACGGAGAGGCGAAGTGGCGGCCATGGACCCGGCCGCCGCGTCCATCGGGCTGAGAGTTGACCACCCGGCCGTGCCGCGCCGTGAGCCCGTCCACAGAGGACCGGCTGGGCACCTCGTGGGGCAGCATCCCCAAGATCCCATCGAAGGACTGGTTCTCCATGATCAGCACGACGACGTGCTCGATCTGGTGCATCGTGGGGGTTCCGGCTGGGAGGTGCGCGAAAGGGAGGCTGCCCGGGCGGCGCAGCCGGTTTCCCGCGGCGGGGGGGCGGGCCCACGCGGGGAGCGCGCCTCCGGCAAGCGCTAGACCTGTTCCGGCGGCCGTGCGCAAGAGCTCTCCTCGCGTCATCGAACCAGCTCCAACCGGGAGCCCCACCTGCGGGACACTACCCAAGATGCGTCCCTCCACGCACCTGTTGTTGACCCTGACCCGTGTATGGCTGCCGATCGGCATTGCGATCGCGGGAGTGGCGGCGATCGTGGTCGGCGGCGGGACCGACAGCGGGACTTCAGCGGCCGGGGTCGGGCTCCTGATCGTCGCGCTGATCGTGTGGATGATCAACTGGATGTACCGGCTCAGCGTGGCCAGCAACCGGGACCGCGAGCGCGAGGAGGACGCGCGCCGCTACTTCGACGAGCACGGTCGGTGGCCGGATGAGTGAGCCTGCCTTCCGGATCATGGGGGTGGTCAACGTGACCCCGGACTCGTTCTCCGATGGCGGCCTGTACCTGGATCCGGCGGCGGCTATCTCGCACGGTCGGCGCCTGGCGGCTGAGGGTGCCGGGATCCTCGACATCGGCGGCGAGTCCACCCGGCCCGGAGCTCCGTCGGTGCCTGCGGACGAGGAGCTCAGCCGGGTTATCCCGGTGATTGAGGGGCTGGCCCGACCCGGGACCGGCGCGCAGATCTCGGTCGATACATCCAAGGCGGCGGTCGCTGCGGAAGCGCTAAGGGCAGGCGCGTCGCTTGTCAACGACGTCACGGCGCTGCGGGGCGATCCGGAGTTGGCGGCCGTGATCGCCGACAGCGGTGCCCAGTGCTGCCTCATGCACATGCTCGGCACTCCACGCACGATGCAGGACGATCCTCGCTACGAGGACGTGGTCCGCGAGGTCAAGGCCTTCCTCCAGGAGCGCGTGGCATTCGCGGTGGAGGCCGGGATTGGTGAGGAGCGGATCCTGATCGACCCGGGTATCGGGTTTGGAAAGACGGCGGCGCACAATCTGGAGCTGCTGCGACGGTTGGACGAGCTCGTCGAACTGGGCGTCCCGGTGCTGGTGGGAACCTCACGTAAGTCGTTCCTTGGACGGCTGACCGGACGCGGTGAGCCTCAGGATCGGCTGGCCGGAACGATCGCCTCGTGCGTGATGGCCTACGAGCGCGGGGCCAGCGTGTTCCGCGTGCACGACGTGGCGCCGGTCCGTGACGCCCTCACAATCGCTGCTGCTACGGTCAGCCCGCGATGGGAGACTCCGAGTTCGACGAGGTAGAGGGGGACCCCGAGACGGATGAGGACCGGTCCGAGCCGGAGGTCACGATCGAGGTAAGCGGCCTCTCGTTGTACACCCACGTGGGAGTCACCGAAGCCGAGCGGGAGGTGGGGCAGCGACTGCTGGTCGACCTGCGCCTGGACGTCGGCGACTGCGACGCCACCGTGACCGACCGGCTCGAGGACACGATCGATTACTCAGATGCCAGCCAGCAGGCAAACCTGGTGGCTCAGCAGCGCAGCTACAAGACTCTCGAGCGGTTGTGCTCCGCGATCGCCGACCGGCTGCTGGACCAGTACGACGCTCGGGCCGTCTGGGTCAAGGCCAGCAAGCCCGAGCCGCCTATGGCGCTGCCCATCTCCGAGGTGTCGGTAGAGGTCTGGCGCGAGGCGAGTTGACCGCCGAAGCGACTTGAACGTCGGCTACCTCGGCCTCGGCTCGAACATCGGGGACCGCCGCGCCCACCTGGATGCGGCGGTCCTGGCGCTGCCCGGTCAGGGCGTTGAGGTACTCGCATCCTCCTCGGTGTATGAGACAGAGCCGGTCGGGCTCGTCCCGGATCAAGGAGATTTTTTCAACGCCTGCCTGCGGATCAGGACCGGCCGCGATCCAGAAGGACTGCTCGACGCTTGCAAGGCCGTGGAGCGTGAGCTGGGTCGGCCTGAGCGGCACATGCGTCACGGCCCGCGAACGGTCGACGTCGACGTGCTGCTGCTGGGCGGCGAGCGCTACTTATCCGAGCGGATCACGGTGCCGCATCCCGACCTCAAGTCCAGGCGGTTCGTCCTGGTCCCTCTGCTTGAGCTGGATCCAGAGCTAGCGCTGCCGGGCGGCGAGTCTCTAGCAGCAGCCCTGGCCGCGCTGGGACCGGGTCAGGAGGTAACTCGGGTCGGGGACCCGCTGCTCTGAAGCCAGGCCGTCGGGAACGTCCCGGCCGGCACCTCGCCCGAGAACGGGTCGAAGTATTTGGTGGCAAGGCGCTCACACGGCCGAGCGTCGATACTTCTCCCCGTCGATCACGAGCCCTGGCACGGTCCGCTGACCGAACCGCAGCCGCTGGGCGGCCGCGTGCAGCGGCGGTGGCCATTCCACTTCCTTGAACTCGATGCCCTTGAGCTCGAGCGCCCGTGCGACCGCTCGACAAGGATGGGAGGAAGGGACGACGTAGAGCTTCGCGCGCACCGCTCAACCATAATCCACGCCCATGCTGCTCGTCGTCGATGTCGGCAACACCCAGACGCACTTCGGCGTGTTTTCCGATGGAGCGACCGACGTCGCCGAGCACTGGCGGTTCTCGACCGTGCGCGACTCCACGGGCGATGAGCTGGGCGCCGCGCTGGCCAATCTGCTGGAGCTCCGCGGCCTCTCATTCGCCGAGCTCAAGGCGTCGATTGTGTCCTCCACCGTGCCGCAGCTCTCTGAGCAATGGACGGTTATGGCCGAGCGTTATCTGTCGCAAACGATGCTGGTGGTGGGCCCTTCGATTCGCACCGGCATGCCCATCCGGATCGATAACCCGCACGAGGTCGGAGCCGACCGCCTCGTCAACGCGGTGGCGGCGTACGACCGCCTCCAGTGCGCGTGTGTGGTGGTCGACTTCGGCACCGCGATCACGTATGACTGCGTTTCCGAGTCCGGGGAGTATCTGGGCGGGATCATCACGCCGGGGGCGGAGATCTCCCTCGATGCTCTCTACGACCGTGCTGCAAAGCTGCCCAAGGTGGAGGTTGCCGAGCCTCGCTCGCTCATCGGCAAGTCGACCGTCGACGCCATTCGCAGCGGAATTGCGTTCGGCTACGCCGGCCAGGTCGAGGGAATCGTGCGCCGGCTCCGCAACGAGCTCGGACCGGACATCAAGGTGATCCTCACCGGCGGACTGGCACGGGTGGTCGTGCCCTTCATCCGGGAGAGCATCGACGAGGTCGACGACCTGCTTACGCTGACGGGGTTGCGGCTGATCTGGGAGCGAAATCAGGCGTGACCTGCTCGTCTCCCAGGTCCTGCAGGGGTGGGATGGGGACGTCCGGTGTCCGCGCGGCGGTGCACGCCAGAATCAGGAAGCTCAGCCGGCGGCGGTCCTCGGGGTAGTCGACCACGTACGCGTCATAGCGGTCAAGCAGCCAGCGAATGGCCGCGAACACCGGGGCGTCGTCGATCTCGTCGGGCACGTCGCAGGCCAGCCGCGCCAGCGCTATCAGTTCCGTGGCATCGCCACCGCGCATCGACGCGATGCTGGCCAGCATCAGGTACTGGGCGACCCGGTCAAGCAGGCTGTGCGACGCGCGGTCGGCCTCTCCGAGCGCGGGACCGCACGGCTCCGGTGCGGCGCCGGCCGCGATCCGCAGGGATTGCTCTGAGGAGATCGAGCGGATCTGTTCCGGCGACAGGCCTACCTGCAGGGCGGAGCGCAGCTGGAATGCCGCAGCGAGTCCGGTGGCGCCGTAGGGCGCATCCGAGGCGAACAGAATCTGACCAGGTGGGACCAGCGAGAACAGCACCTGCATGTCGGCCGGAATCCACCAGGCGGTGTCGAAGAACAGGTTTGGATGGTCGGGCGCCACCCGCCAGATCCAGGAGAGGTCGCTGATCATCGCGTGGGCCAGGATCAGCCGCGCGTTGGGGAACCGCTCGGCAAGCTCGAGGGCATGGATGCCGAGTGCCGGGATCCCGCGGCCTGCATGGATGAGCACAGGCAGGGTCCGCTCGTGGGCGATCGCCACAATGGAGCGAACCTCGGGGTGGTCCAGAGTGAACTCCTCGGCTCTCGGATGGAGCTTGATCCCGCGGGCGCCGGCGTCGACGCAGCGCTCCACCTCGGGCACGGGATCGTCGTGAGGGCTCACGCGGCAGAACGGGATGAGGAGGCCTCCAGAGGCCCGCCCTGCCTCCAGGACCTCGTCATTGGCCGGCGGGTATCCGTCCGGCTCATGCATCGGGAAGACGAATGCGCCCCGGGCGTGGGCCAGTTCGAGCAGCGCCAGCAGCTCGTCGGGGCTCTGACGCATGCCGTCAGGATCGTTGCGCCCGATGTGTGTATGAGCGTCGAACAGCTCGATCCCGGGCACGTGCGCGAGGATGATGTCGGCCCAGGGCTCGAGCAGCTCCGAAAGCTTCACAGGGTGATTCGTACCATGAAAGCTCGATGACGCGCGCGTTAACGGATACATGGACCGTCGGGGGCGTGCCGATCGCCAACCGTTTGGTGCTAGCTCCGCTCGCCGGAATCGGCAACTGGTTCGTGCGCCTGCAGGCCAAGCGTCACGGCGCCGGTCTGACCGTCTCGGAGATGGTCTCGACCTTTGCGATCCACTATCGCAACGAGCGCACACTCCGCGAGCTGCTGCGCATCGACCCCCAGGAGCACCCCGTTTCCGTGCAGCTGTTCGGTCACGACCCGGAGGTGATGGCCTCGGCGGCCGAACGGGTGGCCGCGGCGGGTGCGGACCTGATCGACATCAACATGGGTTGCCCGGTGCCCAAGGTATGCAAGACGGGTGCGGGTGCTGCGCTCCTCGACGATCCCCAGCGGGCGCTGGCGCTCGCCCGGGCCGCAGCCCGCGGCAGCGGGCTTCCGGTGACGGTCAAGCTGCGCTCCGGTCAGCAGCCGGGCGACCTGAGCGGGGTGGAGGTAGCCAGGCGGCTTGCATTCGAAGGGGCTGTTGCGGGGATCGCGATCCACCCCCGTCATGCTTCGCAGCGCCACAAGGGAGCGCCCGACTACGCGCTCGCGAGAGAGCTGGTGGAGGAGCTACCGGTGCCGCTGATGATCTCCGGGGGTCTCCACGACGTGGCGACGGTGGAGTCAGCGTTCGAGCAGACGGGCGCCGACGGGGTCCTCCTTGCGCGTGGCTCGCTCGGCAATCCATGGCTGTTCGAGCAGCTCCTCGGCGTCCGCTCGGCTGACCCCGAGCCCCATGAGATCCTGGCCGAGCTCGAGTGGGTGATGGACCGAGCGGTTGAGCACCTTGGAGCCGAGCGCGCCACCCGGTACCTGCGAAAGTTCTATCCCTGGTACGTCGAACGCCTCGGCGGCGGGGCGGCGCTGCAGGCGTCCCTGCAGGGCGCACCGACGCTCACTCAGGTCCGGGCCCTGCTCGGTGCATCCTCGGTCACCGCGGCCGCCCCACCGTCGGTCACCGCAGCCGCGGCACCCTCGGTCACCGCAGCCGCGGCCTGAGCCATCAGCTTGCCCCGGCCGAGGTCCCCGGCAGGCATCCGAGCACCTCTTGAGCGCCGTCTATACTCATCCGCCCGCAATTGCCGGATGTTTGAGATTTCCCGCTTTCCAGCGGGTTTTTTCTCGTCCCGAACTCCGAGAAACGCCCACACCAGCCATGCCAAAGGACGTAATCCTCACACGCGAAGGTCTCGCAAATCTCAAGTCCGAGCTGGACGAGCTCACAACCCGCCGCCGTCGTGAGGTGGCCCAGCGGATCAGGGAGGCCCGCGAGTTCGGCGACATCAGCGAGAACGCCGAGTACGACGACGCCAAGAACGAGCAGGCGATGCTCGAGGCGCGGATTGCGACGTTGGAGGACAAGTTGCGCTCGGCGACCGTCATCGACCAGGCTGACCTCGGAACCGACGTGGTCGGAGTCGGGTCGATCGTTCACGTGAAGGACGAATCGGGCAAGTCGACCAAGTACACGATCGTCGGCTCAGCCGAGGCCAGCCCCGCGGAGATGAAGCTGTCAAACGAGTCCCCGGTAGGAAAGGCGCTGCTCGGCCACAAGCGCGGTGAGCAGGTCGTGATCTCCACACCGCGCGGCAAGCGCAAGCTGAAGATCACGAAGATCGACGTAGCAAAGTAGCGGCAGCCCGCCGCGCTGGCCCGCGGCCGGTCCGGCGCGCACCGCGGCCCGCCGCGTGAGCGGTCAAACTGCGGGCCGTGAGCGCGCAAGAGCAGGAGCCGACCGACGTCTTTGCGGCCCGCCGGCGCAAGCTCGAAGCGCTGCGGGCGGACGGCGTGGAGCCCTTCCCACACGAATTCCGCGGAATCGAGCCGATCGCTGCCGTGCGCTCGCAGCACGAATCGCTGTCCGCCGGCCAGGAGACCGACGCCAGACACCGGGTGGCGGGGCGATTGGCCGCGCGGCGCGGGCAGGGCAAGATGGCGTTCTTCGATCTCCTGGATCGCTCTGGTCGCATCCAGCTACAGGCACGCGTGGACGAGCTGGGTGGGGATGGGATGGAGCGGCTGCTCGAGCTCGACCTGGGCGACCTGATCGGCATCGATGGAGTGGCTTTCTCCACGCGCCGGGGAGAGCTGACGCTGCGAGTGCAGCACTTTGTGCTCCTTGCGAAATCGCTGCGCCCCCTGCCCGAGAAGTATCACGGGCTCAAGGACGTCGAGACGCGATTTCGCCGTCGCGAGCTGGACCTGATCGCCAACGCGGAGGTGAGGGACCTCTTCATCACCCGCGCGCGCGTGCTTGCGGCCGTGAGGCGGTTTCTCGACGAGGACGGGTTCATTGAAGTCGAGACGCCGGTGCTGCAGCCGCAATACGGCGGTGCCATTGCCCGGCCGTTCACCACCCATCACAACGCGCTCGACCGCGACTTCTATCTGCGTATTGCCACTGAGCTCTACCTGAAGCGCCTGATCGTGGGTGGGCTGGAGCGGGTCTATGAGCTGGGCAAGGACTTTCGCAACGAGGGCCTCTCGCCCAAGCACAACCCTGAGTTCACGATGCTCGAGTGGTACGAGGCCTATTCCGATTACGAGGGGGTAGCCGATCGGTTTGAGCGGCTCACGGCTGGGCTTGGCGTGGGTCCGTGGCGAAGGCAGAAGCTGGCGGAGGTGATCCAGGAACGGACGGGTATCGATATCCGAGCGCTGACCGAGCGCGAGCCGCTGGCCACCGCCATGCGTGAGCGAGGGCTTCCGGTGCCGGAGCGGGATTCCTGGGCACAGCTGGTCGACGAACTGCTGTCAAAGCACGTGGAGCCGACCCTGATCGAGCCGACGATGCTGTTCGACTATCCGGTGGAGTTGTCGCCTTTTGCCAAGCGTCATCGGTCGCAGCCCGGCCTAGTGGAGCGGTTCGAGGCGTTCGTGCGTGGTATCGAGATCGCCAACGCATTCACCGAGCTGAACGATCCGATCGAGCAACAGGATCGGATGTGGGCGCTGCGGAACCAGTTTCCCGGGGAGTTCGAGCCTCATGACCCGGCGTTCATCGAGGCGCTCGAGTTCGGGATGCCGCCCACGGGAGGGATTGGGATCGGGATCGACCGGCTCGTGATGATCATCACTGGGACGCACTCCATCCGTGAGGTGGTGCTCTTCCCGGCGATGAGGGACTAGGGCCGGCGGCGTCGAACTCCAAGGGATTGATTCCGCTCACTCCGGGAATAAGGGAAGATCGACCGGTAAATCGCCGATCGTGCGATTGCTAGACTGAGCTATGGCTCCTGGAAGACACCGTTCTCACTCATCGATTCCGGTTCTGCGGCCGATAGATGAGAGCGAGGACGGGAAGCTGGCGACCCCGCAATACCCTCTTGAAGGGGGCTAGACCGGAAAACCTCTCGACCGACCACCTCCCGAGTAACCGCCACCGAAGAGAAGAGTCATGTTCGAGCGATTCACAGAGCGAGCACGACAGGTCGTCGTCCTAGCCCAAGAAGAGGCGCGCACACTCAAGCACAACTACATCGGCACCGAGCACATCCTGCTCGGCCTGCTCCGTGAGGAGGAGGGGCTAGCCGCTCGGGTACTCGAGTCGCTCGACATCACGGTGGAGCGCGTCCGCGCTCAGGTGGTCCGCATCGTCGGCTCCGGCGAGGAGGTCACCTCCGGACAGATTCCGTTCACGCCTCGGGCCAAGAAGGTGCTGGAGCTGGCGCTCCGCGAAGCGCTCAGCCTGGGCCACAACTACATCGGCACCGAGCACATCCTGCTGGGCCTCGTCCGGGAGAACGAAGGCGTCGCCGCCCGCATCCTGCTCGACTTCGATGCTGACTCCGAGAAGATCCGCAACGAGGTGATCCGGATGCTCTCCGGGCCCGGTGGGCGTCAGCGCGCCGGCGCCTCGGCCGGCGCAGGCACCACCCCGGAAGGCAAGAAGTCCTCCAAGCTGCTTGATCAGTTCGGCCGCAACCTCACCAAGCTCGCCGCCGACAGCAAGCTGGATCCAGTGGTCGGTCGGGAGATCGAGATTGAGCGGATCATGCAGATCCTCTCCCGGCGGACCAAGAACAACCCCGTCCTGGTGGGCGAACCGGGCGTCGGGAAGACGGCGGTGGTCGAAGGTCTCGCCACGCGCATCACAAATGGGGACGTGCCGGAGCTGCTGAAGGGCAAGCAGATCTACACCCTTGATCTGGCGGCGCTGGTCGCAGGCTCCAAGTACCGGGGCGAGTTCGAGGAGCGCTTGAAGAAGGTGATGAAGGAGATCACCCAGCGCGGCGACATCATCCTGTTCATCGACGAGCTGCACAATCTCGTCGGCGCGGGTGCCGCCGAGGGCGCGATCGATGCCGCCTCAATCCTCAAGCCCGCGCTGGCCCGCGGTGAGCTTCAGACGATCGGCGCCACCACGCTCGAGGAGTACCGCAAGTACCTCGAGCGTGACTCCGCGCTGGAGCGGCGCTTCCAGAAGATCACCGTCGACCAGCCGAGCACCGAGGAGACGGTGCAGATCCTGAAGGGCCTGCGTGACCGCTACGAGCAGCACCACAAGGTCACGATCAGCGACGAGGCCCTGGAGGCCGCTGCCGAGCTGGCCGATCGCTACATCTCCGACCGGTTCCTGCCTGACAAGGCGATCGACCTGATCGACGAAGCCGCATCACGGATGCGGATCAAGTCAATGACATCTCCACCCGTCTACAGGGAGCTCGAGGACGAGATCGAGGAGACCCGTCGGGCCAAGGAGGAGGCAATCGAGAACCAGGAGTTCGAGAAGGCCGCCAACCTGCGCGACAAGGAGCGCCGGCTCTCGCAGAAGAAGCGTGAGCTGACCGAGCAGTGGGAGGCCGGCGAGACCACCGAGCGTCCGACGATCGGCGAAGAGGAGATCGCCGACATCGTCTCGATGTGGACCGGGATTCCAGTGTTCAAGCTGACCGAGGCCGAGACGGCAAAGCTCATGCGGATGGAGGACGAGCTCCATAAGCGCGTGATTGGGCAGCACCCCGCGATCGAAGTCGTCTCCAAGGCGATCCGCCGCTCGCGCGCCGGGCTCAAGGATCCCAAGCGGCCTACCGGATCGTTCATCTTTCTCGGTCCGAGTGGCGTCGGCAAGACCGAGCTGGCCCGCACGCTGGCCGAGTTCCTGTTCGGTGATGAGGACACGATGATCCGCATCGACATGTCCGAGTACATGGAGAAGCACGCGGTATCAAGGCTGGTGGGCTCGCCACCTGGGTACATCGGTTACGACGAGGGCGGGCAGCTGACCGAGGCAGTCCGGCGCAAGCCCTACAGCGTGCTGCTGCTGGACGAGATCGAGAAGGCCCATCCGGACGTGTTCAACATCTTGCTGCAGATCCTGGAGGACGGGCGGCTGACGGATGCCCAGGGCCGCACCGTGGACTTCCGCCACTGCATCGTGATCATGACCTCGAACATCGGCGCGGCGGAGATAGCACGCAACACGCCGCTAGGTTTCGCCGTCTCAGACGACGAGACCGGGATCACCTACGACGATATGAAGAACCGGATCACCGGCGAGCTCAAGAAGGTCTTCCGGCCCGAGTTCCTCAACCGGATCGACGAGGTGATCGTCTTCCACAAGCTCTCCAAGGGCGAGATCAAGGAGATTGTCGAACTACTGCTCATGCGGATCCGGGAGTCGATGGCCGAGCGGGAGCTACAGCTCGAGCTCTCCGAGGGAGCCAAGGACATGCTCGTCGACAAGGGCTGGGATCCCGCGATGGGCGCGCGGCCTTTGCGCCGAGCGATCCAACGCTACGTCGAGGACCCGCTGGCCGACTTTGTCCTCCGCTCGCAGGTTGCCGAAGGTTCCACCGTGGTGGTCGATGCCCCCGAGGAGGAGACTACGGCCGACGGGGCCGAATCGGATGTGAGGCTCACGGTGATCGAACCGGAGCCGAAGCCGACGCCCGTCGCCGTGGGCGCCGACGGTGGCTCCGAGGAGGCCGAGGAGGAGTCCGGTTCGGCTGGATCTGAGGCTCAGGACGGCCCGCCGAAACCTGAGTAGCGCTCGGCCGAGGGCGCTAGCCAGCCACATCCAGTGACAGACCGGCGCGCGGTGCTTCTGCTGGCTGTGGCTGCCGTCGCCGCATTGGTCGTGGTGCTGGTGGTAGTTGCGCACGGTCGTCCACCCCCGTTCGATCCGGCGACGCCGCGTCCCTTGCTGGTCGAACCAGCGATCGTGGTCGGGCCGGGACACACCGTGGAGCGCTCGCTGCCGTTCACCTTCGCCGTGTCGATGGATGTGCAAGTGCCCCGTGGAGGCGAGCTCACAATCGACTATGGCGCGGGCCAGGTCCCCGTCCGCCACAGCCGCCACATCGAGCAGGTCGGCGCTGGGCCGGGGACGCTGGCGTTGCATGGCATTGCCGGTCGAGTCAAGGTGAGCGCGCTGATCATCAGCGACGCCCGCGACGGCGGTGCGCTGCTGTTGCACAGGCTGGCCGAGTTGCACGCACGGCTTCGCCCGGGTCAATTCCCGATTGGCGCGGACCGTCGCGATGTCCTGCACATCGACTCGGGCTATTGGACCAGCGGCTTCTGGCCAGGAGCGCTATGGCAGGCATCGGCTCGAGTCCAAGGACCCGGGGGACAGATGTTCGCCAGCTGGGCAAAGGCCGCCACGCTCGCTCATCTCGGCGGCGAGCGCGCTGACACCCATGACGTGGGTTTCGAGTACGGCGAGTCCTCGCTTGCCGCGTTCCAGGCGCTGTGTCATGGGCGGCGCGCGCGTGGAGGTGCCACCTGTGGCCGGCTCAAACGCTCGGTCCTTGCGGCGGCCGATGAGCTGCTCACACTCGAGCGCTCGAATTCCGCGGCCGGAACAATCCCGACGGACTCGCGCGGGGTGGACTCAGACACGATCGTCGACTCGATGATGAACATCTCGATCTTGCCGTGGGCCGCGCGGCTCTCAGGCAATCCGACATACGCACGGGTGGCATCTCGCCACGCCCGTGCCGTAGCCCGCCTCCTTGTGCGCCCGAACGGGTCGACAGCCCAGGTCGTCAGGTTTGCCCGAGCAACCGGTCGGGTCCTCTCGATTGGCACCCGCCAGGGTCGCTCGGCCTCTAGCACTTGGTCGCGTGGACAGGGCTGGGCGGTATACGGCTTCTCCGAGGCTGCGCTCCAGCTACGTGACCGGGCGCTGTTGCGAGTGGCGTTGCGGACGGCTCGGTATGTCCAACGCCACCTCCCAAGGGACGGCATTCCTCGATGGGACTACGACGCGCCTGCGGGCGCTCCGATGGACGTGTCCGCCGGAATGATCACCGCCGCCGGACTGTTCCACCTGGTCTCGGCTTGTGGCGCGTTGCCGGGGGTATGTGGTCCCACGAAACCGTGGGTCTCGCTTGCGAGGAGGATGCTGTCGGCTTCGCTGACCCGCGCTTCGTCCCGGCGGCCCCTGGGATTCCTCCGTGACCAGGTCCTCAACGAGCACGGCCATGGTTGCTGGTGTAACGGCGGCGAGCTGATCTTCGGCGTGACCTACGGCCTGGAGGCGGTGAACCTCTCGCGGTCCGCGCAACTGGTGCGCTGGACACTTGCGCGACGGGGGCCGTAGTGGGAGAGTGGCTCGGTCCAGGCCCGGTGACCGCGTGCTGACGGGGGTTTCGATTGTTCGTCCGTCGGCTCCCCGGCCGCGTGCTGAAAAAAGCGCATGGAGCCGACGTTGCTTGGGTATGGACGAGGATTTCATGCGCAAGCAGCTCGAGGCCATGGTGGCGGAGCCCGAACGCCAGCACGCCGCGGAACGTCTGGCCAGGAGATGTTGGCCAGACGGTGGCGCGGACCGTACCCACCCCATCGCCCTTGGTTGGGTGGGGCTGTGGCGACCGATGCGGTCTGGCATCGACCTCCTGACCTGTGGGTGCGCGACCGGCTACTGCGAAGTCTGTAACTGATTCATCTCAACTTCGTTTCAATCGATGCCATGGGGGCTGGTGGCGACGCGGGGACGTCAGGGCGAGGGCGTAGCCTGCGCGTTCGATGGCTCGCTCAGGCTCGATTTTCGTTTGCTCGGCCTGCGGTCACGAGACCTCACGGTGGGAGGGCCGCTGTCCGGGATGCGGGGACTGGAACACGCTGATCGAGGAGGTTCGCGCCTCTCGGGCGTCGGGCGCACGCGCCGGCCGCGGCAAGGCCTCGGGGTACGGAGCGGTCAAGCCAGTCACCCTCAGCGATGTGCAAGCCAGTGAGCACGCACGCCTCAGCACGGGGCTCGGCGAGCTCGATGCGGTGCTCGGCGGTGGCATCGTGCCTGGGTCACTGGTCCTGATCGGCGGCTCACCGGGTATCGGCAAGTCGACGCTCACCACCATGGCGCTCGCCAACCTTCTTGCCAGCGGACGCCGGACCCTGTACGTATCCGCCGAGGAGTCCCCGGCCCAGGTCAAGCTGCGAGCCCAGCGCCTGCCAAGCCGCGCAGCGCTTCAGATCCCGGTGATCGGCGAGACCGATCTGGCCACGGTTGTGGCGACGCTCGAGCAGGAGCGGCCTGAGATCTGCGTAGTCGACTCGGTGCAGACGCTTCGCAGCGAGGAGCTGACCAGCGCAGCCGGGTCGGTAGCCCAGGTGCGCGAGGTGGCCGGGACGATCATGCAGGTGGCAAAGCAGCACCGGATAGCGGTGCTGCTTGTCGGCCACGTGACCAAGGAGGGCACGTTGGCTGGGCCCCGTGTTCTGGAGCACCTAGTCGACTGCGTGCTCTGGTTCGAGGGCGAGCGCGAGCGGACCTATCGCACCCTGCGGGCGGTCAAGAACCGCTTTGGTTCCACCAACGAGGCTGGCGTATTCGAGATGCGGGATGACGGATTGGTGGAGGTGCTGGACGCATCGGCGAGATTCGTTGCCGAAGCCACGAGGGCCGCCGGAAGCGTTGTTCTGTGTGCGATGGAGGGTTCGCGGCCATTGCTCGTGGAGGTCCAAGCGCTGGTCTCCGGCTCGGAGCTCGAACCGCCGCGGCGAGTCGTTGCGGGGCTGGATCGCAATCGCGTGGCGTTGGTGCTGGCGGTGCTGGGGCGTCACGGCGGGATTGGACTCGGAGCGGCGGACGTGTTCGTGAACGTCGTCGGTGGGGTGCGCGTCGACGAGCCCGGCGCGGACCTGGCGGTTGCGCTTGCCGTGGCGAGCGCGGCCAAACGGATTCCGTTGAGCGCTGCCGGGGGGGAGGCTCCGCTGGCCTGCTTCGGCGAGCTCGGTCTGACCGGCGAGGTGCGGACGGTTGCGCACGCCGACCGGCGCCTCGCCGAGGGAGCGAAGTTCGGACTGAGCCCGGTGGTGGAGCCTGGGCGCTGCTCGACGCTCAAGGCCGCTCTCACGACCGCGCTCGGCGAAACGAGAGCAATGGCTGCTTGATCGGGGCAGCGGCGCTCCACCACTTGCAGGTAAAATCGCGGCAATGCCGCAGCGTTCCGGGGAAGAGCTCAAGGAAGAGCTCGAGTCAAGGCAAGACTCCCGGATCGTCAGAGCACTGGAGATGGTGGCGCCCGGTAGCGCGCTGCGCGAGGGCATCGACAACATCCTTCACGCCCGTACCGGTGGGCTGATCGTGATCGGGGACGCCGACGAGCTGGCGTTCCTCTACTCGGGTGGCATCAAGCTGGACGTCGACTTCTCGCCCCAGCTCCTGTACGAGCTAGCGAAGATGGACGGCGCCATCATCCTCAGCGCCAACGCCACCAAGATCGCCCACGTCAACGTCCAGCTCACACCGGATCCCACCATCCACACGGACGAGACTGGCACGCGGCACCGCACCGCCGAGCGCGTGTCCAAGCAGACCGACTCGATCGTTGTCGCGGTGTCCGAGCGCCGAGAGGTCGTTGCACTGTATGTGGACGGATTGAAGTACATCCTCGAGGACATACCTGTTGTCCTGGCCAAGGCAAACCAGGCGCTGGCGACACTCGACAAGTACCGCAGCCGGCTGGATCAGGTGTCAACGCGGCTGACAGCGCTTGAGTTCGAGGGCGGAGCCACTCTGCACGACGTGCTCACCGTGCTGCAGCGAGCGGAGCTCGTGACGCGGATGGCTGTGGAGATCGAGCGCTACATCGTGGAGTTGGGTACCGACGGGCGGCTGATTGAGATGCAACTCGACGAGACGATGGTCGGGGTGGCGTCCGACAAGACTGCGCTGGTGCACGACTACCTGATCGAAGACAGCGATCACCAGTTCGCGATTGCATTCGATCAGCTCGTGCGCCTGCCCCACCAGGACTTGCTTGACTTCGGTCGCCTCGCCGAACTGCTTGGCTACGACCGGAAGCTGAACACACTCGACTATCCCGTCTCGCCGCGCGGCTTCCGCATACTGGGCCGTATTCCCCGCTTGCCCAGGATGGTCGTGCAGCGCATTGTGGACGAGTTTGGAGGACTTGAGGAGTTGCTTGCCGCCACCGACGACGAGCTGGAGGGCGTCGACGGCGTCGGGGAGATCCGGGCGAAGGACATCCGTGAGGGCCTTCGCCGTCAGCAGGAGATCAATTTGGTCGACCGATACCTGCAGACGTAGAGAAGCAAATCGCCTGCGGGCGTCGCCCGTGCGGCTGGACAGAGGAGGAAGCCATCACACAGCAAATGGAAGAGCACTTGGAAGAAGACCACCAGGCCGAAGCGCTTCCCCACATCGAGTTCAAGGTCGGAGACAGCGTGGTCTACCCGCACCACGGCGCCGGCAAGGTGATCCGCAAGGACGCCAAGGAAGTGCTCGGCGAGAGCCGCGAATACCTGACGATCAAGATCCTGCACAACGACATGACCGTGATGGTCCCGACCGAGAATGCCGCCCTCGCCGGGCTGCGCCGCGTCATCGACGACGAAACGGTCAAGAAGGTGCAGGCGGTCCTGGGCGACGAGTGCTCGGAGATGCCGAAGAACTGGAACCGGAGGTTCAAGCACAATCGCGACAAGATCAAGACCGGCGACATATACGAGCTCGCTGAGGTTGTGCGAAACCTGGCGATCCGCGAGTCTCAGAAGGGGTTGTCCACGGGTGAAAAGCAGATGTTCACCCGTGCCAAGCGGATCCTCTGTTCCGAGCTGATGTACGCGCTCGAGATGGGAGAGGATGAGGTTGAGGATCACATCTACAGCCTGCTCGGAACGCCGCCGCCGACCAACGGTCATCGCAAGGCGGCGGTGGCCGCTAAGTAATCCGCGCTGATGAGCAGATGGCGGTCGCGTTGATCGTGGCCGCAGGACGAGGCGAGCGCCTTGGGTCCGGTCGGCCCAAGGCGCTCGTCCCGCTTGCGGGGAGGCCGATGGTCGAGTGGAGCGTCCTGGCGCTCCAGAAAACCGGGGCGGTGGATCGGATCGTGGTCGCTCTGCCGCCTGATCAGCCTGAGCGCTGCGCCTCCGGGCACGGTCGGCGTGGCGGGCGGATCGGTTCGCTCTGAATCGGTACGCCGAGCGCTCGCCGCCTCCGGCGCCGGCGATCCGGTGATCGTTCACGATGCGGCCCGTCCCCTGGCCAGGACAAGCCTCTTCACCCGCACGCTTGACGAGCTGGCCGGCTCCGATGCTGACGTGGTGATCGCGGCGACGCCGGTGTCGGACACGATCAAGGAGGCGGGGCCCGATGATCGTACGGTGGTTCGTACGCTTGACCGCGGCCGACTGTGGGCCGTGCAGACCCCGCAGGTGTTCCGCAGGGCCGCGCTGGAGCAGGCGTTCAATCACGTATCGGAGGAGCTGCTGGCGGCGGCTACCGACGACGCCTGGCTCGTCGAGCAAGGCGGTGGAACGGTGCGCGTGGTAGAGGCGGATGCGGAGAACATCAAGGTGACAACGGCCGTCGACCTTCGGGTCGCCGAGCTGCTGATAGAGCCATGATCTGCAGCGGCCTTGGCTACGACTGTCACCCGTTCGCGGCCGGCCGGACACTGGTTCTCGGCGGCATCCAGCTCCCGTTCGAGCGCGGCCTCAGCGGCCATTCCGACGCCGACGTACTCACGCACGCGATCATCGACGCGCTGCTCGGCGCCGCCGCTCTAGGAGACATCGGCCAGCACTTCCCTGATACCGACGATCGCTACGCGGGCGCGAGCTCCATCGAGCTGCTGGAAACCACCGTGCGCATGCTCAACGAGCGAGGCATCACGATCGTCAATGTAGACGCCACTGTGGTGATCGAGCGCCCCGCCATCTCTCCGCACCGTGAGGCGATGCGTCGCACGCTGGCTGAGGCCGCCGGACTGGCGGTGGACCGCGTCAGCGTCAAGGCCACTCGCGGAGAGGGAATGGGGTTCGTCGGACGCCAGGAGGGCGCGGCCGCACTGGCTCTCGCTACCGTGGAGCGGTGAACAGGATCCACAACCTGATCTGCTCCTCCGGCTGGTGGCGTACGCGAGTGGAGCGAGAGCTGGTCCCCTGGGGATTGAAAGGGGTGGAGCTGGGCCCGCACGTGCTGGAAATCGGTCCGGGCTTCGGGGCCACGACGCAAGTGCTTTCCCGGCGCCTGCGCAGGCTCGAGGTGCTGGAGCTCGATGAGGGCTACTGCCGGCGCCTGCGCGCCCAGCTCGGCGAAGCCGTGACAGTCACCCGTGGGAGTGCCACCCACATGCCGTACCCAGAGGGCACGTTCTCCGCCGTGGTGTGCTTCACGATGCTTCACCACATCCCCTCGCAAATGCTCCAGGACCGCGCTTTCGCCGAGGTTGCGCGCGTACTGGAACCCGGCGGGATATTCGCGGGTACCGACAGCGTGGGAACAGGGGCCCTGTTCAAGCTGATCCACGTGGGGGACACGTTGATGCCGCTGGACCCGGAACGCCTCCCCGAGCGCCTCCAGCATGCGGGTCTTGACCCGATGGACGTCGAGCGCTCGGACGGCTCGTTTCGCTTTCGGGCGCGAAAGCCTACGACCGCCGGTCGGTGATGGCGAGTCCCTCTATCGGGACGACCGCCTCGAGCACCGTGACCGCGAGATGGTGCCGGCCGAAGGGGAGCTTGGCGTGGAACAGAACCTGCCGCGCATGCGGGCGAGAGGAGTGCAGCTGAATCGTGCTCGACTTGCCATCGACCGTCACCCGCGCGACCCCACCCTGCGGCCAAACATCGCCGATGATGTCCAGCGAGCCGCCGATGAAGCCGGCGCTGAACGTCGATCCGATGCTTGAGCCGATCGTGGCCCGCCCGCCCCACGCATCGCGGACTGCCGTGACGATCCACCTCCCGCGGTAGCGCCCTCCCGGGATGCCGCTCGGCATCACCGTCGTTACGGTGGCCCAGTTGCTGGTGGCCCCCGATTTGGTTGTGGCCCGCACCCGGGTCTGGTAGGTGGCTCCGAAACTGCCATTGAGGATCACGTTGCGGCGCTTCGTGGCGCGGGCCAATGTGCGCCACGCGTGGCGACCGCCGCCGCTGATCTGGCGGACCTGAACCGTGAAGCTCTTGGCCGCGGCGCCAGAGGTCGTCCAGCGAATGCGGACTCGTGGCCTGGTGGCGACCGAGGAAGCCAGCGCCGGTGCGTGTAGGCGGACGGCCGTCCGGCCCACGGGCGCGCCCCGGCACGGGCTGGTGAACACATCGGCTCCGAACGACTGCTCTCCCGAGAGCTGGGCATAGCCGAGGTGAGCGAGACCAAAGATGTCCTCCACGCTGCGCAGCATCGTGTAGTGGTTGTAGGCAACGTTGGATACCGTGCCCGGCCGGATGCACGGGGAGAGCAGTACCGCGCCGGTCTTTCCGCCGCCCGGTCCGTTGATTCCGGGTGAAGGACTGTTCGGGCCGGGGATCTCGCCGCAGCACGAGCTGGTGTCGCTGGTGGAGGATTCGTCGAAGTTGATGATCAGCAGTCCGTTCTCGTTGCGAAATGCCGCCGAACCGGTGATCCGCGGCACCCACGTCTTGAGAAACTGGTCGATGCCGGCGTAGCCACCGGGGCGGTGCGAATCCGCGCACGTGGCGTCGTGGCCGTCGGCGCACAGATCGGGGGTGATGAACACGTAGTTGGGCGTGTTGGCGGCGCTGGAGAGGTCATGAGGCAGCAGGTCGAGGTTGACCGCGTGGCTGTCGCACCGGGCGGTGTCGTCGATGATCGAGTGGAAGTACACGAATGGGTTGTGACGGGTGGCGTACTGGTCGGTGGCGGTGGCGCTCTGGGTGTGGTCCTGCTGGCCCAGGCCCGGGTGACCGCACTCCGCCGCCTCGCGGGTGGGATCGGCTCCCATGCTCTGGTTGTAATCGCGCCAGGTCAGTCCGGCTGATTCGAGCTGGTCAGCGACCGTCTTGACGTCGGCGGGGAACACGCAGCCGCTGCCGACGGCCTGACCATCAGCGCCGATCACGTCTGGCTGGAAGTCGCTGAATATCTGGCAGTCGGCCTGCGTTTGTGGATTCGGTGCTTGGCCGGAGATCATCGAGAGGTAGTTGTCGTTGCTCTCGTGTCCGGTTCCGTAGTAGTTCGGCACGAACGCCCCCTGCGCCTTGAGGGTCTGTGCCAGGTACGGCGCCGGTGGGTTGGGGCCGAAGGTGGTGGAGGCGGGCTCGTTCTCGAGCACGATGATGAACACGTGGCGGATGGGCGGGACCGACGCGGCTTGAGCCTGCGCTCCCAGCTGGGCGGCGGTGCAGGCGAGGGCGCCCAGCACGGCCACAGCAAGTCGGTGGCGACTCAGAGCGGTACCCCCGGGCCGCACGCTCGCCGGGCGCGTCGCCGGTCGCGGGCGATCAATGACTTGCGTCGGCGGGCGCGCCGTGCGGAGTCGTAGTGGGCGGCGGCGATCGTGCAGGACTTGGAGACGTTGACCTGGACCGATTGGTCGGTGGCGAAGTCCCGGTTATCGCCCTCCTCTTCGAGCCAGGTGCAAACGGTCAGCTCGCCGTACGCGACCGGCCTGCCGCGTCCGTGGGCAGTGGCGGAGTACCCGTGGCCGGTCGTTGGCTGTGGCTCAAGGCGCTTGTCAAGGAGGACCGGCCCGGTGGTGTACTGGTAGGTGCCGCCGCATTCGCTGGCCAGCTTGACCCGGATCCGCAGTGGCCCGGTGTGAGAGTCGAGGGCCCCCGGGTCGGCGTTGACGGCCACGGCGATGCGAAGCGGAGCGCGGGCGCGGGCGACCGGTGCGACGGAGATCTGCAGCCTCACCGGGGTGAAGGTGTCTGCGCGGACAGCGCCGGCCGTGCCTACGCCGGTCATAGCGAGCGCGGCCAGGGCGGCAGGGATGGTCCGCCTCACGTCCGCATCCCGAGCTTCGAGGGATGGCGGAACATGGTCGCGGGCGTGGCCGGCCTGTAATCGAACCCCAGCCGCTCGAGATATCCGGAGCTCACGAGCTTCGCCAGATCGTGCGGTTTGGGCCGCTCGCTTGTCCCGAGGCTCGGGATCGTCCCGGGAGGGACGCCGATCAACGAGCCGCCGTCCAACCCCGTGCCCCCGCTTCCCACCGGCGGCGAGCCGGGGCAGGCCGAAGAGATCACGTCCGGCGGCGACGGCAGCGCGGGCGGATCGAACCGGGGATGCTCGAAGTCGAACGCCGCCGCGATGTTGTTGGCGTAGAGGTCACGGGGCGTCAACGGTTGGATGCCGTACCGGTACCGGATCATCTTCAGGATCGACTCGAACCCGTAGATCGAGTGATCGACGTGTCCGCGCCGCGCGTACGGGGACACGACCACCGCGGGGATCCGAAGGCCCATCTGCCCAAAGTCCTTGTTGAGGTCTCCGTTCGCCCTCAGATCAGGTACTCGCGGCGGCACCACATGGTCAAAGAAGCCGCCCCATTCGTCATAGACCACGAATAGCGCCCCCCGGTGCCACTGGGGTGACTCCATAAATGCGTGTACGACCTCGGCGATGAAGGCCTGCCCAACTCGCACGTCGCCGTGTGGATGCTCGTCGCCTGAGCTGCCCTGGTCCTCGCCCTGGAACGAGGGGTCGACGAACGACAGGGCCGGAAGCGTGCCCATCGCAGCCTGCTCGTAGTAGTGCTGGACCTGGCTGGAGCGCCCCAGCCCAGCCGTGCCCCACAGCGCTGACACGGGGATGTCGGTGTAGAAGTAGCGGTTGGAGATCCCGGCCGCGGAGAGCGCGGAGAAGATGGTGGTGTCAGGGAAGCCGGCGCTGCCCGTGGGCAGCGAGTTGTCCTTCATCCCATAGGACTGCGCGGCGTGCATGTACTCCCGGTTGGGATAGGTGGAGGCCAGGATCGAGCAGAAGAAGCGGTCGAACGCCGTGAAGGCCTTGGCCAGGTGCGGCGTGAACCCCAGATCGGCCTCCGTGTAGTAGCCGATCGAGAACACGTCGCTCTGCGCCTTGAGGAAGCCGTTCATCTTTCCGTTCGCCAGCTGGGTGCGGCCGCCCTCCCAGGAGTGGTCGGGGTCGAGAAAGCCGCATCCCTGGGGATCGGCCCCCAGACGGTGCGTGGCATGGGCGTTGCCCTGCTTGTCTGAGAACTGCAGGCCGGCCTGGCGTCCGTCCGCCCCGGGCAGCCAGCCGAGATAGTGGTCGAACGAGCGGTTCTCCATCATCACCACGACGAACGTGTCGATCGGAAGGTTGCGCGGGGAAGGGGTGTGGACCTGACGCTGGCGGTGCGCCGCGGCGGCGACAACGACGTCAGGGTGTAGCGTCAACCCCGCTCCGGCGGCCAGCCCGGCCGTAGCCGCCGTGCGCTGAAGGAACTCCCGCCGCGTGTGGCAGGCCTCGGGAGCGAGGGCCTCTAGACGCTCCACCTCCAGCGGATCCTGGACATCCACGGGCGCGATGATAGGGCGAGCATCGCCGGGCCGGTGCAAGTGCGGGTGTTTTTTTTGGGGGGGGGCTTCGGCGGGCGGGGGGCTTGGGTGGACGGGGGCGTGGGCGTGCCTTGCGCGCGCGGCGGGCGAGCAAGCTGTCGTGGCCGCCGGGGTCCGTCGTGGCACCCGCGCCTGGCGCGCCCGTGGCGTCTTGTGTCTCGAAAGCCCGCTCTGCCCTGCGATCCGCGCGGGCGCTAGACGACACACCCCGGCGTCTGCAAAGGGGGCCGTCGCCTCGCGCCCGCATAGCGGGCGCGCCATGACGCGGCCTCGGGAAAGAGGTGGGGTGTGTCGTCCGGCGCCCACCGCGTAGTGCGCCCGGCGCGCGGCGAGGCCCGCCGGCCTGCGCCCCGGCCCGCGCCCCCGCCAAGCCCGCGCCCCCGCCAAGCCCGCGCCCGCCCGCGCCAGGGCGCCCCCGCCTCCCCGCTCAGGCCGTCCGTGCCGCCCGCCGGGCGGCGGCGCGCTCGCGCAGCTGCTCGTGCTCCACGAGCCGCTTCAGCCCGTGCAGGCTGCGGCGGAGCTGGGTCGAGAGGGTGGGGCCGGATACCCGCTCGGCAAGCCACCCAAGCAGGCCTGCGCCCGCAACCCCGTACGCCATCCGCAACTCGACTTGGGTACGGCCGCGCGGTAGCTCGCGCAATCGCCAGCGTCCGCGCTGGTCCACGCCGAGGACCGAGCTCCACGCGATCTCGCATGGCTCATCCCACTCCACGATCTCGATCAGTCCACCGATCTCAGCCGCTCCGACGCGGAATAGCACGCGGTAGCGGGCGCCGATCCCCTTACTGCGATCTCCCTCCACCTCCCAGCGGGTGACGCCCGACATGAAGCTGAGGACCTGCTCGGGATCGGACACCACATTCCAAACACGGTCGATCGGGGCGGCTATCTCAACGCTGGAGCTGACCCTCATCCGAGCACCGGGAGTCGACGCTCGGCGGCGAGCGCGTCAAGCGAGCTCTGCATCAGCCTCATCAAGTGGTCGTAGATCTCATCCACATCGGGGTTGGGGCCGAACTCGCGCTGGAGATCGATGGCTGGAAGCGTCTCAATCGTGATCTTTGCGGGAAGTGGTAGGTGACCGAGCATGTCGCCCACGTTCAGTCCCCACGGCAGCGCCAGCGAGATCGGCAGCACCTTGAGCCGGAACAGTCGATCGAGGTACAGGCGGTGGGCGAGGCCCCCGCCCCTGGTGAGGAACAGGGCCGTCTCCTGACCGCCGATCGAGACCACCGGCACGATCGGGACGTTCTGCTCCAGCGCCAGGCGGATGAATCCTTTCCGTCCGTCGAAATCGACCTTGTTGCGCTGCCAGCTGGGCCGGTGAACCTCGTAGTCGCCGCCGGGATACACGAGGAGCGCGGCTCCGGACTCAAGCGCCTTGCGCGCGTTTGACTGGGAAGCGGCAACGGTGCCGAACTTCCGAAGCCAGCTGAGGGTGGGCATCGCCAGCACGAGATTGTGGGCGAGCTGGTAGAAGTTCCGCTCGACGCCGAAGAAGGTGCTGAAGGCCAGCGTGAAGAGCGCGGTGTCGGGCGTCACGTTGCCGCCGGAGTGGTTGCCCACGAGCAGCACCGGTCCCGAATCCGGGATGTTGCCGAGTCCCCTTACCTCGCCGCGAAACCAGATGCTGGCCGCCAGCCACATCCAGGGGAGCTGTTCACGGATGTAGTCAGGATCGCGCTCGTCAAGATCGGCCCGGGGAATGCGCCGGGTGACCTGACCCGCGATGCCGCGGAACATCCGGGCGGGGAGAGATCCGTTGCCGCTGGCCTCGGCGCTGGTTCTGGGCTCAGAGCCGTTGGTGCTGGCGCCGCGCGCGCTGTGGGTCGTAGCCATGGCAGGATGCTACCCAGCCGTCTGGGACCGACACAGCTGGGCTAGGCCGCCTGCTCGCCCGCGCGGACGGCCCCTTGCACAACGCCTCGGCGCTCCACGTCCGCGAAGAAGCGCATCAGAAGCTCGTTGGTCTCCTCAGGCCGCTCGACTTGGGGGACGTGACCGCATTGCGGGATCGTCACCTGCTGGGCCGCTGGGAGCCAATCGCTGACATGGCGGCCAAAAGCGGGCGGAACGAGGTTGTCGTGGTCCCCCCAGACAAAAAGCGCCGGCACCGAGAGCTCGGCCAGCCGCGGGTAGAAGCCGCGCGGGCCGAACGGCGCCTCCAGGTAGATGTTGCGGGCGCTCGCGAGGAACGCGTAGCGGGCCCCCGCGCTGTGGTAGATCCGCCGGAACTCGTCGACCATCAGCTCGCCCACGGCCGGATCGATCACGTCGCGGTTGTGGAAGATGCTCCAGAACTGTGCGGCCACGACCGAGCGCCGGAATCCATGCGGCAGCAAACCAAACTCGGGCCTGAGCAGCCGGACGATCGGGTGGAAGCCGCGCTTGATCCACGCCACCGCCGGGCACAGCAGCCCCACCGCAGTAACACGCTGCGGCGCCCGTAGTCCAATCTCGATCGCAACCCGGCCCCCCATCGAGTTGCCCACCAGGTGAGCCGAGTCGATCCCAAGCTCGTCCATCAGCCCGAGCATGACCTCGGCAAACCAGCGCGCGTTATATGGACCGAGCGCGGGCTTTGAGGAGGAGCCAAACCCGGGCAGATCGGGCACGTGCACGCGATAGCGTCCGCTCAGCGCCCCGGCGGTCTCAAACAGCGAGGCGCGGGTCCCGCCCAGCCCGTGGAGGAGCAGCACGTCGGCTCCCTTGCCCATCGTGAGCGTGGAGATCCGCTGGCGTCCCACGGGGATATCGTGGATCTGAAGCAGCGGGGGGCGGCCACCGGGCAGCCGGAACATCCCCTCGAATGCCACCGCGTAGTCAAGATTGCCGCTGACCTCAAGGAGCCGGCGCTGGAAAGCCTCCACGCCCGATAGCTCGCCGCAACGCAGCCGGGCCCACGTTCGGGCGTCCGTGGCGATCGTCACATCCGGCCGGCGGCGGCTGGCGCCCTTCCGGACCAGTGCCGCATGGCGGGTGCAGCGGACCTCCCAGGTGTGTCCGAGGTCGCAGAGCTTGATGTGGTAGGTGGCATCGAAGCCCGGATCAGCGCCCAGATACCGGTCGGGGAGCGACCGAAACCCCGTTTCGGCTTCGTCCAGGCGTTCGAGATGATCAAGCGTCCGTGCCATTCAAGGGCACCTCTAACCCAGGGAAAGCCTATCGAAGCGCCCCTCGCAGAACGCTCCTGTTGCCGGATCTTGCGACGTTTCGGCTACCGCTAGGGTTGCCGGATCTTGCGAGAAATCCTGGTGCACGACACTCGCGCTGGCGGGGTCCGGCTTCTCGAGCCCAGGCGCGATGGCGAAATAGGGATCTACAGCTGCGGGCCGACCGTCTACGCGCGAATCCACGTGGGAAACGCCAGGCAGTTCGTCGTTTTCTCCTTGCTGAAGCGGTTCCTCGAGCATGAGGGATACCTGGTCAAACTTGTAGTGAACGTCACGGACGTAAACGACAAGATCTACGCGGCCGCCGCCGCGCAGAGGGTGGACAGCGTTGAGCTGGCTCGCGAGATGACCGAGGCGTACGTCGCTGACACCGACCGGTTGGGATTGGGCCGTCCGGACTACGAGCCCCTGGCCAGCGAGTCGATCGAGGAGATCATCGAGCTGATCCAGCGCCTGGTTGACGGCGGGCATGCGTACGAGTCCTCGGGCGACGTTTACTTCTCGGTGCCGGCCTACCCGAAATATGGAGAGATATCCCACCAAAGAAAGGAGAAGATGGACCAGGGCGAGGGCATCGAGGGCGCGGAGCGCAAGCGGGATCCGCTCGACTTCGCCCTGTGGAAAGCGCACAAGCCCGGCGAGGACACCGCCTGGGATTCACCGTGGGGTCGCGGCCGGCCGGGGTGGCACATCGAATGCTCGGCGATGGCCGAATCGCTGCTGGGGCTCGACTTCGAGATCCATGGCGGGGGCTCTGACCTGGTGTTCCCTCATCACGAGAATGAGGCCGCTCAGACCTTCGCTGCCCGCCATCAGCCGCTTGCCCGGATGTGGGTGCACAACGGGATGGTTCGCCTCCAGCAGGCCAAGATGGCCAAGTCCGAGGGGAACATCTACCTGCTCCATGAGGCGCTTGACGCCTTCGGCCGCGATGCATTGATCATGTACTTCTGTGGCGGCCACTACCGCCAGCCGATCGAGTTCGATGCCGAGCGCTTGGAGCAGGCGACCAACAGCGTTCGCCGCGTGCGGGAGGCGGCGCGCAGACTCACCCGGGAGCATCGCCTGACTGGTCTGGCCCGCTCAAGGACGAGTTCTTCAGCGCTCTTGCCGAGGACTTCAACACGCCGCGTGCGCTGGCGGCTGCCTGGGAGTGGATTGCGCGGGCCAACAGCGCCGACGCGCCGGTCGGGGCCGCCGACCTACGAGACATGCTGGGTGTCTTTGCGCTCGCCAACCTGCTCGAGGTGGAGGACGTCAAGGCCCCCGACCACGTGACCGAGCTGCTTGCGAGACGCGAGCGAGCCCGTGCCAGCCGTGACTTCGATGAGGCTGACGTCCTCCGTGAGCGGATACGTCAGCTGGGCTGGGAGCTGCGTGACGGCCCACAGGGCCCGGAACTGATCCCTGCCCGATGATCGTCTACGGCCGTAACGCGGTGCGCGAGGCGCTCCGCGGCCGCCGCACGGTTTCACGCATATGGGCGACCAAGAACGCGCTCCGGGAGGCTTGGCTCGCTGCCCCCGCGCAGAGCCCAGAGGTAGCCTCAAGCGAGGAGATTGAGCGGCGCTGCGGCTCTCCCGATCATCAGGGAGTCTGCGCCGAGGCCTCCGGATACCCGTATCTGGGCCAGGATGACGTGCTGGGGGCGTCGCGGGGACTGATCGTTGTGCTCGACCAGGTGCAAGACCCTCAAAATCTCGGAGCGGTCTGTCGCACGGCGGAGTGCGCAGGGGCGGCCGCGGTCGTGGTCCCAGAGCGCCGGTCCGCGCTGGTCACGCCCGCGGTGTGCAAGGCATCGGCGGGCGCCGTTGAGCATCTGCCGGTGGCGAGGGTGCGTAACCTCGCCGATTTCCTCCAAGCATGTAAACGGGATGGCCGCTGGTGCTTTGGAGCCGACGCTGAAGGCCGGCCGTATAGCGAGGTGGAGTCCGACCAGGCGACGGTGCTCGTCTTGGGCTCCGAAGGGAGTGGGTTGCGTCCGCGCGTGGCGGCACAGTGCGACGCGCTGGTATCGATCCCTCTACACGGCCGCGTGGAGTCGCTCAGCGTCAGCGCAGCCGCGGCGGTCCTGATCTACGCCTTGACACCTGATCCCCCATCTGTCACGCTCCCGCGCGGGAGATAAAGATCAACCGGAGGTTTAGCCTTCTCGCGATCTGGAGAGGAACGGCGCGGCTCGACAAACCGCGGCCGAAATGGTGCGGCGCCTGGGGAGGTAATGCGCCACGAATTCCACGGCCACGCCTGCGATGGCAGGGGAGGCCAGAAGGGACGTCTATCGTGGCCAGACTCTCTGCTAGTCCTAACTCTCAACTGCAGGTTGAGGATGGGTTCCTCATCGCCCTCGCCAAGCAGGGCAACATGGACGCGTATCACCGCCTCGTGCGGCGCTACTACGGCTTCGTGCGTCTCAAGGCCTCGTCGTACTTCCTGGCCGGCGGAGACGCTGAGGACCTCATTCAGGAAGGGCTTGTAGGGCTTTACAAGGCGATCCGCGACTACCGCTCCGACCGCGAATCGAGCTTTCGAAACTTCGCCGAGCTGTGCATCACCCGCCAGATCATCACGGCCGTAAAGACGGCCACGCGCAACAAGCACGTGCCGCTGAACCAATACGTGTCGTTCTCCAGTGCCCCCGCCGGCGACGCCGGAGATGCGGACTCAACCTTGGATGAGATGCTGCCGGGACCCTCGGTTCACGATCCCGTCAACCAGGTGATCAGCTCCGAGGAGCTGCGGGCGCTGGTGGCGTGCCTCTCCACTGCGCTGTCGGAGCTGGAGTCGCGGGTACTCGCTCTGTACCTCGACGGCCACTCCTACGAGGAGGTGGGACGTCGCCTGGGTTGCGACTGCAAGACCGTCGACAACGCTCTGCAGCGGGTCAAGCGTAAGGTCGGGCAGCACCTGGCGAAGCGCGCAGTGCCCGCCTGAGCACGCGGCTCAGCCGCCGTTTACAACGCGGTTGCAGCCCGCAAGCGTGACCGCAATCGGTCCGTCGCTCGTGATGTTCACGCGCGCGTTGCAGTCGAGGCGGGCTCGCTGCACGTTTATCTGCGCGGTCGCGATGTTGGTCGCATTGATGTCGATCGGCGTCGCTGCTGGCCGCGCTCGGCGTCGCTCCCCACGTCTGGGCCTGGCTGAGGTAGTGAATCGTCCCCGAGGTTGCCGCCGGTCAACGTCCCAGTGCCGTTCTGTACTCCCGAGGGCATGGGATCGCCGACCCCGAAGCCGTGGGAGACAGCGTCGATCTGCCCTTCTGAGCCGTTTTGCCGGACCGTTAGACCGGAGATCCAGTAGGCGTGATCGCCGATCACGCCGTACTTGGAGGAGAACCGGGCGGGATCCACGACGTAGGTGACATGCGCCGGGTTTCGGTCGACCAGCGCGTTGCCGAGGAACGCCGCGGCGGGGGCGAACTGGTCATTGACCGCCAGCTCGAGATGGTTGGGGAACAGAGCCGAGCACATCGGGTTCGCACATGGCTGGTGGATGTGGATCTCAACGCGGTAGCCGGCGCTGGAAAGCTTGTTGAATGTCGGGACGTAGTCCTGAGGGCCGACCAGCTCATCGGTTGTGGCGTTCCACATCAATACGAGGCAGGTTGCGAAATGACGGCAACACGTTCGTGTCCGTCTCCTCGCCCACCGTCGGTTGGGCGCGCGCGAACAGATCCGGGAACTCAGCCCCCATGTCGAAAGTGCCAAACCCCCCCATCGAGTAGCCCGTTATGTCGGTGTAGGCCGGATTGAGCCCGTACAGTCGGGCCACCTGCGCCCACACCTCGAACACGTCCGACTCGCCGAGGCCGTAGTAGAACTGGTCCGGGCCACGAGCCTCCGGCGTGATCACGATCGACGGCACCTGGCGCAGCGCGAATTGCGACTGGTTGCGGGTGCCGCTGTACTGGTTGTAGTTGGCCGACAGCGAGTGCAGCAGCAACGTGAGCCCCCACCCGCCGGCGGGCGCCCGGCCCGGGGGCACGTAGATCGCGTAGGGCTGCAGCCTGCCCTGGTACTCGGGCACACAGGAGGTCGGGTTGGTGGCGCCTTGCAGGCCGCACTCGACGGAGAAGTTCGCCCCTTGCGATGGCTCGAAGTGGCTCGGGAGGATCCGGTCAAACACTCCGGTGCGGGGGATCTGCGAGTTGTCGGTGGCCTTGCGCCACAGCTTGGCGAAGCTGACGCTGGCGTAGAACGGAGTGATGTCGCCGTTGGCCAGCTGCAGTGCCCTGCGCCTCGTCGCGCCACCACCGCGGGTCGGTGAGCACGCCGAGCCGGCGGTGACCGAGGGCAGCGGCTCCTGCGCGTTGGAGCGGAAGGCGACGTTGAAGAACGCGGGGGGATTGGCGGCGGTGCCCGCCCCGCCCGGGTGGGTTGCATCGGCGACCTGCTGGGGCAGCAGGTAGCGCTGGTTTGCGCTGTCCCACAGGCCGACGCCCATCGCCAGGCGCACCGTGTGCCTGCGCGGATTCCAGTCACGGTGGGGCACCGACACCGTGATCTGGCGGCGGCCAAATCGACGCTTGACCGCCGGTGCAGGCCCGCGGACGCGCGCGTCCCGAAGCGGCGCGGACGAGGTCAGCCACGAGCTTGGAGCCCGACGGGTGAACGGTCAGGAACAGGTTGGCCGGCGCCGACACATTGGCGCCGTCGGGGAACGGGAACCGGATGGCCGGCGTTGCCACCGATGGCGATCGAGAAGGCGATCAGCGACGGGTTCTCGAGCGTGTTCAGCGTGATCCGGAACAGCGTCGACCGCTTGGTCGGCTTGACGCGGAACTCCACCAGGTCAGCGGCGTTGCTGGCGTAGCCCGGGCCTGACGGATAGTCATAGGTGCCATCGGGCTTGGAGAACAGATCCCCCGAGGAGCCCGGGTAGTTGGGATCGGCCACCTCGTGCGCGCCGTGGTCGTCGTAGATCCAGTCCTGGTAGAGGAACTCGCCGCTTCGGTATGCGCTTGCGCCCGAGACGAGGATCGGCGGCGCGTGCCACGGGCCCGCGTTGGTCAGCTGCGGTACCACTGCGGGCTGGCGATAGAGGATGTCCGGGCCCGGGCGCGGCCCCGGACCCTGGTACAGCGAGCTGACCCCGTGTGGCTTCGCCGCCAGCGCGCCGGAGGCGCCAGCTCCGAGGCATACAGCGAGTGCCAGCGCAATGAACCTCCCGCTCCTCACGAACCTCCCGCTCCTCACGACCTGGATTTTACGCCACGGTAAAGCTCTTTTGTGCCACTTTGCTTTCGGCGCTCTCCTGCGGGGTCCGCCGGGCGAACTCGGCGATGGTCCGCGACACGAGCTCTGGATCGTCGGACATCGGAGCGTGACCGAGACCGCGCAGCTCGATCCATTCGGCCGCGGGGAGCATGTTCCGGAGCCGCTGCGAGTAGCGGCGCGGCGGCAACATCCGATCCTTGGTCCCCCAGACCAGCGCCACCGAACACGTGACCCCCTCGAACGAGCGTGGCGGGCCCGAGGCCATGATCGCGTCCATCAGATCGAAGTACACCGGGCAGTTCACCGAATCGCGGATCATCTGCACGGCTGTCTGAGCCGGAATCCGATCGCCTCGAGCAACCGCCTGCGACAGCAAAGCTCGACGCAGCCGCGGTCGCCGCATCAGTGACTCCAGCTGCGGCATGAACCTCGTGGACATCTTGTGGTTGCGGGTGAACAACGTGCGCAACCGGCGCTCCGCTCGGCTTCCCGCCTCCCAGCCGCCGGCCGGGGAGATCGCCGCCACCGAGCGCGCCCGACCCCGCATGGCCAGCTCCAGCGCGATCCAACCGCCGAGCGAATTGCCCACGAGATGAGCATCGCGGAACCCCGCGGCGTCCATGTCGCGCTCAACCGCGTCCACGAGCGCCTCCACGCAGATTTCGACGTCGGGAGCCAGCTCCGGGCCGCCCACGTGGCCGGCGAGGTTGACGATCAGCACGTCGAATGAGCCCTCGAGCGATTCCCGGACCGGTTCCCACAGTTCGCCGGTCCCTGAGAACCCGTGGATCAACACCATCGGCTCACCCGAGCCGCCCCGGCGGACTTCAGGAGCGCCCATGCCAGAAGAGTAGCCGCCCCGAGCGGTGGAGACGTATGCCATGGCGTAGGCTCGAATCAATGGAGGGATCGGTTCCGGCTCGCGTCAAGCGCGTCACGCTCGTCGCGTGCGTGCTGGGGTCGAGCATCGCCCTGATCGACGCCACCATCGTCAATGTCGCGCTCCCGGCGATCCAGCGGAGCCTCCATGGTGGTCTCGCCGCTCAGCAGTGGGTCGTGGACGCCTACGCGTTGACGCTCGGCTCACTGATACTCGTCGGTGGATCGCTAGGAGACGTCCTCGGTGAGAAGCGCGTATTCGCGGTGGGCGTGGGAGCCTTCGGGGTCACCTCACTGGGCTGCGCGCTGGCTCCCACCTCCGGGGTGCTGATCGGCGCTCGGGCCCTTCAGGGGATGGCCGGGGCGCTCCTGACACCCGCTGCCCTTGCGGTGATCACCACCACCTTCTCCGAGCAGGAGCGCGGCGGCGCCGTTGGCACCTGGACAGCGTGGAGCGCCATCGCCACCATCGCCGGCCCGCTCGCCGGGGGCGTACTCGTCAAGTGGGCGAGTTGGCGGTGGATCTTCTTGGTCAACCTTCCGCTGGTCGCGATCACGCTGATGCTCGTGATCCGGTTCGTGCCGGCGTCGGAGCGCGTACGTACCCGGCATCTGGACCTACCAGGCGCGACGTTGGCGGCGCTTGGTTTGGGGGGACCGGTGTTTGCGCTGATCGAGCAGCCTCGTCTGGGTTGGACCCACCCGGCGATCCTCGGCTCGATGATCGGCGGCCTGGTCCTGCTCGGCGGGTTCTTCGCCCGCGAGCGGACGGCTCGGGACCCGATGCTGCCGCTGCGCCTGTTTGCCCGCCGTAACTTCAGCGTGGCCAACGCGGAGACGCTTGCGATGTACGCGGGGTTGTCTGTCCTGTTCTTTCTGCTTGCCCTGTTCCTGCAGGAGGTCGTCGGCTGGAGCCCTCTCCAGGCAGGCCTTGCAACGCTTCCCACGACGCTCGTGATGTTCTTTCTGTCCAGGCAGTTTGGGCGGCTCGCTGACCGGCTCGGGCCCCGGCTGTTCATGGGGGCGGGACCACTTGTCGCGGCAGGCGGATTGCTGCTGTTCCTGCGGTTGGGCCGCCACGTCAGCTTCCTCGGAGGGCTCTTGCCGGCGCTGCTGGTGTTCGCCCTCGGACTGTCCATGACCGTGGCGCCACTGACCGCAACGGTGCTGGCGGGGGTGCAGCAGGGCGAGGCGGGCATCGCTTCAGCGGTGAACAACGCGGTTGCCCGGGTCGCCGGGTTGGCCGGCGTGGCCGCCCTTGGACCGCTCATAGGTCCGCACCTCGATGTCTCTGGATTTCATCTGGCACTTGGAGCGGCCGCCGGCCTCCTGATCGTGGCCGGGACTGTGGGGGCCACCTTGATCCGCAACCCCGCTCGGCTCGTGTTGGCCGAGGATTGTCCCGGCGGCCAGATCGCGGGAGTGGCTCGAGACGCCGCGGGGTGCCACAAACACCGAGCCGTATCATCGGCCGCCGCTTGAGGCCCTTTCGAGACAGCTCGCCCAGCGACCGCATGAGGGCGCGCCGGCGGTGGGCATTCGCGTCGATCAGCGCGCTCCCGGCGGTCGCGCTCGTGGCCTTGGTTACGGGGTGTTCATCAGGGGCTCAGGGCGCCAGCCCAGCTAGCTCCACCGACCTGGCACTCGACACCCCGCACGCGGGACGGGTGATTCCTGCAGGATATCTAGGGCTAGGGATCGAGTATCGCGCGCTGGCGAACTACTCCGGGAGCGATCCGAGCGCACCAGATCCGGTGCTTGCGAGACTGATCTCCAACCTCTCCCCGGGTCAGCCGCCGGTCTTGAGGATCGGGGGCGACACCACCGACTGGACCTGGTGGCCGGTGCCAGGCATGCAGCAGCCACCATGGGTGCACTATTCATTGACCCCGCGCTGGGTCGCGGTGACCCGGGCGCTCACCCGGCGCCTCGGCGCGCGGCTGATCCTGGGGATCAACTTCGAGGCCGACAACACGGAGATTGCGGCCAGCGAGGCGGACGCCCTCGTGAACGGGATCGGTGCGCAGTCGATCGAGGCTCTGGAGCTGGGCAACGAGCCCGAGCTCTACCACAGCTTCGGCTGGTACCGAGGCCAGAACGGCCAGGCCGTTCCGGGGAGGCCGGCCGACTACGACTTTGACATGTTCCAGCGGGAATTCACCGCGCTATCTGCGTCTCTACCTTCGCTGCCGATCGCCGGTCCCACCACCGGCGGTCCGTGGTGGGAGCCGGACTGGCCACGGTTCCTCGCCGCCCAGCGGAAGGTTCGTCTGGCCACGGTGCACCGCTATCCACTCCACGCCTGTTCGCGTCGCCAATCGCCGATATATCCGACGGTCAGCCATCTCCTGGAGCCGCTGGCCTCGCGCGGGCTGGCAGCGGACACGCGTCAGCTGGTGGGCCTCGCCCACGCGCGCGGGATTCCGTTGCGGGTCGACGAGATGAACCCCACCCCGTGCCCAACCCGGGCGCTTGAGCTGCGGTCGTTTGCGGGCGCGCTTTGGGCGGTCGACATCCTGTTTGAGATGGCCTCGATCGGGGTCGACGGGGTCAACTTCCAGAGCTCGACTGGCGCGACGGAGGATCTGTTCAGCGTCAGGAGAGGAGCCGGCGGCTGGAGCGCCGCGGTGAAACCGGAGTACTACGGCATGTTGCTTTTTGCCCAGGCAGCTCCCCCAGGGTCTCGGCTTATTCCGCTATCTGGCAGGCAGGCCCCGCAGGTCCACACGTGGGCTACCAAAGGGACCGACGGCACCGTGCGAGTCGTGTTGATCAACCAAGGTGGCGCGAATCAGGTCGTGAGCCTGAGATCGTCAGCCGGCGCGGGGGCAGCGACGGTCGAGCGCCTTGAGGCTCCGGACCTCGAGGCTCAGCAGGGGATCACGCTCGGTGGCCGTAGCTTCGGCTCTTGGACGACAACGGGACGGCTTGCCGGGAACGGCAGCGTAGATGTGGTCAAGCCGAGTCAAGGTCGCTTCACCGTAAGCCTCCCCCGCAGAGCGCGGCGCTCCTCACAATCTCTTAGCTTCGCCAACACGCGGGTATTCTCAGGCCGAGTAGTTGTGCCCGGACATTCTTCTAGCGGCGCTGCGCCGGCCATCCCGCCGCGCGCTGGTCAGGTCGTGCTCGAGGCCTCGGCGGAGGCGGCTGCGCCCGCCGAGCAGATCCGAGCGCTCGATCGCCTGAACGATCCGGCGCTCTCGGAGCTGGGGTTAGAAGAGTTCCTGAACGAGCTGTTGCTGCGGGTGCGGGAGGCGCTGTCAGTCGACACGGTGGCAATCCTGCTCTACGACCAGGATGCAGATCAATTGGTGGCGCGCGCCGCGAAGGGGATCGAGGAAGAGGTCGAGGCGGGAGTGCGAATCCCAGTCGGTCGGGGATTCGCAGGGCGAATCGCCGCTGACCGGGTGGCGATCTTCATCGCAGATGTCGATCACGCCGACATCATGAACCCGATCCTGCGGGAGAAGGGCATCCAATCGCTGCTCGGTGTCCCGCTGATCGTCGATGGGAATTTGATCGGGGTACTGCACGTGGGGTCGCTGACGCCACGGGGGTTCGGAGCGACTGACCTTGCCGTGCTTCAGTTCGCTGCGGCGAGGGCCGGACCGGGGATCGAGCGGGCCCGGCTGTACTCCGCGCTGGAGCACGAGCATCGAGCCGCGATGATCCTGCAGCGAAGCCTGTTGCCGAAGGCTTTGGTTTCCGGGCCAGGCGTCGAGACGGCGGCGAGGTACATGCCGGCAGGACACGAGGTAGGCGGCGATTGGTACGACGTGTTTCAGCTTCCGCACGGCCAGTTTGGGATCGTGATCGGCGACGTCGTGGGCCACGGGCTGAGAGCGGCAGCCCTCATGGGTCAGCTCCGGACCGCGCTGCATGCCTACGCGGTCCAGCCCCAGCCGCCCGCCCGGACGCTGGAGCTGGTCGACCGCTTCATGCACGGCTTGCCGGAACCGGCGATGGCGACCGCCGCGTACGCGGTGCTCGATCCGGCGAGCGGAGCGCTGCGGGTGGCGAGCGCCGGCCATCTGCCGCCGATCGTCGTGGGCGGAGACAACCCGCGGGTAATTGGTCTTGCATCGGCTCCGCCGCTGGGTGCGTTTCCATATGCGCAATGGCAAGAGCAGGACGCGACGCTCAAGCCAGGGGAGACGATCGTGTTCTATACGGACGGACTCGTCGAGCGGCGTGGGATCCCGCTGATGGAGGGCATCAGCAGCTTCCTCGATGCGGTTGGCGACGCTTCCTCGGCAGAGGAGGCGTGTTTGCGCGCGGTGGAGTACCTGATCCCGGCTGAGCCGCTTCGGGACGACGTTGCGATCGTGGCCGTCAGCTACGGCGGCACACCCGCTGACCTCAAGCTGCACCTGAGCGCGGATCCGAACGTCCTCTCCGATATCCGACTGACGCTGCGGATCTGGCTGCACTCCCAGGAGGTTGAGGACAGCGACGCCAGAGAGATCCTGCTGGCGATCAACGAGGCGTGCACCAATGCGATTGAGCACGCTTACTCGCCAGGCCCGGCCGAGTTTGAGCTTGCCGCCAGGCGTCAGGACGACGAGCTCGTATTCACGGTCAGCGACAGCGGAACCTGGCGCAATCCGCGCGGGGGGAATCGAGGGCGGGGGCTCGCGGTGATCGAAGCGGCCATGGACGACCTCCAAATTGACTCTGGCGAGGGCGGGACCGTGGTCGTGATGCGCCGAAGGCGGCGCCCATGAATCTGGGGGATGTCCAGATCGCGACGTCGGGCTCGGTTGTGATTGCGAAGGTGACCGGCGAGGTCGATCTGTCGAACGCCCAGGGCATCGGCCAGGCGATAGGGCGCGGAACCGCGCACGAGGCCACAGCCCTCGTGCTCGATTTGAGCGAGCTGCAGTACATGGATAGCGCCGGGATCCAGCTTATCTACCGGCTGCGAGAGGACGTCCGAGCGAGAGCGCAGGAGCTCCGGCTTGTGATCCCGGCGGACTCGCCGGCCGCAGACGCGCTACGGCTGGCCGGCATCACCAGCGATTTCAAGATCGTCGAGACAACCGACGAGGCCCTCCGCGCAGCGTAAGAGTTGCCCCGAGCCAACCAAGTTGCGCCACGTCGACCCGCATCAGCCGCGAGGCCGTTTGTATGAGGCGGTGTGTCGGCTGTCGACGACACCTCTCGGAATGTGGCTATCGCGGCGCGTTGCCTGGAAGCTCGACCCGATCCTCTTGAAGCTCACGGGTGGGCGGTTTGGCTTGAGTTTCCCCGTTGCGTCCGCGGTACTCGAGACCCGCGGCGCAAGGACCGGACAACCGCGGCGGAACGCCACTCTGTATTTCAATGACGGCCAGCAGGTGGTCATCGTTGCCGCCAGGCAGGGTTCCCCGAGGCAGCCCGGCTGGTACCACAACCTCCGTAGGAACCCGGACGTCGTGTTCGGCGGCCTTCCGTTTCGCGCCGAGGTCGTGGAGGAAGGAGGCGAGCGCCAGCGCCTATGGGACCTTGCCGTCCGCGTCTATCCGCAGTACGAGACGTTCCGTAGGTGGGCTGAAGCGGCCGGGCGCCAGGTCCCGGTCATCCGGTTGAGAGCCAGATAGAGCATCTCGCTCGAGGCTGCGGGGGAGACTTCGCCCGTGGACAATCGCCAGATCGCGGACCAGCTGGAAGTGTTCGCGGCGATGCTGGAGCTGGCTGACGCCAATCCGTATACGGCGCGGGCCTACCGTCGAGCGGCGGAGACAATCCGGGCGACGCCGGTTGCGATTGCCGAGCTCGTGGGCGCGGGACGGGTACGGGAGCTGCGCGGTATCGGCAGCGGGATCGAGGGACGCCTGCGCGAGCTGGTCGAAACAGGTGAGATCGCCGAGCTTCGTGAGCTACAGCGTGAGCTGGCTCCGGATCTCATCGGGCTGGGGCGCTACCTCGGGCTCGGCGCCAAGCGCTCGCTTGAGCTGGCGCGATCCTTGGACGTGAGGACTGCCGACGAGTTGCGTAAAGCGATCACGACGGGCCGGCTGCAAGCGGTGCCCGGCATCGGCCCGAAGACCGAGGCGCGGCTGCTTGAGGGCCTCAAGCGCGAGGGCCCGCCTCGCCCCGGGCGTGGCCTCCTGCTCAACAGAGCGCGGGAGCTGGTCGGAGGCATCGCGGCGGCGCTCGATGGTGAGGTAGCCGGAGACGTGCGCCGGTGGAGAGATTCGTGCGAACGATTGGCGGTTGTGTGCCCGGCGCCCGACCCTCAGCCGCTCCTGACACGCTTCGCATCGCTACCTCAGATCGTTGCGCTGGTCGAGCGAGACGAGCGGCGCGCCGTCGGCGTGACCGTGGAGGGCGTGCCGCTGGAGCTGATCGCCGCCGCGCCGGACTCGTTTGGCACCGAGCTGGTGAGGGCCACCGGATCGCAGAGTTACGTGGACGCGCTTGAACCATTGCCGGAGTTGCCGGATGAGGCGTTGGTGTACGCCGCGCTGGGGCTTCCGGTGTGTCCGCCAGAGCTGCGTGAGGAGCCGTTCCGCGGCGAGCCGCCAGCTCTTGTCGAGCTTGGGCACGTGAGGGGCGACCTGCACAGCCACACGACCTGGTCGGACGGCAGGGCAAGCGTCGAGGAGATGGGCCGCGCCGCGCGCGAGCGCGGCTACGAGTACCTGGCGATCTGCGATCACACGCCCGCGGTTGGCGCCGTGCGCGGGCTTACCCCTGACGATCTACGCCGCCAGGCTGAGGAGATCGCCGCGCAAACGAGCTGCTGGCGCCGTTTCGCGTGCTTCGGGGAGTTGAGTGCGACATCCTCCCGGACGGCCAACTTGACCTTCCCGACGAGATGCTCGCCGAGCTCGACTGGGTGCAGGCCAGCGTCCACGGCGGCCAGCGAATGCCTGTTCGGCAAATGACTGAGCGCGTCGAACGGGCCCTGCGCAACCCGTATGTGCGCTGCCTGAGTCACCCCAAGGGCCGCTACATCAACCGCCGGCCGGAGAACGAGCTCGACCTCGATCGCATCTTCGAGGTTGCGTTGGAGCAGAACGTTGCGCTGGAGGTCAACGGCCTGCCTGACCGCCTCGACCTCAGCGGCGGGCACGTCCGGGACGCACTGACGCGGGCGTTCAGATCGTCTGCTCGACCGATGCCCATTCGGTACGGGGCCTTTCGAACATGGAGCTCTCCGTCGCCACCGCCCGCCGCGGCTGGGCGACGGATTCGGATGTACTCAACACCCGGCCGCTGCGCGCGATCCTTGGCCGGCGGCCATAGAGCTGTCGATCGGCCCGAAAGTCCTGAGGGGATCTGGATCAGGCTGCCGTGAGGCTGCCGGTGAGGGAGGCCACGTCCGACGGGGACCAGGCAGCCAGCACACGCTCGGTCTTTTCTCGGTCAAGCGGCCTTGCGAGCAGGAAGCCCTGACCATAGTCACATCCGAGCGCCGCAAGGCACTTAAGCTCCTCGGGCGTCTCGATTCCCTCCGCGATGGTGCTCAGTCCAAGCCCGTGCGCTAACGCGATGATGCCTCGGACCATCGCCTCACCGCCTCCGTCGCGCGTAACCCTAGTGACGAAGCTGCGGTCGATTTTCAGCGCCAACACAGGGAATTGCTGCAGCGCTGTGAGAGAGGAGTACTGGGTGCCGACTGCGGCGCGGGACGCTGACGCGGACGACGGGGGCGGGGGCCCGGCCGGAGGTGCCGGCGCTGCCGGGCGCGGCGGGCGCGGGAGCCTGTTGTGAGGTCGTCGTGCTCATCGCCGGCCCATCATCTGCATCATCACCCGGTTGCGGTGCTTGGAGGAGTCCTCCTCGGCGTCGCGGATCGTCGTGCCGGTGAACGACATGAAGACGTCGTCGAGCGTCGGCCGGGAGACGCTGACCGCGCGGATCGGCAGCTCGAACTCGCTGAACAGGCGCGGAACGAACTGCTCGCCGGCGGTGACCCCGAACACGACGGCGCCCTCGCGGATCTGCGCCTCGATGTCAAACTGGCGCTCGAGCGCCGCGATCGCCGCCGCGTCGTCGTCGGTGTGGATCGTGACCCGGTCCTGACCGATCCCGGCCTTGAGCGCCTCCGGCGTGTCCAGGGCGACGATCTCTCCGTGGTCCATGATCGCGATCCGGTCACACCACTCGGCCTCGTCCATGTAGTGCGTGGTCATGAAGATGGTGATCTCCTCGCGCTCCTTGAGCTCGCGGATGTAGTCCCAGATCGAGCGACGCGTCTGCGGGTCCAGGCCGATCGTCGGCTCGTCGAGGAACAGCACCCGCGGCGAGTGCATCAGCCCGCGCGCGATCTCCAGCCGGCGGCGCATGCCGCCGGAGAACGTCCCCACGACCGAGTCCTTGCGGTCCCACAGCCCGACCATCTCCATCACCTGGTGCATCCGCGGCGCGACCAGGTCGGACTGCACGCCGTAGAGCTCGGCGTGCAGCTTGAGGTTCTGGGCGGCGGTCAGATAGCCGTCGAGCGTCGGGTCCTGGAACACCAGGCCGATGTTGCGGCGCACGTCGTCGCGCTCGGTGACGACATCGTGGCCGGCCACCCGGGCCTCGCCCGAGGTCGGCTTGGCCAGCGTGCAGAGCATGTTGATCGTCGTCGTCTTGCCGGCGCCGTTGGGACCCAGGAAGCCGAACACCTCGCCGGTGGCGACCTCGAAGTCGACGCCCCGCACCGCTCGCACCTCGCCGAAGGTCTTGGCCAGCGCGCGGACGACGATCGCCGGGCGACGGCGACCGCCGCCGGGCCCGACTGGACCTCGGCGGACGCGGGACGGAGGTCGGTGTCGGCGGACGACATAGGCGGTCTCAGGTTAGCCGCGGAGGACTCGGAGCCGCCGCTCTCGGTCTCGGTCTCGGACCCGGCGTCGGCCTCGGGCTGCCGGCGTCGGCCTCGGTCTCGCGTCGACTCCTCGGCGAGGATCCGGTACAGGCCACGCCGGGTCTCGGCGAGCAGCTCGACGGCGCGGGCGCGCTGGTCGGCGTCGCCGACCGAGGCGACCTGCCAGGCCGCCTTGCCGAGGCCGATGATCAGCGGACCGAGCTCGGTGAGGGCGTCTCGCCGTCCTCGTCCTGCGGGCTCCCACGGAGCGGGCTCGGTCGCGCGGGACTCCAGGTGCTCGCGGCCGGCGTCGGTGATCTCGAACCGGCGCGAGCCGTCGGCCTCGATGGAGCGGATGAGGCCCTCGTCCTCGAGCTGGGCCAGCGTCGGGTACATCGATCCCGGGCTCGGCCGCCAGCGGCCGTCGCTGCGCTCCTCGATCGTCTGCATCAGCTGGTAGCCGTTGCTCGGCTGCTCGGCCAGCAGGCGCAGGAGCGCGAGGCGGACGTCGCCGCGCCGGGCGCGCGACCCCGGCCCCGACCGCGGGGGCCCGCGACCGAACGGTCCCGGGCCGGCGAACGGACCGCCGCGCATCCGGCGCAGCGCGATCAGCTCCTCGAGCTCCTCGGGACGGGGGCGACCGTGGCCGTGGCCCTTGCCGCGGGCGAACGCCCATTGCTGGGCGAGCTCGCGGGCGAACGCGGCGCTTGCCGCCGCGGGGCCGCCGCCGTGGCGGCCGCGGCTCCGGGGCCGTGGCGGCCGCCGCCGTGCCGGCCTGGCCCGGGGCCGTGCCGGCCGCTCTCCCGCGATTCTTCGTCGTGATCATGGCGGTGGTGCTGTCGCTGCCCAGGGACTTCCCCCGGGCCATTCGTGAGCAAATGAATCGCCGTCATATCGTTGTTTCCTTTGGTCGTATTACCGATGCGTCAAAGATATATCGAAACTGTTCGCTTGTCAAGGGCTCGCAGGGGCTGCCCCTCCGAGCGCACGCGCTCTGAGGCGGCCGCGACGGTAGAGGGCGGGTCGCCGACGGCGCGAGTGCGTCGGCAGGGGAAGCCGCCTTGCGCAGCCGGATGCGCGGGCCTGTGCCACGGCGACGCGGGCACGCCGCCGGCGGACGGGACGCCAGCGCCGCGGCGGTGCTAGTTGCGAGCCGCGGTTGCGGAGCCAGTCGGCGACCTGCTGGCTCACGTCGCCGATCTGGGTGCCGAGGTTGGTGACGTTCTCGCCGAGCTCGCGGAACATCGCGCGGAAGCGCTCGGCGTAGAACTCCATCGCGTCGGTGGCCTCCTCGCGGACGTTGGTCTCCTCGCCGCGGCGGCGGTACTCGCCGCGCACGATGCGGTCGTATTCGCCGCTCTGGACCCAGCGCATCACCTCGGAGACGCGCCGCACCGCGTTGGAGTGCGTGAGCGTTGATCTCGTTGAAGAAGCGCCGGACGCGGTCGTGGGAGTCGTCCCAGTTCTCGTACTCCATCGCCTGGGCCATGAAAGCGTCGAGGTCGAGCTGGTCGGCGGGCAGGCCGCCGGCGATCGACCATCAGCGCCCGGCAGACGATCCGCGGGTCGCGCACCGCGAGCGTGGCCGCGCGGTCGCAGCTCAGCTCGGCGGCGCGGCATCCACTCCAGCAGCACCGCCCGCACCGCGCGCACCGGCAGCCCGAGGCCCAGCGGCAGGCCGCCGCCGGCGGCCAGCAGGATGTTCAGCGCGGTGATGTAGAGGACGTGGTCGGAGAGGATGTGGCCGAGCTCGTGGGCGAGCATCGTCGCGCTGCTCGCCGGGACCGAGCTGCTCGAGCAGGTTGGAGCCCGATCACGATCATCGGCTTCTGGGAGCCGATCGTCAGCGCGTTCCAGTACAGCGACGAGCTGACGTACAGGTCGTAGTCGGCCGGCATGTCGAGGATCCGGTGCACGCCCGCGGTAGGAGGCCCACAGCTCGGGCAGCTGGCGCTCGGAGACCTTGACCGAGTTGCCGAGGTAGGACTGGCGCAGCGCGCGCTCGTAGCTGAACTCGACGAGCTTGCGCACGACCGTGTCGAGCATCGGCACCGCCTTCAGCGCCGCCGTGGCCGCGCGGTCGGCCGGATGCTCGTAGGCCTTGGACGAGATCTCCGGATACGGCTCGACCGCTTCGGGAAGGCTGTCCGCCATCTCCGCGCGCAGGCTATCCGGTGCCCGGCGGCGAGAATGCCGGGCGATGCGCGACCGTGCGCGTCAGCCGCAGCTTCGCCGCCTCGGTCGCCGACGCCGAGGCGCACTGGTATGACACCGCGCGCTGGCCGGAGTGGGTCGACGGCCTCGAGCGGGTGGTCGCGGTCGACGGGCGACTGGCCGCGCGCGGGCGCGAGCGTGATCTGGCAGTCGGGACCGGCCGGCCGCGGGCAGCGTGACCGAGCGCGTGATCGCCCACGAGCCGCGCGGCGGCCAGACGGTGGAGGTCGCGACGACTCGATCCGCGGCGAGCAGAGCATCGCGTTCGCGCCCGCAGCCGCCGGGCGTGCGGGTCGACGCTGAGCGCTCGACTACCGGATCAGCGCGCCGCTCGCCGCTGACGCCGATCGTCGACCTGCTGTTCATCCGCCGCGCGATGGCGGGCTCGCTGGAGCGGACGCTTGACGCGCTTCGGCGTCAGCCTGGAGCCCACGCACCCGCCCGCGCCGTACGACTGCGGGCCGCATGAGCGCGACCGCCACCGCCGCCGCGAGCTGCGCGCGAGCTCATCCGCGAGCGCCGCGCTCGGTCGTGGCGCTGACCGGCGCCGGGATCTCGGTCCCGTCCGGGATCCCGGACTTCCGCACGCCGGGCACCGGCCTGTGGACCAACGTCGATCCGATGGAGGTCGCCCACATCGACGTGTTCCGCCGCGATCCCGAGCGCTTCTGGCACTTCTACGGCGACCGCTTCCAGACGCTCGAGCACAAGCGGCCCAACGCGCGCCCACGCGGCGCTGGCGCAGGCTGGAGCGGGCCGGCCTGCTCGACGCCGTGATCACCCAGAACATCGATCGGCTGCACGCCCGGGCGGGCACCCGCGACGCTGGTCGAGGTCCACGGCACGATCGACCACTCGTCGTGCCTGCGCTGCGGCGCGCGCTATCCGCTGGCCGACGTGCGCGCCCGCCAGCTGGCCGACGCGAGCGGCGATCCCGCGGTGCGACTGCGGGTCGCCGCTCAAGCCCGACGTCGTCCTGTTCGGCGAGTACCTGCCGGTCGACGCGCTGCGCGCGCGCCGAGGAGCTGGCCGCCGGCGCCGACCTGCTGCTGTGCATCGGCTCCTCGCTGGAGGTCTATCCGGTGGCGCAGCTGCCCGCGCGTGACGCTGGCCGCGGGGGGCGAGATGGCGATCGTCACCCAGGGGCGCGACGCCGTTCGACGGCCGGGCGGCGATCCGCTGCGGCGGCGACGTCGTGCACGAGCTCGAGGCGGTCGCTCGCCGCGCTCGGCCTGACGCTGAGCCGGGTCGCGGGCCGCTGCCGCCGGCGAGCCGCCGCAGCCCGTCAGGCGTTGGCGACGGCCCGGGCGCGCAGCGCGGCCTCCAGCCGTCCGACGCGCGAATCGACGCGCCTCGCGCTCCGGTCGGTCGAGCGGCCCCGGCGAGCGCCGCCTGGGCGGCGCCGGCGACCGCCTCGCGCTGGCCGCGCAGCTCGGCCAGCCGCTCGCCAGCGCCGCGGCCGCGGGGTCGGCGGCCAGCTCGGCCAGCGCGGCGTCGAGCGCGACCAGCAGCTGCAGCGCGGCCTCGCGGGCGCGGTCGTGATCGAGGTCGAGCCGGGCGCGCAGGGCGAGCTCCTCGCAGGCCAGCGCCGCGCTCGCGGCCGCCGAGCACCGCGGCCAGCCGGGCCTGCGGCGTGCAGCGACCCGCGAGCGCGACGCTGCCGGGCGGCGCCGCCGGCGGTCAGCTCGCGCGCGTCCGTCCACAGGCCGTCGGCGACCTGCTCGCCGGCGCCGTAGCCGAGCCGGGCGACGATCGCCTGCTGGCGGCCGACCGGGTGCAGGTAGGGGTCGGCGGTGACCAGCGCGGAAGGCGTGCAGCGCCCGGTTGAGCATCGCGCAGCGCCGGCGGCGAGCTCGGCCTCGCCCGGCGCCGCGCAGCCAGGCCTCGGCCGCCTCGGCGTCGCCGAGCGGGTCGGCGACGTCGATCACCGTGGCCCGTCCGGTGGCCACCGGCGTTGGCGCGGGCTCGGGCGCGGCGTCGCGCGTCGCGCCGCTCGGCCGCCAGCCGCCGGCGCTCGGGCGCGCCCAGCGTGGCGAACACGAGCACGTGGCGTCGCGGCGTCGGCCGCTCGGGGTCAGCCGCTGCGGCGCGCGAGCAGGTAGCGGCCGTCGGGCGGTCCGAGCGGCCACGGGAACTCGAGCTGGGCGAAGCGGAACAGCTCGCCGCGGCGTCGCCCGCCGCTCACCGCCGCGCGGCCGCCGCTCACCGCCGCCGGTCGGCGGTCAGCCGCTTGCGCTGGCGGATCGCGTACTTGCTGGGGGCGATCGGCACGACCGGCTCCGGGATCTGGCTGATCCGGTTGATCAGCTGCGCCCACTGCCCCGGCTGCAGGATGCTCTTGATCTGCTTGGAGAGCTTCTTGTTGGTGCCGTAGTCGGGCGTGTAGGTGATCTGGATCCGGTTCTTGTGGTCGGGCAGCGCCAGCGTGTTGGACTGGCCCTTGTAGGCGATGTCGCTGATGATCTCGTCGGGCTGCATCGCGCCCTGGAGCGTGAGCAGGCGGCGGATCGCGATGTCGGTGATCGAGCCCGGGCCCTGGTGGCCGAGCACCGGGATGTTGTTGATCTTGGAGATGTCGACGCTCTCGCCGGTGGCGCCCTGCTGCGTCGGTGCCGGTGCTGCGCGTTGACCGAGGCGCCGCACTTCAGCCCGGAGACGTACGGGATCGAGACCGGAGGCGGACAGGAACTCGATCGTCGCCAGCACGCGGCGGTCGATCTGACCGGTCTGGATGTCGCGCCGGCCGCAGTTGTAGATCTGCACGTGCGGGTCGGTGAGCACGCGCTCGGTCAGCTGCTGCTTGGACATCAGCAGGACCTGGCCGACGGTCGGGTTCTTGGCGCCCGGGCCGAAGAACGGATCGACGCCGGCGGCGCGGTAGACGGCGGTGGCCTCGAGCAGCTTCCAGCCGTCGAGGATCGGCTTGGGATCGATGTGCGGCGCGTTCTTGCCGGCCGGCTGGATCATGAAGTACAGGTGCGAGGACAGGCCCTGGGTCGGGCCGCCGATCCGGCCGAGGATCGTGCCGGCGATGACGATCGAGCCGGCCTTGAGCGGCTTGAGCGTGTACTGGTTCTTGCCCAGGTGCAGCGCGTCGGAGAAGTAGTTCTGGAAGCTCGAGATCTGCTGGCTGGTGTTCTTGAGCTGCAGCTCGCCGCCGGCGGCGTAGGAGGCCGGGCGCGACGGGTGGGCGAACAGCCGCTCCTTGACCAGCGGCGCGGAGACGCGTCGCGAGGCGTCGTCGGCGGCTTCGCCGGGCGTCGCTGGATCCGCGCGGCAGGCCTTGGTCGGCGCGCCGGTGGTCGCCGCCGGTCGGCTTGGTGGCGGCGCGGCCGGCGGTCGGTCGCCTGCTGCGACCGGCCGACGCCGGCGCGGCTTGGGCGCCGTGACCTTCGGCGCCGCCAGCTCCTGGGCGATGTCGCGCGGCGGTGATCTTGACCGGCTTGGGCACCGGATAGGTCTTCGACACCGAGCCGAGCTGCGCGTAGGTGTAGATGTTGCCGGTCGAGTCCTGGAGCTTGATGTAGCGCCCGAGCGCCTGGCTGTGAGCCGATCTTGACGATCTTGCCGTCGTTGACGGCGATCACCGGCGAGCCCTGCTTGGCGAAGATCGAGGTGCCCTTGCTGTTGGGGTCGGAGTCGATCGGCGATCGCCGCGTTGGAGCCCTTGACCTTGTGCTTGGCCAGCGAGACGACCGAGTCGTCGGCGTACTTGGCCGGCGCGGCGACCGGGAAGTGGCCCTGCGACCAGGCCGGTGAGCGCGCCGATCAGCTGCGACGGGATGCCGCCGATCAGCTTGCGCGCGCAGCAGCACCGACTGCACGTACCAGCCGGCGTGGTTGTAGGCGAAGATCGCCTGCGAGAGGTTCTTGGACGCGCCCGCGGCGTGCAGGTAGCGGGCGGCGGTGAAGATCGCGTCGACCGGGTTGTAGGGATCGGCGACCCGTCGCCGTTGGCGTCGACGCCCCACTGCTTCCAGGTCGAGGGCAGGAACTGCATCCAGCCGACGGCGCCGGCGGAGGAGACCGAGAGGTTGCGGCCGTAGTCGGTCTCGATCTCGTTGATCGCCGCCAGCACCTGCCACGGCACCTGGTACTCGATCCCGGCCGCCTGGTAGATCGGGATCAGGAACGGCGGGATCTGGAAGGAGTCGATGAAGAAGTTGGGGACGCCGATCGGCGCCGGGCCCGGGCAGCGACAGCGAGTAGGTCGGGTTGGTGGCGCTGGGCACGCCCTTGCCCGTCGGCAGCTTCGGCGCGTCGGCTTGCTTGTGTGCGCGGCTTGGCGCCCTTGTGGCCTTCTTCGCTTGGCGCTCGGTCTGCGGCTGTCCGTGGCTGGAGGACTTCTCGCGGCTTGCGACGAGCTCGGCTGCGGCGGCGTCGGTGCTCGGTCGTCGGTCGTCGGTCTGCGAGGCGTGAAGTCGAGGTTGAGGTCGAGCTCGACGGTCGTGGTCGCGAGCCGAGGACGACGAGGTGGTCGTCGGAGCTGCTGGTCGTCGTGGTGGTCGTGCGTCGTCGACGCGTCGGCTCGTCGCGGCGTGCACGTCGATCGTCTCGGACACGATCGACGCCCGTCGATCGGCAGGTTCAGCTGCGAGAGCGGCGTGCCCGGCGGGACGTTGACGTTGAACGTCAGCGTCTGGCCGCCGACGAGCGTGACCGTGACCGTGCAGGGATCCGCCGAGGCCGCCGGGATCGCGGCGACGCCAGAGCACGGCGAGCACCGCTGCCGTCGAGCGCGAGCACCGCTCGCAGCTTCCGCCTACGTCAAGCACCTGACCTCGTCTCCTCCCGCCATCATGCGTGCGCCTCTCAAGCATGCGAATGCCGCGCACGACGGCGACGTGCGGCGGCACGCTACTGACTGGTCCGGAGCTTTGCAATTGGAACCGTTCGTGGCGGTCACATGACATTCGCGCAGCGCGGCAGCGACGCGACTCGTCGCACGCGGATCGATCGGCCGCCGCGCGAGTCGACTGATGGCGGCGAGCGCCGGAGCGGACGGACCGGGTCGACAGTCCGACCCTGCCGATCGAGATGCGGCTGAGCTAACCCTCGACCCGAGGTGAGCAGCTCGCTAGAGTGCCGACGTCGACGCCGGCCGCGGGTAGAGTCAGCCGCATGAGCGACGAACAGAGGCTTCAAGGGCCGGGTCACCCGCCAGGGCGAGGAGGCGATCGGCAAGCTCGCCCAGGAGCTGCTGGAGAACCCGGTCGTCACGCGGGGCGCTGTCGGCGGCGTTCGAGACCCGCGAGCGCGCGATGCGCGCCCAGGAGGTGGCGATGGGGGCGCTGAACCTGCCCTCGGCCAGCGACCTGGAGCGGCTGACCCGCCGCGTGCGCAGCGTCTCGCAGCGGCTGGAGGGGATCGAGGACGGGCTCGACCGTCTCGAGGACCGCCTCGAGCGGCCCGAGCTCGACGCAGCGGCGCTCGAGGAGCGGCTGGCGCGAGATCGAGGCGGCGCTCGAGCGCCTCGAGGCCAGCGCGTCTCGCAGCCCAGCGCGTCGGCCCGACGCGCTCAGCGCCAGGCCGCGCGAGCTCGGCGCCGCGCCGTCCGAGCGCGCTGAGCGCTCAGCCGGCCAGCGCGCGAGCGGCCAGCTCGCCGAGCCGGTGCTCGGCGGCGCGCAGCGCGTCGGGCTCGATCCGCGCGGCGCTCGGGCACAGCAGGTCGGAGACGATCAGCAGCGCGCCGGCCTGCAGCCCGCGGCGGGCGGCGAGCGCGAACAGCGTCGCGGTCTCCATCTCCACCGCGAGCGCGCCGTCGGCGAGCCAGCGCTGCTCGGTGCCCGGGCGCGGTCGTCGTAGAACAGGTCGGTGGACGACCACGGCGCCGGTCGCGCGCCGGCGCCGGCCTGCGGCCGAGCGCGGCGCAGCAGCTCGGCGTCGGCGCGCGACCGCGCCCGCCGGCGCCGAGCGCCCGGCTGGTGCCGTCGGCGGCGAGCGCCTCGGCCGACGATCGAGCAGCTCGCCGAGCTCGAGCGCTCGCGATCGAGCGCCGCCGCAGGTCCCGACCCGCACGCAGCGTGCGCGCGCCCGAGCTCGGCCAGCTCGGCGATCACGATCGCCGCGCTCGGGCCGCCCATCCCGGTGCTCTGGATCGTCAGCGGCTCGCCGTCGGCGCGCCGTCGCCGGTGTAGCCCCACAGCCCGCGGTTGTGGTTGAACATCTTCGGCTCGCGCAGCAGCGACTGGGCGAGCAGCAGCGCGCGGCCGGGGTCGCCGGGGAGCAGCACCCGCTCGGCCAGCGGCGCGGTCGGGTGCAGATGGATCGGGCGGGCACGGCGCGCGAGGTTAGGCGCGCTCGGACGACTGATCGCGGCCAGCCATAGACTGGCCGCCGGATGGCGGAGTTCAAGTCAGCCGCAGGAGTTCCGCGAGGTCATGGACCGGACGTTCACGCTGATGAGCGAGGATCCGGAGATGGGCCCGAAGCTGCGCGACGCCGACACGCCGCAGCGGTTCGAGTTCACCGACCTCGATCTGGTGGTCAACATCCGCGCCGGCGGCCCGGAGGAGCCCAACCTGGCCTGGGAGTGGTCCGACGACGTCGACTGGGAGCCCAGGGTCAGGATGACGATGAGCTCGGAGACCGCCAACCGGTACTTCCAGGGCAAGGAGAACGTCGCGATCGCGATCGCGCGGCGGCGGATCAAGGCCGGCGGCGACGTCAAGGCGGCGCTGGCGATCATCCCGATCACCAAGCCGCTGTTCGCGCGCTACCGCGAGATGGTCGCCGCCGACTACCCCCATCTGGAGCTCTGAGCCGGTCGCGCGCGCGGCATGCGCCGAGCTGCGGCGAACTTCGTGCGGCGCGGATTGACAGCGTCGCGCGATGGCGAGTAGACCTAGCGCATCACGCAAGGCAACAGGCCGGAGCGTGGTCGCGCCGCCGGGCGCGACCGCGAGGCGCCGCCGGAAACGTGACGAGCGCCGACGGCCGACGCAGCGGGCCGTGACGCCCGCGGGCGGCGGGGCCTCGTTCTCACGGGACCCCGCCGCCGACTTGCTGCCCGGCTCGGTGACCGACCGTCGGCACGAGCGCGCGATGACGCTCGCGCGAGGCGGCCGAGCGCGTCGGCGTCACGCCGGCGACGCTGCGCGCGCTGGGTCGCGGCGGGGCCTGATCCCCCAGTACGACGGCGAGTGGACGCCGTCGGCGGTCGGGCACGCGCGGGTGGTGGCGCGGATGCGCGAGCGCGGCCACTCGCTGGCGGAGATCCAGCGGGCCACCGAGGAGGGGCGGCTGGCCTTCGGCTTCCTCGAGGAGCTGTTCCCCTCCGACCAGGCGGCGCGTCACGCTCGACGAGGCCGCGCGGGAGACCGGGCTCGAGAGCGCGCTGATCGAGCGGCTCGTCGAGCGGCTTGGGATCAGCCCCGAGCACTCCGACACCGTCACCGAGGACGAGCTGCAGCTGCTGCGCTACGTCGCCGCGGTGCTCGACGCCGGGCTTCCCGCTGGTGGCGCTGCTGCAGCTCGTGCGGGTCTACGGCCAGGCGATGGCGCGGATCGCCGACGCCGAGGTGCGGCTGTTTCACCTCTACGTGCACGAGCCGCTGATGCGCTCGGGGGCGACCGGCGTGGAGACGGCCGAGCAGATGCACGCGCTCTCCCGCGAGGTGCTGCCGCTGGCCGGGCCGGTGCTCGACCAGGTCCACCAGCGCTACCTGCAGCACTTCGTCGAGCAGGACGTGGTCGGCCACATGGAGGCCGACCTCGACGGGACGCCATCGACCTGGGGCGGATGCGGGTGGCGATCGCGTTCGCCGACCTGGCCGGCTACACCCGGCTGACCGAGGAGGAGGGCGAGCTGACGGCGGTCGACGCGGTCGAGCGGTTCGTCGAGGCGGTCGAGGTCACGCTTCCCGACGAGGCGCGGGTGATCAAGACGATCGGCGACGAGGCGATGATCGTCGGCTCGGACCCCGCCGCGCTGACCGACTGGGCGGTCGGCTTCCAGCGACTGCAGACCGAGCGGCCGCTGCCGCGGATCGCGATCCACTACGGCGTCGCGCTGTACCGCGACGGCGACTACTACGGCCGCGACGTCAACATCGCCTCGCGCGTGGCGGCTCGCTCGGCCGGCGGCGAGGTGCTGGTCACGCGCCCGGTGGTCGAGACTGCCGCGGCCCCCACCTCGAGTTCGAGCGGATCGCCGAGGTCGGCTCAAGGGCTTCAGCGAGCCGACCGAGATCTTCATCGCCCGCCAGCGCGCGGAGGAGTGATGGCTCGACCGGCCGAGTGCGTGCGGCGCCGACGGGCCTGCTGGCGCGCGGGCCGGCCGGTGCGTGGTGCTGTTCTCGGGCGGCCGCGACTCGACCTGCCTGCTCGATCTGGCCGTGCGGATCGCCGGGCGCCGCGCGGTCACCGCGCTGCACGTCAACTACGGCCTGCGCGAGGCCGCCGACGCGGACGAGCGCCACTGCGCCGGAGCTGTGCGAGCGGCTCGGGGTGCGCGCTCGAGGTGCGCCGGCCGCGGCCGGCCCGAGCGGGGCCGGGAACCTGCAGGCGTGGGCGCGCGACGCAGCGCTACGCGCGCGGCCGCGCGAGCTGGCGCGGCGCGCGCGGACGCCGACGTCGCGGCCGGGCACACCGCGACCGACCAGGTGGAGACGATCCTGTACCGGCTGGCCTCGTCGCCCAGCCGGCGGGCGCTGCTGGGCATGCGCCCGCGCGAGGGGCGGCTCGATTCGTCCGCTGCTCGGTTCACGCGCGCGGAGACCGGCGCGTACTGCGAGGCGCGGGGTCTGGCCTGGCGCGAGGACGCGCAGCAACGACTCCGACGCCTACGCGCGCGACCGCGTCCGCCACGAGCTGGTGCCGGCGCTGAGCGCGGTTCACCCGGCGGCGCAGGCCAACGTGCTCGCGCTGGCCGGGATGCTGCGCGAGGAGGCGGCGGTGCTCGACGAGCTGGTGGGCTCGGTGCTCGGCGGCCGCGACGAGATCGAGCTCGCGACGCTGCGCGAGCTGGCGCCGGCGCTGCGGCGGCTCGTGGTGCAGCGGCTGGCCGACAGCGCTGCCGGCGCTCCGGCGGCCGGCGTGGCGCGCCGCGCCGAGGAGGTGGCGGCGATGAGCGCCCGCGGCACCGGCGAGGCTCGATCTGCGCCGGCGGGCGACGCGCGCCACGGCCGCGTCACCGCGCCGTGCGGGGGCCGACGAGTTGCGGGGGGCCGGCGGCTTGCGGAGACGCCGTTGAAGCCGGCGGCGCCCCCCGTTAAGCGGGGCTCCACGATGGTGGGCCCCAGCCCGGCGCGGGGGCCGCCGCTACGGTCTCAACAGCGCGCGCAGCGCGCACCTAGAATCGATGCCCGTGAGCGCCAACGGAGCGATCGGGGAGATCCTCGTGCCGAGGAGGACCTGATCCCCGGGTGCGCGAGCTGGGGCGCGAGGTGTCGCGGGACTACACCGGCAAGGACCTGCTGCTGATCGGGGTGCTCAAGGGCGCGGTGTTCTTCCTAGCAGTACGTAACGAACCAGTAGAGGGCACAACA